>CAZLMG010000006.1:0-65470 GCA_964560765.1 uncultured Oligoflexales bacterium
AACTGGCGCCCGACACATTAAAGAAATGCCACAAACTTCCGATCTTTGCTGTGAACATCTTTGCCTTCGGAAGAATTTCCATTGGCGGCAGATGGAACCTTCTCGGCGAAGATCCGTTCGTATGCAAGAGATGGCGAGGATATAAAAAATGGTCGTGCTCCGGATGTTTCCTGGGCTTTGGTATTGCGAAACGACACAGTGTTTGCAACCGAGCGCATGGCGGGAATCGAGCGCATCGTGAACATCCCGGGTGCAGGCGAGAGCGCGCTCGTTGGCCAGAGACCGGCGGAATTAGCAGCTGGTGCCAGCGTCGATCTGGGTGATGTCGATGCCGAGGGCAAGGCCGAGACGATGCTCAGTGATTTAGATTCGCTGTTTGCTGATGAGTCCAATTCTGCCTCCGTTGCTGACATCGCCAAGACCAACCGATCCCTGGGCACCTTGGTCAACGTCGTTGCCAACGCCAATCCTGAGGCAAAAACGTATTGGGAATTCATTCCATTTTTTAGCTGGGGGGGCGCGGCATCGGCTGTTAAGAATGTCTACAGTCAGCCGGCAGACGTGGTTTACGATAGTATGGGGGTTTATATCACGGTGAACGATCCGGAAAAGCTGACCTTCGATGAAGTGTGCAGTGAATCGTCGGTCCTACTGGAAATCGTACCGCCGGCCGATGTCGCCTACGGCGAAATGACTTTCGGGCCTAACAATCCCATCAGCAATGCAGGCCACTCCGCGATCGCAAGCAATGCCACGAGCCACAGCACCACCCGTGAGTGTGGCAATCAACATGATTCGACGAGTGGGCCCTTGTTTGTGCGCAGCTTTTCGACCGATGGTGATCGTTTCCTTTTCAACACCACCATTGACGACACGCCTCCCGAAGGCGCATGGAGTGTGCACAAGGATGGAACCTCGATTGCTCAGTTCAATCTGAGTCCGGCGTCTCCATTCGACTCCGTAGGTCATCCCGTTGTCTACATTCCCTCGTTGAAAGTCACGACGGATCAGAGCGGCGTTATCACAGCCGTGCACGTCAAGTTCTATGCCTTTGAATCAGGCCAGTTTGTGGAAGTCTCCGACCTGACCGCTTTCCGTAAGGTCGTGACCTCCGTGAATTATGGTTTGGATGATTCTGATGGCGCATCGGCGGGTGGTCTGTCCTCCATGCAACTGTATGAGCAGTTGGCTTGGCCGGCATCTGGAGCCGAGTTTTCGACAACAGAGATTCCTTACGAATTCCTTTACGCCGATCAGACCAGCGAAACCAAGCTGGTCGCCGGTTCGATCAACATTTCCTACGATATGTATGGCAACCGATATCGGTTCGATTTTCGGCATGCGGTCTCAAACTAAACGCATGTGCTGCTCAGCGTCCAACGTTCGAGCAGCGCATTGCTCAACTGTCCACGAGGTGTTGTCGGGCAGGACGTACTCGCCATCTGCTGCATCAACAATAACTGCTCGATTTGGAATTCTGACGCAGGCGGAACCAAAGCGATGGCAGGTGCACCGCAGCAAATGACGAGTTCTTGGATTTCCAACTCGGCGCTATTCTGCGCCAGTGCTGCCAGCCTCTACTGCATTGACGGCCAATAACTCTTTCAGGGAATCCCATAACAGCAGACGGGCCTGGAGCGCCTCTATCGCGGCTGCCGTGGCCTCGTCCCAGCGCTGCTGATCTTGGTCACACAATTGCTCCAGCAGTTGCCGTGCCAATGGCCCATGGGAATCGCCATCCACCTCGATATGGCGCTTTAGATAGAAGCGGAATAGGGAGTTTGCAGGCAGCGGCAAATGCACGATCAAGCGCTGAAACATCTGCGGCACCAAATCTTCGCGGCCAAGTAGGAAGGAGGACGCGGATACATGCACGGGTGCTTGCACATGCGCAAATGTTGTTTGTGAAAATGCTTTGGCCGCTGCGGGCAGCGCTGAATTCATCAGCTGTTGAATCGCAGCATCAGGACTAGTCGCCGCATGCAGAGATTGAACCAGAGCAATCATCGGTTCACGATGGGCGCCGACTTCGGCCATGGCGCCGAGATAGATTTCAAAATGGCTGAGATAGTGCCCCGCTTCCACTTCGTCCGACTCTTCCGTCAGGACGATCTCGTTGAGAATGCGAACTGCGTGCGCTTGCGCTGCCGGCACCCACGGCACCGTGGTGCAGGTAAGGCGACGCTGCAGCGACTTCAGCAGGCTCATAAAATCCCAAACTGCGGCCACATGATGTTCCATGAACATCTGCAGGCCTTGCTGGTCGCGCACCGCTTCGTATACCGCATGATTCAAAAGTTGTTCGCGCAGTGGCTGAATTCGATTCTGCAGTGCATCAAAGTGGGTCGACATGGGCACCTCAGCGGTGAAGATTCGGCGACGGTCCAGCACCCATGCGGGACCCTGCTCGGACGTGCGGCGTCCGGAAAATTCTATTAACCTTATGGAGTTAAGGGGAAAAAATCCCGCTGTCCAGAGGCATTTTTGTATTTGTCGCCGGCGGGGAGAAGGTTCCTAGATGGACCGATGATATACTGACCGTAAGTCATTCAAATTTTTAAAGAGACATGGAACTACGAGATGTATCGGCTAATTAGAACATCATTACTGACCGGGTTGATCGCGCGGTGGAGAAGTCCTCTCCGCCCTTCTGCCTTGGCGCTTTACCTTTTACTCGTCTTTTCGGGCTTAGCCTCCGCGCAATTTCAGTCAAAGATCTATCTCCTGCCGCAAGCAGTGCAGGACCTGATCTATGCTGAGCAAAAACTGATCTCACGGGAACTTGACGAGCGGGTCATTGCCACTCCAAAAGAAAACTATCAGGATCCGCGATATGCGCCTGAAAATGGCGAAGTCTTTCAATTTAGGGGTTACTGGCTGGCGAAGTCACTATTCAACGAAGCGGCAACCCCAAATTCGGCGATGCCAAAAGACTTTCGTCGCAGTCGCCGAGGCCAACCAGAGGTCTTGTTTTTAGTCCACCCGGAGTCGGAGGAGTTCTTCAAAGATCTGACCGCGAAGGCAACGGAAACAGTCGACTATTATGCTACGTCCACCTCATCGTCGCGGACCATTCTCGCTTGGGCCGAGCAGGGAGATCCATTTTTTGCCAAGTTGAGCCTGGCGAAAGAAATTGGCGGCGTCGTGCGTACCATCCCATCGGGCGAGGTGGCCCGCTCCATTGGTACGGCCATGATCTTAGAGCAACTGAGTTCTAAGCTTCCTGAGTCGTTCCTGTTCATGCGTGAATCCTATGGACTGATGCCGAAAGGGATGGAGCGTGGTGGCATGATCATTCGTGAAATTTCGGATGTGCTGCAAACGCGAGGGCGCCGCCTTGTCCCCTTATTTTCTCTTTATGCGAAACCTAGCGACGGCGGACCAACTCTACTGGAGAAGATGGTCGAAGCGAGCGGGCGGGATGGTGCCGAGTTTTTTGCCGAGCGAATATTAACCCCCTTTATTGCTCAATGGACAGAGCTTCAGGTGCGGTTCGGGATCAGCATGGAGCCGCATGCGCAGAACGTTCTCCTCGAACTTGATCGAAATGGCATGCCAACCGGTCGATTCGTGCATCGAGATTTTGGTGGTTTCAATATCGATTTGGAATTCGCCCGGACGCAGCTCGGAATAGAAACAAGCAAACTGCCGACATTCTCGAATCTCAATACCGACTACCACCAGAAATTTCACCGGCAATCCGTCGATCAGAGTCTAGGAATCTTTTTTAAATCTGGATTCCTGTACAATATCACCAAGCTCATGCGAGCCAGGGGCGTCAAACTCACGCGCACCAAGATTACGAATGAAACTTGGAATCAGCGGACACTCGCCTTGGTCAACGAGTACCTGGCGGCTTATACGGGCGCTGACCACCAGCTGAAGAGTCTCGATGCGGTTTCGGCACAAATAGTCGCCGCGAGAAATCCTCACGCCAGCCTGGGTGTGTGCAAGGAGATGGCAGATCGAGCCAATCGCAATTGATCGATTGCGGGCACGTAGAGACCGAGACCAAGTTCGGCTAGGATAGACATCGAATTTTAAGATGGTACCAGCGGCCGGACTTGAACCGGCACATCCTTGCGGACGGTGGATTTTGAATCCACTGCGTCTACCGATTCCGCCACGCTGGCATACAAGGACGAACGAATCGAGTCGGGAATAGTAACGACGGTCGGGGGGCCTGTCCAGAAAATTCCGCTGGACGGGATCCGTCAGGTAAAACTTTTCTCATAATCTCGATTGATCGAGATTATGAGAGTTCTTAGAAGGATCGGGTCCCGTGGCAGACAACAAGAAAGTCGACGTCGTTCTGCGCCAGCTAACGCTGGCGGATGAAGCGGCATTTTTCCAGGGGTTGGCGGATTGGCCCGAGGCCGATCGGGAATGGCACACCTTTGTCTGGCAGCCGGGCATGAGCTTCGCCGAGCATTGCCGCATTCTGGAAAGGAATGCTCGCGGCGAAGGCCTGCCCCAGGGCCGAGTGCCGAGTTCCATGCTTTACGGCTTTGTCGGCGATCGCATTGTCGGCCGCGTCAGCATTCGCCACCAGCTCTCGCCGGCTTTGATGGAGCGGGGCGGCCACATCGGCTACGCCGTGGCGCCGGTCTTTCGCCAACGCGGATATGCGGCCTCCATGGTGAGCCAGGCATTGCCCATTTGTCGCGCACTTGGGCTCAGCCGACTATTGATCACGTGTGATGATGGGAATCTGGCGTCGATCAAGATCATCGAGGGCATCGGTGGGCAGCTGGAAGGCCGCGTGTGGTTCGAGGCCGACGAGACCTTTGTGCGGCGTTACTGGGCGGCCCTTTAAGGGCGTGAAAGGGCCGGCCTTACGGCCGTAAAAGCCTCGCGCAGAACCTCGATCAGGACCCGCGTCTTTGGTGGTAACATCCGCCGCGTGGGGTAAACGGCGTGAAAGCCACCCTCTTCACTCGACCACTCGGGCAGGATGTTGATCAAGTCCCCGTCCTGGCATTCCTTGAGGCAGACGAACTCAGGTAGGAATCCAACGCCAATTCCAGCAAGGACCGCCTGCTTGGCGGTGAGCATATCGAACACCTTCAACCGAGCATGACTCTTTAACGCCACCTGTTCCTGTCCGCGCTGGACTCGCGCCAAAGTCCCGCCAAAGGTGATAAGCTGCTCGGGCGGTAAGTCCTCTAGGCGACGAATCTTGGCCAGGGCCGTTCCAGGCCTGGCAAAGAACCGCAACCGACTGACCGAGAGCTTCACGGCGACCAGTGTTGAGTCCTGTAGAGCGCGCATGGACGCGCGTATAGCCAAATCAAACCCCTCGTGAATGAGATCCACATAGCGATTGGATAGGTCCAGCTCGATGGACACTTCCGGATATCGTTGCAGGCAAGGGGTGACAACGTGGGTGACCAAAAGCGCCCCCAGATCGTAGGGGGCGCTGATGCGAACCTTGCCCCGCGGTTCCTCGTGGACGTCCTCAGCAGCAGCGCGAATGGCGTGGACGCTGTCGAGCAAGGACGGGGTCAGCGATTTAATCTTTTCGCCGTGTTCGGTTAGTCGCACCTTACGAGTGGAGCGCTCAAAGAGGCGCAACCCAAGGCTTTCCTCGAGTTGGCTGATCTTTAGACTGACGTTAGACTTGGGTATCTTCAGTGCCTTGGCGGCGGCGGTAAAGCTGCTCAGTTCCGCAACTTTATCAAATATAATCAGTGAGTTAAGATCCATTTTATTGTCCAATAAATAGAACTATATGTTCATAATACAATGATTGTGCAATTAATGAAACGACCGATAAGCTGGGTATGTGACGGCGGTCGTCACAATTCAGACAAGCAAAAGAAGGGGCCAACGATGAAATCAGCTCTATGGTCAGTGGCAGTAGCGGCGACGTTAGTCTCGAGTGGCGCTGCTGCAGAAGCATTCCAAATTGACACTGCGGGTAGCAAAGTCGAGTGGACGGGCTCCAAGGTCGTCGGCGGCGGCCATGTCGGCACGCTGCAGCTGAAGAGCGGCGAAATCCAGTATGAAAAGAATGCGCCGAAGTCCGCGGCGGTGGTGGTCGATATGAAGAGTATCAAGAACAGCGACCTCACGGATCCCCAATGGAACAAGAAACTGGTCGATCATTTACATTCGGGCGACTTCTTCGATACCGCCAAGTTTCCCGAGGCGAATTTGAAAATTGCGAGTTTCAAAAAGGTCGACAAGGAAAACTACGACCTTGAAGGTACCTTGACCATCAAAGGCATTACCAAGCCCATTCGGCTGAAAGCCAAAACCGTGGCCGAAAAGGACCAGATCACCCGCATCGTCGCCGACTTGGAGTTTGATCGGACCGATTTTGAAGTGCGCTATGGATCGGGAAAATTCTTTGAAAATCTGGGTGATAAGATGATTTCGGACAAGGTTCAGGTCAAGGTCGAGTTGAAAACCAAGATCCCGCAGATCGCATCAATGTGACATGGCGAGACCGTTAAAAATCTGTTAAGCAGACTCCCAAATGGGTTTTTCCACGAGGGGGTCACAATCATGAAAACACTTTTGAAACTGGTTCTCGCACTGGCGCTCGTCATGACGACGATGGGATCGAAGGAAGCGGAAGCGCAATACTATCCACGACCAAATCACAGTTACTACGTCTACAACGGTGTATATACCGGCTGGGGCTACTATCCCATCGTCGCCGGCTACTGGCCATGGACGTACTATAACTACCCAGCGTGGCAGCCTTATGGCTATTCGTACTGGGGTTACTGGAACTACCAGCCTTACTATTCCACCTTCGGTGCCATCTCCTACTCTCCGGCGACCGATCGCGTTGGCTTCTCCTACGGTACTGGCAACGCTACAGCCGCTATGCAGATGTCCAACGCTTATTGTGGGCAAGGTGATTGTGCGCCTGCAGTTTGGGTTCAGGGAGGCTGCGCCGCGTTGACCAAGAACCTCGCAACCAACCACATTTTTTGGGCCTATCATACGACTCGCGCTTGGGCTGAGACTTATGCTCTGAATGCATGCCGACGCGAGGCCGGTGCGGCGTGCGAAATTAAAGCTTGGGTTTGCAGCTGGTAGTATCGAGGCACTTCGTTAGTGGGCGGTTAGCCGCCCGATGACGGAGGCACTGTTGAAATCGGGCAGCGTCTGACCGGCTTGGACCGGCAGCCAGCTGCCCGTTGCATTTGATAGATGATAGAAGCGGGGAGGGCCCGTCAGCTCTGGTTTGACGTATACGATGTGCAGATATCCCAGCGGATCGCGGGCGATGCGCGCACTTGGATCGATGTCCTCTTCGTTTGCAAAATAAATATTTTCGGCAACGGTGGGCCAAGTTTCCGCACTTCCATCTTCTGGCGATCCTTGGCTCAATCCACCGGAAATGCTGGTGGGGCTGATCATCTGTGCCTTCCCGGTACTGTCTAGGACGAGATCGACAGCGGGCAAATGGCCTAACACGGATCCATATATTCCAGCGCGTTGCTGGCCGCTATCCGAAATTCGGGCCCACAGGGCCGAGCTGGAAAATGCGCTGACATAGCAAATATAGAGCAAATGCACCGTTTCGTCCGAAACGCCATTCGGCCAGCTATCCATGGCAAATGGCCGCGCCCCATGTGAACAATCGGGATCTGAGATATCGCCGGTAAAGGAAATCGATTGGAACTGATTGGCGGCGGGCGGCCAGTCGTATGAGTGCAGCAGTTTTCCGGCTTTGTCCGCTGCAAATCCTGCAATGTTGAGGCGCCCGGTCGGTCCAAAGCGAACTCGCAGCATGTCGGGTGTCGCGAGGAGTTGCGGTGCGGTGATAATACCTGACGGCCCGCTGCTGGCCACATGAAAAGCGCGGACGGTTCCCAATAGATCGCTCTGATAGGCGCCATACACGCGCGACTGTCCATCGACTACCGTCGCCGCGATGTCGTTAGCAAGTGCGTAATAGTTTACCTCGGTCGGCAAGCTCTCTGGCGCTTGCCACTGCCCATTGACACGCCGAATGAGCAACGCTGTTTGGGGGGTGGTCACGAGCGTAAAGACGTCACCACTCGGCAGTGCGGCGTGGTTGGCGATGATCCGAAAAGATGTTTGGTCGTACGCATACAAATCTTGCTGCAGCCATGATCCCGTTTCGTTGCTGACGTAGAAGGCTTGAGAACCATGCGCATAGACGAAGCGCAATTTAGCGAGGAATGGCTCATAGCCGACGTCACGCGGCACCTGCGTCGCAACCAGAAAGGCCGAGTTCAGCATGCTTGCACGATGGACCTTCAGTCGTGCCACCTGAATGCCATCGACTTCGGTGAGGATGAACTCATTAAAGAGAAAAGCACGCCGACGATCGGCTTCAGGGTCGTCGCTTGGCTCCTCGATAATCAGCACGACGATTTCGGCTCCGCCCGTGAGCGATGTTGTCAGTGGCAAGTCGATGGATGCGTCGGATGAGGATGAACTTGAATCTGACAAGACATAACTCAGCACGACCGGCTGACTGAGCGCCTGCTCTGGACTCTCGAGTTTGAAGCGTCCGATATCAAAAGCGCCGGCCGTGACACCTTCTGGAGCCGAGACGCCAGCGGCCGGGCCGCCTGTGCGGCCGCTGGCGCCCCCATCGGGATTGTTAGCGACAGTTGCGGTGCCAGGCTTGCAGGCGGCCAACAACAGCGTCGTGCAGCAGAAGCTAAAAATTTTCCAGATATTCAGCGGCATTTTGCGTTTTCTCCTATCTATGCCTTCGGTGACTTTGCGGTGAAACTTGACCAGGCCCGCAACTCGCATGTAAGTGACCAATAGGAATGGTGAAAACTGGCGTACCTGGGGTGGCGGGATACGCCTTGCTCTGCCTAGGTATGTGGCGTAATGTAACGGAATCATTACCCAGTGTTCGCAAAGACCACAAAGAAAAAGGAGAGCGATCCATGCGTATTCTACGATCCATGGGGGTATTGTTTCTATCCCTGCTGTGCTGGAATGGAGCCGAAGATGCTCGGGCCACTGACGCACCGCGTGCCGTCGATCAAGATCAAGGTGATACGGACTCTGACCAGCTGATCGCGACCATTCGTCTCAATATCTTGCCAGGCCTCAGCAATTGGGCCGGTGCTTTTCCGCAGCCAACTTCCGCAAATCCCCTTCGCATTCTTTATCAAGTCGAACCAAGCTGCCCAAGCAGCCCCGGAGTGAACGTGTCGGTTCTGCATGCCGATACAGGCCTTTGGGAGCGGACCAAGTTCGATGGTCGCTATGACCATCATTCTGGCGGCGTCATCAGTGGGATCCGCTTTGACTTCTCCAGCAACTATCTGCGATCGATCACCTGTACGTTCAATATTTATGCTTCCGGGAATTCAGTGACCCCTCCCAACCCACCGGCAGGTGAGGGGGAGATCGTCGGTGCCGTTCAGTACCAAGGGGGATTTACCCAAGCTGCGGATTTGGAGTTGGCTGAAACGGCGGTCGTGAATCAGATCGAGGTTTTGGTTCCTGAGTTTTGTGAAGGCGTCGAGATTTTAGAGCTTGGCACCGTCATCGATGGTACCTATTTCCGTGCCAAGCCCGTCGCTGCAGGCTCACGTCGCTATTCGGTGAATAACGGCGCGGGATTCCCAACAAAGGGTATCCGTCTGACGCTTAATGGGCCGCAGAGTCTGGCCTGTGCTCTTCCGGTAAAGATTTTTCGGCAAACCGCAGCGACAGATGCTGAGTAAGTAGTTCAAGATCCGCAAGCTGCGACGGCCGCACATTCTGTTGCGCCGTCAGCAGCGATGCTTGCACATCGGGAATGTCCTTCTCTAACTGACGAATCCAAGCTTTCACTCGTTGCCGTTGAAATCCCGTTGTCGTTCCGCATAAGCTGCACGGAATCACTGGAAATGCTAACTCGCGCGCATAGGCGACGAGATCCTTCTCGGCGACCAGGCACAGCGGGCGAATGACCGTATTGCGACCGTCGTCTGAACGCAAGATGGGTGGCATGCTGGCGATGCGACCGTTATAGAACAGGTTGAGCAGGAGAGTTTCATTCATGTCATCCCGATGATGGCCAAGGGCGATCTTGCTGAAGCCATGTTTGGCGGCGTGCGTATACAAGATGCCACGACGCAAGCGTGAGCATAGCCCGCAGTAGGCTTTGCCCGGCTCTGTCTTTTCCACCACGATGCTGTAGGTGTCGTCCTTCAAGATCGTGAGTGGCAAGCCCTGGGCTTCCATCCACTGAGCATAGGCCGTCGCGTCAAAGCCTGGCTGACCCTGATCGATCAGCAACCCATGCAACGAAAATTCAAAGGGAGCCCGGCGCTGGATTTCGCGCAGCGTGTGATAGAGAATGGTGCTATCTTTGCCGCCAGAAACGGCCACCATGACCCGATCGCCGGCTTCAATCAAGCTATAGGTATCGACGGCACGTACGACGTCGCGCCGGATGGAATCAGCTAGAGTCAAGGTTCAGGCTCCTTAAGGCAACACATTCTTGCGGGGCATGTCGTTCGGAGCTGTCGCCAGGTCGTCCCAGAGGTGACGGTACTGCTCCGTAAACTTGCGCACGATCTCTGCATTGGTGATGTAATAAAAATTTTCCAGGTTGTTGGTAAAGGCCGCTGTTGTTAGGTTGCCGGCACCCACAAACAGACCTTGTCGTCGCCCGCCGCGGAATACCAGGAATTTATTGTGATGGTAGATGCTGATGCCGTGATTGGTCTCCAAGTACTTGACGGTCGCACCACTGCGAACCAGGCTTTGCGTGCGATTAAACTCATCGCGGGTATTGGCGCCGACGGTTTGCCCACGGCCTGCCCAGTAGATGTCATCATCGAGCAAAAGTCGAACGTCGCCGCCGCTGCTGACGTTTTCTTGCAGCATGGCGATCACTCTCGTCGCCGAAAAGCGGTGAGCAGCAACGTCGACCTCATCGGCCCATGACAAAGCGTTCTCTATGGTGTCCAAGGCCTCATCGCCTTCGCCCGGTACAAAAAATGTCGTTATATCGGACTCGGGAACGGCATCGATTTGATTGCGGCACCCTTGAATGAAGGAAGAGTATTGCCGTTTGCTGTCCGCGTGCTCCAGCATCGCGCGGCGCAAGCATTGATGCGCCTGCATAAAGTAGGTGGAGTTTGCTGCCGTGATGAAATGCCAGTTTTCATGATGCAAAACGACACCTGAAGAAAGATTGCCGCTGGCGAAGGCCAATTGCACTGAATCATCGTCTGGATTGATCATCAAAATCTTGTTGTGGGCGAAGTCAATTCCACCCGAGTCGCCGCGCAACTGGAGATCGAACGTCGCACGTCCACGTTCAGCGCAGCGCTTCAGGGAGTTGGCTAAGCCCAGTTCCGTGCCACGATAAAGTACCAGGGTGACGTCCACGCCACGCGCCAAGGCGCTGCACAACAAATCGGCGGTTTCTGCATTGGAAAAGGAAAGAAAGGCGGCAAACACGGAGTGAGTGCTCGGAGAACTAAGCCACTGTTGGATTTTCGCAAATGGCGACGATCGACGGCGGGCCGAAGGCTCCTTGTCGCTGGCTTTGCAATAGGCATTTTGCGGCTTTTGCCTTAGACGGTCGCCGGAAACGGAAAGGACCTCTTCCACGTACTTGTAAGTCTTGCAAACCGGATTGGTAAAGCGGACATCGTACTCTTCGTAAGCAAATGACGCTGGCTCATCGAAAGCGAGCCGCGTACTCGGGGCACTTGGGTTGCATGCGCCTAAAAAAATTCCGAACGCTGCCACCCAGATTGGCAGCCGGCGTGGTGCCACCCGTAATTCTATAGCTCTCGCCATGTTGCTCCCCCCATCCAGCAGGTGCTGGTCAAAACGTGTGTCGTGTTTAACGTAGCCCGCCAAATAGTAAAAGACGAAACTCGAACTGGGTTTAGAGATAACCATTTGGAGACACCCTGCTGCCAAGACGATGCCGGGTCTTGATGACGCTGCCGATGGTCTGCAGGGGGGAGAGGCGGCAGGCGGAATTGGCAATATAACGGCGAAATTTCGCACACATACTTGCGGCAAATGCCACGGAGCGCTGTGCAAATTCCGGCACCTCAGGGCTATTTTTCGCAAAAATATGCTGGCATGGGGGTTGCAATTCTTCGAGGCCGAATTAGCTTTCGAGCGAGTGAGCGGAGGGGTTCCGCGCCTCGTCGTTTTCGTACTGAAGGAGGATCTTTTATGTTTGGTAACGACACAAAATCAGCCAAGAACCCACCTGCCATGCGCATGCAGGATCCGTTTGCAGGTTTGCAAACGGCAATGAATTCTCTTTTTGGAGATTTCTGGCGCGATTGGCCGGGCCAGGAGTTGGAGGCGACTCTAGAAAGTCGACTTGGTAAATTTACCCCAAGCATCGACGTGGTCGAAAAAGAAGACCGCTACCTGGTGAAGGCTGAATTGCCGGGGATCGAAGAAAAGGATGTACATCTGTCTTACGACAACAATGTTCTGACTCTGCGCGGCGAAAAGTCCTTTGAGAAGGAGGAAGCCGACCCGAAAAAGGATCGCTATTACCGCGAGCGCGCTTTCGGTTCCTTTCAGCGTTCGATTCCTCTGAATGCGGAGGTTGATTTAGAAAAGGTCAGCGCTCGCTTCAAGAATGGCATTTTGTCGGTGGATCTGCCCAAGAGCGCGCCAGCTCAGGCAAAGTCGCGCCGCATTAATATCCGCAGCGAGAGCTAAAGTTCGCCGAGTAGGTGATGAACTCATGGGTGACGACGGCCATGAGTGATCCTTGCAGGGATAACTTCGTGGCCGCTAGCACCATCACGGCGCGGGCGTGCTCGAGGCTTTGGCATTGGTGCCAGAAGCTGATCCCGGTACTAAAGAAGGCGACTTTAGAATGCGCGATAGGAGCTGGCGAAGGGCATCTTCTGGCACAACGTGACCGTCGGCAAACTCTTCGAGGCTGGATGGCCATTGGACTTTTTGCAATCCCTGGAAGAAATCTAAGGCTTTGCCGCGGCTGATATCTCGCTTGCCAATGAGCAGGTGAATGGGCGGGCAATCTATACTTTGCGGTTTACCCCATGCTAGTCCGGCACTACCGATACCAATGACCCAGAGTGGTTCAGATTTTGGGCACGTTTGGGCCAAGGATGCGGCAAAGTAGCCGCCATTGGAAAAGCCAATGACACCCGAGGCAGGATGCGGGCCAATACAGGCACGGCTCTGCAATGTGACTTCACGCCAAACGCGTTCGCGATCCGCGGGGTTTTGATGCGGCCAGCACAGGGGCGCGGCTTTGTTCTTGCAGTGGGTCGTGGCACGGGGAGCAAAAATGCGGACTTGAAGCTGATCTCCCAAGCGCTGCAATACGTCCCGGTTGCCTTTCTCCTGGGCGCTCATGACCACGCTGTCTAGGCCGTGCAGATAGATGAGGCCGGCGGTTGACGATTTCGCGTCAGCGCCAAGGCACGTGCGATCGACATCGTGGCCTGGCGCCAGTTTCGGGGGTGCCGCCTGTCCGGTATTGGAAAGACTCGTCAGCAGCAAAATGATGATGGCGGCGCGTGGCATGATCCGCTTCCTATTTCCAGCGATTGTGCATCCACAAATATTGCTCTGGACACTGGCGAACAATCGCTTCGACACAAGCGTTGAATTGAGCGCTGTGGCGCATAACATCGGTCGCTTCGTCATCTGTTTTTTCTACGGTCAGTTCCGGCCAGACATACAGCGTATGCTGGTTAAAGCCAGTGCGAATGGCAAAGCCCGGCAAGATGGGAGCAGGGGCTCGACGCCAAATGCCAGCAAAACTGGTATTAGTTTTTGCGGGCTGACCAAAGAAGGGCAACTTTGGGGATCCGGGTCTGGCTTGGTCCATGACAAAGCCAACGACCCCACCTGACTGCAACACATCGCCGATTTGGCGAAAGGCGTCGCCCTTTTTCTCGCGCAAGATGACGCGAAAGCCATTGCGCTTTCGGCCCTCTTCCATATAGCGATTCATCCCGCCGATGGCTAATTTCTTGATAATAACGTAAGTCGGTACCACGTCCCGATTATAGCGAGCCCCCATGGCCTCCCAGTTGCCGATATGGCAGCAGAGGACATAGGCGCCTTGGCCCTTTTTCAGGGCGGCATCGAGATTTTCTCGCCCTTCCCAGCGCATATCAGCAGCGATGTCGTGGCGCTCGGAATAGAAAAACTCGAGAAAGACGAGAATGAGATGGCGTACAGATTGACGCCCGACGCGCAGTCTCTCGGCGTTAGACATTTGTTCGCCAAACGCACGTTGTAAATTTTCCAAGATCAGGGCTCGTCGAAAGCGGAAGACATCAAACCAGAGCCAACTGAGAAATGCTGCGATTGATTCGAGAGTGGATGGGCTGAGTCGAGAAAAGATGAAGCCCAATATTCGCATCAGCAGGTACATACCGGCACTCCTGGCAGCCGTGGTCGCGTCAAAGGCCGCCAGTGTATGTCACCAGGTTCGATCCGACAATCATCAGTCGAGAGATATTTCGCCACCCGGGTCGTAACCCTTGAAGATTGATAATAGGCTACGGGCAAGGCCGGCCGTACCTAGCATGGGGCCGATGTTGGCCTGCACCAAAATGACATCATTGGTAAAGACGGCCACTCCTGCGCGAATGTCGGATTTGATGTTCACCTCCGTCGATATTTCTGCTTGCGCAAATTCTTCAAGCCCCATGGGTGGAAATAGATTGGCATCGACCTCGATCACGTGGGCGTTGCCAACGGCGACTGCCGCCCGGATGGTCGTCTCGATGTTGACCTTGGACGATTTGGTCTTGGTGGCAATGGCACGCATGGCGGAGACTTCGGCCGCTAGGCGCTGCTTGGGTTCGGAAGCTTGAAAAGCCCAGCGCCCGAGGAGCTGTCGCATTTGCGCCGCGTCGAGTTTGGTCAGATCTTTTTGCCAATTTACCGATCCGAGGCTTGTCGACAGTAAGGATTTATCGACGAGATCGCCGGTATTGGCGCCGAGGAATTCCGCATCGATAGCAGCAGCTAACGCCGATGGTTTGGCTTTATTGGCTTGATAGAGGCGGCGCAGTCGATCTTTCAGATCGATACCGGATGCATGCAGGAGTTGGCGGATCACGACCCGATACTGGCCGATGGGGTTGGCTATTTCCCAGATTTTTTGTTGGGCCCCAGTGCCTTGCACCTTGGTAACGACCGACTTAGCCAGTTTGACTAAGGTATTGTTGCTGATCGCCAACTTGCTCTTCAGATCGGTAAACTGCACGCCCATGTTCCACATCTTCTGCAACTCGTCGGCCGTGGAAATGATGTAGCTATCACCACTATTGACGATGCCGATGCGAAGCACATGCAGCCCAGGATCGTAGGCCATGATTTGTTGCATGGTGCTGACGGTGCAAATTTCAATGGTATGAAAGCTAAGCGGCATTTCCATCGTGTCGGTGAGTTGTCGCGTTCCGAGCAATAGCTGGTGCTGGCGCATGGCAAAGATAATGGCGTGCTCTACCTGTTGGCGTACGGCATGCAGATGCGCATCATGATAAATATCCTTGTCGCGCGAGATGCTGAGGTAACCATATTCGTAAAAGCAGGCCCCTTGCCGTGGTTCGCCCGGCAAGGCATCGGACTTTTTCAAGAACACCTCGTAAGAAGTCATGGGCTGGGGATTGTTCACCCCGTGCTTTTTCCATTCACTGATCAGCTGCTGGTCGGCGAGGTGCAAGAGATGACGGGCGTATTGGTTCAGGTTGAGGACTCGCTGCTGTGTCCAATTTCGTCCGTCCCTTGGCGCGGTATCGTCGTATTGGGCTTTGAGCAGTAGGTCTTCTTCGGTGGCTTCAAGCCCACTCGTGGGGGCCTGACGAGCCCGGCAGCCGCCACCGAAAGTTAGGGCGATCGCGCTCAAGGCGATGGGAATGCTGCGCAGAAATGCCGTGGCCATATCGGGCCTCCCGATTTAAGTGTACGGAAAGTATATCAAAATTGAATGAATGGCGGCTAACCTCCGGACCGGGAACGAGTGCGGCGAGGACTTCCCAAACCGATGGCTTTAGTTTATAAAAAGCGGCTTTCTTTATTATAAATTCAACGGAGGGCGTGCCGTGGAAAAGTCCACCTATGAAATCAAAAAGGGCCTCGCAGAGATGCTAAAAGGCGGGGTCATTATGGACGTCGTTACGCCCGAACAGGCTCGCATTGCAGAGGACGCGGGTGCCACCGCCGTTATGGCGCTAGAACGCGTGCCGGCTGAGATTCGCAAGCAGGGTGGCGTCGCTCGAATGTCGGATCCGGAAATGATCGAAGGCATCAAGGCTGCGGTCAGCATTCCTGTGATGGCAAAATGCCGTATCGGTCACTTTACGGAAGCCCGAATCCTCGAGGCTTTGGATGTGGATTTTATCGACGAGAGCGAAGTTTTGACGCCCGCCGATGAGGAGTTCCACATTTACAAGCACGCCTTTCGCGTTCCGTTTGTCTGCGGTGCGACGGATTTGGGTGAAGCCTTGCGTCGCATTGGTGAAGGTGCAGCCCTGTTGCGTACCAAGGGCGAGGCCGGCACAGGTAACATCGTCGAAGCCGTGCGCCATTTGCGCAAGCTAAAGCGGCAAATTTCCGAGTTGACGACGCTCGGACCTGAAGAGTGGATGACCTACGCGAAACGCCTGGGCGCACCCTACGATCTCGTGAAGTTTGTTGCGGAAAACGGCCATCTTCCGGTGCCGAATTTTGCGGCGGGCGGCATTGCCACGCCAGCTGACGCGGCATTGTGTCGCGCTTTGGGTGCCGAGGCCGTGTTTGTGGGCAGTGGAATCTTCTTGGGTGAAAACCCAGCCCAGCGCGCTCGCGCCATCGTCGAGGCAACGACCTATTGGGAAGACCCGGCGCGTCTTGCCAACGCCAGTACCGGTTTAGGTGCTGCCATGCGCGGTATCGATATCTCCCAGTTGCAACAACACGAACGCCTTGCGGATCGCGGCTGGTAATGCGGATCGGTGTCTTGGCATTGCAGGGTGGTGTTGATGCGCACATGCGCGCCGTCATTCGTTTGGGTGCGACACCGATTGCTGTTCGTTACGCGCAAGACTTGGATGATCTGGATGGTTTAGTTTTTCCTGGCGGCGAGAGTACAACCCAGTTAAAGCTCATCGCCCTGGCCAACCTAGAGACTCCCCTCAACGATTTCGTGCGCTCTGGCAAGCCGGTTTTAGCAACTTGTGCCGGCTTGATCCTCGCCGCGCAGGCGGTGACAAAGCCCGAGCAAAAGAGCTTTGGCTGGTTAGATGTCGCCGTCGAGCGCAATGGTTGGGGCCGACAGCTCGATAGCTTTTCGGAAGTTGCTGATGATCAACACACGCCTTTGGTTTTCATTCGTGCCCCGCGCATTCGCGCCGTCGGGGACAAGGCAGAAGTCGTGCTGAGCTATCATTCAGAGCCGATCTTGGTGCGGCAAGGTGCTGTGTATGGTGCTACGTTCCACCCCGAATTGACTGACGATCTCACTGTCTATCAGCGCGCTTTTAATCAGATCATGTAACCAGTCAGCAACCATGGCGACGCGGCGGTCTTGCGCATCGCGCCAGAAGAGTAGAGTGGTGGTGCTGGCGGCATCGGCTACTTCGTCCGTTGAAAAATCCAAGTCTTCCCACACGGCCCGCAGCCATGTTTGGGCGTGCAACAAAGGGAGCTGGAATACCAGCAGTTGCTGAGCCAGCTGGCGAAGGATTGCTGGCGGACAGTTGGGATCCAGTAGCGACGTCAGTTGGTCTTCGGCGATGGGCGGTATGTGAGTGTTCAGTCGCTCCCAGAGATAGTCGAGACGCGCCAAATCGACAGCAAGGGCGGTCGGGATGTGATCGATGGCGTGTTGTGCCATCCATGCCGGAAAGTCCCGGCCATAGTCATCTAAGTTGCCGCTGGTCGCGGGATATTGCTTGGCAAAATCCCGTGCCAAGATGGCAAATACATCCTCTCCAAGGCATAGCTGGGTCACCCGATACATGCTGCGCAGGGCGTCGAACAGAGCTCCTGTATGATTTCGGCGGTAGACTCCTAGGCCAGCGGCCAACTGCTGTGGGCGATTGGCTGCAAACAAGCCTGGTGGCGCGGACCGCGGTTCTGGTGCTGTCAATAGCGCCGAAAAAACATGTTGATAGTGTGGAGTTGTCGCTGCAGCTGTAGGAGCGAGTTTGGCCGAAATGACAGAGGATGCGCCGACGAAGCTCTGCTGCGGACATGCATCGCCTTGCGCCTGTGCGTCTAGCGCTTGCGCTTGCCAGCTGGTCAGGCGAACTTGTTCGGCGAGCAGCCGGCAAAAGCTCGGCAAATTTCTATCCCACTCCAAGAGGGTCGGTCTTGGCCCGAAGCGTTTGAGTGCTTGTCGCCAAACGTCAAGTGTGGCTTCGGGTACAGAGCATCCATGGTGATCGACGCGCAACACTTCGCCTTCGGCAAAGCCCGCAACGTGGTACTGAGCGATACGGGATGGCGGTAGTGCGTCTAAAAATCGATCGACTGGAAACTGATGATTAAAGGCGCTCACGGCCACGTTATTTAGGTCCAACAGGAGATGGCAATCGCTGTACTCGGCGAGTAGTGCCAAGTACTCGGCCTCGGGAATGACGTCTGCGGTGTAGCGGACGTAGCTTGAGACATTTTCCAGTGTCAGGCGCATGCCGAGATGATCTTGCACTCGCCGGATACGTTCGCCAATCCGCAGCGCCTCGCCAGGTGACATTTGCACGGGCAAGAGATCGTGATGATGGACTGTTTGCGACCGAGTCCAGCAAAGGTGGTCACTGAAAGCCAGGGGGCGCAACTGGTCGATAACTGGTCGCAGGCGGCGCAAATGGGTCAAGTCGAGCGGATCATGGCCGCCAAGATTGAGACTGACACAATGTAACGTGATAGGAAATTGTTCGGTGATGCGGAGCAAGCCACTGCGTGCGGCGCTATGCGGTGCTTGAAAGTTATCAATCAACACTTCGAGCCAGGGAATATCCGGACTCGAAGTCAGTATCTCGTCCATATGGGGAGCACGCAACCCAATGCCGACGCCATTCCAGGTTGCGGGACTCGTCATTTCTCAGACTTCTTTGCTTTTTTTTCCTTCTTGGCCTTTTTTTCTTTTGCGCCTAGGACTTTACCGCCGACGATTTTTTCGCAGGTACCTTGCGGTAAGTAGACCCATTCGTTAGGATCGCTATCCACGGCAGCTTGAGCCGAGCAAGCGTGGCCGTTGGCTCCACAATCGTTCATGCCCTTTTTGGCAACGCCAGCGCATTTTTCCAAGGCGATGCCGTCCTTTGCCCAAGCTGGCTCCATGGCACTCGCGGGCGTGCTGATCGAAACGGAAAACAAACTTGCTAGGGCTGCTTGCGCCAAACGTAATTTTCCCTGTTCCATGGGATACTCCTCGTGCTGAGAAAATGAATATCGGACCGCAGGGATTGTATCCCCGGTCGTGGTTGTTGACGAGTGGATTTTATGCGACGATGTGCCTTCCACAAACGGAGGATGAGACGTGCTGAAGTTGAGCAATGATTGGCAGAATCGCTGGAGTGCGGCAGATACGGTGTATATGGCGGCTCCTGCGTCTTGGTTGAATGAAGGCTGGATTAAAAAGGTTGGCATCGACCCGCATGTGGCAGCGCAGTTTGCTCCCTCTTTGCTGGATGTAAAAGCGGGGCGCAAGGGGCGTCCCATGGCCACGATGACTGGGATGCAGGCACCGAAGCGTGTGGTTTTAGGGGTCTTGCCAGATAGTGTCGCGCGCAGCAACAGTCCTACGCGTCGAGCGCATGTATATGAGTTGGCAGAGAGCGCCGTGCAGGCGGGTGGTAAAATCTTGGTCATGGTTGGTGTCGACAAGCCCGACCACGTTGTAGCCATTGCGGCAGCCATGGCGCGGCGGGTGGCGAACTACTCCATGAAGTCGGAAACCGTAGCGCGCGACATCGAGTTGGTTTGTCTGGATCGACGCGGCAAAGTCGTTCCGTATTCGCCGAGTGCAGAAGCCGTTGGTGCTGGTATTGAATGGGCCTGTGAGCTCGTCGATACGCCGACGCATGATATGACGACGACGCATTTTGCCGAAGCCATCAAACATCGATTTCGCGGCAACAAGGACGTTACTCTAAGGGAAATCGTCGGGGAACGACTGCTGAAAGAGGGATTGCGGGGCATTCATGGCGTGGGACGGGCGGCGGCGGAAGAGCCACGGCTTACGGTCTTGGAATACAAGCCGCGCGGTGCCAAAGTAACCATCGTCCTAGTCGGCAAGGGTGTGTGCTATGACACCGGCGGGTTGAGTTTGAAGATCTCCGGATCCATGGTGTCCATGAAGTCGGACATGGCTGGCGCTGCAGCCGTTGTGGGGGCTTTTGAAGCGCTGGTGAAGAATAAGGTCAAGGCGCACATCATTGTTGGTATTGGGATGGCAGAAAATGCCATCGGTCCCGATGCGCAACGTCCGGATGATATCGTGCGCTTGCACTCGGGCAAGACTGTGGAAATCAACAACACGGATGCGGAGGGTCGGTTGATTTTGGCCGACGCCCTGTCTTATCTGTGCCGCCAGCACAAGCCGGATGTGGCGATTGATGCGGCGACCTTGACGGGAGCGCAGTTGATGGCCACCGGCAAGCAGATTGCGGCCATTTTTTGCAATGACGATAAGCTGGAAAAACTAGCCATCGAAGTCGGCAAACATACCGGCGATCTTGTTTGCGCTTTGCCATTTTGTCCCGAGTTTTTCATGGATGAATTCAAAAGCGAGGTGGCTGATATGCTGAATTCAGTCAAAGATCGTATGAACGCCCCGTCCAGCTGTGCGGCTCAGTTCATTCATGCGCACATCGAAGATGTCTCCATGCAATGGCTGCATATTGACCTGGCGGGACCGTCTTTCGTCGCCAATCGAGCGACGGGATTTGGCGTGCCTTTGATTCACGGACTCGTTTCCCGCCTAGCCGAGGGTTAAGAATGGCTGGGACGCGGGTAGCGGTGGTCACCGGCACGTCCGAGGGGCTCGGGTTAGCCATTGCCACTGAGTTCGTCGCCGCAGGCTGGAAAGTCTACGGTGCGGCGCGGCGATCGGGTCCCCGACTTGGTCCAAACTACATCCACGGTTGTGTTGATCTTATCGATCCAGTCCAAGTGCAGTCCTGGATGGTGGAACTGGATCGGCAAGTTTCCTGGTCGAGTCTGCAGCAAACGGTGTTGGTAAATAACGCGGGAACGTTGGGTCCCATGGGGCCAAGTTGGCTCGTGGATCCGAGCGCACTTCGAGCGACTTATCGGCTCAACGTCGATGCGGCCGTACAGCTGATGCAGGCCATGTTCACGCGCTGGCATAGTGGTCGATTAGATGTGGTGAACATTTCCAGCGGCGCAGCACAGAAGGCCTATTCCGGGTGGCACGCTTACTGCGCAACAAAAGCGGCGCTGCGCATGGCGTCCAAAGTATTTGCCGAGGACGTATTGCAGTTTGTGCCGGCTCGTGCTGATCAATTTGCGGTACTCTCCTACGCCCCAGGTGTTGTCGACACCGAGATGCAAGCATTGATTCGGCAGCAGGCAGACGCGCAATTTCCGCAGGCGGAATATTTTCGAGAGCTGCAGCGTTCGGGAAGGCTGGTGGCACCTGCCGGGCCCGCTCGTGACATTTTGCAGTGGTTGGCGTTGCGAGACAATCACGGATTTGTCGAAAAGCGCTACGCCGGTTCGTAAGGTGTGTTCGTCCGCGGCGCCTTGGTACGGCTCGGTGACCATGTTACAATCGATCCATTTGAACGAGGAGTTCAGACGGTGAATACAGCGCCCGAGAAAATCGAGCCAGTACGGGAGAATCAATTCGTCAGCTTGCTGTTCAACATCGTCATCCCGACCCTGATTCTGGTGAAAATGAGTGGACCAGAGCGACTGGGACCTGCGAACGGATTGATTGTCGCCCTGGCATTTCCCATCTTTTACGGCCTGTTTGATTTCGCCAAGCGGCGAAAATTTAACTTCATCTCATTTTTAGGGTTTATCAGCGTTCTCATGACCGGGGGCATCGGACTCTTAGAAATCGGGGGGATCTGGTTTGCGGTCAAGGAGGCTGCGATTCCAGCGATGATTGGCGCCGCGATTTTTGTATCGCAGAAAATGGGTAAACCCTTGTTGCGGACTCTGTTTTTCAACGACCAGCTGATCAACATCGCGGCGGTGCAGCAAGCACTGCAATCAGCCAACGCCGAGCAAGAATTTGAGGAACTGATGGTAACGGCGACCTACTTGATCGGGCTATCGTTCTTCCTGAGCGCGATCGTGAACTTTGCCTTGGCGACAGTGATCGTCGATGGTCCTCCGGGGACGACGGTCTTTAACGAGCAAGTGGGCTACATGAATGCGGTCAGCTTCCCCGTCATTATGGTCTCCTCGACCAGCCTGATGATGTATGCTCTTTGGCGTTTGTTGAAGGGACTGCGCCGACTGACGGGCATGGAGTGGGAACAGATCCTGCGACAAAAGTAGTCCGTGTCAATTTGACCACCAATTACCACGCATAATTCAGTTTGCGTTTCTTAGCTCGCCAGAGCTAACATGGCTGCAGATCATCTTCGTTCGACAATTTAAGATGCGAGGGACGCCATGCAGCGACTAAGGACAGTCATAGCAGCCGCGATCGGTCTTGGCCTGTGCGCCGGATCAACCAGCCAATCAGATCCAAGTGCCAAGATCAGCCCGTTTTTGGCCAAGGAAATGACACGAGATGGTCAAGTCAGTTCGGCGATCATTTACTTCCATGGCAGCGTTCCTGAAATTGCGGCGGATGCCGCCGCTACCCGCGAAGAACGGGCACAAATGCTTTACGAACAGCTAACATCCGCGGCCGAGCGGGCGCAAGCTGGTGTGCGCGCCCTGCTAGAGCAGCAAGGGCTGCGCTATAAGTCGTTTTACATCAACAACAGCATCGTCATTGAACAAGCGTCGGCCGCGCAAATCATGAAATTGGCGAGCCGTGATGATGTGCGCCGTATGACGAGTAACCAGACGTTCCAGGCCCTCCCGACTGTTTTCGATGGCCCATTGGTGGATGTCGAGATTCCTGCGGGACCGGGTTCTAACATCACATCCACGGGAGCGGTGAAAGTTTGGGATGACTTCCAAGTGCGCGGAGAAGGAATTGTTGTTGCCGGGCAAGATACGGGCATTCAGTGGGACCACCCGGGCCTGAAGCGCCAATATCGCGGCTGGAACGGCAGCGAAGCCGACCATAACTACAACTGGTATGATGCCGTCGAGGAGCCGTTTCCAGGAGCAGGCGGCAACAACAAATGTGGCTATGCCTCCGCGGTGCCATGCGACGATCACGGGCATGGAACCCACACGGTGGGCACGATTGTCGGCGATGATGGCGCGGGCAATCAGGTTGGTATGGCACCAGCCGCCAAGTGGATCGGTTGCCGCAACATGGATGCAGGCTTGGGTCGTCCTTCGAGCTACATCAGCTGCTTTCAGTTCTTCTTTGCGCCGTTTCCCTACGGTGGCGACCCAGCCAAGGAAGGCGACCCAACGCGAGCGCCGCATGTGATCAACAATTCTTGGGGATGTCCGCCGGATGAAGGCTGTCAAGAAGCAGAAATCTTGCCCATTCTGAAAGTACTGAAGGATGCTGGCATCCTGGTCGTGGCCTCGGCAGGCAACGATGGTTCGTCGTGCGGCACGGTCAGCAACGCTCCTGCCATGCATTCGGCCGAGACATTGTCGGTCGGCGCTCATGACAGCAATAGCGGCAACATCGCTAGTTTTTCCAGCCGCGGTCCTTCCACCTACGATAAAGAAGTTGGGCCTGATGTGACAGCGCCTGGGGTGAATGTCCGATCGACCATTCCTGGTAACGGCTACTCGGGTACGTTTTGGAGTGGAACTTCCATGGCCGGCCCCCATGTCGTTGGTCAAGTGGCGCTACTTTGGGCCGCCGATCCCACTCTCGTCGGTGACTTCGAATCGACGGTGCAGGTCATTCGCAGTACAGCAACGCCGGTGACATCGACCCAGGCATGTGGCGGAGTTCAGGGTTCAGCAGTCCCCAACAATACCTATGGATATGGTCGCATTGATGCGTACAAGGCTGTGGCGTCCCGTCGCTCAAGCCTCTAATTTACCCCCACTCATGTGATACGGCTGGCCGGAGCACGATGATGAAGAAGAAAGTTGTCGCTGCTCCCTTGCACAAGCTGCCGGCAGATTTGCGGGCGGCGATCCATTCGGAAGCTGCGATCAAAGCCGCTTGGGATGACACTTCACAAGTTGCGAGCTGTTTCCTCTGACGTCTGAGGAAACACAACGCAGGATTCGGGGCAGGCAGTCGGTGTCATGATTCTCAACAGGGACTGACCTGTAGCCACCGTTTTCTAATTATTCCTTAATAAATATGAATAGATAGGCCTTACTCTCGCTGGCAAGCCCCTTGCATCATACCTTCCTTGGATGCGTGCGAAATCATAGAGAATCATGTCGAGCCGGAGCGAGTGATGAACTTCTTGGCCCTTAGCAGTGTGATCACGACTGGACTCATCATGTCGGGTTGCCAGGAAAACTCATTTGCCAGCGCCGGTGGCCGATCGGCGGTGATTCCTCGCAGTCACAGTGTGGCCCTGACCTGTGGAAGCATCCAACCTGGTGCAGCGCCAGAGTTTACTGGTATGTCTGGAACAAAGGTTCAGATCGAAGGCGAACTCTGCAGTCTGACCGAGAATGTGGTCGGTGCGAGCCAGCTCTCGATTTTGTTTGTCTTGGATTATTCTGGCAGTATGGAATCGGCTGACCCGGGAGATGGCGCGGGTTGTGGGCGATTGCGCGCCGGAGATGCGATTATCCGCCGGATGATGGCGCAAATAGGACAAGCCAATGCCATGCCCGTACAAGTGGGAGTCGTGCATTTTCACGATGACGCCTCTGTGCAAGTGCCCATGATGCCACTAGCGAACTTTGCAGGGCAGGTGAATGCCAGCAACTTCTGCGGCAATCGGGATGCCTATACTAATTACCAAGCTGCCTTTCTACAGGCTCAGCAGGTCTTGGCGCAGGCGCAGGGGAAAAAAGTCATTTACTTCATTACGGATGGTGCACCGACAAAACCTTCCGATCCCTCATCCCTCTTTAACCCGAACAACGCGCCCAACGATTTTCCCTTTGGGGCTGGTGAGCAGGCGGTTACAGCGCTTCGGGGCGGCGCTCCAGATTTGACCATCAATGCGATCTACTTACAAGATCCAGCGCCACAGACCATTACTTTGGCTCGTGACCCCCAACAGTACTTGGCCACCTTAGTGGGTGGTCCACAGTTTATGCGCGTTGCCAACAACGCCGATGATTTGGCCGCACAGATTGAAACTTTTGAGCCGCCGAAAACCGAGGCGCTAGATGTGCGCTCGATTCAAGCCGAGTTAGTTTCACCGCAGTTGGGTACGCGGACAATCGCATTGGAATCTTTGACCCAGGATCCGAACCGCAAAGGGGTATGGATCTTTCGCACCAAGCCCATTGAACTCTTTGGGGCACCGGGTCAAGCGGTCGAAAACCGCGTTTTGATTCGCGCTCAAAGTACCAGTGTGCCCGAGACGACCGGCGTCGTCATGTTTCGATCAACGGGCTAAAATGGGCAGTTGATACTCATCGCGCGCCGCAATAGTCCACGATAGTCCTGGGCGCTGACAGCCACCGCCCCCAATGAGGCTAGGTGTGGTGTCATGAATTGCACTTCCAGCAATTGAAAATGATGCCGGCGTAAGCGCTCCACCAAATAATACAACGCAACTTTTGAAGCATCCGTGGCCGTGTGAAACATGGACTCGGCGAAAAATGCACCAGCGAGGTGCACGCCATAGACGCCGCCAACGAGCTCTTTGTCTCGCCAAACTTCGACCGAATGCGCCATGTCCAGCTGATGCATGCGAGTATAGGCTGCAATGAACTCCTCGGTGATCCAGGTCTCAGGGCGGTTAGCGCAGGCACCGATCACGCCCAGGAAATCTTGGTCATAGGTGACGGCGAAATCACGTTGCCGCAAGCGACGACGCAAAGAGCGTGAACAGTGAAAGCCATCGAGAGGGAAAATGGCACGCGGATCCGGAGAGAACCAGAGAATTTCACCGGTGTGTGGATCCGGCATGGGAAAATAGCCCTGTGAGTAGGCGAGCTGCAAAGTGGCCGGTTGCAGAACACTTTCCGACATAGCTAAAGAACGCTTTGGTAGATCTTGGATTCAATAAAGAGTTCAAACAAGTCCTTGTCGCATTTCTCGGCGCGCACTTCCATGGCAATGATGTCCAGGGCTTTATCGACAGGAACGGCTCTCTTATACGGGCGATCGGATGCAGTTAGGGCATCAAAGATATCGGCAATGGTCATCATTCGTGACTGGACCGGGATCTCCATGGCAAAGGCCGCATTCGGATAACCAGTGCCATCGAGTTTTTCGTGGTGCTTCGCCGCAATTTGCGGCACATTGGCGAACTTGCGTCCCCAGGGTATCTTGCGCAGAAATTCGTAGGTGTGCTCGACGTGACTTTTGATTTCCGCGAATTCCTCGGCGGTAAGTGATCCGCGCGAGACCGAAAGGGCTTTGAGTTCCTGAGAGCTTAGGTACGGGCGAACTCGATGTCGTGAGTCTTTAAACGTCATGTTGGCGATGTCTTTTAGGCGTTCGAAGCCGCCCTGTTCGAGAACGGTAGGCTCGTTAGCCTTCAAAATGAAGTCGAGAAAGGTTTCTAGCTCATCAGAAGTGCGATTCAGAGTCGACTCAAAATAATTTCGGTCGATATCCGGAGGAAATGTCTGAGGTGCAGCTAGATACTTGACGTAATCCTTTAGGACTTCGATTTCTCGACGTCCGCGAATGACTTCGAATCGCTCATGCAAAAGTTCGAGCTCCCAGGGATACAGCTTTTTCGCCTTCACGAGCACTTGTTCTCGGACACCAAGTTTGCCGAAATCATGCAACAGAGAGGCGTACTCGATCTCTTTCATTTGGTCATCGTTGAAGTGGTTCTTGGCAAATGGCCCCGTGACCACCTTGTTAACAATTTGAGCCAGGCCGAGAGTCAACTTGGAAACCCGATGCGAGTGACCGCTCGTCGTCGGATCTCGCTGTTCGATCGCTTTCACCGAGGCGCTGACGAACCCCTCAAACAAGTTTTCCTTTTCATCGGTGAGCATGGCATTTTCTAGGGCGATGCCCGCCTGCTGGGCAACGATCTGAGCATATTCCAGCGCGGTTTCGTCAAAGGGAATCACCGTCGCGTAGTCATCGCGGTTAAGTAGTTTGCGGTGGGGATCAGACTTTCGATTGATCAGTTGAATGACGCCGATCACGTTGTGGGTAATGTCATACATCGGCAAAGTCAGCATCGAATGGCACTCATAGCCAATGCGTTGGTCCCACGAGCGATCGTGCTTGGCGCCAAATGGATTCTTGCTGCGATCCTCGCTCAGGGCATACAGATCGGGAATGCTGATGGCGGTGCGATTGATCACCGCCGAGCCGACGATACTCTGCTCGTTGATTGGGATGGTGAACGCGGTAAGATTTTGTGGGACAGAGGAATTCTGTGTGATCTTGAAGTGGATCTTGCCTGACTTCACGTCGTCATCATTGGCTTCTACCACATAGATAGAGCCCGCATCAGCCTGAGTAATCTCGCGGGCCTTAGACAAAATCAATGACAGCAGCTTCGGGATATTACGTTCGCCGTTGAGCTCGCGTGCAATCGAGAGCACATACTTAACAGACTCACTGCTTTCATGCACTTCGCGCCGCTCTCGGTGCAAGTCGCAAAGGGCTCGATGATTTTCGCGGATGTTAAGAATCTGCGCCTGTAATTGTGCGTATGTCGTCGGAATCGTCAGGATGTGCGTTCCAGGTCGAATGCTTTGGCGGATCATTGAGGAGTCCTCGACCGGGGGAACCACTAAAATAAAGAGGCGATCCGTATCTCGATCTTTAGCCAGGGTGCTCGCATCGGTGCGAGTGGCAGCTGCGGTAGCTGGTTGAAAGTGCATGCGCAAGTCATCCTCGATCAGCGTTGGGTATCCGCGCTCGTCGAGTTCGACAGTCCATTCGAAGAAGCGATCGTCGCCCCAAAGAGCTTGGGTCAAGGCGTCGAAATCACCAATATTGGTGAGGTCATTGTTGTGGACCCTGTTCTCGGGATTGCCAAGTAATGCGGCGATTTGGGTTGCAGTTGTCATCAAGCAAGATCCTCTGTTGCAAGCAGCACCAACTTGCCAAGTCATAAACCTCAACAGCCAACATGGCTGAAGGTTGCCAAGCGCAGGAAAGGGAAGGTATGACAGTATTTTATGCAAATACTGGCAGGGCTGTCATTCGGCTAAATCTGCCTAGCAGGAGACGGCATGGACTTCGGACTTATTGTCGATTTTGAAACTACTGGCATGAATCCGCAGCAAGATCGGATCATGGAAATCGGACTTGTCGGTTTTGCGGTGGGAGAGGATCGTGTACCGCGCATCGTCGAAATGTATAGTGGCGTCGAGGACCCGGGATGCCCGATCAGCCCGGAGGTGGCAGCGATCACCGGCATCGATGCAAACTTGGCTGCAGGGCGCCAAATTCATTGGGAATATGTCCGCAGCTTGTGGGCGCGTGCCTCGGTCATTATTGCCCACAACGCGGAGTTTGATCGTGCCTTCGCCAAGCAGCGGCCTGAACTAGCTGACCTTGACGTACATTGGGCTTGCAGTATGCGTCACATCGATTGGGAAGGTCGCGGATTTTCAAGTCTAAAGCTCAGTTACTTGGCGGCGGACCAAGGTTTTTTAAACCCGTTTCCGCACCGGGCCTTGTTTGATTGCGCTACGACCTTTCGCTTGATCGCTCCGCATCTGGATGAGCTGGTTACTCGTAGCTACGAGCGAGAAATCGTCATCAAGGCGGTCGGTTCGCCTTTTGAGTCGAAGGATAAGCTGCGGACTCGTCGGTACCGATGGGACCCGGATCAGCGTTACTGGTACAAAGTGGTATCGGAGAGTAAACTGGCTGAGGAGCGTACTTTCCTGGCAGCAGAGATCTACGGTGGCCGGGCGCGACATGTGGAAGAGGAAGTGACGCTGCCAACTTAAATTTCTCTATAAGTTTAAAGAGGTTATGCGGCCATGAGCCAACAACGAAATGACGCTGAAAAACTCATCGAGCGAGATTTGTTTGCAGACGAAGAACCAGCTATGGTAGTTGACCGCGCCAGCGAGGGTCGTCAACAATTGGCGAGGGCTCGGCCCATTATGGCCGAGGCTGCCGCCGCAGAAGGAGAATGGTCGATGGTATCGAGTACGATGGAAACGGCCAGTCAGCGCCTACTATGGTTTGGCCTATGTGCATTCCTGGGCTTCGCCCTCGGTGCGGGTGTCATGACTTGGCTTGTTGGTTAGACTGCCTTACATGAACAAATGCAGCTGGCCAACGATGCCACTGCGGTTTGTTTCCTGTTCAGGCTGGTCCTTGAGGGCCAGCGTTTGTTTATCAATCTCGTAATGCAACATCAGTTCGACGCCTGAGTTTAGGAACATGCGGGTGCCAAAGCGCATCTGCGTGCCTGAACCAGGCATGAGCGACTCGTGGGTATTGGCGTAAGCAAATTGGCCATTTAGATAGGTTTCGCGCCATAGCTTAAAGAAGCCATCAAAGGAGTAGACGCCACCTCGGCGAAAATCCGAGGCAGGATCATCTTTGGCAAAGCTCGCCAAATCTAGCGTCAGGACAAAGCGGCCGACCATGGCTGATCCAAACAGTGAGTGCATCTCGGTCTTAGACTCTTCTTCTTTGCCGGCGACTTCGGATTTTACCCGTGACAACCAATAAGAATAGTTGATGGAGGCCCCCAGTGTGACGAAGCGACCGCCGATGTTGGCGGCGACACCTTTGACGCGGGTGTCTTCAACTGGTCCAAGTTGCTTGCTGATGATGTGGACGTTGGCGTACGGCACGTTTGGCGAGCCACCAAAGGAATAAGCTTCGTATTGCAGGTTATAGGTTGCAGGATTGCCCTGTAGCGCCCAGCCCTGCATCCGCTGCGGCAAGAACGTATGATCGGGCGTGTAATAGCCGAACAGCGGCCGATAAAATCCACCCATGACATAGAGATTGTAGGGAAGATCGTCGACCATGGCGTACAGGCTGCGACGGCCAATGTTCTGATAAATGTTTTCAGACTCATTGGGATTTGCTGGTGAAGTGACCGCTCGAGTCTCCAGGACAAAACGCAAGTGGCGATAGAATGGGCGAAAGGACGCTCCCATGTCGATAGCCATGGGAAAGCTAACCCACGATTCGGTCTCTGTGCTTTCATCATCCTGGACAGTTTCAATGGCGGATTTTCGGATCTGCCAGCGAATATCCGCACCGGCGTCAATTTTATTGCGCCGCATCTCTCGGTACGGGTCACCGACAGGCACTTGGTATTCGAACTCCTCTCGGTCGACGACCATAAATTCTAGACGGTCACGGCGATCGTAGAGTGCCTCATTAGCGGGATATCCGTTAAGCTCTACATGGCGAAAGCCATCGGGCGGCATCTTCAGGCGATCCGCATCGCTACTCGGCCGTTTCTTATCGTTTTCTTTGTCTTTGCCAGCGGACTTGCCCTTGGCATCCTTCTCCGGGGCTCCTTTGCTACCGTAGCGTTGGGCCTTGGTCGGGGCGGGGAACTTTGCATTGGCTAGGGCGTCGGCACGGAAAGAGCGCAGCCATCGGTCTTCGTTCCACTTGCCATAATAACTGCGCAATCCGCCACCGCTAGGGCTAATGTGGCAGCCCTGACAGGCCAACGTGCAACGCCGATCGATGGGGACCAAGTTTTTGCGCCCTGGTGCGTGACAGCCGGCGCAGTTTTGCGCATAACGGGTCGAGATCCAAGGCTCGGCTGCGGCAATGCCGGTAGGTACGAGGGCGAATGTCAGTCCAAGCAGCATTCTCCCGGGCAGCGATTTTAAGATGTTCACCTTGATCCTCCTTGCATGGACGGTCACGTCAGTTGGGTAACCGTCTCAAAGCGTGCATCTCGCCACTGGCTGGCAATCCCTGAGGCGCGCAGTTCTTCGGCTACGACCTGTGGCTGATCCTGCTTTAACAGCAAGAGTCCAAGATCGCTTGCGCCCATTTCCAAACAAAGTGGCGCAACCTTTAGCATTGGTAAATCTGCCGCCCGTGCGCCCTCAATAGGGGTGCGCATGGTCGGAATTGCCGAAAATGGAGCGATCACCCGTCCGACATTCTCTAGGACGATGCGCGCAATCGCTAATCCACGCAGATATTCTACCGCAGAAACGAAACTGTCGGGAGCTGGTTCCAAGGAAACAGCCTTAAGCCCCATGGCGGTGGTTTGCAGTTCACGCAACGCAAACAGCCTGTTCAGGAAGGCATCCCAGAACGGTTGTTGGTGTCCCCGCACGGGAGCACTAATTTCCAACTTGGCTACAGTTTGCATATCGGCGGCATATGCGGCTCGGTGTGTTTCAAAAATTTCGTCCGTGGTCAGATCAGCCTCGGACTCAAGGGGCGACGATTCAAAAATGGCGACACCGGCAGCCGCCAACTGGGCAAAGGACTCGCTCAGGGAAAGTCCCATCTTTCGGGCCATGCGCCACATGCCTTTGCTGCCTCTGACGACAACCCTGGCCCGGCCATATCGGGAATTGATCTGCTCAGCAAATTGGCAAACAGCTTCCAGGTCTGCCGATTGGTTAGCAGAAGAGCCCAGGTCAACGATCACACCGTAAGACCGGCGTAGATCGTTGGCTTCCAAGCCATCGAGTTCTGTTACCAGTCCCTGCATGGCTGCAGCGACGGATGCTGCGGTCGACAGTGCGGGCGCCTGGATGCCGATGCCAAGTGTCGCCGCCGCGTCCAGGGTTTGACGTTCGCGCACATGCTGCGCTGCTGCGGCCAGGGCCGAGAGCGGAGCCTGTTGCAGCAAGGTCAAGCCCTCGTCATAGTTCAGCGAAACTCCAAGGTGCACTTTATTCAGAATCGCCGCGCATGCATCCGTTAGTCCATCGATCACAGTCGCCGAATCAGTGGTCGTGACACTGGGGCGGGAGACTGGATGATAAAGGGTGTCGCGTTCAACGGGGATGCGGCCACATTTGCGGATGAGCGCTTCAATCTCGTTGCGACTCATGACGATACCAGCTCTGCCGCCGGCGGCGCGGGAAATCTTCTCTTCCGTCACCGTTCCGTCCAGATCGTTGGCGCCAAAATGCAGCGCAATCTGCGCAATGTCTTGGCCAAGCATAATCCAGTAGGCCTTGATGTGTTTGAAGTTATCCAAGAATAAACGTGCCACCGCAATGGTGCGCAGGTCGTCAGTGCCGGCTGTGTATCGATCAATTCCCATTTGGTTATCATGTGGTTGGAAAGCCAAGGGAATAAACACATTAAAGCTCTTGGTTTCGTCTTGTAACTTGCGGAGCCGAGCCATGTGATCGACTCGGTGCTCCAGCCGCTCGATGTGCCCATATAGCATCGTACAGTTGCTGCGCATGCCGAGCTCGTGAGCAGTGCGGTGAATATTGAGCCATTGCTCAGCGTCGGTCTTGGTGTCGCAGATCGCTTCGCGAATTTCCGGATGAAAGATTTCGGCGCCGCCGCCCGGCATGGAGCCCAAACCCGCCTCGCGCAGGGCGCTTAACACTTCCCGATGGGTCATGCGCTCGCGGCGGGCAAGCCAATCGATTTCAACAGCGGTGAAGGCTTTGATATGAATCTGCGGATAAGTCGTGTGCAACGCACTGACGATGTCCGTATAATTTTTCAATCGCCAACGTGGGTGTAGCCCACCTACCATATGAATTTCGGTGGCGCCTTCGGCGACGACAGCCGCGGCGCGGTGCAAAATCTCTGCAATAGAATAGGTGTAACCACCCTCTTCGCCTGGTTTTTTCGAGTAGGCGCAGAACTTACAGGACATGGCGCAGATATTGGTTGGGTTAATATGCCGATTGATATTGTAAAACACGGTCGGCCCATTGCGCCGCAGGTTGACGCGGTTGGCGAGATCTCCCAGTTCCATTAAGTTGGGGTGCTGAAAAAGCGCCATGGCATCATGTTCGGACAAGCGTTGCCCATCGAGGGCGCGACGTGCGATATCGTCAAATATGTTCATACAACACTCCCATGTGCCGTAACGAAGTTAATGCAATTCCAAACTCAAAAAATCCTGACGCGTCAACGGCGCACAGAGTCCGTGCGCGCTACCGACGGCATAGAGTTGCTCCATAGCCGCCACCGTATCATCGGCGAAGGCGAGGCTATTATGATTCACATACATCTCAATGTACCGGTTGCCTTGTTCTAAGTCGTCCAGGCCGGCAGCAGCGCTGGCACTGGCGGCGCGCAACGTTGTCTGCCGGTGCTCAAGGCCGTACTCGATACTGCTGCGATACAAGCGATTGACCTGTGACATCAGTGTCGGGCCCAGTCGCCGATGGACGGCGTTGGCACCTAGCGGCAGGGGCAAACTGAACTTATCAAACCAAAGGCTGCCAAGATCGGCAATCTTGCGCATGCCAGAAGGGGAAGCATCCAATTGTAATTCGTGGATGAGAATTCCGGCTGCTGCTGAGCCCGATTTGACGGCCGCCGGTATCTCCAGGAAGTAGGTTGGTTTGGCGTGGAACGCGGGAAGTACAGCGCGTGCGGCAAAGTGTGCCGTTGTTTGCAAGCCCGGCACTGCAATGACTTTGTCTGCCAAATCGCCGATCGATTGCAGCGGACTGTCAGCAGCGACGACAATAGCCGGACCAAAGGCGTCACCGACGCTGGCGCCGACTGGCATAAGTGCGTACTCTTCCACCAGGTCGGGGAATGCAGCCACGGAAATTGCGGTGATGTCGAATTCCCCACGGCGAGCTCGCTCATTGAGTTCCTGAATGTCGGCGCGTATGAACTCAAATTGCAGACCCTCAGTGTCAATCAGTCCCTCCTTCAGCGCATGTACCATGAAGGCGTCATCCGTATCCGGACTGTAGGCGAGGGTAAGTTTATGAGGTGCGGAATTCACAGATACACCTCGTGGATTCGAGAGTCGCCGAACAACCCTCGCATGTGGCGGAGCTGCTCTGCGGCGCAGGCTGGGTCAAGTAGAGTTAGTAGCATGCCACCACCGCCAGCACCCGTAGGCTTCACGGCTAAGGCACCTACTTGTCGGATCTTTATCATCATGGTCGTGAGGGCTTCGGGCACCACTCCCGCCTGCGTCAGCAACTCAGCAGCCTCATTCATCGCGGGTTGCATCAGTGCTATGTGCCCGTCACGCAAGGCATCGGCGACCTGCGCCGCGAGCCGATCGAATGTCGCGATTCGCTCGGCGGCATGCGGGCCAGAGAAAAATGGCTGTGCCCGTGCAATCATGTCGGAAGTTGATGCGCGCAGTTGACTATCGATCAAAGCAAACGGCCAACGCCCTTCGCTGCCGACGGCTTGCTTCAATCGAGCAACAGTCAATGGAGTGGGCATGGTCCCACGGCGAAAGATGACGGGCTGTTCGAAGGCAACCACCGTGGTGTCGAGTCCCGATGGGTTGCCGTGGAATGTGCGTTCAAGTTGGGTGGCCAAAGCAGCCAGATCGGCGGTGCTGCGCATGTTGCCACTGAGATCGGTTAACGCCCGTAAAAGTGCGACGCACAAACTCGCGGACGAGCCCAAGCCAGCACCGATGGGGACGAGAGACGTCCCCTGAATCTGCAGGTTCTGCCTTGGCATCTGCAGCAGATCCATCGCCTCACGAACGACGCGGATAATTTTTTCCGGTGCCGGGGTGCCCCCCAGATGCATGCGTATTTCGGCCTGATCACCCGCTGTTGGGGTCGAATCCACTTGCATGGAAAGGTGTAGGTTTGGCAGGGGAATGGCGACCGCGCGCGCACCGTAGACTACGGCATGTTCACCGACCAAAATCGCTTTGCCACACGCCATGGAACCGGTGTGCGATGCTTTGGGCTGACTATCAGGTCGAACTGCTTTAGGTTCGTGAGCTTTTGCTAGTTTAACGACTGAATTGAGCATGATCGTTGCTCGACTCCTGCGCCAAGTTGTTTTCAGTTTCGCTGGCTACGAGTTGGGGGCCGGGCCCAACTTCATCGCGCAATACGGCAAACTCTGGAAAGCGACTCTTGAGGTCGCTGTGCACTTGCTCCGCGACTTCGCTTTCACAAATCAAATGCACAGTCGGTCCGGCATCCAAGGTGAAAAACACGGGGACATCGTTCTTGTGCCGGTACTGACGAACCCATTGCAAAATCGCAAACGTATTCTCGTGTAAGTAATGCAATGCGGGTTGCGAAGTCATCATTACCGCATGCATGTCGAGTGCTTCGTCTTCCATGGCGCGACCAAGGAGGCTGATATCGCGCTGCTTGAGGGCTCGCTTGATGCTCTTGATGCGCTCGGGAATTCCCGCCAAGCGCGTACCAAACAACGGGCTGGTCCACGCGGCCGAATGCCCTTCGGTCGAGGTCACAGCCTTTTCACCGGGCGCGGCGATAATGATGAGGTCGCACAAGCGCCAGTGGGCGGCATCGTAAACCGAACGTACGAGTTGGCGTTCAGGGCGTTTGCCTTTTCGCCAAACCACGTAACCACCGAAGAGGCTGCGACAGGCGCTACCGGATCCCATGCGCGCGAAGTTTGCTAATAGCTCGGGAGAAAAGCTCTCGTTGATGAGTTCGCCCAAGGACTCGGTGTGGGTCCAGGCGGCGAGCGAGGAAAGCGTCAGTGCCGCAAAGCCACTAGCGCTGCTGGCAATGCCGCACCCTGCGGGAAACGTATTTTGCGTCTGAATGCGGAGCTTTTCGGTAAACCCACCGTGCTGGGCCAGGCGGTCCAGGTGACGAAAAATTCGATTGCCGATGCGCTGGTCGCGGCCAATGGCCAGCCCTTCAAAGGTGACCAAATGGTCTTCAGCATCGATGATTTGGGCGCTGGTGCGGCTAACGGCATGCCGCAACGTCATGGACAACGAATCATTTGCGGGCCATTGGCTGTCGGCGTCGGCCTTGCCCCAATACTTGACGAAGGCGATATTGCTGGGAGCAGTTGCTGTGAACGCCTTCATGAGTTGACCTCTATCGACCAGGAATTTGTCGAGAGCACGTTGGTCAGAGCTGTCCATCCTGTGTTATGCAGCAGCTCGCGAGCCGATTCTGTTACTTCCTGAGCACCAAACAGCAATAGCGCGTCTTCGCCGCCAGCTCCGGTTGTTTTACAGCCCCAAGTTCGGTCGCAACCCGGAAGCTTCTGCATTTGCCGAAGTAGTTCAGGAAAGGCCGGCGTTCGCCGTGCCAGTTGATTTGCCGAACGATTGGCTTCAAGCAACGCATGCCAAGCTACATCGTCCGCCGGTGTCTGTAAAAACTGCAGAAACGTACGAACCATGGTGCGACCGGACGCTAACCAATGCGTCCACAGATTCTCTCTGTCGAAAGTTGCCATGGTATCGCGCACGGTGGCACGCGTATCGGCACCTCTGCCGCCGACAAACACTTGCAGCATCGATGGAAGTTTGTCATGCAAGTCGGGGATCACGCGCGCTTCGCTGGGCCAGAGATCGTGCTGCCCATCGTGGCGAAACAACGTCAATCCGCCGAGAGTCTGGGTCGCCACGTCGTAGCCGCTGGCAAAGCCTTGATGCTGTTTCTGCAGCTCCCAGGCGTGGCGAGCGATGGTCATGGGCGACTCGTCGCGGCCACTCAATTGCGCGGCACCGGCGAAAGCCGCAATCGCCAGGGCCGATGATGAGCCAAAGCCGTAACTCGAGGGATAGCCACGGGTGATAGAAATCTCCATCCCCTGCACGCCATAGAGTTTGCAGGCTTGCGCCGCAGTCTTCAACAGAAACTCATGGGAATGCAACGCCTCGGACAGATCCGCAACCTGTGGTTCCCGCCAAGCAAAAGAGCATGCCCTAATCTCAGAATTTGCAGTTGGAGAGATAACAACTTCCATGCTGGTCGACGTCGTATGGGCCAGTGCCGGTGCGCCGTGCAACACAGCGTACTCGCCTGCAATCATTATCTTGCCGGGCACGGTAACTTGGATGCTGGTCATGAGCGCGACGCCCCCTGCCGATGCAGCATTTCCAGATTCCGTTGGTGTAAGCTCATGTGCCCGCGCTGGATTCCCTCCGACGCCAATGCGCGCAAGGCCGATAGGTTTTGCGCCAAACCAACGGCGCAGACAATCTCAGCAAGTTCTTGTGCGCTCGGCGAGCCCAGCAGACGGAGAGCCGACTGGGCGGTGGGATGCAATTTGGTAACGCCGCCGACAGTGCCCACTGCCATCGGTAACTCAAGTTCTCCGCAGAGATAGCCGTTTTGGTCTCGCTGCCAACGCGTTAGCGGTCGGTACCTACCATCGCGACAGGCGTAAGCATGTGCCCCCGCTTCGATGGCCCGCCAGTCATTGCCCGTGGCAATGAGAACCGGATCGATGCCGTTCATGATGCCTTTATTGTGTGTCGTCGCCCGATAGACATCGTGATCGGCGAATTGAAATGCTTTTACAATCCGGTCGACGACCTGCACGCCAGATAGTTCCGCGCTATCAAAACTAGTTGGCGAGATGCGGCAGCTGGCCTTGGCCAAGCGCTTATCGGTAAGATTGGTTAGGATGCGGAGGCCGATTTCACAAGGAAACAATTCCGGCATCAGCGCCGAAATGCGTTCGCACATCGTATTGACAATGTTGGCGCCCATGGCGTCACGCGTGTCGACGTCCACGTGCAGGACCAGAGTCTGAATTGCTGGAATCCAGCGCCAAGTCAAATCCTTGGCGCCGCCGCCGCGTTGCCGCAATCGCTCTTGACCTCGGTTCGCATAGTCGATCAGCATCTGCTTATTTTCTTGAAGAATGATCTCAATCTGGGCTTGTTGGCGGAAGTCGGGGAACAGTTGCACCTGACCCGTCATAATCGGATCTGTGCTGCTCGTCTGAAAACCGCCTCCCGAGCGGGCGAGCTTCGCCCCGTGGCTTGCCGCTGCCAAAACGCTCGTTTCCTCGACGGCCATCGGTACCAAGATCTCCCGACCGTTGATTTTGAAGTTTGTGGCAATGCCTAGCGGCAGACTGAACGTGCCAATGGCGTTTTCGATAAACACATCGACCATGGCCGGGTTCAGCGCGCCAAAGTTAGCAAGTTCTTGCAGCTCCTGATCTGTCAGGCCGGCAAAGTGCTTGGCGATGCGGCCTCGCTCTCCAATCGGCAGTTCATAAAACCCTGGTAAGCGCGATGAAGGTACGATCCCTTCCCGCGATTTAGTGTTGTCTGCGTCGTCCATGGTCGCTCCTCCGCTCCTGCATCCACTCCCGCAATTCATCTGCAGCTGGTTTGCCCATCGATAAATGTCCAGCAAGGTCCGCTAGGGTGCGGCTGCCAGTTGCCACCATGGCGATGCGCAAACCTTGGTGCATCTCCTCATAAACGTTCTGAACTTCCGCCTCACCCAGCAGGGCAGCGCGAAAGAAGGGCAGTCCGATGCCTACCATGGTGGCGCCCAAGGCTGCAGCTTTGGCGACCTGTAAGCCATTGCGAATGCCACCCGTGGCGATGACCTCGCAATCTGGGTGTCGACGCCGAATTCCGGCGAGGGCGTGTGCCGTCGGAATACCCCAGTTGCGAAAGGCGTCGGCCACGCCGCGAGTCACCGGCGAACTACTGCGCAAACCCTCGATGTAACTCCACGAGGTGCCGCCTTTCCCGCCGACGTCCAAGGCGCTGACGCCACGATCGAGCAGGGCTTGTGCGGTTTGGTGGTCAAGGCCGCCACCGACTTCTTTGACAATGAGGGGCACGGACAGGTTCTGAGCCATTTCGCCGATGCGATCGATGAGCCCGGCAAAGTTTCTGTCGCCCTCCACTTGCACGAGTTCCTGAACGATGTTGATATGAATCGCCAAGGCGTCGGCCTTAATCATGTCGACGGCTCGCTGTGCCATCGCCACCACATCTCGACCGCTCAACTGGGCGACTCCTAGATTACCGATCAAAAACACGTCTGGCTGATGCCGCTTCACATCAAAGACGCGCTCAAGGTGCGGCGACTCGAGAGCCACGCGTTGGGATCCGACTCCCATGGGAATCCGGTTGCGAGCAGCCACCGCAGCCAATCGCCGGTTGATCTCCTCACCTCGCTCCACACCACCCGTCATGCCGGTGATCAGTATGGGAGCAGCAAAGGTCTTGCCGAGGAATACGCGCTCCGTTTGGGCGTCGTCCCAGTTCATCTCTGGTAAGGCCGTGGGGAGAAAGTGCAGCTCATTAAATCCATTGTCGCGGTCGGAGGCCTCCACGTCCAGGTTCTGACAGATGGAGATGTGCTGGTCCTTGCGGATCTTGGCAATCGCGTCATGATAGGCGTGAATGTCGGCCGCCGACTCGGGGACGATGCGGAAACTGTTTTGATCTGTTGGTGTGAGGAGGCTCACTTCACCGACGAAGCTACAGGTGCTGCTGCCATTGAGAGCCATTTCCACTGTTGTGCGCCCAGTGCGCAGTTCCGGGGAGTGTGGAAAGGAAACCAAGAGTTCGTGCTGATTGCCGTGATGGGCGAAGCCCGAGCCAAAGTGCTCGGTAACGAGAGGGAGCGGCGGCCGCAATTCAAAATATCTCTGGCCCGTTTCCGGAAGTTTATCCATGCCCGCCGCGCATCAAGCCGCCGAATGTAAAAAGGCTCGGAAGCATTGAAAATTAAAGGTAATATATTCCTACTCGTAAACGGCATTAATCTAGTGTGAGGGGGTAGCCGAGTCAACCATGATTTCCTTAGAATCCATAGCAAAAAGCTTTGAAGATTTGGAAATCCTGCGTGATATCTCGTTCTCCATTGCCAAGGGCGAACGGGCAAGTCTCATTGGTCCGGGTGGCTGCGGTAAGTCTACGATTTTAAAGATCATTCTCGGCCTTTTGCGGCCAGACGCCGGCAGCGTGACGCTGTTCGGAACGGACATGGCAAATGCCTCAGAGAACGCCAAGCAGCTGCTTCTTCGTCGCGTTGGGATGGCCTTTCAGCAAGGGGCCTTGTTTGACGACATGACCATCCGGGAAAACTTGTTTTTTGCCATGGAAAACATGACGGACTTGACCGCCAGCGCCATGTTGGAACGGGCGCAAAAGTTGCTGGCAGGGGTGAAGTTGGTTAGAACTCTAAGCATGTACCCCTACGAGTTGAGTGGCGGGATGCAGCGTCGTGTGGGCATTGTTCGAGCCCTTTCCACCGAGCCCGAGGTCGCCATTTTTGACGAGCCAACGTCGGGGCTCGACCCAGTCACTTCTACGATTATCCTAAACATGATCGGTGAACTTCAGGCCGGGCGCGAGGATGTGACTTCGCTGGTGGCGACTTCCTCCGTCGAGGTTGCGATCCGCTTTGCCAAACGCATCATCGTCGTCAATGAGGGCTGCGTTGTCGCTGATGGTGACTGGCGGGAACTCTTGCTGAACGGACCGGAATGGGTGCGGCATTTTCTGGGTGTGCGACTGATTGGACTGGACCGTGAATACGCGGATCAGTTGGCCCTTCCCGCCGAATTTATTGCGGCTCACTGGTAGTAGGCGCCAGGAGAGCCTTTGCGATGATGTACTGGATTTTGCGGATAACGGGTTGGTGTCTCAGTCAGTGCCCGGCATCGGCCCTGAGGGGCTTGGCGAAGGCATTGGCGATCGTTGGTTTCGACGTGTTGCGCTTGCGGCGAGGCTTGGTGTTGACAAATTTGCGGCGGGTTTTTGCCGACCAGCTGAGTGCGGCAGAACAACGACAGTTGGCTCGCGACTGCTATTTTCAAACGATTCTGACAGCGATGGAGGTCTTGCGAACTCAGCAGTACGACCCGGTCATTGGCCTGGAATTCGCGGGGAGAGAGCATGTCGATGCCGCACTCGCCGCCGGTAAGGGAGCCGTATTGTTAGTGGCGCACTTGGGTAATTGGGAGATTTTTGGCGCGGCCATGTCGCGTTTGATTTGCCCAACCCATGTTTTGGTCAAGCCCATCGCCACGCCCGGTGTACAGCGGTACATCGAAGAACGTCGCCGTCTCAATGGCATGCTTACGATCACTCGGCAGCGTCCTGGCGATGGGCTGCGGGCCGTGATTCGGGTGTTGCGCGCCAATCAACTGGTGGGGTTTATCCTTGATCAATCCCGGCCTGGTGAGCCAAAACTGCCATTTTTTAACCAGTTAGCAAAGACTAACACCAGCTTGGCGGCGATTTGGCAGCGTTATCCAGTGCCGGTCATTCCCGCCTATATTGAACGCTTAGGGATGGGGCGACATCGCATTCATCTGCTGCCGCCGTTGGACTTAGGCGCACCTTCGGGAGCCGATGGGGAAATCTTGCTGTTGACGGGTTGCTTTAACCAGGCGATTGAAGGCATGGTTCGCGCCTGCCCAGCGCAATACTTTTGGCTGCATGATAGGTGGAAGGCATGACTCAGTCTCGTTTCAAGCTCATCGTGACCGACATCGACAACACGGTTTTTGACTGGGTTGACTATTACACCCATGCGCTGTGGGCGCTGCTCGACAAAGTGTCGTCCATCATCAAAGTGCCGGCAGCTACTTTGGCGGAAGAAGCCAGAGACGTTTTTTCGCGGCACGGGTCCATTGAGTTTCCCTTTTTGACGCAAGAGCTTCCATCGGTCATGCAGCATTACGGTTCTGACATCGACCGCATGCTGAACGAGGTTGTCGAGCCTGGACGTTTGGCTTTTATGGCTGAGGCGGCGCCACATCTCCGGCCCTATGCTGGTGTCCATGAAACGCTGCAGAAGTTGCGACAAGAGTTTCCTGATGTGCCGACCGTTGCGTTGACAGATGCGCCGCGCTATGTGGCTATGTGGAAGCTGAACAAACTAGGTTTGTTGCACGACTTTGCTGCGGTGTATGGTTTGGCCGATCCGCGCATTCCAACGTGTGAGAAGACGCGACGCGTTAAAGTGAGTCCGACAATCTTACTCAAGCATCTGCAACAATCTAATTTTGAATTCCGCGGACGCATTCGTATCTTGCCTGACGAGTACGAAAAGCCGGGAACGCGCGGTTTGAAGACGGTGCTCATGGACTACGATTCGGATGAAGATCCAGCCCATCGTCAGTCCGTGCTATGGATCGGCGATAATTTGCGCAAAGATGTTGGACTTGGGCAGCGATTGGGCGTCTGCACGGCATGGGCAGAATATGGCACTCATTTGGACAAGGCGCTATTGCCGCGTTTGCATGCCTTTAGTCCGCCGCAAAACATTCACAAAAATGTGCCGCTTGACAGTAAGTCGCCGGAGTCACCGAAACCGGATTTTACTCTAACATCATTTGCCGATATTTTGCCGATTGTCCGCGGTTAAGCGTGCATTTCCGGTGCTACCGAAAACGTGCTCGGGTGCCGCAGAAAGAATAGGGGAACTCGAATGCGAAAGCGCTCCCCAGTTTCGCTGCGAACACCGTAGGTGCCACGCATATTGCCGGTTGGGGTACCCAAGGGACAAGCACTGGTGTAGGCGAACGATTTGCCGGGGCGAATGAGCGGCTGCGCGCCAACCACCCCCTCGCCTTGAACGTCTTCTCTTTGGCCGTGTCCATCCATGATGATCCAGTGCCGATCCAGAAGTTGGATGGTCTCATCGCTGCCGTTGTGGACGGTGACATGGTACGCGAACAGGTAAAACCCGCGCTGCGGCTCGGATTGTTCGGCGACATACTGCGGCCGAACTTCGACTTCAATTTGGCGGGTTGTTTCGCGGTACAAAGAAGCCCCCACACGCCCATTAGGAAATACGACCAAGCCGAGTGCCCGAGCCGTTTTCGGCCGAACGGGCCATAAGCGCACGAAGCGCGCTCGGCGCGTCAGGGGCATTTGACTGGGATTGCGTGAATTTGTCAACGAATTAGGGTGAAGTGGCTACATCACATAGGCTTGTTCGGTGGCCACCCATCGGCTTGGGTGAAAGCCGATTTGACGCAGAGCTGTCTCCCACATCTTGTCCCACGGCGTATCGAAAATGATCTTGCGATCCAATCCGATTTGCATCCAAGAGCCTTGCCGGATTTCATCATCCAATTGCTGGGCACCCCATCCGGCATAGCCGACCAGGAAGCGAAATGGATAAAGGCACCCCGGAGGTGTCATTGCCGGGTCGTCGCCGTGATCAGCGAGCCATTGCAGACGAGCAGTCGCTGCCACGACGAGTTGCTCTATATATTCAGGGCGACCTGAGACGCGGACCCGATCGGCGATCAGGCGTTCATTGGCGCGTGCAGGCCCTTCGCTATTGTGCAGGACTACGCCGGTGTCCAGGCCAACTGGTCCGCCGTACCATGAGCTGATGGCCTCTGGAATTTTGGATTCAGGCAGGGAAACGATCTTGCGCAGTGGAATCCCCGCTGGGCGATTGACGATAAAGCCCATGGCATGCTCTTCGTTATGCTCGACGATCAGAATCACGGTACGTTGGAAGTTCGAATCTTCTAATTGTGGCGATGCCAATAGAAGATAAGGCTGGCAATACGGATGAAACATAGTCCGCTCCCCAATCGTACGTTTCCATGTGATGCAGAATCTTATTTAAGCGTACGGTGCGACCGAGTCCCCGTCAACGGGGCCGGGGCATCGGGGTGATGCATAAAACCGCAATATAAGATGTAATAATATCAGTGTGTTAACGTTGTTTTGCGCGGACCTGAAAACCTGCGAATAGTCAACGGTTGTGGGATTATGCCGATTCCGGCAATATGAAAACAGCTGAACATATTGCATTCTCGAGTCGGCCGGCTTTTTGCTGGTTCCCTAACGCCCAGAACTCGGAGATTCCCATATGAAGTTAACCCCCAGCATGGGTTGGCTGTACTGGGCCGTTGCTCTAGTTGCTGTTGCTTCCCAAGCAGTGCACGCGGATACCGTTCGCCAGCAGTACAGCCATTACAGCGACAACCTGGGCCAAGGCCGCGATCGCTGGCAGCTCGATCTATCCTTCGATTTTGCCCATCAAAACTCCAGCGTCGAAAAGTCCAGTCTCAGCATGTCGCTGTCGCGGGATATGTTTCGCGAAACTGCGGAAGAAGCCGAGAACCGCTCCGCGGACAGCGGCAGCTTGAATTACGGTTTGACCTGGGGCAAGACCACGGATGGGCGCGTGATGGCGGCATTTACCGAGGACCCGGCAACACGCAGTGCCACTGGCGGCATCGGAGTGAGTCAGTGGATCTGGCGCGAAACCTTGCAGTTGAGCCTGGATGCGTCACGGACGCTCGTATCGCGCCCCTATCGGGAAGTGGTCGGTTACGATTTCGACATCATTGCACCGCCGGCATTGTATCAATCGACCGGGGTCACCATGTCCCTTCGCCATTTGGCGACACCGCGAACCATAGCCAATTATTCCGTCAGTCAGGTCATGAGCAACGAGAGACCCGATGCGGAATCGTATACGGCGGATGTTCGCCAGTTTTTTCCCGGAGCGCGCGGTGCCATGCGCGCAACCGTGGGACGTTTCGTGAATCGAGGCCGCCTGACGCAAGCCACGATCTTTGGTCAGATGGATGCATGGCTTGCGGAACTGGGCTGGCAGCAGGAGATGTGGGCAGGTGCCGCAGGTAAGATTCGCTATCGCTGGTATCGGGAGGATGAAGATTCGCGCAAGGCGGGCGAAAAATTTGTCTTAGGAACCGATATGGTGACGGCGCAGATTCAGCAGCAAGTGAGTGGTAACCGAAAAGGTCAGGTACCGGTCGTCGTCGAGGGAGCGGTCAGTCGCTATCTGACCAATGAGATCGACGCCAAAGGCACGAAGGTGGCAGCCACAACATTTGAATTGGGTGTAGCTGCACGCTTATAGGGAGAGAGGCGCGTATGAAACGCTTTTTTTATTTCCTAGTATTTGGGCTTGCCGGCTGCCAAAGCATCAAGCCGTACGAGAAGGAATATCTTCTGCATCCATTTATGGACGACAGTGGCTTGGTCGGTGTCACGGGCGACTTCGGGCAAAAGGTTTGCTCACGCTATGAGCGGCTTTCCAGCTTGGGAGGCTCGGCGTCCGGAACGACCTCGTGTCCAACTTGCGGAGGCTGAACATGCGGCATCTTTGGCGCCAAAGCACACGCGCGATTGCTGGACTAACCGGACTCATGACGCTATTCGCTTGCGCTTCCCAATTGCCAAGAAGTTCTGGTCCTGAAAAAAAGATATTGGGCACGGTCGATTTGGCGGCATTAGGCTACGTCGACCTAGCGACCGATGTCAGTTTAACTTTGGCCGACTACGTCGTCGCCAATGATTTGAATTACGTTTTGCTTTCTTACGGCAGCGTGGGCTGTGCCCAATGCAACGTCAAGGCCAAGACCATTTCCCAGCAGTTCTTGGGCAGCCACCAACTGTTTGTTTCGCCCCAGGCTAAGTCCTTTGAGTTGATTGGTGTCGCTACGGATAGCGGCGGCGCCAAGAAGCAGTTTATGCTCATTTGGAACGACGAGGCGCAGCGCAAAGAGCGAGGCTACGACTTTGTTCGCTGGTTGGATGAAAGTGGACGCACGTTGGCGGACCATATCATTCCGGCCAATGAACCATTTGGCGTGCCTTACATGCTGTTGGTGAATCGACGCGGTGAAGTCTTGCTGCGCGTACCCAACAATGATCACCGACCCGTTGGGGAAATCTTGGACCTTGTCGCAACGACGATCGGGCTATCCGGCGGCCCTGGGCCGAACCCGAAGCCATCCATCACGCCAGAACCACCGCCGCCGCCTCCCATTCCCGATGGATTTTTGCGTGTACAATTGGCAGCGGCAAATCGATTTGCGGATGTTCAAGCTGCTGACTGCGATTCCACCGACGTCAATGTAGATCGCTATTTTGGCGACGCGAGCCTGATGGTGCTCCAGGTCGCTCGCGGTGCATGCGATCGCGTTTGTGAAGGCAACATTGCCATGTTGCGTCGCTTCCGTGCAACTTGCCAGGCGGGAGCGAGTTGCTCACAAGTTTCTCTCATGGGCGCGGAGATTCCAGCGACGCACTGCAGTACGCAAGATGTGTTGCGCGGCGGCCAAGATCTTTTGAACGTTTTTCGCCCCTTGTTCGATTGGAATTACGGACCCGTGATCGAGAATGGCGTTCCGCAGAGTGTTCCTGAGGTGAAGGGCCCCATTGTCATGGCATTTGATCGCGACGGCCAGTTGCGCTTTGCCAAAGAAGGGGCTGTTGCGGAAGTCGAGCTGCAACAAATTTACGAATCCTTGGCGCAACCGGCGGTGCCTGCCATCGTCGATTTCCAATTGTACGGCGACAATCAAAAGCAAGAGTTTGCCGGCAACGTCTCCTTTGCCCAGATACGCCAAAAATCAAAGTACACGGTGGTCGCCGGATTTGATCCGGGGTGTGGCAGCTGTGTTGATGAATTAAAGCATTGGTCCGAGCCTTCACAGACGCGAGAAGAGCCGCGCTTGATGCAGTTCTGCAAAGAGCAGCCTGACTTTTGCCAAGTATATGCCCTTGAGACTTACTCCGTATCAGGGCGAGGAGCCGCGAGCGTGGCGGATCTGTACGAGCAGATTAAGCGTGAGATGGACGACTTGAGTCTACACGTGCCGACTTTGGTGGATCGACAAGAAGTTGGCGATGGCTTTTCGCGATTTTTTGAGGGGTATCTGGCTCCCTTACATCGTGGGCAGTGGCCGGTAGGTGAGCCAGGGACGGTGATCTACGATCGAGAAGGCAAAATTTTGGCAGGTTTTCGCTCGGTCGGTGCGGTTGAGCCAGATCCGGTGTTGCAGGTCCTAAAGACTCTGCGCAAGTATGAAAAATAGAATTTTTAAATGAGGTGATCGATGTCTATTCGCGTGCAATTAGCGAGCTTGTTAGCGGCTGGCACCCTATTCAGCGGCGCCGCACAAGGCGTGACTGTCGGCGATATTTATCAAGCACCCTCGGTAAAGAAGATGTCGCCCGGGAGTGAGCTGAATCCGGAAACGATGAAGGGCAAAGTCACCGTCATCAACTTTTGGGCGACCTGGTGCGCCGCGTGCAAAGTCGAGCTGAAAGAAATGGAGACGGAGTTCGCACCCTTGCTGAAAGAAACGAAATTTCAATTTGCCATGGTGTCCCTCGATAAGGAACCTGCCGCGGCCCTGGCTTGGATCAAGGAAAATTTGAAGGTCGTGCCAGAAATGCAATCTCTGCTCTACGAGGATTCTGGATTTGTCGCCGCCGGTGTATTGGACGTGGATTCGTTTCCGATGACGCTGATTGTGGGTCCCGACCTCAAGGTATTGCATGTCCAACGTGGATTCACCGAAGGCGAGAAGTCGACCGCTGAAATGACCGCCAAGGTGAAGGCAAAGCTGGCGGCGTATTAACGTATAGTTCGACCGAACGAGGCCGCTCTCATCTTGCGGATTGCTGATTTTGTGCCAGCGATTCAGCGTGACACCTCGAATTTTCCAATTCATTCGATAGGATGCCGCTCGTAGGCATTACGGGTGTCAGCTTTTCCTGTCGCCTTCCGAGTGCTAACCTCTCTTTATTACTGAACAAATCTGGTCGCGGACGGCGGCACATAAGCTGCACTCAAGGATGGCAATCAACCATATGCCATTGTCTTGAGTTTGGGGGAGCCATCCATGACCTTAGTTCGTGCAACCTACGCTTTAACATTATCGTGCGTCGTGCTGGTGATGCTTGCGTCGGCCGCCGTTGCCGGCGAACTCGGATCGTTGCCTGCGGCAAGCATATGTGCATCGCAGCAGGCGTCCGTTTCCGCTAAGCAAGCGGCTCATGGACATATTCTCCGGCCGGACCAAGACCCTCGGTATTGGGAGGAGTTACGCATCTTGTTTCCTGATTATCACTTCACACCGACAATTCGTGGAAAGGGATTCGATTTCTTCATGCAGAGTCATGATGGCTCTCAGCTGTTTCGAATGGAGCATATGGGCTTAGGCAATCACCAAGGTGTGCCGTACGCGAATACAACATTTCGCGGCGATGAGTTTGTCGACCCCTTCCTTGAGTCCCTGGAAAAGCATATTCTGCGTAAGCCTGAAGCGACGCTAACCTTTATTGATCTTCGCTATTTGCCGAATGCGGCGGATGAAGCAGGACGCGTTTTCGGCCATGCCGCTGACATGGTGGAACATAGTTTGTCGTTCGGCACCGAGTTTTCGGCTCAAGCTCAGCAGCGGCCGCTGCTCATGGCCGTCGTGGTTGATGGTAACGAGGTGATGCTGCAAAGAGTGGGGGATGAACTCGTGCTGCACAAGGTAACGAATGGCGATATTCAGTCGGTTCTCGGTGGTCGTCGCGCGGCGACACTCAACACACGTGGAGCCAATACGGGATCTTTGAGCGGTGGCTCGGCAGTTCGTGGGGTGAGCTTTGTGGCAGGACTTGGTACAGAGGTGCTTTGTCAAAGCATGGCTTCCTATGCGCAATACCGGGATGACTTTCTCGACGACCAACGCCGGCGCAATGCCGACTACGCCATCTCACAACAGGCGTGGAAGTCCAATCAGGCCATGGCTGACGCCGGTTTGATCTCGCGTGACATGGTAGCAAGGCCGCCCATCGAGCCTGAGTCGCCTTGGGGGCCGGGCAGTCGTAACTTTACGCCACGTCCTCCGACATTTTACGAATGGATCACGGGCGCGCCCGCCCAATGGTGGAACAGCCCAGGTGTGCGGTTGATGACGGGGCGAAGGCTCAATTCACGTTAAGCTTAATTCCTGTTTGCTGGTCTATGTCCGATCGCATTTGGTTTTCCTCCAACGTCGGAGGAACGTGCGGGTGTCATTTCACAATAACTGGTCCATCTTCCTGCAAAAAATACGATCGGAACGCTCCGATTAAGACTTTACGAGGTCCCAAAATCGCCTGAGGTTGCGGGGAGTTTCTCGCGGGTTGCTCTTCTGCTTGGGTGTGGGTGAGAGCTGTCTCTTTTCAGGAATTCTGAGCAAAGCATCAGCTTCCAGGCTTGCGGGTGCAAAAAATCACATCCTGAGCAAAACTTAAAAATTGCGCCAACCGTCCGCCGCGATGTCTCAATTCGCGCGCCGCATTCGCGCAAAATTTCGAACCTGATCAACTCCTCACAGAGCCATTGGAGAAAAAGCAAATTCCGCCGACACTCGTTGTATCGCGGCTGCATTGCATCCACGATCGTGCGGCAAGGTCCATAGGTTTAGGTGTCTATCTGGAGGAGTTTGATTCGCGTACATGAGTGAAGCGGCGATTTTGCCACAAAAGGGAGTGAACGTATGAAGACGTCGATTTGGTCACTGGCAGTTCTGATGGCGGCGGTTGCGGTTGCGCCTGCTTGTGGATCGAGCAAGAAGTCAAAAAAGAGTAGCTCTGGCAGCGTGACAGCCTCAGGCGGCGGTGACGACCGAGAAATGGTGCGCATCCCCGTGACTCTGTCTGAGCAGAGCCTCAAGTTTGCTTTCAACCTGGCGAGTGCCAGCGCCTACAACATCGATGTCGATGGTTGTGCTTCTGGATACACCACAAGTGCGACGGAGGCGACGGCATCGGTAACACTTTATCGCTATGATCAGGGTTGCTTGGCCAAATTAACCACCTTCACGGTCGGTGCGACAACGTATGTTCCTGCAGCCGGTGGCGACTTCACGACTTGGCTAGCAGGCGATTTGGCGACATTCGAAGAGAGTGGCAACCCCGCCAATATCGTGAAAGTCTTAGCTGTGGCTCAGCTTTCTTCACCCCTAGAGGCGATGACGGATACGATCGAGTATTCGTTCTCGGAAATCTATTCTGGTGCGGATGAGTTGATTGGCAGCGGTGCGGTGAGCGATCCTTATGCGATCACCGTCGCCGGTCAGAGTGCGCCTTCATACACGATTTCGCAAGTTGCCTTTGTCGGCATGACCGCTACGGGTGGTGGCCAGTTTCAATTTACGATGGAATGTACGGCTGCGATCACGGGTACTGGCGCAACCAGCAACTGCGTCGATGTCTTGATGGCGGACATTACTTATAAACTGATTGCGGATACATTCGGCGGAACACTCGATATTAACGATGCCAATGGTTTATTCCCGGCGGGTGAAAGTGCGGTCAACACAGCGACGGACGTCGTGGCTGTCGGTGCTGGCGGTACCGTCAACGGTGGTTTCTTAACCGTAAACTTGACCGGTCCCGACCAGATGCACCTGAATCCCAACATGATTCTTATTCTGCAGGCGGCCGATACCTCGTATCTCTACTTCAACGTTGATGTTCAGGCTCTGCCATAACGTCAGTGCTCGAGCCGATACGCAAGTTTGATTTACCGATCGTTTGTTAGGAATGACCCATGCATTGGTTACGACTCCAAATTGCGGAATTCATCCTCGCTGGCATCCTCTTGCCAGTAGGGATGGGTTGCGGCGTCGAGGAGGCCGTAACCGCGGAGGAGCAGCCGCAGGCCGTGACGGCACCTCGATCGATAGTAGATGCTAGCGATCCAGAAGCATGGGGTGTAGAGGGCGAGGAAAACGCGAGTTTTGCTCTATTGGGTGCCAGCAAGTACAACATTCGAGTGGATGGCTGTGCCAGTGGCTATAGCACGACGATGACCGAGCGCACCGCCAGTGCAGGTCTTTATTCCGGCGATTATGATTGCAAGGCTCGATTGCTCGATTTTACGATTCAGGGTAAGTTGTACACGCCCGATCCTGGCATGAGCTTCGTAAACTATCAGGCGGGTGAAGTGGCGCGCTACATCAATGGCAGCCTTTTTCGCTACGTCAAGATCTTCGGACAGTTGAATTCGCCTCTCCTTGCAACCGACAAGATCGATTATCGCTTTGTACCCATGGCCGAGGGAGTGGGAGGGACGCTGCTGCAGCTCACCGTAGGAACGAGCGCCGCCGTCGCCGTTGGCGCCAGTTCTGCGCCGAGCTACAAGATACATACGAACCACATTGCGGCCGTCGATCCCGGCACCAATTCGTTTCGCTTTGTCATCGAGATGGATTGTACGGTTCGTCTACGCAACACCACGAATCTCAACAACGTTGACTGTGGTGGAGCGAAGATCAGCACCACCAGCTACGTTCTGGTCAAAGACACGTTCGGCGGGGTTCCCTGCACGACGGCAAATACAGCCCCCTGCGCCGCTCTGTTCGATGGCTCTGAGTACACGGTCAATATGACCATGGAATACTTCGCCAGGGGCGTGAGCGGTACCAAAAATGGCGGATTTACGACGCGCAAAGGCGCAACTGCACTGTTAGGACCTGCGGATATCGCGACAAATCCCAACATGCTATTAGTGCTGCGCAACGGCACCTCGTACCAGTATTTTAACCTCGACCTACAGACCGTAACGCAGCTTTGAGGTCGCTAGTTCTGCCAGAGTTGCCGCCCCAACCAATCGGCGAAGGATACCGTGCGCGGCTCGGAATAATTTACTGAAACCGGAACGCCGGTGATGCTGCGCGATGCGGCTTCTGGGGAATTGGGTAAATTCGCCCCAGGTCCGAAGATATAGACTTGTCGGGTGGGGGCAGAGCCTGCTGGCACAGCACTGGGATCAAGCATAAGCTGACGTGCTATGGGCTCCGTCGAGGTGGCACGATTGCGGAAGACGGTTCCTACAACCAGCTCTAAATTGGCTGGTTTGCTCGGATTAGCGCCGACGAGAGCCTGCACGGTAGCTTCGCTATCATGTCCAGTCGCTAGGATGACGATATCGGCCTCATGTTGGCGCAGAACATTCATGTCCGCATCCGCAGATGAAACCCTATATCGGCTAATTCCGGCGGGTGTGATACGCGTCCCCCTGCCGCCTATCATCCGCAAATTCCCGCTGTCAATGGCCTCGCCGATGCCGAAATCTACATAGCGGCGCACAATAGATTCTTGAAATTGTGGCGTGCCGACCTTGGGGCGGACACTCGCGGCGAATTGTTGACTGGATGTTGCAGGGTTTCCAATCAAGGTAACTGAGGCAGCTGTCTTCGGCATAGGCCTGCCATCAGCTGTGACCATGGACCCTAGAAATTGTTCTGCTGAGATGAATCCGCTATGGCCGCCGCCGATTATGAGGATGTGTTTACCGGCGACGGAAAGACCAGGTTGAATGTTGGATTGCTGACCTTCGTAAGCCAAGATCCGCATGGCGTCTGGATACCAATAAATGCCATTTTCGAGCTTGGCCCGGTTGGCGTTGCTGCGCATTTCCCTTTCTGCCAGCTGTTGGGAGCTGGGATCAAGAGAGGTTATATTCGGGATGCCGAGTCCAGTGGCGGCAGCGATGACCTTGAAGTTCTTGACACCCAAATTCCGATCGTTGACTCGCAATGACACCGATTCGCCGGATGTTTCCCCGGGGCGCAATTGGCTGGCAGCGACATTCAAGGCGATAGGGGCGCCGGAGGCCAGCAAATCAATCATTGGCGGAAGTGCGAAATCATCGGCCTCGACGGTGCCCTCGCGAGCCGCAAAGTCATTCAGTTCCACGAGGCCGCCGGTCAGTGGATTGGTGGATTGTCCATTGGGTAGTTCCGGCGAATTCACGCGAAAGTTCTGCCCATAAAACGCTGAGACAGCCACGGGAGCTTGATCGACGATTAGAATACGCTGCATGGCTTGCGGAGTTGGAGCCATGGCGCTCAAGATGCTGGCAAGTACGGCACTGTGGTAGCCGGCGCCGACGATGATTGCATCAAATTCACTTTCGCTGGTGTTGTGTCGCTGGATACGGGCGACCACTTCCTTGCTGCGAAGTTGCAATTCATTCTGAATCCAAGTCCCGAGTGCGCGGCGAACATCTCGGCCCTTGCGGACGATCGTGAGCAAGGCGTCGCGATCGCGTGCCGCGAAGACTTGTCGCAACAATGCGGTCGTCGCCGGATCGCTTTCGATCTCGCGGGCACCAATCGGCTGCACCGCAACGGCCAGTGCGTTGCAACTAGGGCCATTGGCTAGGGCGATGCCACTTGGGCCCAATTGGGGTGGTTGGAAAGTGCCAAGAAAAAATGCAGTCGCCAGAAGCAACGCGACGAAACGATAAGGCAGGCGTCTTGCCATCGATAGTTTAGTGGTTATGCTGGTAAGTCGCATCAACGTGCCCCCAAAGGCGAACTGGCCCACGGGCCCGTTACAGGCATGGGCAGTTAGAAAAAAACGGGAAAAGCTAAGCTAAGTCTAGCCGAAAAGTGGGGCCAACCGCCAGCCTAGCGGTCGATGGTAGTGACTTGTAGATTGCGAAACCGGACGGCGCTGCCGTGATCTTGCAGGCGAATGGGGCCCGGCACACCCTGGGGTGTTTTGCGAGCGGATCCGGTTGGAAGTAAAAACGGCTTGGCATTGATGACGGTTACACCATTGACAATGACGGTAACAAGGCCGGCGGCTGTCACGCGGCCATTAGTATCGACGCGTGGGGCTTGCAACTCGACGTCCAGAGTTTGCCATTGTTCTGGTGGCAAGCAGGCATTCGTGGACGGTGCGATTTGCTTATATAAAGCGCCACAGGCGCCGTCAGCATAGGTGCTGTTCTGATGCATATCGAGGATTTGAATCTCATATCGGCCGAGGATAAACAGGCCGCTATTGGCCTTGTTTTGCCCGCTCTTTTGCGGCTCATGGGGCAACCAAAATTCTAGGTGTACCCGCAGGTCTTGCTCGAACTGAGTGTGGGTCTCGATGTCACCAGCGCCGGGATTTACTTCCACATAACCGTCGCCGATCGTCCAACCGGCGGGCCCGCCGCTGCGCATTTGCCATCCTGCCAATGCTTGTGCGCCAGTAAGTGCGTACGTGGCTTCAAAGGCAGTAGCTGGCTGAAGCTCGGTTGCAAATCCAGGGCTCGCTGCGTACAGCCAACAACCGGCCAGATAGGTGAATTTCGCTGACGTCTTGGAAAACATAGGACCGATCCTGCCGGCACCGGAATGGTGCGGGCCGTGGGATGCTACAGATACGTCTGCAAGTCAACGGGTAAGATTCAGCGCTTGTCCGAATTAGCTTGTAAGATACCGTTAACACTGGTTTTTATCGCGTCTAGCTGATCGTCTTCAGGCACCAAGGTGCTGGCCTGATTCCAGAGGACCCAGCGACCATCCACCATGACGTGCTGCACATGCCGGCTGCCAAGGGTGTAGAGCAGCCCGTTGGCGATGCTGGGCATGGGTTGGGTCGAGGCGTCCAAACGCAAAAGCACCAGGTCGGCACAGCTTCCTGGTGTTAAGGAGCCGATTCGCCCCCCCAGTCCAAGGCTAGTCGCTGCTTGTTCGCCGTACCAGCTCAGCGCCGTCTTTGTCGCTAGCGGCTGATCATGCGGCAGGTGACTGTTGGCCATCAAGGAGGCAAAGCGCACCTCTTGCAGCATATCCGCCGTGTCATTCGATGCGGCGCAATCAGTGCCGACCACAACCGGGATGCCGTGTTGCAGAAAGGCGTGTATGGGCGCTAAGCGCTCATAGAGAATCTGCGACGCGGGGCAAAAGCCAATGGTACTTCCGCTATCGGCAATCAATCCCAAATCATCCGCATCGGCTGTAACCAGGTGGACGATCAAGCTGCGTTCCGACAGGGCCCCACACTCGGCCGCCATGCGCACCGGAGTGATACCTTCACGGCTCAGGACGCGTTGGCGTTCACCGGTTGTCTGCGACAGGTGCATATGCAGGGGGAGATGTCGTTGGCGGGCAAATTCCGCCATCTCTTTCAGCCAGCCGCGCGATACCGTATCTGCCGCATGCGGCGCCACCGCCGGCGTCACCCGATTGGAAAATGGCCAAGCATCGATGAGGTGACGTGCCCGGTCCCAAGCCTCACGACCGGGCTTGGCACCTCCTAGATCGGCTACGGTTTCGCCAATGACGCCGCGCACACCAAAACGTTCCAAGGCCTGGCCGACGCCGGCAATATAATAGTAGTGATCGACAAAGCAAGTGACGCCAGATCGCAGCCCATCAAAGATGTAGCTGTAGCTCAAGGGCTCCGTCATGTCGGGCGTTAGAGATCGCTCGGCGGGGAACATCACCGTTTCAATGATCGACTGCTCAGATCCCGCTGGCATCGGTTGATAGCCTAGTCCGCGGAAAAAACTTAAAGCACAGTGCGTATGGGCGTTAATCAGCCCGGGTATGAGCATATACCCCGAGGCGTCCAGAACGCGCGCCCGGGGAAATCGGGGCAATGTCGTCGCGCGTTCGCCAGCCGCCAGCACCTTGCCCCCTTGCAGCACAATGCAACCATCCCAGTGTTGAGTTGCGGCGTCCACCATCAGGGCGCTGGCGGTGATGGCTACGACCTCGGATGGGGCGAAGGCAAGGGGCTGAGCGGCTTGAAAGGGGGTCACTGGCATTAGCAGCCTCATTGGGGTAGACTATTCGGATCAAACAATCGGGATATAGTAACAAATACAGTAGTTTTGGGAAGCGTCAGAGCATGATCGGCGAAAGTGCGGCAGGACAATTTTCCGCAAGCGAGTTTCTAACCGCCGTACACGGTGCGGACGTGGCGGCGTTAGCGGTGACGCGGCACTTTGATCATGAAACCGTCATCTCGCTGGCGGAAAGGTTTCGCGACCGTTCCCACTTTTTCCTGTTGGAGTCTGCCGCTTCCGGGCCGGGCAGTATTGCTCGTTACTCGTTTCTGGGTTTTGACCCGCTTTGGTTGTTTGCCGCAGCCGATAGTGAAGTACGCTGTGGCTTTGCGGCTAGCTGGGAGGAAGCGCCGCGGCAGCATGCGGTGACGGAAGTCCTGCATGCGTTTGATCAGGCCTTTTCCCGCCTGAAATTTGCCGGATTGGGACGAAACGAGGGAGCCCTGCGAGAACTTTCCCTGGCCCAATTGTGTGGGGCCATCGGCTATTTTTCCTATGATGTGGCGGCCGGGCTAGAGCCAAGCATTGGCGCGCCGCCACCTGCCAAATTAGCTTTGCCCCGGACATTTTTCTATATCCCTTGTTGTTTGCTGGTGGTCGATCAACTGCGTCGTAGTCTGACCGTCATTGTCACGGTCGCAAAACCACAAGGGCAGGCTGAGTGGCAGGACGGAGATTTCGCCCGCGCGCGCGCCCACTTGGTTACGATCGAGCAAGCCTTGGATCAAGCCGCGCCTGTCGCCACGCTGCGCACGAAGGCAGATCCCCTGCCATGGGATCAGGCGACGCCCAGCTTTCCAGAATCGGCATTTTATCCAGCGGTTGAGCGTTGCTTAGAGCATATTCGTGCCGGCGATATCTTTCAGATTCAGATTGGCAATCGACTGACGATCCCGTGCGCAGCGGAACCATTTTCCGTGTTTCGCCATCTGCGCGTGCTGAATCCATCGCCATACATGTTTTACTATCGCATGGGCGAGCATCACGTTCTCGGAGCATCGCCAGAAATGATGGTGCAAGTGCAAGGACAGACAGTGACCCATCGGCCTATTGCGGGCACACGCAAGCGTACTTGGAATGAAGAAACGGATCGGCGCATGCGGCACGAGTTAGCGACATCTGAGAAAGAGCGCGCCGAACATGTGATGCTAATCGATCTGGCTCGCAATGACGTCGGTCGCATCGCGGCACCCGGTACGGTTCGCGTCGATGAACTGATGGTCGTCGAAGAGTATAGCCACGTCTTTCACCTGGTGAGTCAAGTCAGCGGCCAATTGGCAGAAGGACAACGGGCCATCGATGCCTTGGTGGCGGGATTTCCCAATGGCACCGTCAGTGGCGCCCCCAAAATTAAGGCGATGCAGCTCATCAATGAACTGGAGCCGTGTGCCCGCGAATTCTATGCGGGCTGCTTGGGCATGTTTGATTTTTGCGGTAACCTCAAATCTACCATTTTGATTCGCACTATTCATATGGCCCACGGCATGGCATCGACGCAAGCGTCAGCAGGGATTGTGTATGATTCGGTGCCGAAGCACGAGTGGCAAGAAACGCGTAATAAGATGGCGGCCTGCATGACCGCTATGACTCAGACTTTGTAAGGGGACGAACGATGTTGAAGAAGATTTTGATCGGGTTCGGTGCGTTGGTGCTTCTGTTGTTGGCAGCCATCATCATCATTCCGTTCGTTGTCGATGTGGACCAGTATCGGCCGCAGATCGTGGCCCTGGCGAATGAGCAGATCAACGGCAAACTGGCTATCGGCAAAATGAAGCTGTCCCTATGGGGGCGCGTGGAGATCAAGATCGACGGCATCACCGTCACCGATAGCCGTGGCGATTCGCTAGTGAAAGTAGGCGAGGCCTACGCCTTGTTGCCCTTTACTTCCATCATCGCTGGCAAGCCTCAGTTGACATTGCGCATGACCAAACCCGAGATCAACGTTATCAAGGGCAAGGATGGAAAACTGAACGTTCTTTCCTTGGTGAAAGCCTCTTCTGCCGCAGCGCCAGAAGCCACGCAGCCAGCAGCCGAGCCCGCCGGGAAGCCGCTGAAAAAGGAAGATATTCCATATGTGGCGGTCATCTTTGCTGCGGGTATCGATGTGGAATTGCGTGATGCATTTTTCAGCTATGTGGACCGCGTTACAGACTTCACGCAAGTGGCTCGTGGCTTTAACTTTTTGCTGACAGATATTTCACTCAGTCGCCCCATGAATCTGAAAATTTGGTCTGATATCGAAACCAAGGTTGGCAAAGACCTCCATGTTAAGGGCCCACTTCGCATCGAGGGCAAAATCACTCCACATTTGAAGGAGCTGGCATTCGATTCTGTGGATGTGGCGATGATCATGTCGTTCGACGACTTAAAATTGGATGTGCCAGGCACATTTACCAAGCAGCCGGGGCAGCCCGCAAATATCAAGTTGGCTGTATCTGCCAGTACAACTCGTGTTGATCTAAAGAAGTTTGACGTGAAGTTTCTTGAAGCGACTGCCAGTGCATCAGCGACCGTAAGTAATCTGGGGGCACCACCAGAAAAGTTGGAGTTTAAGCTGGCGGCGCAAAATCCCGGCGTTGATTTGGATGTTGCGTTGAATTTGTCATCGTTTGCTGTACCGCAAGTTGATGTGGTGGTTCAGTCCAAGGGAATCGACTTTGACGTATTATTTCCACCTCCTCCTGGCGGACGTGTCAAAGAGGCTCCCAAGGCGAAGGACGGGAAGACAGGAGTACCCCCGGCAGGTGGGGCCAAGGATGGTGAGCCAGCGGCGATTGCCGAAGAGCCGGCGACCGATGTCGACGCTGCACTCGAACCACTACGCAAGAGTCCTTTCTTTCGCGGTATGGGCGCGACGATCAAGACTCGTATCGCATCCTTCAAGGGATTCCAGACAGAGGTTAAAAATATCGTCGTAGATTGTAGCTTCAAGAATCTAGTCGCCGGCTTGGACCAAATGGCGCTGGAGGTATTTGCTGGTAAATTGACCTCGTCTGCATCCGTGGATCTCAAGCCAGCTATGCCTCAATACCGCTTTCAAGCCAAGGCTGAGGGATTCAAGGCAGATGACGCGGTGGCAAGCCAATTCGAAAGTTTTCGCAATACGATCATGGGGGTCCTTTCTTTTGATGTGAAAGGCAGTGGTCAAAGTTTGAATGCGGATAAGATACTACCGAATCTGGACGTTACCGGTAATTTTGCCTTCACCGATGCAGCGTTTCAGACTGTTGATATTGGTGTGATGGTTAAAGACGGCTTAAATGGTGCCATCGGCAAGGTTGCGAAGAAAGTGCCGCAATTGGGTGGCAAGTCCATCGCCGGTTTACCTGAGGAATCCACCCGTTATGAGTATGTGGGATCGAACTTCATGCTCAAGAATGGCGTGTTTGATGCGCCGAATTTCCAAGTACGTTCCGCCAAAGGCAAGGGCATCGATTTAGAGGGCGCCACCAAGGCAGATCTGGTCAAAGATAGATTGGAAGCGCGTTGGTTTATCATCGATCGCTACAACGTCACGCGTTTAGCTGACATCGGAATCGAAGAAAAGGGCATTGCGGTTCCGGCTCTATTTCGCAAAGGCGACGAGCCCATTAAGTTTCCGGTGGAAGTTGGCTGCAAGCTGAGCGCTCCGTGCTATAAGTACGAAGCTCTTCCAGAGTATCTCTATAAGGTCGCTTATACCAATATGGAGCGAGCCTTGAAGGGCATGCTGAATAAGCGTTTGGATGAGGAGAAGGCCAAACTCAAAGCGCGTCTTGACGAAGAGAAAAAGAAGCTCGAAGCTGAGAAGGCCAAAAAGTTAGCTGAACTGGAAAAGAAGAAAGACGAAGCAAAAAAGAAGGCGTCAGATAAAGCGCGCAAGGAAGCCGATAAGCACCTGAAGGGCAAAGCCAATGAAAAGGGTAAAGAGCAATTGAAGAAGTTAGGGCTATAAGCCGGGTGCGCATGTTGCGGTCTCAAACGACTTGGCTCTCAATCCTCTTGGCGCTCTGCTACGCAGAGCGCTACCTCCTACCTGTCTTGCTGGTCGAATTGGACCGTCATTGGTCTGCATCCTTTGTCCAATTGGGTTTGGTATTGAGCAGCTTACCGTTGGGGTATCATCTGGGCAGCCTGGCCACCCAAGGGCGGCATGTTTGGCTGCCGCGACCAAGCTTTGGACTCATTCTGGCTGGAGTCGGCGCTGGGATTTCAGGACTGGCACCGAACTTGGGGTGGTTTTCGCTGGGCCGCGTTATCGGCGGCGTCGGCTGCGGTTGGTATGCGGCGGCGTTACCTTTAAGACTACGGAAGATCGAGACAGGTGATGGCCAAAGCTCTTGGGCACGCGCCATGATGCTGGCGATGCCGGCTGGTATCGCTATGGCGATGATTTTGGGTGGGCCCATCGCCAGTACAGTCGGCATTCGCACCTTGATGTTTCTGTTTGTGGGTGCATATGCCCTTGCTTATCTGCACGCGGCGCAAACTGGAGACCTTCGGGACCAAGAGCCAGTCCACCCATCACCATCACTGCGGCGGCCGATCAGTAGTGATGCTGGCGTCATGCTCATGGTGGCAGGATCCGCGCTGTACACATTCTCATTTGGGATCTTGGTTTCGTGGTTTCCCTCTTGGGCCGTCCGCAGCTTGGGCTGGAGTACGGCGCAAATCGGCAGCATCTTGGCAGTATTGGTCGTCGCGGCTGTTCCTGCTGGACTCTATGTCGGACGTCGGTATGGCCGACTATTCTGTAATCTGGACTGGCGGGCCGAGGGATATGCGCTATTTGCCGGAGTCGGATCGCTGACAAGTACGCTGCCATTGTTGTTGGCCATGTTTTCCAACGGGTTTTGGGGGCTTGTGGTGCCGCTAGCTGCGCATGTCCTGCTCGCATCGGCATGCCTTCCGGCTGCTTTGCGTACGCTGCAAGCGGCGCATGGCTCCCATTCCATGCGTCAGCTGTTTAGCATCGTAACTCTCGCAGCATTTGTACTGGGCGATCTGTTGCCGGGAGTCCTTGGCGGATTTATCGCGGACCGTTTACACCTTTCGGTCGTAATGGCCTTAGTGCCGCTGACGATGACTGGCGCAGGACTTTCCTTCATCTGGGGGAGTCGTCAATCCTATCGCGCCAGCCCCGGAGCGCGCGAAACTTTTCCTGTACCGCCATTGCTGGTTGGGATGACACGTGTTTCGCAGTGGTTCTTCCGACGAGTGGCTCGGATTTTCTTCTCTGAGTTGGTTGTGCTGCGTTCGGACGGTGACGAGCAGGCGACCATGGTTCGTGATCCAGAGCTCGACCCTGAGGCGCCGACCCTGCTGATCGCTAATCACCCCAATGGACTGATTGATCCAGTTTTAATGTATTGCACCGCAGGTCAACCATTGCGAGGAGTGGCAAAGGCCACACTGTGGCAAAGCCCCATTTTGCGACCGTTGCTTAGTGTTGCTGGAGCTGTGCCCATCGTGCGGCAGCAAGATCGCGAAATTCTGGCAAAGGCAATGCCCCAAATCATGAGTGCCATTGAATCGAATGACGATGCGATTCAGTTTGTTGCCCAGGCCCTTTGTCGCCATAGCTTCGTCATCTATCCGGAAGGTCGATCGCATGACGAGCCAGAGATGTCCGAGTTTAAGACCGGCGGTGCCCGCATGTTGCTGGGCGCCGCGGCACTTGTCGCGCGGGCAGCAAGAGCGCAAATGGCACCACCCGTTGCACCTCAAGAGGACGTTGTAGCCGGCTTTCTAGCGCCGAAAATTGGTGGCCCGGGTGATATGGGGTTTCAACCCGTAGGACTGTATTTTGACAATAAGAACGCGTTTCGTTCGCGGGCGGTCGTTCACTACGGCCGCAGGATTGCTCTCAAGGAAGTGTTTGATGAGCAGGAGCTCACTCAGCTTGCCGAAGGTGCAAAGGCTCCCCAGTTGGTGAAGAAATTAACCAAGGCAATGGACGTGGCTTTGCGGTCGATTCTTCCTGAGGCACCCGACGCCAACACGCTGCACTACATGCAAACTTTGGCAACGTTGATGGCAGAGCCGCGACATCGCCTGCGTATTGATGAGCGCTATCGCAGCGAGCTTTTGGTTAAGAGCCTGATCGTTCTAGCAAGGGAACTTCCCCGCGAGCAGCGACAGGCATTGGCAAAGTTCATGGATGAGTATGAAGGACGCCGACTGGAGCTGGGAGTCAGCGATGCCCTACTGCGTGATGTCGCAAGTGAACCAAGGCTGTTTCGTCGGCAGGCTTGGCGTCGAACCGTACTGTCCTTGTTGTCCTTGCCCCTGGTACTCCCTGCTGTAGGGATCGGCATTGCCCTTTTTGGTTGGGTAAACTGGCTGGTTGGTAAATTGGCATCGAAACTTTCGCCGGACACGACGGAAATCGCGACTTACAAGCTACTCGGCGGAATTATCTTTGTCGGAGCCGCTTGTGCTGGCTACGCAGCCTTGACGGTGGCCTTTTTTTTAGGGGCCGGTTGGTATGGCTGGCTCGTGGTGGCGCCTTTTTTGCCGGCCCTTTGTGGCTATGCGGCTCTGCGATTTCACGAGTTGCTGAAAGCGTGGGGACCAGATCGCCGCATCCTCCGGCAACCGGAGTTTTGGCGTCGGGTCCAGGAGCTTGCGGGAATTCGTCAGCAGCTAGTTCAGAAATTGACCGCAACTTTAGAAAATATGTCTTCCCCGCCGACAGCGGGGTGAATTTCCCTGTTAGCCATACCCATCCCAAATTCTAGACGGATTATACCGAGAATGCTTGGGGCGCGGGTATTGGTAGTAGTCTCGCCGCTCTCAAAGCGATCGGTAAATTTCCGATCAAAGTGAGGCCTTCTTGGATAACGTGCACCTCAAAGAAATTTAGGATCTGCGAGCTCTGTATGAACCGCTCGCCGAGGCTCGGCGTCAATTCGCCAATTGGCACCTGGAAGTTTGTCGGGACGCACGCCCAAACTGGTATCGCTTGGTGGCGGAAATTCGTGGTCAATTGTCGGCAGAGGGTATCAAGTGACGAGGGCTCAATGCTCGACGCGCGCCCTCATCGAGAAGCCATGGACTTCTCGATAGTGGATGAGGAAGGCGCGCAACTCGTACGTAGTCTTGCACCTTCGAACTTGCCTGCAAAAGCTGTGGCCAAAGCTGAACCAGGGCGAACCGGTGACGCATAGGAAGAGGAACGAATGCAAGCGATCGGCCTCGTTCTCCACATACTGTTCCAATAGGTCGAGTAGGGTCATCAGGGCTTGGCCGTATTCGGTGGCTTCTTCGCTTACCGTCCACGGCAGCGCTCGCCCTGCCAGGTGTGGGGGCTCGCCCGCATCGAACCCAAGACGTTGAGCGATTTGTGCCAGAACCCAAGGGCGAACGGTGGCGGCGCGGGCGATCATGGCGCCATCAATCTGCATGTCCTGGACGACACGCAAGGCATCGTCCGCCGTTTGGATGTCACCGTTGGCGACCACGGGAATGGCGCGCTTCTGGCGTATGGTTCGTACCACCTCCCAATTGGCGGCACCACTGTGTTTGGCCGCCCTCGGGCGCGCATGGATGGTCAGCCAATCGGCCCCCGCGTCGGCGAGGGCGGCGGTAAAGGTATCGAGAAACTCCAGGTCCGTGACTTCTTCGCTGCCGCCGCGCAATTTTACACTCACGGGCAGATTGGTGTGGCGTTTGGTGATGCGGACGACCTCTGCGGCGTAGTCCGGATCGCCCATCAAGCGAACGCCCCAATTGTGCTTGAGGGTATGCTTCACGGGGCAGCCCATATTGATGTCAAAGCCCCATGGATTCTTGGGGGCCAACTTGGCGATGGTGGGAGCAATGAAGCGTTCCTCATTTCCCAATAACTGCGGAATGAAATACTGCTCTTCGGCGGCTGTGCGCAGGAACGACGAGTGCTGGACGTTTTGCGAAGGTACGCGCCGCGTCGACAACATTTCCGTAAAGCGCAAAGCTTGCAAGCCGGGTGGCGTATAACCGCGCACCCACTCGCGAAAGGCGACATGGCTGAGCCCCACCATGGGGGCGATCATAAAGGGGAAATCAATACCGAGCCGCAGTAGGCGAGAGTGGGAGAGACATGTATTCGTTAATTGGCAATCTTGCACTTAAACTCGCCGGTGACGTCCGTGGTGTCCTCTTCGCTTATCGGATTGCGGGCCGAACCGTCAAGGACCGACTGCACCATGCCAGCACAGGAAAAGGTTCCTTGCGCATCACCGGTGGCAGTTGTCAGAGTGATGCTGCAGGCTCCTGCATAATTGAATAGCTTAATGTCCGTTGACACTCGGTGCATGCTGTAGCCATTGGCCGTGGTCGTATCGGTGCTAGATACACGGGCGGTTTCGACCATGCACACATCATATTTGTTGCCGACGCTGCCGGAAGAGGTGGCGTTGTCAGCGGCCTGCGTGCAGGTATAGGATCTTGGCACCGAGGAAAATCCCTTGATGGCCATGACCACCTTGCGCAGACGTCCGCTGGAAAAACTGAAGTTGGCCAATCCGGTGGTGCTATCAACAGTGCAGGCATCCACTTTGGTCAACTCGATATCGCCATTTTCTGCTTCCGAAAAGCTATTGGCAAAGGTGGCTTTGGCGTACACAGTCGCTTCTTGGACCTCACTCTCCGAGTCGCCGCAACCAACGATGAGTGTTGCATACACCAGGCAGGCAACTGTCTTATGGATAGATTTGGCCATGATCAAACCCCTTTAACTTTGGTATGGTTCTATCTTACCCTGACCCATGGAGGCTGTGAATCATGGCGTTGTTTCCTGAAATTGAGCCCTTTGCCACCCACATGCTGCCCGTTTCGGATCTGCACACGATCTATGTTGAGCAATGTGGAAATCCCCAAGGAAAACCGGTGATATTCCTGCATGGTGGACCGGGAGGAGGCGTTGAGCCCGTCTATCGCCGCTACTTTGATCCTAAGACTTGGCATATCATTCTGTTCGATCAGCGCGGCTGCGGCCGCAGCCAGCCCTTTTCTGAGTTGCAGGCCAATACGACCTGGGATTTGGTTGGTGATATGGAAAAGATCCGTGAGTTTCTGCATATCGACCGATGGGTTGTGTTTGGTGGCAGCTGGGGGTCAACCTTATCGCTGGCGTATGCCGAGTCCCACCCAGAGCGTACCAAGGGTCTCGTGTTGCGTGGTATTTTCCTGGGCCGTAAGCGAGAGATGGACTGGTTATACCAGCGTGGGGCCTCGCATCTCTATCCAGATGCCTGGGAGGATTTTCTAGCTCCCATACCAGAACTGGAACGAGACGACATGATCAAAGCCTACTACGCCCGTTTGACGTCAAGCGACGGCCGCGTGCGCAGTGATGCAGCCAAGGCTTGGAGCATTTGGGAAGCTCGCACCAGCAAGTTGGTGCCCGATGAATCGTTGATTGCGCGCTTTGGTGGCGATCAGTTTGCTGACGCATTTGCGCGCATCGAGTGCCACTATTTCATCAATCGCTGCTTTCTCGAGCACGATCAGCAATTGCTGACTAATGCCGTCCGCTTGCAAGACATTCCCGGTGTCATCGTCCACGGTCGCTACGACATTGTTTGTACTTTGGACAACGCTTGGGAGTTGCACAAGAAGTGGCCGCGATCACAGCTATACATCGCCCCAACGTCCGGTCACTCCATGACAGAAAAGGAAACGACCGAGTTGCTGCTTCGGCACACGGCGGAGCTGGCCAATCTTTGATGTGGCTAGATAGCGCCCCCGGAGGCGGGGCGTAAATTTCTGGTATCTGGGCTTTTGAAGACGTTCAGTACGTGGAAGCGTAATGGCGGCATCTCGTGCGCCGCATGTTCGGGGTTCGGTTCTGCGATCGGCGCAAAGTGTGCCTTGGCGGCCAAGACCCGATGGGCATCCTTCGGCTCGGGGATCTCTACCGTGGACTGGTTGAAGTGGGCTGTCGCTGCAAAGCTGCACCAACCGCGCAATTTCGGCATGGCCTCGCCATGGGCACCGCTACTCATGTACTGCCGCATCGCCCTGTCGCTGGTCCACACAGTCATGGTCCAGAAGGTGAGTGGCCATTCATACATGGTTGCTCCGGCCATGCATTCCTCGGCAGCCCGTGCCTGCAAAATGCAGCCATTACTGACGCGCAGGAAGCCACCGATTAGCCAAAAACGGCGCAGCGTCAAGCGGGTGATAGAGACAAACATAGCGTGATCCTCGTGCGCGCAGCAAT
>CAZLMG010000006.1:65480-174864 GCA_964560765.1 uncultured Oligoflexales bacterium
CTCTGGTCGGATCTCAGTTCAGCAGCGCCTTCAGCATTGAGACGCGGTAGTTCTGCTGACCGTTGGGGATGTGGCAGAGACCCGCAAATACGTCCTGCTTTAGCTGCGTGCGATAGAACTCGATCAGGCCTTCGCGCTCAGATTCGCAGGCTTCATAGTCGGGAAATGCTTCAATGCTGTTCTCAATGATAAAGGGCATCGCGCCCATATTGGCGATCGTCGCTTCGTAGCGGCCGTTGATGCGTTCGGCACCGCAATAGAGAATTGCGGTTTTGGCTCTGGTCTGCTCAACAACTGCCTGCATCACTGGCAAGGCGGCTTCGCAATGGGCCTGCTCTTTAAACTCTGCAAAACGCTCGATTTCCAATCTAAGCTGTTGCCGGCCATAGTAGCCGATGGCCACCTCTAGCATCGCCATGCTCGACTTCAAGCCGACGGTGCGAACGACGATACCGTGCGCCGCTAAGTTCGTCCGAATGGCTTCCTTGAAAGTCAAAGCGCTGTAAGCCAAGATGGTGCCAAAGGCATAATTACCAGTAATGAATGGCTTCACTTCTGGATTACCGAAAGCTTCCAGTCGAGCTCCCCATAGTCGGCCGTAGTTGGCGTCGATGTAGCAGTAAGCTACAGCCGGCTCCAGGCCAGTTTGCTCGACAAACAATGCGCGTTCGCCCGGCAGAGCCGCCAGACACGCGTCTTTGGTTGGATAAGTTTCAGGATCGAAGGCGCCAAAGTTTCGAACCGTGGACACGATGTCGGCTTTGCTTTCGGCATCGTAATAGACGGCAACGTCAATATCATTCTTCCGCTGCTCTTTACAGACACTGCGGACGACGTTGAGACCGGCACTCTTAACTTGCTCGCCGATTTGCTGGGCCAAGGCATGGCAATTCTCACCCGCAGATAGTGGATAAAAATCCACCGCATACGTATACACACCAGCATACGCTGGTAACGCTATGAGTGTGCTGATGATACCGATTGGTAGTAATCCTCGCATACTGAAGCCCTCCCTAGATTTCAAGTGACCGTCGTATCAACGTACAGCTGCTGACGACATGTCCTGCAGCAGCATGAGCAAGTCCGAATCCGTGCTTTCAAATCGGAAAGCGATGTCGATGGCGCCATGCGTCCATTGCTTGCGAAACACGTGTGCGCAAACATTGGCGCAGGAGTATTGGGCATCGTCATGTTCAAGTTGGAGCTGACAGATGTTACCTTCGGAAAACAAGGCATTCACATCTTCTTCGCACAGTCCCACATGCTCTAGACGACTTAAGGGAACCCGCGCTCCTAATGCTTGCTCAGAAATCCAAACGCCCTCTAAGGTCAGGAGCAGGCGAAAGGGACGCTGATCCATCAGAAAGCGAATCTTTCCGGAAAACGGCATTTGCTGCGGCTGCGAATTCTCGTGGCGACGCGTTAAAGGTTCGTCATAGGCGCGTTGAAACATATCTAACTAACTCCGGAACGTGCTGTATTCTTAGGATTTTACGGCATCGCTTGGACTTTGTCACAAGAAAAGAGGGGGTGGGTTTATCGCTGTGAATTTATGAGCTTAGGCTCAACGCTCAGCCTAGATTCGGTATCTCTGCTGGGGTCAGTGTCCGCCTGGCGCAAAATCTTCGCCAAATAGTCGCCGACGTCGCGACGGGTCAAGAACTCAAAGTGCGAGATGGCATGCATCGGCACAGGAATGATGCGCCCAAGTTGACGTTGTGGTTGGAACACGCCATCGAGTCCGGTAGCTACCTTATCGCGTTCGCTGTGAAAGCAATAAACGTTTAGCGACTGCGGGATCTCTAAGTTGTGCAGAATACGCAGAAACTCCGAATTGGGCCGCATCTGCCAAACGTCGCGCCAAAGGTATCCAAGAGGGGTTACCAAGGCCAAATATGTGAGACGAGAACCACGAAACGGCGTCCCCATCGTGACGAGAGTGTCGCAATACTCCGCGCCTCCATGCCGCAGCAACCACCAAAGCGCCACCAGTCCGCCCTTCGAATGGGCGACGATGTGAACACGCTTGAAGCCGTGTCGACTTACTTGGCGACGAATTTTCATGTCGAGAAATCGAGCGGCTTCTTCGATGCTGCGGGTGAAAAAAACTCCGAACATTCCGCCCAGGTTGAAGCTCATCACTTGGTAACCACGCTGGGTTAGTAGGCGCTCAAGAATGGTGAGGGCACGGCGTGACGAAAAGAAGCCGTAAACGAGAATGACCGGGGTCTTGTCGCCGCTGTATTGCTGGGATTTGACGATGTCGTTGGTAGTGCGTGCTTCATGGATAATTTCCCGATACACCCGCTTGAGGCGCGCCCAGAGACTGCTGCCTCTCTTGCGAGAGGCGATTTCATAGACCAACAGCGGTGTCAAAGTCATGAGGGCGAATTCCATCAAGGTTCGGACGGCGGTGTTGAGTCCGGAGACATCCGTATCGAGCGAGAGTCGCGTGTACACGTAGGCTTCGGGCAATACACCGATCAAGGTGGCCCAGAACACCGCCCCGACGCGAAAATCAACAGCGCCATAAACAATCGACATGAGGTCAAAGGGGAACACGGGAATGAGGCGAGTCGCGAAGACTAACTTGTAATCTTGCGTGCGGATGAGTTTCCATGTTGCAGGTAGATTGGCGCTTAGCCATGGTTTGGAATAGCGCCGTCCCAGGAGTTTTGCCGCGAAATACAGCAGCATGCAGGAAGCTGTCGAACCGATGGCGGTAAAGATCGTGCCCCAAAAGGGGCCAAAGGCATCGCCGCCGATGAAGGCGACGATCATCACAGGCGTGAATAGCAGTGGTCGCAAGACTGCCAAAACAAAAAAGGAAACGGGTTGCCAGCCACCGCTTGCTAAGCAGGAACTCCAACTTTCATCGCACATCACTTTCCAAAAGGTGATGGCAATGCCCACGACGACGCTGACGATCGCCAGCTCGATCAAGAACACTGTTTGGATTTGGCGGCGATAACTGCCCATGCGGCGATGCAGCTTTCCCTGGGGTGTGGGTTGCCCTGAATGGTCGAAAAAATATAATATCTCGCAGTAAGGTTATTATACCCGTTTGCGAGACGTTATGCCGATTCGGCCGCAAATCTTTTGTTACCTGGTGTTGCTTGCTCTTTGTTCTGCGTCAATTGCCACGGCCGAGGCGCGACAAAAGGTTTTGCAGGAAGCGGCCAATATCCTGGAAATAGCCAATATTTCCTATGCGTATGGTGGGGCGAAGCTGGGCGATGCGGCGACCTGTGAGGACTGCACTCGCTGCCTGGAGCAGCAGCAACCTAAGCCCGGGGAGCGGTTAACTTCTTGTCCGACATGTCACCATTGCTCTCTCGACTGCAGCCATTTTGTGCATTTGATCTATCAGCGCGCCGGTATTCGCATGGGATACTTGCCAACACAGGAAATGCTGGCCTTATCCGCAAGGCAATTATTGCAGCGCTATGGACTCATCGATTTGGGAACAGACGTCAACGCGGCGCTAGCTGGCGATCTGCTGGTATATCGCGGCCATGTCGTCATGCTGGAAACCGCCAAGGGTGGTGGGTATGGCGACATTATTCACGCCACGGGTGGCAAGGACGTTCGCGGTCCGGGTATGGGAATTCAACGGGAACGCCGGGCGCCGCTGGCGGTTTTTCGTGGTCCATTGTTGCGCATCTTGCGCCCAAAGGCATTGGTCGGTGGTTTTCGACGACCGGTTCCTTCCATCCGCCAGGACTCCCGCTGGCAAAAGTCAGTTCCGCTGCCCGATGCGGGCTAACCTGCGTCGACAATAGCGTTCTTTGTCATTGAAATCACGGCATGTTGGGGTTATCGTCGAAAGTCTTTCGTGGACTTAACTTTGATTTTGACTTCAGCGTAGGTGATGAGCGCACATGTACAGTACCACCGATTTTCGCAAGGGCCTCAAGATTGAATACGATGGCAAACCATGGACCATCGTCGACTTCCAACATGTCAGTCCAGGCAAGGGTTCGGCCTTTACCCGCACGAAAATGCGCAACCTGGAAACCAAACAGGTGATCGAGGTGAACTTCAAGTCTGGTGAAATGGTGGGAACGCCCGATCTAGAAAAGCGCCAAATGCAGTATCTATACTTCGATGGCGAAAACTACGTGCTGATGGACAACAATAACTTCGAGCAAGTGACCTTGAGCGCCGACGATCTCGGTGATGCAAAGTACTATGTTATCGAAAACTCTGTCGTGACGGCGACTTTTTTTCAGGGCCGGCCGGTCGACATCGAAATCGATAACTTCTGCAATTTGCGGGTGAAGGAAACCCAACCCAACATCAAAGGCGACACTTCCGGAGGAGGCGGTAAACCCGCCACACTGGAAACTGGATTGGTCGTGACCGTACCGTTCCACGTAGCCGAGGGTGACCTTATTCGCGTCGACACACGCACAAACAAGTACCTCGAAAAAGTCAAAGCATAGGATCACCGTATGGATCTCAAGAAGGTTGAGAAGCTGATGGAACTCATGCGCCGCAATGGCGTCAATGAGGTCGAAGTTGACGACAAGGGTTCGAAAGTCCGTATCGTATTTGGCGGTGGAGTCGCGTTAAGCACTCCTGCCCCATTGTCGTATGCGCCGATGAATTTTGCCGATACTTCTGACGACGCCCCGGTAACGAGCGCTGTTTCCGCCGCCGATCGTCGCAATCTGAAGGAAGTTCGTTCACCTTTCGTGGGCACCTACTATGCCTCGCCGTCTCCCGATTCTGATCCGTTTGTTCGGGTAGGTCAGCGGGTGAAAAAGGGTGATGTCCTTTGCATCATTGAGGCCATGAAGCTAATGAACGAGATCGAGGCGGAAACCGACGGAGTTATCGCCGAGATTCTGGTCAAGAACGAAGAGCCGGTTGAGTTTGACCGAGTCCTCTTCCTCATCGAATGATGGCCCTATGAAAAAAGTACTGATTGCCAATCGGGGTGAGATCGCCGTCCGGGTGATTCGCGCTTGTCAGGAGCTTGGGCTGCAGACGGTCGCTGTTTACTCAACGGCGGATCGCGATTCCCTGCATGCAAAGCTGGCCGACGAGAGTATCTGCATCGGTCCGCCGCAAAGTGCGAAAAGCTATCTGTCGATTCCGGCGATTATGAGCGCCTGCGAGGTGGCCGGCGTCGATGCTGTGCATCCAGGCTACGGCTTTCTGTCGGAAAATAGTGAATTCGCGAAAGTCTGCGAAGAGTACAACATTACTTTCATTGGGCCGTCCTCGACGCAGATCCGCGTCTTGGGCAACAAGGTTGAAGCCCGCGCTATTGCCGAGCGAGCGAAGGTGCCGATGCTGCCCGGCAGTCAGGGGCGCGTCAAGACGTTCGATGAGGCCCACGAGGTCGCGAAAAGTATCGGCTTTCCATTGATTATCAAAGCTGCCGCTGGCGGCGGCGGTCGTGGGATGAAGATCGTCAAGCATGCAGACGAGCTTTCCAATCAGTTTCTCATGGCCCAGACCGAAGCCGAAGCGGCATTTGGTAACGGCGACGTATTCATCGAGCGCTATTGCCAGCGACCACGGCATGTGGAAGTGCAAATCGCAGCCGATAAGCACGGCAATATCGTACATGTCGGCGAACGTGACTGCTCGGTGCAGCGGCGGCATCAAAAGCTGGTCGAAGAGTCGCCGTGCCCCGTTGTGGATGAAGACCTGCGCCAAAAGATTGGTGCGACTGCCGTTAGGTTGTGTTCGAGTGTCGGGTATCACTCACTCGGCACTGTTGAGTTCCTAATGGACGAGGACGGCCAGTTCTACTTCATGGAAGTGAATACGCGAGTTCAAGTCGAGCACCCAGTTTCCGAGATCGTTTCGGGTCTTGACTTGATCAAGGAGCAGATTCATATCGCCATGGGAAAAAAGCTGTCGGTGAAACAAAGCGATATTAAATTGCAGGGCCATGCGCTGGAGTGTCGGATCAATGCCGAGGATCCCCTTAGTTTTGCACCGTGGCCGGGGCGCGTGACCGCCTATCATGAGCCGGGTGGACCAGGTATTCGAATCGATAGCATGATTTATGCTGGCTACACGGTTCCCTCGAACTATGACTCGATGATTGCCAAGCTCATAACCTTTGGCAAAGACCGTGAAGAAGCCATAGCGCGCATGCGTCGCGCTTTGTCCGAAATGAAAGTTGATGGCATTCGAACGAATATTCCCTTTCATCAACGATTGATGCGTGATCCAGATTTCTGCAGTGGCAATATTTCCACGCGTTTCCTGGAAACGTTCCTGCAAAAGGCCCGATAGGTGCCTCCGCGGTTCTTGAGCCTTGGGGAGACGGCATGGTAGCTGGTCTTGATAAGCTTCTCGAGCGCATCGCCGCGGATCCAGCGAACGCCATGCTCCAGGAACGCTACTTGGCGCTCGTGGTGGATGTCGATGATCGGCAACGTGCTGAGGCCTTGGTGAAGTTAGCGCGGGTTTTGGTCGATAGTGATCCCCATGAAGCCATGCGCTTGGCGCACTTAGTCTTCGACTGGGACCGGTCCTTTTTCCCTGCTTTGGAAGTTATGGCCTTGGCATTTACTGCCCTGGGTCGCTTCGGCAAGGCAGAAGTGATTCAAAACGAAATTCGTAAATTGCAGGATTTGCAGGCCCAGGCGTCGGCAGACGTCTCCCTGGACGAGCCATTGAGCGCGCCGCTACGGCTGCAGCGAAGCGCAATAACGCCGCCCCCACCGCCCGATCCCAATAAGAGCTGGTTCGAGGACTTGAGTGAGTCGCAAGAAGATGCCATGGTGAACGCCACTTGGGGCGAACCGGTGCCAATTCATGAGTTGAAGTGGAGTGGCATTGCACCAGCAGGTCCGATGGAGGTGCCGCCTTCACCAAAGCAAGCCACACCGCGAGAAGAAACCGTAGTTGGAGCGATGCGTCGTTCCAGCGAGCCTCCACTAGACCTGAAGAAAACGACGGTGATTCCGTCCAGGGATAGCAATTCACAACATCAAGCTCTGCTGGGCGAACTCTTTGATTACTACATCGAGCGCAATTTGCTGCAGCAGGCTCACGACCTATTGATGCAAGTCGACGAGGTGTCGCGCCAAGAGCCTTGGTGGCTGCAGCGCTTTTCTACTTGGCGCGTGCGCCAAGCTAAGGAGAACCTCGCTGTCGCGACGGATCTGCCAGCCTCTGCACCGCAGGCAGCGGCATCCGGACCGCATGTTGCCTTTTGGCAAGAGGTGGATCGACTGATCGAACAGGGTCAGCTACGCTTTGCCTATTTGCAGATGCAGCGCCGTCTGGCGATGCACCCCGACGCCGATCTTGCCGAGGGAATCTGGCAGCGTCTTGAGACGCTGTTTGATCGGATGTCGGTTCAAGGCTTTCAATGGCAGGTCAGCGAGGGGCTGGAAGCGCTCGTTGCGAAGCTTCGCGAACCCCTGTTTCCCCGCTAAAATTCCTTAACCGCTGCTGCCGTTATTGCCAGTTTTGGCGGATGAGTCGGCTTTGTGGGTGAGCGCATGCCTGCGGATCTTGACGCAGCGCTCGTCTTCTTGTTGCGCGACGCGCAAGGTTTTCAAAGCGTAAGATGGTAGCTTCTTGCCCTCGTTCTTGACGAACCTGGCAAAATCTTCTGTGCTGAGTTTACTGCACAGAGCGGGCGCCAATTCCTCGGCAAAGGATTCCAAGGCGGCTTCGTTGTTCTGTTTGGCCAGATTCAGGACAGCCGCGAAATACCGTTTTGCAAACTGACCGCGCAGATGATCTTGCCCATCAGGGAAGAGGGAGCCCATGATGGCCCGACGTTCCGCCAAAGAGTAGGATGTGTCTAGCTTGGTCACTTCCGCAAACCACTTTTCCTTTTCTGCAAGGTCCGGTCGGGCGGCCCGTGCCGCCAAAGCCGCCTGTCGGCCGCTGCTCGAAGGATCCACAGCCAACTCATCGTCGATCATCTTCTGGGCGCTGCCATAGGCAAAAGTGTTTAACTGGTTGATGATGTTCCAGCGTCGATCCTGGTCGGGAGTAAAGCCTTTGGGCACGTATTGGCGTTGAATGACGCGGGCCAGGCGTTCTAATGCAGTTGGCGTCTCGGCCAAGCCGACATGTGCATCAAACCACAATTTCTGTAGATCGGACCCCGGCTCAGCGCCCTCCATTAACTTCCAGATGAGGTTCTCCCAATCGGCAATCACGGTGCGGCGTTGTTCCTGCTGGGCTGTCGTTTCCTGTGGTAGGTAGTAGGCCAGCGATGGTGAATGGGCGCCACCACGACCGTAGATGTTATTCACGACGGCGCGAGCGACGCCTATTTCAGTTTCCGCCGGCAAGTTGGCTTTCGCCAGTTCCCCGTAGCTCTGCACGGTCAACTTTGCGTCACGTACCATGTCCCACAATGCGGTCCAGGTCATGCTGCGCAGCATGGGGTCTTCGATGGTACGCAGCGCCGCTTTTGTCGTGGCGAGTGAGCGCGCATCTAGTTCAACTTTCACGAAGTCGAAGTCTTGATAGTTCGGATAGGCCATGTCTGGACAGTCTTTGCCAATCGCATCTTTTACCGCTGTTTTCGCGCCTTGATAGGTGATGGCGATGTTGGAGTCCAGCTGCAGCTTGTTACCCGTCGTCTTGCGCAAGAGGGCAATCATGGTACGGTGGGCCCGTGCCTGCGTTTCGCCTGGCTCGCCTGATTGGACTAGGTTGAAGGTAGCAATTTTCCCGGCGTCACAGGTGAAGTCGGTTTTGACGGTATTGGTGCCGGAAGTTTCCAGCCACTCTTTGCTAAACGCGCTCAAGTCGCGCTTGGCCGCTTTGCTCAATGCGCCCATGAAATCAGGCAGCTCCGTATTCCCCCAAGCATGCTTTTGGAAATAGTCCTGAACACCTTTCTTGAAAACATCTTCGCCCAGGAAGAAGGCTAGCTGCTTCAAGACTGATGCGCCTTTGCCGTAAGTGATGCCATCGAAATTGGCGAAGGCCTGATTGGTGTCCGGTACTTTGGTCGTGATCGGGTGCTTGGTGACAAGGCCATCTTCCCAATAGGCCCAGCCTTTGGAGTCAGCAAACGATAACCAGGCCTCTTTGAATTCGGTGGCTTCTGCCAGGGCGACGCTGGCCATATACGTGGCAAAACTTTCGTTGAGCCAGAGGTCATTCCACCAACGCATGGTGACGAGATTGCCGAACCACATGTGCGCCATTTCGTGCAAGATCACGTTCGCCATCCGCTCGCGCTCTTTGCGAGTCAGATCGCCTTTGCGCAGATAGCGCTCGGAGAAAGTTACGGCGCCGACGTTTTCCATCGCGCCTGAATTAAAGTCAGGGACGATGACTTGGTCGTATTTGACGAACGGATAATCGTGGTCAAAATACTGTTCAAAAAACCCAAATCCTTGTTTGGTAATGGTCATCCAGAAGTCTTTGGGCACGTAGTTCTTCATGCTCTGTCGCACCATCAGACGCAGCGGAATCTTTTGAGCCGCATCTTCCCAGATATGGTAGGGGCCAGCGTGCAGCGGAAAGATATAGGTACTGAACTCTTTGCTTTCGGGAAACTCCCAACGCTTCACACCTTTACTGATATCGGTGACGGAGGATTCGCGGACCGAGGTGACGACATGCCACTCTGCAGGAACGTTGGCCGACAGGGTATACTTTGCCCGTAGGTCTGGCTGATCGAATGACGGAAAAAATCGGCTGGCATCATACGGCTCGAAGTCTGTGTAGACATAGACGCGCTGGTCTTCCGGATCGACAAAGCGGTAAAAGCCGGACCCGTCGTTGCTGTAAGGGTGCGAGTAGTTGATGGTGACGGTGTTGGCACCCTTGGTCAGAAGCTTGCCAGGAACAGTGATGAAAGCACCGTTGTGATCAAGTGTCGCTTCTTGAGCATTGACTTTGGCGCTGAGTACTTGACCGCCGCGCAGGTCGATGGTGAGATCTTTGGGGACTGAAGCTAACTGAAAAGACAGCGTGACATCGCCTTTAAACTCCGGATTCTCACCTTGGGCGGTGAGGTCAAAATCCATCTGATAGCGAACTTCGCTGACCCATTTTGCGCGTTCGCGCGCGTCCTTTTCCGTTAGAAAATCGCCGCTGGCGCGAGCGCCCAACGCGGTGCTGCCGGTCGCTATTGCGAACCAGGCGATAAAAATGAGGCTGGATCGAAACGCCATGTCGAGTCCCCTTTCTAGGTGTCATCAGAAGGGAGTACGATAGCGGCATTTGCGCTTTGGCGCACCAGAAAATGCGGGATTTTGGCCGCGTACTGGGTGGCAGCGCGCGGCGGTGTCACGGATGAGGTAAGATTTACTTTACGCCCGCCAAGAACTGGGAAATTTGCTTAATTTCCGCATCGGTCAGAGTCATGACAAACGGCTTCATAGCAGCTGTTAAGCCATTGGCGCGTTTGCCAGATTTGATGTCGAGAGTTTGAGCTTCGAGATAGGCAGCGTTTTGGCCCGATAGCTTGGGATAATTGGGAGCGATGGGGGCCTTGCCATCGGCGCCATGGCAAGTATGGCAGTTTTTGGCGGTGTACAGCGCCTTGCCGTCAGCCAAGACTGCTGTGCCGTGTGCAGCAGCGCTGCCGATGATCAGTGCAGAAATCGTCGAGCGTAAAACTTTCATAACAAGATCCTCCAAGGGGGGCAGGGAACAAACCAATCAGTGCCAAGATTCTACCGCAAAAGAAAAGGCACCAACAACGTGGTGCCCTGCCTGATACTCCTGGATGGTTAACTAGTCAACAAATCGCCAAGCATAAGCGTGATTTCCCAAGTATTTCGCCCAGTCATAGGAGTGTTTGACGATGCGCTTGGAATAGGGGCGCTCCTCGCCCACATGTCCGGGAATGTAGTCGTATTCAGGCTCCGCGGTGCCCTCGTAAATGGAGTCGCGGACGTAAAACACACCCCGGCTTCGGCAGCCGCCTTGCGCCGCCATAGCCGCCTTCACCTTGTTTACCAGCTTCGGGTTTTGGCTGAGCATGCTGCGATTAAACTCGTCGACAAACGGACAGCCGTTTGTGGGTGCGTTGTCATCAAAGCCGACGATAATGGCTGCATGCCAGTACCCATAGTGGTTATAGATGAACGTTACTGGCCTCTTTTGTAACAGTTTGCGTTTAATCGCTGTTATCACGCTTTCATCCATGATGCCGACGTTCCATTGATTGTGTTCGGGATCGACGAACAGCAAGTCTCGCTCGAGCGTGGGAATTTCGACCAGTTTTTGCTGCAAGCTGGCGCTGTAGTCGTCAATCCAGTTGTACTCGGTACCGAAAATCGCGCCAGGCTCGCCGGGAGTTGCCCGTACCCATTGGCCATCGTCTTGCCGCGACCAGCCCTTGGTGTACCGATACGTTCTGTTAAGTAGGGCTCCACCTTCCTTATTGAATAGGTAGCCCGTATCTGTGCGCCAATTGCGCGCGCTGTGGTTATAGCTGGCGTTTATCAGAAATCGTTCGGAGATATCTGTTGGTCCGTCCAGCAGAGCCTCGGAGTGGTGGCGTTGTAGACGCTGGTTCAGCAGGAGCTCGACGGTGCCTGTGGTTGCCATGAAGAGGCACGTGCCGCCTTCCTCTTGGTTGGGTGCCGGCAAGACAAAGTCCACCAACGACGTTTCGGCGGAGTCATGGCCTGAAGAATCCCAAGTGGTGCGCCAGTCCAAGTGCAGGCCGATCACGGGGTCTTCGCCGGGGATATCGGTGGGCATGCGGCTGATGCTAGCTTCGCAAGAATCTAAGCCAGCGTCAGCGCAGAGCTCCATGGTGCCGTGGTCATTGATGTGGCCGACGGACACTTTCTCGTCGCCGCGAGACCACAGAACTTCTGTCCCATGAATCTCAAGGTCGCCGGCATAGATTTGCGCCACTGGAGCGCCGCTGCTGACTTGAGCAGTTAGAGACGCGCCATTTCGAGAGCTGAAAAAGGAGAGTGGCTGCGTCAAAGGGCGGGCCCCTAGTCGGTCCAGCTGCACCGTCGTAACCTGTGGCTGCCCACAAGAAGTAACCATAACCAAAAGAGCAAGCCAGGGCATCAAAGACAGACGTCGCATACGTTGGTCCTCGTTGTGAGCTAGTGCAATGTTGAAATAGTCAAGGGAATTGGGCCATGTTTCTGAAATTTCTTATAGAGCCAATTTGGCTGGTGTGCAAGCAATTAACTGGATCTTTTTACCCGTATTGGACTCAGGGCTGGGAACGCTCCCGGTTTGTTAAAAAATGGCAAAGATCGGCTTAAGCGTTGTCGAGATATCGCTCTTAGTGCCCTTTCATGTTGTAGGTTTTTTTGCACCATGCTACCTGCCCCGCGTGATCACATCTTGACGAGTATGGGACGTAACAAATCAAAGGGGGGTTCTATGCAAGGCAGACACGCAATGATCGGGTTCGTGACAGTCATGTTGATGGGCGTTCAAGCGCAGGCTGACGTGCCCAGTCTGCAGCCAGCTGCGGATGAAGAGATCAAGGTCTATTCACAAGAGGTGCTCACCAGCAAAGTGATGCTGGACCGGGTTTACACCTGGAATGACGCCCAGTCGTATGTTGCAGAGCGCCGAATGGATCTTGTAGATGACAAGTTGGGTCAGGCAGAAGTGGCACTCGACAAAATTATCAACATGGGTAACAAAGTTTGGGCAGTCATCGCTAAGAATCAACCCGTTGTAAACATTCAGTACGCATATGCGAATGCCTTACCGGAAGGAGTCCGTGGCGCCGGTGACCTTGATGGTTTTTCTGAGTTGCAGTATCGGACTTACCGTTACTGGGGCAAGAATCCATATGGTATGACGGTATTCGATGTGACTTACACAGTCGTGCATCGGTACGGCGGCCAGTACAACGGACAAGGTCGATACATTGAGGCGGCGGCGGTTTTGCCACAAGACGTCTCGGTGCTTTGGGGCTATACTCTGGGTCTGAGCGTGGAAAAGGTGTCGACGGTTAATGTTGGGACTGCGGCGGCGCCGGTGGCGTCGTTGGGCCTGGAATTAGCTATCGAGGTTTCTACAGTCATCAAGAAATCACGTGTCCGGCGGTTATTTGAAGTGCGTGGCGATTCGGCCCGTGCCCGCGAGATCGGAATCTGAGTTTCCCTGGGTGACTAGGCCGACGGCGGAACGGGACGGTTCCGCCGTTTTTTGTTTCATGAGGAGTGTCATGTCCGAACTTACTTCCGATCCAAAGTGGCGGGTGAATTTTGTTCCGGTCCAAGCGAACATCAATTGGGACGAGTACTTTATGCTGCAGGCCATGATCGCCAGTTTTCGCAGCAAGGATCCGCGCACCAAAGTCGGTTGTGTTTTTGTGGATGAAAACAACCGCCAGGTCACGATGGGCTATAACGGCGCCATCGCCGGCATTGATGAGTCGAAAATTCCTTGGGGTCACGATCGCTCCGTGCCACTTGAGTACCAAAAATACGGCTACGTCATGCACAGCGAAGCAAATGCGATCGTGCATTGTTCGCGTAGCTTGGCGGGAACCCGCGGTTACGTCACGTTGTTTCCTTGTAACGAATGCGCAAAATTGATCGCCAGTCAGCGAGTGGCCGAGGTGATTTATCTTTCGGACAAGTATGCTGGTACGCCGGAAAACAAGATCGCCAAACATATCTTTGATCTTGCCGGGGTGAAATATCGGCAGCTGGCCATGACCGACAATCTTTTCGATAGGCTCAATGACTACCTGCGCGGCATGGTGCAGGATCTTTAGGCACAAAAAAGCCACGCGGTTCCGCATGGCCTTGTTCGATTATCCGACCCGCTTAACCACCAACCAACAAGATGGCCAGAAGTACAGCGCCAATCGCTGTCAGAGTTCGGCGCTCGCTGTGCAAGGCCGGTCCGAAGGTATCGGGCCAATCAAGTTCGCTTGGGTTAGGGAAACGAGTGGGTACCCATGGTGGAACCGATTGACGGTACTCGTCGTACTCGGTGCCAAAACGCTGTAAGAGAAGATGCTCTTCATACTTGACGATGAAATAGTATTGAGCAGCAAACATCAGCACGGTCAGGACCACTACGGCCGTGGAGCCGCTATATACCGCCAAGCCACCCGAGATGAAAAAGTTGCCAACATAAAGAGGATTGCGAACCAGCGAGAAAGGGCCGGTGCGGACCAAATCCGAGCCGAGGTTGCCTTTTCGTGTGCGTGAGATGGAGCCGATGAATGCGACGCTGTAAATGCGGATCAGCTCGCCGCCGATGGTAAACAGCAGGCCGAGGGTAGCAGAAAGGGCAGTTGGTTCCGCAAAGAAGAGCATGATGATGATCAGGGGAATGGGGGTGTAATCGCGATACTTGAACAGCCAAGCGCCGTACTGCTCGGCTTGTCCCAATTCGGAAACCCCCGGATCGCCGTCTTTCAATTCATCCCAATCTGCCACAGCCTACCTCCTCAAGCAGCCTTAGATCCCGCCATCACGCGCACAAAAAATCGGGAGCTCTTCCCAGACTACGGCGCATGTTCCGCGAAGCTGGTAGGGATTGTCAACGCCAATCGCTTGAGATACGGATCCTCTGCTGAGGGCGCGCGCCACATGTTGTCTTGCACCGCAGTCAGCGGCGGCTGCAGGCGCAGCGTGGTCAAATTCAACGGTTCGCCAAAGGTCTTATGAAACAGCTCTTCAAAGACCTGCAGGGCGCGTTTGGACTGGCTGAAGACATAGAGGCTACTGGCCGCGTCGCGCCAATAGACATCAAAGTAGTTAAGAGCCGGTAAGGCCCTCTCGAGTAGTTCCCGCTTGGTTTCGTCCAGTATCTCTCGCCGTTCGGCTCGGGAAAGTGGCTTTTCGCGTTTTGCTTCTTTCTTCATCAGCCGCTCGCGCAGAACCAATTGGAGCAAGCGACCGGGGACAGCTCTTTTCTCCAAGCGAACGCGCATCAGAAAGCCATCACCGGCACGGCAGTCGGACATGTCCCAGGATTCGGTTTCGGATAAGGGTAGGGGCTCGCCGCCCATAGGACGCACCCACCCAAACGACTGCTCGCGCAAGACGCCCGTCAGACGCAGACCCTTGGCTTGTTGCGGCAACAAGCACTCGTTTAGTTCAGCGATGGTGATGGACTTCTTCAGTCCGAGCACCTTGTAGCGTGTCAATGATACCGATCCTGATGCCAGTCCCACGCGGTGACTCCCTATGCTCGCGGACAATCTATTGTGCCGATGTTTACGAATGAGTTCGCAACACTAGCTTCCCGGACGCTGCGGGTCAAGTGGCGAAAATAGAAGAGATCGCCTGAGATTACAGCGACCTAATCTTTTTGGGAGCTGGTCCCCTCGGCGGCGGATGCTGGCAACAGCCGACACGGACTAAAGGTTTGTCGAGTGTCGCCGAACAACTTGCCATAGGGATCGACATCATCGTAGCTAGGAAGGTTTCGATGCGCAACGCCGCCAATCACGACTATGCCACATATCGCGAAATCATGGCCGACCTCATGGCGCCGATCAGCGGCCGAGGTCTAGACGATGATACCCTCATACGACTGACTCGCAGCAAGCTGGTCTATCTTGAGAATTTGCGATTAAAATGTTTTCGCGAAATGAATGGCGGCAAGGGTACTGAGTTTACCGCCCATGACTACGAACTGATTCTCGAAGCCATTCGCGTCAGTCGTCAACATATGCGCGATAGCGTCTTGTTAGCGATCAATGCCAACCTATCTCGGCGTAAGGCTTCTTAGAGCTCCCGACTCTGGCTTGTAACCCGCGAGAAGTGCTATCAAACCTGAACTCGTCGTGCTATGCTGGCTCCTGATCCGGAGGTCGCAACATGACGAGTCGACTGTTGGTAGTTGATGATTCAGCTGCCATTCCCAAAGTAATACGTATCGCCTTTTCCAAGTATCGCATTGAGGTCAATTCGGCTTCGACGTATGCCGAGGCTGCGGCCGAACTCAAGCGCCAGCCCGTCGATCTGTTAATCGTCGATGCCGGAATGTTTGGTGACCGGTTACTGGATGAGCTGGCCAATCTTCGACGGCATGCCGGCAAGGCACCCGTTATTCTATTGGCAGGTTCTTATGAAGACGTGAATGGTGAAGACTTGCGACGTGCCGGTTATGATCACGTGTTGCGAAAGCCGTTCGAATCCAACGACATCGTGGAACTTGCGCAACGCCTTCTCGGCGGCCGTTTGGAAGCGCAAGCACATTCCGGCGAAAGCCAAGTTGTACCACCACCGCCGCCCCCGGTGGGCGCGTTTGGGGCATCCACGCCTGGCAGCCCACTGGGTGCGCCGCCACCGCCTCCCATGGCGCGTCCGCGCAGCGAAGATTTAGCGCCACCGCCACCGCCACCGCAAATTCCCTTGAACGATGCGAAGAGAGTCGGTCAAAAAGCGTTTACCGCTGATATGTCGCAGCCACCGCGGGAACCGGCGTTTCCTCCGGAATCCACGGGTACAAGTGGCCGCCGGGCGCCAGTGGAGTTTTCTTTAGAAGAAGAGGACTGGTTTTCACCACCTCCACCGCCGCCGCTGGGGCGCGAGCCGAACGTAGCGTTGGAGGAAGAATCTGACCTGCCTCCGCCCCCCCCGCCGCCACCCCGCGGTCGGCAACGGGACTTTGAATTTAGTAGTGAGGAACCGGAAACTAAGATTTCAGGTTTGCGTCCTAGCGCTGCGGAGGTTTCGAGCCCAGGGGCTCGGCCAGCCGCGGATTTACGAGGGCGTGAAGGCAATGAGGTTGTGTCTCGACAGGAATTGGCCATTCTGGTTCGCCAAGCGGTCGAGGACTATTGCTCGCGGCACTTTTCTGCCCTGGCCCGCGAGATCATCACCGCTGAAATCCGGCGTTTGACCGAAGAGCGATCGCGGCATCTCGTTGACAATTAACGGGTTCTAGTCGATCCTCGGGCCGGCCACTGGCAAGGTCTCGACGCGGAAAGGCAAACGACATATGCACGAGCTTCATGAAATTCAGTTGCGCCCCATCATCGAGCGGGCTCTCGAAGAGGATTGGGGGTATGGCGATTGGACAACGGACCTATGCGTCCCTAAGGGTAAGCAGGCCAGGGCCCGAATCATCGCCAAAGAAGATACGATTGTTGCTGGTGTCGATGTGGCGCGCTACGTTTTTCGCAAAGTCGACCCGCAGCTGCATGTGGAACCGATTTTGGAGAATCGCGCGCGGGCCACGAAGGGCTCGGTGCTGCTTGAAATTGAAGGCGAGGCCCGCTCAATTTTACGAGCCGAGCGCGTGGCACTCAATATCCTAGGTCGCATGTGCGGTATTGCGACACTGACTCGGCAATTTGTCGATGAGATTGCCGGCACAAAAACTCAACTGCTCGATACTAGAAAAACAACCCCTGGCCTTCGGCTGTTGGAAAAGTCGGCGACGGTACTCGGTGGGGCTCGGAATCATCGCTTTGGCCTTTGCGACGGCGTCATTGTCAAAGAAAATCACATCCGCGCTGCAGGTGGCATCAAGGCCGCGGTTTCGCGTTTGCTTGAGAGCTTGCCGCCAACATTGAAAATTGAAGTGGAAGCGACAAATCTGGACGAAGTACAAGAGGCCCTCGATGCAGGGGCTGATCTCATCATGCTGGATAACATGAGTGTAGCGGAGATGACGCTTGCGGTGCGCACGATTCGCGGCCGAGCACTCATCGAAGCTTCTGGTAATGTGCGGTTGGATACGGCAAGAAAAATTGCCGAAGCCGGAGTCGACTTCATTTCGACGGGGGCCATCATTCATTCGGCGCGATGGAGCGATTTGAGCCTCCTATTCTCCCTATAAAAGGTCTGCATGCAATCAACGAATGGCTTTCCATTACTGCGCTACGAGGAACTGGACTCTACTTCAAGTGAGTGCAGTCGCCTATTGCGCGAAGGTAAAGCAAAAGCACCCTTTGCTGTGTGGGCTCGTCAGCAATCGGCGGGTCGAGGACGACGAGGGCATCAGTGGCTGAGCCCCACCGGTAATCTTTTCTTGAGTTTTGTGCTGTCAGCGGGCGACGTACCTGCGGCGGATATGGGGCTGCTGCCTTTGAAGGTAGCGAATTTGGTAAGTTGGTGGTTCGCAACCAAGTTCGATATTCGGGTGACGCTGAAATGGCCCAACGACATTTATTATGGCGGTGCCAAGCTCGGTGGCGTCCTCTGCGAGAGTTCGACGCAGGGTGAGCGTTGGGGAGACGTCATCGTCGGTATCGGGCTCAATATCAACGTCGCACCGGACGTTGCCGACCAATCCACGGTAGCCTTGCGTCGCGTCTTGGGTCGGGCGGAAGATGTGGAGCGGCTGGCTCACTCCTTGACTCGATTTTTTGAACTGCATTGGGCCGGATACTCCGTTGGCGAAGTGGTGCAGGACTTTCAGCATTTCGGCATCGAAGCCGGGCAGATTTGGTTGCGCGGACAAGATTATCAGCAGGCCTATCGCATGGGCGGCATTGACGCCCAGGGTGCTTTGGAGTTGGTGTCAGTTTACGCCTCCGAGCAACGCGAACGGCTGAACGCGACGACAGATGATTATCGATGGATGTATAGTCGCGGTGCCGGTAGTGAGCGTCCTCTGGTCGTGGCAGACGTCGGCAATACAGCGATCAAGCTCTCCATCTTCCGGCGGGCGGCGGATGCAACCCCTGATCGCGTCTTGCATGAGAACATTGAGACGATGAAGGGCGAGTGGTTGGTTTCGCTCGGTCAGGAGCTTCTGGCGTTGGGTATTCCAGAAGCCATGCCGTGGCCTATTCACGCGCTATCGGTGAATCAAGATGGTCTACGAAGTTTGCGAGCGTTAAGTGCCGGCAAGTTTAGCGTCGTGGAAATTCCGCGGCGGCCGTTGCGATATCGCGGCCAGTACAACATGAGCGAGATCGGCATGGATCGTTTCGCTATGATCGAGAGCATTTTACAGGAGCATACGGGGCATGCGACCTTGATCGTTGGACTTGGCACGGCCACGACCATCGATGCCGTGAGCGATCATGGCGTTCATCTCGGTGGCTGGATCATTCCTGGATTGCAGACAGCCCTGACGGCCTTGGCTGAGCAAACCGATGGCTTGCCGCTGGTTCGATTCGAAGATCTTTGGCCGACAGAGGAAGCGAATGCCGCCCTATTCGGAACCAACACACGGCAGGCCATGGTGCGGGGCGCCTTACGCTCGACCCAGCTAGCCATTCGCGGAGTGCGCGAATCCTTTGCTACTGATCTTAACGTCGCTGCTGCCGATGTTCGCGTGGTTTTGAGCGGTGGTTTCGCCCCCATGGTCGCCAGTGGTCAAGACTGGACGGTGGACCCGCATCTTGTGGCGCGCGGCGCCCGATTGCTCACTCTGGGAGGAGACCTTTGGTAGACCGTTTCGCGATTTCTCAGTCGTTGGATCGGCGCAGCCGGCCTTGAATTTCCAAGTCTCCGATCAAGTGCTGATCGCCATTTTCTGTCACGTGCTGGGCAGTGGAAAAGACGGATGCCGCTGCTGCTTTGGTCTTGTGCACGATCTTGAAGGTCGAATCGCGGTACACCAGATGCCCGACGTCGTCGGCATCGATAGCAAATCCTAAGGAATGCTCGGCGCTCTGTGATGAATCACTGTCGGTGGCCGCCGCCAAATAGCCGCTCCAGGAACTTGCTGAAGTTTGGCGTAAGTAGCCGATTTCCGCTTCATCATTGCGCCATACAATGTGCGCCATGCCCGCTGAATCATAGTCCAAGATGGGGCGCGTTGCGTAAGTTGTGCCACCGGGGCCATAAATCGTTTCGGCGGGCGTACTCCACATTTCAGATGTTAGTGAGTATTCAGCATAGCGAATTTTGACGTTGGACTGGTCGCAGTTAAAGACGACGCCAACGCCGGCCCCCGGCTTGCGAGCGACGCCAAAGATCGGCGGATAACCGCCAAAATCGCAATCCGGTATATCCGAGAGTCGTGTCATGCCGACAGTTGCCAGGAGATCCAAACGCGCAGTCGATAAGAACAGCCCCGAATCGCCATTGGTCACAATAAAAACGTGTACCCGATCTTGGTCATCGACGACGATGTCGGCGCTATACCAGGCGATGGCACCATCCCACCCCGCCAAGTCGAAGGTCGTAACGGCACCAGACGGAGGAATGCGAAAGACGGCACTCTTCTCGGACTCGATAACTAAGAGCCAGCCCGCTCGCTGACTGTCGAAAACGATTCTTGGCAGAACATGGAAGTTGCTGGTGACGACGTCAATGGTCGATAAATAGTCTGGAACGTGGCTCCACCCCAGGGCGGTTTCGCGATAGAGATCGAGATGCTCTTGTTCGCTATCCTTCACGATTTGCACCATCGTCGCCCGACCCGAAGAATTGAGGGACATGGTCGCGCGCTTGTACGGACTCCCGCTCGCATCGCTGAAAAGATACTCTGCCGCCGACCACTCAGTCTTGAAACGCGACAGCAAGACACTATGGTCGTCTGGCCAGTGAGTCAGGTACATGGTGCCATCGCCTGAACTTCCAGCGCCAGCTCCCGACGCCGGCAGCTCCACGGCGCCCAGCGCGATGTTGCTTTGATTCATCAAAACAATGAGGCGCACGCCTCCGTCACTTTGATCGAGTGATATGGTGGTACCATCGATGGCAAGCAATTGCTGGGATGTCAGACGGCCATCGGTGCCGAAGATCTGCAGGACGATACCAAGCCGATCGATGGCGGAGATGGTGGCGTCACTCAGGTTGATGGTAATTGTGTACATGCCGCTTAGTATCGAGAATTGATTGGCGGTATCTCGAATCTCAATGCGTGCCCCATTGGCCAACAATTTGGATTCTCCAAGGTCGCCAAAGCTGACGTATGCAGGGTCGACGCTGAGGTTGCCGGCGGGAGCCGTACCCTTGGGAATGAAAAGAGTAAAGATGCCGGTGCTGGCTGTCGTGTTCACAGTAGGATCGATATTTTGGGCGATGTAGCCGGGAAAACCTTCGCCTTGGCTGGTTGGACGCTTGCTTGAGCCACTGCTCGAACTTTTCGTGCAAGCCAAGGCCACAGTTGCGAGCGCTAGGCTCAGAATGAAGCTTAATGGCTTCTGTTCGGCGCGAATTTGGAGGCTTCCCATTCTTGGCCCCAGAAGGAGAAAATGCCTTCAAAGCTTCCCCCTTTGTTCGACCAGAAGTCCCGTAACCTAAAGTTAAATTTAGGTGGAGACGGGAATGGTGGTTAAATATCAATTATTTCAAGGTGTTAAATACGTGATTCACGGAACCTCCGGCCGTCCGAACGTGCAGCAAGTAGCGGCCCGCCTCATCGATGTCAGGGAGCTCGGCTCGGGCGGTAAAAGGCTCAGACTCCATGGCACAGTCGTCGAAGCCTCTGGTGATAGGCGCCAAGATGGGAAAGACTTCGATCGTATCGCCGCCCGCGTCTCTGACTTCAACTCGATCGAGGCGCTCGCAGCGATTTCGATAGACGCCATTGAGAACGACGGACCGACGAACATGGCCCGTTGTTGGTGTGGTTTCAATCCTGGCGCTTTCGATCTCTGCGTACCGCCGAATCTCGGTCCCGCCGCTTCGAGCTTCTGTAACTAGCAGCTCCTCATCAGCCAGACTGTCGTTCGTGTAAATCCGGTAAGCACCAAACGGAAGGACGCCAAGATCGACCACCACCGAAAACGGGACCAAGGTCTGAGAGCAGATGCTTTTCGACCGTCGAACGGCAATCGCTGTAACTTCGACGGATCTGCTTTCTGCATCCACCTCAGCGACAGGGGGAGCGAGGTCATGGCAGGCACTGGGTAACACCCCTTCGAGGACCACCTGGACGCGCTCGGTGCCATTCCAATGTTGCGGTACGAACAGGCGCTGACTTGTAATCCGGACGACCTGCCCCCCAGAACGCCCAAAGGCCAATTCACCTGAAAGCGCACCACTCACGGTCAGAACCACCGCTGCGATCCATCGCGCTACCCGCCGTTGCCTCATGCCTCGCTCCCCTGTTGCAGGCGGCTCATGTACTCTCAAGGTTCTTTCCCCGCCGCCGATGCCTGACGTAGAGCATGCACTGTGCCAAAAACTGTCAGAGAGTTGGAAAATCTGGGAATCGGCCCGCGAATTGCTTGGCGGTCAAGGGGTTGCTGGTTTTTAAGAGTTCCCAATGGGAGTCGTGCAAATTGGCGCAGTTACTGAGTGAAAATGGCGCAAATTGTTGGGCCGTAGTAGCAAATCACACAGTAACTATTTGGAATTTTTTGCTTTTTTTGATTGGCTCGACGGCCAAATTTGAATATGATGAGAGTGTCGCATACTAGTTTCACTGTTCCGGTTTTGAGGTGAACAATGATCTTGGCAAAGCAACTCGTGAGCACAGTCAGCAGGTCGCTGCTAGCGTTTGGGGCTGGGGTGTTTCTTGTCGGCTGCCAAGATGGCCCAATGCACGTCGGACAGTTGCAAACGGAGCTTGCGTTGACTGAGGCTGGCTGGCAAGCGCGGGTCACGACTCCTGCTGCCCAACTCGACGAATTACAGTTCGGCGAAGTTATGTCGCCGCGCGACCAGGTCTACGGATCGGCATTTCAATCTGCTAGCGAAGGCGTGTCCAGCTCGCCCATGCGGCTCAAGGCAGCCCTGCCCGAAAAGTTTGATTGGCGGGACGTGGACGGGCGTTCTTATGTGGCTCCCGTGCGCGATCAGGGCAAGTGCGGTGCTTGTGTTGCCTTTGCCGCGTTGACGACATTGGAAAGCTCGCTGAATGTGGCGCGGAAGACTCCTTTTTCACCGTGGAACTTCTCACGCCAGCATATGTTTGCCTGCGGTGGTGGCCAATGCAGTTCGGGTTGGTATTTAAGCCAGGCGGTGGATTACCTTCGCACAACGGGCGTCCCTGACTCCTCATGTTTGCGCTATACAAGCGGCGAACAGGGACAAGACGTACCTTGTGGCTACGGCTGCGGTGACGCGGTCATGCGTAGCCTGCGAATTGCTTCGTACCAGCAGCCGACGAAGGGCTTCGTCAATGTCGAGCGCATCAAGCAGGCGCTGCTTAAGGGTCCGGTTTTAAGTTCGATCATTCTGTACGAGGACTTCCTGTTTTACGACAAAGGAGTCTATCGCCATACGACGGGCCGCCAGCGCGGTAGCCACGCGGTGACCTTGATCGGCTGGGATGACGCATTGAAAGCATGGATCGGTCGCAATAGCATGGGTACGGATTGGGGTATGAACGGCGACTTCTATATCGCGTGGGACGATACCAGCACGTTGCCGGGGCGCTACACTTATCAATTCGAGTTGCCCGACGATCAATCGTACGTGGCGATTGAGGACTTGGGTGGGGGACGTGATTGGCATGGTGAAGTGCCGGTCGTTATCACCTCCGGCGTTCCAGGCGCTTCCGCGGTTGAGTTGATGATTGTGCACGAGGCCGGTGAGCTGGTGAACGCACCACCAGTATTGTCTGCTGCTGTGACGTCATCGCCGGAGCAGTCGCCGGTGGCCCCGTGGAAAGGTCGCGGGTTTATCGACTCCACGCGGCTGAGTGATGGCGAGTATTTCGTGTTTGCCAAAGTCGAGGGCGTTGATTCCGTTGGCTACTCGCACCCGCACAAGATCAAGATCGTCAATAAGCGCATTACGCGCTAAGCGCCTCGTCGCTTTCGGCGGCATTTCACACACTGCGTTGCAGATGAGCCGGTGAAGTGCCCGTCCATTCCAGCCGCAGAAGTCCACCAGACCTGCACGTGCCAACGTGTTGGTCTTTTTTTTGCGCATTCGCTGACGCTTGGCTCAAGTCTTGCTTTGCCATCCCTGTGATTCCGGATAAGATTCGGCATGAAACCATGCAGTTCATCACAGGGAGGTTGCTACATGCGAGGTATTGCCAACATTGCAGTGGGTTTGTTGGGTGTTTTCAGTTTTGCATCGCCGGCATTGGCGGATGAGATTGTTACGGCTGAGGCGCAGCAACTGTTCGTGCCGACCGGCTTTGACGATAACGACAAGGCCCAAGTTGTTGTCGATGGGTATTACCCGAATAGCTGTTACCGGCTCGAACCGTCCGTCCTTGAAGTTGATCTGGACAAGAAGTTGATCACCATCGAGGCCAAGGCGCGTGTCGTTTCTGGTTTCTGTTTGCAGGTGTTAGTACCGTATAGCGACGTTGTCGAGCTCGGTATCTTGCCGCGGGGGCAGTACACAGTACGGACGTCTGATCTGCGCTTGGAAAAGACCTTGGTGGTCAGTGAGTCCCAATCACTGGGGCCAGATGACACCATGTACGCGCCGGTTGATGAAGCTTACGTCGATTACTATCCCGTGCAAGGCAAGTACTATGCGGTGTTGAACGGTCGCTTCACCAATACCTGCATGCGCTGGGTCAAGACCCAAGTCGTTAACGCCAACCCGGAAGTCATTGAGGTCATGCCGATCATCAAGTTGGAAGAAGGCGAAAATTGTCGCGAAGAGGTTTTTCCGTACAAAGGCATGAAAGTTGAGTTGCCGAATCTGCCAACAGATGGTCGCTATTTGCTGCATGTGCGTAGTTTGAATGGCACCGCACTGAATACCGTATTCAACATACCTGTCGATCGCCGCTAGGCCATCATCAAGCGCATCCCCTAAAAATTGCGGATGCGCTGCCAGTAGTCCTTCGTCGTTGGTGAGCTTGCCGCAAGGGCGGTAGCTCGCTGACGGGCCTGCTCCCCGCCGATTTCCTGCAGAGCAAATAGGACTCGTTCCTGTACGATCAGCGGCTTGCCGTTGCGTAGGTTACGTGGATTGGCATAGGCGTCTGCTAGAATCGTTATCGCCTGTGGGTTGCTGGTGCCACGAAACCGTTGCCCCCACCTCACTGCTGCTTCGGCCCGGACAAAGAGCGCCCGATCCTGCATGGCGGCCTTCAGCACATCCAGACAATAACTAGCGGAATCAACAGCGCAGCTGCGTGCCCAACCAATGCGCCAGGCCCAATGCCAATGACCGAGCTTCTTACCCCTGCCGGCGTGATGTTCCCAAAGCTGCTGTCGTTGCGCCGGGGAGCGCCGATGGAAGTGTTGCCAATCCGGCGCCGTCGGTTCTCGGTCGATGTGGAATTCGTCCCATTGTTCTGAGCGGTTGGGCGGATTTCCAGCGCTTTGCCCTGTTGCGCTCGCGGCGGCGGCAAGCCAAAGAGCAAAGGTAAAACACCTGGGAGTTAGGCCCCGGCAACGCGTCCGGTCAAAAAACATAAGTCACCAAAAACATAGTGAAAAAAACCTTTCTTTTGCCAAAAAATTAAAGGCCCTACTCAGGTCGACCGATCAGCGGTGGGTAACGGTTGATGATGCGATCATCGCCGGGAAAAGGAGCCAATGTTGCTGGAGTTACCAAAGGCTCTGCAACCTGACACTGTGTGGGGAGCGACTTCATGACTGATCAACTCTGGTACGTGTATCAAGGCGGCCAACAAATCGGACCGTTTGAGACCGCACAGGTCACGCAAATGCTCCACTCTAAGATGATCGCTCAGGACGCTTATCTTTTCAAGGTCGGCTGGAAGGACTGGCGCCCGCTCGAGGACTCTTATGAAGAGCTGGGCTTGCCAAACCCCGGCGCCCCCGCGTCGAACTCCCGCCGGATGGGAGCGCCGCGGGCCAGCATATTGGGTCGCGTCATTGTTCATAACAACGGGCAATTAGTCATCGGCCAAGGCGTCAACATCTCGGCAACGGGAATGTTTGTCGAAACTACGGACCAATTGTTCACCGTTGGTGAAAAACTCAAGTTGTCTGTGCGCTGCGACGGCGTTGCACGTCCCTTCAATGCGGTGGCCATGGTCATTCGCTACAATTCGGACCCGCGTTTTCCTGTTGGCTACGGGCTGCAGTTTGAGGGGCTTGACTCGCGTTTGCAAACGGAGATTCAGGATCTGGTGAACCGGCAAGGTAAAGGTGCAGGCGACAAGATCGCGCAGTAGTCGCGCTTGGTTTGAATCGAGAAACGAACTTGGGATTTTTGGTGATAGGAGGGGCATCGTGGTTGCTGCAAAGGAAACGCTTCATGCCTGGAAGCAGTGTGCATCGCTCGACGACGCATATGCGCTAGTGGATATTGGTGTGATTTTAGGATGGGCCGATGTGCGCCGGGTCGTTCGCGATCTTGGGCAAGAGGGGACAAAGAGTCTGGTGCAACGCTTGGCTGTTCGCCTAGCAGAGCGCTACGACAATCGCTTGGCGATGGAGTGCGCTGCGGAAACCGTTTTGGTCATATTGGCTGCTGCTGCCGATGAAAAGATGCTGATGGTGTTTCTGGAGTCTTACCTCGAACAGCCAGGCTGTTCGGACTCCGCTTTCCCTTTGGTTGAGGTAGCGTTGACGAGCGAGCCGTCGGAGGCTGAAAATGACGATGAGACATTTGCGACGGCAGTTTCAGTCGTCTGCGAGATGGGCTTGGCAATTCGGCAGCTAGAACAAACTTATCCTGGGCAAGTACGACGGGCACCGGCGCTTTTGGCACATATCGCAACCTATTTGCTGTCGGTGAGCAACTCCAACAACAATTGCATTCGGCTCAGTTTGTTGAATTACTTTGGGTCAACTGGCGATGTTGCCGGATTTAATAAGATCATGGGGCGATTTGGCCACACGATTCTGGACCATCTCTTCCATCTCTTGTTTCGTAAAAAATCCGAGGGCGTGGCTCTGCAATTCTTGCTGGAAAATACTCCCTATGTACTGTTGGGCGATCGGCATGCACAGCGCATTGTCCATGAGACTTGGAAGTTCTACATGTTGAAGAAATCAGATCGTTTTGGGCTGTTTATTCAAACCCTGGCGAAGAATCTGAAAGAGCGTCAGGGTCCAGATGCAGGCACCGTACGGCGTGTTTACTGTCAGCATCTCGGAGCGCTATTGGCGGTGGCCTCGGAAGTCAATCACCGCGGTTTAGCGCAAGAAATCATCTGTGGCCTCGTGCCGTTCCGCAACGACCCTTTGTGTATGGAAGTCGTTTCACAAATCATCCAAAGTCGCGAATTGCGAGCCAATTTTCATGAGATCTTGGTATCGCTCCGGGATGAAAAGGATGCAGAAAAAGTTATTGAGTCCGCATCACGCTTTGTGGCGTCGAAGCGCGGGCGCAAACCTAGCTTTCAGCAGCTGAATGGGTTGTTGACGGTGCACCAAGTGCAGTTCCTCGGACACCAGCCGGTTGCGAAGGCGTCCTAGGTTAGGAGCAGTATGACATCCAGGCGTCCGCGCCCATCCCCGAATCTAGGGTTGGCCCGCGGCGCCTTCGCTATTCGCGTCGGTGGTCTCGCGATCCTCTGGGATTTCTTCGACCGGCTCGCCAGTCGGCTTAATCGCCATCTCTTTTAGGATGGGGAAATCAATGGATGTCTTGTTACCCACGACATTGCGGATCAGCCAAACCTTATTTTCCAAGACTAGAGAGACGGTGTTTTCAATGGTGGTCACCGCAATTTGGTCGATGTCGGCCTTAGAGTTCTTGCCCAAGTCTCGGTACTGCAACTCGAAGGTGATCTCTGTCTCGCGTGGAGTGCGGTCGCGACGCTGGACGACGGAATATCGGTCGATCCGATAATGGCGGTCGATATAGGCTTCACGAATGGTCGCATCGGAAACCTTGGCGATGGCGGCTTTGAGCTCATCGGTCGTAAAATTCAGCAAATCTTCTCGCTGGCTGACGTTGGTCATATTCAAGGCTATGCTGAGATAAGCCTCAACGACTTCCTCCGGCGACATGTCAGAGTGCCGCTTCGAGCAGAACTTGGTGCAACCGGAAAACAATAGGGCGATAGCGAGAAAACGAAACCAGCGACGGCAATCCATGGGTTCACTCCTTATCCGAAGACTGAGACTTTTTCTGTAAGATGGTCTGCGAAGGTAATTTGCGTGGCATGCCGCCGGGCGCTTCGCGCGGATGGCGGACTCGGTTGTAGTTAAATGTGCCATCAGACTCACCGCTATACGTCGTTGTGATGGCGTCTTCTCGGGCAGGAACTCTTGCCGTCGAGGTCGTGCTGCGTGGGCGCCACGTTGGTCGCCCGGCATCTAAACTCGGAGCGGCGACGGCTGGAACTTTTTGGTTCGCCGCAGCTGAAAATTGCTCGATAAAACTTTGTCGCTCTCGATCGGTGAGTTGCTTCAGCAGGTAGCGGCTCTGGGGATTCATGAAATCCAGACTGCCGTTAATGCTGATGAGGCGGTCGTCAGCAAGAATGGCGGTCGAGTCAGGAAACGTCCAAGAACTAGGCGCCAAGTAGACGGGGATGTCCTGCGATTTGAGGTAACTGAGGCGCGACATATAGGCATTTGCCTTAGATCGCCCCAGCAAAACGGTGACATCAAGGTGTCGGTATTTCGCAATGTAAAGAGCCGACACAATATCGCCATCAGTGAGATAGTCTGTCACCAGCCAGACGCGCCTACCAGCTCCGGCGATCGTGTTGAGAACTTCACTGCGCAGGTGCGAAAATGCCGAAAACTCTTCGGTCGGTGCCAGATTTGATTTGGGAGTCACGACTTGTGCGGCTGATTCGCGCGAACGTGGTGCCGAGGGCGCAAGTACGTCCTTTCCTGGCGCAACGGCGCTGGCAAAGCATGCCATGCCAGTGACTACAGCCGTGGGTAGGATGTGGCGCACTTCTCTAGCCTCCGCTAGGTGGACGGGCTATGGGTTCTTTAACGCGAATGACAAATGCGCCAAAGCCATCCATCTCATCTTGGTTGCCACCGTAAATGAGTAAGAAATTATCGCGTGTCACGTATTTCTTGTAGTAGTCGGGCAGTCGAGCGACAGGTGATACGACCTCCACCTTGTCGCCAAAGCGGTCGACGATCCAGTCACGAATACCAATGGTCTCTTCCGGCTCGAAAGAGCAGACGGAGTAGATCAATTCGCCGCCGGGTTTGATGCAAGATAGCGCATAGGGTACCAGCTCTTTTTGTTTGCTGACCATGTCGCTGATGATGGTGGATTGTTTGTGCCACTTGCCTTCAGGGTGACGGCGCAACACTCCAAGACCACTGCATGGAGCGTCCAGCAGCACCTTGTCTACCGGGGTCGCCGGCTTCCACTGACGAAAGTCTGCGTGAATGAGCTCAATGGCGGTATAGTCCAAACGCTGCAGATTCTCACGGGTGCGGGCGAATTGGTACTCGTCGGCCTCCGTGCCGGTGATATGCACCTTGCCGCCGCCCAACTCAAACATGTGGGTCAACTTGCCGCCCGGCCCGCAGCACGCATCGACAATGCTTTCCCCCTCGCGAGGATCAACGAGGAAGGCGATGAGCTGGGAGGCTTCGTCTTGAATGGTGTACAAGCCTTGGTGAAACAGACTGCCCGTTTCCAGATTCGGAAACTCTTTCAAACGCAGACAGGTACGCAACGGCCGGCGATCTGAATGGGTTCGCTCCTGCTTGAGAAGCTCCTGCTGCAGTTCATTGGACTTCAAGGGGTCCACTTTGAGTACATTCAAACGAATGGAGATGGGGGGTGGCTGGTTATTCGCCGCCAACATGGCCGAAAGACGCTCAAAGTTAAACCGTGTCAGCCAGCGATCCACCATCCATCGAGGATGGGCAAACTGCAAAGCCAGGTATTCAGCCTGTTTGGTTTGCTTGTCAGGCTTGGCAAAGTACTCGGCGCGGCGAGAAATCTGTCGCAAGATTCCATTTACAAAAGAACAGGCGTTTGACTGCCCCTTTCTCCGAACATACTCCACACTTTCATTGACGGCTGCACGATCAGGTACCCGATCCATGTAATAGATTTGATAGGTGCCCAGGACCAATGCTGCCTGAATCTGTGGTGTAGACTCCGTCAGTTTACGCTTGGAGGTATTCTGCAAAATCCAAAAAATTTTGGAATACCAGCGCAAACCGCCATAAACGATTTCCTTGATGAAGTTGCGATCCAGGCGCTTCAGAGACTTCTTATTCTCTTCGTAAAGCTCGTCCAAGACAGCTTCGGGCTGACGTTTATCGTTCATGATTTTGACGAATGCGTCGTAGGCAATTTCACGGGCAATCGACAAGTTCAACAGGGGCAAGGATCCACTCTCCTAAGCATACGTCAGGACGACTACCTGCCCATTCTGACATAAATCTCGAGCCTTGGCACGAAATCGGCGGCAAGTGCTGAGATTAAATTCACCCGCCAACAAATGGCTTGGGTTCATGCTGCGAAGTCGACGTCGCTGGCCCAAGATCGCGCCATTGCCTTAGCTGCTTATTCAACCGCCGCAATTCGAGTGATTTCTTGGTCAAGTCCCAAAAGAAATAAAGAATCACAGTCGTGGCGCCGTACAAAAAGGCGCAGATGAGCGCGATGGCCAGTGGCAGCCGCAGCTCCATATCAGGCGGCAAACGAATGACGACGGGATCCGTATTAATGGTACAGATGAAGGCTCCGAAGGCCAGGGCCACCAGAAGAACCCAAAATGCCGCGAGGGCGCGAATTAGCTTCACAATGAATCTCCACAACGGCGCTTGCAGAAAGTAACCGGGCCCAACCGGTTGGCGTTACCTCAAAGTCTGAGGACGGTACAGCCGACTGGGCCCGAGTCAAAAAAGGACTAGTTCTTATCCGTACGGTCCGCAGCAGCGGCCGCATGGGCTTTGCCAAATGCCTCAGCCAGCGAAGTCTTTGGCTCGGCAATGGTGCTGATGTATTCGCGCAGCTGTTCACCCTCAAGGTTCTTCAAGAAGGCCTTGCGAGACAAGGAGAAGCGCCGCTCATCCGCGTCCGTTGCGAGAACGACAAAGTCAACTTCTTCGCCAACTTTGACGACGTTTTCGGGCTTAGCGACTTGTTCGTCAGCCAATTCACTGACGTGAATCATGCCTTCGACACCTGGGCGGATTTCAACGAATGCGCCGAAGTCAGTGAGCTTGGTGATCACGCCGCGGCCTTTAGAGCCTGCTGGCATTTCTTCTGCGGCTTTGACCCAAGGATCTTCGCCGAGTTGCTTGATGCCAAGAGAGAAGCGCTCGTTCTCAGTGTCGATCTGCAATACTTTTGCTTCGACTTCATCGCCCTTCTTGAAGAGGTCGCCGGGGTGCTTAATACGCTCAGTCCAGCTGATGTCTGAGATATGGATCAGGCCGTCAATTCCGTCTTCAATGCCGACAAAGACACCAAAGTCAGTGATGTTGCGGATTTTGCCACGGATAACGTCACCCTCTTGGTACTTCTGCTTCACCATTTCCCATGGGTTTGGCTCGATCTGCTTCATGCCAAGGGAAATGCGGCGGTTGTCTTGATCGATCGCTAGAACCACCACTTCCACCTCGTCGCCTACTTGCACGACCTTCGATGGGTGCTTGACGCGCTTCGACCAGGACATTTCGCTGACGTGAATCAGGCCTTCGATTCCTTGCTCCAACTCAACAAAGGCGCCGTAATCGGTCAGGCTGACAACGCGACCATTGGTGCGGGTGCTGACGCTGTATTTGCCAGTTGCATGCTGCCATGGGTCCTGCTGTAGCTGCTTATAACCGAGCGATACGCGCTGGCGGCCTTCGTCGTAATTGAGGACCTTAACTTCGACCTCTTGACCCACTTCAAACAACTGGCTTGGGTGGTTGATTCGGCCCCAAGACATATCCGTGATGTGTAATAGGCCGTCGATGCCGCCCAAGTCAATGAACGCACCGTAATCGGTGATGTTCTTGACGATGCCCTTGAGCATGGCGCCTTCTTTGAGATTTTGCAGAGTCGTGCTGCGTAGCTTCTCGCGATCCTGTTCCAACAGAACGCGACGGCTGAGAACGATATTGCCGCGCTTTTTGTTGAACTTGATGATTTTGAATTGAAGATTGTTGCCGATGAGCTTGTCGAGGTTGCGAACGGGGCGCAAATCAACTTGCGAGCCCGGCAAGAAGGCCTTGACGCCAATATCGACGGACAAGCCGCCTTTAACGCGGGCCATGATCGTACCTTCAACGATGGCATCGTTGTCGAATGCTTCGGAAATACGATCCCAAGCGCGCAGCATTTCGGCGCGTTCGCGCGACAGGATCATCTCGCCGTCGTTGTCTTCGAATGAATCTAGATAAACCTCAACAACATCACCGACTTTGAGGGTGACTTTGGATTCGCCAGGCTTTAGAAACTCGCCAAGTGGGACTTCGCCAGTGGATTTGTGACCAATATCAAGAATGACGTAGTCATCGGTGATGTGGACGACATTGCCGTTAACAATGGAGCCTTCTTTAATTTCTCCGCCCGAGTCGGAGGACTCAAGAAGCGAGGCAAATTCCGAAGACGATAGACCTTCGTCATCAAATCCGGTGTCTTCTTCTTCCCACTTAATGTTCTTGAGTTGCATGGTTGGTTTGTTCCCTTCTTCGTGCAATTGCATGAAAAGAGTTGCTCCTTGTGGCTGGCTTTAAAAGGTTAATGTTAAAAAATTGCTAAAAAAACGAGAGTCGTTTGTTAGCACGCAGGTCTTATAAAGTCAATCGGAGGATGCTAATATTAGTAGGGATTGTGCCGACAAAATGGGGCACAAATCAGAGCTGAGGTTAGCATGGAACGCACTAGGTTACGAGCATACATGGCCATTCGCGTAGGCTGCTTGCTGATGGCTCAAATTGTCGCAATTCACGCCATGGCCGCACCTCCGCCTGCAGTTGTATGTCCCGAGAATAAGCCAGAAATTCCTGAGTTGAGTCGCGGCGAGGTCTATAGCGGTGTGCCTTTCAAGCCAGGCGAAAGGGCTGAATACGAAGTGCGATATTTCGGAGCGTTGGCGGGTTACGGGTCGCTGGAAGTGCTGAACCCGGTTAAGCATAACGGAGCATGGCATCGCAGCTATCAGGCTGAAGCCAAGACAGGTGATTGGTATAAATTGATCTTTGTTGCCCACGATAAGCTCAGCGCGATCTCGCGGCCATTCGACTTCGCCATTGCCAAGTTTTACATGGAGCAGGACGAAGGCAAGCTGTTTTCCAAACGCTTCCGGCAAAAGAAGTGGCTGGATTTTGATCATAACAACTGCGTTGTCCGAGAAAAGATCGCTGTGCCGGACAAAAAGGAAAAGTATGTCGATGTGCCCTTGGAATATGGGGCGATTGATGCCTTGGGTGCCGTCTACAAACTGCGAACTTATGATTACAAGTTGAAGCAGACTGAACGGGCCCTCATCTATACCTCGGAAAAGAACTGGTGGCTGGAGGCGACGCCGATTGCGTTTGAGAAGGTTAAGGTACCCGCAGGTACTTTCGAGGCGGTGAAATTGCGGCTGCAGACATTCATCGGCAAGGAGCTGCAGCAGAGGGGTGATCTTTACGTGTGGATCGATATCAAATCGCCATCGCGCACCATGCTGCAAATCGAGGGCGAAGTGAAGATTGGTAGCGTGAACATGAAGCTAGTTGAGTTCAAGCCGGGACAAGGCTGACCCTGAGCATAGCTAACGACTGTGCGCATCAACCGGACACTGATTCCGGTTCTCGATTCTTGTTTCAAGTATCTCGGTGTGGGGGCTAGTCAGTAACTTTCTACAGGCCAAGCCCCTGTAACGCGACCACCGCATCACGCTGCTGCTGCGACAGTTTTTCCGGGATGGAGTACTGCACAACGGCAAACAAGTCCCCTCGCCCTTGCCGGCTAGGAAATCCAAGTCCCTTTAGGCGAATCTTTGTTCCGGGTTTAACACCAGCCGGTACTTTGATGCGTTTGGATCCCTCCGGTGTGTCGACATCGAACGAACAGCCAAGCAGTGCCTCCGACATCTTCAATTGGATGGGGCGTTCGATGTCGTCTTCGCTGCGCGTGTAATCTGGATGCGGCGTCACGCGCAATTGAATCAATAAGTCGCCATCGGTGCCGGGCTGTGGGCCTGGTGCGCCTTTGCCCGCCACGCGTAAGATCGAGCCCTCGCGGGCACCCGCCGGAACACGAACCGTCAAATCACGGCTCGTGCCGTCACTCAGTCGAAACTGAATACGGCGTTCACAGCCCTGGTAAGCTTCGAGAAAACCAATCGTGAGCGGGTATTCCACATCCTGCCCGCGCATGTGGCCACCGAACGGACCGCCGCGCCCACCCTGGCGCTGAAATCCGCCACCAAAGATCGTCGAAAAGATATCGCCACCCGCGAACCCAAATTCGCTAAACACCTTGGAAAAGTCCGTGCCGCGAAAGATGTCTTCCGAAGAATACCGTTGGTGAAATTGCGTATCGCCAAAAGTGTCGTACTGTTTCTTTTTATTCTCGTCCGACAAGACGGCATAAGCTTCGCTGATCGATTTAAATTTTTCCTCAGCAGCCTTGTTATCGGGATTACGGTCCGGGTGATACTGCATGGCCAACTTGCGATAGGCCTTCTTGATCTCTTCTTGGCTCGAGGTCTTGGGGACCCCGAGGACGTCGTAATAATTTGCCACACTTCACTCCCTAATTTCACCAAACCCAAACTCAAGATAGGTCGCCAATTGCGAACGTCAAGGGCGACATCGAGGCCATCAAAGATTATCGTTAAATATTAGATGGTTGAGTTACCAGTAGAGTCCGAACCCACCGCCAACGAAACCAGTGCTGAGGTTGACTTCTTCGATGGCCAATTGGCGAGTAGAGGTGGCTGGTTTGGTAAACACCATCTTCTCAAACTGGATGATAGCCAGAATTTCGCCGTTGTACTTTTTGTCACCGCTACCAAACATTTCATCGAGCTGATAGCCACCAATCAAGCTTCCGCGCTGGGTGCCAGCGCTGCCTTCGGCGGTTAGGCCAAGCGCCAGGTCCGTACCGACGGTGAGTCGGGCGGTAAATGGCGAGAATTGTGCCAGGGCAATGGCGTCAAACCCGATGGCGATGGCGCCGCTAGAAAAGGGCTCGGCGGAAAATACCGCGCCGCTTGTGGGGTGCAGAACCGGCAGGACTGAGGTTAGGCTCCAAAGGCTGAGCTGCGGGCGGGCTTGCAACCGGACGCCAGCCATTCCGATATCGATACCATAGGCGGCGCCAACGGTATGCCGCATGTAACCCAATCTCAGAGTTGCCTGACTGCCGTCGACGAGTGTGACGGAACTGGTTTTCTCCAGAAACATATCCAGCGAGTAACGCACATGGTCTAGAACCCAAACCGGCAACTCGAAGTACAAGGACAGCATCAGGGCGCCATCGACGAGCTCGGTGATGCCCTCACTTGCAGGGATTAGTTGCATCCCGGTTAGGACTGCGACCGTTGTCGGGGGTGTGACCTTTTGACCGCCGCCTTCTAAAATGAAGGGCATCAACTGTTTGTCGGCATCCGCCGCCACTAACTTCTTGTGTGCCTCGCGCACGGCGGCGGAAAGTTCCTCTTGCCGTTGCCCGGGCTTGCCGGGAACGTGCGCCCAAACCGCGTCAGATGGGAACTTCTTGATGAGCGACGCCGGCAACGCCCAGAGGGCCACAGATTGTGTCGACTTTGCTTGCGCGGGCGTCAAAACTTTCGCTAGTTTTACTGTCGCCAAAGGCTTTCGCGTCCAGCTAGCTGTCTCTGGGTTGAATGCTAACGTGAATACCTCGAGTTCCTTGGGTGGCTCCGGCTGCTTGTATTTATAGACCTTGTTTTTGCCACGGCTTGGCTGTTTACCGCGGATTGGCGCGAGTTTTCCATTCTTGGGCGGCTGCACAGATAAGCCATATGGCATGGCGTCAAGTAGGGCATAGGCAACCAAGCTCGCAAATTCGGCGTCGGCAAAAAACGCCAGTCCATTATCGCTGCCGGGCAAGGTCAGTTTGGAGACAACGAGTGGCTCACTGTCTCCGCGGTTCACGAGCACCGTCAGAGTTAGCTCTTTGGGCTGATCGGCAATGCGCAAGATCCAAGCCGGGGTGATGACTTTTCCGTCAATGGGTCGGCCGCCGATGGCGCAGCTGGAATTGGTGAATGCGCCATATCCCCACGGTCCATTACCCATTTTCATGGGTTCAGCAAGGCGCGCGCAAGCGGTCTTGATGTTCTCCTCTCGCTTTTTGCTGGTTTCGCTACCCTTGGGGGGGGCGGGTCGGCTGTTGGCGACGTCATAATCAATCTGCAACGTCATGTTCTTGCCGGAGGCGATACGAGGCTCGGGGTTGGCTAAGCCGGTCATGGCCGAAGCCGCTTCGGTGGGCTCGGTGTCTGCCGCTTCGGGATCATTGTCTTCGGCGCCAGGCTCTGCAGGCGTGGCTTCCGCAACTGTCTGGCCGAATGCTGACGTTGAGGCCAGGGTGATCAACGTCAGTAAGATAGACGATGTCACCGTTATGCGTCTGCGTGTGGCACTCCTGCCGAAAACCGTCCGGTACGTCATCGTTTTTATGGTCCATCATGTTTATTGTAATTATTCTAGGTGATTTTGGGTTATATTGCACAACATGATAGACAGTTTTTATAAGCGGACGACGTCTCAAAGGTGCTTCTGTCAAGCAGGTTTGACCAGCTGGCAGTTGTTGCTGGTGATCGTCACTTCGGGTGCTGTCGTATTGGCGGCGAATGCTACGCGAACGACGCTCGAAGGACGTTCCGTTCGGGCTGAGGCGCGCTTGATGTTAGCCTACATGCGGACACTGCAATCCGCCTACCATGTCGATGAAGGGCGATACATCGTCTTCCCTGAGCCTTACGGGGCTGCAAGTGGTGGGATGAGTCGCTGCCAACGTCCCGCGGGTGCGGTGGAGTTGGGGTTCGTCTTGCGCCGCTGCGAGGACAGCCCGGCAGAGGGCGGATTGCGCTACGCTTACCGAGCTGTGCCGATGGGAGCTGACCTTGGCCCCGAAACGTGGCAGGCTGGAGGGTACGTCGGCTATGCTGAGTCGGGTAGCGACGCCAACAATGAGAGCTTTGTCTGTGCATCAGCCGACCAGGTGGATCGATGGGAAGTAACCTCCGAGAGCGACATTCGTCAGGTGGAAGCCTGCGATTGACCGCGACTGTAGTTTTTCGTCTCATTTTCGCATGCTTTCTTGGTGGACTTGTCTGGCCACCTCCGCGAGCTCAGGCTCGCTTCCAACATCTCGATGCCGAATTAATCGATCGCGAAGAAGAAGCAGGTAGCGAGTACTACAACGATCTGCTGAGTTACCGCTGGCCAGCGTTTTGGCAAGAGCTCTGGGCAAGGGGTGGAAATGGCTTTCGCGTGCAGACAGCAAGTCTTACCGTGAATCGAGCCTATTTTCTGGAGGAGATTCGTCTGCATTCTGGTCGGGAGGCAGCCTGGGGCGTTGGGCTCGATGCTTGGCGCGAAGAGGAAATGATCGAGCAGTTTTCTCATCAGCAGGTCCGCATCGATGTGCGGCCCGTGGCGGCCTGGCGCTTTTCACTGCTCGGCGCCGGTGGCACCTATAAGAAGTGGGGAGATTTGGGCCTAGCGGCCGGCTGGGGAGTGGGCCCAAATCTGGAGCTGCGTTTCACCTACTGGTCGGTGGATCATTACTACAATAGTAAGAGCGGCGATGAGGCGGATCGATTTCTGAGTCGCCCGCAGACAATTATCGTGGATGGGCACTGGCGAAACATTGGAGCGTGGGAGGTACGGGGTTCGGTTGAGGTCGATACACCGCTTCGTTGGCAGCATGGGGCTGGTGGCTATTTTTATGGATATGAGCGCACGTTGGTGGATGCTCAGCTGAGCTTTCCGGCAACTGCAGGTCGGTGGCAATTCCGTTGGCGATACGATGAGAAAATGGAGAGCAAAAGCTGGATGGACGGTGCGGGGTCATCCAAGATGATGCAGCGGCAGGTGCAGAGTCAAGAAGTGAGCTGGCAGGACCCGGAGGCGCATATACAGATGGGGCTGATTTCCTGGCAGCGCGATGCTCGCTATGAACATGCCGGTGATTTGGCGGCGAACCCCTCGCTGGATGCTCGCTACAGCCCGTCATCGCGCTGGCGAGAGGCGGCGTTATTTGCCACTTGGATGCGACGCGCAGCGGCGACGTGGATGCAACATGGCACTTATATCAATGCAGTGCAGCGCCAAAAAGATGAGAAGTCTCGCTCCGACATTGAAGCCAAGTACCAGTTCATGTGGGGCTGGCATCTTGATTCGGATATCTTGCTGGCGCTGAATACAACTTGGGATCTTGATCAACTGGCCCAAGACTTTCCTTACCAAAGTCAGCCGTTTCGCCCATGGGGGGGAGGCTCCTTGCAGATTCAATGCACATTCTGAAGTTCATTTGATCGATGTGGGTTGAATCGCCTAATTGATTTCAGTACAATCTCTCAACGCGAAAAGTTGTTGCTGGGACTGCGGAGTTGATGAAGACCGAAACCATTAGCATTCGCCGAGGATTGGATATCCCGATCCTGGGCTCGCCTCGACAGATTGTCATGCGGCATCTTGCATGCGACAGGGTAGCTTTGCTGGGTCCGGATTATCCTGGCCTGAAGCCGTCGCTGTTGGTGCGCGAGGGCGAGCGCGTGCAGCGCGGGCAAGTACTATTTGTTGATCGAAAGAACCCACTGGTGCGCTTCACAGCTCCTGCTGCAGGTACCATAGTGGCGATCCATCGGGGCGAGCAGCGCGCGTTTCAGTCCGTCGTTGTTGAAAAGTCTGGCGGGGGACAAGTGCGTTTCGCTGCCCACGCTGCCAAGTCGCCTGACCGTTACGATGCAGCGGCAATTCGCGAATTGCTGGCTGAGTCTGGACTTTGGACGGCACTACGAGCGCGACCTTACGGCAAGATTCCCAGCAGCGATTCCAAGCCGCGGGCGATTTTGGTCAATGTCATGGATACGAACCCGTTAGCGGCGAATCCGCTGACATTTGTCCAGGAGCACGCGGAAGCCTTTCGCGATGGATTGTTGATATTGAGTAAGTTGGCATTGCGAGTACGGGTCTGCGCAGCCCCCAGTGTCGACGTGCCCATGCCTTCGGCGACAGAACTGTCGCTGCACCGTTTTCATGGGCCGCATCCTGCAGGATTGACCGGTACGCACGTACATTTTCTTGAACCAATAGGTGCCGGCGATTGCGTCTGGTCAATCAATTATGCGGACGTCGTGGCTATCGGGCACTTGTTTCGTCATGGCGAGTTGCTGGAGCAGCGCATCATTGCCATCGCCGGTCCGGCGGTGAAAGAACCGGCGCTGTATCGGGTGGATTGTGGAGCTCATGTTCCGGAACTGACTCAAGGTCTACTCAAGGACGGAGAAGTACGAGCTATATCGGGGTCGGTGCTTTCGGGACATGCGGCCGAGGGTCCCCTAGCTTTTTTGGGCCGTTATCATCTGCAGATTTCTGCAATTGAAGAGGGGCGGCAGCGAGAGCTACTAGGTTGGCAGCGTCCAGGATTCAATAAGTTCTCAGTTAAGCGTGCTTACCTAGGTGGGTGGATGCCCTGGCGGCGGTTTAACTTCACTTCGTCTACCGAAGGGAGTCCTCGCGCGATTGTGCCGGTCGGAGTCTTTGAGCGGGTGATGCCGCAGGACACCGAGCCGACTTTCTTGGCGCGGGCACTGGCATCGCACGATGTAGAGCTGGCAGTGAATTTGGGCGCGCTCGAAATGGACGAAGAAGACGTTGGTTTACTGAGCTTTGTTTGTCCGGGAAAACACGATTATGGCGATTTGCTGCGCGCCGTTCTGACTTCGCATGAGAAGGATGGATGAAAGATCCCTTACGAAAAATGTTGGATTCGGCCGAGCATCACTTCGTTGGTGACGGCCGGTTGAAGCTGTTCTTTCCGCTATTCGAGCTGGTTGATACGTTTCTGTATACGCCCGGCAAAACCACGGCGCGTGCTAGCCATGTGCGCGATGCCTTGGATCTCAAGCGGCTGATGATTACGGTCGCTGCCGCTTTGATCCCCTGTATCTTGATGGCGATGTACAACACGGGGATGCAGGCCAATCTGGCGATTGCTGCGCACGGTTTGCCCGAGGCACTAGGTTGGCGCCTGCAAGTCATGCAATACGCCGGCTTAGCCTTTGATGGCGGCAATATTTTGGCAAATTTTGTGCACGGGGCTTTGTATTTCGTACCAGTATTCCTGGTCTGCAATATTGTTGGTGGCCTTTGGGAAGTCCTATTTTCCATCGTGCGTCGCCACGAGGTAAACGAAGGCTTTTTAGTCACGGGAATTTTGTTTCCACTGACTCTGCCGCCGACGATTCCGCTTTGGCAGGTCGCCATCGGCATAAGCTTCGGCGTCGTGATCGGCAAGGAAGTATTTGGCGGCACAGGCAAGAATTTTTTGAATCCGGCCTTAACCGCTCGCGCCTTTCTGTTTTTTGCTTACCCAGCGCAAATTTCTGGTGATGCCGTGTGGACGGCTGTTGATGGATTTACGGGTGCAACTCCCCTTGGCATCGCCGCCATCGAAGGATTTGCTGGCATTCAGCAGGCTGTCACTTGGTGGGATGCCTTTCTCGGCGCGATCCCCGGATCCATGGGCGAGACCTCGGCGCTTGCTTGTCTGTTTGGCGCTTTCGTGCTCATAGCGACGGGCATTGGCTCGTGGCAAATCATGCTGTCCATGCTGCTGGGTGGAGCGGCCATGGCAACAATCTTGCAGATCGTTGGCAGCTCGACGAACTTGATGTTTGCCATTCCGTTTCATTGGCACTTTGTCATTGGGAGTTTTGCCTTTGGGATGGTGTTCATGGCGACCGACCCGGTCAGTGCGGCTATGACGCCGAAAGGCAAGTATGTGTACGGCTGTCTCATCGGTGTCGTGGCCATTATGGTGCGCACGTTGAATCCGGCTTATCCCGAAGGTGTGATGCTGGCGATTCTTTTCGGAAACGTATTTGCGCCCGTTATTGATTATGGCTTCATCAAAGCCAGTCTGCGGCGGCGCGAGCAGCGCCTTGCGACCGCACGACAAGGAGGGACCTAGGATGCGGGATTCCTCATTGCGCACCATGACGATTGCCGCCTTGCTTTGCGTCGTATGCTCTGTCGGTGTTTCCGTGGCGGCTGTGAAGCTCCGTCCTGTTCAGGAATATAATAAGGCACTTGATAAGCAAAAAAACATTTTGTTGGCCGCGGGCCTGTATGAAGACGGGGTCAACATCGACCAAGTTTTTCGCGAGCGCATACGGGCGCAGGTGGTTGATCTGGACTCGGGCTCTATTCTGCCGGACGTGAATGCGGCAACAGTCGACGAACGCCAACTGGCTAAGGATCCCGCCCAGAGCATTGCGATTCCACCCGAAAGGGATATTGCCGGGATTCGACGGCGAGCCAAGATAGCCGTTATCTATCAGGTTGTGGACGGAGAATCGGTGCAGCAGGTGGTATTGCCCGTGAATGGCAAGGGACTCTGGTCGACGCTATACGGTTTTCTGGCGGTCGACGCGGAGATCAGTGCCGTTAGCGGCATTGGTTTCTACGAACACGCGGAGACACCAGGTCTGGGGGGGGAGGTCGACAATCCTCGCTGGCGTGCAATCTGGAAAGGAAAGCGACTTTATGACGAGCAAGGCGAGTTGCGAATTGAGCTGGTCAAATCTGCTGTTGACCAAACTCGCCCGGAAGCCATCTACCAAATCGATGGGCTGTCAGGCGCAACTCTGACAAATCGGGGCGTGCACCAATTGGTACGTTATTGGCTAGGGGAAGATGGGTTTGGTAAGTACCTGGACCGACTGCGCCAAGGTGGAGGCGACGCGTCATGAGTACGAAGACAAAGGACGTTCTCTTTGGGCCGATCTTCAAGAATAACCCCATCGCATTGCAGGTCTTAGGCATCTGTTCGGCTTTGGCCGTCACTTCGAACATGATCACCACCATTACCATGGCCATCGCTGTGGTTGTGGTGATCGCTTTTTCGAATCTTTTCGTGAGCCTGTTGCGGAATCAAATCCCTGGCAGCATCCGTATTATCGTGCAGATGACAATCATCGCGTCGCTGGTGATTTTAGTCGATCAGGTGTTGAAGGCTTATGCTTATAGCATTAGCAAGCAGATGTCGGTTTTTGTTGGCTTGATTATCACGAACTGTATCGTAATGGGACGAGCCGAAGCCTTTGCCATGAAGAACCCACCCCTGTTGAGCTTCTGGGATGGAATTGGCAATGGACTGGGTTATAGCGCCATGCTCTTGATTGTAGGGTTTTGCCGCGAGTTAACCGGTTCTGGCAAACTGTTTGGCATAGACATATTGCCTTTGACCACCGAGGGCGGCTGGTACCAGGCAAATGGCCTGATGCTGTTGCCGCCGAGTGCCTTTTTTATCATCGGGCTCGTGATCTGGGTGCTGCGCACTTGGAAAAAAGACCAAGTCGAGCACGAGGGCTAAAACATGGAACACTACATCAATATCTTTCTGAAGGCTGTTTTCGTTGAGAACATGGCCCTAGCGTTCTTCCTGGGTATGTGCACGTTTCTTGCTGTATCGCGTAAGGTCGATACGGCTATCGGTTTGGGCATTGCAGTGGTTGCGGTACAAACGATCACCGTGCCGGTAAACAACCTTTTGTATCACCATTTGCTGAATGCTGGTGCTCTGAGTTGGTTAGGCATGCCCGATGTCGACCTGCGTTTTTTGGGTTTGATTTGTTACATTAGTGTCATAGCGGCCATGGTGCAAATACTGGAGATGGCCCTCGATCGCTATGTGCCGAGTCTGTACAACGCCTTGGGCATATTTTTGCCGCTCATCACCGTGAACTGCGCCATTCTTGGTGGCTCACTGCTCATGGTCGAGCGTGAGTACGCATTCGGCGAGAGCGTGGTCTATGGTTTTGGCACAGGATTCGGCTGGGCATTGGCGATTGCGGCGTTGGCGGGTGTGCGTGAGAAATTACGATACTCGGATATTCCTGAGGGCCTTCGAGGCTTGGGAATTACGTTTATTACTGTCGGGCTGATGTCGCTGGCGTTTATGGTTTTTTCTGGAATTCAGCTCTAGTTCGACGAACACAAGGGGCGAAAGCGCGTGTCTGAAATTGTCCTTGGCGTCGCCATGTTTACGGCAGTGGTTCTGATCTTGGTGGCCCTTATTTTATTGGCTAAATCCAAGCTCGTAGCCAGCGGCGATATCACGATTACGATCAATGATGATCCGAGCAAAGCCATTCATGTGCCTGCTGGGGGCAAGCTGTTGTCGGTTTTAGCGGATCAAAAGATTTTTGTTTCGTCGGCGTGTGGCGGTGGCGGTACGTGCGCCCAGTGTAAGGTGGTGGTGAAGTCGGGCGGCGGCGATATTTTGCCAACGGAACGAACTCATATTTCCAATCGCGATGCGCGCGCTGGTGTTCGTCTGTCTTGTCAGGTTGCGTGCAAGCAGAACATGAGCATCGAAGTGCCACATGAGGTCTTTGATACGAAGAAGTGGATCTGCACGGTGAAGTCGAATCACAACGTTGCGACTTTCATTAAGGAGTTAGTTCTGGAGCTGCCCGCTGGCGAGGCTGTTCATTTTCGCGCGGGCGGATATATTCAAATCGAGGCTCCGGCCTATCGCGCGTTGTTCAAAGATTTCTCCATTGAGGAGCAATATCGCGACGAGTGGGACAAGTACAAACTTTGGGATCTTGTCAGCGAGCCCAGTGACGAGACCATTCGTGCCTACTCCATGGCCAACTACCCGGATGAGCCGGGCATTATCATGCTCAACGTCCGAATCGCGACGCCACCGCCGCGCATGAACGTCCCTCCGGGACGGATGTCGTCTTATATTTTTGGCCTGAAACCGGGTGATAAGGTGACCATTTCGGGACCCTATGGCGAGTTTTTCGCCAAGGAGACGGACAAAGAAATGGTGTTCATCGGTGGTGGTGCCGGCATGGCCCCCATGCGCTCGCATATTTTCGATCAGCTTCTGCGCATCAATACGAAGCGTAAGATATCGTTTTGGTATGGGGCTCGATCCAAGCGCGAGATGTTCTATGTGGATCATTTTGACAAGCTTGCTGCTTCGCATCCAAACTTCACCTGGCACGTAGCCCTATCGGAGCCCAAGCCAGAGGATCATTGGCAGGGTTACAAAGGTTTTATCCATCAGGTACTTTTCGACGAATATTTGAAAGAGCACGAGGCGCCTGAGGAAGTTGAATACTATATCTGTGGGCCGCCGATGATGAACACATCCGTCATCAAGATGCTGAAAAGCCTTGGTGTCGAGGATGAGAATATCGCGCTCGACGACTTTGGTGGGTGATGCGACATTGGACGTGGCTACTTGGCGCTGTTTTTGGGCTTCATCTTCCCATCGCAAGCGCCATGGTGGAGTTTCGCGGCCAGACCATGGGCACCACGTACGCAGTTAAAGTTCGCGCTCCCGTTAAAGATCATGAAAAGCTACAGCAGGACATCGACGCCCTTTTAGAATCGGTCAACGATGTTGCTTCGACCTATCGCCCAGAATCGGAAATTTCCCGATTTAATCGTCTGCAAACTGTTGGCTGGTTTCCCGCGTCCCCCAGGCTGTTGCATTGGGTTGAGCGTTCTTTGGACGTAGGCAGCAAAAGTGAGGGTGCCTTTGATCTCACCATCATGATGTTGGTGAACCTTTGGGGATTTGGGCCAAAAGCGGTACCGATTCGCACTCCCAGCCCCGCCGATATCCAAAAGGCACTAAGCTTGCGGACAGAGCAGCCCATTGCCGTCCGATCCAACCCTCCGGCGATTAAGAAGGCTAGGGCGGAAATCACCATCGACCTTTCGGCGATTGCCAAGGGTGGCGGCGTGGACTTGCTGAGTGAGCTCTTGGCGAATCGAGGGTTTGCCGATCATTTTGTTGAAATTGGCGGCGAGGTCCGCGCGCGTGGGGAGCGAGCGCCGGGGCAACCGTGGCGTGTCGCCATCGAAAAGCCAGATAGTAAAGGGCGCAGCATCCAGAAGGTCCTTGGCATTCGCAATGTGGCATTGGCAACATCGGGTGATTATCGCAATTTCTTTGAGATGGATGGTAAACGTTACAGCCACATCATCGATCCCCGCACAGGAAAGCCCATCGACCATTCCCTAGTTTCGGTAACGGTGATCGCCCCAACATGCGAGGACGCGGATGCGTATGCTACCGCGTTCATGGTATTAGGTTACGAGAAGGCGGCCGATCTGGCCGGGCGGTTGGGTTTAGAAGTGTTCTTCATTGTGCGGGAAAAGGCAGGGTTTGCTGAGCGCATGAGCGAGGGTTTTCAGAAGTTGGTGGTGGTGCCTTGAATACAATCATTATCGGCATCGTCGTGTTCTGCGCGGCATTGGCGCTCATGGTGGGGGTTACGCTTTGGCGTGGAAAGCCCCTGGAAGGTTCGTGTGGAGGAATTGGTCGATTATTCGGTTTTGATGGTTGCCTCTTTTGCTCCAAAAAGCGGCGCGGCGAGTGCCCCGCCCAGCGGTTGAAACACTAAGAAGCTTTACATTCACGCTCCCAGCTGCTGCCGCACCCAGATCAATTTTTCGAACTGCCGATGCATACTGCGCTCAGCGGTGATTTGATAGGCTTGTGGCAAAGAGAACCAGCGCACGTCGTGCGACTCTTCGCTGACGGTCACGGGCGCCTCCGCATCAGCAATGATCAAGAAACGTACATCGTAGTGGATGTGCGCCGGAGACCCACTGCGGGCGGGAATCTGGTGCGCATCTAAATCAAATGGCGTGAGATTGCTACCAGGACCTGGCCATAGCTGCAGCGCCGAGAGACCAGACTCTTCTTGGGCCTCGCGCAACGCCACCTGGTCGGTGCGAGAATCATCGTCCGAGTGACCACCCAATTGGAGCCAAAGATTCAGTTTGCGATGATGCGTCAGCAAAACGCGGTCCATAGCGGGATTGGTAATGATAGCTGAGCCGGTAATATGGCCTGGCAAGGCATCGCGCGAGAAACACGTTTTGTAGTTTTGCACAAAGGCTTGAATGGTGCGGAGGTTGGCAAACTCTTCCGCACGTTGAAATCCAGCATGGCCATAATAGTCGCTAGCCACGAGCTCCCCGTACCGATCCAGCATGCTGAGCAAATACTCGCGCGAGTCGCCCTCGGACAATCGATGGTTTCCACTGGCGGAAAAATCCATAAATAACCTCTTCGTCAGTCATCACAGCGGGTAAGCGTGGAGTCTGGTTTCTCTGCCAGTCAAACCCCATTTGTCTCTAGGGCATGGAGTCGCATATAATACAGACTGAACCCAACCTCAAATCGTCCTTGTGACATCAGGTAGCATGCCGATTAGCGACAAACAATTAAAACTCGAATTTCGTCTACGCGAAGAGACGATAAAGCGCTGTAATATCTTTCAGCTGACACCCGAGCGCGCGCGTAAATTTCGGCCGGTGAACTCCGAATTGTTTCACTATCTCCAGGACATGGAAACCAATAAATTCGGACTGTACTTTCGCATCGAAGACACGATGATTGAGTACCTTCGTCCCGGTGAGTTGAGCAAGGAGCTGCTGGATCAGCTGTGGAGCGCCATGCAAAAGAGTGGCAAGCGGCTGGAAATCAATGTTCTCAAGTCCGAGTATGGATTGTTTGAGCAGGCGATTGATGCGGTGCGCCAGGAAAAAATTCAGCGCGTTTTGGCCATGGACCCGGCGCTCGATCGGCGTGCCGTCGAAGTCTTTCGCAGCCTAAGCGCCGCCAGTCAGCTTGTCGTCAAGGGCGGAGTTAACGCCGAAGTTGCGGAGCAGGTCAAGGCCAGCGCGTCGTTCATGGTTTCCAACCTACTCGACAGTGGCACGGCCATCGCCACCTTGAGTCGCATGGTGATTCACGATCCAACACTGTATGACCACAGCGCCTCGGTCGCCATGTTTGGAGGTATGATAGCGACGCGTTGCCTGAAGAAGTCGCTCGCACCGAAAGACGTCGAGGTTGTCGCTCAGTGCGGCTTGTACCACGACATTGGCAAGACCTGCGTGCCTTCAGCGGTCCTGAACAAGCCCGGCAAGTTTACCGACGAAGAATTTGCCATCATGAAGACGCATGCGGCTCTCGGCGAAACGGAGTTGTCGAATACCATCAAAGCCGGCGCCCCGATTGATGTTGTTGCGATTCGGGTAGCGGGCGAGCACCATGAGCGTTTTCAGGGTGGCGGCTACCCAAAAGGTAAGGCTGGCCGCCTAGAAGAGAACCCGGAGAGTGGAATTCACTTGTACACGCGCATCATTTCTATCGCGGACGTCTATTCCGCATTGCTGATGAAGCGAGTCTATAAACCAGCCTACGAAGCCCAAGATGCCATCAGAGTCATGTCTGAATCAGCCTCACGTGACTTCGATCCGGATATTTTTGGCTCTTTTGTCCGGGAAGTGGTGGAGAGTTTGAACGAACTCCAGGGCCGCAGTAAAATGCAGGGTCGCGGTCGGATCCTTTTCTTTGACGAGCAGGGGACATTACGCGAGCGGAAAGTGGATGAGGTCCTTGAAAAGCCTGAGCGCAAAGGCGCCTAAGGGCCTTGTTGCAATTCCGACCGAAGTTCCATCCAAATATCAAAGTAGCGCCATGCTGGGGACACGTCAGGTTCTTGGTGATGGTCTGGTCGTAGCTTCAAGTTACCGGTCTGCAAGAGGAGTTGCTGGACTTCTGGGTGCTGAGCGAGCTTAGCACGCATGGCACGCAGGATGAGCTGGTAGTGTCCACTCTTGTTGGGGGTGCGGTAGACGAGGCGCTTTCCTTGATAGGTAACCCAATTGATATTCATCTTTTTCATCACTTCGCTAGCAGCCGAGCCGGCTCGCTTCGAGGCAAAGCCATCCATCTTGGCGACGTCAGCGCGGGTGTGTGGCCAGTGAATCCCGGGATAGGTGGCGCGCGGGTCCGCATCGCTTTCGGGAAACTTCATCATTTGCCAGAAAGCTTCAACGCACGGATAGCTGACGCTATCAATGCGAATCTCTGTAGCTGCGAAATTAGAAAACACCCCAAGGGCGGTTCGCTTTGACAAGATGACTTCCCCGGGACCAGCGTCTTGCGGCAGGATTTCCCAGCTAGCCGCCTCTTCGCGCGGCACAGGTTGCCACCATGCGTCAGGATAAGAATTGTTGCTATCAGCGTGCGCAGTGGAGTTACTCAGCAACGTGATGCCGACAAAGGCGACAAATATCTTCAAGAGCTTGTGACGCATATCATCCCCCGGCATAAACTGCTGTGCCTAAACTGCCATGGGGTTATGGGGATGTCATGCGAAAAGGTCCGGGGAGGGGGATACCCCGGGAGTGGTCCTAGATATCGGTACCGACACCAAATTGCAGGAAGGTACTTTCGCTGGAGTTGGCGTTGAACGACCCATAAATATGCAGGTTTGGGCTGCCCGCCATGATCCCAGCACCAATGAAGCCGCCGCCTGCCCCCGCCCCCGCCGATCCACCTGAGCCGAGGCGGGTACCTAGACCTAAGCCGAATCCGGCTTGGAGATAAGGCATGACGCCACCCTTGGTGAAGAAATACTTGAAGTTGATGTCCCCGGCGGCGCTCATGCCAACACTTTCACCGCCGCTGCTTTCCTCATCGTCGTCTCTAGCGTCGACTTCCACCCACCCGACGCCAATTTCAACACCGATTTCAGATCCCATATACAAAAAGTTCAGACCAAGGTTCGAGCCGGGCGGATTATGGTAGCCGACATTCGCTGTCCAGTTTCCGTAAGCAATTGCAGGAATCAATGCTGCAAACAGCACGGACATGCAGCCCATCGCCAGGAATTTGAAAAATCGTCGCATGGATGCGCCTCCGATTATTTTCGACTCCTTCCATGATACCACGTTGTCTTCTATGATGGGCATGAGCGGATGAGGGTTTTGGCATGCACAAGCAGTTCGTTTTAGCCGTTGGCGGGGCTCTCTTGGTATTCTTGCTGGGAGTCCATGTAGCTACCATATTTACGGTACCGGCTCCCCATGGAACGGAGGCGCTCATGGGCTTGCCGGCAGCGCACTACGTCATGGATGGCAGCAGCCTGGTCCCCGAGGCGGAGTCCCTCATCCCCGGAGCCAATCGTGGCAGCTTTTGGGCGCCTCTTGGGTATACGGCGTGGCTAGTTCCCTGGTTCTCCGCATTCTCGCCCAGCTGGGTGAGTATGCGGGCCTTAGCCTTTTGGGCATGGTGTTGTGCCTTGCCTCTTTTTTTTATGGTCGGAAGGCGATTGGATTTGCCCATGACTAGCGTCGGCGTGGCAGCTTTTGCCTGGTCGCTGGATCGTTGGGTGTTGCAGGCCAGTCACAGCGGGCGGCCAGAGATGCTGCTTGTAGCCGCTATTCTCGCCAGCTTGTGGCTTTTGCTGGAAGCTCCACGCAGGTTGCATCGATTCCGTTGGTTGTTGGGCGCCGGTGCAGCCTCTGGCGTTGCCATGGTGCTGCATCCTGTGGGTGCAGTGCTTATCGCCGTAGGTCTGGGCGTTGCCTTGATTCATGAGCGAGGCCTGCCTTGGCGGCATCGGTGGTGGTGGTTTGTCGGACTGGCGGTTTTTCTTTGGCCCTTTCTGGCGACCGTCATGGCGAATCCATGGACGCTGGTTATTCGGCAATTCGCCGAGCTTTTAGTCCTCCTTGGGGAAGGGCCGCTGGCCGACGATTTGGCGCTAGTGGAGTGGGTGGCGCTCTACGGCGAGGTCGCAGGATTGGCGATCTTGTTGATGCTAGGGGGATGGTACGGACTGATTCAAGGGGCGCGTTCTTACTGGGGATGGCGTTGGTTGCTGCTCATCCACACTCTTGTTCTCGTTTACGCGCTGGCATTCGCGCAGCCGTGGGCCATGGTGTGCATGAGCCTGGGAACGTATCTGGGGCTGGCGGAGACTTGGCAGCATATTTGGCGCATTGTCAGACCTTGGAGACAGCGAGCTTATGTGGCCGGGTTCTGCCTGCTCTTAACTCTGTTTGTTTCGCGTAGCACGTTGCAGATACTGTGGGAGCGTGGCGAGCTTCCCAAACAAGTTCTATCTGAATACGCTTTGTGGGGAGAGAGCCTGCATAAAACTAGTGATGCTTACTTGCCTTCTGTTGTGTCATCAGACTTGTGGCTGTATATGGCGCAGCAAGATTTGCGCATGCCTGATCGGCATATTTTTGATGCGCGCTGGGCCCAGCCCGATATCTGGCAGCGCCAGGATCTGCCCTGGCAATCCGTCGTTTCTGAGAAGCGTATGGACCCGCTGCTGCGGCGATGGCTGAATGCCCAGTCTGACTGGTGCTTGCAAGAGTTGCCCAATGACATGCGGCCGGAGCTGGTTGCGGAAGTCCACTACACGGGCGAAGGTTGTTACACCCTCGCGCCGCCATGAGCCTAACCGCTCGGTTTGACCCTTACTTGATAACTAATTGCATGCGAATGCTGAAGTGGTCGCTGAATCCCGCTTTCTCTGGGTCTAGCTGCCGAGGATCGCCATAGATTGGCGTATTCGTCACCTGCGTCCCATAAAGAAAGTGCTCGGGGTTTTCATACTTGTACGTTTTCAGCGCAAAGCTTGGCAGATAGATTCGGTAAGATTCCGGCTTCACATCCAAGCCGGTCCCATCGTGCAAGCTATCATTGACAAAGAAACGATCCAGGCGATCCCAACTCATTTTGGGCGGGTAAAAATAGGTACCCATTGGTGTCTGCAGCTTCGCCTCGCGTGGGGTCGTGCGACCGCTAGAGAACAAGTCATGAACGTCGAGCAGTGGGTTCGTATTCGATTCTTTAGCGAGCAAAACGCTGGCAATGGGATTTGGTTGATCCGTATTCGTGACATTGAAATCGCCCATAACCAGAATGTGGGCTCTTGGGTTTTGCGCCAGGCGCTCGTTGACAATCCTCATCAAGACTTTTGCCACTTCGACGCGCACGGCGGCGGGTGCTGCTTGTGATGGCCAATGATTGACGAAGACGTGCAGGCTTTCTTGCTTGGAGACCGTAAACTCAACTTCCAAAATGTTGCGAGTTGGCTTGGTGTTGATTTCCGAGGACGGGATCGTGTGTTCCGACTTTTGTACGAAGCGCAACCAGGCGCTAGGCCGATAAGCGAGGGCGACGTCGATCCCGCGCTCATCTGGACTGTCGCTAACGATGAAGTCTTTGTAGCCAAGGGCGGATGCAAGAGCGCCGACCGCTCGTTCGTTTTCTACTTCACATAGGCCGAGCAAATCGGGGATCTGATTCTTGTCACTACGAATCACACGGACGAGTTGGTCGATTTTCACCTGAAGATGAGCTGGCGTCCAGTCGGTTTCTTCGCAATCTTGGCGATAACCCGGGTTGGAAATTTTCTGACAGGCCTCCATTTTCCCAGGAAAATCTTTTGGCAAAAACGACCAGTCATCTTTGCCCGCATCGTGCTCTGTATCGAACAGATTCAACACATTGTAGAACATGACATCAAGGGTCGGGGCGTCCAGATTCTCGGCGTTGGCGGTAGGCGTGCGGAGAAACAACATGGTGGCCGCAACGATGAATCCAGATCGCGACATCAACAGTGGGTAGAAGATCATGAGGCCACATCCTTACTTGCGTTGTTAGTCGTAACTGTTCGTGGAAAGACCGCTCATGACTAGCCCAGCCGCGGGGGGCTGGGCAACGAAAAACAAACCGTTTACGGATGAATTTCTGGCACTCCGTCAAATCGACGGGAGCTTAGTAGTACCAGGAATTGTTTCGGCGATAATTGCAGTAGTAATAGTTGCCGTAATAATAACCGGAGTTGTAGGCATAGGGCCGATAGTAGTTTCCGTACGAGTAAGGCCGGTAATAGACATGACTGTTGTATCCATAGCCGTATCCATGCCGATAGCGGTTACTGTATCCATAACCATACCCACGATTACCATGGCGGTAGCCGCCGTAATACCAAGACTGCGTCGAGCTATCAGAGTCCAGATCGTCAGTTGTTAGCACTTGCGACTGGGTGGCGCGGCTGCTGAAGATCTCGGCCATTTGTGCGCCGTCGGTTGCGGAGATACCCGAAGCCAATGGCAACATCTGTACTTGGTCGAATTGCTTATTGCCGTTGACTACCGGAATGCGAACCAGAAGCTCCTCGGGTAGATTGGTTTCCTCTGCTTGCAAAGCGGCGGGCACGGTGCTCGAGTCTACGGGCATGCTGCCGTTGTTGTCGGATTGACCCTGTGGCGTTGCAGTGCCGCAGGCGACTCCGAGGGCGGCCAACAGGCCGATGCTGATGATGGTTTTCATGGGACGATCTCCTTGTGTTTGTTTGCGTTAGAAATTTTCTAACTTGGAGGCCGCTATTATTTGATGGCGACACATAGTCAAACACATTTTTATCAGTACCAATGATATTCGAGGCTTTGCAAGGCTGGCTGGATCGGCGATTGACCAATTTCTTCTTTTTTTGTGAATGGATACGTCAAATTGACTAGGTCCTCGTCAATGTCCAAGCTTGGCGCGCAGGTGGCATGGGCAACGCACTAGAATCCGGACATAAAACTTCGGTACAGAACTTGTATTGCAAGGAGCTGTTTGATGAATGGAGGCTTTGAATGCTGCGGAACGTTGTTCGAAACATGGGGATGACCGCCTCGATGATGCTGGTCTTGAGTGCCTGCACGGGGCGTCAACCAGCTGCAATAGAGGTTCCAAAGAATCCGCCGAAGGATAAGCCCAGTGGCTTTGACTTGCCGTATGATTCGCCTTCGGATTCGCCGACGACGACACCTGGCAACGGATTTCCGGGCAATACCGACCCGAGCACTTCGCCTCCCGGCACAACTCTGCCGCCGGGCACAACTCTGCCGCCGGGCACAACTCTGCCGCCGGGCACTACGCCGCCTCCGGGTACGACGCTGCCACCAGACACGACGCTGCCACCGGGCACAACGCCGCCTCCGGGCACGACGCTGCCACCAGGCACAACACCGCCTCCGGGCACAACGACGCCAACAACTACGGATTTATCCATTCAAATTGAAATTGCGCCAGGGCAAACCGTCAACTTGGACTGGGATGGACTGCGTGATAAGGGTAACAGCCGCTGGGACATCATCGACGCGAATTGATATTAGCCAAAGATACTGGAATTTACGGCCGGTAGCCATCGAGGCGCCGGCCGTTTGCTTCTTGGTAAACATCCCCCCGATATGCTAACAAAGTAGGTTCGCAGAATTTCTGTATATCAGGGGAGGTCAGTATGGGACAGAGCCAGACGGGCCGGATTGTCGCCGGTTTTCTCGCACCGCATCCACCACACTTGGTCTATGGCGAAAACCCGCCACAAAACGAGCCGAGGTCGCGCGGGGGCTGGGAGGTCCTACGCTGGGCCTACGAGAACTGTCGCGATAAAATCCGCGCACTGAAACCGGACGTCATTCTGGTGCATTCGCCCCATTGGCAAACAACCGTAGGTCACCACGTGACGGCGGTGCCGCAACTCGCCGGGCTGTCTGTCGATCCGATCTTTCCGCATTTATTTCGCTATCGCTTTAAGATGGATGTCGACACCGAGCTGGCTGGCGAAATCCATGGTGCCGGCTGCGAACTAGGCATGACGATGAAGAAGATGATGAACCCTAACTTTCGCGTCGACTATGGTACCATTACGTCGCTGCATCTTTTGAATCCGGACTGGGACATTCCTGTAGTGGCGATCAGTGCCAACAATTCACCCTATTTTTACGATGACCGCACCGGACAAGAGGAATTCGTTAAGCTAGGGGAGGCGACGCGCCGCGCCATTGCCAAGACCGGGCGTCGCGCCGTGTTGGCGGCAAGCAATACACTGTCGCATTTTCACTTTAGCGCCGAGCCAAACCCGGCGCTTCCAGAAGATATGACGAAAGAACACGTATTCAGTCAAAGCCAGTACGAATGGGACGTGCGGGTGATCAATTTGCTGCGGCAAGGCAAGTTAGATGAGTTTTTAGAAGTCATGCCGCAGTTTATCAGTGAGGCTGCAGCCGAGATCAAAGCCGGGGGCCTGAGTTGGATGCTGAGTGCCATGGGCTTTCCCAAGGTTCCAGCAACTCTGCACGGCTATGGGACGGTGATTGGGACCGGCAATGCGGTCATGGAGTGGGATTTGTCGAATGCCGCAGAGGCGGTGGCAGCGACGACTGCGAAGGGAGCACGGCAATGAGCACGCAAGCAACTTCTCAAAATTTGGTGGGTGCTGGCTGGGTTCCGGGTTGGCCGCATTTGATGCGCCCCGACCGTAATGCATCGTATCAGGAGCTATCGCAGGCTGCTGGCGCCTTGGGGCAGCAGCTGAAAGATGCTGGCTGTGAACGGATCTTGTATTACAGCACGCAGTGGTTGTCGGTATTGGGAACGAGTTTTCAGGCTCGTCCGCGGCTGAAGGGTACGCATGTGGATGAAAACTGGCACGATCAGCCCGATTTGCCGTTCAATTTTTCCGTCGATCCATCCTTTGCCAGGGATCTGGCGCACCAAGCAAAATTGGAAGGGTTTGCCACGCAGCTAATCGACTATGAGGGTTTTCCCGTCGATACGGGCACGATTGTCGCGCACAATTTATTGGGGCTGCATGATCTGCCTGTGAATATGGTCTCTTGTAGTGTTTATTTAGATTATGACGCGACCTTGAAATTGGGTCGTGCCATGCGCGCCGCCATCGACGGCGATGGTAAAAAGACAGCGGTCGTCGTCGCCAGTTTGTTGAGTGGAAATTATTTTACCCATGAGATCGACCTGCGGGAAGATCACATTCGTAAACCGAGTGACGATGAGTGGAACCGTCGCTGGCTGCAGCTCTTGCAGCAGGGTAAGCTAGACGAGGCGCGACGCTGGGTCCCAGAGTACAGTCGAACTTGTAAGGGCGATATGGGGATGAAGGCATTTGCCTTCTTGCAAGGTATTTTGGGTGCAGAAGCTCAGCCGGTGCAGGTGTTGGCCTATGGTCCGCTGTACGGAGCTGGTGCGAGCGTGATGCGTTTTGCGTAGCATGGGGTGCGACAACTGGTGGATGCTGTAGCAACTGAGGTGGATGGTATGAAAGCGGCAGAAATTCGGCAGAGTTTTCTAAGTTACTTTGAGCGACACGGGCATGCGGTGGTGGAGAGTTCGTCCCTGGTACCGCACAACGACCCAACATTGTTGTTCACCAATGCCGGCATGAATCAGTTCAAGGATGTATTTCTCGGCAAAGAAAAGCGTCCCTATACGCGCGCGACCACGTCGCAAAAGTGCGTGCGAGCAGGCGGCAAGCATAACGACTTAGAAAATGTTGGTTTTACCGCGCGCCACCATACTTTTTTTGAAATGCTCGGAAACTTTTCCTTTGGCGATTATTTCAAGCACGACGCGATTCGTTTTGCCTGGGGCTTTGTCACCAATGAGTTAAAGCTGCCCAAGGATCGCCTTTACGTGACGGTTTTCCGCGAAGATGATGAGGCGGCTGATATTTGGCATCAGCAAGAGGGCGTGCCCAAGGATCGCATCTTTCGCATGGGTGAGAAGGATAACTTTTGGCAGATGGGCGACACGGGGCCGTGTGGACCGTGCACCGAACTTTTCATCGACCGCGGCGCCAAGTATGGTTGCGGCCAGCCGAACTGCACCGTCGGCTGTGATTGCGATCGCTACATGGAATTTTGGAACCTTGTGTTCATGCAGTACGACAGACAGGCGGACGGTACGCTGCAGCCCTTGCCGCGACCGTCGGTGGACACCGGGGCCGGCCTGGAGCGCATCGCCTCGATTATGCAGAGTGCCGACTCCAACTACGAGACGGACCTTTTTCAGGAGCTGATTCAACGCACAGCGAAATTGGCAGGAGTGGCCTATGATATCACCAACGAAAAGACGAGAGCTGCGTTTCGGGTCATTGCCGACCACGCGCGAGCATCGACATTCTTGATCAGCGACGGTGTGATTCCGAGCAATGAGGGTCGTGGCTACGTCTTGCGTCGCATCATCCGCCGCGCCATCCGCATGGGCAAGACCATCGGCTTTGAAGCGCCGTTTCTGCACAAGGTGTGCGGCTTTGTCGTTGAGCAAATGTCGGGTGCGTATCCTGACTTGAAGGATAAAGCTACATTCGTCGGCAAAGCTGTAGCGGCGGAGGAAGAACAGTTCTATCGCACTTTGGAAAAGGGTCTCAGCCTTCTTGATGACGAAACCGCAAAGCTGCCACGCGGTGGTGTCCTGCGTGGCGACATCGCCTTCAAGCTTTACGATACTTTTGGTTTCCCTTTGGATTTGACCCGCGTCATTTTGCGCGAGCGGCACATGGATGTGGATGAAGAAGGTTTTGAAACCAGCATGGAGCAGCAGCGGGCCCAGTCGCGCAAGAACTGGAAGGGCTCGGGCGAAGAGTCCATTGCTGCGGTTTATCACCGACTAGCGGATACATTGCGCGATCAAGGCAAGTCGCCTGAATTCGTCGGCTATGAGAGCGAATCGACCAGCGGCAAGGTAATGGCGATCATCAGCAAGGGTGGTGCTGTGGTCGATGCATTTACTGGAGGCGTCGGCGCAGAGGTGGAAGTTGTCTTCGATCGCACTCCATTTTATGGGGAGTCAGGCGGTCAACTGGGTGACCAGGGACGCGTCACGAGTCCTGGATTTGCGGCGACCGTTTTAGATACGCAGCGTCCTGTTCCCTCGTTGATCTCGCTGAAGCTGCGGGTCGAGCGTGGCGCGATCAGAGTGGGGGAGATCTATCAGCAGGAGGTGGCGGCAGAGCGTCGCGCCTTGACCAAGCGCAATCATACGGCGACGCATCTTTTGCACTGGGCTTTGCGCAAAGTGCTGGGTGATCACGTGAAGCAGGCCGGCTCACTCGTCGGTCCGGACATATTGCGCTTTGACTTTGCACATTTTCAGGGCGTCAGCGCCCAAGAGTTGCGGCAGGTGGAAGACCTGGTGAATGAGCAGATCTGGTTGCCACGCGCGGTGCAGGCCGACGTCATGGATAAGGAACAGGCCATCGAGAGTGGGGCTATCGCTTTTTTTGGTGAAAAGTATGGCGATAAAGTACGGGTGCTGCGGGCCGGAGATCATTCTGTTGAGTTGTGTGGTGGCACGCATGTCAGCAATACGTCAGAAATTCAACTGTTCAAGATCGTTACCGAAGGTGCCATCGCCGCTGGCGTGCGTCGGATCACGGCCATGACATCGGCGGGGGCATTTGCCTATCTGCGCGAGCGCGAAGAAGAGACACGCATTGTGCGCGGCCTGTTGAAGGCGGGTAGCGCCGATGAGGCGGTGCAGAAGATTGAAAAGATGGCCGAACAAGAAAAGGCCGTGCGTCGTGAATTGGAAAAGATGCAGTCGGCGCAGCTCGGCAACGAGATCGACCAGCTGCTGAACTCGGCTCCCATGATCAATGGCACGGCCCTTATTTCGGCGGTGTGCCCGCCCAACAGTCAAGGGGTCAAAGCTTTGCGCGAAATGGCGGATCGTTTGCGGCAAAAGAATGGCAAGTCCGTGGTTATTTTGGGCATGGCCCTACCTGACGAGGGCAAAGCGTTCTTGTTGGCGGCTGTCGGCAAGGATGCGCCGACTACGGTAAAAGCCAACGAGTTGATCAATAAGTTCGCTCCCATGATTGAAGGGCGCGGCGGCGGTAAACCGGATTTGGCGCAGGCAGGTGGGACGCAGTTGGCTGGCCTTGAGAGGGCCGTTGCTGAGGCGAAACAGGCTGTTACCGACTTGCTACGATCCTAGCGATAGGACGTTGCCAGGCGCGGATGTTGTTATTTATGTAGAGCATATTAAGTTGCGACGTTATTCGTCTAATGCCTATTGACGGCAAGCCACAAGAGGAGCTACCTAGCGGACGGAGTTGATTTTCACCGGACGCAGGAGGCTCTTCATATGTCGTCAAAGCTCAAAGTTTCAGCCATCATCATTCTTATTTCCGCTTTGCTGGCTTCGCCAGCTCTAGCCGCAAAACTTGTGCGGGCAGATGTGCCGCAAGATATCGGTCTGCAGAAGTTTGCCGATGAATTTCTGGCACTCGAGAGCTTGATGGTCTCGGCGGATGCGAATCTATCTGTGCGAACTTTCGATGTGGTGAAGCGCGCGCGGACGGAAACGTGGGAGAATACGCTCAAACAAGCCATTTACATTTTGCGTGGAAGCGACGCTTACTCACGACCAGAAGAGGTGATCGTTAAGGCCAGCAGCAAAAAATCCAGCGATATCCTGGCAGCGATTCGCAACGCGGGGACATTTTTGGATGAGTCAGAGTTAGAAGATGTGATTCTGCAGGTGGCCGCACCGCTGCAATCGGCATTGCGAAACTTCGAGTTGTTGCTCTTCACCGGCAACGACGGCAATTCCTTTGGTGGTTGCCAGCACTTGGCAGTTGTTGACCGTGAGCACATGCAGCTTATGATCGCCGAGACTTGCTACGGCGAATGAAAGTTAGTGTCGCGACAGCAGACTCCATCCGTTTCGCGGCAGAGTCTGCAATTTGGGCTAATTCACCTGCGCCGCAACGCTGCAAAACTCCGTCTTGCTCGTCGTCCTGCGAAAAACCTTGCCGCGGAAAACACCTTCTTTGGTCGCGGCACGCCACAGCGCTCCGGTTGTCACTGGCACGTATTCGCCAGCGGCTTGCTGTCGGTGACACAGAGAACGAACGGTTCCGTAAAGGCCTGGGTTGATGCGCTATTGCATTGGCTGCTCCAGCGGATCGGGTCCCAGTCAGTAGGGGGAAACGAGCGTTGATTTTTTCCCTGAATCGACGCCATGTTCTTATTTATATCATTAATTACAGTATGTTGATGGTCCTGCTAGCTGGGCGTCACTTGACGTTGCTAAGACCGTGGGCGTTTGGACAGAACCTGGTTTTTCCCGAAAGCGTTGCCTCAAGATACTGAAAATACTAAAGAACATTTGAATTCCAGCCGAAGCGTCGCAAGGTGTTGGACCAGCGGCAGCAGACCGGCATGCTCGTTGCTGTGTGCTGAGTCAAACAATCATCAGGAGTCGATCGATGGCAGCGAGATGGACCACAGCTTGTGTGCGGGACGTTCAGGCGAAAATAAAATCTGAGCTGAACGAGATTGAATCCGCGCAAGGACTTCCGGCCCGCTTGCAGCGGGCGAAAGAGCGTGTCGACTCTTTAGCAGAAGACATGTCTTCGGACGCCATGATGCAGCGATACGTGTACGCCGTGTCCGCACTGGTGCATCACCTGAGGCATCGGGGCCTCACACTCTCGGAAATAGATCAGCTTGCCGATATTGCTTTAGCCATCGTGCGCGTGCAAAACGTTCGCGGGACTCGTTCCAAGCTGGCCTTTCTCTATTCGGAGCTCTTTAACGTCCTCAGCCAGATATATTTTGTGCACGGGCAGGTTCTAAAGGCGACCTGGCAGCAGATTTTGTCCGAGCAATTTTTGCCATCGGAGCAGAGCGATGCAGGGGTGTCATCGTTAGCCTTGGCGACTCGCCTGATTGGACTTGGGCATATGTCGATGGCACTGCTGGAGTTACAGCGAGCCGAGGCGGCGGGATTATCGCCTGAGCGTTTGGCAACGGCGCGCCTGGCTCGCGTGCGCGTGTTGCGTCTCTTGGGAGATTTGGATGCTGCCGACGCCTGTTCGCGCCTCTCGGCGGAGGCATGTGCGCTGGATGATGCTCAACGACTGGATTTGCAGTGGGAAGACATGTTGCGGGATGCGCTTCGCTCCGCCAGCTTTTCCGCAGTCTGGCGTGCCGTTCGTCCGAGCGGCACGCATGCAGGTGCTGAGTATGTGGCAGAAGCCATTCTTTGGGCGCTGGCCCAGCCGACCACACAGTGGATGAAAGGAATGACTTCGGTCAGCCACTTGGTGCGCAATAGTCGCGTGTCGCGTAAGATCTTGGGTGACTTGTATGGGATCCTGTTAGGATTTGACGCTGCTTATGATACTTCCATCGACTTTTCGCTTCGCCTGCAGATCGTCGGTGAGCGGGTGTTTGCCAAGATCGAGAATTTGAGCGTTGAGCATCGGCTGCTGGCTTGGGCGGCGTTGGCTCGGTGGCTATTGCGCGTGCAAGTGTTGCCTATGTCGCGCATCGCCGTGCAGGAATATCGCAGTCTGATGCGACGCATGAGCAACGGCGCGACCGACGATGCGCATGGCCTCGTGCGCGATATCCTCGCGAAAGATTGGTGCCAAGATGCTGGTGTCGAGGCCACCGTGCCGCACGATGGTGACGAAGCGGCCTAACTGCTGCTCGTCTCTGGCCCCGAGGAAAGACCCATCCCTTGTTTCCCCCTGTTTTTCTATAACATTCGGTCATTCCTAACTAATATCGACATTCCCCGATATCGGCGCCCAGCCGCTGAACAGAACAAGACGACCGATAACCATCAACAAAGTCATGGAAAACGATGAGTTAGCGGCGCGTCTGGAGCTTCCCATCGGCTGGTGCGGTTACTGCATTTACCCTCCCATTCCATCAGCGAGGTAAACGACTTGAGGAGGGACATTATGGGCATTGGTAACGTCATGCGTACAGCAAGCGTCAGCTCACTTCTGCTGGCAAACTTCCACTGCGCGCAGCCGTCGTCTAAGCCAACTGACGCTGGACGAAATCGTGAGACGACGCATGCGACTCGGCAACACGCAAGCTCGGAAGCGATGACCAGCGAATTTACAGAGCCGCAGGTTCAGTTTTACCTTGCCGAGTATCCTGTCGTTGAGTGGGCGCTGATGACCATGCGTGGCAAAGAGGTCTTTGGCAGTGATTTTCAATTGAATCTGTCCACTGGGCTGAGTGCGGAAACATTGACGGCGATTATGCAGTCGATTCGTCAGCTGCTCGCCTATGTCGATGAAGAACCACTGGACTCCGTGCAGGCCACCGGGCTGCAGATGGCGTGGATGAGTCTTTTATCCCTTGACCCAGAAGCTTGTGTCGTTAAACCGCTTCTTCCAGACGAGGGTCTGCGCGTTGTGATTTGTAGCTCCGAAGCTGTGGCAAATCAGCGCATGATTTCGTCGCCAGGTGTCCAGTGTTTTGCCGATCCGTCCATGGAAGCTACAGAAGTGCAACTGATGGCGTGTACGAGCAATGGCGTCAATCCTTTTGTCAGTTGGGTGCTTGAATTACGAGACGCATCTCCATCTTTTGAATTGATCGGCGCCAAGTGTGGTCATTGCTGTGGTGGCAACAAGGAAAAAAATTGTATCCGCATGTGTTGCGATGGCGGCGGGTCTGGTGGGGGAGTTGGCGGCAGTACAAGCAGTGGCGGCACAAGTAGCGGTGGATCGAGCAGTAGCGGATCGAATTGCAGCGGTTCGAGCAGCAGCGGTGGAGGCTCGCTGCCACCCGCAGGTGGAACCGGCAGCGGCTCGACAAGTAGCAGCGGTTCGAGCAGCAGCGGTGGAAGCTCCCTGCCACCCGCTGGTAGAACCAGCAGTGGCTCAACCAGCAGCGGCAGCATGGGATCAGGCGCGGCAAGCGGAACATCCCCATCCGGTGCCGGCAGCATGACTAGTGGCGGTGTCTTGGTCAACCCAAGCAACTCGTCGTCAGGTTCAAGAAACGGCTTTGACTTCACGCGGGCTCTTTTTCCTGAGATCGGTTCGCGAAATCCGCTGGCGCCACCGCCACCCTCCCACTAGTCCTTGGCGAAATGCCTGTGGGGCGCGATGGCTTTAATGGCTGCATCGCGCCCCGTCAAGACTCACATCATTGGGAAAAGACAAAATTAAGTCCTGCAGTTGAATTGCCGATAATCCTTATACGGAGGTACTCGGCAGTGTTGCTTTGGCAAAGAACGGCACTTTTTGCGCTATTATTGGTAGGTTTACTGCTGGGTTGTACCCGTGCGGGTTCCAATACAGCCGAGGAGAACCAGCGTGGGGGATCCGTGGCCGCCAAGCGACCGTCGCGCGATGACGAAGGAATTCCGGGCTTTCTGGCCGAAACATCCGATGGCCGGGCGAGCGTCTTGGCAGCTCCAAAAATTCACAGTGGCCTGAGCAATGTCGTCATCGACTATGCGGTGGCCATCACTGATTCGTGGGTGGTGTCGCGACAGCTCAACGCACCTTCGACCGTGACGCTGGAACGAGCGGATGGTGGCGACGCAGCTGCTTTGGGTGAAACACGACACACCATCTTTGCCCCAACATCGGACGTCGCTGCTTGCAACTCGGTAGGCATCGTGCTGACTCCTGCTAATGGGGATGCACTGTTTGTCGGGCAGGGCAAGGGTCTCTTATCGCGATTGGATAAGACTGGCCAGTACACTGGATTTTCCCTGGCCATCGGGCTGGGCGGTACGGTGACGATGGCATTGGTGTGTCTTGGCGCCGAAGACGCCGCTCCCTCCAGCTATAACGAACGCATTGCCCCCGAAAATCCAGCCAATGTGCAAGTGACTCGTGACGGGGCCAGTGCCACCATTAGTTGGACGGCAAGTGCGACGCCTGGGGTGAATTACGCCATCGCCGTACGCCCTAGCTACCTTCCCAACAACTGTGCCGAGTGGTACGCCGAGCCCAGTGCCATCGTCGGCAATGTGACGAGCTATGACGTGGAGTTGCCCGATGCCGATGGCACTTACGGTGTCTTGGTTTGTGCGGTGAAAGCGGGAGCTCCCCAATCTGCGGGCGCGGGCGAAATCGTCTTTGGTGCGGCTGATTCGGCTCTTTTGCCACGCGCCTTTCCCGATGGCCAAGGAGCCGATGGATGGTTTGATATGACAGATGCTGTGCGCGTTTTTCACTTGGATGAAAGTAATAAGGCCGACTTTCAACCGCTCTTGGATGCGCGCGATACGAGCCTCAATAGTTCGGCGCAATATGCCGGGACGAACGGCGCATCTTCGGCCTCCGGGCTTCTGGGTACTGCATTTCTAAGTACCGGAGCCGCCCAATTCATCCGTATGTCTGAAGGTCCACATGATCCACAAAGGGGAACGTGGATGGGCTGGTTTCGAGGAACCGATAACGACACTCGTGATCAGCATATTTTGGGAGGTAGCCAATCCCCTGGTTCGCAGTCCAATGATGCGTTGCTTTCTCATGGGTTTGACCCGGCTGGCCTGCGCTATCTGGAGCCTCAGGGCACCATAACGCTTGGAACCACGCTGGCCTGTACCTTGCCAGAGGATGAGTGGGTGATGATCACCGTCACCTGGGCAGCGGGCCTTCGAGCAATTTACATGAACGATGTGCGGTGTGACCTTGATGCTGGCGCTCCCGAATTGACCGACATTCAGGAATGGTTCATTGGTATCGCCCCGGGTAACCTGCAGTATGCGGATCCACCGTCATTTAAGGGCCTCATCGATGAAGTCAGTCTTTGGGGCCGGGCCCTGACCGACAGTGAAGTTAAGTTTATTTACGAGAATCAGCGACCACGTCCATGAGGGAGTGCTCGCGTCATTGCAGTTTTAGGAGTGGGTGAAGATGCAGGGATGCACAGCAAGACTCGTGCGCGCAACTGTTGTGGCATTGGCGGCGACAAGCGTTGGCTGCAAATCCGCCGGCGGCCCCAGCTATGTCCTCGAAGGTCCGGAAGTCAAAGCGGAATCATTTACTCAAGGCAAATCGCCAGCTATCCAATGCAAAGCCAAGTTCCTGGAGCACCTTGGCTGGTCATTCGTTCAATCGACCACAGCGCGGGCGGAAGCGCCCGTTTGGGCGCGTGCCGTATGCGCGGCTGAGAATCTGAAGGCGGCGCAAAAGAGCGGCGGCTTGTCAGTCGCTGTCGCGCCCGCGGATGGCGTCGATGGGGAAAGGGCAATGGAGGCGCAACTGGACGCCCTGATCGCCTCGGATAACAGCAAGTGTGCCCAGCGCATCAGGCTGAGCCGGGCTGTACAAGGCGCAGCTAAAAAACTCGTGGCCAATAAGAATTTTACGTTTGCTCGCGTCCGTCACCCAGGACACGACATGGCGGAGAGCGAGGGCATTGTCGGCACCTCGGCCAAGCATCTCTGGGAGATGGAATCTGCAAAGCTCTCCATGTATGTCCGCGCCGATCAGAGCCCAGCCGACGCCTTGCAGGCGTTGTATGACGATCGCGAAAATACCTATGTGGACTGCTATGCTGGTGCGTTAACCTTGGCCACGTTGGCGCAGCTTGAGCTGTACACACCCGTTCATTTCGATCAGGTTTTTAAGCCCAATAGCGTGTTTCTGGGGAACGTCTTCACCAGCGCGTCGGGAATCGATGGCCGCGGCAACCCTTTGGATGTGACGGCGTGGTACGAGGCAGAAGATTACGACGAGGTACCTGTACCGGGCTGGATTCCTGATTTTGGCGGCACCCAGGCCATGCGCCTTGGCCGGCATGCGCTGACGGCGCGTCGCGGTGCCATCATGAGTCTGCTCGACGAGCGGCATCTCGATAGCGTCAACGACGTGAATGAAAATTTTGTCGTGACCGACGTTTCCGCCGATGCGGAGAAGCTGATGTTTCGCTTGGCCGAGGAGGGGATGGATCTGCGGGAGTATGTGCTGCGCATGTCTGCGTCCGCCTGGCTGTTGCAGGCGCAAAAGCGCATCGAGCAGGCGAAGCGGTCATCGGAAGCCGCGCCTTACCAAGCGTCCATGGAAGAGCTTCTGGCGAAGTATCCGCAACTCAAGGGACTGGACTACGCAAGTTGGGCCGCGCGTATGGGGAGTGATCCGATCATGAATCAAATGACCCTGTATGTGCATCCCCTTGGCCTGAAGAATATTCGTCAACATGTGGAGCGTCTCTTGGGGATGAATCCCCGGATGCCGTATGGCTTTGAAATGCGCGCAGAAAACTACTCAACGCTGATGTATGAGCGTTACCGCGATTATTTTGTGAAAGAGTGTCGGTAGTCGCGATGAGAGTGTGGGGTGAGTGCCATGGATGATCTTTGCCGAAAAATGTTGTCGCAAAGAGTGCTCGTTATTACCGCGGCGATTTTCGTTGCGGCTTGCACTCCCAGCGACATGGACTCGTCAGCGAACGCCGCTAGCGCCGCTCAGCGTCGCGATACCTTTCGGTCCGCCTGGGCCCATCAGAGCTTTCTGGCCCAATCCACATCAGGAGGAGACGGCAATGAGCAGATTTGTGTGACCTTTGGGCCACTCCCGGGGTTTTGTACGGTGCGGCGAAGAGATGACGTTGGTGTGCAAGTCACCGTGTCTGCTCATTGCGATATCGCAACCAGCCAAGACGCGGATGTGGTCGTGACCTGTTCATCGGATCAGGAAGACAACGCCTGCTGGGATCCGCAGGGATTGGGCGATGTACTGACAGTGGTGCCTGCAGCGGCCAAAGCGCAGCCAGGACAGACGGACATGTCGCTTGGATCCATGCGCTGGCAGTTAGGGCAAGGGCTTTGCGACTAACCGGGAATGGGCGCAAGATGAAACTTAGGTATTCCCTATCGATGTTTGTCTGGCTGTTGTTTTCTAGCAGCCGATTGCTGGCCTCTGTACCGACCTGTGATCTGGTGGCGGTGCAGGTCTTTGAAAAGGCCTTTAGCGACAAGACGTGTTATTCGAAGTTTGAGTGTCGAGAGAACACGTACCGATTGGTGCAGCGGTTGTTCGATGCGAAACAAGATCTGAGCAAGGCAGAAGTGGTGCATGTGCTGGGGCGATATGGACTGTTTCCGAATCAGCCGCGTCCGCTCATCCACGAGTGGACTTATCATGTGTTCTTGATCAAGGATGGGCAGGTGCTGGATATGGACTACACCCAATCCCCTGTCATCGCGACTGTCGCGGACTACTACCCGCCAGGGACGCTGGCGGATCTTAACTACTGAGCCGTCCAGGTAATCTTGCCGTGGGGGTCATTCGCATAATTTGCGCCAAACCCGGCACCGCTACCGTTCACTGTAAATTCATTTATCAAGTCGCAGTCAGCGCCGCTAGCGTTGATGCTACCGCCGCCCGTGGTGATGGCCTGGTCAAAGATGACTCCGGTCCATGAGGTGTCGTTGACCGTGGTGTTGGCGCACTCACCAAAATTGACAAAGTACTTCTTGGTCGCCGCCGTGCCCTGATACTTGATGACGGCAGAATCAAATTTAGTGAAGTTGGCATAGTCGACCACGCCCAGTAAATCATAGCCGTTGTGGACGCCATCGATGCGCACGCCATTGAAATTGACCGCGGCCAAGTTCCCACTGGTACCGTTGAGCTGTATGCCAAACCAGTTGGTGCCGAGATTTATCGTGGGCCAGATTCTGCTAGCACTCTCATCGCCGCCGCCAACAGTGGTAAGAGTTCCGCCGCCATCGTTGCCGACGTAAACGTACTTGCTCGAGTGGCTGCGCATGATGACGCCGCTGTTCAACGTCAGGGTCGCGCCATTGGTGATGCGGAAGTCAGATCGGCCCCCTTCCAGCACGCAAGTCGTGCAACTGGTGGTGGCAGCCTGGACGTTGAGATTGCCTTTGATAAAGCCGGACAGCACATAGAAGGTCGAATTTGCTTGAACCGAAAAGGTGGGAGAACCTGTGCCTGTGGCAATTTCCTTCGCACAGGTTACGCCACTGATGGTGATGGGCATGCCGCCGGCGCCCGAGGGAAACGACGCCGTATCGTTGCAATCAGGATAGCCCCCTCGACCGTTCGTGCAGCTGTCCCAATTGGCCGCATTGGACCAGACACTGTTGGCGGGAGACATCTTCCAGGTGCAAGCAGAGCTTGTGGCCGTCGTCCAGGAAACCACTCCATTGGGGTCTAGTTCCATGGCTGGGCCATAGCCAAGGCCAGTACCGGCGACCGAAAAGGAAATATCACCCGACAAACATGTCTTCGACGTATCGATGTTTGACAGGGATGCCACGTCCTTAAACTCCATGCCTGTCCAGGTCGTGTCGTGTCCGTCGTCGGCGGTGTTGCAGTCCTTGAGCGTGATGTACGGGCCCGCCTCATCACCGACATAGTCCATAACGACGCTCGCCATGTTTGGGATGGCGTAATACTTGCTGAAGGCAATCGCCGCTTTGGCGCTGACGGCATTTAGGTCATTGAGGACTAGGCCGGTAAGCGAAACAGAACTGTAGTCATCGGCAGTTCCCAACACCGTAATGCCGTTCCAGCGAGGTGCCGTGGCGTGGTTGCCGGTAACGGTGGGGCGACGGGAGCCACCTGGATCGGCGCCGGTAGCCAGGGAGCCGTGGGACGTCTCCCTCCCAACCAATATCGACCGGTCATTGGCCATCTTCACCAACAGATCGGCGCCCAGGGTCAGGGTGGCGCCGTTGAGGATCCCTAGATCAAGCCTCGTTGTTAGTATGCAGGTCGTACAATTGGCGGTACCTTGAATGGTGATGTCTCCACTGATGGTATCTGAATGCCCCAGAGTCAAGGTTGCGCCTGCGCTGATGGTTATGGTGCCGCCACTGCCGGCGCTGATGCGGTCGACTTCCGTTGGCGGTGTCGCAACAGCTACAGTTGGTTGATTAGTTGCGCCAGAAGGAATGATGATCCGGTCTTCTGGTCGCGGCGTTGTGGTGTTACAGTTCTGCCAATTGCCTAATGTTGCCCAGACCGTTGATCCACCCAGCCAGGTACAAGTCCGATATATCTTCAATGCCGGCGAATAAAACTTCTGCAGCCCCGTCGCACCATCATCGACTGTCACGCAAAGGTAATGGGTGGCCGACGCTGCACTAGCCGCCGGTGACCAGGTCAGTGCTTGCTCATCCTGTTCACTGATCGGACCCAGCAACTTCGTACCTGCATCACAGTTACCAGACGTCGAGCTCACTAAGTAGGCGTTAATGGTGAGTGGCTCCTCGTCCAGATCGACGGCAGTCCAGGTAATCGGCAACGAGCCGCCCGGTGAAACATAGGCCGCAGCAGGTGGTGCTGGGCTGGTAAAGGTGATCTTCGGCTTCACGTTTTCCACTGACTCGGGATGGGTGGATATGATGGTGCCCCAGGAAAAGATCTTGATCTTGGCCGTGTGGTCGCCAAAGGTGACGTTGGCAGCTGCGACCTCGGACTCTTCCGCATCGAGGTTTTCAAAAGTGAAGGCGATGTTGTTGACTTCGTTTTGCGTGAGATCAGCGGTCACCGCTTTTGGCAGGGTAACCAGGGCTTGCAATTCGGGGATAATCATGTTGCCGACGACAGCCAGGCGAAACTGGGTGCGATTCGAATTCCAAGTCAACGTCACATCGAGATCGAAGGACTCGGTGATGAGGGATTTGGCGATGAAGATCTCCAAACCCTCGAGGTCACCATCCTCGACTGTATACGTCAAATCCTGATCTTTAATGACGCGAGTGGTGGCCACGTATTCGGTGACGGTCTCAGTCCGGTTATTGTTGATTGTCGTGTCGGGCTTTGGACCTTGCGTGCGCTTGGGCGAGCAGCCCAACACGCCAAGAGTGGCAAGCAAAAGGATGCATATTGGTCGCAATGGCCTGCATTCCATGGATTCAATCTCCCGGGTCAGGCTCCTTTGCAGGGCCGACCGATTTCTCGAATTCTATGGAGATTGCATCGGCGCTCCACCCCCAAATATTGAGGGGCATTGAGTAATTTCATGAATTCAGCTGGTTACTTGCACCCTAGGTTGGTGCCTATTCACACGGCAAGCTCGCCCGATCCCGAGCCGGCTGATTCACCGGAATCAGGTCCGGGGCGAATGGGTCGTTTAAAATGTCATAAATGTACTCATATTTTTCACCATTTTTAATGAAATGCACCAAGGGCCATGCGTGCATGGTTGAAAGACTCGCGGTGTTTCCGCAGACGATGCGGCCTTCATTCCCTGTGCGTTTCGCCCAGAGGTTGCAGACCTCTTTGAACGTCGGGGCGTAATGCCGGCAGACGGCAAATTCGCGCCCATCATCGGCCTTGGCTAGAGCTTCAACATTCTGCAGGTTATCGCGAATGCTCATCACCTCTTGCGTGCGGTGGCCGAGACAGGAAATCGCCGTGCACAGGTCCTCGGCGTTGACGCAGGCGTTGACGATGCGAGTGATGTGCATCCCGGGGGCTGCCATATGACTCAAATCCTCCATGCTGAGCTGGAACTTGTTGTCCGGGATGCCGGCGCGAAACACATAGTCAGCAGTCGAAGTGAAATAATCAAGGCCGGTCAGGGCGACATCCCCCACCTGCATACCGATTCGCCATTGGGCCACATCGGACTCATACTGCCGTTTCCAGTCGGCAAAACTCTGAGTGCTGCGCCGTGCGGGAACATCGATAAAGGTCGCATTGATAAAGCGGTAGGTGCCGTAAATCAGCGGGTCGCGCTCACGAAAGCTTTTCCATTGTGCAGAAAGGGCTGCCCATTCTTGCTCGCGGTGGCCAAGTTGCTGCAGCTTTTGACCGATCGTGTATTGCTGGCCTTGGGATTGGGTACAGAGATGAATTTGCTGCAGTAGCGCTTCGCGACGGTCCAAATTCTGTTGCCTCGTGGCAAGAGAGCCAGGAACGTCGATCGGTTCGCTTTCACCTTGGGCGGCAGCTGCGCTCCGGGATTTGACGCAGCGGGAATAGGTATCCATGCAGCTCGCCATGCAATACTCAAACTCTTTGGCATACCAGAGCTTCATCACACCCCAGAACTCGCTGTTGCATTGGCCCTCGCACTGGGTGCGTTTGATGGTGCAGTTGCCGGCCGTCGCAATGTCCTGGCTATAACGCTGGCCGGTGATCAGCTGTGGCTCTAGCGCCGAAACTTCTTTGATCCAGGAAATAACTTGCGCCTCTGAGCAGCTGGTTCCTGCGCCCGTGCTGACCTCTTCCGAGAGCGTCGATTGAGCGGATTTGCAACTTAAAATGGCGAACATCATACCTGTGGCAATGACGAAACGAAGCATAATACCCACCTTGATTTGTTGCATTTGGATTGTGTGTCATTCTAGCATGTAGTTGCTGCGGTTGCTGGGCAAAATGCTCTATGATAGATGCAATGTCTTCTCTCCACATGGATGAGTTTGGAAAGATGCGCAAGTTCATTTTTTTCGCTGTCTTGCTGCTTCGTATGCAACTAGGAATGGCCGAGCCGCATCCCAGTGCGGCAGCTGCCTGTGCGCTGATGAATGGTCTGGCCCAGCTATCGGCCGAGACTCTGACTCCGAAGACACCGCAAGAACTGCCGCGCGCTGCATTTGTCATTCTGGGCTTCTTTGGCGAGTACAATCAGAATGGGCAGCTTGTCCGTTATATTCTGGGTGACTATGCGCGCAAAATTGAAAAAATCTATCCTTACCGCCGCGTCGCGCACTTTTACAATTTGCCGGAGTTTGGCTATCGCCATCCGTACTCCCAAGATAATCTTGAGATGATCGCGTATGCGGTCAATAAGGCGGTTGAACTCTCTCCGGGCAAGCAACCCATTATCGTCGTCCTCGATGGGTTCAGCATGGAGAAAGCCTTTCGCAAGACCGCGCGTGGCGTGCAAATGCAGTTCGGCTATCTCAATCGTGAGGTCGATCTGATTTTGCGCGATCCAAAACTCTTTGCCGCGACCCGTTGGCTACGCGATGGGCGGGAGTTAAGTAGCGAGCAGATACGCGCCGAATTTGTCGAGTACTTCCCCGAATTGTTTTGAGCACTGATCAAGTCACGGTCAAGCATTGGCCTGGTTCCGAAATGCACCTGTGATGGTGCTGGGTTGCATTACATTCTGTCCGCAGCGCTCAGGCTGGGCATCTGATAAAGTATCGCAATATCCCGTAATCAAGGGATTTCATCCCACTTCCAAGGCTGCTTTGAGACCGAGAAAGCTGCTGCAAATGTGGCATATCGGCGAAAACTCCTCAATAAAATCGCCCTCTGCATTGTGCGCCAACCTGAGCGTAGGGATTGCGCCTACCTCGGAACACAAACTGCATTCTCCAACTTGAACTTATATCGTCAAATCTTCAACTTTCCCCCGGATTGATACGTCAAGTACCGATAGGAGAAACTCATGCGGCGACAAACTAGATTCGTTAGCGGCATTTTCTTGGCAGGGTGGTTCACGATTGGCTCATCTGCGTATAGCATTGACCCTGTGCTATTTCCAAAGGACATATTCGGTCAGGTCTATGCGGAGCATCTGGCAATGGATCTCGTCGTCGATGGCGGATTTGTAAATCCAGATCTACCTGGAATGGACGTGATATCCGTGCGATCGAGTTCAAACGCTGCGCGGTTAGCACAGGTTCTGAATGGAGGCGGCATGCCGGCGCATCAGCCATTCGATCCCAAATTGTTTTCGAGCGCACGAATGTTAGCCGAGCACATGAGTGAGCATTCGATGGACTGTTATGGTTGGTCACAGTTCGTTGGGAGCTCTGATTCATTTGGCATTGTCAATGACTTTGGAAAACCTAACGTGTCATTTGCGTATATCGTGCGCAGTCGCCCGGGCGAATCGATGGTCAACCCCACCAATTATGGACCAGGCTCTGAATTTGAGCGCCTGACTCCGGGAGGAGTTCGAAGTGAATCCGTGAGAAAAGTTTACGCATACCAGGGCAAGGATTCACAAGGTCGGATACTTCTGAAATTGATGTATGTTCGAAAGGGAGATGAGTTCGTCACTCCTTTGACGCGCGGTGACGGAATTTGCCGGATAGGAAACTACATGGATGACAGTGGCAAGAAGCTGCCCTTTAACAACCTGAGGCGGCCTGTGCCCGCTCCAAAGTGTGCACCACGAATGGCCGCTGCGGGCCGCTTTCCCGTCGATCACGCCGCTGCAATCCTGCCCGTGGTCACCATGACGGGGCACAGTGGCCCGGATGTTGGGATTTTGGATGGAATCGGAATTACTATGGCGGCGTCAAAAATGCCTTGGTTGAGCGCAGTTTCAGGGTTAGTTGTGGCCCAAGGGACACTGACTTTTGTCGGGATGGATCTAGCGTCTGCGCAAGCGGAGGGAATTGTTGCAGAAGGGCAAAGAAAACGCTTGGACATATATCACGCATTCAAAGTTGAACAAAGAATTAGAAACTCAGACGTCGTAGATTTGGCCGATGTCGAACTTCTGGCCAAGTTACGCGGGCAAAGGAAGGAGCCACTTAGTTGGGGTGGATTCTGTAAATTTTGGGGCTTCTGATGCCCAGATGCGAAAACGTTTTCGCGCTTTCAGGATTGGGCGACAACGGGTGTTGCCTTTCGTTAAACGGGTATCGCTTTAAACCCACCCCTTGCGTTGGCCGCCATCCACCGGGATGTTGGCGCCAGTGATGTAGGCGGCGCGCGGTGAGCAGAGGAACGTGACAAGGTCAGCCAGCTCTTCGGGTTTGCCCAGTCGGTGCATGGGAATCGTGGCGCGCGTCTTCTGCATCTCGTCTTCAAAGGTCGTTCCGTCGCGGCTGGCCTTGGCATGTCGCAATTGCTCGATGCGTTGGGTGTGAATCACACCGGGCATGACGGTGTTGACGGTGATGCCAAAAGGCGCCACTTCCTGCGACAGCGTCTTGTTGAAAGCGGTGACTGCGGCGCGCATGCTGGTGGAAACGACGAGATTCTCGATGGGTTCCAGCACGCTGAGCGAAGTGATGGTGATGATTCGGCCAAAGCGCTTGGCCTTCATGCTAGCGATGACACCTTGACTGAGAGAGGTGGCACTCAAAAATAAGCGCTCAAAACCTGCGCGCCATTCGCTTTCAGGAGTCGCGGTAGCAGACGATGGTGCCGGACCACCCACGTTGTTAATCAGTATATCCATCGGGCCGAACTTGTCGTTTGCCGCCGCCTGCAGGCGCCCAGCAGCACCAGTATCCGTCAAGTCGATGGCAAGAGTTCCGACATTGGTGCCGTACTCGCGCTCCAATTCCTCAGCAGCTTGTCGCAGCGGTTCTTCTTGCCGAGCGCAAAGAAAAAGACGACAACCCTCCCGCGCCAGGCTATGGGCAACAGCCAAGCCCAGGCCCTTGGAGGCCGCACAAACGAGGGCTGTCTTGTTATTCAGGTGCAGTTCCATCGGCAACTCGCTCAGTTCAGGGTCACGCTCTCGTAACGGGGTGTCGATACCGTTTTGAATTCAGAGAAAAAGTCCAGGCTGTACTGTCCGCCTTCGCGGCCGATGCCGCTGCGCTTCATGCCGCCAAAGGCTGTATGCAGCTCGCGCAAGAACCAGCTATTCAGCCAAACCATGCCCATGCGGGAGCCGCGCGACATGACATCGAGAGTCTGCGGATCGCTCGACCAAATGGAACAGGAAAGACCATAGGGAGTTCCGTTCAGGAGATCGAGCGCCTCGGACGTTGTATGAAAACTCTGTACCGTCAGAACAGGCCCAAAAACTTCCTCTTGGATCAAGCGCGACGACTGTTTGACGCCGCCGATCAGGGTCGGCTCAAAATAGGCGCCTTGCGGCAGAGCCGTTGGGATCTTGCCGCCTTTTAAAATCTTGCATCCTTCACCTTGGGCCAGCTCCACAAAGCTGGCCACGCGGTCACGATGTTCTACTGAGATCAAGGCACCCATGGTCGTGTGCGGGTTGAGTGGATCGCCGATGATGATCTTGTCCATGTGCTCTTGGATGCGGCTGATGACTTCGTCATAGACGCTGGCCTCGACTAATAAACGCGATCCCGCCAAACAGATCTGTCCCTGATTGCGAAAGGCAGCGCGCGTCGCCGTGGCGGTGGCCTTGACCAGATCGGCGTCGGCAAAAATAACGGAAGCACCCTTGCCACCTAGTTCAAAGGAAAGCTTTTTGAGATGGGGTGCCGCGTCACGCATGATGGCGACGCCTGTGTTGGTTTCGCCGGTAAACGAGATGGCTTTGACTTCTGGATGTTGAACCAAGGCTGCACCGGCACCGTCAGCGCCAAAGCCGTGCACCATGTTAACAACACCGGGAGGCGTGCCGGCCTCCTCAAGCAAATAGCAGAGCGCCGTGGCGCTCATGGGGGTTAGTTCTGCTGGCTTCATCACGACCGTATTGCCTTGGGCCAATGCCGGTGCCAATTTCCAAGTTAAGAGATAGAGCGGCAGATTCCACGGGGTGATGAGGCCGACGACGCCGATGGGCTCACGCACGGATACATGAAACGAGCCATCGGAGCCGGTATAACCCGGTTGCGACTGGTTGACACAAAGGTCGGCAAAAAAGTGAAAATTTGCGGCCGCACGCGGAATATCACCGTGCATGGTTTCGCAAAGGGGCTTGCCTGTATCGCGGCTCTCGATGGCGGCCAATTCGTCAGCGTGTTTCAGCAAAAGATCGCCGATGCGGCGTAACAGCTGCGCTCGTTCTTGGTATGTGCTATTGCGCCAACCAGCATTGAAGAACGCGGTGCGAGCCGCGTCGACGGCGGACTGAACATCGGCAGAACGGCCGAGGGCCACGTCCGTCAGCTTCTCTCCGGTCACGGAGGAGATGCTGGGAAACGTTGCCTGATCATGACTCTTGACGAACTCGCCACCAATAAAATGGTGGCAGAATTTTAGTTTCGTTGCGAAGGTCATAGCCATGGTCTCCTTGCGTTTAGCCTGGTCGATGGCGAGTGGCGATTGCTTTCATTTCGACAAAGTTATGCCCTGGAAGGCCCTGCACAAAAACGGTCGTACGCGCTGGAGGCGTCGCATCTTGAAAGTAGGCATTCCACACAGCGTTCATGCCGGCGAAATCCTCTTTGTGAATGAGAAAAACGGTTACATCAACGAGATGGTGTTTATCGAGACCTTCGCTTAGCAACACGCTATCGATGTTGCGGAAGACACCGCGAGTTTGTTCCTGGATGTCGTAACGCACGATCGTGCCATCGAGATGCTGTACAAGACCAGCGTACGCATCCGAATGGGGGTCGCGGCAGCCTTGCCCCGCAAGGTACAATAAATCGCCGGCCCGACGGGCATGGCAATAATCGGCAAACGGTTTGGTTAGTATTGCTTCGCTCATGGGAACCTCGCTAAGCGTCGGTGACGACTGCCCTAATACACATATCATTGATCGTCCGCCAGTGAAACGGTATAGGTCATCAATTAACCTAAAAATGTTCGCACGTTGCGATGGGGACTTGGGGTGGGATCAAAGTTTCAGATTTGGCGGGCCGCCAGCACCGAGCGTCCCCAGAGCCACGCCCAATTGAAATGCCTGATTCAGGCAAATCGGGCATTTTCCCCGATCGCTCAGCTAGCCTACGGCGATTACGGACTATTTGCGGCGAAAGAGGCAGTGGCGCGGGCATTACGTGATGGCAGGCGCATCGCCCTTTACGCCGACTACGACGTCGATGGCACGATGAGTTGTGTGAGCTGGATCTGGTATCTTCGCGCCATCGGCTACAGCAATTTTACCTACTACATCCCTGACCGGTTTCGCGAAGGCTACGGCTTGAACTTGAAAGCCATCGAGCATTTGATCGACAAAGAGGGTGCCCAGCTCATCATCACGATGGACACCGGAATCACAGCCAACGCGGAAGCGGAACTTTGCCGCAGTCGGGGCGTCGATTTTATTTGTACCGATCACCACAAGATACAACCGGACAAAATGCCGGACTGCATCATTCTCAATCCGAAGTTGCATCCATCGACTGAGTATCAAGAGCTCTGCGGCTGTGGCATTACCTTTGTGCTGCTGCGGCAGTTGGCGCAAGAGTTTCCTATCGCTCCTGATGTTTGGACCGACCTCCTGGCGCTGACCGGTATGGCCACCATCTGTGACGTGGTGCCGCTGAATGGGGTCAATCATCGCCTGGCGCAGATGGGTGTGAATGCGTTGCTGAAAAGTCGGCGGCCCGTTTTGCAAAAGTTGATGGAAGCGAGCGCCATGCTGTTCTCCGCCGACGAGAAGGACATTGGCTTTCGTCTGGGTCCGCGAATCAACGCCGTCGGGCGCTTGGAGCATGCGGGCATTGTCGTCCGCGCCTTTGTTGAAGAGCATCCGGATCAGTTGATTCAGTTCATGGGCGAATGCAACGAAAAGCGCAAACGCATCCAACAGCGCATCGTCGAAGAAGCACTCGCCCAGGCCGAAGATTTTCGAGACGACCCCGTCCTCTTTCTCGGTGGTGACTGGCATCAGGGTGTCGTCGGCATCGCAGCGAGTAAAGTGGCCGAGGCCCATTGGAAACCCACCTGGCTATTTCATCGCGGTGAGCTAGCCTGTAAGGGGTCCGCGCGGTCCATTCAGGGTTTTGACGTGACCGAGGCCATGGTGCAATGTGGGCGCCTTTTTGAAAAGTTCGGTGGGCACCGGGCGGCGGGGGGATTTTCCTTTTCTCCGGACCGCGAAGCAGACATTCGTTCAGCACTGCTGGCACATGCGGGATCATTGCGCGAACAACATCCGGAGCTTTGGCAGAGCGTCAAAGCCTACGACTGCGAGCTGCCGATGGATCTGGCGTCTTTGGATTTAGCGAATGAGTTGGGCGACCTTAAGCCCTTCGGTCATGCCTTTGAGGAGCCTGTTTTTATGGTACGCGCTGCCGTCGCGGGCTGCCAATTCTATCGCGATAAGGCCACGGGCGAACCGCGGCACACGGCTTTATCCATCTGCGGTAGGGGCGGTCAGCCACAAAAGGTCATGTTCTTCAATGAAGTTCACGCGGATCTCCAATCGGCCTCGACAGTTGAGCTTCTCGTGACGGCTAGTGCCAATACGTTTCGGGGAGAAACGTCGCTGCAGCTGAGTGGTGTGGACTATCGGCTCGGCTGATTTGTTGTCAAATTTGCAACAGCCGCGAAGGCGAATTATCTAGACACACCACAGTCGCGCCTGATAACCCGGCGCAAGTCTTTCAGGGGTGGGGCCTGCGAACCTGCCCTTCTTTCACAAAATCAGGGAGAGAGCGTATGAAGTTAATGCAGATGAGTGTGATTGTCGGAGCCCTTCTGGCAGCAATGAGCGGTACTGCCGTGGCACAAGGTCCCTATACTCGTGGTGAATTGATGTCGATCAGTCGTGCTTCGCAGCCCTTGGGTCGCGTGGCTATTTGGGAAGGTCAAACGGGTTTGTTTCCCGTTCAGTTTGGACCGCAAGATATATCCTGGCTCGTGGTCGTGGCGCCGACCGGACACAAGCGCAATGGTCGCGTATTTTGCGACATTGCGAACGTAACGGTTCGTTCCTATGGGCAAGTGATCTACCCCAGCAAAGTGGGCGTTTTGCCGGCTCACGGTGGCGTACAAGCCTATTACCGCATCAATCAAGGCGAAGGTCGCCCCGTTGAAGCGGTAACCGTTAGCATTGCCGGCAACACGTTTGTGCACAACAACTGTCCGACGAACATCCATGCCGTACGTGGCCCATTTCAGCCATCGGAATTTGGCGGCGAGTAAGTCTGAGTGGCGGTTGGTCTGGGTTACAAGGGCCAATCGCCGCTTTCGCGCACGCCAAATCCACGACGGATATTGGCAATGGCCTCTAGGTCGCGAATGGCTTGCGCATCTCCGGCAGCAGCCTCATAGGCCGTCACCTGCATTGCATAAGCGAAGGTATCTATCGCTAATCGAATCTCGGCGAGGGTCGGGTACTCGGGCGCGGAAGCGCTGATGCTGCCGACGAGATTGACGCCGGCGCCTGGAACTATTCCCTCGCCAGCAGGTGCCGGTTGCTCGCCATCTGCGGGATACAAGATTTCTCGCACCTCCTGTTTGGCGCGATCATAGGCATCGCCGACCATTCTCCCACCTTCGATTTGGTTCCAGGCAAAGGAAGTGAGGGCTGCCGCGACGGTAAAGCCGATGATGCGCTTGAAGGAAATGGGAAGGGTTGTGACGCCCAGATCCGGCATCTCTTTCGCGGTTGCATGCGCACCCACCAATTCCTTGGCGAAGTTGTCTGTGGCAGACTTCTTGGCAGCATAGGACAGCAGCCGCTCATGCGAATTTTTAGTGAAGCGCAACCGAAAGTAGGTAATTAACCCGCCCCTGCCATGTTCCGTATTGATGTTAGCCAGTCCTTCGTACAGTTTTGCGGCCGTCAAAGACTGACCTGGTCCAACAAGTCGCAGAACATCGCCTAGATGATTGTGGATAGCGGCATAGTCTTGGATGCCAATGGCGACCTTGCCCAGAACCGGAGTATGAATCGGCACTCGTCGTGCGATCCATTGGACGAGGCCCTTGGCACCGATGAGTTCGACGCCGTAAAGCGCACCCCCGACGAAAGTGTCCATAAGCTCGCTGCGCAGTATCTGCGCCTGCCGCGCGAATGGTGCCACGTTCGGTTGCCCTACAACGTGCATCCGGTAAATATCCCACGCCTCAAAGCGATCCATACTCGGTCGCGCATACTGCACCAGATCTGGCCTTTGGGCGTAGATGTCTTTCATCGGTGCAGTGAGAATAGCATTTTTCTGCGCCTCGGGTAAGGCTTCGACTGTGCGCCGATGCAGACTGTAAGCGTGTATGTTTCGTCCGATGGTGATGTTTGCACGATAGAGGGCCTTGGCGGAACTTTGATATTCGGGCGCCTCAGGCGTACTTTGCAGCCGTTCCAAAGTTTCAGCAGCGCGGAGTTTCTCCCAAAGTGCAATCTCGAGTGGAGTGGCGACGCGCGCGTAGATGTCTCGCGCTCCCGAAACATTGTCGGAACGTGCCATGATCGTGAGACGTTTGCTATCGGCATGAATGTTGTTAAAAATCTGCGCCGTGTCATCTCCACGCCCAAAGCGAGTGAGTCCAGAGGTCAGGCGATCCATGAAGCGAATCCATTGGTCCCATCGCACCATGGTGTCGCGTACTTTGGGCGGTGCCGTTGCAGTCCATTGGATCGGGTCTATTCCATGCAGAGTCAATGGCGGTGCTGCGGGCGAACTTTCTAGTCCGGCGGCCGCCAGTGCCGGCACCGATCTTGACGCAACCGGGGCTGGAGCCTGCATACGGCGGGCGATATCGCGCGCAATATCCAACTCGTCTTCAGAGAGCAGTCTTTCACAGGAGTTACCAGTGGCCCACGCCGTTGGGGACGTGAGTGGCAGGATGAATAGACCCACGACTGCAACGATAGACCCTGCCTGCATGGGAACACCCCGCCTGTTTAATCTGCGCCCGGAAAAACTCTATGTGACTATATTCTAACGCCATATTGCAGCTCGGCAACATTCTGAAACCACAGCCCGTTGCACAAGCCCCTATAGAATTTACGAAAACCTGCCGATAAGGATTCTAGTTATGAGAACTTGCGCCAGGACAGGAGGTCCCGGATGATGTTTAGAGGAATTCACGTCCCCCTGATCGTAGCCGTATTGGGCTCGACGATTCTAAGCATGGGCTGCAACGATACAGCCTTTGAACAGGCTGGATTCAAGAAACAGAGCACTGAAAAATCAGATGCGGACGCCGAGGCGGAAGTCGTCGAGCCGACGGACGAGCTTGGCGAAAATCCTGCTGACGATACCGAGCCCGGTGAACGTGAAATGGAATTCACTATGCCCACCCCCGAAGATTTGGCTAAGACTGCGGAGCTGTGTGCCAATCAAGAGGTGACGCAAACCCGCTTGGAATTGTCGTTCGACCCACCAGCAGAGACTTGTGCATGGGGTCAAAACGACAATATGCCATTTGATAGAATCAATCATCAGCTAGTGATCGCTGCTCGGCGGGAACAGGCCATCGAGGTTTCGATTCCCTCGCACTCGGTGCTGTGCGGTGTAAATTTTGAATTTGAAGAGCAGGACATCGTCTACGACGACGAGATCATTCTGACCATGAATCAGGTGGTGCTGGCTTCGAGCCAGAACTACGGAAACCTTTTCAATAAGCAGGGTAACTATCAGATGTATGGTTGGCCCGCGCTGAAGGGTAAACCCTATCCGATCAACGACCGTAACGTATACTGTCTCGGCATGGCCGAGGGTAAGGGCAACTGCGTGCTACCGCCGACACAGCGCCGGGGTCGATTGCTCATTGATTTGCACGAAGACGTAGTGCGGCAGGTTGGAGTCGCGACTGGCCTTTCGGCCCTGGCGCGTGACGCCAAAGGTGCGAAGCAGGAAGCCAAGGCGAAATTCTCGCTGGTAACCACAGGTGATAACGACGACCCAATTGACTGCAAACACTCGGGATTCAAATTCGCTCTGACGACAAAGACAGTGCGCCTGCCCTAAGCGTTTGCGGGCGTATCATGCCGCTTGAGTACTGCGACAAAGGTCGTGTCACTGTCCTCTTGGGGCGCGCCACACAACTTTTGCTCCAGCAAGTCGAAGTCCAAATGTGCCAACTGAAACTGGCGCACGACTTCTTCATTTTCTGCGACCAACCAGCTGCATGTGCCATAAACCAGCCTACCTCCAGGACGTACGGCCTGTGATGCCTTTGCCAAGATCTGTAACTGCAGGCGCTGAAGTTCTAAAATCTCATCTGTAGACACGCGCTGTCTGGCGTCCGGATTTCGGCGCCAAGTTCCCGAGGATGAGCAGGGAGCATCCACGAGTACGCAATCAAATCCGCCGTGTCGCTCTACTTCGCGCCCGAACTTTGGCAGTGTTACACCATCCCAAGGGGTCGTCCGAATATTAAATAGAGCCGCGCGCTGAGCACGGCGTTTGACTTCGTCAAGCTTGTAAGCGCGGATATCGCTTGCATAGACAACTCCTTTCGCCTGCATATCGGAAGCGAGCTGCATGGTTTTGCCGCCACCGCCGGCGCAAGCATCCCAAACGAACTCTCCAGACTTCGCAGCAGCAGCGCGGCCAATGTATTGACTGGCGAGATCTTGAATCTCAACATGCCCTTGTTTGTAGGCTGCGAGTTCGTAAATGCCCCGAAAACCTTCGGCGGCAATAGCCGTTGGCATTTTATTGTGTCGATGCACTTGAAAGTTCTGGCCGTTGAGTTCGGCGAGCACCTCGGTAGCAGCTTCCGGGTGATTGAGTCGGAGCCAAAGTGGTGGGCGGCTATTCTGCAGCTGCAGAAAGCGCTCGACTTGTTCTGGGCTCCAGCCGCTCGTCGTGATTCGGTTTGAGAGTTCTTGCGCCAATGAGCTGGGAATTCCTGCCAGTAGCAACGCCGCCGCCAAAGACTCGTGATCACGTTGACGAGCAGCCTTGGCCTGCATCTCGCCGTATGCGGCCAGGATTGTGGGCCAAAGCATCTGCTCCGTATCGGTCAGCGGAGCCGAGCAGTCGCTGTCGCCGCAAACATGTGCAGCTACTCGCAGGTAGAGTGCGGCACTAGGCAAAGTCTGGTGGTGACCTCGGAGCCGTTGATCGATGGCCGTCGAAAGGAGGTCATCCGTGAGTGCCGCATATCTCACGCCGGCAAAGATCTTGTCTGCGTACCACCGTCGATCCTTCTTGCCGAGTCGGCGGTCTTCACGCAATGCGTACGCCAACCACTTGTCCAACTGCCGTCGGGGCTCTTCGGTGAGCCAGTCGTGCAATAATTGCTCCGCTTTTTGCCAGCGAACCCAGTCGCGACCGCTATTGGGGCGCGGCTCGCCCGGCGTACTGCTGGAATGGTCTGTAGGTTTCAAGGGCGACTCCTGGCGTCTAAGAGACGGGCTGTCTATCATGGAGACCCGACGGGCGCTATAATGGATGTCAGATAAATGGCGGGACTTGCTTCGGTGCTCGGAGGGATGATGAAAATCAGTTTTAATATTCTGATATTATTGTTAAATATTGCATGGGTGGCACCAGCGGCGGGTCAGCAGACTCTGCCCTTTCTTCGAACTGACAGTCCAAACTTCGCCTCTCCTGCCCAAATTCGGCAAGTTACCCAGCTGGATCGTATCGATTTCAGTGCCGGAACCCGCAGCGAGCAAAGCCTAACTTCGGCGCGCATTGACACCGGCAGCGCCGAGATCGACTCGCTTCTAGATACGCAGTTTGCTCGCGCGACCTGGATCAATCATTTTGGCAAAGCGCGGGGTCGCCTAGGTCTGCGTGTGAGTGCAGCTCGCATCTACAGCACCCTAACGACGGCGACGAGAGACGAGAGGGGGCTTTTGCAGCAGAGCAACGAACTTATGGCCGATGAATTGGTGGGTAGCGAGTTTCGATTGGCCCCGGTTATGGCTTTTACTCTTGGTGATCTATTTACCATCGGCGCCGAATTGGAACTTCAGCAGACGCGAGTCCCTCTCGACAAAGGTGAGTTAGAGGTTAGCCTGCAAACACTGCGAATGGCGGCCCTCGTCCATTTTCCCACGTTAGAGATGGGAGTTGTACTCCAACCAGCCACGAGCGGCAGTGTGAAGAGTAGTGATCAGGCGTCGACAGCAGAGCTGGAGTCCAAATTGTCGACGTCACAGGGTGCCATTTGGACGGCGCACGTCCGCTCAACACTGGGAGAGCTCCTGACGGTGGGAGTAAATTCCCAGTTCATCCAGGTCGTGGCCAAAGGGGGAACAACTGTTCCGATGCAAGATCATTGGCAGCATACTGCCTTTGTGCAATTGCCGGTAAACGAGGAGTTGCAGGTTGAAGCCTACGTTCGCAAGCGTGATGCATCTCATGCAAATGCCAACGATAGTACCGCGGACACAGTTGAGCGATTGGAAATGGGAATGGGCCTGGAGTTTGCTCTGACTACCGCGACGAGAATTGTCATGACGGGCGCGGTTAGTGAAGCCGAGGCCGCTCGCAGCGATGCCAATTCAGGTGCGCAACTCAATATGGCCAATCAGATGCGGCAAATTTCCGCTGGTGCCGTCATCGCTTTGTAAGGCAACAAGTGCTCTCGTCTAAGGTGGGCACTCTAGCAGCGGCTCGGTGTTGGCAAGCAGATAGCTATCAGCCACGACGACGCCCTTGGCGAGAAGACCCATCATTGCCAATGCTGCTAACAGGCATGGCAGCGCCACTTGCAGACTTCGCTTCCAGCCAAGGACAAGCATCTCTCCGACGGCAAAGCTGATAAGAATTAATTCCTGTGCCAAAGGCACGACAAAATAGCGGGGTGTAACGCTCATCATGGCGTGCATGGATACCTTCAAGAAAATCGACGCAGCGATTGCTAACATGATCGGCGAACGTCGGACAATGGCGACGCCGAATGCCGCCAGTGCCGCAACATGTATCACCAAAACCCACCGCCAGCTGAAGGGTTCGGCCCAATCCAGCCATTTCTTTGCTGAAGCTCTCGCTTCCAATGGCAATAGGTCGGGGCGCAGGGACCAATACAGTGTACCACCTCCGATTCCTCTCCAGCTCGTGACCGTGCTATGGAAGGCCCGGACGGCATGGTAACTTGGGCGACGCACAAATTCGTCAAGGGCAAGTCGGCGAAAGAGGCGGTCGGTGTTCTCGCCAGGCCTTTGCTGTGACTCGTGACACGGCAAGAGATAGTCCGGAACTCTCCAGGTCTCTGGATAGACTCCTGGCATAAAGGTTCCAAGCAAAGCGAATCCGGAGCTATTCGGTGCCAGCTTGAACTGCCCACTTCCCGCCTGGCGTTGAGCCGCAATCGCAGACAAGAGTCCCATCAAGGATAAGCAGCCAATGAGCAAGTTGCGCTGGCGGCGGACTGGGTCTGCCCAGCAGGCCATGGCGGCAAAGGGCATCGTCGCTAACAGCATTTCCGGTCGAATCCAGGTGCAGAGAGCTAGGAGGACAGCCGACAAAATAGGAGAGCTGCGCCGCAGGATCCACGATCGCGTGGCGACGACGACCGAGGTAACGACCGGAAACAATACCCAGTTATCCGAACTGACAACACCGGATGTCAGAATCAGATCGGGCCAAAAGGCCAATAGCGCCGCAGAAAGCAGGCGCACAGGCATCGATACGCAATCGCGAAGTACCATCCATGGCAGCAGTGGTAGTATTCCCGTTATGGTAGCCGTCGCCCAACGCGCGAGCGTATCCATATGCACCGGGATGATCCAGGATAGCGCCGCAAGGAGAGAGGGTAAGCCAGCAGCCCGCAATTCCCATGACGGACTTCCCGTTGCCCAAACAGTGTCTCGAATCGCCTCTGCCAGCTGAATGAATTCACGAAAATCAGAAACGGGTACGGTTGGAAAATGATAGACGACAAGAAAGCGCGAAATCAGGCTAGCGCCTGCAATGGCAAGGACTCCATACAGCGGCGACTCCTTCGTGAAAAATCGCTGCGAAAATTTCAAGCTAACTAGGGGAGCGACCCGATTCAAGGCTTGTGATTCCTTTGTGTCAACGATAGAGTTTTGGCATTAACCAATAGCAAATTTTGGCTCATTTGAGCAGCGAGAGTTGAAAAAAATGGAGTCAACAAGCACGCGTCTTTTTCGAGACTCGGTTGGAGAGCGCGTCCGACGGGTCAAGAATTCTGCAAACAACACCTTGATTCGGCAAATCTGCGCCGAGCAAGAGCGATTAGGATCACAGTTCCCAAAGATTGCAGTCTTTATTCCCGCCTATGAAGCTGAGTCTTTAATCGGCGATACCCTTCGGCGCATACCCGTCGATTTAATCCCGGCCTTGCAATGCATTCGTGTCGTTGACGACGCCAGCTCCGATAGAACCGTCGAAGTCGCGCAAGCGTTCCGTGACTCAGTATCGTGGCGCGACAAACTCTTGGTCACAAGAAACGCTCGCAACCTTGGGTACGGCGGCAATCAGATCGCAGCTTATGAATGGGCGATCGCGGCAGGTTATGATTACGTCGTGATGGTGCACGGTGATGGTCAGTATGCGCCCGAGTTCCTCGGCAATCTGATCGCTCAAGCTCTCGATGGCAAAGCGGATGCTGTGTTGGGCTCTCGGATGATGCATAAGATGTCAGCATTGGCCGGCGGCATGCCGTTCTATAAATGGGTCGGAAATCAAGTTCTCACGCGGGCGCAGAACTTGATTCTTGGAACGAATCTGCACGAATTTCATACCGGATATCGCCTCTATTCGACAAAGGCATTGCAGGCAATTCCGTTTGCCGAAAATGACGCCGGGTTTTCTTTTGACACCCAGATACTGATTCAGTTGCGTGCACTGAACGCATCGATTGTCGAATTGCCGTACCAGGCGTTTTATGGCGATGAAAAGTGCCATGTTGATGGCCTGAAGTACGCCAGAGAAGTTCTATGGGCTGCGGTCGAATACCGCCTGCATCAATTGCACCTCTTGCGGCGCCAGCGGTATCTCGTCAAATCGGCGCCGCGCTATCAACGGAAACTGAGTCCTTACGGTTCACATGAAACTGTTCTGAAAATGGTTCATGGCCCGGCGAGGGTACTCGAACTCGGGTGCGGGGATGGTCAGGTGTCTGCGGCGTTGGCCGACAAGGGTATGACTGTTTGTGGTGTTGATCGCGAGAGCCCTGTTGCCGAAGGAAGGCGCGCGCTTGCTGAATTTCATGCACATGATCTCAACCAGCCGCTGGCACTGACATTGAAACAGGGCAAGGATTTCGATTACGTAATCATGGCGGATGTTATTGAACACCTGACGCGCCGAGATGAGCTTCTGCATGACATTCGTTCGTTCCTGAAGGACGACGGATGCCTCATCGTGTCGACTCCAAATATCGCCAACTGGTATGTGCGACTCTCGCTGTTGATGGGCCGCTTCAATTATGGCGATCGAGGGATTCTCGACCGCACGCACGTGCACTTCTACACGCTCGATAGTTTTATCAGCGTCATTCGGCGGGCGGGCTTCGAAATTGAAGTGGTGGAGGGGACTAGTCTACCATTCGAATTGATTCTGGCCTCTACCGGACGGAGTCGCATATGCAGGCTCGTTGATCGACTCTATTTTAGCTTGGTGCGCCTTTGGCCTAAGTTGTTTGCCTATCAGCTTGTTATCAAGGCTCGACCGGCATGGGGAAGGGGCGATTCGTTAGGTTAGAAGCGCATTTCAATGCCGGCGCTGGCGCCATAGGCTTTGATGATGTAGCGGGCATTTCGCGTCGCGATACTTTGTAAGTCATTTGCCTCACCATAGATAACGCCAGCAAATAGGTAGGCGTTACCCAACTGCTGTTGAAACTTCAATTGTCCCGCTGTCATCGGAATGAGCGGCAGTGAAATATCCTCGTTTGAGGAATAAGACAGCGTTTTATGCGCCGCCATTAGGCGCAGCGACATACCGGCAGCGAGGCTCGCATCAAAGGCAACGCGAATGACCATGTAATCTTCTTGCAACGTGTTGCCGTTGGCCTTGCGCGGTCCGCCGTCTCCAGCCGAAATAGCAGAGAATTCCAAGTGCGCCTGGGATGGTCCCAATCTAGTCTGAAGCACAAGTCCGATTGTAGTCGGGACGAGGAGCTCGTCGTCGGCGGTCACAGTTTCGGAAACTTCCGGTTGCGACGTGATCGTGGCTTTCGTGGAAACGCGCCGCTTGGCAGTACCGCCCTCTTGGTAGTAGAAGCCACCCTGGCCAAATCCCGCGCGCTTTACCAAACCAAAACGAGGTGCGACGACACTAGCAACTCCGTATTTGGTCGAGGATTCGACGCTTGGGCTTTCGCTATCCAAGGTGTGGGCGTTTAGGTAGTGGTAGGACGCACCACCGAATACTTCAATTCCAGTTGCTGTCAATAGCGTCACATCCAAAGATGGGCGACCTGTATAGGCGATAGCCTCGTCAATCTTTCGAGGCTCGCTGCCAGTATGCCGCTTCAGTATGTTTCCCTCGACATCGACTACGATGCGAACGCCAAAGCGACCGTCGATCGGCACGTTGCTGCCGGCGCGACTAGCCACGATAAGACTGCGATCGTAGGTGGTCTCATCCGGGGGAAAGGAGGTGACGCTGCCATCGATAAGAAAAGCTTCCGCTGTCGTCCAGAAATCAGCCGCTCGGCGATAGCTAAGGGCATCGCGTCCAATGGAATGATCGCGAACGATGCTGTAATCGTGCGCTGCTACAGCACTCGGCCATGCGGCAACGATGGCCAAAAAGAGTGGAGTCGCCCATGAGTGAGGTACCGATCGGCTGCGCACGAGCTCAAGCCCTCCCGTCAAACAAAAACGTGAGATTTATGCTTCTCATTCTACCACATTGCGGATCAGCTGGGGTGCTCGTCGAGCTCCCTCTGGAGTCGAAAAAACACAGTCAAATTAGTGAGATGCTGGGTGTCGTGCGGTGAGCGGTTAAGAGCTTGCGAGTCAGAACCGAAGAGCTTGATGGGGCAAGGTGTGGGAGTTTGTCTATGTTTATGACATCGAAGCTTTGTGTGCGACTCGTTGCAAGACAGGCAGGGGTCTTCATCCTGGCGGTGACTCTCAGCGGCTGTTTCTTTTTTCGCAAACGTGAGTCGGGCGGTAAATCGGCGGCGAGCAGTAATTCCACCGTACTCGGCACGCCTTTGGGCGACCGGGCTGGCAGTGCCGATGAAGCTGCATTGCAGGAGCTATACGCGTTGACTTCCCCGCATGCGCCAGCGGGAATTCGACCAGACCCTGACGTCATGGTTCGGCGTTTGCTGCGGCAGTATCGCGACGAGGGAGCGACGGTGGCACGGGAGATTGGTCGCGTCGAACAGTTTCGACTGCTACTAGGTGGTGCGAACGAGGATTTTACGACAAACCCGCAAGAAACATATGATGCGACATCATTATTAGCGAGTTACAAAGTGGCGGAGGAAGTCTGCATCGGCTTGGTGGACCCTCGGCGCGACTCACACGGTGATTGGGAAACGATTCTGCCTGCATCGCCAAGTGATCTGCAGACGAACTTGCTCTTTTTGGCCCAGCGCTTCATGGGCCGACCTTCAGAAAAAATCGACTCTAGTGTGATCACTCAGTTAAGTGAAATCGTCCGGGCGGGAACGCCATCTGGTTCCTACTCGTACGCAAGTTATATACCAGCGTGTGCGGCTCTGGCGATTGATGCCGAGTCGCTGCTGCTGTAGGGGAGTGGTTTTATGTTCCTCAGATGGTGCAAACAGCGCAACTCTTCAGGAAGAAATTCCTGGACGCACGTGGCTGTGCTTGCCTCCTTCACACTTACCTCATGGCTGTCGACGGTAAGCGAGGCGGTTGCCGAGGAGGATCTGGAACGGGCCCTGCGTCGGGCGCAATACCTTCTGAACGCCTCAACTCCAACGGATCAACAATTTTCCTCAGGTGCTGGTGACTTTGAATCGTACCGTGGTGCCGTCCGTTCCTTTTTAGATGATCGGAATTTTTACGATGTGCTGATGCGCTACCATCAACGAACATTCGGCGTTGGTCTCAAGAATGAATACCTGGATGAGTTGCAGCGGGATGATATCGACAATAAGGTGACGAAGTTCTCGCGCATCACCTGTTCGCGGGATTGGGAGGGACGAACGACGCGTTTTCGTTGTCAATGGCCAGAAGAGACAAGTGCCTGTTCACGTGCCCAAGAGCAACCCGTATCGATCTTTTGGTATCCGGGAATCATTGCCTGGGCATGTCCATCTGTCATCGAGTCTTGCGGTACTGATTTGAGTCAATGTTTCATCGAGTACAGCAACGAAGACGAGGCCAAAAATAGCGAGCTGGGAACGACGGAAACATTTGACTCGCGCTTTGCGGTGATCAAGTCGCTGGGATTGCAGGCGGCGGGATTGGCGACCATGGTGGCCGTGGAAAATTATCCTTATACGAAGATCTTGGAGCCGGGCTTATCGGCGGTCGATGGGGCTGTAGCCCACTTTTACCGACTCAATAAGCATTTTAAAGTTAATCAAATGAACATTCCGGACCAGGTTCTAGCATTGACCAGCAATGTGGGTTTGACGGACACGCGCTTTCGCTTGGTGAACGCAGGCTTTGCCTATGACCAAGGTGGGGTCTTGACGCTCTTCGGGTGGTTGCGTCGCTATGACAAAAATCGCACCCGGGCGAATCAGTTGTACGAACGCTTGCTCTGTCGGAAGTTCACCTCGGAATTGCCGCGGGTGTTTCCGCAGGACCCTGGGAATTTGCGCGAAGCGCCTGGTTGCAGCGGTTGCCACGCGACTCTTGATCCCCTCGCAGATTTCTTCAATACCTGGGGCGAGGGAGGCGAGTTTTATCTCGGACAGGGCCAAGCCACTGACACGTACTTCAACAATCAGACCGGCTCCTATGTATCCGACTTGGCGGATATCATCCGCATGGACGAAGCGTTTGCAGCATGTCAGGTGCAGCATGTTTGGGAGTGGTTGATTGGTCGCAAGTTTTATCACGAAGAGGCGGATCTGCGCGCCGGTTTAACCAACTATTTCGTGAACTCGAACTACAGCTTTAAAGAGCTGGTATTCGCCGTGGCGACGCATCCTGTTTTCCTAAATGGCGCACGCGGCGACGGCTTGGTAACTGATCCTTTGGAAGAGCCTCCACTTGGCTCAGTCGCCGGTGCCACGGAGCGTGAGTGCACAACGACCATCGATTTCAACACCGACATCGCTCCAAGTCTGGGCTACTGCACGGGCTGCCATAATAGCAGCAGCGGTAACCGACAGGACCTTTCCGACGAAACGGACTGGGTCACTTGGGGATCTCAGTCGGTCAACATGATGGCCAGCGGTGTTATGCCGCCAGGTCAGTCTGGCCCGGACATTCTCGAATTCAAAGAGAAGGTTCGTTGCTGGTTGGAGCAGTAGCCATGAGTCAAAAGAAGAAATCAGCGCCTGAAAAGGTCTATGGTCTTGCGACGGGGACGCAGTTTTGTCTACCGCAGCACATGTATGCTTTAAGCCGCCGGCAGTTTCTGCAAACGGGCGTCACCTTTACAGGTTATATGGCAGCAAGCCAACTGTTGGGAATTCCCGCTTCGGCGCAGGCGAGTTATACGCCCAGGCGCCGACTCGTTTGGATCAATATGGGCGGCGGTTGGGACATATTGGAAGTTACCGATCCAAAAGTTCGCTCCACCTCCGGAATCGACATGTCCTATACCTGGGAGCAGGCGGCGGCGTTAGCAGGCACCAATGGTGACGTTAAGATTGGTCGTTGGTTGCCGAATTTGGCTGCGCGCGGTGAAGACATACTAGTTGTGCGCGGTATCGGAATGGGAACAACTTCGCATGAAGCCGGTAGTGTCTATATGGATACGGGCGTCCTGAGTAACGCGGGCAATGTCAATGCCGCTTCCATACCAGCTATTGTCGCGTCGGAGAGTGCGGCCACGATCCCAATCATTCAGCTCAATGGCGGCAGCGAGCCGATGACCGATCGTGGTTTGCTGAATCCCGTCTCGACGGTACGGGCCCAGAATCTTTCGCTCTATCGTGCCATGTATCCGTCCTCAGCCACAGAAAGCGCACTGCGTCTCAAGATTCTTGATTATGTGAAGGGATCTCTCGATCGCGTTAGCGCCGATGTTGGCGAGAACGATCGGTTGACGGCTCTAGCCACGGCAGAAGCGAAGATTCGCGGTCAAATCGAGGGCAACGTTGCATCGAAGCTGGAGCTGACAGAGGCTGATCGGGCAGTGTTCACTTCGGGTGCGCCCGCGAACATGAACCGAGGCTTGATCGACCCGTTCGCTCTAACTGCGAAGTTAATCAAGAACGATCTTGTCACTTGCATCAACCTCGGAGTCGGGGGGTTTGACACTCACTCCAACCAAGAGCCGCGCTTACAGCCAATTCTGCAGGGTTTTGATTTTGCCTTGGCCACCATGATTGACCAATTGCGCGAGGCGAATAAGTTAGACGATACATTGATTGTGGTTTACTCCGACTTCGGCCGAACGCCTAAGATCAACGGTTCCAATGGTAGGGACCATTGGCCCGTCGGCGGGGCATTGATGATCGGAGGGGGCATCGCCGGCGGTCGCGCCGTTGGCTCGACGGATGACAACTTGCGTGCGATCGGGGTGAATCCGACGACAGGCGCGGAAGATAGCAGCGCCGATGTTCTGAGTCCTAGTAACCTAGGTGGTAGCGTCATTTCGTTGTGTCTAGGCAGTGAGTATGATTACCGAGTCTCGTATTTGCCGCCGGTTGCGGCATTGACGCGGCTCAAGACGTAGTGGTGGGAGCCATGCAACACGGATGGTTGTGGGGCGTCATTCTATCGATGCAGATCATGCTGCCGTCGGTGGTGTCGGCGCAGTTGATCGATGGGCGCTTGCGAATGGCGACGGATGCGAGTTCAACAAATCTCTTTATGGCCAACCCGGCTGCGGTGATGCCCAATCGGACGTGGATTAGCTATGTCCGTCTCACGGAAGACCGCGAGTATTCGTATACGGCGGGAAACGGCCAAAATACGGATGATCGCGAAAGCGAAATTGCAGAAGTTGACCATGCCTTTGGCGTGTTGGTGCCATTAGGTGGCGGCGCTGCATTTGGAGTGACAGGACAGTTTCTCGGCACGGATATGGAGTCGTCGTCCGAATCACGCAGTGAAGCTGTCGACGAGAACTTTCGCCGGCGTATGGGCAGTATTCGCGCCATTGTGGATTTGACGCCCGTGCTGCGATTTGGATTTGAGTATCGTATGACTGAGGTGCGTGCCCAAGTGCGGGGTTCGTTTAACGTGAGTGCGCAGGATAGCACGCGCTACCTGGGTCGTGTTGCAGGCTACGCCCTGGGCTTATTTTATGAGGCCAACAATATGGGGTTGGGCGTCAGCACGGCGCCAGCCATGCGCGGTAAGGCTGAGGTCGAAGGCGAAGAAAAAGTGATTACCGAGCCGGGTGCTTTGGCCATCGACGCGTACTTTAAGCAAGGAGCCTACGTTTACGGTATTGCGGCAGAACGCCGCAACTATCAACGCGACGAGAGGGCTGAAGCGGCCACCAGCCCAAATGATCAACGAACGATGTCTTTGAATGGTCTCGATTTTGAGCAGTTCTATATGCCAACGGATTTGGTCATGGTTGGGATGGATTATCAGGTCAAGCAAGACATCTGGCTTCGTGGCTCGATGGGCCGCCAGTGGGGTGTCTTCCTCTTTGACGAAGAAGAAGTTCCTGGTGGCAATGAAGATTTGGAATCAGCCGTATCTTCCTACGTTGCGCGAGTCGCATTGGCCTTTGTCAAAGCAGATTTTCGCGCTGAAATTGCCGTAGGGCAAACATGGCGTAGCGCGGACGAGATTTTCGATACGGAAGGTTGGTTTGGGGCGCGACAGAACTCTGATTATAAGGGAACCGCGCGCACCATTGCGATGAGCTTTAGCTTTGTGCAATAGTGCTCGCTATCGAGGTCTAGCGGCAAACTAGAGAGTTCTGGTACGATGTAATCAGTGTCCGAGTCAGTTGACAGCGAGGTGGTGTATGAGAACTCTGGTCCTCAACGCCGGGTATGAGCCCATGCAGTTGATCTCTTGGCAGCGAGCCCTGTGTCTGGTGTTATCCGCAAAGGCCGAGCTCGTGGCCGAGTATGGTGAAGCTGTCCGTTCGGTGAGTCGCCGATTTCCCCTTCCGAGCGTTGTTCGCCTGACAAGATATGTGACCTACGTCAGGCATTTTGGCCTGTTAAAATGCACACGGCGCAATGTATTCTTGCGCGATCAGTACCAATGCCAGTATTGTGGCGTCCGCTGCTCACCGGCACTGGCGACGTTGGATCATGTGGTGCCTCGTAGTAAGGGTGGGCGCACATCATGGGACAATGTGGTGACGTGTTGCCACGCATGTAATCGTCACAAAGGCGATAAGAGTCCGAAGGAGATGTCCATGCGCTTGCTTCGAGTTCCGCGTCGGCCGCATTGGACTGATGTCTTGGAAGATCAGGAAAACCCTTATCATAATAGTTGGCTGCCCTATCTGGGGTTTGTTGCATGAGAGACCATGAAATATCGCATCGTTATTGAGCAGCCTCTATCTGAATCTGGAGCGAAAATCCTAGGTTCGACGCGTCGTGGGGAAGGCATCTATGAGCTCGAAGTCTACGACGACTCACTCTTTGCTCGTCTTCGAACCCAATTTGTAGGTCGACACACTTTAGGTTTTTGTCCCTCGGCTTTGCGGCCAAAGGCCATGTTTTTTGACATGGATGCGACGGTTATCGCCGAGGAGTCGTTGGTCGAGTTGGCGGCAACGACCGGCGCTCAGGAGGCCGTGCGTGCTATCACCGAACGAGCTATGAACGGCGAGCTAGACTTCGCCGCGGCGTTACGCGAGCGTGTCAAGTTATTGGCAGCACAACCCGAAAGCATTATCGATGTGGTGGCGGCACGATTGACAGTGAATCCGGGATTGCAAACCGTGATCGATGCGGCGCGGGCCCAGGGTGTTCCCGCCTTTCTCATATCTGGCGGATTTATGGAGCTTGCTGAGCCGCTGGCGCGGCGCCTCGGGTTTGCGGCCGTGCATGCGAACCGCCTAGAGAGTCGCGGTGGTCGATTGACCGGTGGATTGGTGGGCACCATTGTCGATGGTGAGGAAAAGCGGCGCTGGCTTCTGGAGCAGTGCCAGCGTTTGGGAATTGGGCCCGATCAAGTGCTAGCTGTGGGAGATGGGGCAAACGACATTCCTATGCTGCGAACGGCTGGGTTGGCGATTGGCTATCGGCCGAAGCCAGTGTTACAGCCACATGTTCATGGATGGAATGGAGGAGGTCAGCACGATTTCATATTGGCGCTGGCTTTTGGTGAGGTCGGGGCCCCGTCATGAGAAAGAGCGACTCACGCGTGTAAGTCGCTCCTGGGTAGCAATTCGAATCCACACCGAGCGTTGAGCGTTCGGTGTCTCACGGTGATTACTTCGATTGACTCGGGCTCTGATTTGGATTTTGTCCAGGCTTGCCAACTGGCAGCACAGGCTCTTCGTCTTCGAGCACAGGAGTCTCCTCTTCAGGACTAGGCTGCGCTACAGTCGTCACCGGACTGATAGTTTGCACATCATCCAGGCCCTTATCCTTATCCTTGTCGGTCGTTTCGTCGCTCTTGGCTTGGCACTTTCCGAGCTCTTTCAAATCTACGATGGAGGCAGTGGTCTTGGTTTCTTGTCCGTTCTGGCTGATCGTGTCAACGATGCGGACGATCTTCGGTTCGGTCTCGGTAAAGGTGGTTGATCGCGCATAGTGGGCGGTCTCTCCAGCCTTGCCCAGAGCCATGGATGCTTTATGAGTCGACAGCGCTCCGTCTAGGCTGCGCTCGGCAACAAGGCGCAATTCATGGGTCTGCACTTGATTTTCGCCGACCAGCTGACTGACGCTAATTGTCGCTTTGAATTCACCTGTGCGCTTTTCGCCGGCCTTGCGGCTAAACGCCAAGTTAATCGTTTCCGACTTGTCTTTGGCTTGCGTCTCGGCATCATCTTGTTCAAATGGCACTAGGCTAATTTTGAAAGAGCCAGTGGTGACGGTGTAATCGTCGTCCTTTTTGACTTCCGAGTCGCCTTCGACTTTCAAACCGATTTCTTTGAGGACGAGTTGACTAATTGCGGCAGCCTCGGTGGCAAGCTTGCCGTTCAGGGCGGCGGCGCTGGTATCGCTCAATTTAGCGAGAACCGCGCTCTTCAAGATGACGCCGAGAAACTTGTTCGCTTCCGCCATATTAAGGTCTAGTTTGCCATCTTCACACTTAAGAGCCGACATATCCAGCAAGGTGCCATCGATCGGTTTCTGGGATTGTGCGATGAGAAAACTTCGGTAATTGCGTACCGAGCGCCGCAATACCAAGCGGAAATCTTCGCCTTTCAGTTGCTTCAGCAGCAAATCCACGGCTACGGCCCGCAGGTTATCCATATCCTTAAGGTAGTCTTCAGCCGACTCGATGGCGCTATCATTGCGCTCGTTGTCAGCACTTTGCAGTGCTGAGTCGCCACTACCGCGAGGTTTCTTTTGTACTTTGATGACGAGGTCGCCGCATGCGGACAACTGCCAAGTCATCAGACCGATTAAACCCGTTCGAATCAGCATCGTATTCCGCTTCATTTTGCCACCCACCGCTTCAAGAGGACACACAACGTGTGCAACCGTTTCAACATCCGAGCACAAGGCCCACCGTGTGCGGCTTAGTGCAAGCGCTGGGCCAAGGCTAGGGGGCAGGGTTAATTTAGGCCTTGGTGGCTCACTTTCATTATTAGTGACAATAGGTTGGGGCGATGCCGTGGTTCTTCAGGAGATGCCGAAAGCAGTGTCTAGCTTTCTAACACCTGCTCAGATGGCGATGAACTTGGCGGAGCGACCGTCCAAGCATCAAGCCCTGAATGAGTCACTCTCTACCTAGGCCCAACAACCGACCGGAGGATCAGAGCAGCGTGCTGTCTCCAGTCGTTGCGCCTGCTCGGGAATTTGTGCAGCCGCATTGCGGATAGCAGTGCGCAATCCTTCTTCGATAACTGGATGATAGAAGGGCATACTCAAGAGTTGGTGGACATTCATATTAGCAGCTATTGCCCAAGATAAAAGATGGGCGAGGTGTTCGCCGTCGGGACAAAACATTTCGGCTCCTAACAGTGCGCCACTTCTGCGATCAGCATATACATGAAGTAATCCGCTTTCTTGAAGTTTAACGATAGCGCGTCCTTGACCTTCAAAATTTGCCTTTCCCGTTACAAAGTCTTCTTTGCGAGCAACGAGTTCTCCATACGTTTCGCCAACTAGGGCGATGTTGGGTTCGGTGAAGGTGATGGCGATCTTAGTGCGACGCTGAAAACATTGATCTGGCGAAGTGACGGAATTGAATCCTGCAATACGTCCCTCATCTGCGGCTTCATGCAGAATTGGTCGATCGCCATTGGCATCGCCGACAATAAATATGGAGGTCGAGCCAATGCGGTAAACTCCAGGAGTATAGGGCGGCAAACCTCTATCGTCTAAAGTTATCCCTAGCGTCTCCAGGCCGAGGCCTTCAAGATTCGGCTTACGTCCCATGGCGACAAAGGCTTTATCAACTGCAATCGTCTGTTTTTCGGTGCGGATTTGGAGCTGATTACCCCCAAATTGAATGTCTTCAACCGATGATAGAGCGATCGGTAACTCTTCCTGAAGCTTCTGATAGGCGTACTCCTGAATCTCCGGATCAGTCAATCCGCCAATGGCTTTATCCAAAGTAATACCTTGGGCACAGACGCCTAGTCTAGCTAGCGCTTGACCGAGTTCGATGCCGATTACACCAAGACCAATCACAGCGACGCTACGTGGAAGTTCGGAAAGCGAAAATAAATCGTTGGTATCGATGAGATGTCCGCGAACCTTGGCCCATGCCGACGGGATGACTGGCCGCGATCCCGTGGCGATAATGATTTTATCGGCGCTGATGCGTTCGCCTCCTATATCGAGTTGGTTCTCGCTGACGAAGGTAGCGCGTTTATTTAGGAGGTGATTGGATGTCCAAGTCTCCATATCCTTAAGGACGGCACGCAAAAAACGGTCGCGGAGCTTTTGCACATGTGTCATGACTTGACGATGATCAATCGTCAAGTTCGGGCCGCCTTGAATTCCCTCTTCCGCAAACTTGTGACGTCGGTGAAAATCATTTGCGACCTGAATCAGTACCTTTGACGGCATACATCCGGTGCGGACGCAGGTGGTTCCGAGCGGCCCATCATCAATCACCACATAGCTATCAGTCTGTTTGGTCACCTCGCGGCGGGCGGACAGCCCGGCAGTGCCGGCGCCGATGATGGCTACGTCATACTTTTTCATGCTGCTGGCCTTTCAACGTTTGGGCCGTCGCCTTAGATATTTACATGTTTTCTTCGTTGGTGCCCGCTGATAAAGATTATTGCCAGTTAAATCAGCCCATTGCGGAACTTGAAAATCTCTTTGATCGGAGGAGTTCATTGGAAGCCACGGCGTCAATTGGTCGGCGGCATTCCCCAGCGCTCAGCCCCCAAGCTGGGCGGAACGGCGTGACCGCCCCAGGTCAGCCCATCCAGCCACTTCGGTGCCAGCACAGTGGCGGTGTGGAAGTACAGGGGTAATGACGGCATATCTTGTACAAAGAGTTCGGCGATGAGGCGCAGATGAGCCCGGCGCTTTTCAGGGTCGAGTTCGAACGTCAGGCTGTCGAGGGCCCGGTCGACGCTGGTGTTACGCCAGCCTGTGACGTTTTGCCCGTTATAGCCGTTTTCTTGCGATGGGATTTCACGGCTGTGCATGATCACGCGCGGCGGAGTATCCGGCTGGGAAACCCAGGCAAATAGGGCCATATCGCGGAAGTCAGCTCGTCGTATGGTTGTGCCAAAAAACGTTTGATCATTTTCGGGTTGCGATATGACCTGCACACCCAGTTGTCGCCATTGTTCGGTCAAGGCTTTGAGTAGGGCCAAGCGCCTTGGTTGTCCCTGATTCGTCTCTATCGTGATCTTCAATTGTTGGCCATTCTTCACGCGCACCTTGCTCTTGAGTTCCCAGCCAGCGGCAGCCAGGAGTTCGGCGGCGGCTGCTAGATTCGCGCCTTGCGGAAAGTTGACTGCTGGAGTGGCGGGGTCACTCGGATGAAAAAAAGACTTTGCCATTAGTGCGTCCGGTATCTCTGCTGCAGCAAGCAGTGCTGGCACATTTGTTCCCAGCCACAGCGCGCGTCGAAGGCGACTATCGCTGAGTATGGGGTTCCGCAGGTTGAAGTCCAGATGTTCGAGTGTCTCGGTTGCGGCGGTAAGCGGCACGACCGTTTCGGCTCCCGCGGTGAGCGCATTTTCTTTTCCTAGGAGGTCCTGGATAGACTTGTGGGTGAGTGCGCCTTGGGGTGCAAAATTAATCTTTCCCTCCTTCATCTGAGCAGCCAGGTTCGCCTCCTGCCGAAAGTAGTGGACAGAAATAGTAGGCAGGGATGATGGACTCGCGGCGTTCGCTTGCAGAGCGGCTTTCAAAGTGAGCGATTCGGGTGCTGTCAACTCGTCTGCGACGTACGGCCCTGTATAAAGCCCGGGCAACTTGTAACTAGACGTGTATTTTGAGTTACGGATATAGCTTTCGAGGTCGGAAGGGTATTTCTCGAAGATCGGCTGTTCAATGGACGAGGGCATCAGTGGAAAGTTCAGTGCTCGATAGAAGTCGTACTCCAGCGTCAGGAAACTGACCAATAATCCGCGCGGGTCGTTTGGATCCGCCTCAACGGATTCCAAGTTGTTGTAGCTCAAGAATCGTTCATCGCTGCGGGCAAAGGCCTGGGCGACGCGCCAAGAAAAGACCACGTCTGTTGGAGTCAAGGATGTGCCATCGCCCCAGCGAACTCCATCCTTTATGCGCCAGCGGGTTACCCAGCGTTTGCCGGTCTCAGTCTTTTGTTCACTGATGCGCTGATTCTTGGTGTTTGGGATCTCTTCGCAAAGTTGACACTTCCAAGTCCAATCGTGCTGCAGCTCGACTAAGGAACGATGCAGTAAGAAGTGTACAAAGCGGCCGTCGACGAGTGTGGTTCGATAAGGGTGTAGCGAGTCAAGCGGCGCTCGCAATCCTACTCTGAGGCTCTTTTCTGTCTGGCCGGGGGCGAGCGTAGTCAGCAAGAGACCCGCAAGCATGAGTATGACTCTGAAGACTTTGAAATGGCATGCCTGCATCAACAGGAACTCCCTCGCAGCTGAAATTAATTTTGGCCGGTGCAGAGCCACCATTGCAGCAGAAACTAGCGATTGTCGCAATAGGTTTGGTTCTCTGCCGAGATGAGAGGTTTGCGGCCATGAATTTCGTGGGTTGAGACGGCGTTGCGGCGGCGATCCCGCTGGTACTTGGTTGGTTGCGTCAAGAAGCCTGCCGCCCTGCCGACAGGTAGATCGCCGGCAAATTGGCCAAATGAGGATATTAAGTGAGTCAGTCAGCCCAAGAATGGTTCAACGGGCCTAACGTGCGTTGGCGCTGGTCGCTGGCCGTGTCCTTGCTATTGGGGCTTGCCGTTTTGGGGCTCAGCTACTCTTCGCTTGGTCGCCAGTTGCATGAGCTCAATGACCGTGTTTTGTTCTTGGCGCGCGATGCCATGGGATTTCAGCCCGAGCTGAGCGAGCGTTTGAAGATACTGGTTGTTGACGACAGAACCGTCGCCAAGCTATCAGCTGCAACTTTGCAGCCAACGCAGTGGGGTAACTTGCTGTCGGCGATTGATCGGCGTCGTCCTCAAGCCATTTTAATTGACCAACTGTTCAGCGTTACCAACGCCGCTCCGGGGCGCGACAACGTTCTGCGCAAGGAAGCGCAACGCATTCGCAGCTTGAGGTCGCGCATTGTAGCCGGTGCTTTCACTGCCGATCATCAGATCAGAGAGCGAGAGTCGTTGACTCTCGGTCAGGAGCAACGAGGCCTTGGGTTCAGAGACCGGCGTCCCCCAACAGCCAGTGATCTTGACAGCCTACTGCCAGAACTAGGCATGAAAGCGCGCGCTTATGGTCCATCCGAGCGCTGGATTAAAGCATTTTCGGGCGTTGGCAACATTGAGTATGATGGTTCTGGCCGAGCGGCACCATTGACACCGGTTGCATCAGGTGCAGTGCTGCCGCACTTTGGTCTGACATTTGCCGATCTCTTGGCAATAGATGCGGATGGTGTGCGCTGGGGTGATCAATCCATTGCATTGGATCGCGCCGGACGGATGTTGATTAATTTTATTGCACCTAAGCGGCTGCATGAGCGGGCTATTAGCCTGCAAAGTCTCTTGTTGGATGCTGAGAGCGACATTGCATTGCGAGGCATTCGGCGCGGTGACGTTGTCCTGATCGTGCCCGCATATTTTACAGGGAATACGGACTTCAAAGGCACCCCATACGGTTACGCAGCCGGGGCTTGGGCCCATGCCTCGGTGATCAACAGCGCTTTGACTCAGCAGTGGCTACGGCCCCTGTGGGGCGCCGAGTACGCGATTGTTGCTGCTGCCCTTGTTGGAGGTGTAGCCGCGACATTCTTGAGCCCTATCTGGCTAGTGGGGATGCTGTCGTGCGCAGGTGCTGCCTTGGTCGCAGGGCCGGTCGTCGGTTTTGTTTTTTTTGGAATGCAAACACCGTGGCTCTTTTGTGGCATGGCATTGTTCTTGACCGTTGCTCTGATCAATGTCGAGCGGAGTCGCATTATTGACAAGAAGGCCCAGTATGCTCGCCTGGCGTTTGAGGGCATTTTGTCGCCACCGCGCTTGAAGCAGTTGGCGCGTCGGCCGGTGCGCATGAATCTGGAAGCGCGAGAACGCGTTGTCACGGTCATGTTCATCGATGTGGTTGGATTTTCTCTGAGTGCGGAGGATCAGCAGCCGAGGGCGGCATTTTCCTCATTAAAACTGCTCTTGCAGCAAGTCAGTCGGCAGGTTTATGCGCACGGAGGCGTGGTCAATAAGAACCTCGGTGACGGCCTCCTTTGTTACTTTGGATACGACGTTGAGCAAGACTTGGCCTCGGCCGATCACGCGGAGCAGGCGTTACTTTGCGCCATTCGCATTCAGCAAGAGAATTTAGGGCGCAATCTGCAAGCCAAGCAAAGCGACGATCCGATGTACCCTCTGCGCATCGGTATCAACACGGCAGCGGTATTTTTTGGTGATTTGGGATCTGGACAGCGGGTGGAAATGACGCTTGTTGGCAACGGCGTGAACTTTGCCAAGCGCTTGGAAAGCGCCTGCGCGCCGCATCGCGTGATGTTTAGTGCCGCGACACGCGACCTAATTGGCGCGTTGATGTTGGAGGTGGAAGCGACGACGAAGCGGCCCATCCGCATCAAGCATCACGCGGATGCGATCGATGCCTTTGAGTACGATCCATTCTTCGCTCAGCAGGATATCCTAACGCAAGCTCTCGATGCGTTTCGTGATCGCACGCAGCTGGCACGGGGCGATCGTCGTTGGGCCGTGAGCAACCCCGACTATTTTCAGGTTCGTTCCACTGAGGGACCGGCCATGCTGACGAATTTCTCGAGTCACGGCGTAAGTCTGGTGCTGCCGAAAACTGTGGCCGAGGGCACCGTCGTGAGCTTCTCCTTAGATACCCGCGATGGTCTGCTGCGTGAGCAGTTGCGCAGTGCCGGAATCGATGCCTTGCAGGGCGAAGTCCGCTGGTCGTACAAGGACCGGGAGCGGGCCGTGCACGGGATCTTGTATCGCGGTTTGAGTTCGGAACAGGCTGAGCGGCTCGTTGGTATCTTGCAAAACTTTTGCTTACCCATGCATGTCAGTCGACAAACAAGCCGGTTATTTGACGCCAGTTAGATCTCATAAACTGATGTCCTTAACTGTGCTTTAGGTACCCCCTGTGCAATCTGGGGTACCATCCCTTCTAGGCGCTGATTGTGGTCAACCTCTACAGAACGACACTGACCAATTGATCGGCCCACTGCAAGTAGGCGCGCGACAATCCGTGTACAAAGCTTAAGCCGCCGGTCAACATCAAGGCAAAGAGAATCCACATGCCATATGGAGCTACGAATTCTTCATACCGCTCGCCCATGCGCCGGGGAAGAAGCGCCCCGAATACCGTGCCTCCATCAAGCGGAGGTAGAGGAATAAGATTGAAGATGGCGAGAATTGCGTTGATGTAGGCCATTGCTCCGACGAGGTCCACCAAAGGATAGAAAAAGTGCCCGGGCGCAACTGACGCAGAAAAGTGTGTTTCGTATATGCGCAGTCCAATAATGCAGAAGAAGCCGAGCAGCAAGTTGGCAGCGGGACCGGCGCCTGATACGAAAAAATGTCCCCAGCGATGATTGCGGAAGTAACGACCATCTACTGGAACGGGTTTGGCCCAGCCAAACATGCCGCCCGAAGTCATGGCAATGAGCAGGGGGAAGAATACCGTGCCGATAGGGTCGATGTGGGGAATGGGGTTCAGGGTTAAACGGCCAAGCCGTTCTGCTGTATCGTCCCCCTGTAATTTGGCAACCCAAGCATGCGCGGCCTCATGAATGGTCAAGCATATAACCAACGCCAACAAAAGCGTCAGGATTTGGCCGATCTGCGCATCCATAACATTCCCCCTTTGCGTAATTCATTCTACAATGACCAGACATGACCTGCCACATTCCTTTATCTGCAGAGCGAAACATGAGCCGATGCCGTCGCTTATTCGTCTGGGTCTTGGCTTTCAGCTGTATTCAGTCTGGGACTGCGACCGCATGTCCAGCGTTTCTCAGTGTTTCGGACGTGTTACCGCAGAAGCGGCAAGCGTTTCGGCAAAGTTTAGCGGTATTTGCCTGGAAGAAAGGGGTGACTGGCAACTACGCTTGGCAGGGATTGCCTCTGCAGATAGACCCCATGGATGAACGGGGGGTCCTCGAGTTTTTCCCGCCCGATGTCCGCTGGGAGACGAAAGAAGCGCAGGCCAACGACCGGCTCTCTTTCTATACGGAGGAGTTTGGGGAGCGCTTTCCCGGCGGATTTGAGCTTCCGTGTCTTGCCTCCGGCATCCGGGAAGTGCGTACGAGAACTCTCCCACCCAAGTATGCATACGTCGCTGACTGTGGCCAACCCGTTAGCGGTTTGCCGCAGATTGGTGCACCGCCCATCGCGCACGATGCGAAGTTCCATCGGGTAAAGTCCGACACCTACGAATATCGTTACATGCCTAAGAACCATCTCATGTTCGACGAGATTGCGGTGTTTTTGCCCGAGGATCAGACGCGTATATCTCCCGCAACCGAATCGTTGTTATCCATTCGTGGCGACGTGAAGAAATTCTTTACCATGAACTTCGACAAGGACGACGTGGAATCGACCCTGCGTCATACGCGGCAGGGACCCTTGGCCTTGGTGGGTATCCTGAGTTTCTACCTAAGGATTCTGTTTTTTCGCATCGACATGAACCTAGAGACGGAGGTGTCGTTCTTTCGCGATGGCGTATACGTGCCCATGGTGATGAATATGCCGATCGATTCGCGAGAGAAGCTGCATGCCGGCAGCGGCTTGATCTTTTCCTGGTTGAACCCGGGTGGAGAGAGTCGATACCTCACCGGGCCTGGAGTTTTCCCGGAAGTGGATGCGTCTTTGGTTAAGGCTGGGGCAGCGGCCATGGCGGCTGCCGGCAAGCCGTTTTGCTCGTATCGAGACTGCACTTACATTTTGCGCGGCGTCCGCGGGCGGGTACATTGGGCTCTAAAGTTTGTGGTGCCACGCACCTTGGCCGACTATGGATTCTTTCCGTCCTATGTGCCCTCGACGCGTACCGCCAAGGTGGAATTGGGGTGGGATAAAAAGCCAACGGACGAGACTGAGCGCGTCGGAGTTTATTTCGAGGTATCGGGTTTGCCGGCCGGAGAGCATCACTACGATTTCTGGATTTTGCTTGGTATCGATTCGCCACCAGCTGTGGAGTGTCCGGTGCCATTGCGTACGGGAAAATTCATCGAGGCAAACGGCTCCTCCGGGGCTTTGCCCCGGTTGCGCCGTCGTCAAGAGCGATAGTTGGATGGTAAGTTGGCAGGTCGTTCAGGGGCTGGACTTCCGTTTCGGAAGTTGTTTTTTTGGTAAGCTGGTCTTGAGTGGTTTTTGTGTGACTCGCCTCTCGCCTACGCATGAATCCCTACTGCAAGCGCGGTGCCAGACCGTCAAAGATTTTGACATAATCGTATAACCAAATGAAATTATGCTTTAATTTAGCGCAGTCCGGGAGCGGCGCAGCCACCTGGCGCAAATGGTACGGTGCGCCAAACTGGTTTCATTTTGGACCACCACAAAAACAGGATTGAGTCTTTTTAAAGTCCGCTAGTTGCGCATCTATACCGATCGCAACACAGCCCGAACGGGGCTCGCATCAAAGCCAGCCAGCTTGAGGGGCAGGGCGATGAGTTCGTAGGGACCCGCAGCAACGTCTTGCAGCCAGAGCCCCTCGAGGTTGCGGATACCGTGTCGGAGCAGGGCGTGGTGTGCCGGGAGATCCTTGGAGCTGAAAGGGTCCACCGATGGGGTATCGATGCCGAGCAAGACAACATCGTAGGTAGCGCACAGTTCAATGGTGTCCGCCTGGATGAAGGCAAAGTCCTGAGGAAACGATCGTCGATCGGTGGCCGTATCCGTGCGAAACAGTAGCCGCTGGGCACCCTGATCCAGTGCTGCCGCGCAATGGGCCGGAGTGACGGATCGATGGCCCCGGGCGTCCACCACGTGGCAGGGACCCAAATACGGGGTGAGATCAACCTGGCTGATATCGGCGGCACCGTCCCTAAAATGTGACGGCGCATCCGCATGCGCGCCGAGATGTACCGTACTGGTTAAGCTCGAGAGGTTGACGCTAGCTCCCGCGCTCAGTTGGCACTGGATCGCTTGCGACAAGGGAACATCTCCCGGCCAAACAGCGGTGTCGGCAGCCAGCAGTGGCGAAATATCATAGAGTCTTGGCATTGGATGATCCTTGTTCAACAGCGGCAACGTGCGTATGATGCGCTCAGCAGTCTAGGTTAGATTGAGGAACGTGGATGAGCAACGGCTTTTCCCTGGTTGTGAAAATCGTCGTGCATTTGTTGCCGCTGATTCCATTGGCTCTGGGGCTTTATTACCTAGCTGCGGCTATCGCTCTGCTCGTGCTGACGTTCTATATCAAGAGCCGAAAGATCGTCGTACAGTTAGAGCACGAAGGTGAACGCATGCCACCACATGAGCGGCAGCGGCTCGAAGTCGCGCTGCGGCGGTGGCAGGTCCTTACCTTTGACTTATGAAGTAGCCGTCTTCATCAAAGGTGACCTGACTCCAACTATCGGCACTAAATACGTGTCCATTGCCGGTTCGGTCGCGAAGTGTCACGCCGTTGATGAAGTGACCTTGGATGGACCGCAGGGACCCACTTGGATAAAATTTAGCTTCACCTTGCAGTTGGCCATAAAAACTTCGATTGACAACATCCATGCGAAAGTCGCCAGCGGCCAGGCGAAATGTCACCTCTTTGGCTGGCTTGGCTGGTCCCTGAGTCGGGGTATCAAGAACCGGAATCAGTGTCAGTTAATTGGTCAATGACGGTGTTTGGCCAATGGCCGCAGAAAATATTCCGGCTTGCTGCATGTTGGCGCCGATGAAGGATTGTGGATCGGAGCTAGTTCGACCACCTTCTTGAATCTCGATACATCGATAAATATCGGCGTGCACGGAGTTCCAATTTTGGGCTGTCGGTAGATTTTTAATGAGGCATTCATCCCAGTAAGTGTACTCATTTTTGGGGCTGCAGCCGAACGATGTCTGATCGCGGCGCGCAGCCGTCAGCACCACGCGGTTCGGTCGCTGAATCTCGGGGCTAATCATAATGCCAGAATAGCAAGCGGATACCAGCGCAACCGTCGGACGATTGCCACAGACGCGATCCAGAATCCCTGAAAACTCTTGCGGACTAATTTCTCCTTGGTTCACCATGTAAAAGCCTGAGCGAGATCCGTGCGAAGTCATGAAAACGAAGCAGCCATCGTCCGGGCCCGGTTGCAGAGATGTTAGGGCACTTTCAAAGTTTTGCAAACTGGCTTGCTCGACGCCAACGTCGGCGGGTCCGCGGTTCATGGACAGTTGACGAATATCTTCAGGTGCGATGCCTCGCTTTGTAATCAGTTCGGCGATCTTGCGGCGAGCGTTATCAAAGGCATCGATACTGTTGTCGCCAGTCATCAACACAGCCTTCCACCGGCCCTGAACTGCTGTTGTTGGGCTGCCAATGGCGTGAAAGCGTACGAGACGCTTGTGGACGACTTGCGAAGCCAGATCATACGCAACGAATATGTAAACAGATTGGGTACTAACTCTCAGCTCGGTACGGGTTTGAAACAGAGCGCGTGCATGGTTGGGGGCGGTCATCGCGCGCAAATAAGATTCCGTGCCGGCCACACACTGGTTTCCGCCGGCATGAACACAAACAAAAACCGAATGAATGGAGCGATCGGCTCCCGCTATGAAATGAGCGCGGGCGTCGGTGGCCGACGCCGAGAGCGGAACAGCGGCGATGGCAATTTGCCGCTCGATTGTCGAATCTGTGAGATCACTAGTCGAATCGTCTGCCGAATGATCACCGCAGCTGGCAATCAAATGACCGAAAAATGCAAGAAACAACAATGATGTTCGCTTCGTCACGGTTTGCCTCACAGTCCACAGCTATTCTGAGGAAGGAGAGCATTCAATTACCGTACCGAAATTCGGAGTCCCGCCGACCGCACGCCGTCTTCTGGCCTAAGGCGCCTGAAACCAAAGCAAATCTCCCTGAAGCACAGCAATGCGGCCGAAGTTATCCAAGCGCTCAAGCTGAATCGTCAGCCCGCCCGTCATCTTCGCCGTGTCAATTTTTAAAGCTGGTAACTCGATCAGTGGATTGTTGCCCAGGGCGGAAAGGTCGATCGCAAACTGTTGGCCAAGAATTTCGTCGACTCGAGAGCGGTAGGTAACTGTGAGCGATTTGACTTCCGGTGAAGCCAATCGCGAGAGGACTGCTGTCAGTTGTTCGGCTTGATTCGCTCTTCGGTGTAATGGACTATTGTTGCTATCGGTACTGGCCAGACGGCGCAGTGCATCGTCGTTTCCCTTCAGCATCAAAGTGGCAATGATCGCGTTATGGCCACCGCCACTGACTGGTGACTTTAGTTTTGCTGCTTCATCGACACCGTCCCGCCCCTGGCTCGGCTCACCATCGGATATCATAAAAACCTCGCGCTGGGCGAGCGTTCTACCAAATGTCGTGAGCATGGTGCTGGCTTGGGCCAATGCATCGGTATAATCTGTACCGCCGTTTGCAGAGCATAGATTGCTCGCCGACACGTCGCCGCTTTGAAGGAGTGCATCCGCAGGCAGCATGCCGCCACCGACGATCTTTGCGCTGTCAGAAAAGGTCACGAGGCCGACTCGTACTTCAGGAGTCTGCTGAAGTTGTCCGAGCAGCGCGCGAACGGCACGCAAGCGTCCGCATGAGCTTTGGCGCAACGGATCGTTACCAAAGGTCCCCCCCATAGAGCCGGAAACATCGATGATAACGATGACGTCACGCGCGACTTCTTCGAGTGGGCAGGCGAGCGCACTGAATTGTAATTCAAGCGTAGATTCTCCCGCCGGCATGGCAATCTGATGGGGACCGGGCCCATCGATATCGACAGCGGGTAGAGCGGGTGGTGCTAAATTGATGGTTGGGCACTGCAGGTGCCAAGCTAGCTGCCGATTGAAATTGAGCTCAATCGGTTCTGACTCTGGTACCGGAGTATCCGAAATTTCTGATCGAGGACCGATTTGGGGCTCGCTGCTGGTTGTGTCGTCGCGAGGCTCAGCGTCGGCGCCTGATAGTATCTGTTCGGCAGCTCCGCCGTAGAATTGCGTCGCATCGCCGCAAGCCGACAGGATGAGGTAGGCGCTCGTTAGATACAGACGAGCAACCAAGGTTCCGCTGCGAACCGCGTTGGATGTTCTCATGCGTGAGTTCCTCCATCTTGCACGTTCCGTGTGCACCCTTTCTGGCTCGGTGATAATGTTGGTGATCTTTAATAAGGCGGCAATTTACTCAGTGATTCTGGGGCGCGAGTGGTCACTCCGAGGTCTCTCGCAGATCGCGGAGGAGTTATTCTCGCCACGATTCCAATGATTAGCGTTGGCAGTGTGCGTCAACTCGGCATGCGGCCAATTGTCTGCGGCGCGGAGCAGGCCATAATCGGTCGGAAATGCTGGTGGAAGACTTTCATGGTCCTGCGAACGCCGATCGCGCGGCCCTTCTTCTTGCGGAGCGGGACTCCTCGTCGGAATGCTTTAACGTTGATTGTTGACTGCTAAAAACGTGATGTTCAGCGGCAGGGAAAATTCTTGCAACGAATGGAGATACGAAGTGGTCCTGGTTCCTTGTTCTCAAATCATGGAGTGACTAATGAGACGTCTGACGTATGGAATGCTAACGTTCCTATGTGCCTGGTCGGGGTTAAGCTGCACGGCGCCATTTGCCCGTTCCTCCGGTGCAGGAGAGTCGGCATCGATCGACACGGAGGATGATGTCGAAGAATCTAGCACGGCGCCAGTGCGTCTGAATATGGTCGAGCATCCTAACGCCGCAACTTTGACCGTCCCGGCTGCTGGCGCAATCATTAGCACGACATCGATCCGCTTAGCCTATTCCATGCCGGTAGGAGTCAAGGCCTTCTATATTGGAGTTGGAACGACTGAGGAAAGTGTTTCGAAATCGCCTTGGGGAAACATTTTGGCAAAAGAAGTAGGGCCATCTGTGACAGCATACGAAGTTGCCGGCATCAATCCCAATGGCAATCGCGTTTATGTCCGTCTGTGGACGAAGTTGGATACCTGGTATTCTCGACTATATAGCTTCGAAACCAGCGCCAATGACAATAGCATCGCTCAACAGATAGAAGCTCTCGGAAAGAAGAACGATGAGTTGCTGGCGCAGCTATTGGCCAGCAAGACGGCCATTCAATCTCAGATAACACAAACGTCATCGCAGCTGCAGACGACGATCCAAAACAATCACGCCATCGTCGTGCAGATGCTCACGAATCTGGCAACGGTCGCCGCCCGCATCGAAGCCAGCATCGCCACCCTACAAGCGCATGTAACGACCAAGACCAATGCATTGATGCAGAAGTTGACGGCGATTGAGGGTGATGTCGATAATCAGGCGGCGGCTCTTGCTGCAATACAGGGCGATGTCGATGGACTTCGTGCCGAAGTGCAGCTGATGGATCAGTCAGTTCTGTTTATCGAAGACAAAGTCACGGTCCTTCACGACCTGTTGAATTTGGTCGTCGATCGCACAGAAGCCATGGAAGATCAGATTGATCAGCAAGCAGCGGCACTCTTGGCGCAAATCTTGGCGGTAAAAAGCAGTGTTGCTACTGTAAAGGCGGCCGTAGACACGGCGGTGGCGCGAGTGGACATCCGGGCTGACGAGCTTCGCGATGATATCTGGTTCGTTGAGTCTGAGACGCAGCGAGTTCTGGATGAGCTCTATGCCATTAGGAGTTTGATCGAGGCCTCGGGCGAGCCGTGGGACGGACAAATTAGTCAGCTCTCGGGTTATCTGGAAGTTTTCTATTCGGGCGAGTGGCGCGGAGTATGCGACGATAACTTTGATGTGAACGATGCGCGGGTCGTCTGTCGGCAAATGGGGTTATCGACTCTAAGCCCCAGTTTCGCGACCAGCCTTTCCGGCGGCACGGCTTATTGGCTGGACGATATGGCCTGTACAGGCAGCGAAAGTTACCTCTACCAATGTTCATCTGCGAATTGGGGCGTACACAATTGCGGCGCTCATGAGCACGTGCGAGTAACCTGTAATTGATTTGAATCGGTAGCGATAGCAGTCCCGCCAAAATGATACTTTGCCCAATCTGCGCGGTTCACTCTTGTGACCGCGCATCTTTCCGTTGGTCAAACATACACCAATAAAATCGAACAGTTAATGCGTGGCATGGTCTGTGCTCTAGCGGCGACCTCGTTCATTCGGCCTTTCTGAGCCCTGTCTTTGGTTTCAAAGGGTGAAGTTCATTGACGGTCAGAGGCCGGACGAGTACAGAGCCCGGCGTGAGCCGGGAGAGAAGATTCACAATATGAAGGGGAGTCATCGCGGTATGCAGGTTTCACGTCGGTTGCGGAAATGGATTCATAGTTTCTTAGCCTTCGGCTTCATCGTCGAGCCGATCGTTGGTTATTCAGGTCGATCCATGGCCCTTGCTGCCAATGGCTCGGTTGTGCGGATTGCAAATTTGGCCACGAATACTGCCAACGATCAGCAGGACGATGACGAGAAGGAACGGAGAAGAGCCGAAGCGGAAGAGCGTCGGAAGGCCGCCGAAGAGGAGCGTCAACGCAAAGAAGAGGAAGCGCGTCAACGACGTGAGGAAGCGGAGCGTCGTCGCGCCGAGGAAGAAGAGCGTCGACGAGCAGAAGTAGAAGAGCGTCGCAAGGCTGCTGAAGAAGAACGCGCCCGTAAAGCCGAAGAAGAGCGTCAGCGTCGCGAGGAAGAGCGCCAGCGCCGCGCCGAGGAAGAAGCCCGCAAAGCCGAAGAAGCTCAGCGTCGTGCCGAAGCTGAAGAGCGTCAGCGCAAGGCTGAAGAAGAGCGCCAGCGCCGCGCCGAGGAAGAGGCCCGCAAGGCCGAAGAAGCTCAGCGTCGTGCCGAAGCTGAAGAGCGTCAGCGTCGCGAGGAAGAGCGCCAGCGCCGCGCCGAGGAAGAGGCCCGCAAGGCCGAAGAAGCTCAGCGTCGTGCCGAAGCTGAAGAGCGTCAGCGTCGCGAGGAAGAGCGCCAGCGCCGCGCCGAGGAAGAAGCCC
>CAZLMG010000007.1:0-172905 GCA_964560765.1 uncultured Oligoflexales bacterium
CCCACCACCCATGCCTTACTATTGGAAATGAGTTTGTGGACCCAGGGTAGCCATGGCTATTAGTCACATGGTCGGCGTGAGTTATTCAACACTTGGTGACTACCTTTGGCATTTGGGGCAAAAGAAGGTAGCGCGCCCGGACTGACGCAGGCTTTGAATTCGCCCGCCGCAGCTCTTGCAGCCTTCGCCGGCGCGGCCGTAGACGTTGAGTGCCACGCGGAAATAACCCGGCTTGCCGTCAGCCTGCTGAAAATCACGCAAAGTCGTGCCGCCCGCAAGAATCGCCGCATTCAGAGTACTTACGATAGCATCGCCTATTTTAGAAAATGCTGCGCGGGAGACAGTATTTGCTGGCTTGGTGGGGCGAACGCCTGACAGAAAAAGCGACTCTGAGGCATATATATTGCCAACGCCAACGATGACTTTGGCATCCATCAAGAATGGTTTGACAGGCTGCGAACGACGTCGACTCATTTTCCACAGGTAATCCCCAAGTCCATCTCCATAGGCGAGTGGCTCGGGCCCAAGCTCCGCAAATTCTTCGATCATTTCGTATGCCGTGTTTGGACTGGCGAATGAGAGACTGCCAAAGCGCCTAGGGTCTACATAATGAAGAAAACGGGGCGGCTTATTGAGACCAGAATTTAGAGCGATGACATAATGTGTATGTGGGAAGGCCGGTTCGTCGGAATTGCGTACGAGCAGATTGCCGGTCATGCCGAGATGGATAATCGCTCTGCCGCCAGTCGTTTCAATCACAATGTACTTTGAACGCCGAATAACTTGGGTGACCGTCTGACCGATCAGTCGAGATCTAACTTCATCCGTTGGCATCGGCCGACGCAAATCCCGGCGAAAAAAGCGAAAATCCTTAATTTGGCATCCGGTCAAGTAGGCCTGTATGCCTCGCACTATCGTTTCGACTTCCGGTAGTTCGGGCAAGAAAACACCTCGAAAATAAATTCGAGTTGCGAGTATCAAATTGGTGCGGCGCTGCCAATGGCTATGACTCGCCATCGCCCAGTGTTCTAATGACGATGCGGCGCAAGCGATCCTGATAGTCTGGGGTGAAGCTCTCATCCGGAGCTTCTGCCTCGCCAAAACCAATAGCGACGACGCGCTCGGGCAAAAATCCGAGCTCAGTTACTAGAAACTGTCGGATGATTAGGGCCCGTTGGTATGACTCAACCTGATTAGTTTCGCTGGAACCATTTGGATCGGTGTGACCCTCGATGATAACTCTGGCAACGCGAGCCGTCATGAAGGGCTCCATGACTTGACGCAATAGCTCTTTACCCGAATCAAGCAACTCTAGAGATTGTGGGTATGCTTTGGGATCTAAGAACAGCTCATTTAACTGCAAAGTTGCAGATGGAAGGATCGCAAGATTTGGCGAGATGGAGTATTGAGGAAGCTCGGCGTTGTCACCAACCATGATCCCCGGATGGCGAGGAAAGACGGCAGCGGACATTCCGGACCCCTGATCGAGGATGATCGCGATCGTAGACGTGTCCGAAACCTGCGCGGCCTTTGCGGTACCGGTGGGAATCCAAGCAATCCCTTTCTCGCTGCCAGCGATGTGCGATCTTCGAAAAATGCGTAGGATCGCGCCCTCTAGGACGCCATGAGCCTTTCCCGCGCCAATGACTATGTATTGACCGCCATCCTGAGCGCTAGCTGAGAGGTAGCTGGTTACAGGCAGGCTGGGTTGTTGCGATGAGCCCATCGCGCTAATCGAGAACGTAGGTAACGCCACCGATGCCCAGATGAAAACATAAGATGATATCGCAAGCCTCAGAAACATTCCCCTCATTCTCCTAACCGTCAGGTTCTGTCGCCCTTCTACAATTCATCACTCAAAGTCTTTCTCGGAGGAAGGGTGAAAAAAGTTTAGACAGACCGTTTCCAGCGGCTATTATGGATAGGCCAATCCTGGGGATTCACTATGGATATCAGTCATTATTTGAACCCTGCCAGCTCGGACAAAGGGCTGACGGAAGTCGAGCTTGAAGCGGTTTTCTCGGCCATGCTTAGCGGCAAAATGACTGAGGCGCAGACAGCGGGGTTCTTGGTCGCCTGGAAAGCAAGGGGCGAAAGTTCCCAACATTTCATCGCGGGCGCAAGATGTATGCGTAACGCGGCAACAAAAATGGAAGTCAAGCCTTCGATGCGACCGATCCTTGATACCTGTGGTACGGGCGGCGACTCATCGCATAGTTTCAATATCTCGACGACAGCTGCGATCATCGCGGCAGCCGCCGGAATCAATGTCGCAAAGCATGGAAATCGAAGCGTGAGCAGTCAATGCGGATCCGCAGACTTAATGTTTGCTCTTGGATTTCCCGACATACTATCTGCCGTGTCTACGTCCGAATTGCTGAGAGAAACTGGGTTCACATTCTTTTTTGCGCCGCAGTTTCATCCCGGCATGAAGCACGTCATGCCAGTGCGAAAGCAGCTCGGAATTCGTACCATTTTCAATTTCTTGGGTCCCCTCGCCAATCCTATTTCACCAGAATTTCAGGTGATTGGTATAGGTGTTCAGGACAAGCTCAGGGACTATGCAGAGGCGGCGCAGAAATTGGGGATGAGCCGCGCCTTGGTCGTTCATTCGCGTGACGGCATGGATGAGATAAGCTGTGCAGCTGAAACAGATGCGATTTTGGTCACGCCTGAAGCGCTGCAGCCCATGGTGATCGATCCGGAGGCTCTCGGACTTGCAGGTAAGGCGCAGGATCACCAGGGTGGCGACGTAAACACGAATCAGAAAATCTTTGGTGAAATCATTCAAGGCAAACGCCCACCTGCTGAAAACGCCGTCGTCCTGAATGCAGCTGCGTCTCTATGGATTGCTGGTCGAGCGACTAACATGCAAGAAGGAGCGGCTATTGCCAGGAAACTCCTAGCTGATGGTACAGTGCAATCTTACTTTGCAAGGGTCATTTCCCGCGCAATTAAACTCGCAGGCGGCTGAAATTCATGCTTGATCGCATCATTGCCAGTAAAGTAGCAGAGGTTGATCGAAGAAGGCGGCTTTGCCCCTTGGCCACAGTAAGGGCTTTGGCCGAAGAGAAATCTCCTCCCCGTGACTTTTTGCAGGCTTTGAAGTCGCCACGACGGCAACCTGCCATCATCGCTGAGTGCAAGCGGAAATCGCCGAGCAAAGGCATCATCGTTGCCGAATATGATCCGGTATCTCTTGCCCTTTCATACCAGCGTGGTGGTGCGGCCGCCGTTTCAGTTTTGACGGACGAACCATTCTTTGGTGGAACTATTGAACACCTAAGGTCGGTGGGTGAAGAGCTACAAATTCCAGTCATGCGCAAAGATTTCATCATCGACGAATATCAAATTTATGAAGCGCGGGCGAATGGGGCTGATTCATTTCTACTCATTGCTGGCGTGAGCGATGCCCACCAATTGCAGTATTTCCTAGAAATTGGTCGAGATCTAGGGATGGAGGCATTGGTCGAGACCCATAGCGCCAAGGATATGGAAATTGCCAAGCGGACCGACGCGAAGATCATGGGTATCAATAATCGCAATCTCGACACGATGACAGTGGATCTAGGGTGGGGTATTCAAGCATTGGCGGCCTTGCGGCAAACGCGGCCCGATGCCGTGTTTGTATGTGAGTCGGGTATACGGTCTGCCGAAGATATCAAAGCTTTATGCAGCGCGGGCTACCGCGCTTTCCTGATTGGGGAGGCCCTGGCGGGCAGCCCGGATCCAGAGCAGGCACTTGTAGCATTGCTTGATAACCCATGATAAACAGACGCCACTGGAGGCAATTACGGTGAGCGGACCCAAGGAAACACGAGATCTCTATCGAGAGTCTGGCGTTGACATCGAGAAGGGTGACCGACTTGTAGATTGGCTGCAACAAGGCGCGGATTCTGCTGCTCGACCCGGGGGCTCTGTCATTTCCGGAATTGGTGGTTTCGCGGGTCTTTTCCGACCAAACCTAGGCGGCATTAAAGATCCAGTCCTCGTAGCCTCAACAGATGGGGTTGGTACGAAACTCCTTCTAGGCATTGCCCACGATAAACTTGGCGGTTTAGGTCAGGATCTCGTTGGAATGTGCGTCAACGATCTCTATTGCGTTGGTGCCCGCCCACTCTTCTTTCTTGATTACTATGCAACCGGAAAACTCTCGGAGGCTCAGTTTCAGGCCGTGCTTTCGGGGATTCGAAGCGCATTGCAACTTTGTGACTGCGCTTTGCTCGGAGGCGAGACCGCTGAACTACCTGGGTTGTATGAACATGGTCACTTTGACTTGGCTGGTTTTGTCGTCGGCGTCATGGACGGCAGTCGGACAATAGGACCTGACCGTGTGCAGGAGGGTGATGTTGTTTTGAGTATTGAAAGCTCCGGCTTTCATAGTAACGGATATTCACTTCTTCGCTCCTGGCTCGTAAGGTATCCAGAGTTCATCGATGAAACTTTGATCGATCGCTTGTTAGCTCCGACCAAGGTGTACGGCTTCGTGCCGGACATGCTGCATGCGTCAATCGGTGTCGATGTACACGCGATCGCGCACATCACGGGCGGTGGGCTGTCAGGCAATCTATCGCGAGTTATTCCCGATCACTTGGCAGCTTGCATCGTGCAAAGTGATCTTCCCACACCCGAATGGATGACTCAGTTCGTGACAAAGTGCGGCGCCAACTTCCAAGATGTGGAGCGCTTTTTCAACATGGGAACCGGTCTAGCTATGGTCGTCAGCGCGCACAGTGAAAACCAGACCTTGAATTGGATCCGGGACAAAGGTTTCGGTGTCTGCCGGATTGGCACCATCACCCGCCGTGCAAGTGAGCCCGTGTACTACGTGTAATACATGAATGACATGTCATTTAAGTTGGAATCATCATGAGTTACGAGCCAGGATCAAAGCCTCTGCATGTGCTGACAGCTGACCAATTCGATAGGCCATTTCTCGATTACCTTTGCCAGTTGACTGATGCAGTTAGGAAGTTCGACAAGAGTAAAGAGGGTCTGAATTACTTGCGCGGGTTGCTGGCGCACCGTCGGGCCATGCTCTATTTCACACAACCGTCCACTCGTACCTTCTTGTCGTTTCACACGGCGTGTCAAATACTGGGAATCAATGCCAGTGAGATTCGAGATTCATCCACGAGCTCTGAGCTTAAAGGTGAAAGCATCGAGGATTCGCTTAGAACGTTTTCAAGTTATGTGGATCTGATCATTATGCGCACGGCCGTACCTGGGCTGTGTGACCGCATATCCGAACTGCTGGATAACACTAACCGCCCAGTGCCAATCATCAACGCCGGCAGTGGACCTGATCAACATCCCACGCAGGCTTTGTTAGATATATATACGTTAGCGCGGAGTTTCCGTCAGCGAGGTGGCATTGACGGAAAGACGGTGGTGATGGTCGGTGATTTGAAGCGCGGCAGAACCGTACGCTCGCTTAGTATGCTGTTGGCCAAGTATTCTAACATGCGGATCATTTTCTCATCGCCGCAAGCGTTTCGGATTTTGCCAGATTTAGCTGAAAAGCTGCGGGCGGCGGGTGTGAAATTTGAAGAGAGGGACGACTTGGAAAGCTGCCTGCCTGAGGCTGATGCCGTCTACATGACTCGTATTCAAGATGAGTACGACTTATTCAAGGGTGAATCGGGTGGCATCGATTCTGCCCGCTTCCATCTGCGGCATGAGCATTTGAAGCTGATGCGACCTGATTCGGTTATCATGCACCCGCTACCACGGCGAGCTGAGTTGGATGTAACTATTGATAACGACCCTCGCGCCAAGTATTGGCGGCAGGAGCGGAATGGCATGTGGGTACGTGTTGCTCTGATCACTAAGATCTTGGGTGTGGATCGCCAGGTGTTAATGCCGGACCTATGACTCTTGATGGAGCGAAGACCGTGAACATCAGCGTTGCGGCGATAAGCATCACATCCACGGCTGATAAAGATGCCAACATTGGGGCCGCATTGAGCTGGGTACAGAGGGCTGCAGCCAGCGGCGCTAGTTGGGTAATTTTGCCGGAAATGCTCAACTACATAGGCCCCTACCATCACCTAGGCAGCATGGCCGAAGCGCCGGGTTCTGAATTGCACGGAATATTTTCCCGTTCCGCCCGCCAGCACGGAATTACCCTATTTGCAGGTTCCATCGCCGAAAGTGCGCCTAAGATCAACCGCACCTCCGGTGCAAACAAATGCAGTAACGTTGCCTATGTTTACCGACCAGATGGTGCCTTGGCGGCTCGCTATCGGAAAGTTCACCTTTTCAATCTCCTCAACGAGCATGGCCAACATGTGTATTGTGAGAGCGAGGGCTACGAGGCGGGGGACGACGTTTGTGTATTCGAGGTGGATGGCTGGAGAGTTGGTCTGGCTATTTGCTATGATTTGAGATTTCCCGGATTCTTCGAGAAGATGATTCGCTCCAAACCGATTGATGTTCTAGTTTTACCATCTGCATTTACGCGGGAGACCGGTGCAGCGCATTGGCACTTACTTTTGCGTGCCAGGGCCGTAGATATGCAGTGCTATGTGATCGCCGCGAATCAAGTTGGCGATCATCAAAATGGCAAGGCGTCGTTTGGGCACTCCTTGGTCATCGACCCCTGGGGCGAAGTCGTTGCGGATTCCGGCGATCAGCCCGGCATGGCCTGTGCCCACATGGATAAAAGTAGACTGAATTCCGTCCGATCTCGGCTCCCTGCCCTGGCGAATCGTCGCTGGGATTTATATTGAGGCTCTAGGTGCCGGCATTTATGAAGCCGCGTTTGGTGAACGGAGTTGCGGGTGATCCCGCAGTGTATGGATTTTTGCCAAAATCCGGTGAAGCGATTGTCTTTGACCTGGGTGATATCTCCAGCCTAGGCGTGAAGGAGTTGCTGAAAATCAGGGCGGCATTGGTAAGTCATACCCATATCGACCACTTCATTGGCTTTGATACTTTGCTTCGCGCAAATATCCCCCACTTTCGCATGGTTGATATTTGTGGCCCAGATGGCATCGTGCAGAACGTCGTTGGCAAGATAAAGGGCTATACTTGGAATCTCTTGGATGACGATCAGGTTGGATTTCGCGTTATTGAGATTTCAAAAACTGGAGAAGTAGCGGAATACTCGATCAAGAATAACAATGGATTTGCTCCCATCAGGACTGGCCTACATAGTTTCGATCCCACGAAACTGCTGCCCGTTGCTACCTTGAGTGACGGCACGTCGATTGGGGCCGTCTGCTTGGATCATGGAATTCCCAGCATTGCGTATCTGGTTGAAGCAGCACCCACTTTTCCTGTTGATGTGGCGCGATTTCGAGCATCGAGCCTGCCGCCTGGTGATTGGATTCGATCATTGCAAGCAAATGTGAAGAATGGAAATCAGGACGCCATCATCGAAGTGAACGGCATTTTTTTTCGTACAGATCAACTGGCGACCCAGATATTGGGAGCGCCCATCATGGAATCTGTAGGGTATATTACCGATATTGCTTTTTCGGCAGAGGCTTGCCAGACGCTTCATCAATGCTTTCGCCGGCCAAGCATCTTGATTTGTGAGTGCAGCTATTCGTCTGATGACCGGGTTCGTGCCTTTCGCAAAAAGCACCTGACAGCCCGGCAGACGGCGCTGTTGGCGGCATCTGCTGGTGCCGAAGCGCTCTGGTGCTTCCATGTATCAGGGATCTACGCTGGCCGAGAGGGCGAGATCATAGATGAGGCGCAATCCCTGTTTCGGCACTTCAACGACCTTCCTTGGGATGATCTGCAGCGAGAAGTCGAATCAGAAGTCGGCGTGATTTCCGCACAAATCAAAAAAATCTAGCTATGTACCCAATGAAGAAATCCTTCTAAAGGTCCTCCCCCAAATGCCGAAGGGTGAGTATGAGGGCATCGTCGCGGTATCTTCGATGGGGTGGATGATGAAGGATCTTGTACAGAAGCTCGAGCACGCCGTGCTGGATTTGGGTACTGAGGTGTATTTGCTGAAGGGCCAGGTTAAAGAACTCGCTAAAGAGAACCACGACATGAAGGCTGCGCTGCAGGCACTGCAGCGTCTACTCGACGAAAAGGGTCTGCTGGACGCGGATGAGTTGGATCTAAACGTCGGAAAGCGCCCCGAAACAGCTTTTAGCATCCATGACGAAGAGGATTTCGTCGATCATTACACCGATCCCAAAAAAGCTACCCACTGATCACGCGCACCACCCCCTGTTCTTCTTCTTAGCTAAAAATTAGTTTCACATAATGAAAAAGGGGCTCTCTGCAGAGCCCCAAAGTGCCGTACTATTGCTGTTCTCAACCTAGCCCAGCTTTCGCTTCTCCAAGCCGTACTTCTCCACCTTCATAATCAAACCAGCACGGCTGATTCCTAATTCCTTCGCTAGACGGGATTTGTTCCATCCCGTACGCTCAAGACCCTCGACGATAAGCTGCTTTTCCAGCTCTTCAATGGCATCTTTCAAGCGACCGTTCACCCGCAAGCCAGGATATTGACCTTTAGAGTTTTCCTTAATGTGGTTCGACAGTAACTCAGCAGTTACCATCATGTCGTCGCCTGCGAGAACGCACAGGCGCTCAACTTCGTTTTCCAGCTCGCGGACGTTGCCCGGCCATGTGTGATCCATCAAGCGGCTTAGGCACTCTTTGTCCATCGCCTTCTTCTTGCCAGCATTGGCATACTTATCCAAGAAGTGATCCACCAAAATGGGAATGTCCTCTTTCCTATCTCGCAGCGGCGGAACCTGAACGTTAATGACATTAAGGCGATAGTACAAATCTTCTCGGAAAGTCATCTCCTTGACCATTTTCTTCAGATCTTTGTTGGTAGCGGCCAAGATCCGCACGTCGGCGCTCTTGATCACGGTACTACCTACTGGAGTGAACGTTCCTTCTTGCAGCACGCGCAAGAGTTTAACCTGCATTTGCATCGAGGTGTCGCCGATTTCGTCCAGAAACAGTGTCCCGCCATCGGCGGCTTCAAATAGACCCTTCTTATCCTTGATGGCGCCAGTAAATGAGCCCTTCATGTGACCAAAAAGCTCGGACTCCAAGAGGTTCTCGTTGAAGGCACCGCAGTTGACGATAACGAACTTGTTCTTCTTGCGCCGAGAATTGTAGTGTAGAGCTCTGGCAATCAGTTCTTTACCTGTGCCGTTCTCGCCTTGAATTAGTACAGTAGTGTCCGAATCAGCAACACGTTCAAGCAGTCGATACATCTGTTGCATCGCGCCAGCTTTTCCAATCATCTGATCGAAGCCATAGCGCGTTCCAAGTTCGCCCGAAAGCTCATCCATCTTCACTTTTTGTTCATATAGGTCTTTATGTACGATCAAGATCTCGTCAACAACCAGAGTGACAAGCTCAGTTAGATACTCTACTTCCTTGTCCGTCAAAATTGGTAGCGAATCGATATAGTTCTTCAACGCCGCGTCGTTCATCGGGAAACTGCGCTCTAAATAGGAACGCAATAACGCCTTTTGCTCCTCTGCGGTGTCGGCCTTGATAAAGCCATCACCAAAGACGCAACCCATGAATTCGCCATTGACCCGGATCGGCACAGTCAACGTCGAGAAGCCGGCGTGACAGCGCGAAAGCTTAGGCTTCGTGCTGTTCGTGGCGTCGATGGTTGTCTGGCTGGCTGTGCCACGACATCCGGCAAAGCCGCGGTCGTTTTGCGTGACCGCTTGGCAAACTGGATTGAGCGGGTTGAAAAACTTCCCGTCTGGCACTCCGCGCAGAAGTCCCCGGGAGTCTGTAAAGTTAATCTGGATGTTCCACCAGCGGCCTACTATATCCTTCAGGCGCCGGATGACATGCATCTTGTCAAAATCTTCCCAACTGATGCGACTTGGTTCTGCCATACCTCACTCCTAACCCGCGTGAATCACCAGGAATCAGGCGGACCAAACCCGATTCCGAATCGTTGAACGGCTTATCGGCGGGGTGTACCAAAAACTTTACAGCAAAAAAGATCAAGGAGACCGGACGGTTCCTAGTAAGGGCTACTCGAACTTAGACACTTGTCGATTTGTGGTGCAGCTCACAGATCGGTGACGTTCACACCCTTGTCAGCGGTAAACGTAAATTTAGCATCATCAATACGGGACGTTGAAGGGTTCGAAAACTTGACAGCCCAGTAATTACCATTTGAGTACTGCAATTTGACATGGTCGACGATGCGTCTGTCTAAGGAAATGCGGAGAGTGACAGAGACAAGATCGCCTTGCTGTCGCGGCTGCAACACCACTTCCGCGCTGTCCTTTGACGTGTTCACCTCTTTTGGTTCGTAGCGATTCAGCAATGATTCTGGCTGAAGCACCATAGCTACTACCTCTTCGACCTCGCGAAGGCGCATGTTGGAACCGTCTTTGAAGCGAGTTGCCACTTTCGCATCGGGTTTGTATTGGACGAGAACCTTTCCATCATAAATCAACTCTTCCTTGATCGGATCCTTCTGCGTCCAAACAAATCGACTTGGCTTTGCAAATAGCGCATAGCCTCGACTGATTCGCTTGTTATTTGGTCGTAGCGATCTAAAGATTTCTTGTTCAAATTCCACCGCCAGAAACTCTGTTTGCTTCAGCAACGCCTGCAGCTTTGCAATCTCGGTAGTCTTATCCAACGGTACTGGCTCTGCTTTTGCTGGCTCGCTAGTGACGACTTTGGACTGAGCATTTGCGACGAGAGTACTCGCCGTCAGGAGTGAGCCTAAAGTCATGATCCATAGGTACTTCAAGTTAACCTCCACTCAATTCGACAATCTTTGCGATCGCAGCGAGAGCTGCCCCAAATCGAACGTCTGTCCGATCGCCACTTAACAGCAATGGGGTTGTACCATCTTGCGCGGTCGTTGACCATCCGAGCCACACTGTGCCTACCGGCTTGGTTGGTGTCCCTCCACTCGGACCAGCGATCCCAGTCAAACTCACCGCAATGCTGGCCCCGAACTTTGTGCCGACGCCTCGAGCCATGAGCAGTGCGCATTCACTAGAAACGGCGCCGTGGGATGTCAGCACGGCGCTAGGCACCTCCAACAGACCTTCCTTTATAGAATTGGAATAGGCAACGACGCCACCTAGGAAATAATCCGAACTACCCGCAGTTTCCGTAAGCAATGCGGCTAATAATCCGCCTGTGCAACTCTCGGCGGTAGCAATGGTCAAGCCGCGACCATTCAGAACCTCATGCATCCTGCCGAGGAGATCGCGAGTATTTTGATTGATAAATCGGTAATTCATTTGCTCGCTCATCTGCGATTTGTGGGGAGACTCTAATCAATGACACGTCCTTGGTACAAGCACTATCCAAAAGGTGTTGCAGAAAACATTGTGATTCCGGCCGGCGCAACTGTAGCCTCAGTGCTAGAAGACACTTGCCGCCGATTTCAGGACAAAACCGCGCTCACTTGCATGGGCACTTCGGTGAGCTTTCGCGAGTTGGATCGCATGGCGGAGAAGTTTGCTGCATACCTTCAGCATGAGATTGGTTTAAACAAGGGCGATCGAATCGCGATCATGCTGCCGAACGTCATTCAATTTCCGATCGTGTTTTTCGCAGCGCAAAAGATTGGTGTTACTTGCGTGAATACAAATCCGCAATACACAGCTCGGGAGATGCGCCATCAGTTTGTCGATAGTGGATGCAAGGCCGTCATCATTTTAGACCTCTTTGCACACCTGCTTGACGGCATTATTTCCGACACAAAGATCGAGCGTGTTATCGTCACCAGAATCGCGGATCAGTTGCCCTTGCTCAAGGGTGCAATCCTCTCGACAGTCATCAGGGCGACGGGAAAGCTTAAACCATTTCGTGTCAAGGCCGAGAACTTCAGGGATGCCCTGCGACGTGGCGCAGAACACAGTGCGATCAAGCCAGCGATTGCACCTGACGACGTGGCGGTGATTCAATATACGGGGGGGACGACAGGTTCCCCAAAGGGCGCGATGCTGACGCAGGCCAATATTCTGGCGAATATTTTTCAAATTCAAGCCTGGGCGAAAACGCTAAACATTGGTGCAAACGACACAGTTTTGACGGCGCTTCCTCTCTACCATATCTTTGCTTTAAGCGTGAACTTCTTGTCCTTCCTGAGTCTCGGCGGTCAGATCATCTTGGTCCCCAAGCCAATTCCCATCAGCAATACCGTCAAGATCTTTAGGCAATATCGGATAACTGTGATGACAGGGGTCAACACGCTCTTTAATGCTCTGAACAATGACCCCGAGTTTCAGAAGCTTGCGCCAAAGTCGATTAAGATTGCATTGGCCGGAGGAATGGCGTTGCAGGAGCCTGTTGCCAAAGCTTGGGCTAACATCACCGGCAATAGCATCATTGAGGGGTTTGGAATGACCGAATCCTCTCCCGTGACCCACTGCAATCCCGTTGGCGGCGAACCCAGAATTGGAAGTATCGGTGTGCCGCTTCCATCGACCGACGCGCGAATTGTGGATGATGCCGGCCGGCCGGTTCCTGTCGGCGAAACCGGCGAGCTCATTGTGCGTGGTCCCCAGGTTATGAAGGGCTATTGGCAGAAGGACTCGGAAACTTCGCATGTGATTCGTGAAGGGTGGCTTTATACAGGCGATATTGCTCGTATGGATGGGGATGGGTATTTCTATATCGTCGATCGCAAGAAAGATATGATCTTGGTTTCTGGGTTCAACGTGTATCCGAATGAGATTGAAGAGGTACTCGCATCCCATCCAAAGGTCTTGGAGGCGGCGGTCGTTGGTGTTCCGGATGGGAAGACTGGCGAAGCTGTGAAGGCTTTCGTCGTAAAAAAGGAAGGGAGTCTGTCCGAGGAAGAATTGCGGGCCTATTGTGCCGAAAATCTCACGAACTACAAACGTCCAAAGTTTGTCGAATTCCGGACAGAATTGCCCAAGACCAATATTGGGAAAATATTGCGCCGTGAGCTGAGAGACGTTTCATCGGAGAAAAAGTCAGCTTAGTCGATAACTATTTTCGTGTTGTGCTCAACTCCAGCGCGGAGGTACGTGAACTGCACCTCTTTGGCATTTTCCTTGATGCTGTTTAGCAACTTTATCGTCGATGCAACGTCATTAATTTCCTGTGAGTTGATTCCAGTCACCGTATCGCCGTCTTTGAGACCAATTTGCTCAAAGACGCTCTCCTTTTCGATATCCCAAAAGGTGAAGCCGGCTAGCTTGTTGTTTTGGTAATAAGGTACCGCTGCTGCCTGCATCAATATTGTTGCGAGCTTGTCTTTAATGAGGTGGTCTTTGTACGACGCGCTCACCTTTACAACCCCATCTTCAGCTTCAATGGCCGCAGCTAGTGACGCACCGGGTGCGATCATACTGCCGGACGCTGAGCTAGAGATCTCATCGCCGACCGCAAATCGATAGGGCTTACCTGCAATCGAAATGTCGACAAACTTGCGATTCACGGCAATAAGAATGGCGGACTTTTGCTTGTCAACGCCATCGCCCTCTCGGACTGCGAACGTATGCCCGGTGGACTTGTCTTTGACAAGCGCAACCCCAGACCTTTTCTCGGTCGAGGCGATGACGCCCAGGATTAAATAGGAATTGTTGGTCAGCGCAAGGGCATTCATGGAAGACAGCCCAATCGTGAAGACAGCCAGCAATCGAATCAAACAGCCGTACATTCGCATATTCAGCACCAGTTAGAGCAGTCAGTGTTTTTAGAGCTTCAACAGTCACCAGCAGCTCCCCTAAAGCAAGAAGTCGGCCATGGTAGGGTCAGATTAACTATCGGTAATTATGACGGATATTTCCCCACTAGCAGTTATGGGATTGGCAGTTAGCTAGAAAGTAGACGGCCGCAGCCTGGGAAACTTTTGCCCAGTTCGCATCGAACCAAGAAAGGGCGGTTATTCTAGAGATGGTTCATATCTAAAAAAGGGAACGAAATTGCCCTCATTGAAGCTGAAGTTGCTGGGGCGTACAGTCTCTTCGCTCATCCTGCTCGGATGGGCGTCCGCGTCGTATTCTGTGACGCTGGGCATTGGCACGGTTGGTGGCGTGATGCAAGTTCCAGCATCCGAGTACATGTACGCTGCCTACGGCGCTTATGCAGAAGTTGGAAGTGAGCTGCGAAAATTTGTCTTTCGTCTGTTCTACATGGAGCGACCTGAATTTCGAGCCAACGGATTTGCTGATAAGGACAGCATTGCCGCCGTGACGATCGGTGGCCAAATCGTTGGAACCAAGAATTCTGGGCTCGTCGTCATGATTGGACCCGGAAGGGCGAGCGGTTATGTGAAGGTTACTGAAGCTGATCTACCCAGCGTCGGATTTACCAAGGGTGCCAGCAATTCCTACACCCTCAATGGGATGTTGCTAGAAGCAGACTACGAGTTTCGAATGTCTGGTTTTCAGTTTGCTGTTGGTCACCAGTCGCTGTCCGGCGTGCCCGACAATCGACAATTTGCAGCGCGTGTTGGCTATACATTTCCCAGTTTCACGATCAAATTGGGGTATAGACATTGAACCAAAGGCTTTTCACGCTTTTGTCGATCGTTGTCATCAACCTTTCAGTTGGCCAGGTCGCACTTGGGGCTTCGCCCTTTCGCATAGCAACTGTGCAATATTCGGCATTCACCCCGAATGCTGGCGGACAGGAGGCGTACGCCGTGCGTTATGGCAGTGACAAGAGTGAGTTTTCCATCTTCGCGAATAACCATCTGGTCGCGAATGGCGGACCGCTTTCTGGTGCCACATACTCTTGGCGATTTCCAATATGTGATTCGAGTTGCTTCGTTCCAACCTATTTTCAAGCCGGCGTTGGGTTGAGCAACGCGGGACCAATGGCTGAGTTAGCTTGGTCGGCAACCCCGCTTTGGTTTGCTAGAATTGACTTTACCACGCAGATATTTCTGGGTTCGTCACGTGCTGCAATATGGAGTTATCCGCTATGGATCGGATTATCCTTGCCACTATCGTGGTAGTGACTGGATGTCTTTTGGGTGGTGTGGGATATGGTTACCCGACGCCAGTCGATTTTAATGGCAAGCTCAGCAGATGGGATATCGTCGAAGGCGATATCCCGATATCGTTCGCCATCGATGGCGATGAGAGCTTTCATTCGCAACATATCTCAACGATAGCCGAGGAGGCGGCATCCATTTGGTCGCGCGTGCCCACCAGTTATATTGAGTTAGAGAGAATCTCGGATGTTGAATCGGCACAAATCGTCATCAAGCTGACGGATGAAATCGAGCAAGGATCATCTTCTTCAGGCTACAGCGAGATCGAGTCTACCTTGGAAGATGGCATGATTCACTGCACAATGACCGTAGCCACAAACACTTCCTATGTAACCATTGCGAAGACGCTTCTGCATGAGTTCGGCCATTGCCTCGGTCTCGGACACACACTCATGCCAGAAGCCATTATGAGCTATTCTGTCGAGCAGAATTCTTTTTCACTATCGATAGACGATGTCGCCGCTGTGACACGGCTCTATCCTATCAATGGCGGTGATCCGCAGTTACCCAAGGGTTGTGCCGTCATGTCGAGGGCTGGCGTTGGCAATATGTATGCTGGGGTACTGCTTTGTTTGCCGCTAGTTTTCGCTTTGTGCTGGCTGCCCATCGTCAATAAAAACGCCGGATGAGAGACTCCCATCCGGCCCTGATCTTGTGAATCCAATCAGCGAATCAAACTCAGCACAAATTCAGGAGTTGAGTTAGCCTGCGACAGTACGGAAATACCGGCTTGAGTCAGAATGCGAGCCTGAGTAAACGCAGCAGTTTCCGAGGCATAGTCCACATCTGAAATTCGACTCTGCGCCGCCATCAAGTTCTCATTCGTCACATCGATGTTGGTGATCGTACTATTCAAGCGAGATTGGACCGAACCGAGAGTTGCGCGGTATGACGCTACGGAGTTCAGAGCCGTATCCAACTTGTTGAGAAGATCCGCAGTACCGTCTGACCCGAGGTCCTGTGCGCCTCCGTCTGGATCAGATGGCAACACCGACAATGAGTCATCTTCGAATAGGGTCAAAGTGTCCGTAAGATCCCGCAGATCTGACAGGTCGATGGCCAGCACGTCTGGGTCCGTATCTGGATCGATATCGGGTGGATTCCCATCTGCGTCGTTCGCCCGGTTTGAGGACCCGACGAAAATACGGATGGGCTCATCGTTGTCGCTTGGTTTCAAGACTCGCGAACCGTTGAATTCCGTTGAATCAACGATTCGACCAACTTCCAATCGAAGCTGCTGAAATTCCTTGTCCAAGAATGACCGCTCGCGGTTACCAATGGTGTCAGAAGCAGCCTGTGCACTCAGCTCGCGCATCCTGACGATAATGTTCGTTACCTCGTTGAGTCCACCCTCGGCAACTCGGATGTAAGACACACCGTCATTCGCGTTTCTCTTGGCGACCGCCAAGCTGCGCGAACTAGCTCGGATCCGCTCAGACACGGCCAAGCCAGCAGCGTCGTCCGCAGACTTGTTGATCCGTTTACCAGAGGACAACTTTTCCAAAGATTCGGATAGCTGAGTACGGCTAATGTTGACGTTCCGCTGCGCGGCGATCGATTCGGTATTGGTTTTAATCCTTAAACCCATGGTCGTAACCTCCCTGTTAAGGGCGGCGTCAAGTGGACGCCGCCTATATGCCTAGGTTTCCAGCCTCATTGCTAGAAACGAAGCAGACTCAAAGCCATGTCGGGCGAAGAGTTGGCTTGTGCCAAAGTTGCGTTCGATGCCTGTGCGAGAATTCGCGCCTGGGCGAAGTTCGCTGTCTCCGAAGCAAAGTCCACATCTTTGATACGGCTGCGGGCGGTGGTGAGGTTTTCGACGCTGATACCAAGGTTATTGATGGTTGAGACGAAACGGCTTTGGATTGATCCGAGTGTTGCTCGCTCGGAGGCAAATCGCGCAAGGGAATTATCCAGAACGGTCAACTTGGCGGCGATATCGTCACGGCTCGGACCTTCATCTTCTGGATCCAATGGACCAATCTCATCTTCGCGGCCAAGACCGAGCTCATCAGCGTCAAACTTCAACCCTTCCAGGTTAATGGTGATGGTGTCCACATTATCACTGGGTTCACTGCCGTTGGTGCCGACTTGCACCACGAACTCGTCTTTAGAGTCAGGATTGAAGAAATAGGTACCGTTGAACTCGGCCGTGTTCTTGATACGGTCTAGCTCGTCCACGAGCTGTACATATTCTTTGTTGAGGTAAGAACGCTCTTTGTCGCCGATGGTGTCAGAAGCAGCTTGTACGGTCAGTTCGCGCAGACGTACGACGATGTTGGTCATCTCGTTCATGGCGCCTTCTGCAGTCTGCACCATCGAGATGGCGTCATTGGCATTTCGTCGACCTACGTTTAGACCACGCGTCTTGGCGTTGATCTGTTCAGATACGGCCAACCCGGCGGCGTCATCGGCGGACTTATTGATTCGATAACCCGAAGACAGGCGCTCCATGCTCTCTTGCATCTTTGTTTGGTTTTCACCGGCGAAGCGCTGAGTGACAAGACTTGAAACGTTAGTGCGGATTCTCATGCCCATGATATGGTCCTCCCTGAACCGTTGTGTTCCCCCAATTCCCTGGAGGAAGGGTCAAGTCTCAACCGTGAGACTTGCTAGGACTCCATCGTGAGTTTGGTGAAAAGCTTTAAATTAATTTTGATTAATGACAAATATTATTGGTAAGTGCTGTCGTTACCGGGGTGTAGATAAATGTCCAATGATTTAGGGTTCTTACTCAAATCGTCGGCTGCGGAACTTCAGGATATTCTGGTTAAATTTCAGGGTGTTATGATATCATGCTCGGGACACCTTGATTCTACAGCTCTTTTTCACGTTTTGAGCTCTCTTTCCAAACAGAAAAAAAAGTTTCTGCTGGGCGTAATTCACTTCAACTACGGTCTGAGAGGAGCGGATTCGGACGAGGACCAAGCGTTTGTTCGTGAATTGGCAAAAAGCGCGGAACTTCCATTTTATGCCCGACGAGTCGGCACAGATTTCCCAGAGTTTGCCCCCGGCAAGTCGATCCAAGAGTGGGCTCGCGATGCGCGCCGGCAATGCTATTCGGAGTTAGCCGGTGACCGAGTCGCTGTCGCCTTAGGACACCATCAGCACGACGTGGCGGAAACCGTCCTGATGCGCCTAGCGCGCGGCTCGGGACCTGGGCAACTATCTGGAATTAAAAGTATAAGTGGGAATATTTGGCGGCCGATGTTGGCCGTTTCCAGGCGGCAGATCGAGAATTGGGCTGTAAAGTATGCTTGGAGGCATCGAACTGACCACAGCAATGATAGACTAGAGTACAGTCGTAACGTCATCCGCCACCAGGTTCTCACGCAGCTTGAAGAACTGTACCCAGGTGCCAGCGAAAGAATCGCCGCTTGCGCCGAAGATATGGCCGAAGTGAGCGATGCATACTTGCAGTACGCGCCAATCGTACAAGGTGCAAATGGTCTGGAGTTGGCAACTGACTGGATTCGCAGTCAGAGTGACGGTGCTGCTTTGGGAGCTATCTCCCGCCTGGTCCAGAAGAGTGTCAAGGAGAGGCCGCAGCTGTACCGCCGTGAACTGCTGAAGTTTGTTCGGGCGGCAAAAGGTAGCTCTGATCGGAGATTCTTGGAGTTTCCTGTTGGACGTCATGGTTGGCTGGTGGCGCAAGATGGGATGATTCGCTGGCGAGGCCAGCCTGGGTGCTGATGATGAGGCGCAGATAAGTCGGCATTTTTAGCCTGAACTGCCTCGCCCAAGATGCTAGACTTTTGTGACTATTTTCGTCAAAGGAAGGACCCGAACGAATGGCGAAGCAACCCTCGAGACAAGGCCAACAGCTAAAGTTTTTTGTCGCGGTTATCTGTTTTCTGATGCTGTTCTTGCTCTTTCAGATGACGGTAAAGCCGCGCGATGAAGCGTCGACCGTGAAGTTCTATGAATTCATCGAAGCTACAAAGTTGCCAGAGACGGATACTAATCACATCAAGGAAGTCACCTTCCGTCAAAACGAAGTCGTTGGTGTTCGTGTCGATAACAGTACGGTACGAACGTTTGTTCAGCACGATGCAGAGTTGCGTCGCGAGCTGATGGAGCGAGGCATCAAGGTCAATTACGAGGCACCTGAAGAGCCGAGTCTCTGGAAGAATATGCTGATCAACTGGCTGCCGCTGATCGTTCTGTTTTTCCTGTTCTTCTTTTTCATGCGCCAGTTGCAGATTGGTGGCGGTAAGGCCATGTCATTTGGCAAGAGCCGCGCTAAGCTGTTGACCGAAAATCAGTCAAAGCTAACGTTTCAGGATGTGGCTGGTGTTGAAGAAGCCAAGCAAGAGCTGCAGGAAATTGTCGATTTTCTGTCCGATCCAAAGAAATTCACGCGACTGGGCGGCCGCATTCCCAAGGGTGTATTGCTCATCGGACCCCCTGGTACCGGTAAGACCGTACTTGCAAAGGCCATTGCTGGCGAGGCCGGTGTTCCCTTCTTCAGTATCTCCGGATCAGATTTCGTCGAAATGTTTGTGGGTGTGGGCGCCAGCCGCGTACGCGATCTATTTGACCAAGCGAAACGCCATGCGCCTTGTATTGTCTTCATCGATGAGATCGATGCCGTAGGCCGCCATCGTGGTGCTGGCCTGGGTGGTGGCCATGACGAACGAGAGCAGACCCTAAACCAGCTACTCGTCGAGATGGATGGCTTTGAGTCTAACGAAGGCGTCATATTGATCGCCGCAACGAACCGCGTCGATGTCTTGGACCCGGCTTTGCTCCGACCAGGCCGATTTGATCGCCGCGTCGTTGTTCCTAACCCGGATTTAAAGGGCCGAGAAGCGATTCTGAAAGTACATACGCGAAAGACTCCCATGTCCGACGATGTCGAGCTGCGCACTCTGGCTCAGGGCTCTCCGGGATTTTCTGGTGCCGATTTGGAGAACCTTGTCAATGAGGCTGCATTGATAGCCGCTCGATCGAATGCGGACAAGATCAGCATGCATCACTTTGAGTTGGCTAAGGACAAGGTCCTCATGGGACCCGAGCGTCGAAGTATGATTCTTGGTGAGCACGAAAAGAGGACAACGGCTTACCATGAGGCTGGGCATGCTCTGGTAGCCTTAAAGGTTAAAGGTGCCGACCCGGTGCATAAAATCAGCATCATTCCGCGTGGACAAGCTCTGGGGGTGACCATTTTGTTGCCAGAAGAGGACCGCCTCACCATGTCCAAAGAGCAAGCGCAAGGCATGATTGCGTACGCCATGGGTGGAAGAGCTGGCGAGGAACTGATTTTTGGTCACTATACGACAGGGGCTGGCGACGACATCAAGAAGGCTACCTCCATCGCTCGGAAAATGGTCTGCAATTGGGGAATGAGCGAAAAGATCGGGCCACTCGCCTTAGGGCGCCAGCAGGAAGAAGTGTTCCTCGGCCGTGAGCTCACGCAAACCAAGCCATATTCCGAGAGAACGGCCGAGGAAGTCGATTCGGAGATTCGTAGATTCATCACTGAAGGGTACCAACGCGCCTTCACGATTTTGCAAGAGAATCGAAAAGTTTTGGAAGCCATGGCGGAAGCGCTGTTGGTCAAAGAGGTGCTGGATCGCTCCGAGATTGAACGAGTGGCCCATGGCGAGACAATTCTGACGGAATCTGACAAGAAGAATTACGAGGAAGCGCGACGCAAGCGAGCCGAGGAATACGGACGCAAGTTGCCTGAAGAAAAAGTCGCGAGCAGCGCTGCAAGCGAAACCATCGAAAGAACCGGATTCAAGCCGATTCCACAAGGTACATGAACGATTTAGATGTTTTTCGACCTGCGCAGTCACTCAAAATACTCGGAATTCTCAACGTAACCCCCGATTCGTTTTCGGACGGGGGGCAGTACCCCACGAGAGAGACCGCTGCAGCACGTTGTCGGCAATTGATCGCGGACGGTGCCTCGTTGGTCGATATCGGCGCAGAGTCCACACGTCCTGGCTCCGACTTTGTATCGGAAGTGGTGGAGTGGGATCGGCTGGAGCCAGTGCTGGAAGAGATCTTTGCGGCGGGCGTTTCCCCAGAGCGTCTAAGTATCGACACGAGGCGTGACGCTATAGTTCTTCGTTGCTTGGAATTCGGCATCAGCAATTTCAATTGCGTGTCCGGTCTATACAGCGACGACGTGCTAAGAAAAGTCCAGCTTCGAGGCGGTTCCGTGATGGCCATGCACATGCATGATGAGCCGGCCACGATGCAGCTAGCACCACTTGACCCTGGCGCAGCCGAAGTAAGAGTGGAAGCATTCCTTTACGAATGCCAAGATCGCCTGCGAAGGATCGGATTTGGTGACGATCAATACTACTTGGATCCAGGTATCGGTTTCGGTAAGTCCTTGTTGGCCAATTTGCGATTAGTTAGCCTGGCCGGTGTTTGGTCAAGGCATTTTCCCCTGTTGTATGGAATTTCGCGCAAGTCCTTTCTGGGCCGACTGTATGGGATCGATCAGCCCGACGCACGCGATGTACCAAGCAAGGTCATGGAAGTAGGTTTGTATTTGGCGGGTGTCCGTATGATTCGAACGCACGATGTTGCCGGGTTGAATCGATCGTTGACGGTGTTGAATAAAGAGATACGATCGTGAATGAACTCTTCGAACAGTTTTCAGGATATGCCGTCGTCGACATATTGTTGATGGCGACGATTATCTATCAACTGTTCATGTTCATACGCGGGACGCGTGCTGCGCAGATGGTTACAGGGATGTTGTTGATCGTCGGCGCCGTCTATGCGTTCGCGCAGCTATATCCCCTCACAACATTTAACTGGATGATGAGCAAGTTCTATTCCAGTTTCATCATCATATTGGTCATCCTCTTTCAGGAAGACATTCGCATGATGCTGAGTCGCATGGGAAAGAAGTCCTTCCTGGCGACCAATGAGCCATTTTCTTCCAAGCAGATCCTCGATGAGGTCACGCGTGCTGCAGCCGCATTGGCCAGCAAGCGTATCGGAGCTTTGATTGTTTTGGAAAGAAACATCATCCTCAGTCGCTATGTTGACATTGGCATCCTACTCGATGCTCGGGTCAGCAAGGAGATTCTGGTTTCTGTTTTCCATCCATCTTCACCAATTCACGATGGTGCGGTCATCATTCAGCAGGGTCGATTAGCGGCAGCGGGATGTTTCTTGCCGCTGACTCGAGATGAAGATCTGGACCCGAATTTGGGCACCCGCCATCGAGCAGCCATTGGCATTAGCCAGGTCACAGATGCATTGGTGGTATTGGTCTCGGAGGAAGCTGGATCTGTGGCTCTCGTGGTCGATGGGCAGGTATCACGAGGGTTGGATGTCAAGGAGTTACGTAAAGCCCTGCGCAATCTCCTGAGCGGCACTGAGAGTGAACATGCGGAGCGCAGAAGGCGCCGTGGCAAGAGTTTTGGTAACTGGTCGTTCATCAACCGCATGAAAATATTTGGCTCAGGAAGTCGCAAGTGAAGAAGTTTTTTCAGCTTCTATTCAAGAACCTGCCCTATAAATTGGGATCGTTGTTCATTGCGGTGATCATTTGGGGGATCGTTCAGGGCCAGGAGCAGCTGGAAATCGACCGAAAGATGACAGTCAATATAGCGGTAGCAGATGGCTATCTCATTCGCGGCGAATCGATTCGTCGGAAGGATGTAACCATATCTGGGCCGCGAGTGTTGGTAAGCGATTACGCAAGCCGACCTCTGGAAGCTTATGTTCGCATTCCGCGGGGAGCCGTCGGAAATATTCGCGTGCGCATTGGTCGTGAGTACTTGCGGGATTGGAGCGATCGTATAAAGCTAACCGTACACGATGCTTACATCACGGTATTTGTTGACGAAAAATCCACCCGGAATATGCCGGTTCGGGAAGTTCTGCAAGGAACGCCTTCGGAAGGATATTTCATTGAGAAGGTCACCATCAACCCACCCGAGGTGCAGGTTGTTGGGTTGAAGTCCGAAATAAAAAAGACTAAAGAGGTGGTCACCGAAACCATTGATATTTCCGGCATCAAGGAAAGTCGAACGGTGGAAGTGAACCTCAAGGGTCAGGGCCTTACGACCCACGAGTTTGGAGTGGACACAGTATCGGTGATGCTTCAGGTTGGCGATTCTCGGGTGAATCGGAAGTTTGAGAACGTACCTGTGGAAATCGTGGGCACAGATTACCTAACGAGCGTTCGGCCGAAGTTCGTCACGATAGAGATACAAGGAACGCCCAACGTTTTGAAGTTCGTGAAGACGTCCGACTTTCGAGCGTTTGTCGAGGCACGCGGGCTATCTCCTGGTCGCCATGAGCGAGCGGTGCAGGTAAAGATTCCCCCGGAAACGGTATTGATCGAGACCACGCCGGAAAAGGCGATTCTTGAGGTTATAGACCAGAAGCGAGTGAATTAATCAGGGGGTATTCTTGGGTAGGTTGTTTGGCACGGATGGAATACGTGGCGTTGCCAATGTTTATCCTATGTCACCGGATTTTGTACTGCGACTTGGGCAGGCTATCGGGCTCTATTTTAAATCACGGCACCAGAACCCGAGAATTCTGATCGGCAAGGATACCCGTCGCAGTGGCTATATGCTGGAGCAGGCCTTGAGTGCGGGCATTTGTAGCGTGGGAGTTGATGTCGGGTTCCTCGGGCCGTTACCTACCCCCGGAATCGCATACTTGACCCGCGGGATGCGTGCCTGTGCGGGCATTGTGATATCGGCGTCGCACAATCCTTTCCAGGACAATGGTATTAAGATTTTCAATTGGGATGGCTACAAATTACCTGACGCCGTTGAGGATGAACTCGAGACCATGCTTTCGCGCGACTTCAATGGCGAGCACATGCCCCAGGGAATGGGATTGGGCAAGGCGCGCCGCATCGATGATGCGATCGGTCAATACGCAGTTTTTTTGAAGGAGCAGTTTCCAAAAAATCTCACCTTAGAGGGACTGCGTGTTGTCATCGATTGCGCGAACGGTGCTTCTTATAAAGTGGCCCCGAAGGTATTTGAAGAATTAGGGGCCGAAGTATTTCGCGTTGGTGTCGAGCCTAACGGCATGAACATCAATCAGGACTGCGGCGCTCTGTATCCGCAGCGCTTGAAGGAACAAGTTCACCTGTACAAGGCCGATATTGGCCTGGCATTTGATGGGGACGCCGACCGGCTCATTGTCGTCGATAACAAGGCAGAAATAGTTGATGGCGACCAGGTTTTGGCGGTCTGCGGCACGCACATGCTGAAGAATAATCGGCTCCACAACCAGGTCCTAGTATCGACGATCATGAGTAATATGGGTCTTGATATTGCGATTGGTAAAGCTGGCGGCCGCGTTGTTAGAACGAAAGTTGGCGACCGCTATGTTGTCGAGGAGATGGTAAAGGGAAATTACACCCTTGGCGGCGAGCAGTCGGGCCATGTGGTATTTCGAGATAGCAGTACCACGGGCGATGGAATTTTGGCGGCGCTTAAGCTGTTGGAGATCATGGTGGAGTCTGGAACGAGCGTTGCTGACTTGAAGTCATGTATGACTCCGCTGCCGCAAGTCTTGCGCAATATAAAGGTAAAGAAAAAAGTACCACTCGAGTCTTTGCCGAAGCTGACCAGGGCCATTACGGATGTGGAGCAGAAATTGGGAACTAAGGGTCGAGTCCTGTTTCGCTATTCTGGGACCGAAAATGTTGCGCGCATCATGATCGAAGGCGAAGATCTGCGCGTCATTGAATCCATGGCGCTAGATCTCTCTACAGAGGCTTCGCGGGAAATCGAGACTGTTGGGGGCGAGGCTTGAGCGGAGGCCACGGATCGGGGTTCCGAGAGGAATTTTCCATTGCTCAGATCGCAGACGTGGCAGTAAGAGTCGCCGATGGCCTGAGAAGCTCCGAAAGATTCTGTCTGTGGCTCCGTGGTGATTTAGGTGCGGGAAAAACGACCTTCGTACGCCACATTCTATACCAGCTAGGATTGCCCCCGTCTTTGCCGGTCCCCTCGCCCACTTTTGCCTATATGCATGAATACAACATATCCGACCAATGGTTTGCTCACTTGGATCTTTATCGTGCAGACGGCATTGATTTGTTAGATTTAGGAATTGTCGGGGTCCGAGAGTATGCCGGCTACTTTGTTGAGTGGCCTGATCGCCTGACCCCGGGAGAGTTAATGGCAACGCACGAGCTGGATTTAACAGTTGTTGGACACGACGTTCGGCACTTGGATTTCCGCTGGTCTGCATGCGAGAACGGATGAAGATGATGCAGAATTCCCAAATAGAACGTGAGCCATCTACTTCCTTACAGAAGTCAGGTGTCACTCAGCTAAGACTCTTGGTTCCGGCTGTATATGCGGCAGGTTGGCTTACTGGTGGACAGCTGCAAACTGGCCTTGCTTCGATCAAAGCGGCAGAGGGTGGCTCGGCGACAGGCATGGTTCATTTCGTGGTGCTGTTCGCCGTGTCTGGGTGGTTGATCTTCAGGGCTATGAAGTTTGTCGCGATAGCCATCAAGTCGGGAGGACCTGCCGATGATTAGGTTATTTTTGAAATGCGCTTTGCGTGTATCTCTGGTCATGAGTTTGCTGCTTTCTGGCTGCGCGCATAAGTCTGAATTGATAGTTGAGTCGGGGACGGTTGCCCCTGGCTCGAAAGTGACTCGCGGAGGTCAGCCCATCCCGTTATATCCGGGCAACATCCGCGTTGGTGATAACATAGCGTCTCAGCTCAAGGAGTTAGGTGTCGATGCCGGTGGTAAAGTAGCCATCATCGCCGTTGTACCTTCAATCGATACGCCAGTGTGCGAAGCGCAGTCTCATCAGTTGTCAGAAACGGGAGGCATTCATCCCGCTGTGGCTCGCATCGTCGTCAGTCGTGACACATCAATGGCGCAGCAACGATTCTTGCGCGAGAGTCGGCTGTCAAACTTACGCATGGGGTCTGACTTTCGAACCGGTGACTTTGGCAAGCGAACCGGGCTGATGATGCAAGGATCCGAGCTTTTGGCGCGAGGATATTTGGTTGTGGATAAGCTGGGGGTTGTCGCCTATCTGCAGATTGTGCCTGAAATCACGTCCTTGCCCGACCTCAACCGCGCCATCGAAATCGCAAACAAGCTTGTGGAATAAACTATATGAGATGGACGGCCTATTTTCCGCTCGTGAGTTTATTCTTCACGCCGTCGATGCGACCAACATTGGTGGCGGTCGACTGGATGTTGGTCTGAGTTTGCTTCAGATGCCCTTCAACCACGCCTACCAACTTCGTAATCGAATCAATTTGCGTGCGAGTCTGGGTCGCCAGTACGGTTAACTGGTCTTTGATCTTTAACAAATTATCTTTATCGCCAAGTAGTGCTGTTGCATCCAGCTTTAGCGCTTTCACATTCTTGTCCAAATCAGTCTTGATGGTCCCAAGGGAAGCAACCGCTGCCCCAACACCCTGTAGGCTCTTAAGATCAACGGCAATGGCGGTAGGTACTGCTAAACTCAAGCACATGCCGACGCCCAATAAAAATGAGCGAGCATCGAACTGCCACTGAGCTTTCTTACTTTCGCTGGACATGATGAGGGCTCCTTGCTTCGTTCGGTCGGAGCTGGCAAACAGGCTGAAGTGGTAGTGAATGGCGCACCCAGAAGGATTCGAACCTCCGACCTCGAGATTCGTAGTCTCGCGCTCTATCCAACTGAGCTATGGGTGCATCACCTTACGGAGACGAATTGTATACAGTACGCTCCTCAAGAGAGCAACGTAATTTTTTTTCGCTGCGGCGTCCGAAAGGCTGGTTATTCTAGATGGTTACACCCAAAGAGTAGCGCCGGGTGTCTGAATGTGACATGAGAGGCCCAATTGGCGATACGTTTTCAAACGAGGAGTGAGCTATGCGCATTGTCCTGATCTTATCCGCTCTGCTGGTGGTAGCAGGATGTGGAAGCCAAACTCAGCAAACGGCCCCAGCCAGTGAATTCGCAACAATAGCATTCATGCCAAGCTCCGTGTTTGCAGACAAGCGTGATTGTCAGGCTATCGTTTTGCGCAATCCTGGCATGTGTGTGAACAGCGACTGCAAAGCGATTACACTTCGGCAAATGGGCTTTTGCAGATCAACGGACTGTCGCGCGATTCTTTTTGGCAATGTGGGAATGTGCACGACGAAAGATTGCCGAGCGGTACTGATGCGTCAATTCAGCCTCTGCGAGTCGAAAAACTGTGAGGCCGTCGTGCGTCATCTACGGCATCTCTGTAACTAGAGCGTGGCATTTTTGTAGGAACACACAAGGCGTGCGGGATTTTCTGCGCGCCGGCACCCCTCCAGTTTTACCTGGAGGGAGCTTGGAGCATCCGCCCATTTTCCCACCGGCTGTGGCCGAAATTTCACGACCCGATTGTTTACAGAGATAGGAATGAGCTCAATGCCAATCTGATCATTGGCCAGTCGAAACTGGGCGGCAAGTCCCTCTGGACTCGTGTGAAATGGTTGCGTGCCAAAGACAAAGTTACCCAATGAGTAGACGATCATTCGGTTGCGATAAATTTCGATATCCTGCAGGACGTGCGGATGATGTCCGAGGACCGCAGTAGCACCCGCATCGACGCACAGACGTGCCAACTTTCTTTGATACTCCTTCGGATGTTTTTGGTTTTCCTCTCCCCAGTGGAACACCGCGAACGTAAAAGGATATAGGGTTGCACATTCGGTGACGAGCCTGCGGATTTCCGAAAAAGTGGCATGGCCGGCTCCACCCCGATGTTCTGTCGCCCAGAGCGACTCAGGCAGAGTCAGAGTCAGTGAGAGAAGGCAAATCGGGCCCGCAGAAGTGGGAATGATGAGCGGCTTTGTGGCGTTGTCGGCGTTTAGTTCGCCGCCAAAGTGTTGCAGTTTTTCCTGGTGCAAAGCGGCCATGGTGTCAAAGATTCCCGCATCGCCAAAGTCTGCGGAGTGATTGTTGCCGAGACTAAGTACATGAATACCTGCCATTTTTAGGGTCTGAGCAAGAGTTGGACTCATTCGCAGCAAATGGGTCTTGTCGATGGTGCGTGCAAGCGTGCTGTGGGTCAGCACACCCTCTAGGTTGGCGACATTCCATTCCGCCAATCGCAGCAGGGGTTCAATTCCGCCAAACGCTTTGGCTGGCGCCTTACCTAGATACTTATTCACGACATGGCGGGGTAGATAGGTGTCGCCCCAGAATTGCACGGTAGCCCGATCCAGACCCTGGCCGGTTTGGCAGCCAATAAAGGGGGCAATGCTCAGGGCCAACTTCATCAGAGTGCGCATCGTTCGCGATTTTCTCCTTTATTCTTTCCAGACTGCTTGCTAACCTCGACCGCTCAAGTCGGGCGTAAGTCGCTGAGCTATGCGTCTACGACGCGCTTAACCTTTATAGGTTAGGAAGCTCAGCGTGTCAGCTGGAGAGGTGGCCGAGCGGCCGAAGGCGGCGGTCTTGAAAACCGTTGTGGGGAAACTCACCGGGGGTTCGAATCCCTCCCTCTCCGCCAGTTATGCGCCGACAATTGTGTATGGAGAGATGGCCGAGCGGCTGAAGGCACATCCTTGCTAAGGATGCATACGGGAAACTGTATCGAGGGTTCGAATCCCTCTCTCTCCGCCACTTCCTTGTGGCGCCTCGCGCAAACCAACGAAACTTCCAGTGAAAACTACCGCACCTCGAACCGCGATTTACCCAGTACGTGATTCTGTACGTGATCGATCGGGATGGAGAAGGATGAGAGCCGCCTTGATCAAGCGAGGATTTATGTACAGGTGAGGCATTTTTTGGAGCGGCAGGTAATGACGGTATCGACTCTGCGGAAGAAACAACATCCCCCTGCAAAAGGAGATGTTGCATGGCAATCAATGTTTTGTTTTCCCCCGTTTATTCCGCAGTTGTCGCTTTGTCAGGGCAAACAATTCCTGAATCGGGGGGGCAGTTATACTCGCCCTCGCCGGACACAGTCAATCTGGGACCATCTGCTTTGTTTGCGGTTCCGGCGCTCACGTACTCAATTTCCGCCTTCGCACCGGCAGCCACAGCTACGTTCGTGCCAGCCGTAGCACCACTTAGTTTGACCGTCAATTTTGTATTTACGCCTTCAATTGTTACATCAGCTCTTGAACCGCTGCCACTTAGATCCAAGCAGATTAGAGCGATTTTTGCCGTCATGGTCTCTGCATCCTCTGTTTCTGCGTTGTTAGTTTCAGAGTCTTGTAGGGCAAGTCCACTCGGGGATTCGTTATTCCCTTGTTCCTCAACAACGGCGATTGCAGCTATGTAGATAGCTATCGTGTTATCTCTGCCGTTGACGCTCAGGCCCAGCGGCATCTGAGGGTCGTAGTTGAATGACTCGCTATTGTTTCGACCCGAAACGATCTGGGTGTTCGGGCCACAAAAAGATAAATCGCTTACTTCACCTTCACCTTCAGCGTCAGAGCTAGTATCTCGGGATGTTGGTGCTTGGTCCTGAGCACTGCCGTGTCCCCCAGTGCTGGGTTGCTCTGGTCGATATTCGCCAGCTTGACCTTGCAACGCTAAGGTGCTCGCTTCCTTGATTGCTATCGCCAGCTGGAACTTATTGCCGTTCGCATCCACGAAGACGCCTGAGGTGGTGGACGAAGGGACGACGGCACTGGTTTGGGTTGTTCCATTCGTAACCTTGCCGTTCGCGCTGTTTGTAGAACTAGCATCCGAATTCTCGCCCTTTGGTGAGCAGGCTGCGATCGTGACTAGCATTGCTGGGGCAAATCGAAACAAGGTGAAGAAACGCATGAGGGGGCCTCCCGAAGATTTTTAAAACAACCTAGTTTGTTTCGGCGGGCGTCTTCGGTAACTGAAGCGGCGCAAAAAATATATTTAAGATTAATTGGTTGCAGATGATATGCGCGCTTCGAAAGTATTGTCCCGTGACAAAAAAAGTCGACCTTGTCACGGTTGGCCGCAGCCCAGTTGGCAATCCGATGTGTATCGCTAACCGGTGTCATATCGTGACAAAATATCACCGATACAAGTACAATGAAAATACATAACCTACTGTATTTAATTATTTTAATAGATTTAATTCATGACAAAAACACGGCATCCGTAAAGTCCTTTGTAGGTCGGCTGCTGATCTGTCCGGCCAAGCATAGAAAACCAGATGAGGGGGAACGTGATGTCGACAATACATTTAAAGCAACTTGTACCAACGTTTATGGCGTTGCTGACAACGCTCGGATGCGGAGTCGCAGCAACAACCAATGAGACCGATGATTCAACGACCATGAATGGTGGACGAGCGCAAACGGAGGATGAAATTTCTGGCTCGGTGACATTGGCACCGGTTAATGGAGCGACAGTTCGCGTGTATGCACTCAACGCTGACGCCTCTCGGGGGCTGCTATTGGCTAGCGCGACAACAGATGCAAACGGTGATTACTCGATTCCTCGACCCAAGGTTGCTGGCCCGTTCGAAGTGGTGGTCCGAGGCGGCGAATATCAAGACGAAGCCAGCGGTGAGGCTGTGACCCGCGACGAAGAAAGCGAGCTGCGCGCCATGTTTGAAGACACGGATGGTAGCTATTTAGGAGTTAGCGCGCTGACCGAAATCGCTGCCGAGCGGGCGCACGCCAATGCCGCTCAAGGCTTGGCAACTGCTATTGCAGCGGCGAATCGAGAGGTTGCAGCGCTATTCGGATTAGGTGACGTGGACCCCAGATCTGTAAAACCGGTCGATCTAACCAACCCTTCCTCTAGCGCTCGATCCGGCACCGTCGCAACAAAGTTGGGCGAAGTTAATGCTATGGTCAGTCAGATGCTAGTCGATAACGGCTTGAGTCCAAGTTCAATGAAAGACTTTATCGAAGCTCTTGCATTAGATTTTGCTGACGGTGAACTCGATGGACTAGGTCGAGAAGGCGCCCTCAACTTTGCGATCTCAATTACGCCCGCACAGGCCATGAATGGGCTGGAACAGGCACGAACAAACTTCCTGAATGGTGAGCAAAATCTTGCGACTATTGAGACTGAAGAAACATCAGAAACAGAGACTAGCTCGACAAGTGGAACAGGCTCGGAAACAAGCGCCGCAACACTCTAGACGACTGGCATCAAAACACTCCCTAGGTGCAAAACATCTAGGGAGTCTGCACAGAAGGGTAGTCAAGTGTCCGGAACAACGAAAAAAAACAAGTCTGAGGAGAGGCACCTCTCCCCGCTTAACTACCTGGACTACAAGGGCTATCTGACTGCGTTGTATCGCGCTCGCAAAGATGACACGCCAAAGTATTCGTACAGTAAATTTGCCGAGGATTTAGGGTTTTCCGCAAACAACTTTTTGAGCCACGTCATTAGTGGTCGTCGGCCTTTAACGCTCAAAGCGGCGCAAACGATCGCTAACGCGTTACATTTGAAGGGCGCAGAGAAAACATACTTCTTAACGTTAGTGAAATTTGTCAATGCACGCGACAGCATTGAGCGCGAGGCACACTTTCGCTTGCTGTTAGAGTACAAGCAGGGCTCGGTCGGTGAAAAGCTGCATGGCGATCAAATAGCTTTTTACTCCTGCTGGCATAATGTCGCCATCAGTGAGCTTCTGCGTTTACCGGATGCGCCACAGTCTCCAGAGGACATCGCAAACGCGCTTGTCCCATCTATTCGCCCACTGGATGTTCGGCAATCTCTGGACCTGCTATCGCGAATTGGAATCATCTACTGGGACACTCACCATGAGAAGTGGCGGCGGACTGCCAAAGATCCTTCCACAGGGGATGAGGTTCGAGACTTTGCCATTGCGGGGTTTCACCAACAAATGATTGATCTGGGCAAGGCCTCTGTAACCAGCGTATCATCCTATCAGCGGGAAATTAGTAGCGTGACCATTCTTCTCTCTGAAGAGAAAATGCAGCGGGTCAAGGCCCTTGTCCGGGACCTCGAACGTCTGATTCTGGAAGAAGATTCCGCTGCGGGCGAGGGACTCGATGTGTATCAGTGCAATGTGCAACTGTTTCCGTTATCCAAGCTTCGTCGTCGAGGATCTTATGAGCGAAAGTAGAGCGCAAGCTTCCCCATTGTTTTTACAATGTGTACTCATGGCCCTCGTGATGACGGGTTGTGGAATTAAAGTGGGGAATCCTGGAGATCCAGACGGCGATGAGGCTAAGGTAAATGGTGTTGCGGTTATGGGGTATATCTCTGGTGCAACCGTAAGCGTATTCCAGGTGACAAGCGACGGCCAGATTGGCGAGCAACTGACATCAGCAACGACTTCTGGTTCAGGTCAATACAGTTTAATTCTGCGGTATTCTGGCCCAATCTTGATACGTGTTGCCGGTGGCCAGTATGCCGATGAGGCGACAGGCGAAACTGTGGCCAATATGCAGATAGATAGCGTGGCAACGGTCACGCAGGGTGACGCAGCGATTATCAATACGACGTCTTTGACACATATCGCCTCATATCGGAGCCTTTTGACTCTTGGGCAGGGTGGCGCGTCGATGATTCGCAAATCGCAAGACGACTTAGCTGCATTGATGGGGGTGTCCGGTGTCGATCTCTCAACAGTAACTCCGGATGACTTTACAGCCGAAGGAGCAGAAATCGACGAAACGTCAGCGCCCGCAAAGTATGGCATGGTTTTGAGCGGATTAAGTCAGATGCTTGTCGATGGCGCATTCAGTCCGACCGATCTGCCAAATTATGTCGAGCAGCTCGCCGTTGATTTTGCTGATGGTGCTTTTGACGACGCGAAAGACGGTGAACCCATTGACGATGTGTTTGTATCGTCGTCTCGCTTGCGGGAAGATCTTCCGATAGCTATCAACAATTTTCTTGGCGGGGAGAGAAACCGCTCGGGAATACCACCAAAAATGCAGAGCCCGGAGCATCAGACGCCACCTTCGGGTGGGAACTTCCGTTAACAAGAATACGTGAAGTACGTGATTCTGTACGTGATCGATCAGGATTTAGTGAGATCTGGCGGGATGAGCCGGGACGAAGCAGTCGCTTAACTATCTGTTAATTAAAATAAAATCGAGTGATCGTCAGGGATTGGTGGGAGTTGTCATGACTCCCTCTCTCTCCGCCACTTCCTTCCCCCCTTCGCCGCACCTCACAGGATGTTCAAGAGGAAACCGATTCTCATACGTCGGAGATTTTCCAAATATCTGATTTTGCATGTGGTTTGCTGAGCTGTGGCATACAATGGCGGTGTACTGTTACGGTGATTTGCGGGAGAAGGGTGCGGATCCCGCAGTTTATGGTCTTTTGTCTGATATAGGGCGCCCTAGTTTATGACAGAGCAACGCATCGAGCTATCGGCGGAAACGCAGATTCTCGTGGTGACGGAGAATCACGATGACAGCGACCAGATTCGACGTCATCTTAAGACCGGTGGTTTAAACGCAGTTTTGGTCGTCCAGTCTGCGATGCAAGCGTACGCGGCTTGGCGCGACAAAAAAATCGAGGTCGCCATCATCGATCAAGCGATGACGAATCCGACTGGATGGCAGTTGATTGTAGACATGAAGACTGACGAGCGTCTTCCCAACTTCGCCGCAATTCTGTTTGGACGCAAGGATAGTGTCGTTGCCGATTCAGACCTTCGGACTTATGGCATTCCGAATTTTCTAAAAGTTCCTTGTTCCCTCAAAGACCTCATGCAGTGTGTTGTTTCGGCACACGCTGGCGTCGTGACGAAAGGGGGCATTGAAAATCGTTATACCAATGCCAAACATGCACTCGTTCAGAGCGACACCCAGAGCGCCATTTCGCAATACAAAGATCTGCGACAGACTACCGGTACGGATCGAAGTGCCATCGGGTTAGCGCATTCGTACGTCCAAGGAAAGCAGCTTTCACAAGCGGCTGCGACGCTGAATGAGGTTGCCGACCCTAGCCAGACGCCTGTTATGATCATGCGCATGCGTTTGGCGATGCAGCAGGGAGAAATGGCCGAGGCGAAGACCGTTTTCGATGAGCTGATCGTGCGGGCCGTTGGCAATGAGGTTTTGCTGCTAGAAATCAACAAAACCTGTGTCGGCTACCGCCAGTACTCTATGGCAAAAATCACTTGCGAACGGGCCATTCAGGGCGGATTCCAGAGTGAGGAATTCATGCTTGGATTGGCTCGTGCGGAGTTCGAGATCGGAAATCATGCTGGGGCACTGGAGGCGCTAGCGCGCGCCGTAAAGGTCTTTGGCGAGTCGCTCAAGATTCTCAATATCAAGGGCCAGCTATTACGATCCATGGAAAAGCACCAGGAAGCCCTGAATGTGTACATGCAAGCATCGGCCATGTCTCCTGATGAGCCGCGCATTCTCTTCAACATCGGGCTCTGTCACTTGTCTCTTGGTAACAAAGTGCAAGCGAAGCAGATCTTGACTCGCTGTGTACAGTTGTCCCCGAATTTTATCGTCGCCAAGCAAAAATTGGCGGAGCTGATCGCCGCTGGAGGCTGATCCGGGACACTCCACTCGAAGACCCGATAAAGCCATATCTTGGTTGTGTAGATTTCAACCAATTCGGCGGATCCTCGCCATCCGACGGGGGAGGCCCGGAGTTGTCGAGTGCTGATGTTAAGTCGCTGGTAAGTCTCCGCATTCGACTATCTGCAACTATTTTGTCCAAGTACGGATACTGTTTCCGGAAATCATCGGTGCACCCAGCGGGGACCTGCAAGTCGTCGTCAATCTAGGAACCTGAACAATTTCAAGTATATATCATTTGCTGTTCCGAAATCGCGAGTTCTACGCAGGGGCCTGCGGCTGCCCTCGCCGCCATCGACTTCACCTCTCTTTACAAAATCAACAATTTTAATCTTGATTTGCGATTAACATTAAGGTTATCAACCACCCGCCTTTAAATCTTTAATGACTTTTAAAGTCGGAGGGTATTTTAATGGTTAAGTGGCCGATATTTATGGTGAGCCTTATCTGGCTAGCAAGTTGTGGGGCAGACGAGAGCCAGCTGTCCGTAGTGCAGGGCGAATCGCAAGCTACGCTGGATAGCGCTGAATTATTGAAAATGGGCGGTAAGTCGGTCGAGGCCGTTAATGGCGCATTGAACAACATTCCGCAAGCGGCTCTGAATAACATCCGCGCCATCGCTTGCACAGCCAGCCTCGGCCACACCCTGAAAGACATCGATAGCCTCGAAGTTACTGTTGGCATCGATCCCATGAAATACTTTCCAGGCGTTGGACGAGTTGTCGGAACTCAGGCCAATTTAACCTATAGCTTTTTCCGCAAGCCCAATGGTGGGTTGCAGGGGCAGGCCTATTTGACCCCACAATTGAAAGTTGGCGCTACTGCCAATCCCGCAGAAGTGCGTCTTGGTTGGAGCTGGGGATGCCAAGGAAGCCCCGCTCAGCGTCAGGGTTACTTTGCGAATGTCGGCGTCGGTGGCATCACAGCTGGATTTGGCGTCGATGCGGTCGCGGCATTCGCGGACATGATGGTTGACAAAGATTCTCGACCGGTAAGTTTCAATGACATTCGAACAAAGTATTTTGCCAAAGCAGCCGAATTGGCGGAAGCGACGCGCTTATTCGCTCAGCGCGGCGTTAACAGTTCCGCCAAGGATCGATACACGACGCGTAACCCACTCTATTCGAATGCCACCTCGGCGACTGTAGACGCGGCAGTAAAGCAAGCTGACCAACTGCGAATCCCGTCCGGAGACCTTGACGCAACGATCAGTCTTGGCAGCATTTTGCGCCGGCATTTGAGCGCCGCCGATGAGGCGCGCTTTCGTCAGGTAACCACCCACGCCGAGACTTTTTTGGCTGAACTGGCTCAGGAAATGTCGGTCAAGCAAGGTGGTGAAATCGGCAATTTGGTGAAGGGCGTTCTGAAGACAAAACTGGCAGAAATCATGACTGCGCTGGAAGGCGAAATCGCCGAGCTAGGTAAGGTTTACCTGCCCGTTTATGCGCATGGCCGCTCTTGGACGCTTGATCAGAAGAAGCTTGTCGATCACACCCGCAATGGCTTGGAAGCCATCCGCAAGACGCATGGATACTACACCATGCTTTGGGCCGAGGATGTACTGACCTCTTATAAGTTGCGCTTTGAAGGAACTCAAAAGCTGCGTCTGCTCGTGCACGAGTGGATGGTGCAGCTTGAGCGTGACGGCGCTATTCACGGTGACATGACGATCGGCGGAATTCATACCGGGCAGGTTTTTCATGGGTGTAATTATGTCAGCATGACGCCGACCGGTCTGGACACCTACAAGAACGTCGTTCTCTCTCCGATTAAGGTTCCAGCTACGGTCTTGAATCCATTCAAAGTGATTGCAACAGTGACAACCCTACCGTTTAAGACCATTGCGGGCTTCTTTCAATTCAAGCAAGTTGTTTCGAGCACAGCCTCAAAGATCGGCACGCGTATTAACGAGACAACGGTTGGCTTGTCGCATGCCTATGCGTTGCCCGGCACACAGTGGAATCCAGCCGATTCGGAAAATGCTTATGTGAATAAGTCGGCGGTATTTGCTGATAAGTCCATGGCCATGGTGAAGAAGTTCTTTACCTGGTCGTGCTCGGACTCTGCGGAGTAAGAGCGGAGCTCATCCCTGTTTGAATCAGACCCTCTTTCATGATGGAATGTAGATATGCCAGTCCATGATGAGGGTCGGTATTCATATCTGAGATGAGATACTTCCAGCGATGGATGAGATCTTTCTGCACTAAAAGATCGGACATAACTCCTTGCCGATCTAGATACAATAGTACCTTAAAAAACTCTGTCTGCCGTCGATGCATGGACTGAGACTCGAGAAATCGCGCCGCATGTTCCAGGTCATGCACCAGAAACTCAAGCGCACTTTCATGGTGTTCGTAGTTTCGGTGCAGCTGTTCAGGTTCGAAAATGAGGGTGACGGGTCGTTTGCCACACGCTAGATAAGACAACATCTCTTCAGCAGTTGGCACATTCGTGACAGCAAACAGAGGCAGGTCGCATCTTAGCCAGCGGAGCAACAACTGCACGCTGTGGCTTCGGATGCCACGCAGTCGACAGGTGGCGAGTAGCTGAGCGCAATCCGTGGGTCTAGTCTTGGAGGACAAGAGACGTTCCCAAGTCTCGTTGTGGAACGCGGGCACCTCCCGAGTGAGTCGGGAAATTCCACGGCGTCCGTGCAACAGCCAACACCAGCCAATGAGGTAAAGCGCGCAGGTTTCGGCATCAGTAGTTTTCCTTGCGATCCATTCACGGTGCAGCCAGGCAACAAATTGCGTGTGTTGACTATGGGGCTCGACCATCACCTGGCTTGCGACTCCGCGATATAGGTACCGGACATATTGGATCGAAATATCGAATAGACGCAAGTCACAACATCGTCATCTATCTGCAATATCCGGGAAAAATTAGTCTAGTGCCGTTGACCCGTTCAAACCATGGGCACTTCCCACCCCTAATGAGCCAATGATAGCTATCATTTATAGTAGTTCACAAGATTTGCAGGAAACAGTTCCGAAATTTCCGTGCATCTGGAATGCGGTACGAAGCCGGTTAGTACTAAATCTGAGGACGGGGCGTGTTCACCAAAGCCTTTCGATTCACTCTCAATCGCACCTTGCTTTCCATTTCCTTGAGCCTGTTCTTGATAACGGAGCCGGCATCGGGTGGAACTTTTCTTGGAACTTGTTTTGCCCTGGCAGAACGTGCTCTGGGTTGGACAAGAGGCCAGGCTTCCGAGCAGCCCGTTAACCAGTCTCCTGAATACTTGCAGTACCTGGCAAGCACGCGTGACGTTCCGGCCGAGGCCCCGTTGAAGATTGCGGGAAGACGGATTACAGGACAGCGTGGGATTCACCCAGAGCAATGGGAGGCGATTCAGACGCTGTCAGATATCATGGGGCGACGTGATGAATGGGTGCGTTGGAATATCAACTTGGCGAGAAGCATTCGCGAGAGAGCGCGTATCGAGAAGCGCAGCTATTTTGAGACGATGGTTCAGGTGTTAAAAGATACTGCGAAAGAGAGTGGCTTTCCGGAAGAGATCCTGATTCTAGAGGATAAGCTTTATGACCGAGGGAGTTGGTTGGCGATACTTCGACAGGGTAAGGTCTTTATTGATTCCACATTCACGACTCCACGAGGAGAGGGCGCGCACACTTCAATTGCACATGCACTTCAACTATTATGGGTAGAGAGTCAGCTACAACAACAGGGCCATCCCAAGGGAACGATGTCTCGATACATGCGTGAGGTTCTCGGAAACCCCAAAGTCGCCGAAGTCGTGACGTTAGGAGTGACTCATCCTTGGGGTGCTTTGTTTGATTCGTTCAGTAAGAATCAAGTGCACAGTCCTGAGTGGTTTGGCGAGTTGGTGCACACTGTTGCGCCCGATATCCCGTATGAGACCTTGATCACTGTGTACAAGGGCCTTGATGCTATCCCTTAATTCGGTAGAAGCTTGAATAGAAAGCCTCTACGAGTTAAACCACCAACATCATGTTCAGTCCCCAAGAGAGGCCAACCGTTACATGTTGAACCGATATCAAAGGCAAATCATTTTGCCCGGATTTGGATTGGGTGGGCAAGAGAAGTTGCGCGATTCGAGCGTTGCCATTGTGGGTCTGGGTGGACTCGGTAGTCCTGCCGCCATGTACTTGGCCCGGTGCGGTGTGGGCCAAGTAACGTTGATTGATCCCGACGTAGTCTCCGAATCAAATCTTCATCGGCAAATTCTTTTTGAACATGCGGATATTGGTTTCTTTAAGGTCGATGTCGCTGCCAGACGCCTCTTAACGCACCAGCCAGAATTGGCCGTGACCAAGATAGCAAGTCGGATATGTGCAGATAATGCCGAGGCGATTCTTCGGGGGCATGACGTCGTCTTGGACTGTACGGATAACTTGGCGGCGCGCTTCGCACTGAGTGACGCCTGCAAGGAGTTTGGGATCCCGGTCGTTTACGGCAGCGTCTATCAATTCGAGGGCCGTGTCGGGGTATTCTGTGCAAATGGTGCGGCATGCTACCGGTGTTTTCATCCGCCACAGCAAGAAGCCATAGCTTGTGATTCTTGCAGCGATGCGGGCGTGTTGGGGGTTGTGCCGGGTGTGATAGGTGCTATGCAAGCCGTGGAAGCCATCAAGGTCATAACCGGTGTCGGGACGCCGATCTGGGGTCAGCTAATGATATTGGATATGCTGTCGATGGAGCCCACTACACTGGACGTTACCCGCGGGGAAGGTTGTTGTGGCGACGTGGTCTCGGAAGCGAGCGCGTTTCGCGGCATAGGCCTAAATGCCGAAAGCCAGAATGAAAGAGTCGCTCAAGAAGTGACAGCAGAAGAAGCTCTGCATGCTCCGCGGGTGGAAACGTGTATCTTTATCGACGCTAGAGACAGAGCTGAGCATGTGCAGGGCGCCATTTCCGGCGGCCTACTCTTTCAAGATCTTTCTGAATCCGAGATGGATGACTTTGCACCAGACGCCCATGTCATCATTTACTGCCAAACAGGAAAACGCTCCAAAGTTTTGGCTCAACTTTTGGCTGTGAAGTATCCACAACGACGCATTTCAAACCTGGTGGGTGGGATGCATGCATGGCGTCGTCTTGGCGGTCCAACAAGCACACCATAGGACCCTTGGCGCAGTCTATTCTTGGGTCAGCGACATCACGATTTCATCTTTCGGTTCGCAACCAAACTCTTCCCAGCGGTCAGAATCAGCTGCAGTGGTTATTGTCGTCAAGGAGATGCCGGTATCGGCTTTCACAACCTTATAGGTAAGCTCTGGAGAGACGCCGTGGACGTCGCGAAAGATGTCGCTATCGGCCGCCAGTTCAATGGTGGTGTCATCAAAGAATACAGAAAGCGCGCAGCCAGCCGGATCAAATTTATATTCGCGCCATCCTCGCAGTACAAAGTAGCCATCTTGGTTGAGGTGGACAACCCGGTGAATACTTAAATCGCAAGCGACGGAACGATAGACTTCGACGACACTCGGCCCGTCAATGCGTAGCAACTTTGCATCTAGGTCTTTAAAAAATCCAAGAACGGCCTGTCGTTCTGGGGATGGAAAATTAGGTACGGCCATAGTGCTTTGACACGCAACCTCGTTGACGCTGTAGTGTCCAGATTTGATGGCTGCAGTATTGCGATCAACGTAGCTACAGTGCGACGAGACCGCACTGAGGAGTACGACGGTGGAGCAGAACCTGGCTAGCTCTTGCTTCATGTCAAACGAAGCAACTGGCGAAAATAGGGTATCGTTCGTTCAAGACCATCATCGAGAGTGATCTCTGCTCGCCAGTCGATGATTTTACGCGCCAGAGCGGTGTCGGGTCGCCGCACCTTCGGGTCATCAGCAGGAATGGGAAGGTGCTTGATCTTGGACTTGCTCTTCGTTTTGGCAATCACCTTCTGTGCAAGCTCGATCATGGTGAATTCACCCTCATTACCTAAATTCATAGGCCCGACATGCTGTTCTTGGCCCGCAAAACGGAAAATTCCTTCGACGAGGTCATCGACATAACAAAATGACCGCGTTTGGGAGCCATCACCATAAATAGTGATATCGTCACTTTTGAGCGCTTGGCAGATGAAATTACTGACTACTCGGCCGTCATCATGAGCCATACGTGGGCCGTAGGTATTGAAAATGCGAATCACGCGAATATCGACGCCGTTGGCACGGTGATAATCAAAGCATAAGGTCTCCGCGACGCGCTTGCCTTCATCATAGCAACTACGAATGCCGATGGGATTGACGTTGCCCCAGTAGCTCTCTGGCTGGGGGTGAATTTCGGGATCGCCATAAACCTCTGACGTGCTGGCCTGAAGCAAGCGGGCTTTTGTGCGTTTGGCGAGACCCAGCATGTTCATAGTGCCCATGACGTTTGTTTTAATCGTCTTGATGGGGTTGTATTGATAGTGGACGGGGCTTGCTGGGCAGGCAAAATTCAAAATCAGGTCGACTTCTGCCAAATACGGCTGACAAACATCGTGACGGACCAACTCAAAGCGGGGGTTGCTCAAAAGATGGGCGATGTTTTGTCGATAGCCGGTAAAAAAATTATCGAGGCAAATGACCTCGTAACCGGCATCAAGATAGCGTTCGCAGAGGTGGCTGCCAAGAAATCCTGCTCCGCCGGTGATCAAAACACGAGATGGGTAAATATTCATCCAATGAACTCCGCCATTTACTGCATTAGCCCGCGATTGTATGATAGGTTTTTCGATCTTTCATACATTTATTTCCGCTTTGGAGGGATGAGTCCCCATGAATATTCATGAGTATCAGGCCAAACAGCTCTTTGCCGAAAACGGTATTCCAGTTCCGAAGGGAGTTCTGGCTAGCTCACCCATCGAAGCCGAGTTCGCATTTCGGCACCTGAAGGTACCGGTTGCCGTTGTAAAGGCTCAGATTCATGCAGGCGGGCGGGGTAAAGGCGGTGGCGTCAAGTTGGTGAAGTCTGCGGACGAGTGCGCCCAGGTTGCCGAGAAAATGCTCGGGATGCAGCTCGTGACACACCAAACCGGCGCAGAGGGTAAGTTGGTGCGGAAGGTCTATGTCGAGGCCGGTTCCGATATCGCCAAAGAATATTACCTAGCGATGTTGGTAGACCGGGAAACTGCTAAAGTCGCCATCATGTTTTCCACTTCCGGTGGTATGGACATCGAAGAAGTCGCGCACAAGACCCCCGAGAAAATTGTAACGGTCCACGTGCATCCTGCGAGTGGTTTGCAGCCCTATCATGTTCGCGAGATTTGTTTCAGCATGGACCTGCCCGAGAATGAGGCCAAGGCGCTCGGCAAGATCGTTAAAGACCTCTACAAGATGTTCGTGAAATACGACTTCTCGCTTCTCGAAATTAATCCCCTGATTGTGACCAAGAGCGGCGAAATGTTTGCCCTCGATGGCAAGATGAACTTCGACGATAACGCACTTTTCCGGCACCCTGAGATCGCTGTGATGCGGGATTTTACGGAAGAAGATAGCCGCGAAATCGAAGCATCCAAGTTTGGTCTGAGCTACATCGGCTTGGATGGGGATATCGGCTGCCTGGTTAACGGTGCGGGCTTGGCTATGGCGACTATGGACATCATCAAGCACTGCGGTGGCGATCCGGCCAACTTCTTGGATGTGGGCGGTGGTGCAAATCAAGAGCAAGTTCGCAACGCCTTTCGTATTCTATTGCAGGATAAGAAGGTGAAAGCGATTTTCGTAAACATTTTTGGCGGGATCATGCGGTGTGACGTCATCGCCAACGGAGTTGTGGCAGCGGCCCGAGAGCTTGGCATGAAGATTCCATTGGTTGTGCGCCTAGAAGGAACAAACGTCGACCAAGGTAAACGAATTCTGGAAGAGTCCGGCATCAATCTGATTGCTGCCAACGACATGACCGACGGGGCGCGCAAAGTTGTTGAAGCTGCAAAACGAGCATAGGTAAAAGGAGCTATCAGTGGCTATTTTGATTGATAAGAATACGCGAGTCATTACCCAAGGCATCACCGGCAAGTCCGGTATTTTCCATACGCAACTTTCCCATGAGTATGCACCTCGCTTTGTCGGTGGTGTCACGCCTGGAAAGGGTGGAACCAAAGGCGTATGCGACCTGCCGATCTTTGACACGGTGGCGGAAGCCCGGGAGAAATCTGGCGCCAACGCTTCGATGATTTTCGTCCCACCCCCATTCGCAGCGGACGCGATTATGGAAGCGATTGAGGCGGAAATCGAGCTGATCGTTTGCATCACCGAAGGTATTCCCGTTCAAGATATGATTCCGGTGAAGCACATGCTGAAGGGCAGTAAATCTCGGCTGATCGGGCCAAACTGTCCGGGTGTCATTACCCCGGGCCAGTGCAAGATCGGTATTATGCCGGGGCACATCCATAAGCCAGGAAAATGCGGTATTGTCTCGAAATCCGGGACGCTAACATATGAGGCCGTTTTCCAAACGACCGCTGTTGGTGTTGGCCAGTCTTCCTGCATCGGCATTGGCGGTGACCCGATCATTGGTACCGTGTATATCGACCTGCTGCAAATGTTCGAAGAAGATCCTGATACAGAGGCTATCATTCTGATCGGTGAAATTGGCGGAGACGCGGAGATCAAAGCTGCGCAGTTCATCAAGGAAAACATCAAGAAGCCGGTCACCGCGTTCATTGCTGGTCAAACCGCCCCGACAGGTAAACGTATGGGTCATGCCGGTGCAATCATTTCGGGTGGAGCGGGGACAGCTGCCGAAAAGATCGATGCATTACGTGCGGCTGGGGCCTCAGTGGCGATTTCTCCTGCGGAAATCGGTACCACTCTGGCAGAAGCATGGCGTAAGAAGACGCGCTAATCATGCTCGGAATTCGTCACTATCGTGGTGTTGCCGTTGACCTCTGGCAGGGTGACATCACGACGTTTGTTTGCGACGGAATGGGAAACGCGGCCAATTCGTCTTTGGCAGGCGGTGGCGGAGTAGATGGTGCCATCCATGATGCGGGCGGCCCGACAATTCTTGAGCAGTGTCGCGCGTTAGGCGGTTGCCCAACGGGTTCAGCTGTGGCAACCACAGCCGGAAATTTGCCAGCAAAGTACGTATTACATGGTGTTGGCCCCGTATGGCAGGGGGGCGTACATGGAGAAGATGCGGCACTCGCCAGCACCTACACCAGCATCCTTGATCTCGGACTCAAACATGAGCTGCGGCATTTAGCGATTCCGGCTATCAGCATCGGGGCTTACGGCTATCCGGTGGAACGTGCAGCAAGCATTTCCCTACAGGCCGTGCGGGAGTGGATCGATCTGCAAAAGGGCTCGTTTCCAAAGCGCGTAACCTTTGTGCTGTATTCTGGAACTGACTATGCCATGTACCAGGCGGCACTATTTGCAACGTTTCCCGAATAGAAAACGGTTTCCCCATGAATCCAAGACAACTCAAGGAAATCGCCTATTACGGAACTGGCGGCACGTTCGATCAGTTTCTTACGCCTGCGACTCCAGAGGAGTTGGCGCAGCAAATGCGAGAAATTGCTAGCAAGCGGACCAAGTTAATGATCTTGGGCGGCGGCACCAATACATTAGTCATGGATCGCCATTGGGATGGAGCCGTCCTCGTATTTTCGAGTCTGGTGCGACTGGATGTGAGCGGATCAAGTATCACAGTTGGAGCCGGTGTTGAGAATTCGAGTGTTGCTCGTGCCGCGCATCAGCACGGTCTGCAAGGTGCCGGTTGGATGTATCGACTACCGGGGCAGATTGGCGGAACCGTGAGGATGAATGCTCGCTGCTATGGTGGGGAAATCAGCCAGATTGCGTCACGGGTTGTGGCTGTAACTCGCGATGGTCAGATTCGCCGCTACGCAGATCCGGGTATTTTTCGTGGCTACAAAGACACTATTTTTATGGAAAACGGTGAAATCGTAGTCGAGGCGGAGCTGGAGCTTGCGCCCGGTGATCCCTCTGCGATCGAAAAGGAAATGAACTTTTGCGAGACCGACCGAACGTCGAAAGGGCAATTTGAGTATCCAACCTGTGGCTGTGTCTTTAAGAACAACTACCAAGTTGGTGTGCCTTCAGGGATGCTGCTGGATGCTTCCGGTGTGAAGGCGCTAGGCGGCAGTCGCGTGTCTATCAATCCACATCACGCTAACTTTGTTTATAACAAGGGTGCGACTAGCGACGAGATATTGGAACTAACCTTCGAAATGCGTGAGCTTGTCTATCGTGAATTTGGCGTGTGGCTAGAATACGAAATGGAAATTTTAGGCAATTTAACCCCAGAGCAGGCCAAACGTTTCCACGACGCTAAACCAGAGAGCTGGCGCCAAGACAAAATAGACAAGTTGCGAGAGCGTTTCGTTAAGCGTTAAGTCGCCGCAAGTTGTCGAACGTATAAATTCCCGTCCGGTGCCCATCATTAAAGTGAATCTGCAACGCATATCGGCCGACAGAATCAATGACGACTGGGCGGACCGTTTCGGGAATTGCGGCCGGCTGCAGCTGGCGCTTGCCCGTCCATTCATCGACACACTCGGCGCACGGGCAACGTCGGCGCAATGTGACAACATCAAGCTCTTGCTCAACGCCATCGCTCCAGCGGATCCACAGGCTTCGTTCACCGCGCTGCGCTATATCGGAAACTCGAACCATACTCATCGTTATGCAACCTCTACTGCCACTGAATGCGGAACGAATTTCGCACGTTGTCATTGTTATGGGTCATGATCGCTAACTGGCGGGCCGTATTGGCGGCAATTTCGTCAAAGCACAATTTTGACGCGGACTCACTGCTCGCTAGCGCTAACGGATCACCCGCGTCTCCTGCAACTGCAACGGCTGGATCCATGGGTAGTTGTCCAAGTAGCGGCACTCCAAATTGGTCGGCGAGCCTCTGCCCACCGCCCTCTCGGAAAATGGGGTGCTTCTTGGTGCAGCCGTCACAAATGAAGTAGCTCATGGTTTCTACGATGCCAATGATCGGAACGTGAGTAATCTCGAACATCTTCATGGCTTTTTTGGCATCTAAGAGAGCCAACTCTTGAGGTGTGGTGACGACGATGGCTCCGGCAATGGTCGCTTGCTGGCTTAGGGTAATCTGAATGTCACCAGTTCCCGGCGGATAATCAATGATGAGGTAATCCAGGTTTCCCCAATTGGTTTGCTGGAGAAACTGCCGTACCAACTGGGAGGCCATCGGACCGCGCAGGGCTGCAGCCTTGTCCGGGCCGATAAACATGGCGGACGTCATAATCTTAACGCCAGAAACTTCCGGAGGCACAACTAGATTGCCATCCATACTCGGCGGCTGGCCAACATTGGTCATTTGACGCAGCGAGGGGCCGTAAACATCGGCATCAAGGATTCCAACTCTCGCGCCCATCCGAGCCAATGTATAGGCAAGGTTAACAGAAACCGTTGATTTGCCGACACCACCCTTGCCGCTGGCTACTGCGATGATGTTGCGGACTCCATCTAGACCCGTCTTTGGTGCTGCGCTCGTGGCAGCAGCCTTGGGCGGCTCTGCCGCGGTCATGTGAACCTGAATCTGCTCAACGCCGGTGATGTTGCCAATTGCGGTAATACACTGATTGCGAAGCTCTTCCTTAACCGGGCAAGCAGGAGTCGTCAGCTCGACCGTCACTCTTACCGACGAGTTATCGATAGCAACATCCTTAACAAACCCAAGACTAACGATGTCTTTGCCCAAGTCAGGGTCCTGAACGCTGGACAGCGCCGACAGCACAGCTTGCTGTGTGACCTGTGTACGACCGATCTTGCTCTTAAAAGACGATTGCAGGTCAGTGAATAGGCCCACTTATTACTCCTCGTGCTCTAAAAATCGCTGGGCTTGGATGGCCGCTTGGCAGCCCATACCTGCTGCGGTGATCGCTTGTCGAAATTCGTGGTCTGCAATGTCACCGGCAGCAAACACGCCTTCGACGTTCGTTTTCGTATGGTCGTGTACTTTTATGTATCCATTTTCATCGACGGCCACGTAATCGGCAAAGATCTTTGAATTCGGCGTGTGACCGATGGCCATAAACAGACCATCGATCTTCAGCTCGCTGGTTTCGCCGGTCTCGACATGACGCACTTGGATGCCGGTCAACCCCGACTCGTTGAATAGCGGTCGGTCGATTCCGTAAGGAACCATTAACTTAATCTTTGGATCTTTCTTTGTGCGCTCGACCATGATGGGCGATGCACGAAACTCAGCACGACGATGAATCAAAGTCACGGATGCGCACATCTTTGCCAAATAAGTTGCCTCTTCCATGGCGGAATCGCCGCCGCCGATAACGGCAACATGTTTGCCCTTGTAGAAAAACCCGTCACAGGTGGCGCAGGTTGATAACCCCCGGCCCATCAGTTCGGCTTCATGGGGCAATTTCAGAGTCTTGGCGGTTGCGCCGGTACTGATAATTACGGTCTTGGCCAAGTGCATCTGATCGCCAACCCAGATCTTGAAAGGGCGTTTTGAGAAATCAACCTTTGTGACTTCGTCGTAGACAACCCGAGCGCCGACGCGCTCAGCCTGAGCGGTCATATCTGCCATTAGCTTCGGCCCCTGAATGCCATGCTCGAATCCAGGAAAGTTTTCGACTTCTGTAGTCGTGGTCAGTTGGCCGCCATGCTGCAGGCCCGCGAAGATAATCGGTTTCAGCGCAGCGCGAGAGGTGTAGATGGCGGCAGTTAGTCCTGCGGGTCCAGTCCCAATAATGACGACATTTTCAGCGGTTTGACTCATTCGGGTATCCTTGCATGATATGGCCGATAACGCTTAGAAAGCGGTAAGATAGCAGTGAATGTCGCTAGTGTCATTAGATGCCGATCGAACGCCCAAGGCATTTGCATGGTCGACATCGAGGGCGCGCCCTGGAATACTAAATACGGTTGTCATTTTCTAGCGTTAAGGCGGATTTATGCGACTTATGTATGGCCTCCTGGGCGTTTTGGCATTCGAATCAGCCAGCGCTGCGCGAGCCGATTCTGTGCTGACAAAGATCTACAGCAAGTTTCTGCAGCCGGTACAAGAGTCTGTGCACGTCGTGCGACTGAGCGATGGCGCCACATTATTTGCGCAGGATCCTGATTTGGAGTTGACGCCAGCATCAGTCAGTAAGCTCGTTACAGCAGCTGCTGTTCTAGATGCCCTTACGCCTGCATTTCGGTTTCAGACCAAGGTGTACCACACGGGACGGCGCCAAGGCGGGGTCATCAATGGCGACCTCGTTGTTGTGGGTGATGGTGATCCATTTCTAGTATCCGAGAAAATGTGGCAGATGGCTGTGGACCTACGAAACTTAGGAATTTCGGCCATCAAGGGTGACTTGATCATCGACGATCGGCTTTTTGATGATGAGGCTCGTGATAAGTCCCGACTTGCGGGAGCCGTGTCCAGCAGTCGAGCTTATGATGCACCGGTATCTGCATTTGGCGTCAATTTTAATACTTTCGCCGTGATGGTCGTACCAGGACCGGCTGTGGGGTCTCCCGCACGAACCGTTCTAGATCCGTACCATCTCTCGGGTATCCGAATTCAGAGCGACGCAAAAACGACAAATGGGAGCGGACGCGATGGAATTCGCGTCTCTAGAGTTCTCGATGGCAAGAGTGGACAAGAAGTCATTCATGTTGCTGGTTCGATTGGTGTCTCGGCGGAGCCGACAAAGATTTATCGTTCCGTCGGAGATTACCGATCGGCGGCCGGCGAGTATTTGCGCGCCTTTCTCGAGGCGCAAGCTATCTCCATTGCGGGCAGCACACGCCTTGGTGCTTTGCCCGCCGAGCGTCAGCTACTTTACACGCTCGATGGATATCCTATGCAGAAAGTCATTGAAGGGCTGAACAAGTATTCGAATAACTATATCGCCGATGTCTTGGTGAAACGAGTGGGGGCGAAATTTCCTAGCAACGGACAAATAACCGATGCACCTGGCGCCGGAACCTATCAAAATGGTATCGCAGTCATCGAGAAATTCATGCGGAACCGTGTTGGCATCAAGACGCCATTCACCATTCGCAATGGGTCTGGGCTTTCAACTGAGAATCGATTGACGGCCAGACAGATGACCCAACTGCTGTCCTATATGGAGACGCGGATGGATCTATTCCCGGAGTTTTTAGCGAGTTTGCCTGCTGCTGGTTGGGATGGCACCTTGCGCGACCGACTGACCAGTGAGCAAAAAAAGCTGGAGGGTGGTAAGGTCAGGGCCAAGACCGGCACTCTGACGGAGCCCGTTTCGGTGGCTAGTTTGGCTGGATATGTGCGACATCCGAGGCATGGCTGGATCGCGTTTGCGATGATTGAGAATGGCAAGTCAAAGTTGAAACAACCGAATGTCGGAGACCTCAGGGCGCGACAGGATCAAGCTCTGTCGCGAATACTGGACTTGCCGTGAGTCTTCCATCAGGGCAATTCATCGACAGTCTTTAGATCGAGCTCAGGTTCCCTAACTGCTGCTGCAGTCCTTGCAGGGCTCCAAGACGCAAGAACGTCAGCAGCGCTGCGGCCTGCTGACCGCTGAAATTGCCGTTGATCAGCTGCGCTTGCGACATGATGGTTGCCAACAGCGCTTGTGGATCGCCCAGCGTGCCGATACTAAGTAATTTGGAAAAGTCAGGTAACGCTGTCAGGGCTGCCGACTTGGGGTTGCCGTTGTTTGCTGCAGCTCCGGCGAACATCTGGCTCAGTATGCCGATGGCGGCGGCAATCCCAGCGGGATTTCCGGTTGCCGCAAGTCCCGCGACAACGGCGAGGCTGGCCAAGTCAGTTGCTCCAGATTGCTGTAACTGAGATGGGTTCAGAAATCCCGACAACAGAGACGTTAGATCTGTGGGTGCACCAGCCGGCGCCTGCTTTGCAGCCGCTTGACTCGCCATTCCCAGTACGGTCATCAGGTCGGCTAGGCCGTTAAGTCCACCAAAATTGGGCGCTGCTCCCAAGCCACCGGGAATCAACTGGGCAACCTGGGGTAGTATGCCTGAAATGTCGGCTAATTGATCGGCTTGCAAGCCGGCAAGAAGTTGCCCGAGACTCGAGATCACATCGAGGCCGGGAGCGCTCGCAAGACCTGCGGGCAGATAACTGAGCCCTGCACCTGCGCCCGAACTAGACTGAAGAGAAAGATGCGTTTCGGTGATGAATTGGGCAGTGCCAGTTTTCCAATCGGGAACGGCTTCGATGCCCATGGAGTGCGCGATTGCAACCGCGACGTACATGGGTAAATCATCTGTGTTACGAACAACATCGGAAAAGACAAACGCGACATCTGCTGCCCGCAGGTTATAGCGATCGAAGGTGGTGGCGACGACGGGAGCGGCGACACTGTCAGGGCAGCCGAGTTGCTCATAGCTGCCGCCTAGTACAATTTTTGTCGCGCCCGCTGTCGGCTTCTGGGTGATCGAAACAGGAACTGGCAGATCTCGGAGCAACAGGCGAACATTTGCTGTCAGCTTTGTGAGTGCGGCTTCATCCAAATCGGCGGCACTGATTTTTCCTTGAGCGGCGCATGGCAACGTGCTTTGGCTAGCTCCGTGCCCCTTTTGGTAGGTGAATCCGCCGGGTACCAATTGAACGTCGATGACGGCATCCTGTGGCGCTAGGGATTGCCTGGTGAGTCCTGCGAGGATTTGTTGGGCATTGGCTAGATGATAGCCACGCGTCGGTTCTGTCGATAGAATGGTCTCGGAGCTACGATCTTCCCCAATGGAGTCCTCTGCCCCCGAGGTCTGCAATCGGGGGAGTTCCCCAGATCCACATGCAAGAGACAGTGCCAAGAATCCAAGGTATGCTGCATTGCAGGCAGTGTGGAGGGGATGGCGCTGATTCGTCATGCAGAGGTTCCTCTAAGGTTGTGTATCGTGGCTCGGCCAACAAGCACAAAAGGCGCCTCGGACTTGTCAGTATGGAAATTCATGAATTTCTTTAACCATCCGATAGTAATTAATAAAATGACGGTAATTCGCGGTGAGACGTCGGCTGGTACACCGTCCGGCAGATGATTTCCCGGGCAGATCATTCCTGGAGGTTTTCGCACTTGGATCGCCAAAGTTTCATTGCCATGCTGAAGACAATTGTCGGTGAAAGCTATGTTCTGACTCAGGAAGCAGATCTGGCGCATTATGGGGCTGATTGGACTAAGGCACTAAAGCCTGCGCCTTTGGCGGTAGTTTTGCCGGGAAGTACGCAGGATGTGTCGGCGGTAGCCAAGTTCTGTCACGACCATTCCGTGGCCATTGTGCCGAGCGGAGGGCGAACGGGACTTGCGGGCGGAGCCATCGCTGCCCACGGTGAATTAGTCGTGAATCTGCAGCGAATGAACCGCATTCTTGAAGTCGATGATGTGGGAATGACCATCCGAGTTGAAGCTGGGGTTACAACGCAGGCGGTACAACAAGCTGCCGAAGATCGCGGAATGTTTTTTGCGCTGGATCTCGCAGCCAAAGGTAGTTGCCAGATTGGCGGAAATTTGGCGACAAATGCCGGTGGTTTAAAACTCATCCGATACGGAGGCGCCAGGGAGCAGGTTATTGGATTGGAAGCCGTCCTGGCTGATGGCTCTATACTCGATCTTGATCATGAGTTGCGAAAGAACAATATTGGCTACGATCTGAAGCAACTCTTGATTGGCTCTGAGGGCACTCTTGGCTTGATAACGAAGGCAACCCTTCGCCTTGTGCCAAGACCGGGACATTTGCAGCTGTGCTGCTTAGCTGTGGAGAGCTTTTCGCAGATACCGCAAGTTCTGCGGGCATGTAATCAGTCAGGACTAGTTCTGACGGCATTCGAGTTCTTCGATGCAGAATGCATGAAAATCGTTTTGCGGCACAATACGCAGCTCCGCTCTCCATTCGTTGCTGAGTCGAATTACTATGTCTTGATTGAGTTTGAGCAGCAGGGTGCGGCTGACGGCGAGCGAATAGATGCTTTTTTGACCAGTCTTTTTGAGTCGGGTCTGGCCAATGATGGAGTCGTCGCTTCGTCTGCCGCTGAATTTCGTGATTTGTGGAGCCTGCGCGAAAATATCAGCGAGTGCCTAACTTATGAGGGTCAGATTCGCAAGAATGACATCAGCATTCCCATTCGACGGTTATCAGAGTTCGTTGAAGAACTGAGTGAGATTACAAAAAAATCGCCCCCAACAGTTCGTGTGGTGATTTTTGGTCATATTGGTGATGGCAATGTGCACCTTAATTATATCGGCGAGCGAGCTCTCCCCCGCGAAGAATTCATCTCTGTGTGTAAGGGAATGGAGAAGCAGATCTTCGAGTTGATACGCTCGATGAAGGGCAGTATCAGCGCGGAGCACGGGATTGGCCTCATTAAGAAGGCAGATCTGCATTTCTCGGCTTCGGCAATGCAAATTGATTTGATGCGCTCCATAAAGCGGACTCTCGATCCCAAGGGCATCATGAATCCTGGTAAAATCTTTGATCTTTGATTGATAGAAGGTTTTCGACATGGGCAGGCATATCATCGACATTCGCCTATGGTTCACGTTGCTGGCTCTGCTCATGGCATGTGGTGGCGGAGGCACTAAAAATGACGGTGGTGGCAACGGCAGTGATGACGAAGAAAATCCGAGTCCCGTTCTTGCAAAGCTAACTGCCAATGTTTTCGAGAATAGCGCTGATGTGCCAGCTGCGGGCTACGCAGCCGTTCTCCAACATGAGCAATCGGGCCGTGTACAGTTTGCTACCGTCGATCCACTCGGCCTATTAGACATGGACCTGAAGTGGCTCGCCAAAGGTCAGTCCTATTCGATTCATTTGCTGGATGCGAATTTCAACTGGTTGAGCCCAATTTACTTCGAGGGCGCATCTATATTCCGTTGGAATGGAGATGATGGATTCGAGCTGGGTGAGTTGCTTGTCACGCGTGACATTTTTGGTTTGGTCGATCCCGCGCGTAGCAATTTGGCCGCGGAATTTACTTCGTCGATCACTCCAATTTCAGGTGCGGATAGCGTTCTTGGCGAAGCTTCAGCAAATATCTTTGGAGCGACGGTAAATTTTGGGGGAGAGTTGCTATCCTTTCAGCCCGCAGGCTCATTGTACGGGCAGTATCTCCGCGAGTCCTATCCCAAGGCCCATTCCGCTGAGCACCTCGAGCGCTCACGCGTGTTTCTCCACGTCGAAAGCGGTTCCGTGAAAAGCGCCTCCTTGCATATGGCGGGTCGGTGGACTGGCGCGGCCAGATGGGCAGTGAATGCGGATGCGAGTCGAACAGGATCAACACTGTGGAAGATGCGAAATGGCTACGCATTAGAAATAGCTGGAGATGAGGGGCTTTCGGCGTCAGTCTTTCCAGGTATCAGAGTTGGCGCGCAAGCCGTTGCGCTTTTGAGCTTAGCCACGGAGGCGGACTCAGCAGTTATTGCCCGCAGAATAAAAAATCAAGTGAGTATACCCCCGTTGTTGTATGCGATCGGGCAGAACGCCACTCCTTCGGTGATTAATTATGCCAACGCAGCCGCTGAGAACGGCCTCACGAGACCTTTCTGCCGAACCGTGGGCGATGTCTTCATGGATTTCGAGTGGCCAGTAAATATGGCAGGAATCGCTCTGAGTGCTCGAGATGTTCCATTTATCGCTATTGATTTCCGTTATTATACAAAGGGTGCCAGCGGCGTGGTCACTCGCAGTGCGGTATCGGTGTCTGACTTTCCTGCTGGATATCAGCAAGACATAACCGAGGTCATAACTGGCGTCGGCACGCTGAAGTGGCAGCCAGGGAGTAACCGAGCCACTTACGACATTGTTGATCAATCTGGCAGTAGAGCTGAGTTGACGATTCCAGCGGAACTGCTGCTGTCAACTGTCGCTTCTTCTGGCCTATCAGTGGACCGCATAGAGCTAAGAATCACATTTTACGGAGCTGGTGTGCGTGCCGGCAACCTCGTTATTATCCGGAATTGCTCATAAATCGTAACCTCAAGCCGTCCGCTTCATGGTTGCTTCGACGCCCATGGCCTCACCTCGAGAGATCGCTTCACGTGGCGTAAATCTTGGGGGGTTACTAAACATTTTCTTGGTAGCCGCACTATACGGTTCGCTGGGCGTATAAAGCATGAAGCAACCGATCTCCCCGCGCGAAATATCAACAGCCCCACGAATCTCGATTTCAAGTACCGATTGCAGACCAGTAGAAGGTGAATCACTCGAGGACGCTGATGACTGTGAACGTGCTGATGCGGCTTCGCTGTAGCCACCACCTACATTGCTGCCAGTGGAGGGGGCTGCGGTACTGGCATTCTGAGACTCGTTAAGATTGAATGGCTCACCCGTCATTAGCGCTCGATCAAGCCGCTTTTTAAGCGCGAGCGCTTTATTTCTGATTCGAGCGATATCAACTTTGGCGCATTTATCAACATGGATTTTGGCCTCTTCGAGCTGGCTATTGCGAGCGTATGCCAATGCCAAGTTGTATTCTACGGAAGCAAGATAATCGGTGCGGTTGTCTGGCAACGAATGCAGAGCGCGCCGGTACTGCTCGATGCTTTCGTCGAGTAGCCCGCACTTAGCTAAAGAGACCGCCTTATTGTTCATGAAGGCGATGATCTCATCGATGGATTGCATTTGCTGCATCAATGCCTTTGCTGCGCTTGTGTCTCCAGTAATGATCGCCTTTTTCGTCTCGGTCTCGCGAACGATGGCAGCGCCGCTATCTGCTGTCTTCGCCGCTTCTAGTTGCGCGTTCGCAGCCTCGTGATCACCGAGCTCCGCGTGGGCTTCGGCCATTGAACATATGCGCTCAAGGTTTTGTGGGCTCAATTTTTGCGCCTTTTCAAAGCATCGCAAGGCGGTATCAAAATCTCGAAGATGCATCAAAACTCGGCCAAGCAAATTGAGCGTCGCCAGGGAGTCTCCTCCCACTTTTAGTGACTTAAAGCCGATTTCTCGCGCCTGATCGAGAGCCTTGGAGGCGTATAAAATCTCTGCTTCTAGAAGCAGTTTCCTAGCTTCGGGAAATGGCTCTGCACAATACTTTCGATGCAATTCACGCGCCTCAGCTTGGTTTCCACGCTGCAAAGCATCACGCAGCTTTCGCTCCATGGCCAATTGATCAGTCGGCATGCGTTCCTGATGTAGTACGCTTATGAGCTTCTTCAAAAGGCCCGGCTTCTCGATCGGCTTTTCGACGACATCTGAGACGCTCATTTCCCGCACTAACGGGAAATCCTCACTGCGAAGAAGTGAGCTAACAACGACGATGGGGATGGACAAACCAACCTCATGTCGTATTCGTTGCAGCAGGAGTGGGCCCGTTAGCTTCGGAATTCGCCACTCTTGAATAATCACGCCAATGCTGGACTTGTTCGCCACGATATACTCAAATGCCGAGGGACCGTCAGAAAAGTGCTGAACCTTCCCTACCCCCTGCTCCGCCAATAGGTTCTTGATGTTGGCGACAACTTGATCGTCTGTATCAACAATCACGGCATGGTCAATTCCAAGCAGATTTGTATCCAGGGCATTTCCTTGAGAAGCGGCGAACTCGCCAAACTCCGCGTGACGTGCCAAAAGAGCTTTGACCTTTCCATCTTCCGCAGGGTCGAGGGCTTTGGAGAGACGCAGAGTGCTGAACGCTTTTTCTTTCTGTCCAGCAAGAAACTGCGCCTCCGCTAGGTGGAGTAGCAGCCCCGTTTCGTAAGGAAACGTTTCAAGCAGCGCCTTTTCCATGCGCAGTAGTTCGCCGAAAGACTGCCGTGCACTCAGAAATCTTCGAAGATAGCTGGCTGCAACCAAGCTCAAATTAAACCGATACCATTCGCACTCTGCAATAAAAGACGCCAACTCTTTGGTGAACGATTCTTTGGTAAACGGTCGGCGAAAAGTGCAAATGCCGCCGAATTCAAAAATTGCGGGCATCGTGTCGGCCTTGTCTTCGTCGACGAATATGCTAAACCTGGTATGGCGCAAGGAGGGAGAAATAGTCCCAACCTGTAATAGGTGGAGTCCGGTCACTTCTTGATCGCTGTCAAGTGGGGCTAACACCCAATCGACGCTTTCGACCTCCAAGAGTTGGAGGGCGTCCTTGCAAGTCGCAACAGATTGAATGTTAGCGAAGCCTTGTGATCGTAACACCTCTGTGATGAGCTGCCGAGATGTGGACGCGTTCTCAACGACCAACACCTTGCCGTCTTTGGACTCGAAGGCCCGATTCATGGATGTGAGCTCCATTGGTTAGTCATCAAGACATGAGCAGAATCTGATGGTTTAATCGGCTGGATCCTACTGGCCCTCAACCTAGAGCCGCCATGAAATCATTAAGTTGTTGTAAGCATTGGTTCTTTTTACAGAATAGATGATGGAGGAATTTTCGTTTGCCAATCTTCCAAAGGGGTTCAGCAAGAATTTACTTTGAGACCGCTGGAGATGCTGGTCCTTGGGTCACCCTTCTCAACGGCCATACTCGATCCATTCGAGACTTTGCCTTAATGACGAGGCATCTAGCGGCGGCAGGCATCAGAGTCCTTGCCGTCGATCATCGCGGAGCCGGGCAGACGGAGAGTGATGGTGACTTCAGCCTAGTCGATATGGTGGATGACATTCAAGGTTTGTGGGATTACCTGTCTCTAGCAAAGACATCGCTCCTCGGGATTTCGATGGGCGGGATCATCGCTCAGCTGCTGGCCGAGAGAAATTTGGAGCGCGTCGAGAAGCTTCTCTTGGTCTCGACTGCTGCACGACAGCAAGATGTTAAGACACCGGCTGATCCTTGGGGGAACACCCTGCAGTCTGTGTTCCACCGCCTAAGTTTCTTTTTATCAGAACAGTTTGTGCAGTCGAATCGACTACTCATCGAGTCCATGGCGAAGAACATTTTGAAGCAAATTGAAAGTGGGTCGTTCACGGAAAAGGCACGGCGTCAGTCGCAGGCACTTAAAGGCGCAGCGTCCATCCAAGATTCCAGAGACTACTCCTCCCCAACCCTGGTCATTCACGGAGACCAAGACAGAATCATCAGCGTCGAGGCAGCAAAATTCCTAGCAAGATGCTACAGCGATGCAAAGATTATTGTGTATGAGGGGGCGGGGCATCTGCTTTTGGCAGAAGCGCCTAAGTCTGTCTATGCCGACGCAGCCGCATTTATTCTCAGCTAGCGGGCCAATGAGGCGTTTAGAAGCCTGACTTCGAGTGGGCTCATTCCTAACTGGGATGATACTTGCGCAATATCTAGTCCCCTTGCCAATAGTGCACGCGCATCGTCGTATTTTTTTTCTTCGATCTCGGCAAGTACCTCTTGGTACGGGACTTTATCATCGAAAAATTTCGTAATCTGCTCACCCTTAGAAAGCATCCGTGATAGCACGTCTTTTTGCCGATCTAGCTGCTTGTAAAGCTTTGTGAGGCTATTTTGTCGCATTTCAAGTTCCGCTAAGGGCTCGGCGAACCGGCCGGCAATTTCATGTGCCGCGTTCTCAAGCTCCTGGCGAATGGCGGCTGTTGCTGTGCGCACCTCAGATTCAACCTCTGCCGCGAGTTTGGTGGACTTTGCAAGAACCTGTGCAGCTTTTGCATGAGCAGCCTCCAGCTCTTCGCGCACGGTTTCTCGAAGTTCGGTAAGAATGTGCCGCTCTTCAGTGATCTCAGTGATGTGGTTTGCGGTCGCATTGCTTCGGCGCTGGCTAAGCATAAAAACGACGCCCAACAGAGCGACGTCCAAGACCGCCAGAATGATAAGTAGTACGGTAATCATTTAGCCTTCCTGGAGAAAAGTCTTCAGTACTTGCTCGTCCACTTCATCCATAATGAGAGTTTGAACGGTCACAAGCTTTCTCTTGCCGCGCTTTCCGATGTCCTCCGTCTTGACCACTTTGCCAAGAATCTTGAAGGTGTCGGGCGTATCAACTCTTGCGTATTCCACGAATCGTTGCTTTCTCGCCCAATAATTCGGAAGGGAGACATGAATTTTGACCAATGTTCCCTCGTTGAACTGGTCGGATGTCTTGAATTCAATGCCGTGCGGGCTAATGAACTGAGTTTGCCCGTTATCTTCCTCGCCAGAACTATCGCGCAGGCCATAGCGCGCCACAAACAGCGACAATTTGCGATTAGCGCGGGGATATTTTCGGATCAAATCTTCGTCAAACAGCGCTGGAATCTCCTGCTCCGACATGGTTCCCCCTTTATCGAGCGTTTTAGCTGGCCTTCTTATTCATCTGCTCAATCTTGAGCAATTTCTCTTTAAGGGTTTGGGCGGTAAATGGCTTAACAATGTAGTTGCTCACACCCGCCTTTACCGCCTCAATGATGTTTTCCTTCTCAGCCTCTGCGGTCACCATGAGAAAAGGCAGATGCTTGAATCTTGCGTCGGCGCGTACTGCTTTCAAAAACTCCAGGCCCGTCATATTTGGCATATTCCAGTCAGACACTACCATGCCAATGCCGTCTTCTTTCTGTAATGTGGCGTACCCAAGTGCGCCATCTTCCGCTTCGATAAAATTGTTGAAGCCATTTTGCTTCAGCAGAGTTTTAACGATGCGTCGCATCGTCGGAAAATCATCGACAACAAGTATCTTAAGGTTCGGTTGGAAAATAGTTGTCATAGTCTAATTCCCTTGAGCACTAGTCCGTGAGTAGTGGTTTTAGCTTCTGCCTCAGGCGCATGACCGCTTGAGTATGCAATTGGCTGACTCGAGATTCCGTTACGTCTAGAACCTTGCCAATCTCTTTGAGGTTGAGATCTTCGTAGTAATAGAGAGACAAAACTAACTTTTGTTTCTCTGGCAAATCTTCGATGTTCTTGATGAGTAGGTCGCGAATGCCCTTGCTCTTCAGCTGCAGGAATGGGTTTTTTGCTGCAGAATTTTCGAGGCTTTCAAGCAGACTCTTTCGATCGTGGTTATTGGGCCCGGCAACCTCGTCAATGGAAAGCAAAGTGACAGCTTTTACTTTCGCAACCATTTCATAGTATTCGTCTAGCGAAACGCCAAGAGCGTCCGATAATTCTTCATCGCTGACAGCGCGGCCGAAGCGCTGCTCCAATTCAGCGTAGGTCTTCTCAATGCGCTTTGCCTTATCGCGAATCGATCGTGGGACCCAGTCTTGAGATCGCAGCTCATCGAGTATAGCCCCCCGAATTCGGAATTCGGCGTAAGTCTTGAATTTGTTATCGCGACTTGGATCGTACTTATCGATGGCATCCATGAGCCCGATGACACCGGCGCTGATGAGGTCATCAATCTCGATGTTTGACGGCAGTCGCGCAGCAATACGCTGAGCGACGAATCGAATCAATGGCGCGTAGTCCATGATGAGCTGATCTCGCAGCTTCCCATCAACCCCTTGGGTATCTTGCTTGTAGCGTTTGACAAGTCCCTTCATACGTCATCCTCTGCGGAACTTCGGCCTGTGCCGCGGTTGTCGTCAAGAATCTTGAGCCAAAAAGTAAACACCAACTAGAATGGGCGGCTAGGCGCCTGTCCCATCGGCTTTGTGGACCATAGCAAGTCCTTCCAAACCGACTGGGTCTGCTCCTTCCGATCTCCGGGTGTCAGTCCGGAGTATAGCTTTCGCGCGATTTGGTTCCATGCTTGCCCCGCCGTAGTACTAATCGAGCTTTCGCTGACAGCTCGGCGAGCGGCCACGGACCGCTGCTGCTGAGGATCATGAGGAACACTTCCAATATATTCGACTTTGCAGTTCAAGAAGCGTCTGGCGACATCGGAAATTCGCTCATAAACTTTAGCTCCCTCGCTCTCGTGGCGAACCATATTAACGAGCAAATGTACGCGATTAACACCATGATTCTCGCACAATACTTTGATGGTTGCGTAAGCGTCAGTCATGGCGTGCGGTTCGGGCGTTGCAATGATGATGACTTCATCGGCCGATGAATTGAAATGCATGACGTTGTCGGATATGCCAGCTCCCGTATCAATCAATAGAACATCAGGAGATCGGTTGAGCCGCGCAAAGTGGTCAAGCAGTGCAATCCTTTGCACGAGTGATAGGTTCGCCATGTTTGCGATCCCCGATCCGGAAGGCAGGATGCCCATTCCCATGGGCCCACTCAAAACAATCTCATTAATATCAACCTGGCCATCAAGAACATCCTGCAGGGTGTACCTCGCATGCAGGCCCAGTACGACGTCCACATTGGCAAGGCCAAGATCCCCGTCTAGGATCATCACGTCATAGCCCATTCGTCTCGCCGCCATAGCGAGATGAACTGTCGTTAGCGTCTTTCCGACTCCACCTTTGCCTGAAGTCACAGCAATGGTCTTGCTCGGCCCCTTTAGTACAGGCCGCCGTTGAGCATTAGTCGCCGGCTCACTAGATGGCTCCACTCGGCGCAGATGATGCATTGTTGTCACGTCTCAACCTTTCAGAAAACTCTACTATCTCAAATGCCAAAGATCCGCTCGATCACCCTCTCCCTTGTGGCGCGCTCCAAGTCTTCGGGAATGGATTGCCCAATTCCAAAATAGCTCAATGGCAATGACCATTTCGCGCACTCATTAAAGATAGACCCGAAGCGCCAGCCTTCGTCTAACTTCGTAAATATCAAGCTCTGGATGCCCAGAGGCGAAAAATAACGCACGGTTCGATCCAGCTGCTCCTGCTGAGATGTTACTGGGAGCATCAAGTGAAAATCCACCGGCACCGTCAACTTCGTGTAGGATTCTAGCTCTACTCTTGCACTGTCGTTTTTGGGACTACGACCGGAAGTATCAACCAATACGATGTCAACGTCTCGGTGATTGCCTAGTACTGTTGGCAACTCCGCTGGCGACGCGATGGATACAAACGGGAGGTCCATGACTTTGCAGAGCACTCGGAGTTGATCTGAACCAGCAATCTTCAAAGACTCGTGGGAAACGATCAGGACGCGTGCACGTTCCTTTCTTTGAAAGTGCGAGCCGATCTTCGCTACCGTTGCGGTTTTTCCTACGCCAGTTCCTCCCACAAAAGCATGTACTGATACTGTCCCGGGAACGGTAGCCCATCGTGGCGCAACACGAATACGCTTAAGCATCCAACGCACAGCTTGCGCCCGGTAAAACTCTCGTAGTTCCTCGGGAGTGGCAGAGCGGGGCAATTCCTTTTCCGGAATACTCTTCAGACTTTGGATCAACGCCGATATATGAGTGTCGTCGACTTCGTGAATTCTGAGCTGCCGATCGATATCGACTAGCTGAGCCGGAACATCCTTTAATACGGACCCGTTCGTAGTTCGCAGCACATCTAGCATCAGGACTTTGAGCTCCATGAGGGCCGACTCCGTCGCCTCAACTTGCTGCCGCTGGGCGACCGTGTGTTGGAGATCATCGATTCGTTGCTCAAGTGAGCGAATTCGCCCCATTAGCTCCACAGCCGACTGGCCGACTTCGGTAGCGGCAGAGATGGCGCCAAGTTGACGAGATGTTGTCGCTGAGGCGGCAGTTACTTCGATCATTTTGTGGCCTGAAGCCTCCGTGCTAGGCTTTTGTCGCGTGCTGAGAATGACGGCATCGCTTCCAAGCTCAGCCTTGATGGCCTTGACGGCGTCGCGCATGCTGACGGCTTCATATGTCCGTACGTCCACAGGTCAAGCTCCTATCAAATCGTGACGATCCCAATGGTTTGAGTCTTGGTGCCCTTTGGAATCTCATCGAATGCAATAACTGTGACGCCAGGAATAAATCGATCCACAAGTTGCTTCAAATCCCAGCGAATCATCGAACCGCAAAGCAGAACGGGATGCGTCCCCGTGGTTTGGAATCCTTCAATCGTTTCTGCAATACCGTTGAGAATTCTCTGAGCAATTTCTGGATCTAAATGCAGTGAAGTTGAACCATCTTCCCGGTGTTGCAAACCAGACACCAATAGGTCCTCGACAGCACGATCAAGCGTCGCCACAACCAACCGCTCATCTGGTGCGAGGTACTTCCTAATGATACCACGGCCGAGGGCGCGGCGAACATATCGGGTAAGCGCATCCGGATTCTTTATGCTGCGACAGTGATCAGCAACGGTCTCGAAAATCGTGAGTAAGTCGCGGATACTCACCCTTTCTTTTAGGAGATTCTGCAGAACTTTAACCACATCTCCAAGATTCAGACGGTCGTTGGCGATCACCTCTTCAACCACTTTTGGATTCTCCGCCTTGAGGCGCTCAATGAGGTGCTGTGTATCTTGGCGGGAAAGCAAATGATCAGCGCTCTCCTCAATCAATTTCGTGAGATGCGTAACGATAACCGTCGAACAATTGACAACCGTATATCCGCGGAACGCCGCGTCCTCACGTTGAGAAGCTTTTATCCACAATGCATCTAAGCCATAGGCCGGCTCCTTGGTCTTGATGCCTTCAATCGGCTCGGAAATCTCGCCAGGGTCCATCGCCAAGTAATACTCTGCCATGAGATGTCCGCGTCCAATGACGTTCCCCTTCAGTAGAATCTGGTACTCTCCGGGCCGCAGTTGGATATTGTCGCGGACCATGACCATCGGCACAACGATCCCCATTTCTTGAGCAAACTGCTTACGAGCCGAGACGATGCGTTCGAGTACTTCCCCATCCTGCTGTGTGTCTACCAACGGAATCAACCCGACACCCACTTCAAGAGATAACGTATCCAGGTGAAGCATTGTATCGATGGCTTCACGACTCCCCTCGACGGGCTTCTCAACAACGGCGGCTTTGCTGGCCTTCTCTTCAGCGCGTTTTCTAACCGCGGCCTCCGAGAATCGCCCGAGAATAACGAAACCGACCGCCAAGATTGAAAATGGCGCCATCGGTAAACCCGGTATGATGGCCATGATGGATAGCAAACCTGCGCAAACAAATATGGGCTTTGGATGCAGGAAGAACTGATCCGTGACGGCTTCGCTAAGGCCGCGCGATTCTCCTGCTCGCGTAACAACGATACCTGCCGCAGTAGAGATGATGAGCGCTGGAACCTGAGAAACGAGACCATCACCAACTGTCAGCAGTGTGAAGACTTCTGCCGCCTCGGCGAAAGACATGCTGTAGGTGACAACGCCGAGAATGAGGCCAACGATAATGTTGATGGCGGTAATGATAATGCCGGCGATGGCGTCACCGCGAACAAACTTACTCGCACCGTCCATGGCTCCGTAAAAGTCCGCCTCGCGTTCAACTTTCGAACGACGGGCTCGGGCCTCATCACGGTCAATCAGTCCTGCGTTGAGTTCTGCATCGATCGACATTTGTTTGCCTGGCATGGCGTCCAATGTAAATCGCGCGCCAACTTCCGCAACACGGCCGGCACCCTTAGTGATAACAATAAAGTTGATGACAACGAGGATGACAAAGATCACGAAACCGACGAAGTAGTTGCCGCCGACAACAAAATTTCCGAATGCAGCAACCACCTCGCTCACATTCCCTGAGACGCCATCCAGCAGAATGCTTCGGGTGGTGGCTACGTTCAAGCCAAGGCGCAGCAGCGTTGTGATCAGCAATATGGTAGGGAATGTGGAGAAATCAAGCGGCTCTTTCACGTAAATGGAAATCAGCAAGACCATAAATGCTGAGATGATAGAAACACACAAGAGAAGGTCTAGAATCAGTGGTGGCAGAGGCACAATCATGATCAGCAAGATGCCAATCAACCCGAACGCAAAGTGTATGTCAGGGCTCTTGATGAGAGCCATGAAGCCTGTTGCTGGTTCTGTAGTGGTTGCAGCTGCCTTGGTTGCCATCATCTAGCTCCCTCTTGAGGGTGGCTTGGCTGCGCCTTTATGCCCTTGAGCTGAAAGACATATCTGATGACTTCGGACACAGCCTTGTAGAGGCTCTGTGGGATGTGCTGCCCAATTTCCAGCATTTTATATAAAGTTCGCGCGAGTGGCTTATCTTCAACAAGCGGTACTCCACTCTCTTTCGCAACTTCCTTAATCCGCTGTGCGATATGATCGATGCCCTTAGCAACGACAATAGGCGCTGCCATTCCGTACTCGTACTTTAGAGCGACGGCAAAGTGAGTTGGGTTGGTGACGACAACAGTAGCTGTTTTGGTAGCGGTTAACATTTTTCGGGTTGCTGCGTCACGTTGCATGCGGCGCATTTTTCCCTTAACATGAGGGTCGACTTCGCGCTTTTTGATTTCCTCTTTAACCTCTTGCTTCGTCATGCGCATTTTGCTTTCGACCTGTCGCCAGTTGTAGATGTAGTCAACACCACCGACCAGTATCAAGAGTCCAGCAACAGCCCAGAATAGCTGCTCCGTAATTTCACCCCAGTGTGCCCAGGCGTGCATCATCGAAAAATTCATGAGCGCGGGAACAATCTTTAACTCGCCGCGAAGTATGAGGTAGGAGACGAGGAATATGCCGCAAAGCTTCGCAACTCCCTTGAATAACTCCAATAGAGACTGTGTGCCCAGCATGCGGGCTATGCCGGTGATAGGGTTCATGCGATTGAATTCAGGCGTTAGCTTCTTCCAAGACCAGTTCAGTCTGGTTTGGGCGAGTGTAGTGGCAGTGGCGGCTATTGAAGCGACAGCCGCGACTGGAAGCATAAGAATTAGAGTCTTGAACCAAATGGAGCTGGCGAACTCGAGTGCATTCTCCTGATTAACCTTGAAAGATCCTGCAATCTGGAAGGAGTGGATAAAAAGCTCTGCGAACAAATTAACAAAGGTTTGACCGAATGCGGAAAGGAAAACCACAGTTGCACCCAGGACAAATACCGAGGTGACCTCGCGTGACATGGCGATTTGGCCTCGCTCGCGGAACTCTTCGCGACGTTCCTGCGAGGCCTCTTCGGTTCGGTCATCATTATCTATGTCCTGATCAGCCACGATCTAGTCCCCAATCAGTACATTTGCCGGATGGCCGTTAGCGTCTTATCGTAACCTTCGAGAAATCGCTCTTGGAGCCAAGTCGGGTAGAGTGGCAGCGTAGCTGCATAGATCACCATTCCCACGAACAGGCTTATTGGAAAGCTCAGAGCGAAAACGTTCAATTGTGGAACTGTTCTCGCCATGAGACCTAGTGCTGCCATTGTGAAGATAAGAGAGATGAGGACAGGAGCTGCAAGTTGAATGCCGATCTGAAAAATGGAAGCAGTCAGGTCGCTCAAGAGCTCAACCAGGTTGGGTCCGATGATGGCAGCGCCAGCAGGAATCGTCCTGAAGGTCTCAATAATGCCGCTGATGAACAGGTGATGCAGATTTAGACTGAAAAAAATCAACATAACAATGAGGCGGTGCAGCGCGGTAAAACTGTTCATCTGCTGGCCAGCATCAGGAATGAACAGGTTAGCCGCACCAAATCCCATCTGAAATCCGACGACGGACGCAGCCATGACGACGCCTTCAAAGATAATCTTGGAAGTAAAGCCAATAACTAGTCCAATTGAGATCTCGCGCAGAATGAGTGGTAGGTAGCCAATGGGATCATTGGGCACCTGCGCCCATCCGGATGCCAATGTGGGAGCTACGACACCTGTGAGGGCTGCGGCCAACATGAGACGCGTACGAATAGGTACAGGTGCATCTCCAAAAATGGGCAAAGCAAACAAAATGGCGCCAATCCGCAAGAAGGCGACGGCATACGTCATCAGGATTTCTGGCTGAATGTTAAACATCGTTTCCAATATCTTCTCGTTTCTAGCGGATCACTGCCGGGATGTTGTTGATGAGCTCAACCGTAAAACCGATCATGGTTTGCATGATCCACGATCCGCACAGGACGAGAGCGACGGTCATAAGGAGGATCTTAGGTATGAATGTGAGAGTCTGCTCGTTGATTTGAGTAGCAGCTTGAAATATAGAAACCGCCAAGCCTGTGAGAACCGCTGCCAGTAACGCAGGTGCGGAGACTTGCAGTGTCACCCAAATGGTTCTGGCGCCAAGGTCTAGGATAGTCTGAGCGGTCATTGTTCACCTACATAAAAGTATTGTAACTGCGCACTAAGGACCCAACGATAAGCGACCATCCATCTACTAGGACAAACAAGACTAGCTTGAACGGCAATGAAATAATTGTCGGTGGAAGCATCATCATCCCCATAGCCATTAGGATCGCAGAAATGACCATGTCTATAACCAAAAACGGAATGTAGATGATGAATCCAATTTGGAAGGCGGTCTTCAACTCGCTGATCAAGAAGGCGGGTAGAAGTGTAGTGAGGCTAACCTCTTCTTTGGTTTGCGGCTGCGGCAATTTGAGCATGCTCATGAAGAGAGCGAGATCAGATTCGCGGGTTTCTGCCAACATGAACTTCTTTACGGGCTTTGTGAGCTCGTCAATGGCCTGATCTTGCGAAATCTTTTTCTCGGCGTAAGGGTCGTATGCACGAGTCTTGATTTCATCGATGACAGGAGCCATCGTAAAAAGCGTAAGAAACAGTGAAAGCCCAACCAGTACCTGGTTTGGTGGTGTGGTTGGTGTGCCAATTGCCTGTCTGACGAATGAAAGCACGATGACGATGCGAGTGAACGATGTCATCATTAGCAAGATCGCAGGCGCTACAGATAGAACTGTGAGTAGTGCCAGTATCTTGATGGCTGGCACAACTTCTTCTGGCTGATCGGCTTCGGAAAGTGACAGCGAGAGTGACGGAATCCCGCCATCCGCTAGAGCAGTTTGGTCAAGACCGAGACACACTACCATTGCCAAAAAAGGCAACAGGCAGCAAATGGTGCCGCCTTCTTTGCGTCTCATATTTGGAGGAACGGGCATAAACTAACCTATGCAATTTGAGGCAAATTCTTTAGGCGCTCTCGTATCATTTTCGTGACGTCGTTGACGGATTGTGTGCTCGCCTTGTCTTTAGCGGGAGCATTGCTTTGCACAATTTTCCGTTGTGGTTTTTCATTCTTGGTTGGAGTTCGCATCTCCAGGTTCGTGCGTTGTGGGGGTGTAAAAGATTGGCCGCTCTCATTTCCGGCGCTTTGTTCTGGTAAAGCTCTTTGTGGAGCAGCTGCCATGGCTTGCATGAAGCTGGCCGGGAGCATTGGCTGCGAAGAGGGTTGGCTCAGAGTCGTCAAAAACTGAATCCCCGTTGGAGTGATGCTCAAAAGGATCTTCTCTCCGGCCGCCTCGATGAGACGAAGCTGCTGCTTGTGCCCAAGGCTCTGCGTTGCTAGGGTGCGAATAAGCGGCTCATCGACGTTTCGACTCGGCTGCTTGCGAAGTCGCATTCTTGGCCGCAGCCAATAGAGAAACCCAATCATGAACATGCCGGCAACGGCGAACCAGGTTGATATTTTCAAGTTTCGCTTCAACTTGTTGTCGAAGGCTGCAAATGAGGCCGCTTTTCCATCCTGAGGTTTAAGCAATTCAGAGGGCATTTTCCCGGCGTCTGATTCCACTTGTGTAGATGCGATTACGGCGTCGGCGCCGGAGTGCGCTACAGAGATGATGAACTGCCTTTCCAGCACATCGGAGCGCCACAGATTAATGTCCTTCGGGGCGTTTGGCAGCAAGAAGATGCGGAATGCAGCATCTTTCTCGGTAGCCTGAAAGGCGACGATCTTGGCGATAATTTTTCCATCACCCTCCTGGAACTGGCCAGGATTAGTAACCATGGTATTGGGTAAGTCGAATTGCAGGAAGTTTCCGTGCAATTTTGGTGTGACCTGAGCCCATACCGGCTTCTCACTCAATCGCAGTGTTACCGCAGTAAGATTTTCTTGTGTGTCAATTGTAATATCGCCCAGCGTCACTGGGGCAACGCTGGCAAAAACTTTCGCTGCGAGTGAGATTGCGCTGAGAGATAGTGCCATTCGCCATCGATTTAACATCAGGATCTCTCCGTCATGCAGACTGTAAGGATTTCCAGAGCTGGCTATGCAGATTCTTTGCCGAACGCTAGGTCACCTAAACCAAACTGTGAAACTACGTCAGTTAACCGTACGCCAAACTTCTCATTCACAACGACGACTTCGCCCATGGCGACCAGCTTGTCGTTGATCAGGATCTCCATAGGCTCACCCGCGATCTTGTCCAATTCGATGACAGACCCCTGTCCGAGTTGAAGGAGGTCGTTGACCAACATCTTTGTGCGGCCCAGCTCAACAGAGACCTTGAGTGGGACATCCAAGATCATTTTGAGCTTGGAAAAGTCGGTTTTGCCGACGCGGCCGTCTTCCCCACCAGCCCGGCTCGGAGCATCGGCGTCTTGATTCTCGCCGGCGTTGGTACCAGAGTCACTTGTGGCGTCTGCTAAAGCCTCGTCAAAATCACTTCCAAGGCCAAAATCATCCGGACTCATTCCTTGCTGGTCAGACACGCGGACCTCCTTCATTGAGCTCGCGTTATAGATCGATCATGGATTCGGTAACTTTGATGGCGCGATTCCCCTTCATGATTCCGGGTATGCCGCGAAACTTAGGTACTCCCTCGACAAGAACATCAAGTGGAGCTGTCGCATCGGTATTAAGTTGGATGATATCCCCTGGGGTGAGGTGCATAAGGTCTTCCACGGAAATATTGGCGTCACCGAGTTTGACCAACATATTGGCGGAAGTTTGCATGATCTGTTCTTTGATGCGGTTAATCCAGATGAAGTCGACTTCCAATTGTTCGCTTTGAAATCCGACAGACAGCTTTGACTTGATGGGCTCGAGCGTAGCGTATGGAATTACAATTTTTATGGTGCCTGAAACCTTCTCCAGCTCGACGTCCAGCGTTGTGGCTATGACCACGTCTGACGGTGGTACGACTGCTACGAATTGTGGATTGATCTCAGTTCGGCTATAGCCGATTTTCAGCGGGTAAACTGGTTCCCATGCTTTCTCTAAGTCATCAATGGCCGACAGTACGACACGGCGAGCAATCTTAATCTCGATTTGAGTAAAATCTTTTCCTTCGATCTTGGTGTATGGGACGTCATTTCCTCCAAAGAAGCTATCAACCAGCGCGTAAAGCAGCTTTGATTCGATAACCATAACCGCGGCGCCGCGAAGTGGGTCAAGTCTGAGGATGTTTAAGCAGCTTGGCAACGGCAGGGAGTTCATAAATTCAGAAAACTTCAGAGGGCCGGTTGAGTTGACACTCAGGTTTGCCATCTTGCGCAAGGCATTGGAAAGCGTCACACGAAACAGTCGGATAAAACGATCATGGATGATGTCCAGGGTGGGCATCCGGCCCCGAATGATTCGATCTTGGTTAGCCAAGTCGTATTGGACGACGCCGCTGCTTAGCCCGTCTGCCGACGAGGGCTCGTCCGAATCGACTCGATTGTCCGATACGGCCGAGAGCAGTGCATCGACTTCGCTTTGAGAGAGGACTTGACTCACTGGGTACCTACTCGATGATGAAGTCAGTGATATAGACTGCCTCTAGGGGCTTACTCATGTAGCGATTGAGTCGAATGAGAATTTCGCGGCGCAGCTGCGCCTTGCCATCTGGCCCAAGGAGAAACTCGCGCGATTTTCTGCTGACAACACCAACAACGGCATCACGGAGCTGAGGCAGCCGCTTTTCTATTTCGGCTTTTTGATCCGGACCGCCCTTATATTCGACCGCTACGGACAAGCGGACGTAGTGATTTTCTAGAGGATTGCCCAGGTTTAGGTGAAACGCTTTGAATTCGTAGGTTTCGCCGAATTCGCCTGTGGAGTCGCCTGTGCCCCCCTTACCTGCCGCGCCCGCCTTTTGCTCGCCACCTTCGGTCTTGACCGGGCCTGGCCCATTATCGCCTGTCGTTGGGGCTTTTGCAGCGCCCTCCTCGTCGCCTCCCTTACCAGCCTCCGACTTGGGCTCATTTGCGCGAGCAGCTGATTGATCGGCATGCTCGTCGCCGCCCCCGCCCATCAGGAACATGGCGGCGGCTCCCGCTACGGCAATGATCGCCACAGCGCCCCCGATGATGATCAATTTCTTCTTTTTGGATGGTGCGACATCCCCTGAAGCTTCGGTTGCTTCGGAGGAGTCCTTACCTTTGTCTTCTGCTTTATCTGCCACGTTAATACACCTCGCTAGCCCGAGACTGTTACAAGGAATGTGCCAAGGTTACCTGCTTGGGGCCGATAGGGTTTTGTGCCGGGTTGCAACCAGGAATGCTTGGGTGACAAATTGAATCTATTTTCGAATATGTAAAAATCATTTAGCATGATGCTGAGATGTAACCGTTATCAATCTGGCACTTACGCCAATTTTCTGACGTCATGAAATTGACGTTTTTGACCTTTTGTTTAGTCGCACAATTGTCTGTTGAGGATTGTAGTTATGATGGGTTTCTGGCTATTGATGACCGCCATCGCATTGACGGTTCTTTTCGCGCCCCTCCAGAGTGCAATCGGCGAGCCCGAGGCCATGGAACTTTCTGGAGATGTAGAGGCAGATTTTTCCTATATTGATGAGATTCGCAATCCGACTGGTTCGCCAGTACTGCTGCCGACGACTTCGCTTTGGTCCAACTCCGCCGTCGCGACAGCGCGTACCTTGGGCTTAACGCGATTTCGGGCGGCGATGGCTTGGCGAATAGTAAATCGCAGTGAGCTTACCGCCGTTTTTCGGCCAGATGCGTTGGCATGGTCCAGCGAGATTCCGAATAAGGTACTGGTTCCGGATCATGACAGCCGGGCTGGACTTAAGAGTGCGATAGGACGCCCGTACCGGTCCTCGCCGATGATCAAATTTATGGATGCGTACGAACTGAATTATCTGGCGACTGATCAGTTGAAAGTCGGCATCGGAGTTCGCGATTCCTCTTATCTTGAGCATATGTCCTATGAATCTGGTTTGGCATTTGGGCTGGCTGTTCAATTGCCGAGGAGTTTCAATGCGGCATCCATTCAATGGTCAGGATTCGATAATACTGAAGGCTTTCGCCCGGGCGTGGCTCGAAGTGGTTATCGAGCTGGAATCGCACTAACCAGCGGCCGGGGCGATCGAGGCGAATCATTAGATTTTAGTCGAGCATCTGAAGACTATGCCCCAACAAGCGCGGATCCCTATCTCGGAGTCCTGGTAGACCTTGAGTGGACGAAAGCTGAGCAGCTGTCCCTTGGCATGGTGTCGGGATATCGGAGCCAGAGAGATACCCTGGGCAGGGCAACGGACTTTTACGCTCAGCTCTACTCCCATTTTTGGTTTCTGGCTGGCCAACTGCCCTTTGCATCGGCAGTTGACATCAGGTACTCCAAGGAGTCGTGGATGTCTGAACGATGGCGGGTTGCCGGTCTGGCTCAACAAAGCCTTAGCCTCACCAGCTCCTGTGAATACTTGCCGGGGCATCATGCCGGGCTTGGCTATTTCTGGGGCGCCAGTCAACGGCACAGAGATCTCTTGGCTCCACATCTGGTAGATAAAGTTTCTGGGTGGCAGGTGGACATGCAGTACCGGCGCCAATTTGACCCAGGTCTCTCGCTGGTGATTACCGCTGCACATGAGGCTCGAGGTGTCGACAGGGATGGCGAAATTATCGGTGGATTCGGAGCCAATGCCGACGATGATCGAGACTACGTTCGGCGAATTGCAATTGAAGTCTTGTATCGAACTGGTTTGACGCGCTGACAGCCATGCAATTTGCGAAAACTGCAAGTTTTGCTGCCTCTCTTGTCTTGCTTATCCTTGTGGATAGCGTTCAGGCCAAGGCATATCAAGGTGACCATGCTTTGGTGCAGGTCGATTGTCTGCTGATATCCAAGTTCAAAGAGTCGCACACCCATCCTTGCGGCTTGCAGCCTTCGATTAACTTCGCACGTCAGTTCGACAACGACGGCCAAGTCTTCATGCAGGCAGAGTTTGGGCTGCTTCCTGGATTCTCTTCGCGGGATTTAGACCGTCCCATTCTATTGAGTGGCTCCAAATTGAATACGAACTCAATGTGGCAGTACATTCGGCGTGCTTTGATTGGCATTGTGACTATGGAGCATTGGCACGTTCAGTTTGGGACGCACGAAGATGTCACATCCCTTCGACGTGGGCCGGGACAACGAATGCATGGGATGCTTCTGGACGGTGCCTGGCGGCAGTTGGCTCTAGGGCTTAGCTATCGCGATGCGAGACAGTCCGTCGCCGTGCACTTAGGCCAAGGAGAAGGGGAATTTCACGCGCAGGACTCAGCCGGCTATATCGGTCTATCGGGGGACGCCATCATTGCAGCGGGATGGCATTTTATCTTTGGAGCCAGCTGGGACGGAGATAGTCGAGGATCCATGCAGAAGCAGCAGCTCGTCAACTATGGCGTACAAAAAGAGATTCCCGAGCATGGGTTCGAAACTGAGCGGTTCCTGATGAGCGTACAATTGGATGGGACAGCTCCCTATGCACGGGGACTAACTACGCAGGTGGCATGGCAGCAGACTCGTTATCTGGACCGCAATGTTCGGCTGAACGACGGCTTTGACATGAGAAACTATAGATCGGCTCCCGATGGCTACATTGGCCCCCTATTCTTTGAGGCCGCCAATAAGCGTAACGAGACGGTCCGGTCGATCATGGAAGCGAATGCGACTTATCGCATCTTAGACGCTTTCTTGCTGTCGATTAGCGGCTCCAACGCTACCTTCGACTTAGGCGATGCAGCCATTGTCGAGCGGCGCTTCCAGCAAAGCGCCTGGAGTTTCGGGGTTGGCTACGATTGGCGGAAGATGGTCGTCTTGCATTTAGACTACGCAGCTTTGGCTTTTGATCAGCTGCACGAGTTTGCTCATTTTTCAGCAGATGAAGGACCAGCGCGCACACGATACATGCTTAATCTGAGCGCCTCGGTTGACGTTACATTTTGAGTTTGGGGCAACATCGTGCCGCAGTGGCTGGAAACGACGGATGAGGGAGTTCTGTTGAGGATCTATGCTCAACCATCGGCATCTTGCTCCGAAGTTACTGGCGAGCATAATGGGATGCTCAAAATTCGGATTGCCGCGCCCGCTGTTGAAGGAGCGGCGAACGAAGCGCTGATTGCGTTCATCGCAAGAAAGCTGAAACTCAGAAAATCGGATGTTTTGATTCGTTCGGGCAGTCAGGGACGGCGCAAGTTATTGCTGATTCCCGCTATGGATCTGAAAGAAGTCGTCGTAAATTTAGTACGATAGCTATTTTGCAGGTTCGTGCCTGAAGGCGAAGTCGGGAATTGTGGGAGTTCACTGATTTCTGTTATAAAGTTGGTCTCTTAAAGTGCTGTATTGGGGGTTCTTATGATGACTGCGGCGGTGGTGCGACGAGGGCTAATCCTTTTTACCTCTTTGATTTCAGTTGGTTGTATAGATTATCTAAATCCCCGCCCCGATCAGAAGAAGTTTGAAGGCGAGCGTCTTGCTTCGGCAGGTGCCACGCCTAAACTCACGGCCGCTGGCGAACTCAAATATGATTTGGCAACTGGGCCGGATGCTGCAGGTGCTGAAGAAGTCGTTCGAGATGCGAAGGATTTGTATGCGCAGCTATGCGCTAGCTGTCACGGCGCTGCTGGCGCCGGAGATGGTGCTGCAGCAGCTGCCATGAATCCAAAGCCTCGCAGTTTTGTCGACAAAGCTTGGCAAGCTGAAGTCGATGATGCTCGCATCGCAAAGGTCATCGCGCAAGGCGGGCCATCCGTTGGTCTCAGCCCCATGATGGCGCCCTGGGGATCCATGGTGAATGCAAAGGAAGTTGATGGTCTGGTGCAATTGATTCGAGGCTACACCAAGTAATTCGCTGTAATCTGATCACGATCCAGGGGATGCAGGTTGCTGCGCTCCCGTTTTTTCATCGGAAGCCGCTTCAGCGTCTGGAAGCGGCTCGTTTGTATCGTGAGAAACCGTGTGATCAGGTAGAGGCTCTGTGGTGGCGTGGTGAGCATCGTGACGCTCGTTATGCTCATCGATCCAAGAGCGCGCAGATCCTAATTCGCTTTCAATGAGCGACTTGAGCTTCTTTCTTTCGTCGGCGAGCACTTCCGCCTCTGCTTGTTTGATGAATCCATCCACCGTGGACCGAACATCATTCGTGATACGGCGAAGCTTGACAAAGAACTTACCCGCGTCTCGAGCGACCTCTGGTAGGCGGTTCGGCCCAACAAAAAGCAGGATGACTACCCCAATTATGGCAAATTCCATGATTCCAATGCCGAACATCGCAGCTCGCCTCCAAACAACTAAGTTTAGATTATTCTACACAAATGATAAATCTAAGGCCCTGAGAAAACGTCGGAAAGGTTTCGCATGATCGTAGTCACAGGCGGCGCTGGATTCATTGGCAGCTTTATGGTTTGGCAGCTAAATCAGTCGAAATTGGACGATATTTTGGTCGTTGACGACCTTGGCTGTGAATCGAAATGGCAGAATCTCGCAAAAAGACAAATCGATCATATCATCGAGCCCTCGGTGTTATTCAATTGGCTTAGCGAGAACCGAATGCGGGTATCGGCCATTATCCATATGGGAGCCTGCTCTTCGACGGATGAGCAAGATGCCGATTTTCTTATGCGTAACAACGTTCATTATTCGATGAAGTTGTTTCAATTCTGCACAGAACTCCGCCTACCTTTTCTCTACGCGTCATCGGCTGCCACTTACGGAGTGGGCGACGATGGATTTAGGGATGACCACCAAGTCGTCGCGAAATTGCGGCCCACGAATAAGTACGGGTACAGCAAGCAGCTTTTCGATGCCTGGGTTTTACGGCAGAAATCATGTCCGCCGTTCTGGGCCGGACTCAAGTTTTTTAACGTTTACGGTCCGAATGAATATCACAAGGGAAAGCAAGCTAGTGTGGTTTATCATGCATACCAGCAGATTCGAGAGCGGGGGCGCTTGAGGCTATTTCGCAGCGCGCGTGCTGACGTGGCCGACGGTGAGCAGAAGCGGGACTTTGTCTACGTTAAGGACGTTACTCGAGTCATGGAGTATCTGCTGCAAAACCAGTCAAAGGCTCCTTCGGGCATTTATAATCTCGGCACAGGGCAATCTCGGACATTTTTGGATTTGGGTAGAGGGGTCTTCCAAGCGATGGGTGCGGGCGAGCCAAAGATTGATTGGGTTGAAACGCCAGAAGTACTGAGGACGCATTACCAGTACTTTACCGAGGCAGAAATGTCCAAACTGCGCCACGCTGGTTATGCGCAGCCCTTTTTTAGTTTGGAGCAGGGTATTCTCGACTACGTGCAGAATCACTTAATGAGTCCGGACCCATATGCGTAAACCGGTAAGGTTTCTGCAAGCGCTCATTCTGCTACTAACTTGTCTGCCTGCGACTGATATGAATGCGCAGGATACAAGCCTTTCGACGAGCCTGGGCAGCTCATGGAATACGATTGATCGGGTTGATTGTGGAAGCGTGCGCCGCACCAATTGTGAATGGCTAGCATCATACCTTGGACTCTATTTTCCAATCGAGGTTCGGGAAGGGGATCTTCGTTACTTTGAGCAAAAGCTGCTCACCACGGGAGTTTTCAGCTCCGTCAAAGCCCGCATCGAGGCTACAGTCCTGTATTTTGATCTTGATGAAAAGTGGACAACGATTCCCGTGATCCGCGGTGCATATGGTGGCGGCACTCCCCTAGCGGTCTTTGGCATTTACGACACACACAGTTTCGGCAGGCTTTGGACACTCGGTGCCGAGACTAGAAAGTATGGGGACGCACCACTTGGCTATGTTGTTTGGGCGTCTGCACCGCGTTGGGGCACAGGCAAGCATGTGATGTCATTTGAATACTGGCGGTCACCCCGTGTGCGTTCCATTTACGATCAGGATTATCAAGAGCTTGGTCAGATCCATACGGACGATCGTATGTTGCGTCTGTTGTTTATGCATCCCATCATGCGTGGACCGCTTCGCGCCAATGATGATCGCATTTGGCAGCTTGGCCTCGACCTAAAGATCCGCTCGGAGGCACCAGCAAGTTTTTATCCATCCGCCGAGAATCAGGCCGGCCTAGCACCTCTGCGCATAAGATTGCCGAGCGAAAATTCCACAGAGATCAATATCCAGCCTAGAATTGTTTACGATGACACACAGGTTGATAACGTCACTTTCGATGGCATTCGCTTTATCGCTCAGGGTGGCCCACTGCTCACCGAAAATTTCACTCGCCATCGTTTTGATATCGAGGGCTTTTATTACGCAAAGATGCCTGCGCGCTTTAATCTAGCCACCCATGGATATATCGGGGGTGCGACGACGCCGTCGCTGCAGAATCAATATTTCCTGGGCGGTTTTGACTCAATTCGGGGTCTGCCAGATGGCGCTATGCACGGCGTCAGGGCCGCATATGGAAACTTTGAGATCCGCCACCTAGCATTTCAGTACCGATATGCGTGGGTTCAGCTTTTAGCCTTCGCTGATACGGGCTCGGCAGCAGATTCTTGGTCGGAATTGGTCGTGAATTGGACGTTTACCGCTGGTGTGGGTGTGCGCATCGCGATTCCGCAGGTCTATCGATTAATGTTTCGCGCCGATTACGCCTGGAGTCTTGAGGATCCCAATATTCGCGGATTTTCGGCGGGCTTAAATCAATACTTTGATCCGTATCGCCCGCTTTAAATCTGCGATTCTGCACTCAGTCCTTGTAATGTGGCGCCTTCAATCTTGCGGTCAGTTTGGCCCTTATTTTCTTTGAAGGCCCGTCGCAAGTGCTCTGGTAAATCCTTTTGCAGGTCCACGCCGACAACCTTGGATACGCCCGGCTCTTGCATGGTCACTCCGTACAAGGTGTCCAGAACTTCCATCGTGCGCCGGTTGTGGGTGATGACGATGAACTGGAAGCGCTCTGACAGGGCCTCCAGAACTCGGTTGTAGCGGCCGACGTTCGCTTCATCCAAGGGAGCATCGACTTCGTCGAGGAAGCAGAATGGCGTCGGCTTCGTCTTCAGCAGGGCGAAAATGAGCGAAATGGCCGTCAAAGCCTTCTCTCCGCCGGAGAATAAATTCATTCGCTGCTGCTTCTTGCCGGGAAGTCGGCAGAGAATATCGACGCCGGAGTTAAGCGGATCGTTGGGATTCGTCATCTGCAAACTTGCTTCGCCACCTGGGAATAGAATGGGGAAGAGATTACCGAACTCTAGATTGATTGTAGTAAATGTCTCCGCAAACTTCTTGCGCGATGTTTCCTCGATCTCCTCAAGGGCCTCTTCCAGCAAATTAATACTGCTGATGACTTCCTCGCGTTGAGCGTGGATAAACTGCGTGCGCTCCATGAGCACTTCGTACTCTTCGATAGCCAGCATGTTGATCGCGCCCATGGACTCGACCTTCACCCGGATCTTCTGCACTTCTTTTGCTGAGCTATCTGGATCAAATCGGCTGTCTCGCTCAAACTCATGGCGCGCCAAATCAACCTGGTATTTCTCGGCGGCTTGTTGCACGACTCCAGCGATGATCATTCGCTCGCGTTCGATTTCGACGTCAAGTTCAGTGACGCGTCGCTGCAGTACAAATTGCCGCTCACGACGCTCCTTGAGCTGTTGTTCCAGGGCGCGCATGTCGGCCAAAATGGCCGCATTCTCTTCGCGCTTCTCTGCTAGATCAGTCTCTAGCTGTTCGCGTAGCAAAATCTTTTCGTGAATGCTTTGTTCCGCTTCCGCCTTATTCTTGACGGCCTCTTCAATCTCCAGTTCAAGACGGCTTCGCTCGTCGTAGCGACGCGAGAGCATCGCTTGGACTCTTTCCAACTGCATGCGATTTTGTCGGAAATTTTGTTCGAGCGACTGGGCGCGAGTTTCTGCCTTCGCTAGTTCAACCTTACGCGCCTGATGAACACGAAACACTTCCGCACGTTGGTCTTCAATGGTTGCGGATTGCTCTTCAAGCGAAGTCAACTCGGCTTCAGTGGTTTCGCGTTCTTCCCCTAAGGAGATCCGCGCCTGCCCGAGCTCTGCCAGCTCGCTAGTTGCCTCATGATCTGCTTTGCGCAGGACTTCTAATTGCTGGTTAGCGCTGCGCTCAATCTCTTTCTTGTGCTGAAGAATTTGAGTTGCAGCTTGTAAATCGGCCATGATGGCCATGACGTCCCGATTTTGCGTCTGCAACCGTGCACTCAGTTCTTGCAACTCAGCGCGAGCGGTCTTTTGCATGACATCCAAATCGTCCACTTCAACTTGGACGCCCGCCAACTCCTTTTCCAGATCCTTGAGCTGGGCGGTTAGGCTCTCGAGTTCTGTTTTGCGGCTGAGAACTCCCTTGGAACCCTTGGATCCGACAAAAAACTCACCATGCCCGGAGGTAATGACACCTTGCGAACTGAACGCGACCACGCCTGCTGGCGGCTGCGACTCCAATGTAGAAAGCGCCAATGTCGGCAAGTAATATAATCGATCAAGCAGCGCATTCAGACCCTCGGGGGCATTAGCCACCTTGAGGTACGAGCGGAGCGGTTCCGCATCAACGCGGTCGGCCCATGCAGCGCAGGCTGCAGAGTCACTAGCACTCAACTCAGACAGCACAGTAATGGGCATGCCGCCCACCTCGACTTTGTGGGCCAGTCGCACCAAGTCATTGAGGCTATCAAGTTCAGATACGATCAGCCGTTCGGCCCAACGCTCAAAAGCACCGGCGGCATTTCGACTGAGGCCTTCAGCCTGATCATTAAAGCCGATAAAGTCCGTGAGGACGCCGGCAACTATGCCCTCTACTTCAGGAGCTTGCTGACGAAGCTTTTCGAGTGCACCGCCGACATCGCTGGCGGACTCGATAAGCTCTTGTAACGAGCTAACTCGCGCGCGGGTTTCCAGATAAGACTCGCGCAATGAGTCGCGTTGCTCTCGCAGGAAACGCAAACGCTCGTCGCCCTGAGTCACTTCTGTTTCGAGCTCTTGTTTCCTTGCTAACTCGACATCAAGTCCCTGCTGGGATTCGGCAGCGCGCTCTTTAGCAGAGCTTGCTTGCATCTCCGCAGCTCGAAGATCAGACGAGAGTTGTTCAAGACGCCTCTCAATCTCTTCGGATTCCGTTGAAATTCGCTGACGATCTTTGCCAATGGCTTCGCAACGAATGGTGTTGCTATCCAGCAGTCGATCAATGTTCTTCAGCTGGTCGGCACAGTCCTCAATGCGACTGGCAAAGACGCGAGCTGACTCGTCTACGGCATCTACTTCGTCCTGGAAGCTATCGATTTGATCCTGCAGATCCTTGGTACGCTGGGCCGCTGTACTTAACTCTTCGCTTGCGGCCTGTACCTGCTGCTCGAGTTCTCGCATGTTCTCGGCATCAGCCTTGACTTCGGTATCGAGCTGCTCAAAGCGCTTTTGTCCGTGCTCAAGCAAACTGTTGGCGTTCATGATGGTGGATTCAGCGCGGGCGATGTCTTCGCGGATGGATGACACCTGCTCGTGTAGCCCTTCTAAGTCTGGATCGGCGGCATCAAGCTGGTCCTGCAAACCGGTGAGCCGAACTTCGAGCTCAGCCATAGCCGCTTTGATGGCTTCATTGTCCGCATTTTTTACGGCAAACTCGGCGTTAGACTTTTCCAGCAAATCATTGAAGTGGTGATAGTTGTGCGCGAATAGAGACAGCTCCCTTGTGCGCAGCTCTTGATTGAGTTCTTTCCACTTGCGCGCTTTTTCCACTTGGCCGGCAAGGCTCTTTTGCTGCCGATCCAACTCGGAGACGATATCTTCCAATCGCGTGAGGTTTTCCCGAGTTGCGGCCAACTTCTTCTGCGCGGCTGCGCATCGCGTCTTGTAAATGAGTGTACCAGCAGCTTCTTCGAGAATTTCGCGAATTTCTTCCGGCTTGGCATTCAAGATACGATCAACTTGGCCTTGCTGAATCATGGAGTAGCTGCGGCCACCCAGACCTGTGGTGGCGAAGAACGAAACGATGTCCTTTAACCGACATGGCTTTTTGTTGATCAGATATTCGCGCGACGAGTCCGAGTACAGACGTCGGGTCAGCGAAATTTCAGGCTCGTGTCGATATTCAGGTGGACAGAAGTCCGATTGCGTTGAGTTATCGAAGATTAGGGTGACTTCGGCCATGCCTAGGGATTTCCGCTTAGCGGATCCCGCGAAAATAATATCGGTCGCGACCTGTCCGCGAAGATGCTTGGCGCTTTGTTCGCCCATGACCCAACGGACGGCGTCAATGACGTTGCTCTTGCCAGAACCATTCGGGCCAACGATGCCCGTGATGCCACGATCGAAATTGATCGTGACGCGGTCGGCAAAGCTCTTGAACCCGCTAAGGGTAATTTTTTTAAGATGCATAAAGCCTCAATAGCCCGTAACAACTGCAAGTTAAGGCAATAATTGAGTTTTCGTTTATTCGATACGCTTCAGGGTAGTTATACCAGCCCCGGGCTTGACCTCCAAGAGGATAACCGCGTTGCCGTAGAAAGAGCCGGTCATGACTCGGCCCCTCTGGTTGGCGGCCAGCTGATACATGGACGTTCGAGCCGAGGTCGAAGTAACCTCGTCACGCCAACTACCTTCCATGGGCGTGGAAGCCGCAATGGAATAGAAGCGTTGGCTCTTGCCGAAATAGACCAGATCGCGAAAATGATTCACCAGCAACACATCCTGCCCAAAGACGTTCACCATCTCGAAATCACCGGGAAAATGCACTTTATCGCTGCCGCTGGAGGTGCCGCGCAGCTCGCCCTTGAATCCATAAATGCGTTCGAACGAGAAAGCTTCGGAAGTTAGGGGTACTGAGCCTTCCGCTCCGCGGGGATCCGTCAGGACGGTCACCTTTACTACGTTATTGCTGAAAGCATAGGTACCGTCTGGATGTCCACGTTGCGACAGGTAAAAAACGTTGGGGTCGCTGGCGCTCGGCTTGGCCTCCCAAAAATTCGTGCGGTAATGTTTGATCGTTGGATCCGTGACTCCGGCACTGCTGTCAGGAGTTCCGTCATAGTCGAGCAAAGTGAAGTAGAGCCAGCGATGCTCGGCGTCCAACGCGGCAAGATTTTCGGGATCGTCCTCGGTGCTAGCTGAGCGAAAAGGAAACCCTCTTTCTGCTTCGGCTCGAATATCATAGATGCCAAATTGATATGTTCGATTGCGAAGTAGCTGCGTGCGAACAAGGCTATCGGATTCGAAGCCATCTGGCACTTCGTTAGCCCCTTCGGCCAGGGTATCGGTTTCTGCATCGTAGGTCTTGGTGTCGGTCAGCTGTCGATCGGTGATTCTATCCTGCTGGCCAAAAATCGTAGGGAACATGTAGAGGAGGTCGCGGTTACGGTCGATGTAAAGTGCACGACGCACACGCCCGTAGGTCCGCACTAGGGTTAGGGTCGACTGGCTCAGGTCAGTGAAATTGAGTTCCCCGACGAGAATCTTGCCAAAAAGGCAGGTCACAACGAAATATTTATAATTTTCGTAAATGGCCGCATTGACTGGCGAGCAGTCGATAGAGAACTCTTTCTTGAGAACGGGCTCTGCCGCATTGGATAGGTCGAAAATTCGTACCGCAGGCTTTTCGCTTTCTTCCGAGGCTTCGTAGCCAACGACCATGACGTTGCCGCCGACATTCATGTGGCGACCCAGGCGCGGTGTCGGCACTGCGGTGACGCGATTGCCATCGTCATCAATGACGAGGATCGATCCTGTATTGTAGGCGCGGTCCAAGTCCGAATTTAAAACATAAAAATATTCGCCATCAGGTGACACAGCGATATCAGATGGGCTCGCAACTTTATCCCCTAGGGTCAGGAATTTTTCGTCTCGCTTGCAGCTTGCGCCCATTAGGCCGAGCAGCAACAGGCATTGAATAAAAGAAACGTGTATCTTCAGTGGCAAGGGAACTCCCCCTGGGTTATTAGTTTCCCCGTAAAATTCAAACCCTTACCATGTCAGTGGACGACATGCCACGGGAATTGCATTTTTTCCCTGTTCCATTGGGGCCCGCTTGGCTATAACTCGGTGCAACAAAGACAGCTCCGAGTGACTTGAGGCACAGCCCGAGCGTGCAAACACATAGATCCGAAAGGCAGGGAGAAGTATGGCATCGGTAAACCGCGTATTGTTGATCGGCAACCTAGGCTCAGATCCAGAGTTGCGCTACACGCCCAATCAAACAGCAGTTGCAACCTTGAGCGTGGCCACGAAAGAAGTTCGCAATGACAAGGAAGGCCAGCGCCAAGAGTTTACAGAGTGGCACCGGGTCATCGTTTGGGGGCGCCAAGCCGAGAATGCGTCTAAGTATTTGGCCAAAGGTCGAGCTGTTTTTGTCGAAGGGCGTTTGCAGACGCGTTCGTGGGAAGACAAGAACGGCGTTAAGCGTTATTCGACCGAAATTATTGCGCAAAATATTCAGTTCCTGGGCGGTGGTGCGCGTGACCGCGATGCCGGCGCCTCGGCAGGTGGCGGTTACGAGCGCGCCAGCAATCGATCTCAGGAGTCCTTTGACGATATGTCGGGTTCCGTTGGCGGTGGCATGGCTGACTTTGGTGAGCCAAACACTCCAAGCTTGGACGACATTCCGTTCTAGGTCATCGATGATGTTGTTGATGATGATCGGTGGTGGTGCCGGAGTGATCTTGGCGCCACTTTCATTTTAGAAGCGGAAGCCTAGCCCACCCCAGAAGGCAAAGAGATTATCAAACCCGGACTCGGTGCCGAGTAAGAGGTAGTCCTTAAATTCCAACTTCAAAAAGATGTTATTGGAGAAATTGAAGCGCTGGCCAATGCTGGCCGATGCGAAGAAGGTGGTGGAACTCAGGGGGTCTGGCCTTCCCTCCAATCCATAGCAATTGCTCTCATTGAGTTCACAGCCAAGTCCGGCTTCTGTAGCACTTTGCCCATCCTGAACGGCGCCACGTGACTTCTTGCCGTTGCGAAGAACCTGCTGCTTGTCATAAAAGTCTGCCAAGTTCACCCCGCCGCCGAAGGTCATGAACAGGTCAAAGTGAATGACGGCGCTCAGGAATAATAGTTGCTTACCGTAAACGGGCGACCAGATCGCGTTGCCGCCAATGATGAAGTTGGTTTCACGAATGGGCACATACGCAGGCCCGAGGTTGCCGCCTGCGGGGGGCGTTCCTTCCGAGTCTTGCGACAGACACTCGGCATGCGGCACTTGCCTAGGGTTATTATAAAAAGTCTCGATGCATTCCCGCTCGCTCTTGTCGGAGTTGATAGCATAAGCGCCATCGACGCCAAATCCCCACTCCTCGCTGAAGTAGTAGTTTAGCCCGCCGTGAATCAGAATGGTGTTGATGTAGGCCTGGTTGAGGATGAGGCCCGCGTCGGGCGCGCTGATCTCGAAACGGCCCTTTTTGTTGTACAGTTTGCCCAATACAACATCTTTAGTTTCCGTAGACTTGCGGTAAATTTCCGCGGCATTGGCGACGGTGCCGGAGGCGATCGTCAGCACACATACCGCAAGGCGCAAAGAACCAGGGACTAGCTGTCTTAGCGCAACATTCAATTCCACGGGCATCCCTTCCCACGTTTGAATTTACTACTGGGCAAAACCCACGAAGGTGGCCTCGATGCGCTTAACGCGCTCTTGGCAGTGCCGCTCGACGTCCGCGAGTTCAACTTCCCCAATATCCTTGGCAACAGGCTCGCGCACCGACACATAGAACTTAATCTTGGGCTCGGTTCCCGAAGGCCGAGCACTCACCTTGCTGCCATCTTTAAGTATAAATTGTAGCACGTTAGACGGCGGGAGGTTGATACTAGCTGCAGCTTGAAATTGGTCGCCCTGGCGCCGCAATTCTTGGCAACTCTGCAAATCACGCAAGATAGCGACGTCAACTCCGTCGATTGAAAGAGGCGGGTTCTTGCGCAATCGGTCCATCATTGCCGCAATTTTATCGGCTCCCTCCTTGCCGGGGAGGGTCATCGTGTGCAGCGACTCCTGGTAAACGCCATGCTTTCGATAAAGCTCTCGCAGGACCATGCTCAGAGTTTTCCCCTGGCTTTTGTAAAAAGCGGTCATTTCCGCAGCCACGCAACAAGCAATGACGCCGTCTTTGTCACGCACGAAGCTGCCGGCAAGGAACCCGTAACTCTCTTCTCCGCCGCACACATAGTGGCGCATGGGTTGCCGAATGCCTCGTTCGTATTCGTCGATCACCTGGCAAATCCACTTGAAGCCCGTGAGTGTTTCATCGATATGTGCACCGTAGTTGTGGGCAATGGAGTTCTGCAAATCTGTCGTGACGATCGTCTTAATCACCAAAGGATTCTCAGGTAAGCGCTTGGCGGCTTGTGCGGCCGAAAGATAGTACTCCATCAACAAGGAGCCAATCTGATTACCGTTGAGAAATGTGTAGTCATCACCTTCGCGGACGACGATGCCAACTCGATCACAATCGGGGTCAGAGCCCAACACCAGATCAGCCTTTAGCTTTTTGGCCAGGGCGACAGCCATGGCCAGCGCATCGGGATCCTCGGGATTCGGAAATTTTACCGTCGGGAAATTTCCATCGGGCTTTTCCTGCTCCGGAACAATGGTCACATCTTCAAATCCGAAACGGTGCAGGCATTCTCGAACCGGATAGCCTCCTGTACCGTGCAGCGGGGTGAAAACGATCTTGAAAGCATCTCTGCCGGAGCGCGACAGGGAAAGCCTCTCGACTTCTGCAAAATATTCGTTATCCAGCTCCGTACCGACTTCAAGAATCATCCCGTCCCGCATGGCTTGGGAAAATGGCAGATGACGGATAACGCTATAATCTTGAATTCGGTCGTAGTGGTCGATGATTTGCTGGTCGTCGGGTGGCACCACCTGCCCGCCGGTATGCATATAGACTTTGTAACCGTTGTAGTCGGGTGGATTGTGACTGGCGGTTAGGCACACTCCTGCATGACACTTGCGACTGCGAACCAAATAGGAAAGCATCGGTACTGGTCGCAATTCCTTGGTAATCAGAGCTTGTACGCCTTCAGCAGCAGCGACCTCGGCAACCGCCTCAGCAAATTCACGAGAAAATCGCCGAGAATCATAGGATATCGCCAAGCGCGGCGACTTTTCCTGCGGAAATTTTTCGATTAAGTAGCGACAGAGTGCCAAGGTCGCCTTGCGGACGTTATAGATGTTCATCCGGGCACTGCCAGCGCCAAGGATGCCGCGCAGTCCGCCGGTACCAAACTCTAAATCGCGATAGAAGCGATCGACCAGTTCTTTCTGATTGCCAGTTTCAAGAAGCTGCGCCACTTCAGCGCGCGTGGCGGCGTCAAATTCGGAGCCAGTGGCCCAATACTGCGCTTTACTTAGGATGCTTTGATTCATAGAAACCCTCAAATAGCATGAAGGCGCCTAGGTTAATCAATTATCGGATGCTGGCCAAGGGCTAAGAAAGAGCTGGCTTTCTTAGCCTTTCACGACAACCTGGGGATAGCTTAGAAGCATGATCAGCGCAGTGCCGCTGTAGCGGTGGATTCCGCATTGAAGATTCCCAGCCAGTGGCAACGTCGCGTCAGATTCGACAGTTGGGTGATTGATGAACACATTGGGAGCTATTAGGCTATGTACATCCTGCAGCGCACCTTCATCACCGATGACGGAAGTCACCAAAGGCGCATCCGTCGCGTTGGCGCCCGCGATTGCGTGTTCCCAAGTGTCGTATGCATACACGCAAATATCCGGGCAGAACAGTACGTTGGCTTGGAATGCGCTAGCTTGATCAACATTTTGCATGATGTGAATTCCAGGCCGGACAAAGTAACCATCACCATCGACTTCAAGTGAGCGGCCGAACGATAGGTCGTTTTCAGACTCTCGGTGGGCCATCGTTTGAAAGCGTAGAAATTTGTCGACAGCCTTTTTCGAATACAAAGGACCCATCATTGGTCCAGCACCATCAGCATTCATGTCCGTACGGCCAATGGTCATGGTGTCTATGTACGCCAGAAGTGCATCCGATAATGCTTTGAGCTTTGTCTGCGGGACAAAGACTCGGCTGGTGGAACTGCAGAGTTGTCCCGCTGAGCGAAAAGCGCCTTGACCGATCATTTTTGCAGCTCGCTCCGCGTCGGCGGTTTCGTGGACGATAACTGCATTCTTTCCGCCCGATTGCAAAATCACCTGACGTCCATACATGGCTTGCGTTTCGCGACGGATGACTTCGCAGTGCTCGCGCGATCCTGTATAGAGTATGCCGCGTACTCGTTTATCGCTGATTGTCTGCTTATATACCTCGAAATTTCCAAAAATGATGTTGAGTGCGCCATCTGCCAAGCCAACATTCTGCGCGATGTAACTCATCACGGTTGCCATGAGCACGGCATGCGCAGAGGCCACCAAAACAAGCGGTGAACCAGAACCGACGGCCCCAACGAGGCTATAGACAAGTGAGGTCAGCGGCGTGGAAAACGGCAGAAATCCAGCCGTGACCCCAACCGGCGTAAGAAAAATACTGCTGGCAGGTGCCGCCAGCTTAGCAGGTGCTACCAGAGCTGATTCAAGTCCGGCGGGATCGCGTGTCGCATCGTCGAGAAACCGAATCGACGCGTCAAATTCCAATTCAGCTTCCCATCTGGGCTTTCCTGCTTCAATGCGTAGGGCGTCGACAATAGCTGCTTGGTAGTCGCCCATGACCTGGCGAATGCGTCGCAGTACTTCGATTCTGTCGGCAAAGTGAATGCGAGCAAAAGAGTCCTTGGCGGCGTGAGCCGCCTCAATCGCTTGGGTTACGATCCCCTTGTCGAATCGCACCTGAGTAATGAGCTGGCCGTCATTTGGGTTGTGCGACTCCTTTAGGATCTTTGACTTTGGAAACTGGTGCCAGCGCCCAGCTACGAAATGCCCCGGAAATTCTAAGGGAAACCTTCGATTTTCAACGGCTAGTAGAAATTCTTTTTCTTGCATAGCTTTTCGGCTCCCTGGCTAATTTCTGCCACGCGACGGTTAAGTATTCCAACCTGACGAAGTCGCAGCAGCGTGCTACCATGAAGTATACAGGATTATGCGTGGGTTGTAGTTGTTTTCGGCAGGGATTTCAGGGCCTTGAGCCCCCGGGCTCGTTTGCCAAAAAATCTGAAAAACGCTGTAGATTTGGCAGGTTACATGAGTACTTTAGGCAACGATTGGTATGTATTCGAGGGCGGCCGAGTTTTAGGTCCGTATTCCGTGCAGCAGTTGCGTGACCTGCCAGCAAATGACCAGCAACTCATTTCACGCCGCGGTCTGCAGCAATGGTATCCCGTTGCCGAACTGACGCATCTTCTCGAGAGAACCGGTCAACTTGACCGGGCTACGCAAGCCTCTGTATCCGAATTCAATCGCCTCTTCGATCAGACGATGCACAAAATGGCGACCTTTGCTCCATCTGCACAAACCAGTTCCCCACAAGTTATCCCCAAGAAAATTGGGACCGAAACAGCTTCTGCTGGGTATTCCGTACCGATGACGGCTGACGTCGAAGCTGCGGTAGACAGAGTTACGTCAAACAAATTTGAGCAGCAGTTGGTTGAACAGACGTTTGCACTCATCGGCGATGCGAAGCGGCTTTCCCGTAAAGAGAAGAAGAAGAAACAGAAACAAGATGCATATTCTGCTCGAAGGAATCATGGCCGTACGGAGCCTAAAGTTCTATCAAATTCGGCGACATCAAGTCCCCTCACCGGTTCGCAACTCGATGAACTTTATATTCTTTTGCGCAGTCGACTGCGCCTCGGACAGGTGCGCAAAGGAGCGCTTGGGCCATTGCTGTCATGGATCTTTACTGCCGGGATGGGCAGCATTGCAGCCGCCAACCGTATCCATCTTGAAGCTCGGTTCCATTTGCAAGGTGACCTAGTCAAGCTGCCCCATCGCTGGTGCGCCGGCCTACCGATCATTGCCGCTTTATCGCTAGTTTCATTGGGGAAGCTGATTCTCACGCTCGAAGAGCAGAATCAATATCGAGCCACTTCGCCGCGTGTCGCGGGCCTCTTGTCGATTTTTCCGCCTTTAGCTATTTGGTACTTGCAGAGATCGTTAAATCGACACTGGTATTTGCACGTCGTGCACGCATCCCAGACTGGGCTGCGCGACTTGGCCGCCGTGCGCCAGCAGTCTGCTTAACTGGATGAATTCAATGTGTTTTTTTACATGACTCGGCCCTGACAATTTTCCTAAAACTTCTGCCCATCCCGTCCGATAACAGGCATGCCCGTAGCGGTAACGCTACCCCCCAACAGATTGCCTGGAGTTCATCAATGATCACGATTCGCACTCGAAGATTTTCCACGGTCCTCTCGTCGCTGATGGCATCATCGCTTGTAGCTTTCGCTCTCGGATGCGCGTCAGGAGAGGAGGCGGAGACGATGAGTGAAGAAGTTGTTGCCGAGGGTGAGCCTTCCGGCGAACAGGCCGCAGATGAATCGGCGGCGGTTGATGCGGCCATGGGGATAGGTGTAGATGACGAATTCACGCCTGCCGATGTTGAACTAGATGGTGCTTATGCAGGCGTTGGTCAAGACGCAGATGCCGCGGCGGCAGTAGACACTGCTGAAGATCCCTCGCCTGTTATGGCGGAAGAGGAAGCTCCAGCGGGCTCTCTCTACGACGCTATTACTAGCGAATCGAGCGCAGACGCCGTCATCGCAGCCACGGAGGACTCTGTTGCAGACGCTCCGGCGAGCTATGGAATGGCAGAGAGTTGGTCCGAGCCATCGAATGATTCGCCGGCACGCGCCGCACCAGATCATGAAGCGACATACATTGTTCGGGTTGGCGATACGCTGGGGGAGATTTCGTTGCGGGTCTATGGCACATCACGACTTTGGCGTGAACTAGCTGATCTGAATGGGATTTCCGACCCCTCACGGATCATGCCAGGTGACGAAATCCGCTTTGATGTCGGCAAAGGTAGCGCCCGTCAATACGCGGAAAGGAACGGCGGACAGGCTCGGTTGCAGGTTGTCGTCGCTGCCGGCGAGACCCTCAGCAGCATTGCTGCCCGTCTGTATCAAACCGAGTCAGCTTGGCGCTATTTATGGCGGCAAAATCGTGATCAAGTTTCTGATCCAAATCGCATTCGAGTGGGCCAAAAGCTCGTATATGTAGCTCACTCTGCGAATACGGCGAGCAGCGGCCAGGGAACCAGCAAGAAGTCGACTCACTGAAAACAGCCGACCGGGGTTTGATGTCCGGCGCGTTGTCCTGTAGATCCATAGAACTCTAGGAGAGAATAGAGGGGGACCTTTCAGGTCCCCCTACTTTTTTCTGACAATGCCTTCAATCCAAGTCTGATCTCGTCAGTTCACCAGTCTAGTTGTATCCTACGCAGGAACATTGATTTGCAGCCGAAGTGCGGCTAAGGGAGCGACAAGATGACGGCTCATATCATCACCCCCAATGAATATCGCCAGATGCAGTGGAAAAATGGCCGTGGTTCGACCCTCGAGGTTTTCGCGGTACGTGATGATACGGATTTCCTCTGGCGTCTGAGTATCGCGACAATTGAAGAGTCCTGTCCCTTTTCAAATTTTCCGGACCATCAGCGGATTTTGATTCCGTTAGAAGGCGATCCCGTGCAACTTCAGCACGATGGCGGCGACCCAGTGACCATTAAAATGCTGCAGCCCTATCGTTTTGACGGCGCCGCCCAGACCGCCTGCGCGTTATTGGGCAAGCGGGCAGTGGATTTTAATGTGATGACGAGCAAATCCTATGGGACATCGGATGCGCGCGTGGCTTCGGGACCCTTTTCGAAAACACTTGAATTAAAGCGAGCGCGCCATGCATGTATTTATGTTCACCGCGGAGCGGCCTCGGTAACTGTCGACGGATACGTGGAAAATCTTGGTGAATCTTGCACCTGGATGATGCAGAGCCCTTCCGGGATGACTCAGAGATCCGCAGAAGTGACTGGCAGTAGCGATTGCATTGTCGTCATGGTAACTGTGGCCTAACGAGCTGGGAAGTTACATGAGCCAAAGGTGGGAGTTTTGACTGTGTCCGAGCAAAAGCCAAAGAATATGCATACCGAGGAAGTCGATCTTCACAAGCACGATCATGATGACAACGATGGACATCATGTGCACGGTCCAGGATGTTCACATCATCACCATAGGGGTGAAACTTACGTGCGAGAAAGCCCAAAAATTGGTCGGAACGACCCGTGCACCTGTGGTTCGGGCAAGAAATTTAAGAAGTGCTGCGGCTAACTAAATAGCACGAGAGCAAAACCTGCGGCGGCGCCGGTGCCGACTGCGGAAGCAAACCCTAAGAATAGCGGGCGCCATCCCATGGCGCGCAAAGTTGAAAAGTCTGAGTTCATCCCAATGGCAGCCGTTGCGATGGTGACCAGAAAGTTAGTGGCATAATCCGTTGCTTCGAGAAAACGCCACCAATCTTGGGCGCGAATGACGCCAAAGGCAAAGTCTTCGTTGACATCTCCAAGAGTCCTAACGAGGCTCAGCACCACAAACCCAACGATGAAACCAGGAAGGTATTTCAACGTCTTGTGCTTATGGGCATTCTGCAAGCCATCGGGTGTTTGACGCATAATGACGAAGGCCAAGATGGGCGCCAGAAGGGCCAAAGACAGATTGCGAATCATCTTGGTAACCATGGCGACGTCCAAGACGTTGACGCTGTGAAACAGCTGCTCATAGAGAAGTGCGGCTCCAGCGACTTGTGCGGTGTCATGCACCGAGGATCCAATGAATACGCCGGCTGCCCACTCCTGCTCACTAAATAGGGTGTTGGCCACGAAAGGGGTCACGAATAGACTCACGAATCCAAAAATCGTGATCAAGCAAACGGCATAAGTGGTCTCCCGTTGCTTGGCGTTACAGATGCTCGCGGCCGCCATAATAGCACTTACGCCGCAAATGGCCGTTCCAAAGCCAACGAGCACGGTCAGCCGACGATCGAGTCTCAAGGCTTTAGCAACCAATGCGCAGAATGCTAACGAGCAGACGACTGCAAAGGCGATAAATGGCAAACCGGTCAGTCCGATCCTAGAAACCTCACTTAGGCTCAGGCGGAGACCGACCAAAGCAACGGCGATCTTCAAGAGAGAATTTGCGCTGAACTTGATACCCACTTGAGCGCGCTCGGGCACTTTCCCGAAACTGCCCAGAAAGATTCCAAACAGGAGGGCAATGGAAACAGATCCGATGCCCTGAACTACTGTCCCCCAAAACCATATTCGCAAAACGTCGGCAGTCAGTACCGCCAGACTAGCTACGAACATAGCAAGCGCGACGCCTGGGATGAATTGCCGGCATATTTCGAAAAATTTTCGGCTGGTTGGCATTCGAAGTGGCACCGCGATATATTTATGACATCTTAAGTAACATTGCGGAATTGACCAATGACTTTCTTGTTTGATGCTCGGGCCAATCGTCACTGTGCAGCGCAAAGGTGGACACGGCGGTGCTTTGGACTATTCCTGATCTTATCTTTGCAGGCACATGGACAGTCGGAGGAGCTTGACTCCATTTTCCTCCTCAAGCTCATTCCAAAGAGCCTCTTGACCTCGTACTATCGTGGGCCTGATCTGGCTAGCCTGCCTGACAATCGAATTTCCCAGGAAATCAAATACGGCTACGAACTGATCACCCGCACCGCCGAGTTCATCGGACCTGAAGGAAGCGTGGGCAAGTACGCAGGGAATCGGCTCAACTGTTCCAATTGTCATTTGGATGCAGGGCAGCGGCTATTTGGGGGGGCGTTTGCGACAACGCATGGGAGGTACCCAGAATATCGGTCACGTGATGACATCATTATCTCGCTGGCAGATCGCATCAACTACTGCATCGAGCGACCGCATAACGGCAAGTGGCTGCCACAAGACACGCGCGAGATGCGGGCCATGCTCATGTACATCAAGTGGTTGGGTCAGGACCGGGCGATAAACTCTAGACAGTTTGGCGATCAGCTGATGACGCTGCGAGACCTGGACCGTGCTGCAGACCCGAGGCGTGGAGAGGCTGTCTATCGAGTTCATTGTGAGGTTTGTCACGGAAAGAATGGTGAGGGGCAATGGAATGAAGATGGAAAGACCCATCTCTATCCACCGCTCTGGGGACCCGACAGTTACTCCATTGGCTCCAGCATGCATCGGGTGCGACCAGCGGCTGCGTTTATTAAGGCGAACATGCCATTGGGAGTCACGTGGGAGAAGCCACTGCTATCAGATGAAGAGGCTTTCGACGTTGCAGCGTTCATCAACGACGATCGCATTCATCCGAGACCCAGCATCGACGTCAGTCGAGATTATCCAGACCGATTTGAAAAGCCGATTGACTATCCATCCGGCCCCTACATTGATGGCTTTTCCGAAGTTCAGCACAAATTTGGCCCTTGGAAGGCCATCAAGGAAGCTCGCAAACGTTTGCTGAAGGAACGAGCGCGGGGACTAGAGCCAACAGGAAGCCCACTGGAAGTCCCCTAGTCGAATTTTACTTGATTGCAACCACGAGCTTTCCACTGGTGCGCCCAGCCTCCAACTCGGTATGGGCTTGGCGAATATCATCAAGGGCAAAAACCTTAGAGACAGTCGGACGAATGATTCCGCGATCGACGAGATCCGCGATTTCCTCCAAGTCTTTTGGCTCTCCTCGTAATAGCATGAAGTCCGTCTTGATGGATCGACTAGCAGCCATGCTTAGAGAATCTGAGTCCGGCGGGTTCACAATGGAAGGAACAGCGCCACCCATGCGAGTTGCCGCGAGACTGCGCGGATAATTCAATCCGCCTATCGACTCGAGGATGATGTCCATGCCACCAACTCGATTGGCAATGGTTACGAAATCTTCCTGCCGGTAGTCGATAACGTGGTCTGCCCCCAAGCTGCGAACGTAGTCTGCCTTGGCTGAACTAGCGGTCGCAAACACCTCCGCTCCCATGTGCTTTGCATACTGGACGGCGAACGATCCGACTCCGCCAGCAGCAGCATGGATCAACACTTTTGAGCCGCGCTTGATACCGCCGAAGTCGCGTAATGCTTGAATCGCCGTCAAGCCAGCAACGGGCAAAGATGCGGCATCGATCCAAGACAGATATGCGGGCTTGCGCGCCACAAAGCGCTCATCGACGATTACGAAGTCCGCATAGCCGCCATCGCGATCCAGCGGGTTAGAAAAGAATACTTGGTCGCCAACCTGAAATTTTTGTACGTCGTTACCAACGCTGGTCACCACTCCAGAGATATCTCCGCCTAAAATTCGGGGAAACGTTGTCGGCAATAAGTCGTTCAGGTGTCCCTGACGAATCTTGAAGTCCACGGGGTTGAGGCCTACAGCATGTACTTCGACCAGCACTTCCGTCAGGGCTGGTGTTGGGGTGGCAACTTCCCGAGACTCAAGTACTTCTGGGCCGCCGAACTTATCTATCACAACCGCTTTCATCACTGACTCCAGTTTGTTTGGACGCATCTGCGTCGTGGAGTGGCATATTTAGCCGAACTTAAATCGCCTTCAAAATGAATTGCTAATATGATAGCTATGTCGTATGCGACATATTAAGGGTAAGGACCTAAATCTATTGACAGTATTTGCCGCCCTGTGGCGTGAACGGAACGTCACAAAAGCCGCCAAAGCCATAGGCATGACTCAACCCGCCCTATCCCGGGCATTGAGCCGATTGCGATCCGATTTCAAGGATCCCCTCTTCGTACGCGTTGCCCGCGGCGTGACGCCGACAGAGAGAGCAGCGGAATTGGCTCCGTCCATTGTTAGTCTCGTTGATTCTTTAGAGCCCATATACGATGGTGGCGCTCGATTCGATCCTAGCCGACTCGAGCGAGTGTTTAATATCGCTACCAACGACTATTTTGAGTCCATTGCCGCAACCAACCTACTTCCATCGCTGCAGCAGGAGGCTCCTGGCGTGAGTCTGACATTTCGTCCAGGGCAGGGTGCGATACCAAAGGAAGCGATGGAGCGCGGCGAAGTCGACCTGATGATTTCGAGTATCTCGGAAGTGTTGGCGGAGGGATTCTATTTACAGAAATTGCTTACGGACCACTATCGCTCAGCAGTTAGAGCCATGCACCCCATGCGGAACTCGAAAATGACCTTAGATGAGTTTTGTCGATGGCCCCATGCACTGGTGACGCCACGAGGCGACTTAAAGGGAATTGTGGATGATGCTTTGAAGAAGAAAAACGCAAAGAGACACGTTGCTATTGGCTCGCCAAACTTTCTGTCGGCCGGTTGGGCCGTGGCGCATACAGACTGCATCGTCACCGCTCCCGGGTTGTTCATCGATAGACTAATGGGGCTGCTACAGCTGCGTGACTTCGAGACACCCGTGAACATTCCGTCGCTAGAGTTGTTTCAGGTCTGGCATGCGCGCACACAACAGGACCCAGCGCAGAAATGGTTTCGCCAGAAGATTAAAGAAGCGTGCAAGACCTAATCCCCATTTAGAAATTCTCTAAAGCTTCTCGCAAAATTGATCTTCGGTCTAACCCGTGGCAAACGTCGAATAATCCGCATAATTTGGCGTATTCCGCTACAAGACTCCCCTCCTTGACTGGCTGGTCAAACCTAATGTTGTGTGCGCGCAACGCGATATGCTGTTTCGGTGATTATGAACAGCAGATGATCCACGGATTGAGGAGAGGCGTGAATGTATACCATGCATGAGTATGAATTCGTTCGCCAGTACGCGGAGCGCTTAAAGCAGGCTGAGGTCACATATCAACGACTGCAGGCTGCGATTGTTGATGATAAGTCGAGCCAAAGGTCTTTGCCTGTTGAAGTCTTGGAGTTTACGGCTGGATGCTTTATGTGGGCAAGTAAGACGATCAATCGACAGGCGCAGCTGATGCATGCAAAACGGGCACATCGAGTTTAAGATGACTATACGAAATCGTGCCAGCGTCTTCGTCGTGCACGATAACCATGTTCTTGGATTTTACGCCGAAGATCCCGTCAGTCGCCGGCGCTACTTCTTTCCGCCCGGAGGCCTTATTGAGCCTGGTGAATCCCCCGCAGAGGCTGTGGTGCGGGAAACGCTTGAAGAAACAGGCTTCAGTATTCAAGTTGTGCCTGGTTTGCAATGCCGCCGACGTTATGACTTTGAGTGGAATGGAAACATCTATGACTGCCGAACACACTTTTTCCTGGGAAATCTCATTCATGACAAGCCAGCACCGGTCGCTGATGCAGATTATCACCGTGGAGTCGGCTGGGTTCACGTTTCAGAGGTGGCAGAGGTTTTTGCGTACAGCGATGCCATCCTGGCGTCGTTTCAGCAGCTGGTGGCGTCGGTATGAACGAAACACCTACGGATGCTGTTTGGCTTTCACTAGCTTCGAAACCACATCGATGAGCAGATTTGGCTGCACTGGCTTGCTCATGTAATCGTTGAAACCATGGTCCATGCAGCGCTCTCGTTCTCCCGCCATGGCATGTGCCGTTAGAGCCAACACTGGGACTTGCATGCCACGCTGTCGAATTCTTTTCATGGCTTGGTAGCCGTCCATAACAGGCATTTGCAGATCCATGAGGACGACGTCATACGTGGCGCCGTTCAGCGCTACCAGGGCGTCGTCGCCATTGGCGGCGACCTGTACCTGAGCGCCACTCATGTCCAAAAACCGGGAAAGTAGCAGCTGATTATCGATGCCGTCCTCCACTAATAGCACTCGAATGCCACTCAGGCGTCGACTCTCCCTAAACCAATCAGATGGCTTGTCCTGCGCTTGCGATTTGTGCTCTGGGAGAATGGAACCAGATCGCATCGCTATGTCTGCCATGGGACCGGGATCAATAGTGATCGTGAACGTAGTTCCTTGATCGGGTTCACTGCGGGTGAGCACGACATCCCCACCTAAAAGACTGGCCAGGTGTCGGGAAAGAACCAGCCCTAAACCGGTACCTCCGAAGCGCCTGGTGATTGTACTATCAGCTTGCCCGAAAGGTTGAAACAAACGGAGCTGTTGTTCGGGCGTCAGGCCGCATCCCATGTCGGTAACTGAGATTCTGAGCTGAGGCTGTTTACCTGCGGAGTCAAGTTCGACGCGCACGTCGACACGTCCTTTGCTCGTAAACTTAATGGCATTGTTGACGATGTTGTTGATAATCTGGCGAAAGCGGCGGCGACAAGAAAAGATCGACGAAGGGATAGGTCCAGCGAAAATGACCTGAAGTTCGAGTCCCTTAATTTGAGCTTCCGCTTGATGAGGGATCAAAATATCTGACAATTCTTCCATCAAGTCGAACCGAGTCTTGTCGATCGTAAGCCTTCCGGCTTCAACTTTCGCAAGGTCTAAAATATCGTCGATCAATTCCAAGACTTCAGACCCGTTGTGTCGAATTCTGTCCAAGAAACTCCTTCGATCGGATTCCGAGCAATCTGGCTTGCCAAGCAGCTCTGCATAGCCCAGGACAGCTCCCAAAGGTGTACGGATCTCATGGCTCATATTGGCTAGAAACTCGCTCTTAGCCCGACTTGCGGCCTCCGCCGCATTCTGAGCAGCCACAGCCCCTTCTTCCGATAGAGTTTGCGATGTAACATCAAGGAATGCCAAAAGCGTCTGTTTCCTTGCATCGGGACCGCTAGTTGCACTGCGAGCACTAACTTGCACAATTCGGCGTCCAAGCCCTGGCAGAACCTGGTCAACCGTAATGCTATCCGTCGGTTTATCGCGGTAGCTGACCTTTTCCAAGCGATCCAAGAGCCCCGGATGGGCCAACTTCCCATCCACCAAATCAATAAGAGAATGACCAATGGTGCTGGCTGGGGTTGTCTTGAAGTAGGAGTAGAACGCGTGATTTGTCGTAATCACCTTATGGTTCAAATCAACAACTAGCAGCGGTACGGGGGTAGCCTGAATGATTGCATCGGCATATTGCAGGGCTTCCTCCAGCCGCTCATAGCTTCGTTTTAGGCTGTCGATATCTACCAAAGCTATGACGGTACCATCAATCCGATTGTCAGACGTGCGATAAGGCTTTATCCGCAGGGAGTACCAGCGTCCGTTTCTGTCTTGGATGTCTTCTTCGCGGGTGTTGAGCGACTCCATGACTTCGAGTGCGAGTCGTTCTAATCCTTCTATTCCCAGACGTTCGCCAAAATCTGAGAGCGATTTTCCGAGATCGCTTGCCGAAAGATTTAGTACCTTTTCCGCTGTAGGTGTAAAGCGACGAACCGCCAAATTTGCCGACAACATCACGATCGGGATTTGCACACTACCGAATAGATTCGCCAAGTCGCTATTGACCACAGATAGATCGTCGTTGCGCTGCCGTAGTTCTTCGTTGACTGTGATGAGCTCTTCGTTCGCTGCTTGAATCTCCTCTTTGGCCGTAGCGAGCTCTTCATTCGTGCTCTGAAGCTCCTCATTGGCGGACAGAATTTCTTCGCCGACGGACTTCAGTTCCTCATTTGTGGCCTGCTCTTTTTCGATGATGGCATGCAAAAAGTCCTTGGTGCTGGAAAGCTCTTCTTGGAGTCGATTCACCTCGGAGCCGGCATCGCCTCTGAGTGCCTTAGTGGCCACGATCCGATCTTGCTGTCGATCAAACATGATGACAAAATGCCGCAAACCAGCCGGTGATGCATCAAACGGGATGACGTTCAGGTGGACATTAAAAGAGTTTTCCTGCGTATCCAGCAACTCAACGTCGCGCCAAATGGGTTTGCTGATAGCCTCGGCTTCAGCGATAGCTGCTCGCAGTTCAAAGAGCAGGCCCGATCGGCACATTTTTAGCAAATCGCGAGTTGGCTCGCCCGAGGGTTGCAGGAGAAACGGACTTGTATCCCCGCGAAATTGCGTTATCTCAAGGCGTTCATTCACGACAACGCTTGGTGGCATGAAGCGCAGTATGGCGCGATCAGCATCAGTTCTTGTATCGATAGGTCGTTCCGACTTTTGCTTTATGCTATCTGTGGAAACTCTGGATAGCGATGCGATCTCATTCCGATTCCATTGGAAGTTGGGTATTTGGACTCCCTGGATAGCCGGCCTTTTCGCGTAAATTCTGGCGGTTTTATCGATGACCTGAAACAGGTCACTCGCCGAACCAAGGGTCTCAGCAGAGCCCAGCGTGAGAAACCCGGCGGGATTCAGGGCGAAATGAAACGCCGTCAGGACACGACGCTGAATCTGCGGAGCAAGGTAGATGAGGAGATTCCGGCAGCTGATGAGGTCGAGTTTCGAGAACGGTGGGTCACGTGTGACATCTTGTCTGGCAAATATGCAACTTTCACGAATGGTCGGAATTACGCAAAAAGATTCACCATCTCGGTGAAAGAACTTCTGTAGGCGTTCTGATGAAACTTGCTGCTGGATGGATTCATGATACCGTCCAGCTCTTGCGCGAGCCAACGCGACTTCACTGACATCGGTCGCGAATATTTCAAGCTGCAGTGGCACGCCGAGTTCTTCGGCAACTTCAAAGACGATCATGGCGATAGAGTAAACTTCTTCGCCGGTAGCGCACCCAGGCACCCATACGCGAAATGGGTCCGTCGTTTCTCGGCTCTTTATAGCCTGAACGAGCACCTGGTCGCGCAATATTTGAAATGTTTCTGGATCACGAAAGAAGCTGGTGACCTTGACTAAAATGTCTTCAAATAAGCTTTCAAGTTCGGATGGATGGTCTTTGAGGTAATTGAAGTACACGGCAGCTGAATCTATCTTTTGCAGCGCCATGCGTCGCATAATCCGCCGTCGGACCGTTGGTCGTTTGTAGGCCGAGAAGTCGACGCCGCGTGAAGTGCGCAGGAGGGTCTGAATCTTCTCTAGGGATTGCTCCCACGCTGGGAGCCCGTCTCGGCTCTCATGTGAGTGACGTCCATTCTGTCCTTGGAAGGATTGTGCAAGTTCTCCAAGCTGCGCTGCAATCTGTACTGGCGACAAAACGTAGTCTACACCCGCTGCAATTGCCGCCGAAGGCATCCCGAAAAACTGTGCGGATCTCTCGTCCTGAGCAAAAGTAATACCTCCTGCCAGCATGATGGCTGAAACGCCGGCGGCCCCATCGGATCCACTTCCAGACAGAACGACGCCGAGCGCATAATGTTCATAGTTGGTGGCCAGGGAGTGGAAAAGGTCATTGATCGGCAAATGCATATCGGCGCGTTGCGTGCTTCGCGCCACTAAGTGCAAAGCCCCCTGGCCCACGGTCAAACTGGCATTTGATGGCAGGACATATACGTGGTTCGGTAGCAAATTTATGCCGTCCAGGGCATCTTTTACTGGCATGGAAGTGGACTTAGCCAGAAGTTCGGAAAGTAGGCTTTTGTGGGTGGGATCGAGGTGGCTAGCGACGATGAAAGACATTCCCGTGTCTGGACGAAGATGAGCCAACAATTGCTCAAGGGCTTGCAGGCCACCGGCAGAGGATCCGATTCCGACGACTGGAAATGCAGGAGAAGCTATTTCTTTATCGGTGTCGTGTTGCGCAATTGTAGGTCGTTGATCGCGAGTTTCTTTGGCAGCCATGGCCCCACTTTCAAAGCTTTCAATCAGAAGCAGGTAGAATTGTGCGCGAAGGCGCGCCCATGCGCCTGCTTATAAGCGATTGAATGCGGGAAATACACAGGTAGTTGGGGGGTGTGGATGCGTGGAAGAAGCCGACAAGCGACCATGCTTATCGGCAGAAATTCCAATGTATCATGTTGGTTACCGGGAATTCTCAGCGCCTCTAATCTGCTGCGGCGGCAGTTTGTGCGTTCCAAACGAGGCGTCCAGAATTGAAAGTGCTCTGGCCGCGTGTGTCGATGAACTCTAATTCGACTTCCAGCCCGTTTGGATAATCTATCAATTGCACGGAGTTTAGCTTAACGACGTAGTTTCGATCCTTGATGTGGGCTTCGAGATCCATTTCTGTCCATTCTGAAGTGCCGATCTCCCGATATCGCAGCACGGCATGAACGACTTCCGATTGCGACAGGTCCTTGATGATCTCCGCCAGCTGACTGGCCTCGTCGGTTTTCGCGTGTCGAGGCAAGCCGTTGCTGTCCGTACTGGCGATCGACTTCAGTGCGGCATCATTACCGGTCAACATCAATGTGGCGATGGTGGCGTTAATGCCCATGGGATCTTTGAGAGTGGCTGCTTCTGTGAAGCCATTTTGGCCGCCAGTCGGGAAGCCATCCGAGATAAAGTAAACTTCGCGGACGCTGTCAGGTCGTGCCGCAGTCAGCATGGCGATGGATTGGGCCAGGGCAGCTTGATAGTTGGTATTGCCAACCGCTTCGCAAAGGACGGCCTCCGTAAAGTAGGTCGACTGGACGAAGGTTTGGTGATCGACCAGCGCCCCGGTCGAGCGGGCCACGCCTGTACCGAAGGTCACTAAGCCAATGCGGGTATTTGCCGCCTGGGATACGCTATTGACAATGGCTGCGACCGCTTGTGCCCGGCCGCAGGTTCCGGCGACAAGTGGATCGTTGTCAGCCATGGATCCGGATACATCGATGACGAATACGATTTCTCGGGACTGACTCTCTGGTGAGCAGAGGGTTCCCTGAATGCTTAGCGTTAGGTCATCGTTGTCATTCAAGTCAACTTCATGGTCGCCCTGTCCGGATATAGCGGCTTTCTTGGATTGGGCTGCTCCTTTGTCGCCAACATTGGCTGAAGGTTTTCCCTGTGAGCCTTTGCCGTCGAGCAGATTCAGGGGCTTTTGGCATTCGAGGTTCCAGGTCAGAGCAAACTCAGCAGGCTCGCTAATAACCGGCTCCCCGACGACATCTTCGCTGTAGTCGGCAGATCCATTGCGAAACTGGGCTTCGTTTGAGCAACCCATGACGGCTGCTAGCAGACCCGAGCTGATATGCACAGCCGCGCGTTTGTAGGTTTTCATGGCAGCGTCTCCACTAAGATTATCGCTTACACGCTTGACCGCCTGTTGCGGCCACAGAGGGTGCTCGGACAAAATTGAGAAAAATTAAAGGACTCTTTAATTTATCAATAAAAACAAAGCATTATAGTTTCGCAATGGGAGCCACTGGCAGGGAGGAGTGCGGACGGCCATTGATTTCCCGCCGAGTCACTTTCCGACGCAGAATTCAGAAAAGATGCGATCTAGAATATCTTCATTCGACACGTCTCCGATAATGGATGACAAAGAGCGAGCAGCTCCCTGCAGCTCAAAGGCGAGGATTTCGTCGTAGCTGTCCGCATCGAATGCTTGAAAAAATGCCTGGCATTGGTTCTGAGCCTGTTCAAGTGCGGCGTGGTGACGAGCACTGGTAACAAACGTCGATTCACTCAGTTGGCCAACATGACTATCGATAATTTCCACTAGAGTCTTAGAAAGATGCTCTAAACCACCAGAAAGTTTACACGAAACAGGCAGCCAGTCTTTAATCGCCCAAGAGGGAACCCCCAGGTCAGACTTAGTTAGAACGCGCAAAATCTTCGAGGCGCCGCCCGAATGCAAGTCGGCATCTGCAAAGAGTTGTGCGGCAGAAACAGGATCGGCATCACTTGCACAGAGGAGCAAGATGACATCGGCTTCGCCCAGCAATCGGCGCGACTGTTCAATCCCGAGCTTTTCAACGGGATCGTGGGTTTCTCGCAAACCGGCGGTATCAATCAAACGCAGCATGCGGCCGCGGATGAGGCATGTTTCTTCGATATAGTCGCGCGTGGTACCAGCAATCTCCGTGACCAAAGCTCGATTGGTACCTAGCATGCTATTGAACAGCGTTGATTTCCCAGCATTTGGCGACCCAACAAGTGCGACTCGCAGTCCCTCAGCAGCGATGCGTCCGCTACTGTAGGTTGATATGAGCTTTTGGATACTCGTATGCACAACTTGCACCAGTGAGCGCACCTGCCGCAGCTCAACATCCGACGTGTCGTCTTCATCCGGAAAATCGATTCGGGCTTCGAGGTAGGCCATGGCCTGAATCAGTTGGTGGCGAAGCTGATCAATGGAGCTTGCGAGACGACCTTGAGATAGGTGCTGGCCAGCAATCCATTGCTGATGAGTTTGCGCTTCGACCAAATGCTTAATGCCTTCTGCCGCAGTCAGATCTAATTTGCCGTGCAAGTAAGCTCGACGCGTAAATTCGCCAGGATCTGCTGGCCGGCAGCCCATGGAATATAGGACACGGAGCACTTGCTGCACAATGTAGGGGCCGCCATGGAGATTTATCTCAATGACGTCTTCGCCAGTGTAAGACTTGGGCCCCTGAAAGAAGAGCACCAAGGCATCGTCCAAAACGACATCGGTAGTCGGATCAATGATAGAAGCGCGAGCTACCACTCGCGGACTTGGCGCGCTCATGGACTTCCATTTAATCGCTTTCTGGATTAGATCACGGCAATTCGGTCCAGATACGCGCACCATAGCGACAGCGCCGAGCCCGGGGGCCGTGGCGAGAGATGCAATAACATCCTGCGTAAACGAAAGCCCGGCGGTTCCTGCCGGGCTTTGTTGTTGATCGCGATCGTCGGTCATGGGGACTTAACCGCGCGCCTCATCGCTCTTTGCCGGGAGAATCATGAGCTTGCGATTGGTTCCGGAGCCAATCGACTTTGTGTAAACTCGGTCGTCGCGATCCAGGGCCATGTGAATGATTTTCCGATCATAGGAGCTCTTATAGTTTAAAACAATTGGCTTCTGGTTTTCATGGACCTGCATCGATAGATCGCGCGCCATATCAATTAACTCTTGCTCGCGCTGCATGCGTTGGCCGGATACGTCGATGAAGATACGAAATGGCAATTCCCGCTTCAGGTGGCGCGGTTTCTTGCGCATGATGTGTTCTAGAGACTCAGCAATTTTGCTATTGCGGTTAATTTGTCCAGCCAAGTACTCATTGTCGATGTTCAGGACGAGGCGCTGGTCGCTGAGCGACGCCGCGACGGGGACATCTTCGCCGGCCATGCGAGTGCAGATCTCTTCACAAAAACTACGCAGTTCTTCCACCAATGCTGCTGTTTCGTCTGCGGATAATTCACGGCGCTCACCAGCAGGCTCAGTTTCGGTGCGGGAGTGATGGTCACGGCCGTTACTGCGGCGCTCGTGATTTCGGCCCCTACTTGGAGCATCGGCCCAGGCGCTGATGGTGATGCGCTTGCTGCCTGCGAGGAATGACAGAAAGCCTCCGCCGGCTTGCGCAATGATTTCATACTTTACACGGTCTTTGTTTACGCCAAGTTGGCGGGCAGCTTCATCCAGGGCTTTGTCGAGGTTCTTGCCTTCTGCTTGAATCGGTTTCGGGTTACGCATTTCTTGTTTCTCCTATGCAGACTAGTTGTCAGACGGCAATGCGCCGATTGAGCCATTGTTGTTGAAGTATCGTCACCACCGTGTTGACGATCATATAGAGCACCATCCCTGCAGGCAGTGACAGCATCATTACCGTGAAAATCACCGGCATCATCAGCATGATCTTTTCTTGGTTTTTATCCATAGAAGGGTTTGGTGTCAATTTTTGCTGAATGAACATGCCCACGCCCAACAGAATTGGCGTGATGTAATAAGGGTCGGCTACGGACAGATCCTGAATCCAGCCAAAGAATGGTGCATGACGTAACTCGATGGCATGCGACAGCACGTTATAAAAGGCGATGAATACCGGAATCTGCGGCAGAATGGGTAAGCAGCCCTTTGCTGGGTTGATCTTGTGTGTTTGCATGAATTTCATCAGCTCTTGTTGCTGACGGCGTGGATCTTCTTTGTGCGTTTCGCGCAATGCCGCCATTTGAGGTTGTAACTTCTGCATTTTCTTCATGGAGATGACGGATGCTTTTGTCAGGGGATAGAACAGAATCTTCAGCAAAATCGTGATGATGATGATGGCGATGCCGTAGTTTCCAAAGGCGCGATACAAACCTTGCACCGCCAGCAGTAATGGGTGTGCGATCACTCCAAACCAGCCGAGATCTATGCTGGATTTCAGCCGCTCGTCGAAATTGGTAAGGGCATGAACTTCCTTGGGGCCGAAATAGATTTCAAAGTCCATGCTGCTTGAGGAGCCGGGGGCGACTTGACCGTGTGGCTGTGACGTTGTGAGGAGCATAGGGCATCCGTCACCCGAGCGTCCACCGCGATAGCGCATTGAGTAGGATAGATTCTTTGTCTTCGGCAAAATGGCCGTGAGAAAATAGTGGGAGTCAAAGCCGGCATAATCGAGATCGATGGATCTACCCTCGAGTGCAGGCTCGCTATGGTTGCCATCGCCACAATATTCAGAAACCAAGACAGCTTCTCGCGACCCGGAAATGCCACTGATGAAGGAGCTCTGTTGGGTGACAAAATCTGGAATGAAGAAGCTGGAAGAGGCCTTCTTGGCTTCGGATATATTTTGCGTCACCGCCAAGTTGGCTTCGAGGTCTTGACTGCGGTCAGAGATGTTGTGAAACGTGACCTTAAGTTGGGCACCGAACCCAGAGCTTGGAATGGTGAATAGTTGCTCTATCTTCCACGGCCCGTCCGTTGTCCAGAATGCGATGGAGTTGCCCTGGCGCTGGGCGTGATAACCCACCGTTGGCTCCGTCTTGGTCAATGTTGGTGTGCCCTGTATGGTCATCATGCTCGATAATAGTTCGACAGAGCCGCTATTGCGCTCGCGCGCGGCCCGATAGTCTTTTAACAGCACCGAGTTTATGGCTGAGTAATCTTGGTTGAAGGTAATGATCGCCGATTCATTTTCGAAAACGAGGTCGTTTTCAGCAAGCCTAGTAATGGTCGCTGCTGGCGCAGTAAGTTTGCTTTCGCTGGCGGTGCCGGAGGTTGTGCCGATGGCTGCGGGTTGCGTCTGGGAAGAGTCATCGCCTGACGGCGCAACGGCGGCCGGCGTATCCGTTGCCGTTCTGCCCGCCTCAGGTTTGGGGTACTTTTTGGTTAAGTAGCTGTTGTACCCTAGGTAAAACAGCACGCACATGACGATTGCAAGTCCAACGTTTCTTCCTTCGGAATTCATGGCAACTCGACTCCACCAGGATGTAAGGGATGACAGCGCAGCAGACGCCATGCGGATTTACGTATGGCTTCGATGAAAGAGTATCGTTGGAAGCACTCCACGGAATAATTTGAGCAGCTGGGATAGAATCGGCAACGCGGCCCTAGCAATGGCGAGATCGTCCACTGATAGACACGGATGGCAGCAATGCTAAGATGTTTCAAGACACCCAATACCAATTATCCTATTGGGCGTTTTTCGAAGTTCTAGGACACGTGCTGTGGCAATTGCGATTCAAGTCGCGCAAGGCAAGTCGTTAGCTCTTGATTCAGTGCGTCGTAAGTTAGGCTTCCTGCGGAATGCCGTGCGACGACCACAAAATCTGCTGCTTGCGTTTCAGGCAAGCGAATCCGGAACGACTCTCGTATGAAACGCTTCACCCTGTTTCTGGTGACAGCGGAACCAACCTTGCGTGAAACAACGAGACCCAATCGGGGCAAGTTGCTATTCTTTCTGCCAACCACAACCAAATGCCGCGACACAACTTTTCGACCATTGTCGAACGTTGCGTCAAATTCACCGGTTTTTAGCAATCGGTTTTGCTTCGAAAAACGCATGCGATCAATTTTAGACTGAACTGCAGTTACTTCTGATAAACGCCAATCGCGAGACGCTTGCGGCCTTTGCGGCGACGAGCGCTCAACACGTTGCGGCCGCCAGGAGTCTGCATGCGACTGCGGAAACCGTGAACGCGCAATCGCTTTCTGCGGCTGGGTTGGTAAGTACGTTTGCTCATGATTTTTTCCCCTTCGTCTGTATTCTTGCGCTCGGGTAGATTTCTCGAGTTTATTGAGCTTGTTGCGTCAGATTTCTGGTCAACAGCCCCGAGCAAGATGGGGGACGATATCAGAAGCCGTGAGGATTTGGCAAGGGCATTGGCAAATCTGTAACCACCCGGAATTATATATATTTCATTATATATGTTGAATTTCAACAAAACTAATATATAAATGAATTCCACTTATAATTATTGCGGATATTAATAATGTCCTTATCAAGATCTATCGCTTTTATGATGTCGGGGCTTGTGTTTCTCGGCACGTCGGCGATCCTCACGGCTAGTCCCAACAAGGATCTTCTCACGGTCATTCCGTTCACGCATGTCGGCGTTACCCCCAGGGACGGCATCAAGTTGGCATTTTTTCTGCCCTGCGGCGCCACGTATCTTGGCACCGTTACATCGCAGGATCCGGTGCGACCAGAGGTTGTGCGGTTGGCGATTCTGGCTCGCCAAGATGCCATGGTTTGCACGAGTCTGCCCAGGCCAGAACAAATCGTTTTAACTACTATGCCCACGGTGCGCAAGGTTGAGGCGCTTTCCGTTCCGCTGGGCCGTGTGAGTTTCACTTTAGCGGATTCGTTGGATGTGATCGGCGGCAAGAGATCGCAGCCTGGGGTAGAGGCTGTTTACGAAGATAATTGCGCCCAGCAAGTCGGCATGGTGATCGACGAGCGCGAAGGCAAAGTACTGAAGGTGGCGGTACTTGGATTCATGAAGATCGGAGCCAAGCCAAAGTGTCCTTATCAGCAGCATGTGCTTAAGGCGAGTTACTTGCGTGCCAAGGGCCGCGTCGTGCGACCGCTCATGCTCTCGCCGCAAGAACTCGAGCGGGCTTATACGCTGCGGGTTATTGCCGCTTCCGATGTTCGACGTATTGGGGTCAATTCCGCTGGTGTCGTCGTGAGCTACACGCGCAGTTGTCAGGAGGCTCCTATTGGACCGATCGTGACTCGTGAGGGTCAAGCCAAGACCTTGCACGTCGGCGTCCTGGTCGCGCGATTCTATAATCGAACCTGCGCCCGCGAGAATGCGGTCCATGATCAGCTGCAGCTCCGGGACGTTCAGGTTCCGGAGGGCTATCAATTTGCGGCGATGCAGCTTGCCATTCCAGCCGGTCAGCGTCTTACTGTTACTGCGCCACAGCGCTATACCGCTGGCCAGTTGGGTGAGGCAAATGGCCTCATTTTGGATTATATCGCTTCCTGCCGGCAGCCGGTTGGCGTCGTCTATGCACGCGACTTCGCCCAAAACTTGAGCGTCGGTGTTGTGCAGTTCGAGGATCTAAGCCGCTGTGCCGGTCAGGCTCAAGCTGCCACCGTTGCCCAGCCTTTATTCCCTGGTGATCAGCAATCAGGTAAGATCTATCCCATGCGCTTGGCTGGCTTTCGCTATTTTTGAAATCAATTGAGTTTTCGACATGCATTCATGGATTGAATTGAGTCGATCAGCATTGCTGGGTAACTATCGTGGTTTTTGCCAAGTTATGGGCAAGGAGCGCGTGGCCCCTGTGCTGAAATCCAATGCCTACGGGCACGGTATGCCGGAAGTATTCGGCATTTTGCGCGATGAAAATCCAGAGTGGCTATGCGTCAATTACCTCTTTGAGGCCAAAGAACTCCGAGAACTCGGCTTCGCCAAGCGGATTTTGGTTGTTGGCCCCCTTTTGGCTGAAGAGCTTGTAGACGCATTTAACCTGGAAGCGGACATTCTCTTGCCGTCGACATTTTTGCTCGAGCACTGGCTGGGATTGGCGAATAAGCCGCGCGCGCACATCAAGATTGATACGGGAATGTCTCGCCAGGGATTCTTAATCGAAGATATGGATAGGATTGTGGCGATGCTGCAGCCGGCGTGCGATCGTGTTGTTGGTGTATGCACTCATTTCGCCAACGTAGAGGACGTGCTGGAGCACGGCTATGCGGACTTGCAGATGGATCGCTTCCAGAAAGCTCGCGACAAACTTGCCGCGGGTGGCATGGATCGTTTAATCACCCATGCGGCATCCAGCGCATCCAGCCTAATCCTTGCGGATAGCCGCTTTGATCTTTGTCGAATTGGTATTTCCTTGTACGGAGTCTGGCCTTCACAGACGACTCGCCTCAGTTACTCGCGCGAATTTGGCGAAGTTATCGGGTTGAAGCCGGTGCTAGCTTGGAAGACACGGGTTGCATTAGCCAAGCCGGTCGAGCAAGGGAGCTTTATAGGCTATGGCTGTACCTATCGTGCTCCATACCGGATGATCGTCGCGGTGTTGCCTGTTGGCTATTATGAGGGCTACCCGCGACTTGCCGGGAACGATCAAAGTTACGTATTGATTCGAGGCAGCCGTTGTCGGATCGTCGGACGAATTTGTATGAACATGTTGATGGTTGACGTCACTCATGTGAAGGGGGTTGAGGCCCAAGATGAAGTGGCACTGATTGGTGTGGATGGCGATGATTCCGTAAGTGCAAGTGATATGGCCCATTGGAGCCAGACCATTCATTACGAGCTGCTCACTCGCTTGAATCCTCTCATCCCGCGTCGGGTGGTCGCGTGACGCTGTCGCCGGAAATTTGCCAATTGGAATTACATGTCAGCGATTTGACAAAGTCGCTGCAGTTCTTCGCAGAGGTCTTTGGTTGGACGGCAGTTCCGGCAGATATGCACGAGTACGTCGTCTTGTCCGTTCCCGAAGACTGTCCCTTTGGTGTTGCCTTGGTTCCCGATGCGAAACGAGCTCGCGGTACGGGTGGCTTCATTCCGTACTTTCGCTGCGACGACCCGGAAGAGATACTCCGTAGGGTGCGGAAAGCAGGAGGGACTGTAAGATTCGGCCCCAAACACCTCGCCAGTTATGGCGATATCTATCAATTCGAAGATCTTGATGGTCAGCGGTTTGGGTTATTTAAACGCTAACGGCGTTTCTCTAGGGTCTGATCCTTAGTCAGAACCACTCCATCCACAATCAGACCGGGCGCTAACTTTTCAGGATTGGCAAGTTTCCATCCATGCTGAGCGAAGGCTTCAACAACGGATTGTCGAATGCGGCGGTTTTCCGAAGACTCATCGCCAATGAAGTGCTCAACCAGTCTTGGAACTTGTGGATCCTTTTGTTCAATAAGGACTTCCACAGCAGCAAAGCGAACGCGCTCGTCGGGGTCATTCAAGAAATGCGCAATTTTACCAATAAAACCAGGTAACTGATGGTCCCGCAGATAGCAAAGGACGTCGTAATTCTTATCAACGGCAGCCTGATCGAATGCGACATCTTCGAAATTTAGCGCCGCCTTTAGACTCTCTGCTAGGGACTCCTCGTTTCCTATTTGCGTCAGTAGCTTGATGGGCCAGGCGATGTGATCAGAACTCCGCAGATGCTCTTGGACGAAGGGCAGTGCCGCATTGCCATAACGGACGATGCCGTCATAGGCCATTTCCTTTTCGCGGACGTCCGTAATGCCGTTCTCTAGGCTATAGTCGAAGCGCTTTAAAAGCGCTGGGACCGCAATTTCAATTTCGTCTAGGCCCTTCATGTACTCGATGGCCGCCCAGCGATCTTCTTTTATAGCCTTACTATTCTTAATGGCAGCAGCAGAGCGTTCATTCTTCTTTCGCCGACGCGACTCGTTGTACTCTCGCCACTTCTTCAACATCGTTATCGCATCCTCATCGCCGCAGCGTCTTCAGGTCATTTCCAATTGGAATTCAGAATAGTTATATTCTAAGCTTTGGCGGAAAATCCATCGACAATTGGTCGAATCGGGGAGGTCGTGCAGTCATGGCAAATTCAAGAGAGGTCTGTGCCATCGTCTTGGCCGCAGGAAAGGGCACCAGGATGAAGAGCCCCTTACCCAAGGTTTTGCACGAAATTGCCGGTCGTCCGATGCTAACTTGGGTAATACAGGCACTGCGAGCCGCTGGGGTGCATACCTCGGTTGCGGTTGTTGGCGGTGACCTCCAGCCATTCCAGTCCGTATTGGCGGAATATCCTGATTTGGTCATCTGTGAGCAAAAACAAAGGCGCGGCACTGCTGACGCCGTGGCCGCAGCCTGGGTAGCATTTGCAGGTGTCACCCGTCCCGTTTATGCGGACGGCGCGATTCTACGTGGCGAACCGGTGTCGGCGGACTACGTCATCGTCTGCAATGGCGATGCACCCAACCTAAATCCAAGTACTATAAGGGCTTTCTGCGACTCAATGGTGGCGCGCAACGTAGACTTAGCAGTTATCGGAATGCGACATCCGCGGCCGTTCGGTTACGGTCGGATTGTTCAAGATGACGAAGGAAACCTGACAAAAATTGTGGAAGAAAAGGACGCCGACGAGGCTACGCGCCGCATCGACCTCTGTAACTCAGGTGTCGTTCTGGGACGGACGGGAGTTCTTTTCGATCTACTTGGGCAAGTCACCACCAATAATTCTCAGAACGAGTACTATCTTACGGACTGTTTCGCCTTGGCACAGAAACATGGTAAGTCCGTCCAGGTCTATGAAACAGCTGATTGGCAGGGGTTCGAAGGTATCAATGACCCCCAACAATTGGCAGCTTTGTCGCAAATCATGCAAGGTCGCTCGTAAGGGAGTTTCGCTATGTGTGGAATTATTGGTTATGTGGGCAGTCGGTCTTGCATTCGCGTCATCTATGACGGCTTAAAGCGGCTCGAGTATCGCGGCTACGACTCCGCAGGCATCGCTGTTCTTTCGCATCATAAGATTAATCTGATCAGGGCCAAGGGCAAACTCAGTGAGCTGGAGCCTTTGCTACAGGAATTGCCTGAACAGGCAACGATCGGTTTAGGGCATACGCGATGGGCGACGCACGGCAAACCTTCTACCACGAATGCCCATCCGCATGTTACGGATCGCATCGCCCTCGTGCACAATGGCATTATTGAGAACTATCAAGATTTGAAGGCGGGTTTGGAAGCCGCAGGTGTCAAATTCTCTTCCGAGACGGACACGGAAGTTGTTTTGCATCTTTTGGCTCAGGAATTGAAAAAGTCCAAAGACCCGAAACAAGCCATCGTCCAGTTATTGACCCGTTTAAAGGGCGCCTACTCTCTCGGTATTTTGCTCTTAGATCATCCTGACGAAATTTACTTGGTCAAGCAGGGCTCGCCGCTTGTAGTCGGTCTTGGCAAGGGCGAGAATTTCTTTGCCTCAGATATTGCCGCCCTTGTTGATCACACGGACCAAGCCGTCGTGCTTAAGGATGGGCAAATTGCCAGAATTACAAGCCAAAAATTTGAGCTCTGTGATTTTGACGGCCATGAGCTGAATCCGGAGGTCACCCGCATCGAATGGTCAGCTGACGCGGTGGAAAAAGCTGGATACCCGCACTACATGCTGAAGGAAATTCACGAGCAGCCAGCGGTTTTGGCCAATCTCATTGCCCGAGCGATCAATCTGGAAACGGGCGCACTGAATCATGCAGCGATGCAGCTGGATAAGGTCAACCTTAAAAACATCGACGCCGTTCACATGGTGGCTTGCGGTACAGCTTTTTACTCGGCAATGGTCACTCGATACACCATGGAGTCATTGCTAAAAGTGCCAGTGAATGTGGAGCTGGCAAGTGAGTTTCGCTACCGCGAACCGCACATTAATAGCCAATCATTGTTTATTGCAGTCTCGCAATCGGGGGAGACAGCCGATACTTTAGCCTCGTTGAAGCACGCAAGAGCTTGTGGTGCGCAAATCATGAGCATCGTCAATGTGCGCCATTCAGAGATTGCCCGCTTGTCAGACGCTGTTTTCTACATGGACTGTGGTCCGGAGATCGGTGTGGCTTCAACGAAAGCTTTTACCTCGATGGTGTTGTCTGGATACCTTTTATCGTGCGCAGTTGCTGAGCAAAAGGGTCTAGTGACAGAGGCCACGTTGGCGAATGAGCTGCGTGAGTTGCGTCAGCTACCCCACCTCCTTCAACAGGTCCTCAATAGTGCGCCGAAAGTGTTGCAGCTGGCGCAGAAATATTTTGATTCCGTACATTTTCTGTACTTGGGTCGCGGCGTCAATTACCCCATCGCCCTCGAAGGCGCCCTCAAGCTCAAGGAGATTTCCTATATTCACGCCGAGGGATATGCGGCCGGAGAGCTGAAGCACGGCCCCATTGCGCTCATCGATCGCAATATGCCGATTTTGGCACTGGCACCGAAGGATCGATACTATGACAAGACCGTGGCGAACATAGAAGAAGTCAAGGCGCGCGAGGGAAAAATCATCGGTATTGGGGTTGAGGGCGATAACCAATTGGCTAATCTTTGTGATGATGTCTTCTCGCTTCCAAGCCTAACGGTACCGGCGCTACAAGCCATCTTGAACGTCATTCCGTTGCAATTATTCTCGTACCAAGTTGCGGTACTGCGCGGAACAGATGTGGATCAGCCACGTAACCTCGCAAAATCAGTGACGGTGGAGTAACGGTGAAGGATTTATTGCAGGGGCTAAATGGCGTGCAGCGCGAGGCGGTGCTGCATCAAAGCGGCCCCGCTGTCGTTTTTGCTGGAGCGGGTAGTGGTAAGACGCGCGTCATTACGACCCGAATCGCGCGCTTGATCCGTGAAGGCGTGAGCCCTTGGTCCATATTGGCGGTGACGTTCACGAACAAAGCCGCTGGCGAAATGCAGCATCGAGTCCTTGATCTGTGTCCGGAGGGTCGCGGCTGCCATATCGCAACTTTTCATAGCGCCTGTGCTCGATGGTTGCGTGAGTTTGCTGCCGAACTAGGCTTTACAGCCGATTTCTCCATTTACGACGATAACGATTCAAATGCGGCGATAAAGACCGTGCTCAAGTCGATGACGGTTAATGTTGACTTGGCGTCACTGTTGCCTGAAATCAAGTCATTCATTCAGATGTGTAAGACGAATGCATTGTTTCCCGCGGATGTTGAGAGGATGCAGGCCCAGATGTCGCATCTGATCCCTCATGGCGGAATCCGCATTTATAAGGCGTATCAGGAGTACTTGGCGCAATGCAATGCCATGGACTTTGCTGACTTGCTACTCAACATGCTCTTGCTTTTGCGAAATAATGTGACCGTTCGCGCAATCTTGCAGAAGCGCTTTCGCTACGTCCTGGTGGATGAGTATCAAGACACCAATCGCACGCAGATGGAATTGATCGAGCACATCGTCGCTCAACACCGCAATCTGATGGTTGTTGGTGACGATGATCAGTCTATTTATAGTTGGCGTGGCGCGACACCGGCCAATATCTTGGATTTTGAGCGACATTATCCAGATGCCAAGCGCATTGCTATGGAGCAGAATTATCGGTCATCGAAGCACATCATTGAGGCATCAAGCGCAATGATTGCGAATAACGCCACGCGGGCGAGTAAGCGTTTATTTACCGAGCGCGATTCGGGCGATCCCATTGAGTATCGGCTCGAACCGGATGGTGAGCTCGAAGCTTGGTATGTCGCAGAAACCATATCGCGGGAGCAGTCGAGATTTCCGCTTTCGGAAGTGGCCATTTTTTACCGCACCAACAGTCAATCAAGGGTCTTGGAAGATGCGTTGCGTCGCGAGAATATCCCCTATCGAATTTTTGGTTCACTTCGATTTTACGACCGCCTAGAAATCAAAGATCTGATGGCCTACTTGCGACTGATTTTCAACCGAGGCGATGATGTGAGTTTGAAGCGCATCATCAATGTGCCAGCACGGGGCATCGGCGCGAAAGCAATTGAAACGGCGGAAAACTTAGCGCGAGAGCAGGGCATTTCCCTATTCAAAGCTGTGCATCGAATTGTTGATGAAGGTTATCCGAAGATCGCGGGTAAGTTTCGTGTGTTTCTGGAAACATTCGCCCACATTGAGGCAGATGTGCGGTCTTCACCTCTGGATGAAGTCGTTGGCCAGCTCATGCACCACATCGAATACGGCGACTACTTGCGCAGCAAGTTTCCGGATCAGTACGTAGATAAATTGGAAAACATCCACGAGTTAGCTACTGCCATGGGCGAGTATGCCAAGGCAAATCCTTCGGATGATTTGGGTACTTGGTTGCAGACGGTAAGCCTAGCTCGGGACGAGGCCGGCGAGGATTTGTCGGAAGGCGTCAGCATGATGACATTGCATATGGCAAAGGGCCTCGAGTTTTCGCGTGTGTATTTGGTTGGAGTTGAGGAGGGCTTACTCCCCCATCGCAACAGCTTGGATGATGCTCAATCTATCGAAGAGGAACGGAGACTTTTTTACGTGGGGATGACTCGCGCCAAGGTCCGTCTCACATTGTTATCAGCATCTCGACGCCGAACCCACAATCAAGTGATGTCCAATCGTCCCTCGCGCTTCCTCGGCGAGATTCCCCGAGAGAACTTGGCAAGAGCCACCGATTTTGCGTCGATGGGGCACGGGTCAGATACGGGCCAGGAATATGGTTCGTCGGAATCCACCGACTCTGGGCTTGTTTACGATTACGGCGAAAGCCCCGCGACACCGGGTCGTATTGGTGTGGGCGCGCGCGTCTACCATGCAACGTTTGGAGTGGGCGTCATCAAGGGGACCACTGACGTGCGGGGTGAGCTGAAAGCGACAGTGCTGTTTGAGGAATTCGGCAGTCGATTGGTAAGTACCAGGCATCTCGCCATATTAGAGTCTCGGCTCTAGCGCCACACAGCGCCCCAGTCCCGCGTTGCCAGCGGACTGTGTTAAAATAATCAACAGATTCTTCCTCGAAAATTTTAGCGTGTGTTGCTTAGCTGCAGGTGATTCCTATGGCGCGGGAGCGTCAACTCACGAACATGGCGGGAGCGGGCATTCTAGTCACTGGAGTGGCTGTGCTGGTCGTTGGCATGATCCGTGGTGAGAGCTCAATTCGAGCGTATATCGATCTGTTGCGTAGCCAAGAAGTCATGGAAAAGGCGGTATTTAATCTCGAGGCGGAAAATGAGGCACTTCATTCCGAGATTAACAAGATCCGTTCTTCTGCGGAGTACGCGCGAAAGGTGCTCAAGGACAAGTATCATCTGACCGAAGAAAATGAGACAATTTTGTTCTACGCCGATGAATAAGAGAGGTTGCTCGATGAGTTTTTTTAATCGGTTCGGAGTGGTGATTTCCGCAGCTTGGATGCTGCAAGCAGGTTGTTCTGGAGACACTAACATTAACAGTTTGCTCATCACAGATGCCCAGCAAGACAGCTTGGACATCTCTTTGTCTCGGGCCAAATATTTTTACGATCGTGGCGACTTTGAGAAGGCTAGAGATGCTGCAGAGGCCGCATATGCGATCAGTCCTAACAACGAAGAAGTTGCCATCGTTCTTGGTTATGCCTATTTGGGATCAGCCGGAATCGACCCGTTCCAAATGTCCAAGGCGTTGTTGGATCAGGACGGAACCGTTGAAGGGGGGGCCGGCCTCGTTGCTGGCTCAGACGCAGACGCCTCCGGAACTCTCGGTGCCATGAGTTCCATCCTGGGAATCAAATCGACGGACATGGTGAAGTTAGGTGAGCTGACGGAGAATGCTGAGTTTCCGGACATGGATGTCATTCACCCGAGTTTGGCTTCGGTCGCTCGCAAAGATAGCGGTGTTAAGTCTCTTGCCTACGTAAATCGCGCTATTGAAGTCATCTGCCCGTTTATGGGTGACGATTTGAAAGTTGCCGATGATGTGCGCCACCAGGCAGATGCCTGTCCCGCCAGTAGCCGAGCGGTGAGCCTTCGCTCCAAAGGCAACTTTTTGTGGGCATTTTCTCATTTAGCGGACGCGCTAGCTTTTCACGCTGTCTTACTTTATTCCGCGGGTGGAGATGGAACTCCCAACATCGAGCGGCGATCCAAGTACATCAGTACCAACACCAGCGACGTTCTTGCCTATCTGGAAATGGTGACGCAACTCGCGGAGGACATCGACGCGATCTTCCAGACGGACGAACCAGATTCCCAGCTGAATGCCATTTTGAACAGCTTGTCCGCGACGAGTTTGGCTTTCGCAAAAATGCCGAGTGTCCCCAAGAAGATGACATCTGCGATCACTCGCTCGCTGGACTCCATCAAGAATCCGGTTGCGTCGCCCACAGGTGGAGAGAACCAAGAGGGTTCTGTTTTGAAAGGACAGATGAATAAGAAGGTCGCCGGCCAGTTATCTACAAAAATTGATTCATTGGCGACGGATAAGCCTGGTGAGTTTGCCGCAAAGAAAACAGAAATCTGTTCTGTGTACACCAACATCTCAGCGGGTCAGACCGTGGCGCCGAGTAGCTGCAACTGAGACTCAAAAGTTGATCTGAGCAAAAAATAAGGAGGCGGTTGCGCCTCCTTTTCCATTCTTGCTGTCAGCTTGAAGAGATCCTACTTAAAAAGCTCTTCATCATCAACAACGCCGCGCCCCGACTTCTTGCGGCGTTCGAGTTGCTCCTTGAACTTGACGCTGTGGCGCGTCCATGGGCGAACTTCTAGGCGACGCTTGGGAATAACTTCGCCTGTACCTTCACAAAAGCCGAAGTCACCAGCATCAATCTTTCGCAGCGCGTGCTCAATTTCAGCAAGTAGCTTGCGGTCACGATCTAAAAGCTTAAAGGTCAAATTCTGCTCGACCGTCGCCGAAGCCAAATCAACCTCGTCGTACATTTCGTCCTTATCGAGATTGATGGAGCCGCTAGCAACAGTTTGCCGGGCTTTCTTTAGGAGCTTTTCTTTTTCCGTGTTTAGCAATTCACGGAACTTCTCCAGGTCGTCCTTCGTGTAGACGGTGTCAGAATTTGTTTCTGGGCTTTCCTTTGTCATGGTCTTGCCCTTTCTTGGGGGACACCCTGTAAGTGGTTACTTGAACTACCGAATATAACAAGCGAGTGTATGATGATTCTGAGTTCTCATCAAGATTTTATTGGATCTCCAATGAAAAGTTAGTTGTGTCATCAGGCCGATGCGCCAGGGCGCTAATTTCACTTAAAAAATTCAGCGCCTGTAGGGGTGTCATTTGGTCGATGATAACTTGTCGAAGCCGCTCTACGACCATAAGTGCCGCATCGGTGCTGGCATTTTGACCCAGTTGAAAGTGATGTTCAAGGGGAGGGACTGGCTGTGATTTCGTCCCCCGCTTTGTAGTGCCTCGGCTCTTTACCTCAGCGTTCGCGTCCGATGTAGCAGCGGCCAACAGTTGCGATGCTCGCGCAATGATAGTTTCGGGCACGCCGGCAATGCGTGCCACTTCAATGCCGTACGAGCTATCAGCCGCACCTGGGATCAAGCGATGAGTAAACGTGACGGAACCGTCTGTCTCCGATACCTGCGACTGCATCATGCACACTTGATCAAACCTGGCTGCAAAAGGAACCATCTCGTGATAGTGGGTGGCGAACATAGAGTAACAGCCAATGCGGTGGACCATTTCCTGCAGAATGGCGGAGGCGATGGCCAAGCCATCAGTGGTCGATGTGCCGCGACCCACTTCGTCCAGAATCACCAAACTTTGTTTCGTGGCTTGGCGCATAATATGTGCGGTCTCGACCATCTCGACCATGAAAGTAGATTGGCCGCTGGCTAGATCATCTGACGCGCCCACGCGAGTAAAAATCTGATCGAAGACGGGCAAGGCAGCGCTTTGCGCCGGCACAAATGAACCAATCTGATTTAGAATTGCGGTCAGCGCGAGCTGGCGCATCACCGTAGACTTCCCGGCCATGTTAGGACCTGTGATCAGCAGATGCCGGCGATCGTGGCGAATGATGATATCGTTCGGGACATATTGATGTCGGCCTACCGCGGCCTCAACCACTGGATGTCGACTAGCAATGATGTGGATATCTCCAGATTCCGAGCCGGTTGGTCGGCAGAATCCTGATCGGCGTGCCTTCCAAGCAAAGGACAGTAATAGGTCTAGCATAGCAAGAGCTTGTGAAACCTGTCGAACGGCATCACGAGAACCAGCCAATTGCTGCAGGATCAGCTCATACAATTCGGCTTCACGAGTGACGGCCAAGGTTGTAGCATTTGCCAGGGATTCATTGAGCTGGTGAAGTGATTCGGTAGAAAATCGCTCATTGTTGACCATCGTTTGTCGACGAATGAAGCTGGTTGGAATCTTCGAAAGATTGGCCTTCGTCACTTCGATCAGCAATCCAAACGTCTTATGCTGGCGGATCTTGAGACTCTGGATTCCAGTCTCCAGGCGAAGCTTGGCTTCGTAACGTTCGACTTCTTCGGATCCTGAGTGAGAGAGCCGATTCTTGTCATCGAGATCAACGCAATACCCGCTCGCGAAAACGCCGGATCCTGTTCCCAATTGTTGGGGGTGGGGCACTAGCGACCGCTGCAGCAATTCAGCTGCGTTCTTGCCCATGGCGATTTGCTGCATGATGGCGGTACTGAACTCGGGTTCAAGAATTCGCCAGGGAAATGAAACATGAAGTCGATTGGCAACATCCAGAGAGTTGCGAATGGCGGCTAGCTCGATTGGTGACGCATTCTTACTCAGGACGCGGGTCATGAGGCGATCAAGGTCTGCGATACCCTTGCAAGTCTGTCGCAGCTCTTCGAGTTGCGAACTGCCCAGATCAATCAAGGCTTGGACGGCAGCATGTCGCTGATCGACGGCCCGGCGCTGGCGAAGAGGATACAACAAAGAATGACGAAGTAGTCTTGCGCCCATCGGCGACAATGTTTCGTTGATCTCGGAAAATAGGCTTCCTTGACTGCGCCCGCGGCGAACAGTGGTGAATAGTTCCAAGTCGCGGACAGCGGTCTCATTCAGAGCGACATTATGGGCCTCAATCAGCGGCCGCACTGCCAGGAACGAGCTGATGTTAGCGCGAAGGCTGTCTAGGTAACTCAAGAGGCAGCCGATGGCCTCGTCTCCTCCCGAAACCACTCCGCAAGCCTGCTCGGTCAGCGGCACTGGTCCAAGTACTCTTTCCAAAAGTTGCTGCCGAATATCCGCGTCACGCAGCGGTGCCTCGGGCATCGTCTCTAGCCGCGCGCCTTCTGCATCTAGGTAATTGAGCAGCTGAGCGCGCAAGAGGTCATGCTGAAAACGGCGGGCTAGGATTTCACGGGGCCTTGTAGTTTCAGTGAGGCTGACGACACTCGAAATGGAGCTGACGTTGCCGAGTCGCAGCTCTCCTGTCGAGATGTCGGCAAGAGCTACAGTCCAGGTTCGGCACTTTGGGTTCTCATAGAGGGCCATCAGATAGTTTGGTCGGTCGGCCTCCATTCCTTCCAGGTCGTCGATGCAGCCGGGGGTAAGTATGCGCGCTACTTCCCTGCGAACGAGCCCCTTTGCTTCTTTGGGATCCTCGACCTGTTCAGCAATGGCTACTTTGTAGCCCATCCGCAGCAGTTTAAGATAGTAGGTTCGAGCACTGTGGTGGGGTACGCCACAAAACGGAATCTTCTGGTGATCACCGCGCTCTCGACTCGTCAGTACGAGTTGCAATTTTGGGGCAATTTCTGTCGCATCATTACCAAAGATTTCAAAGAAATCTCCCATTCTGAAAAAGAGAATGGCGTCTCCGGTCTGTGCTTTGATCTCGTAATATTGACGCAACATGGGCGTTAAAGATGTCAAAGTTGATGGCATATCTGTATTCATGAAGGTCCTTGTCTTAGCACTGCATTCCGGTGGCACAGGCGGCAATAGCGATGTGCGCTCCTTGATACTGGGCGGCTAAAGTGGCCATAGTGAACCCACTTGTGACTACATCGTCAACTAGAAGAATATGCGGCGGTCGATCCGCCTCTGCCCATCGAACATTATTTCTGTAATTTCTGGCTGTTACTTGCGAAGGTTGCCAATGCTTGTCGGTCTGGGCAGCTCTCTTTTTCCACCGCCAATGGAGCCCCCTTGGAGCGATTAGCCGAGGAACCTGCAGATTGGTGGCCAGGGTATTGGCAAGTTCTGCAGCCAAGTCCCAGCGGCAGTGCCATCGGCTGATAACACTCGGGGGCGCAGAAATCACATAGTCCCAATGCTCGGCAGCGAACTGTGGCTTGAGTATTTCGAAGGCATTATTGATTAGAAACTGGAGCGAGCGGTAGCAGCTTTGTCCTTTGGCATTGAGGATGAGGGCTTGCGCCAATCCACGATAGTGGAAAGCGGCTCGCATACGGTAGCCGCGCGGATCTGGCGTTAAACAAGCGGCAGGCACAAAGATCGGTGCGCACTCTGGCAATCGCTCCGACTCAAGCTCGGGTGTACAAAGTGCACAGAGACTTCGCAAGGGCACAATAAATTCGTAGCAGTTCAAACAAAATGGCAAGGACCCATCTCCGCGCAAAATTGCCCAAAGGCTCAAACTGCGTTCTAGCAGAATGGTTCACGCTTTGACTGCCGACATGTGCTTGTGTTTGTATCGAATTAGAAGAGATTGATTTGGTAGCTCATACCATCAACCGTCCGGTCTATAGCCATATCCAAAGAAAGATCCATGTCCCACATGCTGTAGGACCGCGAGAGCCCCCAGGTGTAGTGCAGTAATGGATCGCCATCTTCGGTACGTTTCGGTTGTTGATAGATGCCGCCGGAAACGGAGCTAAAAAGTAGCCACCAGGGAAGTTTCAGGGTAGCACCAGCGCGGGGCGACCATGAAGGCTTTCTACCGCTGGCAACAAGTTGACTATGATCTGACAGGTAGATCAGATAATTCGGATCGTACGTATAGGCTGATGTAAGTGCCCCGATGACGACGGCATCGGCACGCATCACCAGTTGCTGGTGCGCAAAGGGATTCCATTGCATCCCTGCGGCAAAACGCGCTGGCATCACCATATCGGGAGCGCGAAGTCCGTAGATGTTCACAAGCTGTTGTGCATGTTGGAGTGATTGGGCGGTCGTAAACGAGGCGCCAAGAAAGTTGCTGCGAGAATCCGCCACGTACTCGTTGCGTTGCATGATCACTTCTGGGCGATACGTCAAACCAAGCGACCAACGCTCGCTGGGTGCGTACAAGTACCCTAGCCACAGAGTCGTTGCCGAGTAACGGGCATCAGTTGCGACGGTTGAGTGATTACTCGCATCATTCCAGTCATAGCTCTGATGCATCTCATAGCGCTGAGCGCTCAGACCAACATGGTGATGTCGATCAAGAGTGACTGCGGCCATAAGCGATATCTTGCCGGTGCCATTTTCCGATGTTCCCGCGTCAGAGCTATCTTCACCCGCAGTAAAGCTGCTACGTCCTCGGCGGATGTGCGCGGTCAAGCCCAACCCAAGTATCTTTCCACGATGACCCAGGCCAATGGCCAGTTGCTCCGAGCGTGAATCTAGTGAGTTATCAGCGCCAAGCTTCAACTGTTCGCGAATGTTACCCACATCGAGGTGCCAGGTGGTAGCTTCCTTTCCCCTTGGGGCCAGTGCCGCAGGGTTCACCAATAGGCCGTTGTCCGTTCGGACTTCTGCGGTGCATGCATAACCTGTTGCCAGGCAGCGGGTCGGTACAAGTTGGGCGGGGTCGTTCAGATCGAATCTCTCAGCCAGCGCCATGCGACCAGAGCCTGCTAAGGCAATGACGAGACCGTAGACAAGTGCCCATACGTTGCGCGAGCTAGATCCAAACTCTGTTTGAGGCGAAATCATAAACCACCGCAATAACTGCAAAAAATTGATTCCTCGTGCCGCTGATCGGACCTCATAATGAGAACAGAGGGAATCTTTGCAAATTGTGGTGCGAGAGTCAGGAATGGTGGTAGGGCAGGCCAAGGATCAGAGTAAACGACCGGTAAACCTGCTCCCAAGTAAGTAACCATGCGATATCGGAGGGGAAGGTTGCAGGCCCGAAGCTGATGGTCAGATCTGCTTGATCGAGAAGCGGCTTCGGAACACCGTAGGGTCCACCGACGACGAGCGTGACCCGATCAACCGTCGGTTGGTCGCGCCACTCGCGAAGGATCTCAGCAATTTGCTTGGTCGAATGAGCTTGGCCGCGCTCATCCAAGCACACAAGCCGCTGCCGATTTCGCGTGTCGGGTCGGTTTAAAACTTGGGTGAGCGACTTTTCTTGTAGCCGGTCAGATTCTGCGACTTTGATGACCACATTGCTGACGGGGCTCAGTCGCTCCAACCGCTTTTGGTACAGAGCCACCATGCCCGCACACTCGTCGAATGCGGGTTTTCCAAATTTAATGATTTCGATCTTCATGGAGTTGGTTTGGATTCAACGATTCTAGATTGGGGCCACAACTCTTCGATGGCGTAGTAATCGCGTAGAGGTGCAAAAAAAATGTGCACGATCGTTGAACCGTAATCTAGGACGATCCATTGGCCTGTTTGCTTACCTTCCGTCGCCAATGGCAACACGCCGTGCTGTTGCTTCAAGCGATCTTGTATAGCTTCGGCGATGGCGCGAGTCTGGCGGTCGTTGTCGCCGGAACAAACGAGTTGAAAGTCACAAAGATCGGACGCATTGCGCAGGTCTAACAAGACCATCCGCTGTGCTTTCTTGTCTGCCGCTGCAATCGCGGCTTCTTTGGCAATATCTGCGGGTGTCACAGGTCTCCTCCCGAAAGGTGCGTATATAGATCATGTTGCCGGATGTATTGCAAGACTTCAGGTGTCAGCCACCCACCTGGAACTTCGCTACCCGCGCCAAGGTATAGTCGAATCAGGCGACTTTCGGCTGGGCAGATAGCGTAATCCAGCGCGAAGATGTCATGTTCCGTCTCGGGAACGTGGCCGCGCTGAGGGGAAAGCCATTCCATTTGGAGGTGGAGCTTTTGCAGTAATTCTACAATCCCCTGCTTCAGGGTTCGGGGTCTGATGGGGTCACGCGACATCAGACGGGAAATCACCACGAGATCGGCGAGGGACAAGATTTCCCGAGGGTGATGCCACGACCAAAAGCTTGTAAATTGATCTTCGCCCAGCAGAATCGCCAGTTTTTTGCCGGGGAACCGCCGGTTGAACTCGCGCAGCGTATTGATTGTATAGTTGGGCGCAGGCAATTCCAGTTCGATTGGGTTAATAACCGCCCGACCTGAGGCGCTTGCTTGCGCGAAGGCAACTTGGCACATATGCAGGCGTTCTGCGAAAGAACTCTTGGGCGCTTTGTGTTGGCCACCGGCGCCGGCAGGGTGTGCCCCCGGAACGATATGAATAACGGCGTCAGGGAAGAAGGAAATCGCGGCATCAACGGCTTGGACGTGACCAAGATGCGGTGGATCAAAGGCCCCGCCATAGACGATGACACTGGGACCAACAGTTGACGAGTCCTTGGCCTCGTTAGGCATCGAACAACACTGCCTCAGCAACGGGCTTGCGCGCCAGAAAAGCTAACTGCCGCTTGAGGTGTTCAAGGCCGTTGCCAGTCACGGCTGAGATGAAGATGCATTCCAGTCCCAAAGAGCGAAGTTGCTCTTCGAGTTCGACTCGATCAAACTCATCGGTTACCGCATCTAGCTTGGTGATGACGGCTACAGATGGCTTCGTCGCTAACAACTCGCTGTAGGCAGTCAGTTCTTTGCGCAATACGTCATAGGCGGTCAAAGGATCCATGCCATCAAAAGCAGCCCCATCGAGAACATAGGCAACGGCTTTTGTGCGCTCTAAGTGGCGCAAGAATTGATGACCGAGCCCCCGTCCTTCGCTTGCGCCCTCGATCAATCCAGGAATATCGGCGGCAACGAATGATTCCCCCCATTCGCAATCATCCACGTCGACAACACCAAGGTTGGGGACAAGAGTTGTAAATGGGTAGTCAGCAATTTTCGGGCGGGCCGCGCTGATTCGGCTTAACAATGTCGACTTGCCAGCATTCGGCAGGCCGGCAAATCCAATGTCTGCAATCAACTTCAATTCGAGGCGCAGGTTCATGGCAACGCCCGGCAATCCTGGTCCATGTTCCTCAGGGGCTTGATGCGTGGGGCGCACAAAGCGCATATTTCCCCAGCCACGGCGACCACCCTTAGCAATCAGGACGGGTTCGTTTGCATTCAGTATCTCGGCAACCAACTCGCCGGTTTCGGCATCAAAAGCTGCTGTACCGAGCGGCACAGGCACGATGACGTCCGAGCCATTGCGCCCAGTCTTGCCATTACTTCCGCCGCGCGCTCCGTGTTCAGCAACAAACCGCTGTTTGTATCGGAGTCCGCTTAGGGTATTGAGTTGGGGATTACCGACAAGATAGACGTTACCGCCATTGCCGCCGTCGCCGCCATCCGGGCCCAGTTTCGGTTTGCCAAACGCGCTAGCAAAGCTAACAAGTCCAGGACCACCGTCACCGGAACGAATAAATACTTCGGTTTCATCTACAAACTTCATAGTCGTCACAACAACTTGTATTAAAGCGTCGCAGGAATTGAACCACAGGCAGCGAGCTGGAAGGGGGAACGGAGCTGACGCAAATTGATGAATAAAAAAGGCGAGGCGCCAGGCCTAAAACTAGGCCGGCACCACAGCGACGCGTTGGCGAGTCTTGCCAAAGCGCTCAAACCGAACAACGCCATCGCAAGTTGCAAACAAAGTGTAATCCTTGCCGCAGCTAACATTCTTTCCTGCGTGGAAAGTGCTGCCAACTTGCCGAACAATGATATTGCCCGAGCGTACAGCCTGACCACCAAAAATCTTTACGCCGCGATATTGAGCATTCGAATCGCGACCGTTCTTAGTACTACCACCGGCTTTTTTATGTGCCATGAAGCTTTACTCCTTCGTCTTAGCCCGAGATGCCGTCGATCTCAACGACCGTGTAGGGCTGGCGGTGACCGCGCATTTTCTTTGAATTTTTACGACGACGAAACTTAAATACGATGACTTTGTCAGCGCGACGTTGTTCTTTAATCGTCGCTTGCACCGAGGCACCCTGAATGACTGGGCTGCCGAGGGTGATTTTGCTTCCACCGAGCATCATAACTTCGTCAAACTTCAACTTGTCGCCCACGTTGCCGGCTACAAAATCGATATCGATCTTGTCCCCTTTTTGGGCCCGGTATTGGTGGCCGCCGGCCTTAAATACGGCGTACATGAAGAAACCTCCTAATTTTGCCGAATTGCTGTGGTTCGCGTAAACTTATCCACAGCATGCGAAAGAGCGACGTATCATCGTCGAATCGAAATTCCTTGTCAACCATCATCTAGCTTTGAAAGTGCGATCTGCCAAGGGCTTCGTGCTGATTGGGCAAGATTTACTTGGGTCGGTAGCTTCTTGCCGGGTAAAAGGGCGGGATATCATGATTAACATTCAGTAATTACTTGGGAATATATCTGGCACGTGTTGTGCTTTAAGAGGGTACTTCCAAAAAGACAGTTCTAAAGACTTTTTAACGGCGAGGCCTCAAGTCCACATGACAACACTGATTCCACAGATCAAATCAGCCAATAATGCGGATGCGATGGTCGTCGGGCAAAAGCCAGCTTCAGCCACGAAGCGCATTGAGGCGCCTCCAGCTGCCGGCGAGGACTTTGCCTCGACGCTGGCCCGTAACTCTTCACCCAAACAGATTGTGCGCAGTGCGCCGGCCAAGGATGTCGTGAAAAATGTTCCCGTCCGCGAGGCTGAGCGCAGTACCTCGCAACCACGTCGGGACAAGCCCTCCGCGCCAAATAAATCCGACGAATCGGTCACCAACAATAAGGAAAATGGTGCGCCGGTGCGTGAGCGCGTTAATCCAGCTGCCAAGAGAGGGTCGGACAACGGAAGTGATGTGAAGGGCGAGGCCAAACGAGCGGAATCGCAAAAAATAAAGGAAGAGACGAGCGTCGATTCGCAAGACGCGATTGGCGCAGATGCGGCGGAAGAGCCAGGCTCAGTCAAAAAGCCGTCGAAATCTAAGAAAGTCGCAGAAGAATTACCGCTTATGGCTGACATTCGGGCAGTGCTGGGGCAAGGAGTGCAGGCTGCCGACAAGGTGCCAGCGCTGGCGATTTTGGTGGGGCGCCTTGACAGCGTGGTGCCGCAACACATCCCTAGTATCATCAGTCAGAGTTCTTTTATCAATGTCGCGGTCTCTTTACCGGAGCCTGGTCCCTCTCTGCTGGAGCCAGTCGAGCTTGGGGTTCTGCTTTCCGATCTTGGAGCCGACGCATCGATACTGGAGAAGTTGACTTCGCAGGGAGTCGATCTGAGCACGGAGATTGCGCCCAAAGACTTGTTCAGCGGGCTAGGTTTGGACGTACAGCGTGTCGCCACGGAATTGAAGCTGCTAAAGGCTAATCTGCAAATGAATGACGGTCTGTCACCGTACATTCAGCGGGCCGAGCGACTGCAGCGTCGTGCCGGAGTCGCAGAAGCAGCAGCTCCCATGGCGAAGGTGCCAGCCGAGCCCGTGAACGAGCAATTGCCACCTGCGGAGGCGGCAGCTGCAGTATCCCATGGTCGAATCCAGGGACCGGCGACATCGATGCAAGCAGGAGCTGCAGCAAGATCCCGTGAACCGATGGCACGCTCGCAGCCGGTTGCCGACTTGGGCCAGTTGATTCGCCCTGAAGGTGGGCAAGGGTCCGAAGATGTCATAACGAAGCGCGATGAGCCCATTCGTAACTTGGCTGCCGAACAGTCGCCGATGGCCTTGGGCGCCATACCGGAATATACGACGTCAGTTCATGAGTCCATCGTCGCGACGCAGAGTCCGATGGCAGCGGCAACAGCCGGTTCTGCAGGAGTGCAGACAGCGCCTAAAATCGCCACTACTGAATCAGATGTCGGCGCGATGGCTGCTGAACGGCAAAATTCTGAGACGATAGGCCAAGTCTCTTTAGCTGATCAGCTCTCGCCTGGTGCGGGAGTCATCATGACGCAAGTCGTCAAGGATCCAACATTGGACTTGTCAGATCGGCTGCGCGCTTTCGATGATGTTCAAACTTTTTCTTGGGATGGACGATCGAGCGATCGAAGCCTCTTGTCGCAGCCTTTAGGTCAATTGCAGCAGTCCCCCATCGACTTATCAAAACTGAACGAAGCTCAACGGCTCATCTTGGCGCAAACGCAACGAAGTCTGCTCGGTACACAGCCGAATGTCGAGATTAGCGCCACCTCGGGGAATGAGGCAGAAGAATTCGGCTTAGCTGCGAATCTTTCGACCGATGCCATGCATAATAACAGCACGTTGGCTGCGCAAATGGGCCAGACATCAGCGACAGCGCAAGCTTTCCCAACAACACGAGACAGCAGCATGACGTTGGAGCAGCTAGAGGCCCGTAGCCTTGTGGATGTCGCAGAGCGAAAGCCATCGGACCAAAGCGGGTCAGGTGGCGAGTCCCCAACGGGACAGGATCCGGGAGCGCGACTTGAGCAGCAAATAAGCAGCAATCCGAATGCGGTTAGGGGTACGGACCAAACTGGTGAAGGAGACTTCCAGGCAAGTCTTGCCCAGGACCCAGCTGCAAAGCTGACGTCACAGGTCGTTCAGCGGGCGGAAATGTTGGTTAAGGATGGTGGCGGGAGCATCCGCATTGACCTAAGTTCCGAGGAATTTGGTAAACTGGAAGTGGCACTGCAGGTCGAAAATGATCGCCTTGAGTTGAAAATAATCGCAGGTTCCGAGTCGGCGCGGCAAGCGCTCACCGAGCAACTGCCCAAGTTACGTGACGCTTTATCTCAGCAACGAATGAATTTGGCCGAAGTTCAGGTTGGTGTGGGCAGCGGGCAGCAGTTTCAGCAGAACTTCAGTAATGGTGGCGGAGCGCGTGGCGAGCGATACGAAGAAGTCGCCGTAACCAATGGTCCGGGACGACGTGGCGTGGCCCGCACAGCATCTCAGAAGATAGTGGCCATGAACGCTTCACCAGGAACTTTGCGCGATCACGCTGGTAAAATTCAGATCGCCGTCTAATTCTAAATGCACGGGGTTATAAACCATGAAAGCTTCCATTCAGGAGCGCGTCGCACCACCAACGGCACCGGGAGCTCAAGCCTATAGCGATGCAAAAATTGCTGAGAAGCCTAAGGCGCGCGACTCGAATGCCCGTCCAGAAGACAATGTGAATTTCGATGCCGTTTTGTACAACTCCATGCAAGATAAATCCAAAGAGAGAAAAGCGAAGGCAGCGGGCGACTTGAGTGCCGGTAATCGCGCCGAGTTCCTGGATAAGCTTGCGGATCAAACCAAGCAGCAGCGCGTACCAAAAAATCAGTTGGATAAAGACGATTTCCTAAAACTATTCGTCACCCAGCTCCAGCATCAGGATCCTCTTAACCCTGATGATGGAGCCGAACTTGCTGCGAAGTTGGCTCAGTTCAACTCCGTCGAACAGTTAATGAACGTCAACAAGGCGCTGGAAAACTTGGCAGGAGCTCAATCAGAAGATCGCTCCATGCAGCTGGCGAGCATAATCGGCAAAGAGGTGACTGTTGACGGTGGGCGCTTGCGCATGCAGAAGGGCTCCATGTCCGAATCCGAGTACAAGGTCGATCAGAGCGCGACGAATGCTAAGGTTGAAGTGCGTGATAGTTCGGGGACGGTTGTGCGTGAAATTGACCTGGGTGCTGTTCCGGCAGGAACACATAAATTGCAGTGGGATGGCAAGAAGTCGGATGGGTCTACCGTGTCGGATGGAACCTATACCTACGAAATTAGCGCCAAAGATGCGCAAGGTATGGAGTTGCCGGTGGCAATGACAACTCGCGTTAAGATCACGGGCGTCGATATCACAGATAAAGCGGGCGGGGTCTTTACCGACTTTGGTCGTGTGCGGATGAACGAGATCAAAGCCGTGGGTGAACAGGGCTTTAGCAATAAGGCACAGGAACAGGATGGTGTGCTGCCGGAAGCGTTGAGTCAGGTAGCTGCTGCTCTGCCAGCTGGGGCACCGTTATCGATGGCTGAGTCAAAGAAAGGCGAGGTTAAGGAACCAAAGGAACAGCCAGCAGCAACCGCTGTTCCACCGTCTGCGGCACAGGGGAAACCGGCAAATCCGACGGGAACGGCCCAGAGTTATCAGCCGCTTCCAGCTAGCCATTCTACGTTGCCATCCGCACCTAGATCTTGGGACGAAAATTTCTCTTAGATCAGGCAAGCCTCAATTTCAGGTTTATAGCTATAATAGATCGAATCTGATGGGTGGTTTTCTTGAATAAAAGTTCAAGAAAATCGCGCCGCGTTTTTTTCATGTTGGGGTGCGCTTTTGTTACGGTTTGTAGCTCTTTCTTTGCTAGCCATTCTGACAATTTCCGGGTGCCAGTCGGTCGACCGCATTCCTGTTGATAGCCAAGTCTCATTGGTATCTACCACCGATCTGGAAGACACACTGTACCGAGTCGTCGACTGTGACATGGAACGGCAAAAGTGCTCGAATGAAGGGCGCGAGAGAACTCTATGCCTCCATTCTGGCGGTGAGTCGATCCTTTGGATGCGAGGCCGTGATCCGAGAGGTTGGGGTGAAACTCGTTGTGACGCGGAGCTCGCCCTAAGAGATACCTACTGCGGTCATGAGCTAGTTCCCAGACGATCGAGACATGTTTACTGTGTCCCTGATCCTTCAGCCGGCGAATGTCCCAGCGTTGCCAGTTGTCCAGAGGCATCGGATCCAACGGTTTGTGTTGCGCAGGTGTATCTAGGGCAAGCGCTTAGCAGCCATAGTATTCTGCGTGGGTGGGGAGAAAATCCATGCTTGGCCAAGCGTTCACTTGCCAATGCGGCATGTCAGAGCAATCTTCGGCCTTCTGGCTTAGGTGGCGTTTCTTGCGCAAGCGTTCCTGCACTTGGAGCATGTCCTCCAGCACAAGCCGTTTGCCCAAGGATGGTCGATCCGCATCAGTGTCGCGCAACATGGGTCGGCTCCCCCCAGAGCATAACAGCGGTCGGTGCGAATGAGTGTCATGCAAGATTTGAGCTGGACTGGCGTATCTGCAACGAGGAAAATGCTCCCCAGAATGCGCACATCCAATGTGAGCGTAGCAAGAGATAACGAAAGGGCGTGATCATGCGGAATCTACATCTTCTCCTCTTTGTGCCATTAGGCCTCACTTTGATGACGTTAGCCTGTGGCAAAAGCGAGACAGCTGAAGATGGCAACTGCGGTCTTGGGTGCATCGGTGGCGGAGTCATTCGTGCTGCGAGCTCTGAAACAATGACGCTGGATTTTAAGGATTCAGCAGCGGGCGCCAAAGTCTTGATCATTCCCTACTCTGTCGGCACTCCAGCAGTAGTTGACGGTGTGCAAATGGCGCAAGCGCCAGCACTGTCCGCTTCGGTGGTCAGCGGAGCTGCATTGCACACTGGAGTTGGGGCGGTGGCACCGGTGCCAGCAGCGCAGCCCGCAGCAGAGATCGCCAGTGCAAACAATCACTTGCTACGCACTCTCATCAATCGCTTGGATCCCACCATGACCCAGCAAGAAGAGTTGTTGTGGGTCGGGAGATTGAGTGGGTTGGCGGAAGTCATGCATGAAATCCCAGTTTGGCGTGATCGCTTTGCTGACGCAGATACATTACCGCAGACCCTAGGTGAGATGCTCCGAATTTCTCGCCATCAGATTCGGAGCAAACCGCGAGCGGGAAGGCTGAGCTATGAATTGACTGATGCGTGCCCCGAAGAAATCTTCGTTCCCTCGAGCGAGAATCCGGTGGACGAGAACTTTCTCGACAAGGAGGACAAGCAGGACTACTGCCTGATAACAGTGACCGGGTCGCTTGTTTCAGAGCCCAGTATTTCAAAGCTGCAAACGAGTATCGCCTCCGCGCTCGGGATGTACAAACTGATTTATAGGTCTGACTTTGATCAAAGCATTGATAATTATGTTTTCAAACCGACGATTATCGTCCTTCCTTTTGATGATGCGAAGTACTGGCCATCGGCATTGATGGTGCCAGGAGCCTTTAGTGCCAGCGCAAGCACAACGCATGGTCGGCCCACCATCTACGTGCCGAGTGATCTAACCAAAATCGGGGTCGAGGCGTCTGACGCGAGTGAGTCGTTTCACGCGGCTATCGCTCATGAGCTGCATCACGCCATTTTGGATTTCTATCGGGTGCGCGTCCAAAAGATCGATAACGAGGGTTTGGCGTTGGATGAGGGTTTGGCGCATTTTATGGAAGACCTTCTCGGTTACGGAGCCTCGAATTTTCCGGAGTTTGCGCGACCGTATCTGGATTCATTTACCGGCGATCCAGAGCCCGTCTTGCAGGTGAAATCATCGCTGTCTGACTCGGCGCAAGGAGCAGCGCAGACGCTGGTTTACTACCTGGTTTCTCAGGCTGGTGGTGTGGATCATATTGATCGAACAGTTGCCACCTCGGAAGGCAAGAGTCGCGGTTTGGAAATTCTGAGGCAGTTTGTCATAGGAAACAGTCGTGGCATCTCCGGATTGGTTGGCTCAATGCAGAAGAGTTGGTTTGAGCTGTTTGGACAATACTTAGGTGCACTGGCCTTGGATGGAGCGTCAAACGTCAAAGTCTCGTCCATTTTTAGCGTCCAACGTCCGAATGGTGATGTGGTTGACACTGCGGGCAATGAGGGCAAGACGTTTGGGATGCGTTTCAATAATTACATGGGGCTGGATGATGTTGGGGCTGAAGTTGGTAAATATGCGAGCATCAATGCCAGTAGTCGGGAGCTATCTTTTCATTATCTCCAGCCAAAGCCAATGTTGTTTGAAGTTCAAGATCCGCAGTCGGATGTGGTGAGCGTTTCTTTCGCTGGCGAAACTGGAAGTTTTGGCGCAGTTATGCTGCGTCTTAACTAGGCGCTGGCGCGAAAGACCAGCGACTAGCAAGTCGATAAACTAGATGATTTCATATGGCGGGTCGATGAGCGGCTCATCTCCGGGACCTGCCTCCTCGATCTTCAGTTTGATCTTGTGCTTTCTGACAACGTGTTTCATCAGCTCGCGATCTTCTTCTTCAAATTTACGTTTGAGAGTCGGCGTCATCCGGATGGTGATGAGCGTTTGTTTCGTACGTACAGCGTGTCGTTCGATCTCGCGCACCATTTCGCAAAGATGAGAGGTGATGCTGGAAATTCGGCCTCTGCCAGCACAGGTTGGGCATTCTGCAAGAAGCTGTCGCTCTAATGACTCCGACGTTCGCTTGCGAGTCATCTGAACTAGGCCGAACTCACTAATCTTGAGAACCTGATATTTGGCCTTGTCATCCTTCAGAGCTAGTTCAAACGCCTTTTCGACCTGATCGCGATCTTCAACCGCCTCCATGTCAATAAAATCGATGACGATGATGCCGCCTATGTTTCGCACCCGCAACTGGGTCGCGATTTCCGCTGCAGCTTCCAGGTTGGTCTTTAGAATCGTTTCTTTGGCGCTGATCTTGCCGACAAATCTTCCTGTGTTGACGTCAAAGACGGTAAGGGCCTCCGTTTGATCAACCACCAGGTACCCGCCAGAGGGCAGCCATACTTTTCGACCAAGTGCTTTGGCGATGTCGAGCTCCACTCCGAATTCATCAAAGATGGGGTTCTCTTTTTCATAGAGAACGAGTTTGTGGCGCGCATCAGGGATGTTAGTCGTCAGAAACTCATCCAGAATCTGATGCTCTCTGCGGTCGTCGATGAAGATGTGGCGGACATCATCGGAAAGCCAGTCGCGCACCGACTTTTCGATGAATTCTGGCTCTTGGTACAAAAGTGAAGGAGCGCCTGATCGACGACGCCTTCGGTCCAGGTGTTGCCACTGCCGCACCAGAAAATCGACCTCGCGACGGACTTCTTCTGGGTCGGCGTTGGCACCAGCCGTTCTAACGATAATCCCGAATCCCTTGGGTCGAATCTTTTCGGCTGCGGCGCGCAGTGACTCGCGCACAGTTTCATCTTCGATGCGACGAGAGATGCCGACGTGTTCAAAATCTGGCATAAGAACGACGTAGCGTCCTGGAAGCGAAACAAACGTCGTGAGTCGCGCTCCTTTTGTGCCAAGCGGCTCCTTGGTGACCTGTACTAAAACCTCGTCACCCTCTTTAAGTAGTTTTTCAATCGGGGTTCGCTCGACAGCGGCAACTGCTTCCAGTTTGACCTCGGCACCCGCATCGAACTCAACGAGCGACTCGCGGCGCTTTAGCTCCATATTGGCGGGGTCCATGACGTCGCCGCCATAGAGAAAGGCCGTGCGCTCGGCTCCGACTTCGATAAATGCTGATTGCATCCCGGGCAGAACTCTAGAGACGCGACCCTTGTAGATATTACCGACGATACCTTTTGCCTGTCGCCGTTCGACAAGCAATTCAACAATCTTTCCCCGGTCGAGCAGCGCAATGCGCGTCTCGGCTGGGGTGCTGTTGATCACTAACAGCTTCTCGCCCATAGACGGGGTCTTTCAAGTTGAAAAAATCTTAACGAGCGCTCGGACGCCCGGCATCAATATAAATTGAGATTCGCTCTAAAATTCTGTCACTTGCACCAGCAAGACTTTCGACCTTTGACCGGGTGCGCTCTCGGATCTCTGTTCTGGCAGTGCTGGCAAGTCGCAGCCACTCTAGAAGCTTTTCTGGGGAATTAACCGGCTGAATGATGCCAGCCTGTACCAAAACAACGGCTTCCCTAGAATGTTTATAACACGGGCCACATGTTATCGGAAGGCCGTGTGCCGCAGGCTCCAGCACGTTGTGAACTCGATGATGAATGGCGCCACCAACCATGGCCAAATCAGCTGATCCGTATAGCTCTGCCAGGAAACCAACTTTGTCGACAATTAAGCAGTTGGGTAATGCACTGTTTGCGGAATGGGTAGATATTGCCTCGCTCAGCTGGGAAAAGCTTAGGCAGTGCATTTCTTGGTCGGTGCATTGTTTTAACATGGAATTTACGTTGTCAGACGACACGTCGTGCGGCGCGACAATGAGCGTAAGACGCTGGTCGTGGGCTGCTAACTGATTAAAGGCTTTGACGGCTGCCAGCGCCCAAGCTAGATCTGGAGTCCATGCGCTGCCAATGATTAGCTTTGGACCGGTTCCCAGTGTGGTCGCGACTTGAGACCGGAGCGACTGCGTCGCCAAGCTTTGCTCTTTGTGGCGCTCAATAACTCGGTCGTACTTCGTGTCGCCAAGCACTGCAATGATCGGCTTTTCCCTATTGGGGCTCATGGCGAAAAAAGCTTGATCGTCATTATCGACGACGAAAATCTCATCAAAATTTCGATGTAAACGCGCACGGATTCGTCTGGAAATGCTGGAAGATGCAGTTGCAGACCCATCGATAAGGAGTAATGCGCCGAATTGGGCGGCAGTTGTCAAAAACGCCGGCCATAGTTCATGCCTGACCACCAGGCTGCAGCTTGGGCTTAGTGCTTGATATACTTTCCGCCAAGTCAAAACGCTATCCCAGGGCATCAGTATGTAGGGGTTCAACTCAGCGCGTCGGCGCGCGTAATTCAGCCCAGAGGCAGAGAAGAATATGAGATATGTGCCTATGCCACGTTTATTCAGGCGGTCGATGAGTGGCTTCGCTTGTTCGTATTCGCCGGCCGAGCTGCAAAAGAATACGCACACATTTGCAAACTTCGCCCTCCACGCACTCATTTCGGCAATCATAGACTTGTTACAAATTCGTCCGGCCAGTTGACGGCGAAGGGCTGGTGATAGTATGGCGCCAGCGAACAAGATGGGGCGCAATATGAAGTAAATGACAAGGCTGTACAGGACCCAGAAAATTGACAACGATCGAACAGGTGGATTCATGGTGCCGGCGCCTGAGGTGATTGTGCCGAAATGAGGAGATGCTGAAGGAATTGGGCGATCTCTGCATTGGGAAGCGACTTGAAACACAATTGATCCTTAAAGCGGCAAGGTGTCTTGCCGTGCCTTGAACACGGTCGACAGCCAAGAGAAACCGAAAAGGCGCGGCTTCGAGGATCACGGGGCGCAAAGCCGAAGGCCTCGACAGTTGGGCCAAACAGTGTTGCGACAGGTGTGCCGATGGACTCTGCAATATGCGTCAAAGAGGTGTCGTTGGCCAATAATACGCCAGCGTAGCGAAGGGCGAACGGAGTTTCGCTTAATGCCAACTTACCCGCTAGATTCATTTTTGGGCCGGGCCAATTCACACGATCTAGGATGTCGACCGCAATTTGACGGTCTTGCTCGTCACCCAAAAGCATGAGACCCGTCTGTGGGGGGGCGTCTGAATTTTTGCCAAGTCGCTCCGCCAACTGCAGGAGTATTTCAACGAAAGTGCTTGCGGGAGCACGCTTGTTCGCGTGCGCAGCACCGGGGCCAACAGCTAACCAAGACCCTAGGCGCATCTCTTTCGCCCAAGGCTGCCTGGAAAGGTCGTCGGATTGTATCGGAAGTCGAGGAACTGGCTGGTAACTGCTCAGTTCATCTCGCAGTTCAATTGGTAGAAATTGCTCAAGCGCCCGGCGTAGCGGTTCAACCATAGCATTGAATTGGTGATGATCGGCCGAAATCACTTTTTTGGGGAGTGCTTTCGACCGTCCGCGAAGGCGTGCTTCCAGAACCAGGCGCTGTCGCGTCAGGCTGCCCTTACTCCAGGCAAAGACCGGGATTTCATAGGCTCTGGAAAGGCTTCGGCATGCAAAATGAGAGCGCAGGCTCTTTTGCAAATCGATGACAAAATGCAGTTGCGCCAACCGACCCTCAGTTGCCGGATCCAAGGTGCTAGAGTCCAGCTTTTTTGCCTCGAGACAGTGCACTTCTGGATAAAAAGTCGATATCAAGCTCAATGAAGGTTGTCGGCCAATCCATATGACCTCAAACCGCGTGTGTTTGATGGCCTGCAGCAAATCAAGGCAAGCGGTAGCGAGCACGACATCGCCAATGCTCGAAGTGCGATAGAAGGCAAGCCGCACAGTAGTCATATTGGAAACCGAACCTAGCACTTGGACTCGCATCGTCAGAGAAAATGGCTCGAAAGTTAAAAGCCAAGCCTAAACCAATAAAAATATAAACTTACAATATGGGTATCTTAGTTGGGGGCTTTCCTTTTGGCAAATCAATGCACGGCTCCCCGGGCGAGTGGTTGACGCAAAATTGGGCAGCGATTTCAGCCGTGCTACAATTAAGAGAGATCAATCGATAGATTTCGGGAATTGGGCAGGGGGATTTATGCCTCGGTCTGCAGGCGACGCGCCTTCGACTAAGTCGAATCGACAACGAGAACTGAACGTCATCTACTTTGTGGATGCAAACAAAACTAGGTCTTTGCGGATTAAAATTGCATCCGCTCAGTTTCTGGTTATAGCCGGCGCTGTGGCGGCCGTATGGACCATATTGGCCTCCGGTTTACTGTTTTCCTCCATGCGGCAGGTATCTCAACTTGAGTCGAAACTGACCCACTCAATGAGCGTGATATTCGATTACCAGGTTCGCTTTGAAGAAGTATACGAGAAGGCATACCCCAACGCGCCGGCTCGCGATCCGAACGCCAAAGGAGAGGAAGCTGTGGTCGCAGCTGAGCGTCGAACTCCAGGCACGGTTATCGTCAAGTCCGTTGCTTCTGATGCGGGTCGCCCGGGCGACCCGGTGACTGTGACCCAGGAAGCGGCAAAGGCACCTCAAGTGGTCCAGGAGCCAAAGGCGCCTATTGCATTGGCAGCCAAATCAGCACCGGGTGTTGCTCCTCTAGCGGGGACTTCGACTGTTGCGGCGCCGCCGGGCAGATCGATTGACATCGAAGAGCCCAAGATTTCGCAGGCAGGTGCCGAAGTGAAGGTGCGCTTTGCCCTTCGCAATAATCAAAGTCCGCAGAAAGCCGAGGGCTTCGTATTCGGTATTGCTAAGATCGAAAATCAAGCCGGCAGAGTTTTCTACTTAGAGTCTCCGGAAGGTATTCAGGTCGATAATCTGGGCCAAGCAAAGCGCCCAACGGCGGGATTCGCCTATAGTATTCGCTACTATAAGGCAAAGACCATGAACTTTCAGTTACCGCCCGATACACAGGGTCGCGTCGTCGAGGTGAGCGTCGGTGTACTGGGTAACGATGGCGTTACTATTGTGGAGAAAATACCGGCCAACTTGCCCATTCGCAGTGTTGCAACCACAGCCCCGACGGCCAGCATTCAGCGGCCCGACGCACCGGTAGCCCCGCAGACGGCCCCACCCGCAGCCCCACAAACGGATGAAGCTCACGACGAACCCGCAATAGACTCGGCAGACTCTTCTGCTAGTCCGGACGATATTCCTCAACTGAATGGCGGGGCACCGTTAACACCATGAGATTTCTGCGTGTAGGCTGTGCCGCAGCCGTCTTGCTGGGGCTGGCTGCATGTGTTTCCTCTGGCGATGAGTCGGCAGACTTCGACGCCAGCCATCTTCTGCCGCTCATAGAGCCGATTACAAAAATTCCTCAGGCCGCCCCCGCTAAAGAGCTCGGCGCGTTACCGGAAATGGCGGAGTTTGATCCAGGGCTGGTCATGATGTCGCGAATTGACCGTCCCCGAGCCGAGGTGCGGCTAGGCCCCGGGCCGGATTATCCGCTATCAGATGCGGTGCTGACGCAAGACCTGCAAGTCATCACCTGGCAAAAGGTGGGAGTGTGGCAGAAGATCGTAACTTTGAACGGTGAAATTCAAGGTTGGGTACATAGCGCGGCTCTTGGTAAAATGTCCGTCAACCAACAGCGACTAAAACTGAAGGTTGCCACGTTTCCGATCGTGTCTCTAGTTCGAGATGTAACAGCTGTCTTTGACTACGCATCGGCAGAAGAGGTGCAGGTGGTGTGGCCGCGGGGTACTATGTACGTCATGCTTATGGAAAATTCGCGTAGGAAACTCCTGTGGGTCAAGAACACAAACTCAGTCGCATGGATCAATCGAGAGGACGCGCAATGATGCTCGGTAAGTTGATGGTTGTAGGGCTCATTCCCGCTCTAATGTCTTGTGCCACGGGTATTTCTGGCAAGCTGATATCGGAAAACGGTGATCCAATAGCGGTGGCGGACGGGCGAGTCAACATCTCCAAACTTGGCGGTACCAACGAAAGCAGGGCTACAGAGGCGGTGCGAATCGCTAAAGATGGCTCCTTCGCCTCAACCGGTGACCTTTCGGAGGGGAGCTACCTCGTTGAAGCACTTGTTCCTGGCTACTCACCGGCATCGGCAACCGTCGAACTCAGCAAGGCGCAAGATTTAGTGCTCAAGTTAAGACCGATAGCTCCCGTGCAAACGAAGACGATAGGAACTGGCGAGGGGGTAGAATTCAGCCGAGGATCTGGCGCAGCAGACTTGATGCCTCCAAACTTCTAGCTCCGAGTGAGGACATGACCGATGTACCAGAGAACTAAATTGAAGTTGCTGAACGTGTTGTTGTCTGCGGGCCTAGCGCTGCCGGGTTGCTTTCAGCAAGAAACCAAGGTTTCACTTGAAATTGAAGTGAAGTCCAATCAGGGAGAGCCCATTGCCGAAGCAGTCATTCGCGTCAATGGTCAGCAGGTCGGTACTAGCGATCGAGTGGGACGCTTCGCAGGTGATTTGCAACTTCCCAAAGAGTCCCGGCAAAAACTAGAGATCATCAAAGAGAGCGAAGAATTCTACTATGCGCCGTACTTCGACAGCTTTACTGTGTCGACAGATGACGCTCAGATTCAGCGAGTACAAGCGACCCTCTATTTCGTGCCCAAGCCAAATGCAGAGGAAGAGCGCAAAGTAGAGGAAAGTCTTGCTACCGTCCAAGCGTCAAGTGCAGTCGCAACCACAGAAGCCGCCAATGCGAGCGCCCCCTTGAATGAAAAGGCCGAGAAGGCGCAAGATGCTGCGACGGTACCCGCGCAGGAATCACCGGTTCTGAGTCACGTTGATAGTGTTGACAAGGACGGCGCGCCAGCAGAAAAGTCACGCCCAAAATCTGAAACACTGCCGGAAAGGATCGTCTTTAATATCCACGTGTATTCAGGGAAAAATCCAGTAGCCAATGCCAACGTCCGAATCGGCGATGACGCTCGCGGCAAATTTGATGATGGCTGCATCACCAATGAGCGCGGCCGCTGCGCGCTTCGCATTTATCGCGATCAGTATCCAAATCCCACACCAATCATGGTCTCTGCCAAGAGCTATCAGAGTCAGAGGCAGAATGTGAATTTAGCATCAGGGGGAATGTATCGCTTCAATTTGCCGCGAGGCGAGATGATCGATATCTTCGCTACTCTTCAGACATTTCAATATCTAAAAGGGTTGGCTGGCGTTGAGGTTTTTGTAAAGGGCGAGCGGGTTGGCGAAACTGACAGTCTAGGTCACTTCGGATACCTATATCGTGGGTCGAAATCAGATCTTCTCGACATAATGTTGAAGTCAAAGAATGCGCTGCCGGATTCATTTGAAACGGACTTTGTTGTCGCGGGTCCCATGAATCTTGTTCGTCACTATACGCCAAAGGCTCCGCCGCCAGTGAAGCTAGCGCTGTGGGATGTGAAACTTGCGGGAGAATTGATGGGTGAAGCCAAGCCTTCAGACCTAAAGGATATTGAAAATGATTTGCGGGAAGCTGTGAACAAGGGATTTTACTCCAACGCAGCCTTTCAATCCGTGGAATACAGCAAAGTTGCCGAGGCAGCCCGTACTGCGGGGGTATCGTTATCTCAGATTCTCACTAAAGGCTGGCAATCAACAGAATTAAAGGCACATCTCAATGCGGTGTTGCTACCAACTATCATTATGAGCGGCGAACAGCATCTTGAGCTATCGTTGATTGATAGCCATGGCAACATTCTGGCCGCTGCAAAGGAGCGGTTAGTCGGTTCTGGTGATAAACGGACGATGATGGCGACGGTGGCCAAGGTTGCTGAGAAAATTATTGAGGCATTCCCGTTTGAAGGCGCTGTTATTGGTAAAGAAAGTGAACTCATTCGCATAAACCTGGGATTCAACTCCGGGCGCGGAGTGCAAGTTGGCGACGAACTGGATGTCTATGGGACGCAGCTCGATAAGCTCGGGCGCCAGCAACTGCATGCCAAAACAGCACGGATCAAGGTTACCAAAGTCGGTGGTGATGAAAGCACGGCTAAAGTCATCTCGACGTCGGCTCGATCAGTTGTTGATCGTGGCGACTTGGTTGTGATGCGGGGGGCGCCATCTCGCGAGGGTCTCGGAGGCGAGGTACATGTTACGGGTACCGATACAACTGGCATGTCGAAAGGGATCGCTCAAGCAAACATCTATTTTAATGAGTTCTGGATCGGATCAACGGATGAGACCGGGAGATTGAAGGTGCCTGCCGGCGTTGCTGGCAAGCACGGACTCGTGCGTATTATCAAGCATGGGTATCGAGATTTTGCCCGAGAAATGACGCTTGATGGACGCAAGCGCAGCGACGTGCAAGTCACGCGTGAGTCTTCATATCTTCAAGTGGAATCGGAACCCGCAGGCGCTGCAGTGGCGCTGGACGGCAAAGTTGTCGGCAATACCCCCATCCGGGTGCCAATTCCTGTGGCCGTGGGGTTTGTGAAGGTGAAAATCGGAGGGCTTGAAGGCTACAAGGACTTTGTCCAGGTCATGGAATTTGATCAAGGTACGCTTGACCTGACCGCTGGACAGGCTATCAAGCTCGAGCGTGACTTACTGGGGCCCGCTCGACGGTCAGCAACAGCAGGGCGCTTTCCTGAAGCAGCGGAGCTTTATTCGAAAATTCCGGAGACGCATTCAGACTACTTACTTTCACAGCATGAGCTTGGCGAGATCCTCCTATTGCAGATGAAGCAGCCGGCTGCCGCAGCCGGTGCGTTTGCGCGTGTGACAAGTCAAGAAGCCGTCAGAGACTTTGTCGATAAGCGATTCATTGGCTCTCATATTAATGAGGGGATCGCGCTGGTTCTCGCGGCGGAACTGCTGGCGACGAGTGAGCCCGCAGCGGCAAGAGCGCACTTGGCCAAAGCCAGTGAAGTTCTGGCCCGTGTTGCGCCGCAGATTCGGTTTGTCTCCGCGAACGAACACCCACGCGCGGCCCACAATGTCGGATATTATCAGGCCCTATCTTTGCATCGAATGTGGTTGATGGACAGCAATGAAGCGATGGTATCGCCAACTGCGCTAGCATGGAGAGAGTACATGGAGGGTGCGACCAAGGTAGTTCCCCCAGCAAGCGGTCAGGAAAACTACCGCGAACATGCTGAAGTTTACTACAACCAGGTACGCGCTCTTTTAGAGAATATGCCGCAGAGCGTCGCCAACAAATAGGCGGATACGCATGCTACCATTGCCGACTTTGGGTTTTCTGGGTCTTGCCGTGCTTCTATCGACCGGCTGTGCTTGGAAAGCCTCCATTCTCGACGGAGGCTCCGGGCCACCCCTAACGAAGTTTCGGGCCTCCGATGGTAAATATTTTCCCGAGTTTCTACTCAATTTTTTTCCAGGAGCCGCGCACTTCTCCAGGGAGCTCCCTCGCCTCGAGTCGGCTCGCTCCGATATGCAGCTCATTGAAGTCAAGCGATTGGACGAGAGAAACCCCTCGTACAACGAAGCCAACTTGAGTTGGTCAGCCGACGGAGTCTATCTTAGCTTTGAGTCGATTACGGCCAATCAGCGCAAGATCCTGGTCAAAGACATTCTAGGTAACTACGTCAAGGAACTTTTGGTGGTGCCGCGTGGTCAGGGTAACTTCTTGGACGGAATGGTCGCTCGCTCGATCCAATCATATAACTCAGGACTGAGCTGGTCGCGAGACAGCACGCGATTTGCCTTTATGTCGAACGGTGGCGTGGGCGAATACAACGTCTATGTAGGTGCCGTTGGTAGTAAGGAAGAAGCGGTTGCCAAGAGTTCTGCAAAGGATGGGTACGCGAATTGGAGCCCGAATTCGAACGAGTTGGTGTTTGTCAGTGGTCGATCGGGGGGCGGGGATCTCTATCTGTTGGATCTCGCACGGGGTGACGTCCAGCGACTGACGACTTCATCTGATGTAGATCTTTTTCCCCAGTGGTTTCCGAAAGGAAATCGGATTGTCTATTCCAGCGGCGACGCACTGAATCACGATATTCTGCTGCTTGAGCGGAATGCTGCCGGGTCATGGCAGCAGCCCGTCCGACTGACGCGTTGGCAGCGTGACGATTTGCGTCCGACAGTATCGCCTGATGGCAAGTGGGTCGCTTTTTATGCGGATAGCGGCGAGGCAGATAAGTACTCAGAGGAGCGCCGGTGGAACATCTATGTGATTCCTTTGACGGAAGGTACGCCACGCACATTCGAGGATTGGGCCTTGGCGGGCATGAAGGTAGCCGAAGATGTCGTTGTCGATCTGAATACTGGCCCCGCCTGGAGTCCCGACAGCCGTAAGTTATTTTATGTCAAACGCGATCCGAACGAGTTCAACCCCATCTACGGATGTGATCTGTTTTCTGGACGGCAATACAAGTTTGCGACGGGAACGCGCATGAATCGTGATATTCTGGTGTCGAGACTTGGTGTGTTGAGCTTTCGTGCGCAGGTGGGTGTTTGGGACCGCGTATTTCTGGCGCTAACGAATCAAGGCGTACAGCTGCAGAGCAGTCAATATGCCCCAAGTAAGATTCACTATTTGTAAGATATTATCTAGAAAGTAAAAAAGGTGTGGCTGTTATGAGAACTGCGGTTTTAATGGCGACATTTGGCCTCTTGGTTGATGCGAGTGCGTCCTTTGCAGCTAAGCCAAGTTCAGACCTAGTGTATGGGGAAACCGGTCGGCTCGATGGCTTTGATCCTTATACGGGACACGAAGCATCCGGACGTCGTCTTTCAGATCTGCTGTTTGAATCCCTGATGACGGTAGGACCAGGCGGTCAATATGAGCCTCAATTAGCGACGTCATGGCAAGTTAGCAAAGATCGAACATCCGTCGTTTTTGAACTCAAAAAGGGCGTCTTTTGGCATGTTACAGGTTCAAATGCGCCGCAGCCTTTTACGGCCAAGGATGTCGTCACCACAGTGCGACTGCTAACATCGGCGGAAAGCGAGATTCCTAATCGCGAGCGATTCCTGATCATCGACCAAGCGATTCCTCGCGGCGAGAATCAAGTTGAAATTCGCCTGCGACGCGCCATGCTTGATCCATTGCGAGCCATGCTATTCAAAGTTCTACCATCCCATATTTTGGGGGCTGCTCCAGCTCTGAAGCGTGGCAGTGAATTCGCCAGCAAGCCGGTTGGTACGGGTCCCTACTCATTTGTTTCGGCCAATCCTCAAGGCGAGGTAGTTCTGCAAGCAAATGACCGTCATCATTCAGGTAAGCCTGCGATCGGTCGTGTCGTCATGAAATCCTATGCAGACCAGAATGTAATGGCACAGTCTCTCATGTTCAATTCACTTGATTTGATCACCTATGTGAGTCCGCGCGACCTTTCCGAAATTTCTGGCGATCGAAAGCTTGGTCTGATTCCCTATGATGCGCTTTCTTTTTCATTCTTTGCTTTCAACACCAGTCGCGGCATCTTGCGCGATCGTCGCGTTAGGCAGGCGCTCAGCTTGGCCGTCAATCGCCAGGAAATGCTAGATGCATTTTTTCAGGGCAAGGGTCGGCTGATTTCTGGGCCGTTTCCGCCAACGAGTTGGGCATACAACTTGGATGTGAAAAGCATGACCTTCGATGTAGAGCGAGCAAAGCAGCTATTGCAAAACGCCGGGCTCAAGGATGCGAATAAGGACGGGATCCTAGAAGGCCCGGGCGGAGATCCCATTAAATTGCTATTTGCTGTTCCCCTCGCTGGCGAGAGCGAAATGGTGAAGCGAATCGTTCTAGCGTTTCAAGGCTACCTGCAACAGGTTGGTATCTCGGTGGAACTTCAGTTCATGGACTGGCTAGTTTGGAAGAAGCGCATCCTAGGCGAACATGACTATGACATGACGATTGCTTCATGGAGCTTCGATGATGCGAGCAATATCACCAGCCTTTTTCATAGCTCCAGTGCAACTCCCTACGGAAATAATTTTGTCGTGTATCGTAATCCTCGCGTGGATGCACTGTTGACCGAAGCCGATGCAACCAATGACTTTGATAAACGTAGGGCCATTTATCAGAAGCTACACGCAACGCTGGCTGACGAAGCGCCATACATTTATCTCTGGACCCTCCAGCATCATGCGGCCCACAACGTTCGCGTATCTGGGGTGCGAGTTGAGCCATTTTCTTTCTTTCGCCACATTCTTTCCTGGAAGATGGAGGCAAAGTAATGTCCACCATTTCGAAGTTTAGTAAGAGGAAAGATCAGCCGGAAGCGTCGCCAAAGAAGGATAAGTTGCCCGCAAAAAAAGGCGAAAAGGGTGACGAGCTACAAGACGAAGAGCGAAAGGGCGAGAACTCGTTAACGGACTATCTCCAGGCTCCGCGAAAAAAGCGAAAAAACTATGTGATGATGTGTATGCGCGAGACGTTTGATGCGGACCTGCATCTGAATATCGTTAATTTTGTTCATTCAAACTTTCCCCAATATGCGATTACGACTCCAAAGTCGCTTGGCGAGATGCAGCGTCAGCTTAACCGAGCGATTTCATTGCTTATCATTGACGATGAATTTGATTCGATGGATAAAGTGCTGCAGATGGTTCAGGTGCTCAAGACAAAGCGCCGCAAGGACCAGGTTCCTGTGTTGTTTTTCTCGCGCAATACGGATGAGTTAATTAAGTCATATCACAAGCGCCTGCTGCAGTATCACGAGCTCGATGAGATGGTTCCTTATGACCGCTTAAGTAACGTGCAAGTTATGTCGCGGGTCCGGGTAGGTCTCGAGCAGAAGAATCGCCGAAAGAGCCGCCGCTATACAGTCGATATTCCTCTGAGTCTGTTTCATCTGCAGGGAAATCGAATGATGACTGGGCGCATCGTTGATCTCAGCGTCCACGGGGCCAAGCTGGTCACGGATGAAGAAAATTTCGTCTTTCGACTTGGCGATCAGTTAAAGCTGCATATACCTATTTCCGAGTTCGTTCTGCCTTTGGAGGGCGACTTTCTCAGACTATCCGCAAAGGTGCGGCGAGTCTTCATATCCGGAAATGACGCGGGGATTAGCTTCGAGCACATGTCAGACAATCAGTTTTTGCAGCTGACAAAGTATCTGACGTCGTTAGTAAACCATCAGATCTTGCGTAATCAGCGCTTGTCAGCGCAGGCGAAATTGTCGGCGCGTCGTTAGCGACGCCGAGCCTTGGGGCGGTGCGCAATAGCCCTTCCAATCAACTTTTGCATTTCTTCGACGACCTTGGCGTGCAAATCTTCGACCTGCTGATCGGCCACTGCGGGGTCGTCGCTCATCTTTGGTGGTTTGATTGGTTTACTGACGAAATGAATGAGGTGAACGGGACGCGGAATTGGAGTGAAGCCCAGTCCGCGCGCCAAAAACAATGGCACCCGAAAATTCTTGTACGCCCATTTCGTAACAGGGTTGTCATACACTTCGTACAAGTCGTCTGCCTTCGGGCATGCCGCCAAAATGATGGGCGAATGCGTCTCTAGGGCGACGCGCACAAATCCCTTTCGTCGCTCCCACATGATTTGATAGCGCTCGCTGGAGGGGCGCAAGGCTTCGCGCATTCCCCCGGGGGCGACGCAGACGATATGCCCCGCGCTCAGCAACCTCTTGGCATCATCTCGACCACCCTGCACAGCGCCGGTCATATCCATGATCTGTCCAAGGCCTGGGATCTTGAAAAACAGGCGATCAATGAGTGGGCGACTCACGCGGCCTGTTTCCTTAAAAAGCTTATACAGCAGCAAGACAATGTCGTAGGTGGCGAGGCTATGGTTGGAGACGATCAGTGCTGAACCCTGCGCGGGAATGTTCTTCAGTCCAATGACTTCATGTTGATGATAAGCCGCAAGACCCTCGGCAAAGGGCAGGAGCGCCCTCATGATGAGATCATTCATTTCGCCGTCAACGCCTCGCACAGCCGGAAGACTCCGTTGCAAGTTTTGATTAGAATTAGTGCTCATTTAATCGGCGAATTCCTGAATAAATTTAGCGGATACCGTAGACGGCGCATGTATGCTTGGGGTTTCGCCGTCCGTCAAGAAGAAGACCAAAGAAAATTTTCTCTGGCTCACGTACAATTTCAAAAAGGTGAATTAAGTTAAGGGGGTTAGCTGGTGAAAGGGCGCATACTCGTTACCGCACAAGAGTGCAAAAGGCTGAGCGGCAACCGCGCCGGCGAGCCATCCGAACGAATCGTGACGGTGTATCTCCCGCCGGAAGCGAGCGATTCCAGCCGTAGGTTTCCTGTGCTTTATGCATTAGCCCCTTGGACGCATGCGGGTCGCAGCATGTTTGAGTGGAAGCCGTTCAAAGAGTCGCTACCAGAACGACTGGAGCGGCTAACCAGCGATGGAAAGATGCCGCCGGCGATCGTCGTGGCGCCAGATCTCTACACGCAGTTTGGTGGATCTCAGTACATCAACTCGTCCTACTTCGGACCGCACGGTGATTACATCGTGCATGACTTGATTCCTTATGTTGAGCAGACTTATCCCGTACAGGTCGGACCCGCCCATCGTGGTGTTTTTGGCAGATCATCTGGTGGATTCGGTGCCATTCGCCTGGCTACAGATTACCCAGGTGCATTTGCCGCCGTGGCCAGTCACTCCGGCGATATGGGGTTTGATTTGCTGTTTCATCCCGACTTGCACACTTTTTGCGAGAAGTTGGCCAAATGGCGTGGTGGCGTTTCGGAGTTTTTGGCGTATGTGGCGGCGGCACCTAAGCTTTCGAATGGCGACATTCATTTGCTGATGCTGCTGGGCTCAGCCGGGTTTTATAGTCCAAATCCCCATACGGCTGATGGCTTTGATATTCCCATTGATCTGTATTCCGGGGAGATAGTAGAGCAAGTTTGGCGTCGGTGGCTGGAGCAGGATCCCGTCATTGTGGCCGCGACCAAGCCCCAGGGGCTCCGTAGCTTACGGCATTTTTACCTCGAATGCGGCCGGATGGATCAGTACCGTCTGCTGTATGGAGCTCGGCAGTTGCATCAAGTGCTGCGCCGATTAGGTATTGAGCACGATTACGAGGAGTTCGACGACAATCATTCGGGAACCGAGTACCGTTTTGACATCAGTTTGCCGCGAATGATGGGTGTTCTTTCCGAGGACGCTAGGTCGTGCTGAGGGCTTGCTGCTCGAGTTCGTGCCACTCGCCAGTGACAGCCTGCTCGTATTTGGCTAAAACCACGTCCCATCGGTAGTGAGAATTGGCCCAATTCGCCGCAAGTCGCAGTCGCTCTTGGTTTTCAGCGCTCGTCCAATCGGTGGTCATGATCGCTTCCAGACTGCTGTGAAATTCTGCCGTCGAGCCGAATAGAAATGCTGTAGATATCTGCTGGGAATAGTAGCGAAAAACCTCGCAGTGGCGATTGACCAGCAATGGTTTCTGAGCAGCCATCCCTTCTAGTGCCACCATCGATAGGCTTTCGAGATGCGAAGGGTCGACGATCGCCAGAGCGCCGCGAATAAGGTCACTCCTCGCGCGATCATCGACGAATCCGTAGGTGGTAATCATCGAGTGGCTCGGAACGTTGATATCGGTTTCCGCCTGACCTGCTAGCTTCAGCTCCAAGTTGACAAACTTCGGATGCGATCGCAGCTCTAGGAAATTTTGGATGAGCCGATCGACACCCTCGCCGCGGCTAATTCGACCCAGGTACAAAATGTAGGGATTTCCGGAACCTTCTATCGAAATTTTCCCGTTGTCTGCCTCGGTCTCAGTTGCGCCGAATTTTGCGGGCTCAAAGCCAAGCCCAACGATGGCGGTCCGATCGCGAACTTCGGGATAGACTCGTTCAAGGAGCTGTAGCTCCGGGAGCGAGTTGGCCAGCAATAAATGAGCGTGCAGCAACATGTTCTGCACTGGAGAAAAGTAAAATGCTGGCTCATCATGGGCCGTCGGTATCAGCACCGCGCGACCTTTTAATCGGGGCAAGCCCGTCAATGTCGGCAGATAAAGGTACGTGAAAAAAAAGACGCGATTGTACTCAAGTTTGTTTTGAACAAGTGTGTGGACGAGACCGGGTGCCCACGGCCCTTGCAGAAAGAACCAAAGCCACTCAAGAGCAATCATCGGCCAACGCAATAGCTTAATCCCGCGCATTCGCGGCAACGCAAAATTCGCAAAGCGGCTGTACGCGGCAAATAGGCCGGGAATACGTCCGACCCAAACCCGAAAGCGATGAATCTTGACGCCGTTGAGTTCGAACGTCCCTGCGGGAAAATGATTTGCCCAAGTTTGATGATCGCTGGCAGTCGTCGTAAACACATCGACCGACCAGCCGCGCTTGGCGACCATTTGTTCGGCAACAAGCCTTGCATGCAATTCGGCTCCGCCGTCGACTTCTTTACCGTATCGCTGTACGACCAAGGCGATCTTCAAGGTCAGCTCCCCAACCGCAAGTCTGGACTACGCTGCGGTCGATGCATTCGGCACGGACACTCAGAGTGTCGGCTGTGCCGTGCAATCCAACTTCCAACTCGGTCCACCGCCGAACTCAATATAGCCGGGAAACTCTGGGGTGTCTTGATAAGATACCGAGACATGATTCTGTGAGCCAAAGGCCGTCAAGATCTCCAAGACGCCCTCGCGAATGCGGCGAAATACCGGCTTGCCGCCGAGAAAGCTTTCTTTGACGGGCTCTAGATTCGCTGGACTATACATGATGAAGTTAACGACGGATGGGCAGTTTCGCGGATCAGAATCAGAGAACAACAACACTTCTACTTCAACATCATCATTCTGCGCGGCGCAGATGAAATGCCACTCAGCCTTTTCTGGGACGAGGCAGTGGGCAAATCCCATTTCCGATACGCCAGCGGCAAGAACAAGTATTGTCGTCAAAATCCCTTGTTTCATATTGACCCCTTTGTCCGAAAAACATCAGTTCTGTCGTCGGTCGAGTGGGTAACATGGGGGCAAGTGATGGCGCAAGTGACATGTCAGGAGTTGACGTTGAATCGGTACCCACGGCCGCGAATACTCTCCAACGTTTCCGGGGATTTGGGGTCGGCCTCCAGCATGCGTCGCAGGCGCAGGATAAAGTTATCGACGGTACGTGTCTCGACGTTCCCACGAATTCCCCACACCTGTTTTAGCAGATGCCCGCGGCTCAGGATCTTGCCGGGATTGGTCATAAATTCCCGCAGCATTCCCGCTTCGATCTCGGTTAAATCAAATTCGCCCTGGGGACCATGAATCTTCAGGGCGTCCTCGTCCAAAACGAACGCTCCACAGCGCAAGACGGGAATTTTGATTTGAGGGGCGGCCTCGGTGCTTGGCGCCAGCAGCGCGCTCCTCTCGATCATACGTCTGACGCGCAGCAATAGTTCTTGCAGATGAAAAGGTTTGGTGAGGTAGTCATCAACGCCAGATTCAAATCCGTGCACACGATCCTGGTCTCCGGCCCTAGCGGTAAGCATCAGAATACCTGTGCGTTCATCCCCTTCGCGGATGGTCTTGGCGATCGTATAGCCATCGACCTCTGGTAGCATCACGTCCAGAATGATCGCCGAAAAAGGGCCATTTTCTTGAAAGGCCTTCAGCGCCTTTAGGCCGTCATCGGCGTGAAGGACTTCGTAGCCTTCGGCCTGCAAGTTGAAGATGAGATTGAAAGCAAGATTGGCTTCATCTTCCACGAGGAGAATGCGCGGTCGCGAGCTGCTCATGGTGTGGCCCAGCCGGAAAAATCTCTGGGCACCGACACTAAGAATGACGATCCTTCGCCTGGACCCGGGCTTTCGGCCCAGCAGCGGCCGCCGAGCGACTTGGCGACGTTGCTGACGATGTAAAGGCCAAGTCCCGTTCCCGGTATGGCTCGTTTGCTGGCACGGTTGGCGCGGTGAAACATGCGGAAAATTCGGCGAAGGTCCTTTTTAGCTAGTCCCAGGCCTTGATCCTTTACCTTGATCACCACATCCCCATCGTTCAGATGACAGCTAATTTGAATGGGACTGCCCTTGGGGGAATACTTGATCGCATTTTCCAAAAGATTGCCGACAATGACGGCGATGGCATGCCGTTTTGTATTCAGTTGCAGCTCTGCCGGATAGCTCACGGAAAGTCGCTCGTTGAGATTTTGATCCAGGTGCATGGCCGAACTGAGGCACTCTTCGAATACGTCAGCGATTTTGAAACTTTCTGGCTCATCCGGCAGCGACATGCCGCGGTCGAGTCGAGCCGAGAGTAGGATCTGATCAACTAGACGTAACAGTCGAGCGATATCGCGGGTCATCATCCCCAACATTTTTTGTGCGACTTCCTGCGGCACTTGACGCGATTGCATCGTTTCCACGCTCAATTGCAAACTAGCCAATGGCGATCGCAGCTCGTGCGTAACGCTGGAAAGAAAGGTCTTATGCTGGCGGTTCAGGGCTGCTTGTCTCTGGGCAATGACGAATAGAAAGATGGTACCGACAATCATCACGCCGAGCAGGATGCAGCCCGCAATCAAAAGGCCTAATGAATAGGAGCTGTCGATGCGTGAGGCGCCAAAGGTGCGTTGCGCTTCTGACAGGATCGCCGTCTGATCGACGAAGAAAACGACCCACAGGACGGCAATGGCGATGGTTATGAGTTGCAAGAAAACGAACACCGAAATCTGGTGCGTCAGAAAGCGGATGATCGGTTTCATCTTTGGCCAGAAATAGCTGGTACTCTGCCGGCGAAAGGCGGCGACGAGCTCCATGCTTGACTCCTGCTAGTGAAAGACAAACATGGAGATATTGTGTTCGTCTAGCAATTCGGCCTTGAGCTCCAAGGCAGCGTTCAGGACAGCATTAAAGCCATGGCCGCCAGGAATCAAGAAGTAATCGCGGGCGGGTGTCTCAGCGATCAATCCGCGTAATAGCTGATGTAATAGGTCTCGAGCCTCAAGTGGTTTGACGAGTTCAGGAGCCAAGTAAATGCCGATACGGTCGGGAGCCCAGGATTTTACCGTATCAACGATCTTGGCGACCCACTGTAGGCGTTCGCGAAAATCGCCGGTTGGCGTCGGCATCATGTACAGAAATCGAGGTGGCTGGACGCTGGTGTCCGAGACCATGACTGGGTCCTTTTCCGACATTCCTTTGACGGCCGCCCGCTCTAGAGCGCCGAAGAGGTTCGCTTTTTCTCCGAACAGGTCTTGCGGCTCAAGCTTTCCCTGGCGAAACATGCCCAGCCAAAACGAGCAGAATTCCATGTCGACGGGATCGATGATGTGGACGGCCGCAGCCCGCGGCAAGGCCGTCGGAGTTTGTTCGGCGGTGGCAGCGGCACGCGCGCCGAGAATCGGTCCTTGATCCAGATGACCGCCGAGGCGCGGATCGACTTGCGGATTTTGACCTTTGTCCATGGGAATTCCCAGCTAGGTTTTCGATGATTTATGATTTTAACCCAAAGCGGGTCAAATGTCCCATGGCGGCTGCGAAAATGTCCCGATAACCGGTCAAAACCTCTGACTTTTCTCGATTAAATTTAAGTTTGCCCCGAATCCCGCCGCTATCCTTAGTACTCGGAGGACATCTGCCATCCGAAGCTGGGCGTTTCAACGTGCTTATGCCCTGCAATCAGCTCGGACAACGATTTGGGAGCGAACTCTATGAAACGGAAGATGCTTGTGTTGGGGGCTTTGGTTGTCTCGATGGTGGGGTGTGGTGACAAGGATCCGGTTGCGGCGGATACAGAGCAAACTCGGGTGGCGAGTACAGTGGTTGGCAGTGGGGAAACAGTCGAGGCAGATCCGGATATGGTGACTTACTCATTCTCGTATAGCCAGACAGCTCTGAGCCTTCAGTCAGCCGCAGTCCTCTCCGTCTCGGTCTACCTAGAAGGCCAGGAGATTGCTTCAGAAGTGGCAGATAACGGGAAAAAAGTTGTCGTCAAGTTGTCTGAACAAGATGTTGATAAGTCACCAATTGGGATAGCACGATTAAATGACGAGCCACTCGCAGCCTTAGTTTTACGACTAGCTAGCAATGGCGATGTGGTAGACCAAAATTTCGCAACCGGTGTTGACGCAGCTGCAGCAATTCTTGCAAGATGCGAACTCGATTCATCTGATGCTGAGGATAAGCATAAAGTGGCTGCACTTAGCTATGCGGTCCTCGATGCGATTTCTAAAAGAATTCCGGAGGACGCCGATCCTGCAGGCGTGAGCGCAGCTGCTTGTACAGCCGTTCAGCGCACTGCGGAAAAGACCAATGACGCATCTACAAGCATATCCACCGACGATATCCTTGCCGTTCGACAAAGCTTTTCGTCGCAATTGGCGTTACAGCAGACAGTCGATGTTGCCGTGAAGATGGGCGAAGTTATGGATTCCGTTAGTGCAACGTCGGAAGTGCAGAAGTCGAATGCCTCCGCAGCGTTAGGGCTTTTCATCGCAGAGTCGGCGAAGGTCTCGGGAGCTTATGGAACTGCATCTGCTGCTTTTGCTAGCGACGCAGGTATTACCAACAAGCTGGTAGCAATTGCAACGAACGTCTATGCTTATTCGGACACGGATGCGAATGAACTGAGCGGTGCGATTACTAGCAGTACCACAAGCACAGATAGTACATCTTCCTCAACTTCTAGCTCGCCCTCTTCAACGGGGTCCAGCCAGTCTATTGGTTTGCGTTAACAGAATTGCGAATAACCTGTTTCAGAACATAGCCCCGCCTCTTGCGGGGCGTTCTATTTTCTCCTCAACCAAACCCGCCCCGCTCTTCGCGGGGCGTAATTACCCACGCATGCGCGCAAGTTGGTCGAGGATGCCGTTGACGAAACGAGCGCTGTTTTCCGCACCGTACTTCTTCGCCAGTTCGATGGCTTCATCGACCACGACGTTGGTTGGGGTATCGGTCTCTTGCAACTCGTAGGTCGCCAATCGCAGAATGGTGCGATCGATGACGGGCATGCGTTCCACTCGCCAATTGCGGCTGACGCTGTCGAGCAATTGATCCCAGCGCGGCAAATCATTCAGCGTGCCGGAAACAAGTTCGCGGGCAAAGGCAGCGCCGCGCGGTGGAATTTGAAAGTGCTCGACGAATTCGTCGAACTGAGCGCCGGGAAAATAAAACATCCGCTCGCATTCGCACTGATACAAGAACTGAACAGCGATGTCGCGGCCCAGAGTCTTTTGATGCTGGCTGTGTAGGGGCACTACAGGTAACGCGCTCATGCTTCGCTCCATTCGCGCAACTGGCCCATGACGCGTGTCATCGACAGTGCCGCCGAAGCCGCATCGCGACCCTTGTTGCCACCCTTAAGACCCGCACGCGCCAGAGCCTGCTGCTCGTTGTCCGTAGTCAATACGCCGAAGATCACCGGTACCCCCGTATCGACACTGACCTGCATCAAACCGCGAGCAGCCTCGCCAGCCACGTAATCAAAGTGCGGCGTCTCGCCCTTGATGACGCAACCCAAGCAAACCACGGCGCTGTAGCGGTCGGTGCGCGTTGCCTGAGCGGCAACCGCCGGCAATTCAAAACAACCCGGAACCCAAAGCATGTCGACGTGCTTGGCATCGACGTTCGCCTCGGCAAATGTATCCATGGCACCCTGAACCAGGGCTTTGGTAATCATCTCGTTAAATCGACTGGCCACCACCAAGTAACGTTGCGCCATGTTCATTCCCCTGTTTGTTCGGATGCGAAATCGATAATTTTCGTGCCCTCAATCGACAGGCCAAATCCTTGAAGGCCGCGTATCGGACGTGTGGATGTCGTGTGGATAATCATGCGTTGCACGCCCAATTGCCGTAAAATTTGCGCGCCGATACCGATTTGCCGCTGGCTCATCTCGACCCGCGGCAGACGCTCGGACGCAGGATCGGGAGAACCCGCATCAGCCGATAACTCGCTCAGTTCCTGCAGCATAGAGTCGCCTGGATTTTCTCGGCAAAGATAGATGAAGACGGCCCGCTCGGACTCCGCCAGCATCCTCAAGCCATACTCGATGCGAAAACGTCCACCGTGCTCCGGGTCGCCAAAGACATCGATCAGCGCCCGTTGATTATGGACGCGCACATGTACCGGCTCATCGCCGAACGATTCACCCTTGGTCAGCGCTAGGTGGCGTGTGCCGTCGACCAACGATTCAAACAGGTATGTTTGAAAGGTGCCGTACTTGGTGCGAATCTGGCGCTGATCGCGCAATTCCACGTGCCGCTCTTGCATCAGGCGAAAGTGGATTAAATCGGCGATGGTAACGATGGGAATGCCGTGTCGTTCGCTCATGACTTCTAGCTCGGGCATACGCGCCATGGAGCCGTCGTCATTCATGATTTCGCAGATCACCGCTGCGCCCTTGAGGCCAGCCATCCGCGCTAAGTCCACGGACCCTTCCGTGTGCCCGGCTCGCTCCAAGCATCCACCTGGTCGAGCGCGCAAGGGAAATACATGACCCGGCACCACGATATCGCGTGGCGAAACATCATCGGCGATGGCGGTGCGAATGGTATGGGCTCGGTCGAAGGCGCTGATGCCCGTCGTCACACCCTCGCGCGCCTCGATACTGACAGTGAACGCGGTCTGCCGCAGACAACCAGCCTTGCTGCGATCTTCCATGAGCGGCAATTCCAAGCGATCCAACAAGTCAGGAGCCATCGCTAAACAGATGAGCCCGCGACCTTCTTTGGCCATGAAATTGATTTGTTCGGGAGTAACTTGGCTGGCAGCAGCGATCAGATCGCCTTCGTTTTCGCGATCTTCATCGTCGGTCATGATCACCATGCGACCTTCGCGCAAAGCGTCGATAGCGCGCGCGACGCGGCTGATGGAGTGTTCTTGATCTCGCATCGTCGTTTGATCCTGCTGGGTTGCCAAAGAGCCTGCCTTTAAAGGCGATAACATGTGCACGGGGCTTTTATCGGAGATCGGGTTCAGACGAAAGGAAAAAATGCAGTCGGTCGCAAGATTCTAGAGCGGCTTCGTTTCCGTCAATCGCTGCACATACTTGCCGATCATGTCGGCTTCGAAGTTGATGGCAACGCCGCTTTGCCAACCGCCCAACGTCGTTACTTGCAGCGTGGTCGGAATCAGCATCAGATCGATCTGGCAGCCCGCATCCGTATCGCGGACGGCGTTGATGGTCAGGCTGACCCCCGCTAACGTGACGGAACCTTTGGGTATCATCAGCCGATGCCATGGCTTGGGGATGGCGACGCGGACTAGCCAGCCATCCCCATCAGCCTGAACTTCGTCGATCTTGGCGACTCCATCCACGTGCCCGGTGACTAAGTGCCCACCCAGCCGATCAGCCAAGCGCACAGCCCGTTCCAGGTTCACGGTGCTGCCCAATTGCAGGAATCCCAGGTCGGTTTTATCGAGAGTTTCCCGGCTGACCTCGAAATGATAGCGATTTTCCGTCTGCCCCATGAGGGTCAGGCAGCAGCCATTGACGGCGATGCTATCTCCGGCGCCGGCAGGAAAGTCAGCGCCAACATCGATCACTAACTCGCAGATGCCCCGGTCGTTGGCAGCGGTTCGGGCCACAACTTGGCCCATTCTTTCAACCAGTCCTGTGAACATAAGTTACTGAATTTCCAGATTGAGTTCGGCTTTTGCGTTGGCTCGATCTTGCAGCGCGCGCAACTCGGCGATGAATTCTTCCGGGTCCTTGAAGTCCTTATAAACGGACGCAAAGCGGACATAGGCCACGTGATCCAACTCTCGCAGAAACTGCATGATCAGATCGCCGAGTCGTTGCGAATCGACAATGCGCTGTCCCTCTTCCTGCAAGGAGCGCTCAACGTTGGCCAAGAGGCCCTCGATATCCGTCAAGGATACGGGGCGCTTCTGACAAGCGATCTGCAAACCTTTGAGGGCTTTCAAGCGGGAATAAGGCTCGAATCGCCCATCCTTTTTTCGGATCTGAAAGATCAGCTCCTCTTCCTTTTCATACGTCGTATAGCGGTAGTTGCAGTCGAGGCAACTACGACGACGGCGGACGGCCCTGCCCTCATGACTGAGTCGGCTTTCAAGAACCTTGGTGTTCTCGAGTCCACAACGAGGGCACTTCATCCTAACTCCACTCGGGATAAAGAGGAAACTGACGCGATAGGGCGGTTACTGCAGCGCGAATATGCTGCAATTCGCCATCGTTATCAACGTTCTTAAAGCATTTCCAAATCCATTCAGCTACTTGCGTCATCTGCTCGGGGCCAAAGCCGCGGCTGGTGACGGCCGGAGTTCCGAGTCGAACACCGCTGGTGACGAAGGGGCTGCGCTTCTCGTTCGGCACGGTGTTCTTATTGACGGTGATAGCTGCCTTACCCAGTGCCTCTTCGAGCTGCTTGCCGCTCACCGGCGTGTCCGCCAGATTCAACAAGACGAGGTGGTTATCCGTACCGCCCGAAACCAGATGAAAACTGCGCTCCAAAAGGCCGTTGGCCAGTGCCGCAGCATTCTTGCGCACCTGCTGCTGATACTTTTTAAACTCTGGGCTTAGGGCTTCTTTGAAGCAAACGGCCTTGGCAGCGATGATGTGTTCCAGCGGGCCGCCTTGAGTGCCGGGAAAGACGGCTTTGTTGAAATTCAACGACTCATCGTTCCAAAGGATGATCCCGCCCCGAGGACCGCGCAGCGTTTTGTGCGTGGTCGAGGTGACGACATGGGCATGCGGAATGGGACTAGGATGTTCACCCGCAGCAACCAACCCAGCAATGTGCGCCATATCGACGAACAGATAGGCGCCAATGCTGTCGGCAATGGCGCGAAACTTCGCAAAATCGATGTTGCGCGGATAGGCGCTGGCACCGGCAATAATCATCTTAGGCTGAACTCGCTTCGCCTCGGCGGCGATGGCCTCGTAATCGAGGCACTCGGTCTTGGGGTCTAGTTGATAGAAGTGAGATTCGTAGAGGAGGCCAGAAAAGTTGACCTTCGAGCCGTGGGTCAAATGTCCACCGTGTGAAAGATCCAGGCCCAACACCTTATCCCCCGCCTTCAGCAGAGCGAGGAAGACGGCTGCATTAGCCTGCGCACCCGAATGCGGCTGCACATTGGCGAATTTCGCGCCAAATAACTGGCAGAGGCGATTGATCGCCAGTTGCTCCACTTCGTCGACGACCTCGCAACCGCCATAGTAGCGCTTGCGTGGAAGTCCCTCCGCATACTTGTTGGTGAGGATGTTGCCCATACAGGCGACAACGGCCGCCGAAGCAAAGTTCTCGCTGGCGATCAGCTCAACGCCATCTTGTTGTCGATGCAACTCGCTTTCGATGAGCTTGTACACTTCCGGATCGTGATTAGCCAGAATGTCCCAGGGCTTCGATGTCATTTGCAAATCCTCGCGGCGGCTAGCGCGGCTGAAAATTCTTTTTTTCGATATTGCGAACTTTATTTAGGCGCTGCTGGTGGCGTCCACCTTCATAGTCGGTCTCGAGCCAGATCTTGCAATAATCCACGGCCCGGTGATGGTTGATGGCGCGACCACCTAAGCACATCACATTGGCGTCATTATGCAGCCGCGACATGCGTGCGGTGAACTCGTCCCAAACCGACGCCGCGCGAACACCCGGAAATTTGTTGGCCGTGATGCACATGCCGATGCCTGTGCCACAAATGGCGATTCCGCGACTGATCTTGCCATCGGCAATATCGGCGGCCATCAGGGCTGCGTAGTCTGGGTAATCGACCGAAGTTGGATTATCGTTGTCGATGCCGTAATCAACGACTTCGTACTCAGTCAGAGAGAGAAAGTCCTGCACCAATCGCTTCAACTCAACGCCACCGTGGTCCGAGCATATGCCGATCCGTTCGCCGCTCATGTGCAACTCAACCCTCATACAAGAAAGCCTCCCGAAGGAGGCCTTTTTTTCTAATTATGCATCTTCCATTCGCTTGATGTAGTTGCAGGCGTCTTCGACAGTGCGGAGACCCTCTGCGTCTTCATCAGGAATGTCGATTTGGAAGGCTTCTTCCATGGCCATAACGAGCTCAACGATGTCGAGGGAGTCAGCACCCAAGTCTTCGATGAATTTTGCTTTGGGTACAACTGCCGATTCTTCAACGCCAAGTTGATTCACGACGATTTGCTTCAGTTTTTCCTCGACGGTTGCCGACATTACCAGATACCTCCAAAAGGTTTAACGCTCATAAATCGTTAAGCAAATACAGAAACAAAGTCGTCATTCTTTTGCAAGAAAAAACCGCTTCGTTTCGAGAAGTGGCGCAATCTATCAAATCTGAATCGGGAATGGTAGCTTGTAGCCTTATGGCTCGATAATCAAAGGGAAACGCCTGTGGAAGCCAGTTCTCAGCCCATGATCGCCGATGTGATTGTCGTTTCCGATGTTCACCTGCGTGAGGCCAACGATCAGCGTGGACGGTTGTTTCGTCGCCTTCTGCAACAGGTCGTGGACGGGCAGGTTGGGTGCCTCATTTTGACGGGTGATATTTTTGACTTTTGCTTGGGCTCGAAACGATATTTTCGCAGCAAGTTCGCGCTCATTGGTTCGCTTCTTGAGCAAATTGCGCAACGCGGGACGCGGGTGATCTTCGTCGAGGGAAACCACGAGTTCGATATGTTGAAGATGGGATGGCGGGGTGTTGAGGTCGTTGAAGATGGCGATGTCACGGTTGCAACGCCCGATGGGATCACAATTTGTGCGGCTCATGGGGATCTGGTGTATGGACCGGCCTCCTATCGTTGGTTTCGCGCGTTGGTGAAGTCGCGCCTTGTACGCTTATTGGTTCAACTTGTACCTCCGGCCTGGATGGACGCCTACGCGCTCGGGCATGCGCGCGTGTCGAGGGCTGCGGATGTGTATCGAACTCTAGATCATCAGGCCCTGCTAAAAAATATGAACCGATGGGCTGACCGAGCTGGAGCGAATCACGTCGTATTTGGCCATTTTCACGTGGCCTATGCCCAACCGCGCGTCGGCAATGGCGGTCTGATTCTTAGTGTCGAGAGCTGGCAAAGTCCGAATGTCTTGCGCCTGCATGCGGGGCAGTGGCAACGTTCGGCCCTGCCAATCCTCGAGTGGAATCCGGTTGTGGCCATCACCGGTCTGCCGTCTCCATGATTCGCACGAAACTTCAATGCGGTTTTCCGACCCCAACCGCAGGCGTCATCGATTCCCATTGTCATCTGATCGATCCGCGTTGGGCGTCAACTGTCGAGCAAGTGCTGGTGGTAGCGCAGGCTGAAAACGTACGCGCCTTTTTTGTATGCACCGGTTCACCAGATGAATGGCCGGCCCTGGCCAACTTGGCTTCGCAGCATGCAGGCATCATTTTTCAAAACTACGGATTGCATCCTTATTGGGTCGCCCAGAGTTCTGCGACCCGCTGCGATAAGGCGCTAGATCAGTTGGAGAATTGGGCGATCTCTGGATTGGCGCTGGGGGAAATCGGTCTTGATTTTCGGCCCCAGTGGGGTAAAGACGACGGCTTCGCTAGACAAGACCAGGTGTTTCGTCGGCAATTGCAGTTAGCGAACCAACTGGATAAGACAGTGGTGATTCATAGTGTGCGAGCTGATCACCAAGTGCTGCAAGCGTTGAAAGAGATTCCCTTGCAGCGAGGCGCTTTTGTGATTCATGGCTTCACGGGCGGTCCAGAGGTTGCCGGTCAGTATGTTGGCAAAGGCGGAATTCTAAGCATCGGGACCGGCTTGTTGCGATCAGGCCGGGAAAAGCTCGAGGCGGCGGTGATGCAAACTCCGATCGAGCACTTGCTGGTGGAGTCAGATGCCCCTGACCAGAAATTGCCATCGGCAGCAGGTCTGTGGAATGAACCGCAGGTGTGCAGTGCCATCGCGCAAAAATTGGCGATATTGAAGGGCATCAGCTACGACGAGTGCCTGAAGAAGTTATATGAAAATGTTTTGCGAATCTATCAGAAGGAGTGGAGTTCATGAGTGACGTAGCGACCGAGTGTCGTATTGACGATGCTGCTCGAACGCGGCAAGAAGACGAGCGATACATGCTGCATCGTCGTTTTGATCGCATGGGCCGACTTGTTGGTGATACGGCCATGGCTCGGTTGATGAATTCGCACGTCATGGTCATTGGGCTGGGTGGTGTGGGTTCGTGGGCCGCCGAGAGCATGATTCGATCGGGCGTCGGCAAGATCACCATCGTCGATTTCGATGCTGTATGCGTTACCAACACAAATCGACAGATGCATGCGATGCACGGCCACGTGGGCAAGAAAAAGTCGGCTGTTATGGCCGAACGGTTGCAAAAGATAAATCCGAAGGCGATCGTGCGGCCAGTCGAACTCTTTTATAGCCAGGAGACTTCCGAAGAAATTCTGGCGCACCAGCCGGATTTGATCATTGATGCGATTGATAATCTGACGGCCAAATGCCACCTATTGGCGCGCTGCGTGCGTCTCGGTATTCCTGTTTTCTGTTCCGGCGGCAGCGGTGCGCGGCTCGACCCGCAAGCCATTACGGTCGCGGACCTTTCGGAAACTTATCGTGACCCGTTGATGGCAAGTGTGCGGCGAATCTTGCGGCAAAAGTACGATTTCCCAGCGACGGGCAGCATGGGCATTCCATGCGTCTTCTCGAAGGAAGAGCCCATGGAGCCGCATGATCTGACGTATGACGGTGGTAAGGGATTTCGCTGTGTTTGCCCCATGGGCAAGAATGATTATCACTCTTGCGAGAAGCGCTCTGTCATTTATGGGACGGCAAGTTTTGTCACGGGCAGTTTCGGTTTTTCATTGGCGAGCCTGGCGGTTCGCCACATTGTTGCGGGCGCGGAGCCAACTAAAAGCGATAATCCGCCCGCGCTAGGATGCTAAATTCGCCGTATTCTAAGGTGGCATTGTTATCTAGCACGTAGGTCTGTGACCCGGTGCGGATGTATGCTCCCCACTTGATGGCATCGGCGCGTCCCGCCAGAGTTCCCCCCAGGGTCAACTCCCAGCCCATAGCCGAGGCGATGGAGCGCATGGTGCCGCGAACTCCCATTTGTCCCAATGCCAGCGGCTGCAGCGCCAGATCAGCGAACCAAAAGATGTACGTGCTGGCGATATTCGTTTGACCACCAGTACCAGCTAGCAGGGCGCCACGCACGAGGTCGCCGCCACCGTAGGATTCGTTATTAACGGCCATGCTGGTGAAGCTGCCAGAGCCGCCGACGCGAAAGTATTGGTCCAAGTCGCCGATCAGATAGAAGGCTTTGCCACTGCCACCAAACCCAAAGAAAGTGCCCTTTGCGGTTTGTCCGAACTGCATCTCCATCTGACCCTCCAGGGTCAGATTTGGCATGATCACTTTTCCCAGTCCGAGCGAGGCATAGTTAAAGAACATAAATGGAAACTTGCTATCCGCGGAAGCCGCACCGGAAATGGTCCACAGTCGTGGTCCGATCTCCCCATAGCCGTAATCGATAAGGTTTTTCGCCATTCCCAGGAAGTCAGGGAAATCATCCTCGCCTTCTGCGGCAGCGGGGTCGGTGGGTGTCGCACCAGAGTCTGTCGTTGTGTTGGCTGTGCCAGCAGGCACTGGTGTTCCAGCGCTCGGTTGCTGGGCTGTCGACGCAATCGCTGGACTTGTCGTTGCCCCTGTCATGGCTGGGGGTGAGTTGCTAGGCGTTCCCGGAGCAACCACTGTTCCTGGTGCCGACGGCGGTACAAGCATCTGTCGCCGCTTGGCAGGATCGGCATCAAAGATGGGATCCGTGGTCGTCGCGGTTGCTGGTAATCCCCCACGCTCTTGCAGCCGCGCGAATCGATTGCGAGCTGGCAGATTGGCCACTTTCATGCCGTCACCGACACGAATGGACGATGGGGCCGTTTGTCGCGTGATTTCTGCCACGGCGGTGATGGTCTTGAGGTCCAGGACTTTTGCGGTGCCAACGACTTGCTGGTCGAACTTGAGCCAAGTGCCATTGGCGGGATGTTGCAGGTTAATGGTTGGGCGGATGATCTCCAGCTCTTGCCCCACCTGAAGGTTTTGCTGAGTGCCGCCACCGAGTGTGAGGTATTTGCCTTGAATGGCCAATACCGTAATGTCGATCGGGAGTCGGTTGAACAAACGAAAGAAAAGGTCAGCCAGCAAATCGCTCACTTCCCGATCCGTCGCAGTGGCCAGCTTGGCGCGGGAAATGGTGCTGGATTCAATGAGGTAATTCTCAAGGCTTGGGCTCAATAGGCGCGCAAAGAAAGAAATAGATTCTTGCCGCACCTCCACGCTCAGAGCCGCAAACCCATGCAGCTCATACTCACTCCTAAGTTTGCTCCGACCTTCGGGTGTGCTCCAAAGCGACCGCACGAGGTTGTCATTGATGACACGAAAGCGACCCGAGTCACGAATCACACGCGGGTAGGCTGCCTCAACCAGGGTGCGGCTCTGGGACAAGTTGAGCGCTTCAACCTCAAGGCCCTCCCACTGAGTGGGAATGGTGCCAATGTTCTGCAGTAACGGCAACGGCGCTTTGTCAGCGACTTGGCCTTGGGCGGACAAGAAGCTGACGAAAAATACCGCTACGGAAAAACTAAAGTTTTTCAACTTGATGATTCGATCCATCGTAACTCACCCGCCGTTTGACATCTTCCATAATGGTCTCAAGATGAACAGGGCGCTGCCAAATTCTGTGCAGGCTTCGCAGTGTCTCAATGGTAAACTCGTGCTTTAGATCCATGCCCTCATGCTGGTGGGTCAATAACAACTCGCCACGATTCTTATAATTCCCATCGATCACGGTGATGATCGGCTGACCAAAGTTTGTCAGCTGTTGCAGCAGTCGCTGTTTAACTTCCTTGAAGTCGCGCGAACTAATTACATGACGATTGGTTCGCCGATCAAAGTCGTAGATGAACATTTTTGTCTCATGGCAAAAATCTTCGTCTAGGAACTCATCCAAGAAGGTGATGTCGTTGTGAACCCGCCTCACTTCCATTAATTTCTTGGCCCCTAAGCCTGCTTCGGTGTTCCATTGGGCACGCACTCGTGAGTCGTCGCAGTTGACATAGTCTAGGCCAAATTGACCGCGATCCCAGCGCCGTTTGACGTGCCGCAGCAGTTCGACGCCAAGTTTGTAAGGGTTTAATTGTCCGGGCTGACTGGCGACAACTCCGGCGTAGTGGTCGCAATAGTCAACAATTTCGGCATCCGTGAGGGGTGCGATTTGGGTCATCATCAGCGAGTGCCAATAAGTCGCCCAGCCCTCATTCAAGATCTTGGTCTGCGCCTGTGGCGCGAAGTAGTATGACTCATCGCGAATCATCCGTAGCACGCGCTTCTGCCAGCCGTTCAAAGGAGCGTTGTCCATCAAGAACTTTAGGACATCTCGCTCCGGACGCTCGGGGAACGACTTCTCTCGCTTGGCCTCGTCGTCCATTCGCTTTTGCTGGGCGTCGAGGAACTCCTGCGGATTGATATAGGAGTCCATGTACTTCTTGGCCTTCATCTTGGAGACGGGCTTGCTCCGATAGGAATCCGGCTCTTCCTTGCTTCGCGGCTTCTCAACGCGGAATGGCGCATGGATATCGATCAAGTTTTCAAGAGACAAGCAGCAGTCAATGAAGGACTCAACTTCATCGTGCCCGACGTCTTCGATATAGTGGCGGACGATGGTCGCGTGATTTGCAATCTGGTCCAGCATTTTACGATTGGTTTTGCTAAACCAGTAGTTGTTCTTGAAGAAGTCGCAGTGCCCGTAAACGTGCGCAATAACAGTTTTTTGGTCCACGAGATTGTTGGCGCGCAGCAAGTACGCATAACACGGGTCATTATTGATGACCATCTCGTAGATGATCGACAGTCCGTAGGTGTAGCTCTTGGAAAGGCGCTCATAGTCCATACCCCACTTCCAATGGGGGTAGCGAGTGGGAAACCCGCCGTAAGCGGCTATCTCGTTCAGCTGCTTATAATCCACGAGTTCGAAAATGGTATCAAAGAAATCGAGCCCGGCCGCACGAGCCTTTTCAGCTAACGAGTCAGCTAGCTCCTGAAGCTCAGGCGTCAGTCGAGTGTCAAATTGCTTCATATCTTACCTCCCCTTTCCGAGGAAGGTTTTGATTGCATCCATAATGGCTTCGCGGTCCTTGATCTGCGACGTGATGACAAGATCGTGCGCCTCGCCAAAGTGTTTATGCAAGTCTCGTAGAAACTGGCCGGATCCATACCGCGACTCCACCTGCCCATAGCAAAACAAGTTAGAGGCCGGCAAGAGTGTGCTCTCCAGAAGTTTCATGCACTCTGCGGTATCGTTTCCTGACCAATTGTCGCCGTCACTGAAGTGGAATAAATAAATGTTCCATTCACTGGGGGAAAACTCTTCCTGCACCATCTTCTCTGCAAGCTTGTACGCAGAGCTGATCAGCGTTCCCCCAGATTCCTTGGTGCGGTAGAAGGTATTCTCGTCGACCTCGCGTGCAGTAGCGTCGTGAATAATAAATCGCCGCTCCAGGCCCGCGTACTGAGTCTTTAGCCATGTATCGAGCCAAAAGCTTGTGAGTCGAACGATCTCTTTTTGCTCATCACCCATGGATCCTGATACGTCCATCATGTAGATGATCACGGCATTAGCGATTGGCTCGTGAATGACTTTGTAGGAACGAAAGCGCTTATCCACTTTGATCGGAATGATGACTGGGTTCTTGGGGTCATAGATCCCTGACGCGATGGAACGCTTGAGCGCCTCACGATAGGTGCGCTTGAAGTGGCGTAGTGACTCCGGGCCCTGCTTTAAAATTCCGGTGTACTTGAGGTGCTTTCGGTCGAGGTTCTTCTTGCCCTTGTCCTCGATATTGGGCAACTCGAGTTCCTCGCCGAGTATTTCCGCCAGCTCTTCGAGTGTGACGTCAACTTCTAGGGTGTGCTGACCTTCTTGGTCCCCAGCTTCCCCCTCGCCTGGCTGCGGTTCGCCCTGCCCAACTTGATCACCGACTTCACCTTCTCCCTGCCCGACGCCGCCACCTTGGTTATCACCGAATTGAAAGTGCGGGATGTCGATGCGCGGAAGAGGAATGGTGACAAGTTTTTTGCCCTGTCGACCAATAAGCTCGCCATTGGAGATAAAGCGTCGCAATTCACGCTTGATCTTCCCGCGGACAATCTTGCGAAATCGGTTGAGGTCCGATTCCATTCGTAAGGGCATTGACTACCTCAGGGACAATCACAGCCCCCATGAGTAGGGGCTGTGTTACACGTACCGAATCGGACTATTTATGCTTCTCGCCTTTGTTCATGACATCGCCGCGGGCAAAGATGCTGGCCACAAAGCCCAACGCGTCTCCAGCGCAGATCTCACAGTAACCGTAATTCTTGATGAGGCGATTCTTGACCACATCAATCTTGGCCTGAGTTTCTTTGTCGACAACATTCGAAATCAGACTAGTGAGCTTAATGGTGTCCTTTTGATCTTCGAAGAGCTTCAGCTCTAGGGCTTTGTGCAGACGTTCATTGGCACGGAAGTCAAATTCGCGACCTTCAAGAGCCATAGCGCCGATGTAGTTCATAATCTCTCGGCGGAAATCGTCTTTTCGCGACTCAGGGATGTCGATTTTCTCTTCGATCGAGCGCATTAGGCGCTCATCAGCTTCCTCTTCGTCGTTGGTGTAGGGGTTTCGAACCTTTTCCTTCAGCGTATAGGCCTTGACGTTGTCGATGTAGTTTCCGCACAGCTTGTCGATGGCGCTCTCGTCGGCGGAAATCGCCCGTTGTACCTCGTGCTTGACCATATCCTCATACTCTTGCTTGACGATGGATAGGAGCTCTTTGAAGTACTTCTTGGTTTCCTCGTCATTGAGCAGTGAGTGGCTCTTCAGTCCCGACTCCAGCTCGCTCATGATGATGAATGGATTGATGCATCCTTCGCCTTTATCGACAACCAAAGCATTGGAGATCTTGTCCTGAATGTAGCGTGGGCTGATGCCGATCATGCCCTCGCGCGTGGTTTCCTTGCGCAGCTCTTTGACATTGTCCTCGGTAAAACCTGGGATCGTCTTGCCATTATAGAGCTTCAACTTCTGCATAACGGTGAGGTTTGCTTTCTTGGGCGGCTCGAGTCGGGTCAATATGGCCCACATAGCCGCGATTTCTAGTGAGTGTGGGGCGATATGAATGTGCGGGACGGTGTCGGCGTTGAAGTCTTTTTCATAAATCCGAATCTCATGTCCGAGGCGGGTAATGTACGGAACATCGATTTTTACCGTACGATCGCGCAACGCTTCCATGAATTCGTTGCTTTGCAGCTTGCGGTATTCGGGTTCGTTCGTATGACCGATGATAACCTCATCGATAGTTGTCTGTGCGAACTTCTTCGGCTTGATGCGGTGTTCCTGGCTGGCTGTCAGTAAGTCGTAAAGGAAAGCGACATCCAACTTAAGGACCTCGACGAACTCTACGATGCCGCGGTTGGCGATGTTAAATTCACCGTCGAAGTTGAAAGCGCGCGGATCCGAGTCGGAACCATACTCGGCGATTTTACGGTAGTTGATGTCGCCGGTCAGCTCAGTTGAGTCTTGGTTCTTTTCGTCTTTCGGCTGGAATGTACCGATACCGATCCGGTCCTGCTCGGACAAGACGAGTCGGCGCACTTCAACGTGGTTGGCGACCATCGTTTCCCAGTTACCATTGTAGTGATCCATGAGCTCTCGATAGACGTAACGACAAGCAGGACACAACGTGCCTTCGATGACAATGCGGTTATTGCGATCCCGATCTTTGTTTAGCATTTCCAGCACGCTGTTCATGCGCTCGGCAGGAATCAGGTGCAGTGGCTCTTCATGGATTGGACATGGCATCACGTCCTCCATTTTCAACACTTCACTTAGATTGCGCCATGCATACGTGTACATGGCCCCCTCTGGTGTTCTTGAATAGCGCTCAAGACCTTTTTTTAGCAGGCGGGCGATCGTCGATTTTGACGAGCCTACGGGGCCGTGCAAAAGAATAACGCGCTTTTCTGGTCCATATTGGTTAGCGCCCGCGCGAAACACATTTACAAGCTTCTGAATGTGAACATCCAGGCCAAAGATCGCATCTTTGCCACCATCAACGGGGTCATCGAAAAACTTGTAGTGGCGAATACTCTTCTTATATTCCGTGTACTCTTCGTGCCCATAGCTTTCGATCATGTCGGCGACACGCTGGAAAGCCGTGCGAGCGATCGCGGGATGCTCGATCACCATACCCAAATACTGGGGAAATGTTCCGGTCCAGTTGAGCTCCTTATACTGTTTGCTCAGGTCGCCCTTACTGATTGTTTCGAGAATGGCCTTGGCATCCATGCGTTCACTGCTCCTTGAACCGGATAGTCGTATCCCATGCTGATGAACAACCAGCCAGGTGATGCGACAATCATCGTTGAATCCGAAAGACTAGGCGACTGGTTTGCACCTGAGTAAATTTTAGTGCGGTTGACAACCTGATGTCAAAAAAGTTCCCCTTATTTCGAACCCTTCTCGCAGTACGAGCTGACAAGAAGGGCTGGGGCCAAGATGAGAATCGGTGCTTAAAAATTGAGCGCGCTACAGGGTCTTCTGATGGCTTTGGATGAGATATTCGTTAATGAAAGTGTCCAAATCGCCGTCTAGCACATCATTTGGGCTGTGAGATTCGCAATTTGTGCGGTGATCCTTAACCATCTTGTAGGGATGCAGGACGTAACTACGGATCTGGCTACCCCAAGCGATATCTGCCTTTTGCGCTTCTGTATTCGCCTGTTCCTGGCGCTTCTTCTCCAATTCCAACTCGTAAAGCTTGGAGCGCAACATCTTCATGGCTTGTTCGCGGTTCTGATGCTGCGAGCGCTGAGTTTGGCATTGAACGACTGCTTTCGTCGGTAAGTGGGTAATGCGGACGGCAGAGTCCGTCCGATTGACGTGCTGACCGCCGGCGCCGCTGGCTCTATAAGTATCGATTCTCAAATCGCCCTCTTTGATATCTATCTCGATATCGTCATCGACGATCGGGGAAATGAAGACCGATGCAAAGCTCGTATGTCGGCGCGCGTTCGAGTCAAACGGGCTGATGCGCACCAAGCGATGAACTCCAGACTCGGCCTTGAGTAAGCCGAAGGCCAAATCTCCGACGACTTCAAAGGCGGCACTCTTAATGCCCGCTTCGTCGCCAGATTGCAGATCAAACATCTCAGTCTGCCAACCTTTCTTCTCGGCAAAGCGAAGGTACATCCGCATAAGCATTTCGGCCCAATCGCACGACTCGGTTCCGCCGGCCCCCGAGTTGATGGTGACAATTGCATGATTGTGGTCAAGCTTACCGCTCAAGAGGCTTTCGACCTCCAGCTGCGCCAGCAATTTCTCTAGTTGCAGCAAGAGCTGCTCCGCCTCGCCCAAATAGTCATCCTCGCCATCGCTGGCCAACTCGATTGCGGCTTGCAAGTCATCCTTCATGCGCGCGAGTTCCTGCGATCGCTGGATGGCAAGTTCAAGACTCTTCTTCTCTTTGAGTACGGTGGCAGAGCCTTGTTGATTGGTCCAAAAATCTGGAGAAGCCTCAATCTTTGTGCTCAGCTCCCGCAGCTGCTCTTCTTTGGTAGGGATGTCAAAGAAACCTCCAAACGCGATTGAAATTCACAGATGCGGTACTGGCGCGAGACTTCACCGTTTCGAGATCCATACTAACAGCACTCCTATGCAGCTGGGGTCAGCTCATTTGACATCGATGAGCCGGCAAACGTACCATAGACATCAAGCATAAGCCAACGTAGCGCTGCCAAAAAATACAGCACTTTTGCCTCTTCCAAATGGCGATTTGCCCGACTTATCTCTGCTCTGCCACACGAGGCCACGGTGACATGATCTTCCTAACGAAGTTGGACGGAACCAAAACATTGGTCAGTGTCGAGGCCATTAAGTATCTAGAATCAGTCCCAGACACGCTGATTTTATTCTTGAATGGCGACTCCATCATTGTCCGCGAGACACTGGATGAAGTCAGAAGCAGCGTGATAGAATTTAAGTCATCAGTCATCAAGAGAGCAAAAGACGAGCATTGATCGTCATGTCCTGCTGAGAGCTAGTTCAATCCATCTCAAGTAACTCAATTAGTCGACCGGGATGTCGTTCTTTCTACAAATGAGGCGGTAATATGGATTTAACAAGTTTACTCGGCCCAGTAGTGGCCCTGGGGTTTATCATCGTCGGGCTAATCCTTGAGGGTGGCCACGTAAGCTCAGTCATCCAGGTAACAGCCGCACTCATCGTGTTTGGTGGAACGCTCGGCTCTCTCATGGTGGCATACCCGTTGGCGGATATCATCTTCGCGACGAAGCAGATTGGCACCTGGCTGAAGAATCCGCCAGCTAATCCCGATCAGATTCTTGCGGACATTATCGATCTTGCGCAGACAGCTCGTAAAGAGTCCATCCTTGCGTTGGAGAAAAAGCGTGAATCCATCACGTTTATGCCGTTGGCGAAGGCTGTGAAATTGGCGGTGGATGGTACGGATCCCAACATTATTCGAGATACGCTGGAGACCGAGAAACATGTCGTTTTCGAAGAGGCAGAGGTCGCCGTCAAGTTCTGGGAAGACTTTGGCGCGATCGCTCCGACAATCGGTATTCTTGGGGCCGTACTCGGATTGATTCACGTTATGGAAAACCTCGACAAGCCGGAGATGATTGGTCCTGGTATCGCGATCGCCTTCGTGGCGACACTTTATGGTGTGGGCAGCGCCAACATATTCGGCATTCCTATCGGTAAAAAATTGAAGCGCAAAGCCATTCTCGACGGCCATGCGCGCGAGATGGTGATTATCGGGATTGAGGGGATTCTGTCCGGCTTGAATCCAAAAATCATCGAAGAGAAGCTGGCCGTGTTTAGTCATAGTCACGCTCCGGAAGAGTAATCGCTGGCAGACAGATGAAAGTGAGTTGATTGGGTGGCGAAGAAAAAGTGTCCAGAGTTTGAAAACCACGAACGTTGGCTGGTCAGCTATGCCGACATGGTTACTCTATTATTCGCCGTATTCGTGGTGCTATACGCCATCAACCTCAAGCCAGACTCCAAGAGTGAAGAGGTCGCAGGGTCGATGCAGGAGAGCTTTAATAAGCCTCTCGATGATATCCCCGTGGATCGCCAAATCGGCCCAACAGAGGCAGGATTTGGCATCTTTGATCATTTCCGAGGCAATACCTCTCGCCCGCCACTCACTCGCCGCTTTCCCGGGTCAACGCAGCGTATTGTCACCATCGATAATGACTTCAAGCGCATTCAGGTGATGCTTGAAGAGCGGTTGTATGGAGCTGAGAAGTATCCTGGTAGCAAGAAGTCAGGTGAACAGCGCATCGTTGAGGTGGTTCGCAACGAAGACGGGATCAGCCTGCGGCTACTGGCGAGGCACTTTTACGGACCCGGCGAGATTCGAGTTCGCAGCGATGCCTTGAAAGATCTTGATCGAGTGGTCGCAATATTAAAGGAAATCGATCGGCCCGTGCAGGTCGAGGGCCATACGGACGACATTCCGCCGAGATCAGGAGGCCCCATTGAAACGAACTGGGAGCTATCAGCGTTGCGTGCGACTTCCATCTTGCGCTACATGATTCGGGAGCACAACTTTCCGGCGCTGAGGCTGACCGCAGCCGGGTTTGGAGACATGCGACCGATAGCGCACAACGGCACAGAAAGCGGTCGGGCGCTCAATCGGCGCGTCGAGTTAAAGATAAAGTATGATCCCGTCGCCTCTGATGACCCGATGTAGAATGGAGAGGCGCCCTGCTTTCGAATATCACAAAATTAGCGGTCGCCGTATTGGCCATGGCACTTTTGTCTGCGGCCGAGCAAAAGCCAAAGCTCATACATCAGCAGAGCTTTGATGAAATTATTCGGAACTATTTATTCGTCGCCGACTTTTCCAGCAAAGAGCCCGAGCGCAATGTCTCGGACGAGTTGTTTTGGAAGTATCCGGTCACCTTGCCAAAGGTTCATTTTTCTGTCGACTTCGACCTGAAAGACCCAAAGAAAGAGATGCCAGCGACAGCTGGGGATGGAATGGCGTTTCAGCACCTCAACCGCGGCAGGATTCTCTTTCAAAAAGGTGACTTCGAGGAGGCTAAGTTGGTTTGGTTGGCGGGCCGCGCCCGCTATGGCGCGACCTATGACTTCCACCGCCGAAATGACTACTTTATTGGGCAGTCCTTCTTGCAATTGGCAAAGCTGCGACTGGACGAGCATGGGGGCGATTGGTTAAATCCACGCGTCAAGTCAGAGCTGGCCAATGCATCTACATTCCTTAGTTATGCGTTCGTTGTGAAAGAGGATTTGGGCGATCCCCTGCTCGATTTAGTAGCGCCACAGCAGTTGTATAATCTGGCGGCGACCTATTATCGATATGAGCGATATGCGGGAGCGTTCGGGGTAGCAGATCGGGCGCTAAACTTTCTGCGAAAGTATGGCCGGTCAGAGTATCGGGCAAAGCTGCAACGCTTACTAGCCGAAGCACATATTCGAAATCTGGACTATCTATCTGCAGTCAAGGAGCTTGATAGCGCGCTTCGCCTCGGTGCGGATAAGCAGCAAGCGACGATGATCTTCACTCGAGTCGGAGATATCTACTTCGATCTCAACAACTACGAGCTAGCAGCGGAAAATTATGCAATCGCAAATCGCATCGACGCCGAGCGCGAAGTCATCTCGCCATCCACCTTTGTCCTTCTGGGCGAGTCCTTATTCTGGCTTGGAAAGTTTTCAGAGGCTCAGAAGATGTTTTCCTACGCCATGAGTGAGCAGAGTGGTCGAGGAAGTCTGGGCCCTTTGACGCCTGAGTATGTTGGCTTAGCGAAGTTGCGGATCGCCGATGCCTACCTCGCGCTAAAAAAGTATGACGAGGCACGACTAGCCTATTTCGATGTGGCGCAGGAGATGCGCGGCACCGAAGTGGGGCGGATTGCTCGCATACGCAATGCTTGCCTAGAGTTGCCAGAGTTTGATGGCAATAATGTTAAGCATGCTCGAGAATCGTTGACCATGCTGAAAGATGGCGAAATCCCCCTGCAAGCACGGGAGTTGGCTTGGGCATGTCATGTGGCTTCATTCACCCAGCGCGAACGCACAGCAGCCATGGTCGAGCGCGTTCGCGAATTCTATAGTCAGTACCCGGAGTCGCGATTTCTGGGAGGGCTGGTGGAGCCGGTTCGCGAGGTTCAGGCCAAAAAGCTTGATGAATATCTGCAGCGAAAAGAGTTCTATAGCGCTGTCAGCTTCTTTGAGAAGAATCGCGAATTGCTTTTCAAAGATGTAAGGGACGAGACTAAAGTTACGCTCTTTCAAATCTATGCTGACATATATCAGCAAGAGAAGGCGCGGGAATTCATGCCTGCGTATGAGCAAGCGCGGTCAGATGATATGGCACTGATTCGCCTGGCAACGGTAGTCGCGGAGCTAATGGATCGAAAAGCGGATAAAACCCTAGAAAAGAAAAACCGAATTTTTGCCCAGACGCTCGAAGGCCGTTCTTGGACGCTTCCGGAGGGCGATTTGGCCCGTACTTATCTGTCTCGCCTACAGACCACGACCCAGTCGGCGAGTCACCTGCTTTGGCTGTACAACCTTTACCGAACTTGGAGTGAGAAAAATAGTAAGCTCACGTGCGAAGTGGTTTACCCGTTGATGACAAAGCTCTTCCGGACAACAGAGCGCAAGGGCAGCATGACGCAAATGCTGCGCTCTGATGTTGAATCCGTTGTGGGTAAAAATTTGCCAGAATTGCTGCGATCGGACGAGACTTGCGGCATTTCGTATTTGGAGCTTGAGATACAGTTATTTGCAGCTAAGCCCGGCGAACTCGGTGCCAAGTATTTGACCAGGCGTGGCTGGCCCATGAGCGAGGAGCTTGCGGGTCTGTTCTGGGATGTTGCCGAACGCTGTCATCAGGTGGGACTCGTGCAGCTATCACGTGAACTTTGGACGTTTGTGGCCGAAAAGGGGCCACTTGGATCGCCGAAGGTCGCCTTTGCGAAGAGTCGGCTAGAGCTCAGGGCAACTGAGTTTGAGAAACTGTGGGCCCAGTAATGGAAATGACAAGCTATTGAGAATTTCTTGGGGGAGCCATGCGTCGAATTTTTCGTGACACTCGTTTTGCCGTGTCGGCCGGAACGCTGCCGCTTTTATTTGTTTCTCTTGTGCCTTTGCTCAACACGGACCCGATGGCGCTGCCGATCGCCGCGATTTTCGCTTGGCTGTGCCTCGTATGGACGGCGGTGTCGGATGGGCGTGGTACTGAGGACGGTCAAAGAGCGGAGTTCAACGCGGCTTCTACAGCAAGTGGAAATGCCGAGACCGCCGATTTGCGCCGCAAGTTAGCCGATGCCGAGCTCGATCTCCAGCGAGCCCTTTGCGAGATTGCAGCTTTGGAGCGTCAAAAGGCTTCATTGTCACAGGGACCGCAAGGCAGCGCTCAGACGACTGTGGAAAGCGGCACACAACGAGTTTACTCAGATCAGCGGGTGACAAATGCGCTGGTCGAGGACTCCATGCGCCGTATCGCCGGAGTCCTTCCGCAGCTCAGGAGCCAGCTCCAGCAGATTCTGACGCAAACAGACGCCATGAGCTCGAAAGTGAACGACCATTTGCGACAAGTCCTGCAAACAGCCCGTGAGTATCGTAGCCAAGCAAGCGAACTACGCGAGCGATTTTCGGGATCAGGTCGAGATGCTGATGGGCAGGTGTTCTCGCTGTCCGGAGTGCTGAACCAATCTATTCAGCTCTTGAATGAAATGGCTCATCTGATTGAAGAGAACAGTGCATTAAATCAGGGCTACTCGAACTCGATAAAGTCCATCTTAGAGAATACGGCCACGATTAATGTGATTACCAAGGATATTCAGTACATCTCTGACCAAACAAATTTGTTGGCGCTGAACGCTGCAATCGAAGCTGCTCGGGCCGGCGAACATGGGCGTGGCTTCAGTGTCGTTGCCGAAGAAGTGCGCAAGCTTTCTGATAGGACAAATCAAGCGTCATCCGACATCACTAAGATTGTAAGTAAAGTTAATATGGCGGTGAAGAGCATTGCGGATTCTTTGGCCGAAAATCTGACGACCACGATGGCAAAGAAGGAAGCCGTCGGCATTCAGCTTGGTCAGCTAACGTTCACGGTGCGAGAATCTTCCGGCGAATTTGGCAAGATCGTTGAGGGTGCGGCTGCCAATTCCGATAGAGTCCGCCAGGGTATTGATGATGTTATCAAAAGCTCGAATGTTCAGGACTCGGCGCGCGTGGAAGTGAAGGCAGCTCTTGGCGCTGTCACCCAAATATCGACGTTGATTGATGCAGCGCTGCCTAGCAGTGCAAGCTCTGGGTCACGCTTGCGCGATACGCTTGCCGCATCTCACCACCTATCTGATATCGCGCAGCAAACTCATCCGGATGGTAGCAAAGGCGCTATCATCGGCGAAGGATCCGCAAAGATGTTGCAGTTTGAATCTCGAAACGCCAAAGATGCTATCGTTTCGGAAGCCGTTGAGAAAGCATCTACTGCAGAGGATGAAAAAGATCCAACGGCCCAGGGTGACGTGCTGTTCTTCTAGGGCCTGTCCCTCTTTTGGCTAATTCGCAGTAGTCAGCTAAAATGCTTTCGATATTAGTTGATTAGCTGGGATGAGGCCAATGCTGCGGTTGATGCTGCCTG
>CAZLMG010000008.1:0-151010 GCA_964560765.1 uncultured Oligoflexales bacterium
ACAGTGAACGGAAACGGAAGTGACATCTGAACACTGGTTGCAGTGGCTGCTTAGCCGACCAGTAAACAGGGACAGGCCCTAATGAGGGCCAGATAGTGCGCTGAGGTGCGTCATCACGCAGCCGGGCAGTACCGATAAGTTATACCCACCCTCCAGGAAACTCACGACCCGACCTTGTGCATAAGTTTGAGCGACATTCATGATGCTTTGCGTAAGGATGCCGAAGTCCTCCGTTTCCAGCCCCAGAGAGCCGATGGGGTCAGCCGCATGGGCATCAAAGCCCGCGGAAATTAAAATCAGGTCGGGTTTTGCGGCATTGGCAGCCTTTTCTAAGGCGCTACGAAAGAGGTCCAAGTAAGTGGTGCGCGGAGTTCCCCAGGATATGGGTATGTTCAATGTGCTACCTAGCCCGGCTCCCGTACCGGTTTCTATCGCGGAGCCCGTTCCGGGATAGAATGGAAAGCGATGGATGCTGAGAAAAAATACACTTTGGTTTGCATAGAAGATGTCCTGGGTGCCATTGCCGTGATGCACATCGAAATCGACGATAAGCACTCGATTCAAATGGTGTGCAGTAAGCGCGTGTTGGGCTGCAATCGCAATATTATTAAAAAGACAGAATCCCATGGACTGCTCGGCGTTGGCGTGGTGGCCTGGTGGTCGCACGAGGCAGAACGCTGACTTTGCTCGCCCCCCTATGACCGCATCTACCGCTTGTATGCCGGTGCTGGCCGCTAGCATTGCTGCGGACAGGGAATGGCTTGAGACGACGGTATCCGCGTCGAGACTTCCTCCTCCCGAGTGCGAAAGCCTCTGTATTTTATGCAGCACTTCCGGCCGATGCACGCTCAGAATCTGGGCGGAATCCATGGCTATGGGATCAATAAATTGAAATGGTCGCTGTCCTCTCAGCAATGGAAAAATCTCACGCTCGATAACCTTAAGTCGCGCCGGACATTCGGGGTGATGCATGCCAGTGTCGTGGTCCTGGAATAGTGGATGCGTATAGATGAATGTCACGTCTTCTCCTTTGTTCATGACTTGGATATGTTATGCTCTCGTGGCATGTCGTCAACGATAACCGATGTCAGGGTGATTTTATGTCGCAGCTCCTCTTAGTCTTCTTGGTGTTTCGCCTTGTACAGCACGTATTTGAGCAATATCTTTCCTTCATCAATCGCCGTTATTACATGGATGAGCGCCGCCGCACTGAGGCGGCCAAGCTTCTCGGCATTAGTGCCGAGCAAATGCAGAAGACGGTGGCCTACTCCACCGACAAGTACTTTTTTGCGCGGCGTGAGTCTTGGTTTATGATCGCCGTCACTCTGATCTTTATCGGCGCTGGCGGCTTGGGTTGGCTGGAGTCGGTCGCGATTTCCTTAGCGGCGACTTGGGGCGGCACAGAGGGCTCAGTTTCCACGGGTCTTGTCTTTTTTGGGTTCATGTTTGTGGCATCGTCGCTGGTGCAGCTGCCATTTGACTGGCAGCGGACTTTTCGTCTCGAAGAGCGCCATGGATTCAACCGGCAAACCCCCAAAATTTTTATTCTGGATCGATTGAAGGGTTTGCTTCTCTTTCTCGCACTAGGTGCTCCCCTGTTGAGCCTCATCCTGTGGATCATGGGAGCCGCAGGGCCAAACTGGTGGATCCTTGCGTGGATTGTCTTGAGCGGCTTTAGCATTTTGACAGCATGGCTGTACCCCACGTTCTTGGCGCCACTCTTCAACAAGTTTTCTCCGTTGCCGGATGGTAGTCTCAAGGACAAGATTATGGCTCTGGCGGATCGCGTGCAATTTCATGCCGCCGGCTTATCAGTCATGGACGCGAGTAAGCGTTCGAGCCATGGAAATGCCTATTTTACGGGTGTGTTTGGCAAAAAGAAGATCGTTCTCTTTGATACGCTAGTGGAGTCGATGAGCGACGATGAAGTTGTCGCAGTCTTGACACATGAGCTGGGCCACTTCAAGCTGCATCATGTGCGCTGGGGCCTTATCCGCAGCTTGTTGATGACTGGCGCAACGTTTTATCTTTTGAGCCTCTTTCTGCCTATGACTGAGTTTTACACAGCCTTTGGTCTTTCCGGGGTCAGCTCTTATGGAGCATTGACGGCGTTCTCTTTGTGGTTCGGTATGATCAGTTTTTTCATTGGGCCGCTGGAGACCTATTTGTCGCGCCGAAACGAGTTTGCGGCTGATGCTTTTGCTTTGAAGCACGTTGGTAATAACAAAGACCTTGGACACGCTTTGCTCAAATTGCGGGAAAAAAGTCACTCGATGCCTCTGGCTCACCCGCTGTTCTCCTCGATCTACTATTCACATCCACCGATGTTGGAGCGACTGCAGGCGATGGGGTTTCATAGTGCGTAACCAGGCATGAAAGCGTCTATTTTTTAGGCGAATTCCTGCTATCTGAACACCTCGTCTCTGCCGCGCTCTGGCCGCGAATCTCCCCTAACCTCTCGTGGACACTGATGATCTTTTGCAAGACAGCGCTGGCGTAGGCTGGCGTTCAATTTGCTGCTATCGCACCGCAGGTCATTGGCTGGTTCTGTGGATTTGTCGTTGTTGGGGGAAGTGGTGTTACGTTGGTTGTGGCTCATACTTGGCTTTTTTGTGTTCGTCATAGGTTGCAATCAACAAACGATGCAGCAGCGTCGCAACGTATCTGGTGCGCCTTCCAGCCAGTCTCTTGGCAGTGCAAATCAGAATATGGGATCGAGTGGTAGTCCCCTTGCGTCGCCGAGCTCGGTGCCGGCGGGCAATTCATCGCTGTCTTATCCAAGCAACGCTTCTGTCGCAGCTCCCGCTCCGGGAATGCCGATTCTGACAGCCATTGGCGGCTGGAACAGCTGCATGAAGTCTCCTGATAACCCGACGCCAAATCCGTACGGCATGAATATCTATACGCCGTTCAAAGAGATGGCTGCGGTTCTGGAGCAACAGTATGGGCAAAAGCTCCCGTATCTGGTGGGCTGCTTTTCGTCGGACATTATGGCGATTCGCTTTTACAGCTCCGACGCACCGCAAGCCTTGCAGCAGCTTTCTGTGCCACGGTTTTATGCATACGCCTATCAGATGGCACGTACGCAGAATCGACCCCTGGTTGCGATTGGTCATTCCTATGGTGGATGGTATGCGATGGATATTGCCCGTCACCGAGCGTCGGACGTACGCTTTAAAGCCATTATTACGGTTGATCCCATCAGCCCCTTGACCTGCAAGCCCGAGACTCTGGCCAGGGTACTTCTATCCAGGTTTGGAATTACGGAAAGTGAAACGCATGGGTGCTCGGAGTCACCTTCCGATTTTGTGAGCGCCGCGAGAGTGCTAGTTCGTCAGAACGCCGGAGCCTGGTTGAACTACTATCAGCAAGACATATTCACCATTTTGAAAGCTACTCCGATCCCAGAGGCGACAGAAAATAATCTGATTCAGCACCAGACGATCACGGCGGCGGTCAATGGTCATATCGCTTTGGGGCAGCATCGCCCCATGTGGCAAGATATAGGACAACGCTTGCTGCAGTTGCCTTAGTTCTCGCCGTATGCGGCGCGCAGCTTATTGGTATAGCAGGGCGAACAAGCGGGTAGATATTTTTCCTCGGTGCCGAGTTCAATGGTGGGACCATCCAAAGTCGGCTTTCCATCTAATAGCTTCAAATTGAAAATGGCCTTGCGATTGCAGTAGGCACAAGTCGTTTTAACCTCTTCAATGGCGTCTGCTAGCTCCAGCAGACGCTTGGCCCCCTCGAATAATTGCCGGCGAAAGTCCGTACGCAAGCCGTAACAAATAACAGGAATATTTTCGTCCCAGGCAATATCACGCAACTGATCAATGATGGCACTGCTAAGGAATTGGGCTTCATCAACCAGTATGCAGTGTGCGCCGTGGACTTTCTCGCGGGCGATATGGCTGTCGGCATCCAGCAGCATGTCGGCTTCGGATTCAAGGCCAGCTCGGGATTTGATAACGCCAGCACCAAAGCGATCGTCGAGTCGTGGCTTGAGTAAGATAACTCGCTTGTGCTGTTGGCGGTAATTATGGGCGACGGCTAACAGATTCATGGTTTTGGCGCTGCCGACGGTACCGTACCGGAAGTAGAGTTTAGCCAACGTGCGACTCCCCAAAAAAGAAGGGCAGGTTTGACCCCGCCCTAACGACCTTCGCACATGTTGTGCGCTGACAAAAGCTAGAAATTAAGAACCGCAAACTTCGGCGCGGGTGCGCTCGTACTCAGCTCGGTACTCTTGATAGTATGATTGGTCGACATCGTTGGTGACGCGCTCGGTGCGATTTTCAGTCGTGGTGTATGTCTGTTTTTTGGCCTTCTTGCCGCTGCCCGAGACAACGGTGGTTTGGCTGCTGCCACCAGGAGCGCTCTCCTGGGACTCATTGCGGATGCGGATCTTGAATTTTGAAAGATCGTCTTCCATTTTGATAACGGTTACGCGCTGCCATCGCCGGCCGCCACCTTGTTTGAAATCCGTGATGATTTCGCTGTCGGTAGCATGCTCGATGCCATAGCCCGCCAGCAGCAAATTCTTTTTGATCTTCTCAAGTGGGACGTTCTTGCAGGTGGTCAGGCTATCAATTTCCGATGGAGCCATTGGGGTGACACAACCAACGAAGGTGAATAAGCCAGCAACGAGCAACAGGCGACGCAAAAGACTGCACGACATGAGCAAAACTCCTTTAGTCTGCATTTAATGTTGTGGCGCGACTAAGGCGCACCGTTCATTTCGAGGCTGCCAGTGTATTCCGCATATGGAAGGATGCAAAAGCAAAAAAGTAAGGCGTCGATGAGTCTTGGTGAAAAATTGTTCGAATGCGTTCGGGATGAGCTCCCCTGGTCCACAGGAGCCGTCTATGGGGTGTTGCCACTTTTTTAGACGGGTGTCCAACCTGTAGCCTGCCATTGCGGATTAAGTATTAATAAATACAGGTAGTTGTGTCGCGGTTCGATCTTGCAAAAGCAGGTCTAGGACTTTGCGTCATTTTTGGGTTCGTGAACCGCAGCTAGGAGTGCTTCGGTGATGGTAGCTAAGGAACGGATATCGAAGATTCGTCTGACAGGGATTTCCTTGATCGTAGCCACGCTATCGATCGGCGGCACCCTCACCTATTTTATGCTGCTCTCTAATAAGTACGCGCATCGGAATGCTGAGCTCAGCACCCAGCTGGCCGAAGTAGAGAGTGCTCTGGATAAGCTAGAGTCTTCCCTCTTGGCAACGCACGACTATCAGGCGCAAATCGAAGATGTCGCGCGGGCCACCATGGCATTCGATAGTCGTCATGCCGAGATGCGTGCTAACGTTCAGGCTTTCATGCTGAATTATTCGCGTAAAGCCCGTCTCATAGGTGCCTCTCCCGAAGTTGTAAGTCGACTCGACAGAGTACGCGAAAGTGTCGTTACCAATGAGCAGATGTTACGTGCCTTGTCGACGCTGCTGTCGCATAGCCGCGTGTTCTTGGAATCGATTCCTTCTATTACCCCCGCCGCCGGCGAATTTTCCAGTGGCTACGGCCTAAGAAAGTCGCCATTTACCCGTGAAGTAGTCTTGCACAGGGGATTGGATATCGGCGCAGAGCCAGGCAGCGCTGTCCGCGCGACTGCCGATGGAAAAGTAATCTACGCGGGAAAATCAGACAGCTTTGGCAAGCTTGTGATCGTTGAGCATGAATTTGGTATCGTCACCAAGTACGCACATAATTCGAAAATCTTAGTGCGTAAGGGTCAGAAGATTCAGCGTGGTCAGCGGATTGCTCTCGTCGGCAGTACGGGACGCTCGACAGGACCGCATCTGCATTATGAAGTATGGGTCAACGATCGTCCGGTTGATCCGTCTGGATATTTGCTCGATCAAAGCACTGGCGATTATTTCGCTCAGGCTGAGTCGAACGCCAACGCTTTGGCGATCGGTGGTGAAGAATTTTCATTTGAAAGTGCCGAGATGGCTTCTCACCAGAACGAGGCTATTGAGAAATCGATCGTTGAGAAATCAGCCGTGCCTTCCGCACAGGTGGTGAGTGTTCAGTCCGTTCCCGCGAAATCAGATTTGATAGCTCGTCCGGTTCTAGAGCCGATCCAAGCAACTTGGCGGCCAACGTTAGGCTTTATCTTGGTGCTTTTTGGTGGCTTGGCGTTGGGTGGATTGGTGATCGCCTGGCGTCGCTTGGATTTGCAAGCTTAGAGGACGGCTATCTATCAGCATTCGTTCCGTAATTCCTTGCTAAATTGTTAAACTCTCCAAGAATCTCTAAGCGTCATTCATTTGACGTAGGTGACTTCCCCCAGTACGATATTATCCAGCTCAAAAGCATCCCTAAACTGAAGAAATCTCTGGATCAAACCAGTTTACGAAGTGTGCTTTTCGCTTTGCGGCTGGCATCGTTGTTCTTGGCACAGCATCGTTGTCTGCAGTTGGCCAGCCGAGGTTTTGGGGCCCGACCCTAGGATGGGGTCGGGCTTCTTCTTTAAGTTTCCCGCCAAAATTCCGAATCCCCCAATGGCAGAGTTTATGACATTGGAGGGCGCCCCGTGGGATTGCTTATCTATCAAAGTGATGACGAAGAACGCCGCAAGTTGGCAAGCTTGCTCGCGGAGTCTGGTTATCGCGACATCACGAGCTGTCGCCAACGCGAAGAACTCAATACAGCGCTAGGCATCGCTAGCGATGGTTCATGGTTAATGCCTACCAAAGATCTAGAGTTGATGATTCTCGATATCTCTGAAGATCGAGACGCTGTCGACTTGGTGAAGTTGGTGAAAGAGCACCAGTACTACTCGGAGATTCCAGTCATCGCTCTTTGTGCAAACTCCTCTCCAGAAGTTTTGCAAATGGCGTTTGCCTATGGAGCCAATGACTTTCTTGAGCGACCGGTGCGGCCCTATGAGTTGCTGTCACGTGTTCGCTCAGCACTGAAAATGAAGTACGAAGGCGATCAACGGCGCGCCCGTGAGAAGGAACTGCTGGAAGTGTCGCGACAGCTGGCGGATTTGAACACGGTATTGAATCGGCTTTCCTTGATTGATAGTTTGACGGGCATCGCCAATCGACGCTGCTTTGATCAATCGTTAAAGCAGGAATGGCGGCGCTGCTATCGCAATCACAGCTCGCTATCTGTTGTACTCATCGATATCGACTTCTTTAAGCGCTATAACGACGCGTATGGTCATCAAGCGGGTGATGAGTGTTTGAATCGAGTGGCTCAGTGTGTGCGTGGATGCTTGCGTCGTCCCGGTGACTTATCGGCGCGCTATGGCGGAGAGGAATTTGTGGTTGTGCTTCCCGACACGGATGGTGAAGGGGCGTTGCATGTAGCGCGTACGGTTTCGGCGACGGTGCAAGGTATCTGCATTCCGCATGGTCATTCACCGATCTCTGACCGCGTCACCGTAAGTCAAGGCGTGGCGAGCGTGATTCCACGTCTGGATATGGAGCCACATCAGCTCATCGAAGCAGCAGATCGGGCCCTGTATGAAGCGAAAAGAGCCGGGCGAAATGCCATTCATCGGCAGGATCCTGACCAGCCAAAGTTGATCGTACCCAAGGCCCAGTGATCGTCGTCGGCACTTGACGCCATCGTGCAAACCCTTGCCCTTTCAGGGATGAATCTGCCATTATGGGGTGGATTGGTCGCAATGGGAGGTGCTGGGTGGAAGATTTAACACCGACACAAGAGAGAGCACTCAATTATATCCAGCAGCTGATTGCTGCTCAGGGTTCGCCGCCGACGTTGCGTGAGCTTTGCGATTTTATGGGCTACAAAGCTATCGGTTCGGCGCAGGATTTAGTCGCGGCTCTGCGGCGTAAGGGATACTTAGAGCAACCGGAGCGACAAGCGGCCCGCGCCTTTTCTTTAACCGAGAAGGCTCGTGATTTGTTACGCCACGTTGAGCAACGTATCGAAGATTTTTCTCAGTCTTACTTGGTCCCCTGTCTTGGATCTGTCCCCGCTGGTAACCCTCTCGAAGCGATCGAAGAGCAAATTGGTACGCTGCATGTGTCGCCGTCGATGTTCGGTGGCAAGCATCCGCCTCGCGACAATCTGTTTGCCTTGCGCGCGCGGGGATTGAGTATGCAGGGTGCGGGCATTCTTGATGGTGACTGGTTGGTGGTGAATGCGCAAACTGAAGCGGAGCCTGGAAGTATTGTTGTGGCTCGGCTTGAAGATGATGCAACGGTTAAGCGCTTGCAGCGGCATCCGCGTCGCGGCTGGTATTTGCAGCCAGAGAATCCTGACTTTTCCCCGGTATACGCTGATGAACAGGCCTTTGAAGTGATCGGCAAGGTGATGGCGCTGCAGCGCATCATCTGATCGCCAATGCCGCCCCGCGGCGCTTGTAAATTCCGCAAAATAAATTTTTAACGCTTTCGCTGTCGAAGGTTGCGATGACATCGTGGCCGGGTGGGTTGACAGTTTTTCCGACCTCAAATACCATAAATTTGTATGGTGGAGGTCGCGATGAGTGCGAGACAGCAAGTAACAGAGATCCTAACACAGCGCACGGATATCCGGGTAGCGACCGGTATGGCACTGGCGCAAAGTGAAAAATTATCAAGTAATATCGTGGATTTAGATGACCTTTTCCAGGGTGGCATGCCCTTGGGGGCGATCTGCGAGTGGGGTTGTCCGCCCGGATTGGGGGGGCGGCAGTTGCTGCTTTCGTTTCTGGCCCAGGCCACCCACGCAAGCCGCAAATGGTGGTGTCTGTGGGTCAATGGTCATGACCAGCTAAGTGTCTATCCACCGGCATGGCAGGCCCAAGGCGTGGATTTGCGGCACCTGCGCTTCGCGGACTCGCGCGAGCCAGTTGCGGATTTGCGTCCGGTATTTTTGGACGGGCTATTCCGTGTGGTGGTTCTGGATGCGCCGCAGCGTCTGAGCAAGGATGATTGCGCGTTTCTGGCGCAACAAGCTCGCGAGCAGAAGCAGCTGATTATCATTGTTCGCAACCATTTCCTGTCGCCGCAATTTGGCAATGTTTGGGCACGCTATCGATTGAACTGCCGTCGAGATGGTTTGGGCGGTGACTATGAAGTGTGGGGAGTTCGCGGTGTACCCGCAACGCCAGTGCTTATCCCGGGGCGGGAGGTGCGCGCATGCTGAAGCACGATGGATTTCCTATGGCGGAGCGGCTGAGGGTAACGACGAGTCCGCACTTGTTCATAGCCATTTTGAATAAGAGTCCATCCGACGGCTTTTGGCAGGTTCTGACTCCGCAGGTCATGCGTTGGACGGACGAGGTGTGGCTGATGGATCTTTCGTCTTGCTACTCCTACTGGGAAAGCCAAGCGAGCGATCCGCAAGAGGGTATCATGGGCGTGATTCGTCGCGTTCTTGAACGCGTTTGTCCAGATGGATTTGTCGCCGTGGCTAGCGAATATCCGTGGTGCGCTGTACTGCTTCTCTCTTATATGCGCGAGCGCGGACTATCCGGGTTGGTGCATATCGAAGGTACGTTCGGTCAGGCTCTTTATCAAAAGGTGACATGGCCGGCATTTTGGAGCGTGGTGGAGGAGTTGAGCCCGCACTACGGGAAAGCATTTCCCAAACAGTGGCGATCCGAGTCTTTTCAACGCCGTTGCACGCAGATGCGCCATGCGATGCGAAAATTAGGGGTGAAGTTGCCGCATTCTCTGCGGGATATGGATCCTTATGCCATTCGTCGACGCTATGGAGCCACGCTGCGCGATGTCTGGTATTGGACATTCTTTCCCAAGCAAGGCTGCCCGGATGTGCACAGCATCGAGGGAGATACACAGATAGGTGCCTTTCCCTGGGAAAGTTATCAGCCGGTGCACGTTCCTTCGGTTGTACGGCACCTCGATTATCCCATCACCGAGTGGGCGCAAGTCGAGCCCTTGTTGTGTCTTGATCTAGCCAAACTCTGTGTTCAAGACACCTGGAATTGTCGTGAAAAGGTCACATGCCTGGAGTGGCGGTTGACCCTTGATGATATGTCCACCATGTACGTGCCCATCCATTTTCGCCATCCTCATTCCCTCCACCTTGAATCACCTCAGTTTCCGACCGCACGACTCCAGGCTAATTACAGTTTTCATCGGTTTGCTAAGGGGGATCTCAGTCTTGAGGGCGGGGAGAATGTCTCCCCGCCCCCTATCATCTCATGGTCGTTGGCAGTCCCTGGGCGTTTGCTAATGCCGCCCCAGGTTATGGATATATTTGGATCGGCAGACGATAGCGAGAGCCGGCTTCTCGAGCTGGAAAATCGTCTACCCATCCTCTTGCAGCGCTATGCGGCGCGTGCGGATTGGCAGCCAGAGGATGCTTTTAGTGCGGAGCGCTCCTCGGAAATAGTAGGGACTGATCCTCATGCCATTTCACCACAGTCTTGGCTTGCCACGGCGCGAGTGCGGCCATTGTTGATTTATAAGAAGCCGCAGCCATTCGAGCGTCAGCCGGTATCTGCGGCTTGGCAATTTTTAGAGCGCAGCATGTGCAAGTGGTGGCAGCCGAAGAACGATCGCAATCTGCAACGAGACTATTACCGCATGGTTGATCACCAGCAGCATGCCTGCTGGGTTTTCAAAGATGCAGCGGGACGTTGGTATCGACATGGCATCTTTTCTTAAAAAATATGGTTGGTATGAATGGATGTGCCATACCAACTTCAGTTTCTTGGTGGGCGCCTCGCATCCCGAGGAGTGTGTGCAGCGGGCTGCTTCGCTTGGTTATGCGGGGTTGGCATGTACCGATTACGATGGCGTTTACGGTATTGTACGCGCCTTTCGTGCATGGCGACGTCTACCCGTCGAGGCATCGTCGGGCGTCGAGCGCCGAATGCGTATTCACTATGGTGCAGAAATCCACCTGCAGAGGGATCACGAATTACCCCTGCTCTACCGCGATACATTGGTTCTGATCGCGCAGTCGCATCGAGGCTATCACAATCTGTGTCGCATCTTGTCATGGGCGCATCGGGAGGGAAAACACGGTGCAAATGTTTCTATTGATGATTTGCTTGGTACAGACGTTAGTGATTTGGCTGCTATTCAACCAATGCGTGGACTTATTAGACGAGGCGAAGCGCAAGCGTTAAAGGCGCGTAGCGCCCGCTTACGCGAGCATCTGTCGGGGAGGATGTATTTTGCATTGAGCCAACATCTGCATCCTGCCGAAGATCGATGGCTGAACCCGACGCAGGCGATCGCACGAGAGTTGGGTGCTCGTTGTCTTCTGAGTCATGACGTCTACTTTCACGAACGATCGCAAAAAGATCTGTGTGATGTCCTGCATGCCATTCGACTCAATCGGCCCTTGGACGCGGCGGCCCCTCACCTGTTGCCGAATACCGAGCGCTCCTTGCTGACTTTGGATGAAATTGAGTCTATCTATCGCCGCGTACCTGAGTACTCAACTTTGTTGAGGAATAGTCGCGAGCTGGCGGAGCAGTGTCAGTTTAATCTCGATCAGTTGCGCTATCGCTATCCCAAGGAAATGATTCCCGAGGGAATGACCGCCCAAGGCTTTTTGGAGCAGCTGACGCGGGACGCGGCGCGTGCATTTTACCGTCAAAATGTTCCCCCGCATGTGGATAAGCTGTTGAAACACGAGCTGGAGCTGGTGGCTCAACTCGGATTTGCTGATTATTTTCTGACAGTTTGGGACATCGTGCGGTGGGCGCGCGGCCAAGACATCATGTGTCAGGGGAGGGGCTCCGCTGCCAATTCCGCTATTTGCTTTGTCTTGGGCATCACGAATGTCGACCCGAGTCTTTTTGACACGCTATTTGAGCGCTTTATCAGCGTCGAGCGGGGTGATCCCCCCGATATCGATGTGGACTTTGAGCACGAGCGTCGCGAGGAGGTCATTCAGTACATCTACCGTCGCTTTGGTCGCGAGCGGGCGGCCATGGTGGCGAACGTCATTACCTTTCGCTCGCGGGGCGCCTTGCGATTTGTTGGCAAGGCTCTTGGCGTGCCCGACGCCGCCATCAGTTTGGCGGGGAATCTGCTTGAGACGCGGCAGTATCGCCAGTCACCAATTGGCGAGGCTGTGGTCGAGGTTCAGCGGCAGCTTCGTGCTCGTACCGACGAAGTGTCATGGGATCTGTGGGCGAGTCTGGCCCAGCGTCTCAAGGGTTTTCCCCGGCATCTGGGTTTGCACTCGGGCGGCTTTGTCATCTCCGATCAGCCATTGAATTGGTTGGCTCATCAGGAGCCGGCCACCATGGAGGGGCGAAGCGTCATCGCCTGGTCCAAAGATGATATCGAGGCGCTGGGCTTTTTTAAAATCGATGTTCTGGCTCTGGGCATGTTGACGGCATTACGTAAGAGTTTGGCTTACATCCAGCAAAGTTACGGAGTGGAGCTGGAAATTGCCAAGTTAGCGAAGGATGACGCGGCGACCTTTGCGATGCTTCAACGGGCAGACACGGTGGGAACGTTTCAGGTTGAGTCGCGAGCGCAGATGGCCATGCTGCCTCGATTGCGGCCGGCATGTTTCTACGATCTTGTGGTTGAGGTGGGTATTGTGCGGCCTGGTCCCATCCAGGGTGGTTTTATTCACCCTTATTTGAAGAGGCGACGAGGTGAGGAACCGGTGGTTTATCCGCATCCGGTTTTGCAGCCGATTCTGGCACGAACACTTGGGGTGCCCATCTTTCAAGAGCAAATCATGCGCATTGCCATGGCGGTGGGCGGATTTACCCCTGGTGAGGCGGATGAGCTTCGACGGCAGATGGGAGCCTGGCAGTTTAAAGGTGATCTCGGGCCATTGGTGAAGCGCCTGGCAGATGGGATGCGGAGCTTTGGAATTCACGAAGAATTCGTGCAACAGATTCTGCAACAGGTGAAGGGCTTCGCCGAATATGGTTTTCCCGAGTCGCATGCGGCATCGTTCGCTCACATTGCTTATGTGTCTTGTTATTTGAAATGCCACTATCCTGTCGCCTTCACGACGGCATTGCTGAATTCCCAGCCCATGGGGTTCTATAGCCCGCATGCGCTATTGCAGGATGCACGACGGCAAGGGATTGCGATTTTACCCGTTTGTGTGCAGCGATCGTCGTGGGATTGTTCCTTGGAGCCGATGCCGGAAGGCCGACATAGCCAGGCTTTGCGGCTGGGTTTGCGCATGGTGGTTGGGCTTCGCCAGCGCGCGGCGGAGGCATTGGTGCTAGAGCGTTGCGAGCGTGGTGCATGGAAGTCGGTAGATGACTTCATGGCGCGCGCGCCGCTTTTTCGCGGGGACTTGAGTGCGTTGGCTGCAGCCGATGCGTTGCATAGCCTCGGTCTAGAGCGGCGGCAGGCGCTTTGGTTGGCGGAGGCGGCGCCCGTGGCTCCAGCATTGGAAGAGGATTTGGGCTATCAATTTGATGTGGAGTCACCGACCGAGCGTATGGAGGCCGATTTTGCGGCAACGACAACGACTCTGGGGCCGCATCCGGCAACTTTGGTTCGAGAGCATTACTGGTGCTATGAATTTGCGGCAAAGATGCTGGTCCAAGCCAAGCAGCTAGCGCAGCAGCGTGCTGGCGGCGAAGTCCGCGTATTTGGCATGGTGCTGGTGCGACAGGCGCCGCCATCGGCCAAGGGCATGGTGTTTTTGACGCTAGAGGATGAGACGGGCTATATCAATCTGGTATTTCAGCCACAGGTGTATCAGCGATTCCGTACGCTCATCAACGGTCAGGGTTTCCTTTGCGCGAGCGGCAAGTTGCAGACGATGCACGAGGGCCACTCGATCTTAGTGCAGCGGGTCTTTGAGCCGCATGTGGCGAATGCAGAGATCATTCCACTAGAGCGAGATGCATCAATGGGGAGTGAACAGCGTACGGAAGATCGACTACATGCTCAACGAGAGGCGGCCAGGGTCGTGCGTGAGCGCCGCCTATCGATTGTTCGCAATTTCATGTGACCGGGTGAGCGCTATTCGTGCGGCGCTACTGGCGGTGCGATTCAGGTGGCGTGACGTGGACGGGGGGTTATCGTTGTGGCACTCGCTATGGTTTCAACTTCTCGATCGAATCGCCAATCCAGCTGGCATAGGACTGGGTGGCGATGGCAGACACCAGGTTGAGGTCGAGGAAAAATCGTGACACGAGCCCGATGACATACCGCTCACCATTGTGCGTATAGAAGACAGCTGAACCACTCACTCCTGGATGAATGGTGGTGCCAGGGTTGATGCCAATCAAGATAGCTTTTGTCGAGGGAATGCGACCGAGAGGCGTCGCCGCATCACTGATCAAACTAATCTCTTTGACGATCGCATCACGTTCAACCTTGTAGGAGACGATCTGAGCCATATTGGAGCGATCGGCGCGGAAGTGAGCATCCTTGGTCTCTACCCAGGAAATCGACTTGGGAAATTTGAGAGACTCTGACGCGGGAAGAAGTTTTGCTGACTGCGTTAGGAACGAAGGCTTTGCACGAAAACGTACCAAGCCAATGTCGTTGGTCACGACGCCGCCAAAGCGCAACTCCAATTGTTCGTGGTGCAGCACGCGTTCTGCCGGCACAAAATCGAAGGTCACGCGCGTGTGCGGTGCCTCCTTCTGAATCTTCACGGGCGCTAGGACGAAATAATCGATGTCGGACATGAGGCAATGCCCGGCAGTGGCAATAACATCGGGCCGAATGACCACCCCATTGCAAAATGTGAAGTTGCTGCCCGCCATGCCCGCAATCAAAACCGTCGACCGAATCAGCGGGTCGTCGATAGACAGCAAAGTGGTGAACGAAAGGGGCTTGTCTTGAACTGGAGATGTCGTGATACAGGCCGTCAGACAGAGGGCCCCACAAAGGGTGAACAATAAACGTCGACAATCGTTCGCCATCAGCGGCTCTCCCTGCGGACTTATCTCGATCAACATCCTAGCCCGGATATGCATAATAAGACGAGTTATTGCGGACACATAACCCCCTGTTTCGGCAGTGCCCATTTTCCCCTCCCTTAAACTTGACAATTCAGGTAAACAAATCGTACAAAATTTAAGAAAGTTTACCTAAATGGTAAAGTATTACCCCTTTGGATAACGCATGAATATCACGTCAAAAAGTAGATACGCACTGAAGATCCTCATGGATCTCGCCTATCATTTTGACGCCCCTCACGTTCAGCGTGAGGACATCGCCCGGCGCCAGGGCGTCCCGCAAAACTATCTCGATCAAATCATGCTGCGGCTGCGCAAGGCCTCGTTGGTTGAGAGTGTCCGCGGCCGGGGCGGTGGTTATCGCCTCGCAAAATCCGCAGATGACATCTCCGTCTTTGAGATTTTTTCTGCCGTCGAAGAGAGTTTATATCCCGTCGAGTGCATGAGTGACGCTGGCCAGTGTGGCTATGAGCACAGCTGCGTCTCCATGTCCGCCTGGGAGGAAATCGTAAATGCCATGGTGCAACCCCTGAAGAAAATGTCGCTGAATCACCTGGTGCAGAACTGGGCGCAAGTGCATCAGATGTGCCCTATGGGTGGAATCAAGGAGTGTCGTAAAGGATGAGCTTACTCGAGATCGAAAACTTACATGCACAGGTGGATGGTAAAGAGATCCTCAAAGGCCTAAACCTCAAGGTTAACGCCGGAGAAGTCCATGCCATCATGGGGCCAAACGGCTCGGGAAAATCGACCCTATCAAAAGTGCTCGCGGGTCACCCCGATTACGAGGTGACATCGGGCACAGTCGGCTACGAAATCAATCTCAGGTCCAAGGATCTGCTGGCGATGGAGCCAGACGAGCGGGCGCGCGAAGGCGTGTTTCTGGCCTATCAGTATCCCGTCGAAGTTCCAGGTGTGACCAACGCTGTCTTTCTGCGCGAATCGTTCAATGCGATTTGTCGCCAGCAGGGCGTTGAAGAGATGGATGCTTATGATTTCAACGAGTTCCTTAAGCAGAAGATTAAATTTCTTGAAATTGATCCCAGCTTTATCGATCGCCCGCTGAACGTGGACTTTTCTGGTGGAGAAAAGAAGCGAAACGAGATTTTGCAGATGGCCGTTCTCAATCCTCGCGTCGCTGTTCTGGACGAGACGGACTCGGGTTTGGACGTCGACTCGCTACGAATCGTCGCCGAGGGAGTCAATAAGTTGCGCGGACGTGATCGCGCCATCATCTTGATTACGCACTATCAGCGCATTCTGAATTACATCGTCCCTGATTATGTGCACGTATTAGCCGAGGGTCGCATCATCAAGTCGGGTCCAAAGGAGCTGGCGAAAGAGATCGAAGAGCGAGGCTATGATTGGATTTTGGCGGCGGAGCGCAACTAAATGACGCCTGCTACAGGATATTCCGCAGAAAACTTTGCACGAACCTTTGCGATGCTGCCGCAGCAGTGGCCGAACGAGTCAGCAGACATGCGTTTGCTGCGACAGAGTGCCTTCGACCGCCTTCTGGCGTCTGGGCTGCCCAATCGTCAAAACGAAGAGTGGAAATACACAAGTCTGCGCGATTTGGCGGATGGCGACTTCCACTTAATTACACCAGCCGAGGCTCGTTCAGCGCAAGTCGAGCTGCCCGCCTTCTTGACCCCGGATGCGGTGGCATTTGTCTTTGTGGATGGTCACTATCGTCAAGATTTAAGTCGTAACGTTAAGCAGATCCCTGCGGGTATGCGCTGTCAGCCGATTCGCCAAGCCTTGAGCGAGACAACGGCTGATGTAAAAAAGTCCCTATTTGACGAGCGCACCGCAGACCGCCCCTTTGAAGCCATGAGTGCGGCTTTCACTTGTGATGGCCTGTGGATCGATGTCCCACGCAACATTCAGTGCGACACTCCCCTATACGTTCTGCATCTGCAATCAGATCGTGCGACACGCATGGCGGTGTTTCCGGCGCTGTTCGTAAACCTGGCGCCACTGAGCCACGTGCAACTCATTGAGTACTTTCAGGGCGAAGGCACTGCTGGTTATCTGGTAAATGCTCGCGCCCATTTTGCTATGGGTGAAAGCGCGATCGCGAATCATGTCCGCATCGTGCATGAGGGGAATACTTCAACCCACATCGGCAGCACCCGGGTTGCGCAGCAACGCAATTCGCGGTTTGAGCAGATCGTCTATTCTCAAAGTGGTCGACTTGTTCGGCACTCAGCCATTGCCGAACTCATGGGCGAAGGCTCCGAGACGCGCCTCCAGGGACTGTACCTCGGTGAAAAGAGTCAGCATGTCGATCATTACACATCAATCGATCATCTCGTGCCGCACACGACAAGCCATCAGCTGTACAAGGGCATCCTGACGGATCAAAGCCGCGGCGTGTTTATGGGTCGAGTCAAAGTCCATCAGGATGCGCAACAGACGGTGGCCTTGCAGCAGAACAAGAATCTATTGCTCAGCACAGAAGCCGAGGTCGATACCAAGCCTCAGTTAGAAATCGATGCTGATGACGTGAAGTGTAGCCACGGCGCCACGATCGGGCAGATGGCCGAAGATGAAATCTTCTACCTGATGAGTCGAGGCATTCCAAGGCAAAGAGTTCAGCACTTGCTTTGCGAAGGTTTTGCTCAGGATGCTTTTTCCAATTGTGCCGACACTACGGGACGGAAACTTGTTGCCGGTATGGTCCGAGATTTCTTCGCGAGGGGGCACTTTGGCGTTTAATCTCGACAAAGTTCGCCAGGAATTTCCCATTCTGCAGCGGCAGGTGCATGGGCGACCTCTGACCTATCTCGATAGTGCAGCGACAGCGCTTAAGCCGCAAGTTGTCGTCGATACGATTGCCGATCATTATCGTAATGGTACGTCGAATGTCCATCGGGGCGTGCACTTCCTCAGCGAGCAGGCGACTCTGCGGTATGAGGAAGCACGGCGGAAGATTGCTAAGTTTATCAATGCTGAGCGGCCCGAGGATGTGGTCTTTACTTCGGGAACCACCCACAGCATCAACTTGATTGCACAGACCTTTGGTCGTTTGCAGCTGAGTGTTGGTGATGAAATCTTGGTGTCCTACATGGAGCACCATTCCAACATCGTCCCGTGGCAGCTGCTTGCTGAGCAGATGGGTGCGAAGCTGCGCGCAGTTCCGATTACCGATGCCGGTGAGCTGGATTGGGAAGCTTTTCTTTCCGCTTTTACCGATCGCGTGAAGCTGGTGTCCATGGTGCATGTCTCCAACTCATTGGGCACGATCAATCCGGCTAAGCAGATTGTGAAAGAAGCGCATCAGCGCGGCATTCCAGTAATTCTAGACGGTGCGCAAGCCATGGCCCACCTTGCTGTCGATGTGCAGGATCTGGATTGTGACTTTTATGCCTTCTCTGGCCATAAGTTCTGCGCGGGAACTGGGACGGGCGGATTCTTTGCCAAACGCAGGCACTTGGAAACGATGCCGCCATTCTTTGGTGGCGGAGATATGATTCGCTCGGTGACGTTTGAGAAGTCCACATTTGCGCCACCGCCCATGAAGTTTGAGGCGGGGACACCTAATATTTCGGGTGTGCTGTCCATGGGAGCTGCTGTTGACTATCTATCGGCGCTCGATCGAACCGCCATGGAAGAGCATGAGTTGGATCTCTTGCGCTATGGAACGGCCAGTCTGGTGGAGATACCAGGCGTTCGCCTGATTGGGACGGCGCAAGAAAAGGTGCCGGTACTATCTTTTGTTGTGGATGAGATTCATCCGCACGATCTTGGGACTCTGCTGGACCGGGAGGGTGTCGCCATTCGCACGGGGCATCACTGTACGCAGCCCGTCATGCAGCGTTTCAAGGTGCCGGCGACCGCGCGTGCATCGCTGGCATTTTATAATTCGCGCGCCGATATCGATGCACTTTGTCGGGCTCTGATCAAAGCCAAGGAAGTATTTCGATGAGTGCGAATAACGAGCTATATCAGCAGATCATATTGGATCATAACAAGAGCCCGCGCAACTACGGCGAGCTCGCCGATCGGACGCATAATGCCGAGGGTTATAACCCCCTGTGCGGCGATCATATCTGGGTCTCGCTGAAAATGAACGGCGATCAGATCGAGGATATCAAATTTTCCGGCGATGGATGTGCCATCTGCAAAGCTTCGTCGTCGATGATGACCGCCGCTGTGAAGGGCAAGACGCGCGATGAGGCGCGCTTGGTTTTGGGTGAATTCATCAAGATGGTGAAGGGTGAGCTGAATCCGGAAACAGATCCGCACCATCTGGGCAAGCTGCAGTTGTTTTCCGGAATCTGGCAGTATCCGTCGCGCGTCAAATGCGCGGCATTAGCATGGCATACATTAAATGGGGCGTTTGATCATGTTGACAGCGTATCCACGGAGTGAACCAATGGCTTCGTTACAAGTAATTCGTCAGGCAACGCCGAACCCAAATGCGTTGAAGTTTATCGTCAACATCACGCTGAAGCATGACGGCAAGGCCGATTTCTCCAGTGTTGATGAATGCGAACATGTGCCGCTGGCTGACGAGCTGCTGCACCTGCCAAGCGTCAAGCAAGTTCATTTTTTCGACAATGTGGTCACAGTCACGCAGGATGGTGGACAAGAATGGGATGTGTTGGCGGAAATGATCGAGGGCACCATTTACTCGTTAGCACCCGAACATGATCCGAATTTTGATAGTGCACCGGAGCGTAAGCGGGCGCAAATGTCGCCAGAGCAGCGCAAGGTCGAAGACATTCTCGATGAGCATATTCGCCCGTACCTTCAGGGGGACGGCGGCGATTTGGAAGTCGTCGACATTGACGGGAATATTATCAGCATTCGCTATCAGGGCGCTTGCGGTACCTGCCCCAGCTCGGTCACCGGAACCTTGTTTGCGATTCAGAATGTTTTAAAGGAAAACTTCCGTGACGACGTGGAAGTGGTCACTGTTTAGTGTCTGATTGCCTGCCCGAAGGCAGGCAATCTTGCTTATCACTCGTCATCGGCTCGCAAACGGGCCAATACGGATAAGTCTTCCAGGGTCGTGGTATCACCTTTACTTTCACGACCTGCAGCCACATCCCTTAGTAAGCGGCGCATGATTTTTCCCGAGCGAGTCTTGGGCAGAGCATCGGCAAACCGAATTTCTTCTGGTTTGGCAAGGGCGCCAATGTGCCTGGCAACGTGGTCGATGAGTTCCTTCTTCAGTCCATCACTTGGCTTCTCCTGGCCCTTCAGCGTTACAAAGCAAACGATGCATTCACCTTTAATGTCATGCGGACGGGCCACCACAGCCGCCTCGGCGACTTTCGCATGGCTCACCAGCGTGCTTTCGATCTCCATGGTGCTCAGGCGATGCCCTGAAACGTTGATCACGTCGTCAATGCGCCCCATGATCCAGTAATAGCCACGCTCGTCTCGGCGTGCGCCATCACCCGTGAAATACTTTCCAGGAATCTCGCTCCAGTATGTATAGCGATAGCGCTCATCATCGCCGTAGATGGTGCGCAACATGCTGGGCCAGGGTTGACTGATGACCAGGTAGCCGCCCGTGTTATCTGGTACCGGGTTTCCTTGCTTATCGACGACTTCAGGTACGACTCCAAAAAACGGACGCGTAGCGCTGCCGGGAATGGTCGGTGTGCAACCGGGCAAAGGTGAGATCATGATGCCGCCGGTTTCCGTTTGCCACCAAGTGTCGACAATCGGGCAGCGGCCGCCCCCGATCACATCCTTGTACCACATCCAGGCTTCCGGGTTGATGGGCTCGCCGACGGTGCCCAGCAGTTTCAATGAAGATAGATCGTACTTTTCTGGCCATTCGTTGCCGCTCTTGATGAAAGAACGAATCGCTGTCGGTGCCGTGTAAAACTTCGTCACCTTATATTTTTCGATCATGCTCCAGAATCGACCTGGATCCGGAGTCGTCGGCGCACCCTCGTACATGACATTGGTGATGCCATTCGCTAGAGGGCCGTACACGATGTAGCTGTGTCCGGTAATCCAACCCACATCGGCCGTACACCAGTAAACATCCTCGGGCTTGTAGTCAAAAACGTACCTGCTGCTGAGTGCTGCGCCGAGAAGATAGCCGGCGGAGGTGTGCAAGACGCCCTTTGGTTTACCCGTGCTGCCCGACGTATAAAGAATGAAGAGTGGGTGCTCACTGTCAAATGCTTCAGCTGGGCAATCGTCACCGACGTTAGCTATGAGATCATTCCACCAGATATCGCGGCCATGCTTCATGGTCACGCTGCTGCCGGTGCGCTTGAGCACTACAACCTTCTCGATGGTGGGGGAGCGTTCCAGGGCGGCATCGACGTTGGTTTTTAATGGCACGTCTTGACCGCGTCGAAAGCCGCCATCGGCAGTGATGACGATTTTGGCCTTGGCATCGTTGTTGCGATCGGCGAGTGCTTCACTGCTGAAACCGCCAAAAACGACGGAATGGGTGGCGCCTAGTCGGGCGCAGGCCAGCATGGCGACGGCAGCTTCCGGGACCATGGGCATATAGATGGTGACCCGATCTCCGGCCTTCACCCCAATGGTTTTTAATCCGTTGGCAAAGCGGCATACCTCACGATGCAACTCACGATAAGTTAGAATGCGTGAATCGCCGGGCTCTCCTTCCCAGATGATCGCAGGATGATCTCCGCGTGTTGCAAGATGGCGATCGAGACAGTTGTACGAGACGTTGAGCTTACCACCGACAAACCATTGGGCGTGGGGCACTTCCCAGCGCAGGACGCGATCGAACTTCTTGTGCCAATGCAGGAGGCTGGTTGCCTGCGATCCCCAAAATTCTTCTGGGTGGTCCTTCGCAAACGTCCACAGGCGCTCATACTCATCCATGCTATGAATCGCCGCGTGCGATTGAAAAGCTGCTGGCGGTGGAAACAGACGACTTTCTTTCAGCATCGTCGTGATCTTGGTGTTGCTTTCCGTCATGATGGCTTCTCCGTCTTGTGCCCAGCTTCGAGCCAGCCTTTCCATCCGCCAGCCATACTCTTGACCTGGCGATATCCCATGTTTTTCAGGCTCTGTGCAGCCAACACCGAGCGATAGCCACCGCCGCAGTAAATGATGATCTCGCGATCGACACTTGGCTCCAGCGCTTCGATATCTCGCTCGATGATGCCCTTGCCCAGGTGCGTGGCGCCAGGAAGGTGGCCCGCGGCCCATTCACTTTCTTCGCGACAATCGATCAGCAAAATATCGTCGCCGCGGTCGAGACGCTTTTGAGTGTCAGCAACGGAGACTTCGGGGACTTCTTTGAGACCCTTGTGCACGACCTCTAAGAATTTCGGTGAGTGGTTGGCCATGTAGGACTCCTGTTCTTATCCAGCTTTAACCCAGTAGAAAGCCGGTGTACAGCCGGAAAATGCCCAAAAATTGCGCATCTTTCCCGACCTTACCCCGACAACCAGGCGCGAATCACGAGCATTCCGCGATGGACTCGCACCTTGGCATTGGCCTCGGTGATGCCTAGCTTCTCCGCAGCTTCTTGTAGGCTTAGGCCATCTCGTTTCACCAGCAAGAGGATTGCCCGCTGATCATCCGACAACTGAGCCAGTGCCTCTTCCAGCAACAGACGCCCCGCTGGATCAGACTCTTGAATCGCAAGTCCCTCCAAGACCGAGTTGTCCTTGATGCCAAGTGGCCGGCGTTTGGCATAGCGGGCCGCATCGATAAGTGTGTTGCGGCAGATGGTAAATAGCCACGCTAGGAACGGACGATCGGGGGTATAAGTGTGGCGGAAGGCGTGCAGACGCAGCAACACCTCCTGCGTCAAGTCCAGTCCCTGCTCGACCGCAGCAACGCGCGACCGAAAATATGTTTGAATCCTTGGAATCGCAGCATGGAGCAGTTTCTGATAGGCCATTTGGTCGCCACTCTGTGCGGCAACCATCCACTCACTCCAGCTTTCCTGGCTTTCAACGTGCAAAGCTATTTCCCATTGGTTTCGGTGGGGTATGCTACCACGACAGATTTTTTTTGGTAGTGCTGTAACTTTCTTATGCACACGTCGTTATGGCAAGCAGCAGGGTTGGACAAGCGTTTGATTGGGGAGAGTTGCACATGGGTTCATACGATTCGCTAGTCCAGGATTTGTCCGCGCAGCTGAGCAAAGTTTCGGTATTCAATCAGCGTTCTATGTGGACTCGCTGGCTCTTGATTGCAAGTGTCTCCGGCGCAATTTGGCTATGGTTTGTTGGTCCTCGACCGGACCTTTCGCTGAAGATGCAGGACGTGTCATTCGTTTCTGCGCTGTTCTTCCTCATTTCAGCGCTGATGCTGACCAGTCGAGCGGCCATACATTTGGCGATGGGTTGGTTTGAATCCGGGCGTTTGTGGCGCGAGCTTTTCCTGATACTCTCACTCTTTGCAGTAGCTATGGGCCTTTATGCCTATTCTTCGCTGTCACATTCGGCGCATCTTCATTCCGACTGGACGCTTGGCGAGGCGCTAGGTTGCTGTCTTCGTATCAGCGCTGGTGCTTTATTGCCGCAAGCTTTCTTTGCAATATTGGCGACGCGATCGGCTCCAACTCGACTGGTGTGGCTCTCGAATTTTTCTTGGCTCGCGTCCGCTATCACCGTCAGCATTGTGAGTCAGCTGAATTGTCCGATCGACGATCTCATGCATGTCCTCGTTGGGCATGGAGCTATGGTCTTAGCCGTTTGGGTTGGGGTGACGGCGATCATGACGGCCGTTCTGCGCATGGCGGTTCGACGGGCATTGACGAGCCGTCTGACCGGGCTATCTGTGAAAAATAAACTGGAAATACAGTAGGTTAATAATCTTTTCTGGAGGCTGTAACTTTCATCAGTTCCCGGCGTTATCTCAGCAGAACATCCTAGAGGCGGTGCAAACAAACTCAAGGCCCTACAAGGAGTTTCGCAATGAGTAAGATTATCTCCCTCAATTCCGTCGTCCAACAAAGTCAGCAGTGCCGAGACAAGATTGATCGAATCGCCATGTCGATCGAGCGCGACAAAATGATCGCCCCGGCATTGAAGTCTCGCCGTGAGTGGCTGAAGCAGGTTGGGCTGTTCTCGGTGTCAGGACTTTTTCTCGGCGCTTGCACCAGCGCCATCGCGCCAGAAAGCAAATCATCAACGATGAAGGATAATGCCGATTCGGATCCTGACAAAAATCAGGTGTCTGGAATCGTGAAAGATGCATCCCTGCTCAATGCTGCTTTGGCCCTTGAGCATGAGGCCATCGCTCTCTACACAGCTGCAGCGGGCCTGGACTTTATGCAGGAGTCGGCAGTTGCGCCGATCCTCTCCATCGCCGGCTCCTTTCTCGGCCACCATATAGAACATCGGGATGCCCTCATCGGCGCCATCGAAGAACTCAAGAAAAAAGATAGCGCCGTGTCGGATCCGGTGATGGCGCGAGATGATGCTGAGTACGTCACACCAGTCGCCAGCAAGTTGACAGATGTGACGCAAGTTTTGCGCCTCGCCTCACTGAAAGAAATGGGAGCTGCCAAGGCCTACCTGGGATTGATCAGCAGCTTCACGCAGCCAGAACTCGCCAAGACGAGCGGCATGTTGGGTGGTGACGAGGCTGCGCACTACGGTGTCTTGCGCGCCGCACTGTTTGCGGTATTGGGTGACACAGATATTGCGGCCGAAGATGTCCGTTACCGAAGATGTTTATGACGGAAATATGGGCGGCCTTGCAGGTGCCGATGCTAAATGTCAGTCGGCGGCAAATCAGGCGAGTTTGCCGGGAACTTGGCAGTCAATTCTCAGCTCAATATCCGCAAGCGCAGACTCCCGACTCGATCTTAGCGGGGAGATATATAACACCAAGGGCGAACGCGTTGCTGCAAGCGAATCATTGTTGTGGGCTTCGATTCCCGAACACGAACATGCGATTGCTTACAACCAATTCGGCGCAACTCCAACGGGCACGGGGCTGACCACGACAAATGTTTGGACCGGGTCAACCTATGTGGGAGGCAGTTCCAGTAGTGAATGTAGTAATTGGTCCACTAATACCAGCTCGGGCATGGCCGCCAATTTTGCCAGAACTGACACCAATTGGTTAGAATTCCAAGTCACGCCTTGTAGCGCTAAATTGCACCTGTATTGCATCAGCGATCCTCAGTAAACCATCCGCGTTCCCTCAGTCGTGGCCTCTGTCACATTGTCGATCAGCGCACGGCGTTCCCCAGGGAAGCAGCTGTCAGCGCGGCATCGTACGACGTCGAAACTCCGATAAACTTGTTCCACGAGAAGCTACTATTCCGCGTCGAGACCCCGTCGTTTGCAGCGAGCTTGAATCCAAGCGCTGCGGTCCCTTCCAGAGTGTTGAGCGAGAAGGCGGCACCTTCTGTCCAGGCTTGGGTAAAGGTTCCACCCGTCAGTACCATGGCTTGCAGCGTGCCGGCTTTGTGCTTAATCGTGTTGCCCTTAAAGGCCAAGTTCTTGGTGCCAATCAAGATGACAGCATGCCCCGCAAACGTTGTTCGATCGGGAAAGTTCGGCAGCGTGAACGTGTTCGTCGAGTTCTCTTGCACGGTCACGTTCGGAGCCCTAGATAGCAAGATGGGGTACCTGGCATCGTTGATGGTGTTCTTGCTGAGGTTCAGGGCAAAGCCTGGCACGTCGGTGCCGCCGCTGGACTTTGCCGAAAATGAAATGGCTGCGCCGGCGAATACCTGACTGAAGGTATTGCCTGTCACCTTGATGATGCCAGGATAGGGTGCGATATCGGCAGCGGCGTCGATGCCAAAACCATAGGGGCAGTTGATCGCGATGCTGTTTCGCACTTCGATGTTGGTGGACGATTCCTTTCCCAGCTTTCCCTGCTGAATGGTGAAAGCCTTGCCGCCGTCCAGGTAATTGCCCTTATCGACATAGGGCAAGTCGAAGACCTTCACATTGTCGATGATAATGTTATTGGCGCCGTTGGTCATGGAGATGCCATTGACCCCGTGCGTCGTGCTGTCCGTCGTCTTGACGGCCGAGATGGCTAAATCTCGAATCGTCAAATTGGAGACGGCGTTCAATTGGAAAACGTCAAAGCCATGGACGCTGATGCCCTTAACCAGGGAGTTATGACCCACGCCTTCGATGATAGCGCCGTTGGCATTGATGTTGGGCGCGTTATCGCTTTGCCGGCGCAGAATGTTGGGATAGATGGACAGGGTCAACTGGCCGGCGGGAATCTGACAGATCCCTTTCGCCTGGATGGCGGCATCGATGCAGGCTGTGAAGGCTGCATCGTCCGGATTTTGATCCGAGAGAACGGCTCCATAGTTCGTGACGTTGAACGTTGGTGGCGTATTGTTGCGCGGAAATAGCCGATCGCCCAAGAGTGGGGTTGCAGGGGCGCTGCTGACGCTGGAGTCACCTTCTGCATTTGCGCCGCCCTGCAAGTCTTCGATCATCTCGCGGCTGCATCCGGACGCACCGATCAATAGTAGACCCATTATAGCGATGAGTTTCATGGTGGGTTCCCTATTTGTGGAGTCGAAAGATGAACGAAGATTGCATGCTGTTGAGCGTTACCGCATAGCGACTGATGGTGAGTTTTCTTGTTGTCGAGTTGAAGGATGCTTGTGGTCGATTTGTCATCCATAGAAAGGTGCCGTACTCAGGGTCTACGATGGCTACATCACCATCAGAGGCGTTAACCATCTTGCCCAGGCTTTCATCGTTCCATATGAAATTCTGCGTATGTGGACCTCCATTGCCAGCCGTGACCATACGCATTCCACTCCAGGTTTCAGCGGCGAGATCAATTGTGGCCTCGATGAAGGCGGTATCTTCCGAGGCCTGTCCGTCTTGTGACATGATGGATAATAGAATGGAGTTCATGTACACCGACATGTCGACGTAGCGAAAGCCAGCCGGAACCGTGATTTCAACGTCGCCCGAAGTTATTCCCTGGTAAGCAGTCAAGATCATCCGATCACCCGCCGTGCTGGACGGTGGCGACGAGATCGGACACAACGACACACCGCTCGGCATCACCAAGCTTTGTGGATTCGACCACTTGGTGATTTTGCGCGTGAGCGGATCGGGCACGAAGTCGGCATCATTCGTCGATAGTAGTGTGCCGTTTGCCGCCAGTGTGGCCGCGCGAATCGTCAGCCCATCGCCAGTGGCATTGCACTCCGAGCGCAAGGCCCACACACCATATCGAGTGGGAGTGCTGACGCTGGCACTGATCAGCGGCACCGCGCCCCCCCCAGATCCTTGCCGATAGACAGGCATCAGCGTCCCCGGAGTGCAGGCCGTCGTGATCGTTAGGGAGCAATCCGTGCGATCCATAAGCATGCGCCGCACCGCCTCACGATCGCCGCGGTTTTCCATGGCCTTTTGCCCGCGCATGCCAACGCTCAGCGATTGCGTCATGTAGACCGAGAGCAGGCCGAGCGCTCCAAGACTAATAGCAACTCCATTCAGCGCCATGCCCGATTGAGATGGCGCGCGTGCGAATCGGATGCATGCAAGCATGATTTCTCCCAGTGTCGTGTTACCCGAGTCATTGCAGCAAGGGTGCCATCTGCGCGAGCTGGGCAAATGTGTAGTGATTCACGCGCCGGGTACGATGCGGCAGAGGAATATCGGATTTGTAGAAATGATCGCGATTTTTAGGTAACCACCTGTAGTTATTTAATTTATAGACAAAGTGTCCGAGCTCCCTTCGCTGTGCCGGCATGTCATCCTTTCACTCGTTCATAAGCAGCTAAAATATATGGATAATAGTGCGATTCGCCGAGGGATGCTGGACCCATTTCTGCATTTCATTGGACGACGGCTTGGCGTCGCGCACGAGTCATAACATATTGTAATTAAAGAAGAACGATGATTGTCGGGTACCGGCTGGCAAATTGCAAAGTCTGACTCACAAGCAATGACATTGAGAACCGTGATTGCAGCAGCAGATGCATTTGAGAGGTTAGCAAAAGGTCGTGAATGGTCGCGTCATCAAGAGTTATTGTCGGCGGCAGACTCAACCTCGCATTCGGACTTGTTGCAGATGTTGCGGATCGCCACCGAAAACAAGCGTGCTGCATGTTTGGTTTATCGTTTCCGTTAAACTTTCGTCAGCGTGAGGTAAAGCAAATGACTGAGCACAACAATCATCCGACGAAACAGCCCGCCAAGCGTGGACGCCCGGAAGGTAGCAAGGATCGTTGGCCATCGCGGCAGATCTTGGAAGTGCGAAGCCAGATCACCGCAGAGTTGGACGAAATTGCAGCGGCCAAGGGACCTACAGCCGCTATTGACGAGGCGGTTCGGCAAGTGTCGCACTTGCGCGATGATTTGTCCGATGACGCTCAATTGCGCTCGTACACTTACATCATGTCGGCACTGGTGCGTTATCATCGACATGGTGCTGGCTTATCCTCGACGACGATCGATACATTATCTGATCGAGCCTTCAAAATTTTGATGCTCAAGCGCGTCACCTCAGACAATCCGCGCCTTGGATATTTGGCAGGTGACCTACACATGGTCCTCAGTCAGGTTTACCGCCTGCGTGGTTATAATTGGCGCGCGGCTTGGTCACAGCAAATGGGTGTGCGACTCTACCGCAATGACCCAGAGCGCAGTAAATCCTTTCGCTCGTATGGCTTGGCACTGCGGGCGCTGCGCCTGGGAAACACCAAGTTGGCACTCGAGCATTACACGTTGGCAGAAGTCGAAGCCGACGACGACACCCGCCGCCTGCAAGCCCGGCTGGGTCGCATCAAATCCTTGCGTCTCAGTTATGAGCTGGAGCAGGCGCAAGAATTGCTAAAGTCAGCCACTAAGCTGGTATCGACGGAGTTGCCCGAGTCTGTGCGCCTCGATCTGGCATGGGAGGGCACGTGTTTGGAGGTAGCGCGTTCAAAGTCGATTGAGCCGTTGATGGCACTTGTCAGACGCAGAAGCAGTCACTACTCGGGTGATTACTTGCCCGAGGCCACACTCTGGTCGTTTGCCAGCACCACGGAGAAATATCAAGAGCGCCTTCCGCGGATGTCGACCTTGCGTCGAAGCGCGCGCATCGACCTGGCGGCGAGTCAAAGTCTGATTCGCCCGATTGAGGTACTCGAAACGGTGTACGATAAGGACTATCCACTGGATGTCCGTCTGCAAAATCTTGGCAGCCAGTTGAGTCAACTCGATCAGTTGGAGGCCGTTGACTGGCAACTCTTGTATTGGCTAGCCGCCGCTCGATGGCTGCTGCGCCGTCAAAACCCCGTGCATCATGATATCGCCCTAGGTGAGTACCGAGCGCTCTGCTTGCGACTCAGCCACGGCAAGACAGACGACGTCCTTGGACTCGCCAGTGATCTCGTCAGCCAGAATTCGCTTCAGCAAGTAAGCTGAAAAGTACCACGCCAGGAGGCTCTTTCAGGGGAAGAGTTCGCCCCTTCGGGATTCTATTGCCCGAAGTCGAGCGGAACAGGGGAGAGCGTATGAGAAAGCTAAGCAAAATATTACTTACCGTGATGTTGATCGTCGCGGGTATGTCCGAATCCAAGCTATTAGAGGGGCTGGCGCAAGATGTCGAGGTTTGCTCGCGGCGTCGCCCCATCAATCAGGACGGAGACATTCCTGGCTATGTTCGAGAGATTCGCGAGCCGAGTCCGTGGCAATCTCTGCCGACATAGGTGTCATTTTGTTATTAAAAATGGGAGGTTGTGATCCATTTCCCCCGAATCCTACAGGACTAGAGAAGTCGTCCGATAAAGGAAATATGTGGGGAGAATTCTATGGGTTACGCGATTAGCATGCTGGTGCTCATCACCTTGCTCGCTGGCTTGGGTTGTACGAAATCAAAATCAGGCGATGCGAATCAGAGTCGCGCGTCTGCCGGTGCCAAAAAGCGTCCCATCAATACGGATGGCGAGATTCCAGGCTACTTAGCCGAGACAAAGGATGGTCGCGCCAGCGTTTTTGTTGCTTCTAGTATTGCCAATCCAGCGATTCACCCCATCACCATCGATTATGTGAAAGTCGCAGACGGTTGGGTGCTGAGTCGTGCACTCAACCAACCCGCGGAAGTCAGCATCGAAGACGAGAGTGGTGCGACACTGGATCTGCCCGGCGAGACACGGCACCGTGTCTATGCGCTGACCACCGAGCTTCAGGCATGTGCCAGCGTTGCCGTCACCGTCGAAGTGCCTGCCAGCAGCAGTGGGGGCGAATCGAAGAAGCTCTTTATTGCGGCCGATGACTTGAGCGTGTCGCATAGTTCAGTGGATGAGTGGTCGTCCGCGACCATGTCGATGAGGTTAGGGCGCGCCACCATCGCCCTTGTCTGTCTCGATGCAGCGGATGAGGTGCCTGTTGGTTTTACCCGTGCCATTCCGCCGAGCAATCCTGCAGCCGTCGAGGTTATTCGTGACGGTGCGAGTGCCACTTTATCGTGGCAGGCGAGCAGTTCGTCCCAGGCCAGGTATGCCATCGCCTATCGTCCAGGATCGGCGCCTGCAAACTGCGCCGAATGGTACGTCGAACCCAGTGCCATGGTTGCGAGTGAAACGAGCTATGTGGTTGAGGGGCTTGATCCTGAAACCGACTACGGGTTTCGCGTCTGTGCGGTTCGTGAGGGCGAGCCCCAGTCTAAGGGCGCTATTGGTGTCACAGGTACGCAGCTGGCGCTTAGCAGTCCAGCCGCAGCGATTGCCCTTGGTGCCGAGCATACTTGCGTCATCGTTGATGGTGGTGAAGTGCGCGCCCCGGGTGATGTCGTGTGCTGGGGCAAGAACAACGCCGGGCAACTCGGAGTAGGTGATAATGTCACGCGTTGCGCCAGTGGGGGTGCTGGGTGCGTCGCAAGCATTCCACGCGTCAGTTTGCCAGATGGTGAAAAAGCGACGATGGTGACGGCGGGTGGATCCCATACTTGTGCTTTGCTGGAGAGTGGCAGAGTTGTTTGCTGGGGCCTGAACGCCTATGGTCAATTGGGGATCGGCAGCCAGGCTAGCCAGTGCAATGCGGGGGGAACGAGTTGCGCTGCGTCCATTCCCACCGTGGCCTTTTCCGCTGGCAGAAAAGCCATTCAAGTCGCAGCCGGTTACTTTTTTACCTGCGCCCTGCTCGAGGACTACCAGATCGTTTGCTGGGGTGATAACAACGCTCATCAGCAGGGCCACGTAAATGAAGGTTTTGTGCATCAGACTTGCGATGATGGTGGACCGAATTGCGGATTGGCGCTCAAGCCTGTAAGTTTCGGAGCGTCCAATTTCACCCCCGTGAAGGTTTCTACGGGCCGTAGCTCCACGTGTGCCATTTCCGACGCCGGTGAGATAGCCTGTTGGGGGATGGCAGAGGAAGGAGAGTTGGGTGTGGGAGATCCGAATTCTCTTTCGTCTCAACCTGAATCTTCATGTTCGTTCTCTGGAGGAGTCATCTGCGCAGATCCCCATTATCCTGTACTGCCCAGTGGGGCCAAGGCCGTCGACGTGACAGCAGGAACATCTTTTGCATGCGTCCGTACCGATGATGGCGGCATCCGCTGCTGGGGGAAAAATAATCAAGGACAGTTGGGGCTGGGTGATAGCAATAACCGTTGCCACGTCTCTAGCCAAGCAGATTGCGTCGCGCAGATTTCCGCCGTAGACGTCCCCCAGGGCAGCTCCAAGTCGATCATGGCTGGTGGCCTGCACGCATGTGCTGTGCAGCAAGATGACTCTGTGGTTTGTTGGGGCGGTAACCAGAATGGTCGACTAGGTATCGGCAGCACCGCAAACCAATGCAACACGGGTGGGGGCTCCTGCGCAGCGAGCATACCAGCCATCAGTAATGTGGGAGATCCCTTCATTCACGTTGCCGGATATTCAGCCACCTGCGGACTGACGGAATCGCGAAAGCTGGTGTGTTGGGGCCCCAACGATGTGGGTCAGCTAGGCCTGGGCGATACCACGGAACGCTGCGCGTCCGGCGGTAGCTCTTGCGTTTCGTCATTGCCATTCATTCAATTCGAGTAATCGACTTTCGTGTCGTCGGACACGATTCTCAGACGTCTGAGGATTCGGAGCTGGCTCTAACTTTTAGGGCGTGGTGGCTTTCGCCACGGCTTGCGCATCGAGAATGCTGTTTTCCAGCCATCGGTAGGTGAGATAGCCAAGTCCCCGAGCGCCCCATTCTGCCCCCCATGAGTTCTTGACGACGACGTAGCCCCCGCCTTCGACCGCGGGGTCGTCATGGTAGCCGATCGCCAGCACGGCATGGCCGCAAATGGTCGTGCTACAGCCCGGTTGCTTGCTAACCCAAGATACGACTCCGGCCTTGCGGGTAGCGATTTGAAAGTCGCGATTGGCGTTGATGGAAAGCACAACCGGAAAGCCCTGCGCCAGTGCCTGTTTCACGCGGCCGATGGAAGCGTATAACTGATGTGCTTCCTCGATGACAGCAAAGCGGTGATCGCGTGCCCGCGGCTCAACCTCTCGATCATCTTGGCCCCCGCCCTGGGCGATCGTTTCCGAGCAGGTAAAGCCTGGATTTTGAGCGAGATAATCCGAGCAGGACATGGCCTTGGGATTGTACGGCCAATGTTTCTCTTCGGTGATGGGTATGAGTTGCGTGGTCATTTTTTCTAGGGCCAAACTGGGAACCAGTCCTTCGTCCCACCAAGAATCTGTGGCTTTTTTGGCATTAAAATAGACATGCTGCTCCGATAGATCGACCGCAACGTCTTGGGCGTTGAACATATGCTCAACTGCCCCCGTCAAAGCAAAGGCAACACAGCTTCCCCGGTCGCCTTGTTGCTGAACTGTGGTCGCCACTTCGTCGGGCGATGAGATGAACGACGATGAAGGTACCCCAAGTTTCTCCGAATCATTCTCATCGCAGCCCTGGACAGTCGAGGGACACTGATTCTGTGAAATCTTGGTCAGCTGCACGGTGGTGGCCTCGTCGATGACAATGCGTCCATTTTTCTCGGCAATAGCGGCCAGGTTCTTGCCAAGGCTCTGGCGCTGAAGCACGAGGCTTGTCACAGCGGACACATCGACTTCGGTCGACTGGATGACCAAACTTTCTGGTTCATAGTCGGGAACGACAAAAGCGCCCCCTCCCCCTTCGCCATTGCTGTTCGCAGTTGGCTCCGCGTTCGATGACGAATCACTGGAATCCTCAGCAGTGGAGTTGATTTTGCCGCTAGCACCGATCCCAAAATCAAAGAAATCGGATGTCGGAGCACATGCCGCAGTCATGAGATGCGTGGCCGATACGAAAATCAACCTTGCGGCAACGTGCTTCATAACGATTCTATGCCCCCTTCACGACGCTGGACATGTTCGGCAACTTATCGTTGCCCGTATCAACGCGCATGATGTTCAGCAGTGCGGTGTAGAGTTCCTTTTCACTATTCTTTTTATTGGGCATTGGGGCGCCGGTAGCGCCATCAAAGCCGTAGGTCATCATCGTGGCCTTGTCGACCCCGCCAAAGATCCCCGGATTCGCCATGGGTGAGATAACGACTGCACCATTATTCAGGTCGTGCCCGCTACCAAACGACGACGCACCGTTTGGGCGCAGCTTGGTGCGGCCAAAGTCGGTCGCAAGATAGATCATCGTGCGGTCAAAGAAACTATCGCCCGAGCCATCATTCATCGGCTTTTTCGCCAGCAGGTCGGCGATTTTGACAGCAGTGTTGAGCACTCTCGACCACATCATGGCTTGTACGCCGCGATTGTCCGTATGGGAGAAATCGAAGGCGATGGGTGGGCTCAGAATATCGGATACCCCACCCGGTCCGACGACAGTGCTGGTGTTCGGTCCGAAGGTGACCGCCGACGAGAGGTTGCGCGTTATAGCTAAGTAGGCGGTGATGGCCTGGGCATCTAGATAATCCAGCATGTAATTCGGAAAAGTATCCCGCAACATGGCCGACTCGGCGGCGCCCGATAGGCCGCTGTTTCCTGGGTCAGCATAGAACAGCTTATTGACAAGATCTAAGCGCTCAAATTCTCGGCGGGTCACATCTCGATTACTGATCCAGGCTTTGACGTACTTGTTGTCGCGGAACGCCTTCAGGAAATTCGTTGTTGGTTCGAGTCCTTCGTCTCGTGCTTTGCGTGCAACCTCAATTAAGGCATCGGCAGGCAGTCCAGAGAGTCCAGCAGTCGTGTGCAGCCCCAGAGGAAATGTCAGCGGGTCGGCCACCTGCACCGACCTTGCATAGCCGGGCAAATTGGGGTCAATTCCTTGCGTGGCATAAGAGCCGACGGCCATGCTGAGATTTGGGATGGCCTGCTTCGTTCCATACTGTGCGGCGATGGCTTCTTGCAGCATGCGTCCATGCCAGGCATCGTTGCCAGTCATCGAACGGGCTGCGGCCACGGCGTGGTTAACGCTGGTGCATTCGAGCGTCATAACCGCGAGGTTATCGCGCAATCGATTACCAGCGGTATTGCCAATTTGGGCCTCTAGGAGTTGGCTCTGATTGGTTATGACCCGCAGCGCACCCAGCGCCGCGATAGTCGTATTCAGGTTCACGGCGGAAAATGGGCCGTGCTTGGCAATCTGTGAATCGGGAAAGCAATTTAGGGCGCCGGCATTAGCGCCGACTTCGGTTTCGGATGCGGCCATGAATGAGTCGATGATCGAAGCCCCGCCATTCAAGGTCAGCACGATGATAAATCTTTGCTTTTCACCTGCTGCGGAAGCGCTACCCGAGAGGGGGCCCCGCCCTGGCCAGATTCTCGGAGCTTTGGACAGGGCGGCTGTCGCGGCAATGGCGGTGCTAAACACTTTTATAGCATCGCGACGATTCGGCTTGTGTTGCTTTGACATGGGAGTGATCTCCTGACCTTTTAATAAAAGTTAAATTCAACGCTAGTTAGTACCGCGAAACAGCTGAGCGTTGCCCAGTCCATGGCGGCCTGCTTCGACCCTTTGGCCTGCAATTGACCATGCAGCGAGCGCAGAGTTTCGATTTCCACTGAGTTCGGGTCACGAATCAGTGCGCGCTGATAGAGAGTCTTAATGGCGTTGGTAACTGCGGCGGCATTCATATCCTGAATGGCACCATTGGCCGCTACTGCAATTGACTTGTAGATGACCGAGCCCGCACCGCTGAGATCGCGCTTGGCTCGCTCTGTACATGCCGAAAGAACGACTCGTTCCGCAATGATCGGAGAGTTGATGGCTGGTTCTGGATTGGCAAAGAAGATGGCTTGGTCATAAGCATCCACTCCGCCCATGGAGAAGCGATGCACCTGGTCCAGGCAGAGTTCGCCATTATACTCTTTGCAGAGTTCGTCAGCGTTGAGTTCTAGCGCTTGCTGCAGGTCACGGGTGTAGGCGACCAGCGACTTCCATTTCACATTGCTATTGAGTGAAAGGCCTGCCGGTTCCCTCGCACGATCCTGCCCAGGGCCTTCGCCCAGCTGCTCTTCATCGTCAACGATCATCTGCTGCTCGGCATTTGCCCCATCGCCTGCCGCCATCTTTTGCGGCCGCTTGAGTCGCGGCCGCAGGCAACCAGAGGACAATTCGACGAGTACCAAGCACAATGTGGCTTTGAGAAGTTTACGGTGCACCGTAGGCCTCCGTCTTGATGAAGCGGTGGATCATAGCTTCGATACTGTACTTGTCTGCAGACTTCAGACTCTTCCAGAGCGTTTCAAACTCCTTGAGTTCGACGGGCGTACTTGGCATGCGTCCCAAGAAATAGAACCAGTATGTGCGAACCATCTGTTGCGCAAACTGATCGGAGTTAGCTGCCACCCGACCCCACTCGGCGACATTCTTCACCGGTTGGCCCATGAGGTACCCAGTGGCCGGTTGCTGAGTCAGGTTTGGTTCCGTTTCCTTGAATGAGGGTGCGAGTAACGCCAATCGATTCACGTGGTGCGAGCCAGGAATCATCGTCGTTGAGCATTTGCCGATCGCCTCGAAGATTGCCAACAGCTCTGGCGGAAATGTGACGCCTCCAGAGAGGGCGGTGGATAAGTCAATACCACCTGCATCCCCGCCTTGGCTCATGCCGCCTGACGCTCCACTCGCAAAGAGCGACTCCACCTGTGATTGCAATCCACAGATTCGCGGCTCTCCTGTCGCAGCGTCGATGGTCAGGAGTCCGTCCAAGATGATTTGGCCAAGCCGCTGTTTGAGAGTCGATGAAATTTCTAGTTCCCTGGGCTCTTCTCGCTTGCGGCAGATGGCGCCTCGAATTCCACTTGGGCAGTCTCGATCCACTTCTTCAGTAGTCTGAGTTGTGCTCGTCGAGTCGGTGCTACCGATTGCTGACAGTAGATCCATCCCCAAAACGATTGGGCTCAGTCCGTTGAACTGATGGAAGGGGTAGGTAGCGGGATCGAGCGTCAGGTGGCAGTAGGCACATGCGGGCTCCATGACTCCTTTGTTGTCGTAGTCCTGGAAAAAGTTCGCCGGTGCCGATGCCGGCAAGCCGACGAGACCTTCGGATTTTGCGAGATCAACCCCTAGGAAAATTCGCATGGCCTGGGATGCAGCTGTGCGCGGGGTTGTCGTAAACATGGTGCGCGACGCTGCAGCCCAATTCGTCGTCAACAGCCCGGCCCTTTCGCTCTTGCGCACAAACTGTTGAACCAACTGCTTTGCGCCGTCGGCGTGAGTGACTGGAGCAAAGGCGGTAAACAGCGAGGGAAATCCAGTCGCATATTCGCTAAGCGGCATTTCCTCGACGGCTGTGTAAGTGGTGGGTCCATCGGTGCGAACGACGTAGTGCTGCGCTGTCAGAATGTTGCGCACGTCACGACCGTCTAAGTTGTAGTACATCCAAAGATTGAAATCGTCATAGTAGTCGGCCAAGGCGATGGTTCCGCCATCTTCACCAGCTTTGATGACGCGCGATGGCCCGATTTTCGTGTAACCGACTTGCCAGACGACGCCCTCCTTGCCGCGCCAGTATTCTCCTTGCATGCACACTGCGACTTGTTCATTCAGGGCCGTCTCCTGGGCATTGATGGATAGTCTCTTGAAGGACTCGAGCTCGCTGTAGGTTGGGGAAGTGCCACAGATATCACGACTGATGCGCTTAAAAACAAATACCTGATCGCGTCCACAGAGATTCATGCCGGCAGCCTGTGAGCGCTCTTCGCAGCTAGCGGGAGGAGCTTGATTCGCTGCGTCGCCATGCGCTGCTGGTTTGGATGATGCCAAACCTGGAAGGGTTCCCGCCAGAATCTCGTCGCCGTTCTTGCTGCCGTCTTGGTCCGAGTCGCGGGACTCGATGCTCTTGAGAGCTGCGGACAAGGCGGCAGAGAACGCCGCTCCATTCTTGTTCCCGCCGAGGGCGTCGCTGAGATCGCTGCCGAAAGCGTTGAGGCCAGGAGCCGTCGTGTGGCAAACGCTGCACTCGGCTGCACCGCTTTTGCAGAGTGCAGACGATGGATAAGTTTTGCAAAAATCCTGTGGTGCCTGCGGCTCGGCCCAGGTCGTCGAGCTTACGGAAATCGCCAGGGTAGCGATTAGCATTCGCATCATCATTGCGTTGCCTCCAATGGCGGGTCGCGGGCCCGTGGGCCGGATTTCATCGAACTTCTGATGGTCAGGGGTTGCAAAAGGGGGCCCCTGCTTGGGTTTTAGATTTAATTCTTTAGTTTTAATATGTTGCGGTCGGTGCTGCCGGGACCGCCACTGCCGAAGGTTTCGTTTTAATCGACCTAGGCACGTTCCTAATTTCTTTTTTATCTATTAATTACATTTGGTTACGTCAATCTCGGTAATGACGTGCTTGGCGGCATGCCTTTCTCACGGCGAAATCTGGATTTAAATCAATTATTTCAGTCCAATATTTGAGCATCCCGTCGATTAAAGGCTGCCGCCGGCGAACTGATACCCGGACAGCACACCCCTTTATTTGCGAAAAGCCCCAACTGCCTCCTTAAAGTCACAGCTTCTCCTCAAAATGGGCCTCTAACCCGCTAGAATTCCCCGATTTCAACTGGGATCAGCATTTGCAATACCCCTCGGGAACGAGGGCGAGGGGAAACTTGTGATGAGGTGGAGTGACATGCGGAACTTGCTGATTTTGACGGGACTGTTGTTGACCATGGAAATGCAACCAGCCATGGCGTCGAGTCGCACGGGATTGGTCTTGGGTCTTTCACTCGGCGGAGGCCCTTCACTGTCAAAAATCAACGGAGAATACTCATCGACCGCATCCGGGACCTCATCCTTCACCATCGGTGGCGCGTTTGACTCAGGGCTTGAATTGTCTTTGTTGGTTGAAAACTCAAATGTCCAGCCGCTGCGCGGGGGTCGATCGGAATCCGTCCTGCCGACGGGATATGTCATGGATATCAATATGGTTGGCGCACGCTTAGGACAGCGTTTTGGGCGGTGGCACATTTGGGCCGATGGCGCTTACGGAAACATGGAAGAGTCGAGCGACGACCGGATGGAGCTACTGGCTGCGAATGAACGTGGCGGTAAACGTTCTGTTGCTCACTCGCGAGTGGGCGCGGGTCTGGGATTTGAGTTTGCCAAATGGGACTCGACGTCGCTGGAGCTATTCGCATCATTGAAACACTTTAGTCGCTTACAGGAGCTCGACTCGGCGAGCCACCACGGACCGAGTATCCTGCAACAAACTTACGGAATCGCCTTTAATACCTATCCTTCCATGTGGAATTTAGATGGTGGATCCGGTTACTTTGGCTATCGCCCCCTGCACATCTACTGTTTTGATTGTGGACGCGGACTCGTCGATCTCTTTGCGTCTGCAAACTTGATGGCGAAAGTGGGCACATCTTTTACCCAGATGGTCTTCTCGGCTCTGCGATAGCTGTCCAGAATGAAGTCCAAACTTGGTATAGGCGCGTAATGCGCAAAGTGAAATTTAACAGTTTGAGCGCATCGAGCTGTTGCCCACGGCAGCTGATGTCCGGCGATTCGATATTTCACCGGTATTCCTCAAGAATGCTTCGAAGCCGAGCCTACATCGCACAAATTTCGACACACATTGGACGAAACCCTGTCGTCATGTATCGTCGACAAATTGTCGAGAAATCTGACAAATTTGGCCAGCGGTAGTGCGGGTATCATACCTTGCATGACCAAAGTAGCTATCGGCCCAATCAACTGGAGGACGGATGATGCTTGGACGAATACTACTTTTGTTTTCCTTGAGCACTCTAGGTTGGGGATGTGCGCTACTGCAGCAAGTCGACACTTCGGCAAAAGGCGGGGGTGCAGATGCGCATGACCGCGTGGCCACCAGTGCATTGACGGGAGCTGCTAAGGTGACAACCGACCTCGGGTCCATCCAAGGTGTTGAAGTCGAAAGAGCCACGGCCTATCTGGGAATTCCCTATGCCAAGCCGCCCGTTGGTGAACTCCGATTTCAAGCTCCGCAAGCCATAGAGCCATGGGCAGGAACATTGGACGCCACTCGCGTGAAGAGTCGATGTACTCAGAGCGAGGAACGTGGATCGGGCGAAGAAGACTGCCTTTACCTGAATATCTTCGTACCCTATCAGCATGAGGCGAAGGTCCAGGCGAATCGCAAGTTACCTGTGATGTTTTTCATTCACGGAGGCGCCTTCGATAACGGCAGCGGCGTCGGGGTTACTGATACTGACACGTTGTATAGCGGCGAAAAGCTCGCAAGATTGGGCAACGTCATCGTTGTCACCACCAACTACAGACTTGGGATACTCGGCTTTCTCTCCCACCCAGCGTTGCGGACGGCGGGCATGGGTAGTGGAAACTACGGGATCCTAGATCAGATCATGGCCATGGAGTGGGTATCAAAGCATATTGCGAAATTCGGTGGTGACACCAGTAACGTGACCTTGTTTGGGGAATCAGCTGGCGCCATGAGCATCTGTACGCACGTGGCGCAGAAGTATAAGCGTGGGTTGTTTCAGCGTGCAATCATGCAAAGCGGATACTGCGCTTCGACGACTCAGGAAAAGCAGGACAAGGCCGGAGTGACGCTCGCAGAGCGGCTGGGGTGTGGCCAAGGATCAAGTGCCGATGTTTTGGCCTGCTTGCGCGGCAAAACCATAGATGAATTCATGGCCGTGCAAACGAACTTTGGTATCGAGCCCTTCAGGGAAAAGGCCAACGCACAATTGACTTTTTTGCCAGTCGTCGATGGTTTGCTGTATGACCAGGCGCCCTTGGAGGTGTTGAAATCGGGTCAGGGTCAGCTCGTTGATATGATCGTGGGCTCAAATCAGAATGAAGTCCCGCCCGCTGTGTTTTTCGGTGTGCTGACGGAAAGAGATTTTGATGGCTATCTCAGGCGTACCGGCTTTGCTTCGGAAGAGGTCCAGAAGTTAAAGACGCTCTATCCGCCGAATCGAATCATTGGCCACCGTGATCGTGCATCGGCCGTGGCCACCGACACGCAGTTCACATGCCCTGCCATCGATATTGGACGGGCCATGTCAGCGCGAGGGGCGCGGGTCTTTCATTATCGTTATGACTTACTGCGCGGGGTTCATGGCACGGAATTACCATCGGTATTTCAGAAGCGGACGCTCAGTACCCCGAATATGCGGGAGATGGGATTGCTCTGGACCAGTTTTGCTCGCGATGGGGCGCCACAAGCAGAAGGCTTCAAATGGCAGCCATCACGAAATGGGGAATCCACGAAACACCTGATCATCGCTGAAGATGCGCTGCATCACGTCCAGGGTTTCCGGCGTCTACAGTGTGAGGTCATTTCCAACTCCAAGGCCCGGACTCATTAGACGGCGGCCTCGCCAAGTCGTGAATTTGATTTAAATATCTGTTATCTATAAATAAACTGCACATGGCGGAGACCTTTCCGCCTCGTCGGTACCAATCTCTCAATCAAAGAATTCTATTGTTCTTCATGGCCAAACTATGGTCCTTTAAGGATGAATCCTTGAAAGGAGTGGCGAGCATGGAAGGTACGTACGACGTTGCCATTGCTGGCGGCGGCGCTGCAGGTGCAATTGCTGCAGCCCGTATTGCACATCAACATCCTGATCTGCGGATCCTTGTGGTCGAGCGCGATGAAGTGCTCGGTGGACGCCTGCGTACGACGGATCTCGAAGGCAAGTCTTGGGGTTATGGGCTGCGCCATATCACCGACACTTTGTTCGGTATGTGGAGCCAAACCCTGCGTGAGGACCCAGAAGCTGAGGATCTCCCGACATACGTGACCAACACCGAGGCGCGCGTCGGTGTGCTTTCTGGCGGTAAAGTGCGCGAGATCCCTATGCGCGAGTTCTTTTCTAAGAAGGGCGCACGATTGATTGGTGGTTTAGCGGCGGGGCGCGACTGGGAAAAGGTCGAGGCTCTGGTGCGGGAGTCGAGCAAGGAAGAATACGAAGATTCGCCATTGTCCCAGGTTTGGGCTGGCAATCGGAAGTCGCCGGCCGCGGTGGTCTTGGAGCATATGGGGCGTTGTTTGGGCATACCGGACGTTTGGAGCGCTGGTGTTACCGCCTTGGGGCGACGCGCAGGTCGCCTCAGCGGCACGTTGCGCGCTGGCCGTTGGGAAAAGGCTCTTGATAGCATGTTGCGGTCTCCAGCATTGGCTGGACGCGTGACCTTGCAAACCGATTGTATGATCGTCGATGCCAAGTTCAATAATGGTGTATGGCACTTGGATACGGAAAAAGGTGTGGTCCAAGCCAGATATCTAGTTGTTGCCCAATCCCCTTGGGAAGCCATCATGTGGTTGCCGAAAGATCAGTGGCCAACCCGAGTCTTGAACGTTGCACTGAAGTCGAAGCCAGTAAGTATTGTGGTGGTATCCGACACCTGGGCAGGTGACATGCAGTTGCCAGAGGTAATTATCATCCCGTCGGAAAATGTGCAGGCGGTCGTGGACAATCAAGCGCATGAAATTTCGTTTCAAGCGACGATCGATTACGAGCTGTCGCTGCAAGCTCCGGATGTAGTCAAGGCGGTAAAACGCCTGCATCGGGCACGTCGGAAACTGATCGCTCATTATCCGGGCATGACCACCAAAGGCGACCGTCTGGCGCTGGTTCCGGTGGGGTGGGCCCAGTCGCCTTGTCATCGAGATAAGCGTTATGTTGCCAAGTGGTCGGCGAGTGATTTAAAGTCCGACGCGCTAGCCTTTTGTGGGGATGCCTACGGTTCTAGCTACGATGGCGACGAGAATTGCACCAAGTCAATTCTGACCGCCTGCGAAGCTGTTGCCGAGTTTGCCGGGAGTCCTGCGCCGAAATGACGGCCAAGCTCATAGATGGGAAAGCCATCGCTGCTAAAAGTCGGGTGGAGATCGCCGCTAAGATTGCCGCGTTGCGCGCGGCTGGTCGACGAGTTCCGAATCTGGCAGTGATCCTCGTTGGCGATAATCCCGCCAGTCAAATCTATGTTTCGCATAAAGAGAAAGCTTGCCTGGCTGTTGGCATGGAAAGCCAGACCATTGGCTTGCCTGCTTCAACAAGTGAAGTTGATTTGTTGAAAGTTATTGATCGTTGCAATGCCGATCCTGATGTCGACGGAATCCTCGTTCAACTGCCGCTACCAGCGCATATCGACAAAGTGCGGGTGATCTCTCGCATCGATTACCGCAAGGACGTGGACGGACTAACGCCCATGAATCAGGGGCTGATGCTCTGGCAGCAAGAGGGGCTTTATCCCTGCACGCCGCAGGGCATCTTGGAGTTGATTCTATCGACGGGAATTTCTTTATCAGGTGCAGTGGCCGCCATCGTCGGCCGCAGCCTGTTGGTTGGCATGCCCATCGGTCAGCTGTTAGAGGTTCGCGGCTGCACGCTGCTGGGTCTGCATTCGGAAACCCGCGATTGTGCCCATTGGACGCGACAGGCTGATATCGTGGTCGTGGCGACGGGGGTTCATCAACTCGTTGGAGCGGAATGGGTTCGGCCAGGTGCCGTGGTCATCGATGTGGGTATTCATCGGGTTGGTGAGCGTTTGCAAGGCGACGTGAAATTCGGCGAAGTCTCCGCAGTGGCGGGTTGGATCACGCCGGTACCGGGTGGCGTGGGTCCAATGACCATCGCCATGTTGGTGAAGAACTGCATGAAAGCCTACGAGCTGCGTACGGCCTGAGGTATTAGGGTCGTTTAGACACGCGGGTACCTGCCTGCGCGGGCGCATCCCGAGCTGTAATCATCACCACAAAATGACGATTTTTTCCCGACCGTACGGAAATGCCGATATACTTCGCAGCGCTCTCCATGAGCAATTGCCGGTGCCGAGGCGACGCCCAGAAAAGCCAGCTGATATCATCCAAGGTTTTTCCCTGGGCTCGGTTTTCTCCTAGAAAGGCTAGTTTGTGCGCTTCTAGACCAGCACGAACTTTCGCCAACACGCGCCGATCATGGGTCACGGTTGCCTCTTGACTGAGTTGTTGCGCGGCTTCGTCCATGTGGCGGTTGGGCTGCAGCGGCGCGATTTTTGATGAGAGACGCAACTCGTTCACCCAAGCCAAGAGCTTTTCCGGTGCTGGATTTGGCCCACCAAAAGTAACGGTTATCGGCGGTGCCATCTTCGCTTTCTGAATGGGAACGAGTGACCAAAGGACGGGCCCTTGCCAATCTGGCTGCTTGGGTAAGCAGGTAATCGACAAACTGCCCGCAGCCAGAAAATGACTGTTGATCGCCCAATCCGACGCATCTCGTCTCTGGGGCAGTGGCACAGTGCGGGTGCTGCTCTCGTGCTCTGATGCAAAATCTAAATAGATTTCGCGACAACTTGCGGAAAGCGTCTCGGCGGGTATGCGCAGCAGTTCATCGCTGAACCCAACACCGCGCGCGGCGGGAGTCGTGAGGAACCATCCTGTACCGTCGGCGCAGATGGCGTGAGCAAAGCCGCCGTGTCCCATGCGTTGACTTTGTTCCTGCGCCATCTTTTCGAGCGCAGTGGTAGTGAGTGGCTTGCGTCCTTTGGGGCGAACGCGAAATCCCTGAATTTGCGCGTCAAAAACCTGTTTCTGCCAAAGCTCCATGTGGCTGAGTTGATGAATATCGACACAGAGAGGTTGCGCTAATTTCTGATTTAGGTCGGTGCGTGGAACTGGTCGCGATCCTGGTGTCTCGGTGATGGCGGTCGACGCAACTGCGGCTGGGCCTTGCACGGCAGGGAGCCATCCTAGTCCAAGGACTAAGATGGCGCCTAGACTGCGCTTCGGCCACTTGCTCGTCTTACTGATCGATGAGCTTGAAGATGGTCGAGAGCTGCATGTTGGAGGTGCCCTCATACAACTTGCCGATCTTTGCATCGCGATAGAATTTTTCCGCGGGGAATTCTTTGATAAAGCCGTAGCCGCCGTACACTTCCAGGGCCTCGGATGCGACTCGTTCCGCAACTTGGCTGACATGGTACTTAGCCATAGCAGCTTCCTTGATGAAAGGCTGCTTGGCGTCCTTTAAGCGAGCGGCGTTATAAACCAGCAGCTTGGCGGTTTCAATCTCGATGGCATGTCGTGCCAATTGATGCTGAATCGCCTGAAATTCTCGCAACTCTTTGCCAAACTGGACGCGCTCGCGAGCATACTTCAGTGCACCTTCAAATGCGCCCTGGGCAAGACCCAACATCTGAGCCGCAATGCCGATACGACCCTCATTCAGCGTTTCAATGGCGATCTTATAGCCTTTGCCAACTTCGCCGATGACGTTTTGCTTCGGCACTTTCACATTGTCGAGGATGACCTCGCAGGTCGAGGAGGCGCGAATTCCAAGCTTCACCTCCTTCTTGCCGACGCGAAACCCAGGCATGTCGCGCTCAACGAGGAACGCGGTGATGCCCTTGTAGCCCAATTCTGGATTGATGTTGGCAAAGACGACAAAGATGTTCGCTTCTTTGGCATTGGTGATGAAGATCTTCTTGCCTTCAAGTCGCCAGTGGGAACCTTCGTCATAGGCTCGGCTCTTCATGGCAAAAGCATCCGATCCGGAGTTTGGTTCCGTGAGACAGTACGAACCAACATCCTTGCTTGCCAGGCGCGGAAAGTACTGGGCTTGCTGCTCGCGCGATGCCCAGCGCATGAAGATATTATTGACCAGGGTATTCTGCACATCACAGAGGACGCCAGCCGAAGGGTCCACGCGAGACAATTCTTCAACGGCTAATATGGCCATAAAGAAACTGCCGCCGGCTCCGCCAAAGTCCGTGGGGATCTCGATTCCCATCAGTCCCATTTCAAACATTTGCTGAATGAGTTCGGGCGCGAAAGTCTCGGATTCATCCATGGCCAGGACTCTAGGGCCGATATTGGTTTTGGCGAATTTCGCGATTTCATCGCGAAACATTTCTTCGTCTGGCGACAGAGAACTCAAGGGTCCGAAAGTCATGATTCACTCCCTCTAGGAACGGCATCAGCAGGGTGGAAAAACCGTATTGTACTAGAGTGTTCTAGCCTGGTTCGACTTACTTTTCATCAGAATTGGCCGGGCTGGGGGAGCTGCTCGCTGGGCTGCTACCGTCGACTGGTGCAGAAAATCGGTCTTTAACCTTTCGATTTCGTTGATAGATGAATGCGCCTTCTGGCGATAGGTACCACCCGCGTTGCGGTGGGGGCTGTGCATGGTTTGCAGAATTCCGTCGCGGCACTGGTGCATCAGGTCGTCGGCCTGGCCTAAAATCTTGCGCTGAACCCGCTGTAGGTTCTTGTTTTCGGAACTGGACAAGCGGAACGGCCAAGTCAGTTGCTGCATTAAGCGAGATAGCCCGTGCATGACCGGATGGTCGAGTGCTTCGCGGGAATTCTGCCCAAATGAACCGTACAACGACTGGGCTGCCTCACGATTGGCATAACGTAACTCGTACTCTCGATACTGCGTTTGCAACTCCTGCTTTCTGGCTTGGAGATCGATCAGCTGCTGTGACAGATATTTTTCGGTCTTGGCCAGATTGCTGTGCCGGACGGCCATATCGATGAGATCGTCTTCGGTTAGCCCCTGTCCTTGGGATCCATGGGCACCAGAAACGCGCACTTGTACAAGTCCGAGCCACATGCGCTTGCCGAGAAGTTTGACTTCAGCTTCATAAAAGTCTGTGAGCTGTTGCCCATACTGTTGGCACCAGTGCAGTAACGAATGCAGACGCAAATTGAGCAGCGCTGGAGGAATCATGATGGACTTGATCTTCTCTAAGGCTTGGAACAATTGCGCTTGTTGTTTAACCAGGTTCAACTTATGCGAGGGTATACCGGCATCGGCCCGCTGCTGAAGAGCCTGCGCTGCAAGACTCAGCGACTGCACCTCGCTTGCCAAGTGTCTTGCTTCCACGTCCCAGTGATTATGCATGCCACCGCCTTGTTCGCTGTCGCTTGCTGCGTCGGTGTGTTGTCATGGCCGCTGCCTCGCGCATCCGCGACGTCGCCGCTTCGGCAGCGCCAAAGGTCAATTGGCCCTTATCTTGTGCCTGGCTGACCCATTTTCTAGCTAGAACTAAGCGCTCATCAACTCGCTCGACCTGTTCACGCGTCAAGACGTGCGCTTGCCGCTCTGCGGTCGAGATGTGTTGCGGTGTCGGAGGAGGCATTTGCGGAATGGATGCAAGCTCCCTTCGCTTTGCTGCCATCCATTCTTCCATACGCCGTAAGACCTGCTCTTCACGCGAAACGTTGTCTTGTAGACGAGCGACGCGTGAGGCCAGGTCATTCAATTCGTTGAAGACCGTTACCAGTCCCTCCATCGTTGCCGCAATCTGTTTCCCTTGGCGGTGAGCTCGACTGGATTGAACGAAGCTAGCAATAGCTTTCGTTGCTGCCTCGTTCTGTTGCGCTTGATGACGTCGAAGGCGTTCAAGCATAGAGAGTTTGCGGCGGAGTTTGGATAAGCGCATGATCGTCCGCAGCCAGCCACTCTTACCCATGGACAGAGCCGTCAGCCAGCGCATGATCAGGCTGGACTCTCGCGTCAGTGCTTCCGCTAAGCGGATCCGCTCTTGGAGAAACTCACTGATGACTTGAATTTCTTCTGGCGTGCAGTCCTGCACATTCGGCAAGCCAAAATCGTTGCCTTGCTCGTCCGTGTGAACGCAATGCAGATAGGTGCGAACGCGATTCAGTTCTTGCATGAGCTGTTTGAGAAAGTGGGAGCGCGATTGATAGTTCTTCTTGCTGACAAAACGCTGTCTATGCGCATCGCGCAGGGACAAATCGAGCGCGACGACTCGATGTTGCAACCGCTCCTGCGTTTGGCGCAACTCTTGAACTTGGGTTTTGGTATCGACAGGACCCACCTTGTCCCTCGTCATCGCTTGGCAGCAAAGATGCAAGTTTGAGGATTTCCCTTCTTTCATCTTGCCACGCGAAGAATTCGAGTGTCTATGCAAGTGCCCGAAACCAGGGGTGAAATCTTTGCCTATGAGCCTCGGAAGGAGTGGGAAATGGCTGCCCAGTGACAGCCAATCAGAATAGAGACGAATACTTAGAGAGGAAGGGTGAGCTGAAGTCCGAGACCGGCGCGATTGTTAGCAAAGCTGGTAATTGGGGCTAGCATGGGTCGATCGGGGACGCTCCCAAATCGATTGAGCATCGTCCGCTCGCGTTCTTCAATCTCGTAGTTGTCTATCCGGGCCGAGATAAAACCATATACTGAGCCTGTGAGAAACCCTACACCGGTCAAGCCAGCGGCTAGCCGACCCGTATACTCAGGCTCGCCTCCGAAACCGTAGTCAATGAGGGATACTGCAAAGCCGGCACCCAGGCCAATCAAGGCACCTTGCCAGCCGTTTTCCCAAGCTTCCAGCAGTGGCTGTTTCATCTTGCGGGTGGGATATTCAATCTCGTGACGGAAGTTGTGCTTTGTGCTGCGCTTGGGAAAAGTCGGGGGCGCCGGATTTTGGGATTCAGGTTTATCTGATGCCGGCGCGGCGGTCTCGTCGGCGAATGCTGGTAGGCTAGGTAAAGCCAATATGGCCGCGACGGCCAACCGTAGTCCCGACCTGGAAATCTTTTGAATTAGAAAATACATGCCTGGTTCCTCCAATGATAAAGTCGCAGGCCACACTGCATAATTGGTGCCATGGCTATTTTGCGGGCTTTTTCGAAGTTCTGACGTTGATGTGTGCTTTTTTGGCCTCGATCGGCGCTTGGGTCGGTGCGGATGCATGGAACAGATGTGTTTTGTGGAACACACATTTCAGCTTCTCAAGGCGGAGTTGTCAGCCTATCATTCCGGTTTTGGTCAGCAACTCCTTCAGGAGAGGGGCGGGTAGATGTCGAAAGCAATAGTTGAAGCAGCTTGGGGGCGCACACCGGACCGTTTTCCCGTGTGGTTTTTACGTCAAGCTGGCCGGTATCTGCCTGAGTACATGCAGGTACGATCTAAACTCGGGTTTGTTGAGTTATGCACGACGCCGGTTCAGGCAGCCGAAGTCACCCTGCAGCCATTGCGTCGATTCGACTTGGATGGCGCCATCATCTTTTCAGATATTCTCGTGACCGCCATGGCGCTTGGCCAGGAGCTCACCTTCGACGCAGGGCATGGCCCCGTGCTCAAGCCAGCCATACGCGACATGCAGGACGTGATGAATTTGCGCAAGGATTCCCAGGTACAAAGTCTTGATTTTGTCGGCGAGGCTATCCAGTTGGTGCGCCAGCAGTTGCGCCCTGAGCAAACCATGATCGGCTTCGCCGGCGCGCCTTTCACTGTAGCGACATACATGATCGAAGGTTCTGGCAGTAAGTCGTTTATTGAAGTGAAAAAGCTGGCCTGGACCCAGCCACAAGCTATGCAAGCATTACTTGAACGATTAACTGAGATCACGATTCGCTATCTGCGGATGCAGGTGGCCGCCGGCGCCGAGTACCTCATGCTGTTTGATACGTGGGCAAATCAGATGGATCCTGCCGGCTACCAGCAATGGGCTTTGCCTTGGGTGAGTCGCATTTGTGATGGCTTGGCCGATCTCAACGTGCCTATCTGTTATTATCCAGGTCAGGGTGGGGATTTACTGTCGGCAGCAGCCACCTGTCGTTCGGAAGTCATCGCCGTCGATTGGCGTGTGCCGCTGGATCGAGCGATTCGGACACTGGCAGAAACGAGGGAGCGTGTGGTTGTGCAGGGAAATCTGGATCCCATTTGCCTTTATGCTCCGGAGACTGTGGTGCGACAGAATGTGCGCGAGGTAGCTCGGCGTGCTGCAGAAGCCAAGGCGCACATCTTCAATGTTGGGCACGGTCTGACGCCAGGTACACCCATTGATGCGATCAACTGGGTCGTCGATGAGTTGCGGTCCCTGCGAGTGGGTAAGGGCTCATAGGTTCTTGCGGAGTTTTGTCATTGGCTGATCATGTTTACACATTCGATGACCCGCCATCTCGCCGTGATCTGGAGAGGGCTTGTCGGGTTTTGCAAGATGATGGTCTGATCGCCTATCCGACCGAGGTAAATTGGGCGTTTGGTTGCGATTTTTCTAGTCCCAAAGCCCTGCGCCGCTTGCAACGCATCAAGCCGGATCATCCCCGAACGCAGCCCTTTAGCTTCTTGTGTTCTTCGGTTTCCATGGTCTCTGGTATCGCGAACGTGGATAACACCGTATATCCGTTTCTAAAGCGCATTTGGCCCGGCCCTTTTACGATGATACTTGAGCGCAGTCGCAACTTACCAAAGTTGATTGAAGACAAGCGACGTGTGGTTGGCGTGCGTATTCCTGATAGTAGGTTGGTTTTAGGGTTGATTCAGGCTTACGGCAAGCCATTGCTAACGACTTCCGTCCCCGAACAGGAAGATGGTGGTAGCGCGACGTTCGGCTACCAGATCGAAGAGCAATTCGGGCATTTGATTGACCTCATCCTGGATCTTGGACTAGAAGTCCCCCGGCGAGAATCGACGATCATCGATTTTTCTGCGGGTACTCCCGAGTTGATTCGCGAAGGCGTCGGCGATCCAGCCGTTTTTGATCTTTAATTCTGCTGCGAATCCACAGGATGAGCTTCATGTCCTTCGATGACACTCACAGTCTGCCAGTGATAGATTTGGGATTGTGCCCCTATGATCAAGCGCTGGCGCGGCAGTTGAGTGCGGTCGAAGCTGTGGTGATGGACTCCACGCAGGAGGTCATCTTTGTTGTCGAGCACCCGCCATGCCTAACATTAGGGCGCAATGCGACGGAACAGTTCATACCTAACCGCCAAATTGTGTTAGACGCCGGCGTCGACATCTGTGAAACAGACCGTGGAGGGCAAGTGACGGCCCACATGCCAGGCCAGTTGGTGGTCTATCCGATCCTGCATTTGGGGCAGCGCCGCATCTCCGTTCGTCGTTATGTTGATTTGCTTGAAGACACCGTCATTGCGACGCTTGCAGAATACGGAATTCGGGCCACGCGCGACAAGCAGTACCCGGGGGTATGGGTTGGCGACGCAAAAATCTGTGCACTGGGCGTGCGCATTACGCGCCGTGTTTCCATGCATGGATTAGCTCTGAACGTTACCAACGACTTGGGTCTGTTTCAGAAAATTGTTCCTTGCGGCATCGTCGATCGTGCAGTGACGAGCATGCAACAGTTGCTGCAAAGACCCCTGTCTTTGCCATCGGTCCGAGGAAATCTGACTGATAACCTGCAAAAGCTTCTTCGGCTCAACAAAAATTCGCCCTAATCTTAGGTGGTTCTGACGCTGCCTTGCAAATTCCGGCAAACATCCGTTATGCTGCGACGCACATTTCCCCGAATCCCCTGGAGGTCACGTGGAGAAAGAGTATACAGCGGAGAGTTCAGCCGCTATTGCGAGCGAGGTCGAAACAGATACCTTGCTTGATTGCTGCGTCGAGACGATGAAGACGCATTCCCGGAACAATCCGATGATGGTCTGCCCGCAATGCAAAAAGATCATCAAGTGCTTTCATGATGATCGTGCATTCAGCAACTATGTAAAATTTTGCCAGTCGCGGCATCGAAAGATTATGACCACGCAGCATGGTGGATACCATGTCGTTGTTTTCCATAACTACGACACCTATGGCTCCACGCTAGCGACGCGGTCTAACCCTTCTTAGGTGCAGGTGTGGCCGCCGGGCCCTCTGGTTTTTTGCTCGGTCTGTTGAACATGCTGTAGCTGCGTAAATAGCTGTAGGCGGAAAGCAACTGAAAGTCCTTCCGCAAAGGCTTCGACCACTTTTTCACATCGGCCATCAAGCCAACATTGTCGGCGAAATCGCTTAGGTTCTTGCTTTCAATATGACCTGCTAAATCAGACTCCTTGCGAATCTCTGCGGGCTTTTTACTTTCCTCTTTGGCCGGGACTTCAGCGGTCTCTCCAGCTTCCTGGACGAGGATGTCGGGCGTGATGCCCTTTGCTTGGATAGAGCGATCCTTTGGTGTGTAGTAGCGTGCGACCGTCAACTTTAGGCCGCTGCCATCGGGCAGAGACAGTAATGTCTGTACAGAGCCTTTGCCAAAAGATGTGGTGCCGAGGACGAGAGCCCTCTCGTGATCTTGTAGCGCTCCTGCAACGATCTCGGAGGCACTAGCAGACCCCCCGTTGATGAGTACGATCATGGGAAAGCCAATCATGGTATCGCGCTTGTGGGCAAATTCGCGTTCAACCCGCTTTGGATCGCGACCGACTGTGGACACGATGAGGCCGCTTTCGATGAACATGTCCGATACACGAACGGCTTGATCCAGCAAACCGCCCGGATTATCGCGAAGATCCAACACCAGGCCGCGAATTTCTTTGCCCTTATACCTGTTGATGACATCTTTCAGCTCGTCAGTGGTGTTTTCTTGAAAGCTGGTAATGCGCGCATAAATGATGCTATCGCTCAACTTCTCTCCGCGCACGGACTTGACCTTGATGACTTCCCGCTTGAGGGTGAATAGTAGCTCCTTAGGCTCCCCTTCCCGCTTGATCTTGAGCTTGATCTCCGAGCCTGGATCGCCGCGCATCCGGTCAACCGCATCCGTCTCTTTGAGCTTATCGATACCGACGTCGTCAATCGCGACGATTTCATCGCCTGCCTTGATCCCGGCGCGATGAGCTGGAGTATCTTCGATGGGAGAAACAACCGTTAGTTTGCCCCGCTCATGGGAGACGATAATACCAACACCCCCAAATTTGCCCTGCGTATCGATGGTAAGCTGCTGAAAGGCTTTCTTTGGCATGATCATGGTGTGTGGATCGAGCTTTTCGACCACGCCCTTCAGAGCATTGAGAACCATGCTGTCCTGCTTCACCTTGTCAGCATCAACGTACATGGTTTCCAGAAAGAACATGCCGCGAGCCAGGGTTTCGAGGGACTTATACCGGTCCTCGACCTCCACTCCTGGGCCGCCACGATTGGCTTTGTTATTGGCAACGGCCGTCATGCTGCAAACAAGTGCCATCAGCGACGAAAGTATTCGTGGGCGTCTCAAGAGCATAAACCGACCTCAATAGTGAAAGATGACGACCCAGATTAAATCAGCAAAGCCCCCGATTTCGCAAGAAGATAACCTGAGTGAGATGCCCTCTCTCGGGATATCTTCGCGAGGAATGGATCTATATTAGCGGATTGCTGTCTTTTCGAGGCGTTTGGCCGTTTGCTGCGACTGGCTGGCGTTTTGTAACAACTGCTGTGCTTTGGACTTGCTGGTGGAGTCTAGATCGGGGCGCTTTAGATAGGCTTGGAGCGTAGCCGTGGCATCGGCATAGTGTCCCGTCCGAATGTAGCTCTCGGAAAGCTGTGCAACGGGATCGTAGCAACTCAAACAGAGGCGGCGCGCTTGTTCGAGGTAACGTTGGGCCGCCCGTTCCTTTTGTTGCTTGGTCATGAGAGAAGAGAGTTGCATCAATGACAAATAGAAACTGGGATTCTTAGCAAGTGCTCGTCGGTAGTGCTTTTCAGCCATGTTGGCTTTCTTTTGCTTTTCGGCGGCAAGACCTAAGTTGTGATGGACTCGTTCGGGATACTCGTAGGAGGAGAAGTTTGACGCACGCGTCGTCTTCAGCAGAAGGTTGTATGCCTTGACCGGTTGGTTGTCTTCAATGAGTGCCGAGCTGAGGTTTAATGCTGTTGTCGGAGTTGGTGCTAGCTTATGGGCGCGATCCAGATATTCGCGTGCCGTGCTAGGTTGGCTGAGTGCCATGTATGCCAAGCCCATCAAGCTCTGCAAGTTAACGTCATCCGGGCTTTTGCTGAGGAGTGGGCGCAGAATTTGGATGGCAGCTTCTGGTCGGCCTTTATTCAAGTGATTGATAATGATATCGCGCTGAGCCGCTTGCGTGGTTTCCTGTGGAGAGGGCCGCTGTTCCCCCGTGAGTGTCATGCATCCGGCCAGTGAAATGCATGCAATGGCTGATATTGCTCGAAAAAATCTGCTCATCATCGGTCGTCCTCGCACCTGTGACTGGTACATAGCAGTTGATTTGCCCCGTGAAATAATCGCCAATGGCTGCTAGTATTCTACCAGAAGTCATGACAAGAGTTCCTGGCTAGTCGTTTTTGGCCGACTTTTGGCAATTGTATTGTGAGGCGGTGAGATGGAAAAGCAGCGCGGTAAATCTACAAAATCCGAGGAACGGGATCCGAATTTGCCAGCGGCTAAAGAGCTGTTTGGGCAAATGATGCGAGGTCTGCGTGAGCCGTCTGGCATGACCCTCGAACAATTATCGGAAATTACGCGCATCTCTGTCTCATTTCTGGCTGCGCTTGAGTCTGGAAACATCAAGGAGATACCGGGGCCGGTGTTTGGCCGCGGCTTTATTCGCTGTGTTTGCAAGTTATTTCAGGTAGATGCTGCAGATTACCTGCAGGCTTATGAGTTGGCGTGTCAAGAAGAGGGGCTCACGGCACCCGCTTTGCGTGTTCCCGCACAAGAAGGGATTGGCAACCGCCATGTGGGGACCACAGGTTCTTTTTGGCAGGGTGGTTGGCGAGATTGGCTAGAGAGCATAAATCAAAGTTCTTGGAAGAATCGTCTGCCAGTTCCATTGTCGGCATTGATTGCTGGTGCTTTGGTTGTTGTTTTGCTGCCTTTGGCTTTGAGCTACCTGTCCCGGCCGAGTAGCTCCGAAATCGAGCCCGTTGCGACAACTCAAATTGGCAGCATGACCGTCCGGGATGAGGTTGATCCGCGAGCTATTGAAGCTCGGGAAGAGATGATGCTGCGCGAAGTTTCGGGGGAATTAACTGAAAGTACGGCAGAAAATTCCCCTTCGCAGCCTGATGTGCAAGTTTCAAAAGGTGTGTCGGGGGCGGAAACTCCGGGTCAGCCTGCGGCCGGAGCCACTGCGCCAGCTGAAATTGCCATGAACACTGACGCCGCTGGTGTCAACTCCGCCGGCAAGCAAAGAATTCACATGCGCGTCCTCAGTCCGGTCAAGATTCGGATAAAGCAGGACAGCACCGCGTGGGCGACAATGAACTTGGAGCCTGGTGAATACGATTATGAATTTGGCATCGAAGCTCAGTTTCTCATCTTTGATGCGGCTGCTGTGGAAGTGCAGTTCAACGGCAAACCTTTAGGCTCTCTTGGTCAGAAGGGCCGCGTCCGCCGTCTGTCTTTTGCCGCGAGTGCCGATTACATCAAGTCCAAACGCCTTTAAAAAACAGCTAATGCCTTCTGGTCGTTAAGAGTCTATGGCCGGGGGGCGCGACGCGCGAACAAGGCCGTTCCCTAAAGTTGCTACGCCATCCTCCGAAGCGTTTCATGAAGGTCGCGAGGCCTTCAGGAGTCTTGGTAGGGCGAGGCGGATTGTGCGTCTCGTGGGAGATGGGCGCCTAGTGCGCGGGAAGAGCGTGGGCCAAAGATGGCCAAATTGCCATGAGGGCAGTTTTTGATCTCCAGACTTACCTACTTAAGTATCCGCCATGACTCCATTCCTTCCCCTTCTTAGCGTCGTTGTTAATTCCCTAAATTTGAAGTAAGTCTAGAATCTCTGCGTATTTAGGGACGTCTGGATGACCACCAGGACATTGATCGGATTAGAGGAGCTGCAGCAATTTCGAGCAGCCTGCAAAAATGACATGGTCGGATTCGTTCCGACCATGGGCGCGCTGCATGATGGCCACCTTTCGCTGGTCAAGCTGGCGCGCAAGCATGCGCAAAAGGTGATCGTTTCCATCTTTGTGAATCCGTTGCAGTTTGGGCCTAAGGAAGACTTCTCCAAGTATCCGCGTATGCTCAAGGCGGACGTGGAGCGCCTTGCCTCCGTTGGAGTTGACGCGGTGTTCGCGCCCAACGTAGCCGACATGTATCCGTCTGATTTCCAAACTCGGGTGCTCAACGTGGAGATGGCTGCAGACCTGTGCGGTGCGTCACGACCCGGACACTTCGAGGGTGTGTTGACGGTCGTTTGTCGCCTTTTGAGTTTAGTGGCTCCGCATGTGGCCGTGTTCGGCAAGAAAGATTATCAGCAGTATCGATTGATTCAGCAGATGGCGTCTGATCTGGCCTTGCCCGTGCAGATCCTGGGAGGCGAGATTGTCCGCGACCCAGACGGCTTGGCCATGAGCAGCCGAAATGCGTATCTCTCGGCAGAGGAAAGACAGCAAGCCCTGGCTCTATCCAAAGGCCTGCAGGCGGCGGCGACTTTGTTTCGCGATGGCGAGAGGCAGCCGGAAGTTCTGCTGAATTCGTGTTATCAGGCTATATCCTCTGAGACTGGAATTCAGCCGGAGTATTGTGAGCTACGAGATCAAAAATATTTAAGAGCATTTGCCGAAGAGGTTGATGCGCCAGCCGTGCTCTTGGTTGCGGCGCGCGTCGGCAGCACGAGGCTTATTGATAATATGGAACTCACTGTATGAGCAGTAATATCCTCAAGACCCCAATGAATTTCTTCTGGTGGCTGGCGACACCGCTGTTTTGGTGGGTGCGTCCGACAGTGTATCCACGCGATCCTCGGACAGATTTGCACCTGAGTCCTGAAGTTCCCATCCTGTACGTTTTACCGATACGTTCCTTTGTCGATTTGCTGGTCCTTGATCATTATTGCCGTCAATATCAATTGCCGCGTCCGCACTATAGCGCTTCGAAATTGAAAATATCTGGCACGGGTGCCTATCTGTATTTGACAAAGATGGGCTGGTTGCAGGTCCACCGGGAAAAAGAGGCCCCAGCGCCCCTCTTGCGCATGGTGCAGCGGGCCCACGACGACCCGAAGTTTAACGTTCAAATGGTCCCGGTTTCCATCGTGTGGGGGCGAAACCCAGGCCACGGAAAGGCATCGTTTTGGAAGGCGATTTTTGAGGACGACGAACATGCGGGCATCATCCAGCGATTTTTTATCGTTTTGGCGCAAGGGCGGGATGCCCTCGTGCATTTTGGGCAGCCTATCAACTTACGAGACCAGGCCGATGCTGATGCAAATGCCGGGCAGGTTGCTCGGAAGCTGCGGCGTGTCATGCGAGTGCATTTTCAGCAACAGCGCCGCACGGCTTTAGGGCCGGCGCTTTACAGTCGCAATGATATCGTCGGACAGTTGGTTCGGTCGCGATCGGTCCAGGCGGCGATTGATCACGAAGCTCAGAAGCCGGGTGTGCCTCGCACCAAAATCGAGGCTAAAGCGGCGCATTATATTCGAGAAATTTCTGCGGAGCCGCGCCACGGAGCTGTGCGCCTCTTTAGCGTCATACTGACCTACTTGTTCAATAAGATTTTCTCCGGTGTTGTCGTGCTCAATGAGTCGCGTGCACGCGAGCTAAGCGAGAAGCATGAAGTCGTGTTTATGTCGGCTCATCGGAGTCACATAGATTATTTGTTGCTGAGCTTTGTATTGTTCAATGCTGGGTTGTTTCCACCGCATACAGCCGCTGGTATCAATTTGAACTTTTGGCCCATCGGAGCTCTATTGCGCCGGTCTGGCGCCTTCTTTTTACGTCGTAGCTTTCGCGGTAATCGCTTGTATGCCGCTTGCTTTAATGAATACGTACATTTTGTGCTGTCGCGCGGCTATTCCATGAATTTCTTTCCAGAAGGTGGACGCAGTCGGACGGGCAAGCTGTTGCCACCCAAGACAGGGATGTTATCCATGGTGGTGCACTCCTATCTTCGCGCGCGAACCAAGCCGATGGTTATCGTCCCCGTGTACATCGGTTACGATAACGTGTTTGAGGTAAAGAGCTACATTAACGAATTGCAGGGTCGAAAAAAAGAGGCCGAAAGCATTGGGCTGTTGCTGCGAGCGCGACGTATCTTGCAGATGAATTTCGGCAAGGCATACGTCAACTTTGGTGAGGCCGTCAGTCTCGAAACGTTTCTCAATGAGCGCCAACCTGACTGGAAAGCGGAGGAAGTTACCAGTGAAGCTAAGCCCAAGTGGTTTTCTAGCGTTGTAGGTGATTTAGCTGACGAAGTAATGATGAAGATCAATGATGCAGCAATGGTCAGCCCGACGGCGCTGGCAAGCTTGGCCATTCTCTCGACCCCACAAAGAGCAGTGGCCGAAGACGATCTGATGCGTTTTATCGGAACGGCCATCCGTGTGTTGCCGCCAGCCCAGGCCGAGACACTACCGGTCAAAGACCCGCAGAGTATCATTGAATGGTCTGAGGGAGGATCCAAGGTTCAGCGCTTTAAGTATCCGGGTGGGGATATCCTGCATTTGGCGGAAGCTGATGCCATTCTGATGTCCTATTATCGCAATAACATTGTACACCTCTTCGCGATCCCATCGCTGATCGCTAATTATTTCATGCATCACGACGAGGTGGCTCTTTCGGTCATCCAGGCCGGCTGTGCCAAGTTGTATCCGTTTTTGAAGTCTGAATTATTTCTGAAGGCCACAGACTCTGAGCTACCGCTGGTAGTGCACAAAGCGATTGAGGCATTGGTGGCTGCCAATGTTCTGCATTGGAACTCCGACCGTACGATGTTGGCGCGCCCTGCGGCGCAGAGCGCCGAGTTTTCTGTCTTGCGAATGTTAGGTAACTCGGTGCGATCGGTGCTTGAGCGTTATGGGATTTCATTGGCAGTCCTAGCTAGTTACCTCGATGGGAAGCCGGTGGAACGCAAGGGGTTTGAGGAGCATTGTTTCCTGCTGGCGCAGCGCATTTCTATTCTGAGCGGCGCATCTGAGCCGGATTACTACGACCGCAAGCTTTACCACCATTTTGTCGAGATGCTGCGTTCCCAAGGGTATGTAACCATCGATCTAGAGGATAAGCTGGTTTTGGCAGGAACTATTCGTCAGCTCGTGGATAGTGCCGCTATGCTGGTGAGTTCTGATATTCGGCAAAGTATCCATCGGTCTGCAGCTGAAGGTTAGGCGAGAACGGGGAGACAATGGCAAAGCGCAAATTTCGCGACATTGAAGACGACCGCTGGCAGCGGGTTGAAAAGGTGCGAAAAAAGAAGCGTCTGGCGAAAGCGCATGAGTTTGATAAGCCCTTCTTTTTGCCAGAGGATGAGTGGACCTCGCCAGCGGGAGAGACCTTCTCGGCGCGAGTCGTAGAAGTACACAAGCGCTACGCCTTTGTGAATCCGGAAATCGATGGTCGTGACATCGATACAAGAGATGTAAGGCTTGCTACTGTGGCGAAGAAGTATCTGCCGTTGGATCGGCGGGAGCGCAATTTCGTCGCCGTCGGAGATCGTGTCTTGTGCCGCGCCGCCGAAGCGGCCGAAGTGCAACCCTCCAGCGACTTACCTCAGTGCGTAATTTTGCATACCGCTCCACGCCAAACGCAAGTGGCGCGTATGGATCCATCGCAACCCGATCGACAGCAGGTTTTGGCTGCTAATATTGATGTCTTGCTGATCATGGCTAGTTATCTGAAGCCGAAGGTTAAGTGGGGCTTGATTGATCGATATCTCGTGCTGGCTGAGGCTGAAAACATCACGCCAATCATAGTACTAAATAAAAAGGATCTCTTAGACGAAGACCCGGATTTTAAGGCGCATTGCCAAGAGTACACGGAGCATTACCGCAAACTCGGCTATGAGGCGTTTAGCATCCAAGCCAATCGCGGGCGCTTAACTGCGGATGTTAAAAGGATAGGCGAGCGAATCGCCGGAAAGATTGCCTTGATTTCCGGCCATTCAGGCGTGGGTAAATCATCGCTTCTCAATCTGTTTCGCCCTGAAATTGAGCAAGATGTCGAGCCAAACGAGGACATATTCTACAAAGGGCGTCACACAACGACATATGCCAGCATGATTCGATTGGGTACCGGCGGTTTCCTGATCGATACACCTGGTATTCGTAGCTTTTGTATTGAGGAGCGCGGTCCTGTTGAGCTGGGTAACTGTTTTCCAGAATTCCGAGAGTTTGTGGGTAAGTGCAAGTACCGAGAGTGCAAGCATATCGATGAGCCTGATTGCGTTGTGCAAGAGGCCGTCGCTAAGGGTGTGATTCCAGAATGGAGATATCGCTCTTTCTTGGCGATCCTGTTGGGTGCAACCGGACGCGAAGGTCGAGTTCGAGATTTAGAGGTTGATGAATAGATTTATCGGCTGCTGTGGAGAGAACGCACATGAGTTTTGATTATTCTGAATCTGAAGAGCAGAGTTTGCTGCGCGCGTCTGTGCGACAGTTCGCGGAAACCGAGATTGCGCCCCTTGCCGGCGAGCTCGATGAGAAGGAGATGTTTTCGGTCGGGCTGACCAAAAAAATGGGCGATCTGGGGTTGTTTGGCACCATCGTGCCGCCGGAGTACGGTGGGCAAGGAATGGATTACATATCCTATGTCATTGCGGTTGAGGAATTGGCACGCGTTGATGGCAGTCAAGCTTCGACGATAGCCGCACACAACAGTCTGGGGGCAGGGCCGCTGTATTATTACGGTAATGAGGATCAGCGGAAAAAATATTTGCCAGACCTGTGTAATGGAAATTATCTGTGGGCGTTTGGGCTTACGGAGCCGGGGGCAGGCAGTGATGCCCAGGCCAGTAAGACGACCGCCGCCTTTGATGAGCGTACCAAGGAATGGGTCATCAACGGATCCAAGATCTGGATTACAAATAGCGCCAGCGAACTGACCCTCGGAATTACTGTGCAAGCTGTAACAGGCAAGCGTCCGGACGGCCGAAATGAACTTTCTTGCATTCTCGTACCAGCTGATGCCAAAGGCCTCACCAGGCGTGCGATGAAGGGCAAGATGATGTGGCGTGCGTCAAACACCGGTGAGTTATATTTTGATAATGTGCGAGTCCCTGCCAATGCCCTATTGGGTGAAAAAGGTCAGGGATTTAAGATCATGATGGAAACTTTGGATAACGGTCGCCTTTCGATTGGGGCTATGGGGCTCGGCCTGGCGCGTGGGGCTCTGGATTTGACAGTTAAGTATGCTAATGAACGCGAAACATTTGGCAAGCCCATCGGCAAACACCAAGCGGTGGCCTTTAAGTTAGCGGAGATGGCAACCCGCGCCGAGGCGGCAGAGGGACTTCTCTACAAGGCTTGTTGGCTGAAGCAGGAAGGAAAGTCGTTCCAGAAATTGGCCGCCATGGCGAAACTATATTGCTCAGAAGTGGCGGAGTTTTGTGCGCGCGAAGGACAACAGACCTTTGGCGGCTATGGCCTAATGAAGGAGTATCCTATCGAAAGGCATTATCGCGACGCGGCTTTGTTGCGCATTGGCGAGGGCACGAGCGAAATTCAGCGACTGGTCATTTCCCGTTACATTGGCTGCTAGACTTTCATGATGCCGACTATGCGTCTGTGCCGAACACAATTGCTTATGGGCAGGGCTTGCACTATTTTGGTTGTGGCCTGCATGCTTTCGGGCTGTGTTTCATGGTTTTCGCACAGCGCTGGATATGACAAGCGCCCCTACACCATCCAATCTTTGCCTCTCTTTGATCAGAAGATGCACTCGACTTTGTCCCAGGAGAGCTGGAACGGCGACTGGATTTTCCGCAGGAAGCGGCTCGCGATGGTTGACGCGGAGTTGCGCCGTTCCAAGCCAGATCTATTGGTGATGCAGGAGGTGATGAGTCGCAGGGGGTCTTCATCGGAAGATGACATCGCCCTGTTGGCGGCAGGCGCGTTAGCTGGTTATGAGAGTGAGCGCGTGGAGGTGCGTGAATTTGACGACACTTTCGAGACAGAGAGTTTAGCCGTCATGATGGCGAGGCCGCTGGCAATCATGCCGATGGCCGAAGATGTGAAGCGCTATTGGACCGTAGGTAATGATGGGCACATGGCCGCATTTCTTATAGCGACTGACGACCAGCCGATGGTGGTCATTGACGTGAAGATGCCGGCGGATTTAAGCAAGTCATTTGTCTGGTATACATTCATTCAAGAACGCGCCAAGGAGTTTTTGGAATCGGTAAAGCTCTGTCCTGAACGGATGATTTTGGCGGGGTATATCCCGGGTGATCAGAGCTCAGCCCGCTTTCAAGAGTTTTTGATGACGCTGCAGAGCAAGTCCACAACGACTGGATTTTGTCAGGTGGCGAGTGATTGCTTCACATCTGCACCATCCAACGATCTGTTTACGGCAACAATTCCGGCCGATGTTCCTGCACACAATGACAGAATTTTTGTGCATCAAGCCGCCTATGTTTTTTCGGCCGCTCGCACGATGGTTGTCGATGACCCAAATGTTCCATATGCGCGCAAGTTCGGTTTAAAGCGCCTTTGGCCGACGCAGAGATTTGGCTGGTCGGCGACAGTTCTGTTGCCTCGCTGTCCAAAGTGAATTTTAAGAGGTTTAAATTCGGCTAGGGCACGGTAAATCCAATGCCGAGGCTGCTTTCGAAGCCGTTCAATTTTCGCGTTTTCGTGCCGCGCCATCGATCTATTTGCAGGGTCAAAAACAACGCAGGATTAATGAGTATGTGGTACTGAGCAGTTAGCGCCAGGCCAATTTCTGCATCAAAATTGCTAAGCCGCTCTGCCGGAAGCTTATTGGATTTTGATGGTAACAAATAAAGCAACTTGCTGCCGATCAGTAGGTAGTGTGGATGGAATATTCTTAGGCTAAACAGAGTCTCTTGACCGATCGTCAGCAATGCTAATTCGGTCGAGTCATTCAGTCGCGTTAAGCTCTTGAAGTTTCCTGTTACACCCATGTGCCAGCGCTCGTTGAGTGTGTAGCGATACCCAATAGCTATCGTTGAGTCCCCTGACGTATATTCGGATTCCGTCTTACCGACGGCATGATTTCTTGTTGCCTTCAGCTGCAGGTAAGTTTCTCGCCAGGGATTGATGTCAATAACTTCCGTGGCCGTAGCCGTGCTCGAAACAAATGTAGCGATGAATAAGATTCGTTGTAGGATGAAACGCATTCAGTTCTTTTCCGCTGAGCAAAGATGAGGCTATTATGGCAACGAACCGCTTCGCCGACAATTTCTTAATTCTCTGCTTCTGCGCTGCCCTTTTGCCTACCGCTGCAATTTACTTCAGCGCGGGCATTCTTTGCTTGTATCACCTATACAGGTGGCGCAGCCAACGTCAGGTAGATGGCGACCAGGCGCAGAGACCAAGTGCAGAGTGCGTGAGTCTGCGACGCGGGTACTACGCAGCCTGGCCGTTGGCTGCTGGCATGCTGCTGGCGGCACTGCTGAGTGCCTTCATGGTAGAGGGTCAAGATGTAGGTAGGCTGGTTAAATACAGCTATCATATTGCGGCTAAGTCCGTTGTGTGGCCTGCCGCATGGCTATTCATTCTATCCAGATCCTTTGCCTCTGGATTTCGCATCCAGCAACTAGCAGCGCCATACGCACTGTTCTCGGGGCTATACCTGCTTTATGCGCTGACGCAGCGCTACACAGGGGTCGATTGGGTGCATGGATTTACAGCCTACCTACCAGCTCATCGATTTGCTTATGACGTCTATCGAGTCAGTGGGTTTATGGGGCATCCCCTTTCTCTGGCCTATAACACAGCAATCATGACCCTCACCCTATGGTTTTGCTTACGATTGCGCTGGACCTCGGCCCCAAGCCGTGAGCGGCGACACTGGATTGCGGGTGTCCTGTTTACTCTTTCGATCCACGTGCTAACAGCATCTCGCTGGCCGAGCGCGATCTTGTTATTTAGCGTGATGGCGTTCGAGGGGATGCGCGCCATAAGATATTGGCGGTTCATTGGTATCGGGGCCGTGGTCCTGGCCTCGGCGATCTGGCTGGAAGGCTCAATGATTGGTCGGATGCAGGAGATTTTGCGTCCAGATGTGCCCATCGAGCAGCGCGAGGCGCGTTGGGTATTTTGGAAAATTCACTGGGAAATGTTTCAAGATGCGCCCATCACCGGAATTGGAGTCGGTCAGCAAAAGTCCCTGGTTATGGACTATTACGCACGTGGTGGATACACTGATATTGAGCGAAAGTATTCCGCGCACAATATATACCTCCAGACTCTTGCAGACACCGGTATCGTAGGTTTTGTCGGGCTTGTCGGGCTTTATGCTGTTTTGATCTCCGTGGCGCTGCGGTTTCAAGGTATGTCGAGGCGAACGATGATGGTGCTTATTGGCGCCAGCGTTGGCTTTGGCCTCATGCAGGATACATTGCGCGATACTGAGTTTCTTTATGCTTTCTGGATGGCCATGCTGCTCTTGTTGGTAAGAGCGGCCTATGCAGGCCCCACGGAGCCCTCGGTAGGAAGCCATGGAAAACCGCCTCAAGATAACGAACCCGGATCGAATCGACCGCATTTTGCGTAAGATTTGCGATGCGAGCATGCAAGTGGTCATGCGTCGCGCGGATCTTAAAGCGATTGCCGTCCGTGGACGGGCGGCAACCCTCCACGAAGAGCCCGGCAGCAATGGCATGCGAATCAGTAATATATCCGCGCAAGGCATGCAGCACCTTGTCACGGTCGACGATCTGCAGGTTGAATTTCGCGGAATGTCGACTCAAGTTGGCTTTGCGTCGAAAATCCTCGTGCGCGAGCAGAGCAGCGTCATCGTCGCTGTGCCGCAGTCGCTTGTCAGTTTAGAGCGGCGAAAAAGCTCGAGAGTTTTAAGTACAGGACGCTTGGCGCCTTTTGTGAAATTGGGGGTGTGGAAGCCGGCAGCAAGTGATTTAGCATCGCCACCGGTGTTCCCTCACTTTCAGGATCTAGCATCTCAGGTCCTCATAGCGGATATCAGCGAAGGTGGGCTTTGTTGCACCACGCGCTTTCCAGCTGTTGTGAACGCACTGACGCGTGGTGTGATCGATGATCATGCACTGTTGTATTTTCCCATGCGCACACCCCTGGAAGTTAGTTTGGAAGTACGTTGGGTAAAGAGGATCAAGGAGCGAGTCAAAGTCGAAGGCGCCGAGAGATTTGAACGGCATTATCGCTTTGGACTTCAGTTTGTGAAGATGTCGAGCGAAGCGCGCATGCGAGTTCGACAGTTCATTCAACAGCTGACCGTAGCTGATGCGATCTAGAGTCATTTGGTTTGAACGATGGTCGAGGTCTGTCATGCTTGTCTATTTGCCAATCAATTCCATAGTGACCCATTCCTTGCTACTTACTCTTGTTATTTTGACCGGAGGCGGCTGCACGACTCTGTTCGGCGGCGATGATGGCGGAGATAAATCAGCCACGTCTGCTCCCTCCCCCGAGGGGTCGAAAAATAGTTCAGGAGTTGGTGGCCCGGATGCGGAGTTGAAACAGGCGAAAATTTGGGCACGACTAGACCAAGTCGAATTTGAGATGCGGCAGCAACGGGCGCGAATCCGCGTTCTTGAGAAAGGTATGGTATTGGGGCTCGTACCGGAGGAGCTTCGGAGCTTGCAAGACTCAGGAGCGAATCCCTGGGGCGAAGAGGCAGATGGCAAGGCAGCCGCTGCGGCTGGCCCCAATAAACGAAATAGCTCGACTGAACAACACGAAGATTCGGGCGCAGCCAGTGAGTTAAAGGGTGAAGAGGCGGCTCTTAGGGATGAAGTAAAGGCAAAGGACAGTTCCCTCACAGATTCTGAATACGAGAGGAAGTTGGCGGAAGCCCAGTTGGCATTTCGTGATGGACGCTATGGTGCCGCGATCTTGGCCTATGAGTCCTTGTCCCGCAGTAATGCAGATATGGATAAACATGGAGCCCACAGTTTTTGGATAGGTGTGAGCTGGATGTATCTGAAAGAATTTTCTAATGCTCAGAAGTATCTTGAGGCGATGTTGAAAACGCATCCTGAAAGTCCTCTGGCGCCGCGCGCGAAGTATCACTTGGCGCGTGTTGAGCGTCAGCTGGGCTTTAATGAGAGTGCCTTGCGACGTCTAAAAGACGTGATAGCGAAGCATCCGGACGAGGATGCAGCCGAGATGGCTCGGCTTGAGCTGGAGAACATGAAGAGAGCGCTATGAGTCTGTGGCTGCAAAAACTGTTGGTGGGTCTCTGCGGACTTTGCTGCGCCGGTATGGCTTTGGCGCAGGGCAACGAATTCGACGTCGAAAACTTCTCCCTCGAGAGCAGCGGCTTAACGGTTCGTGAGCAGAACCGCAATAGTAGCGGCAACTCAATTGAGGATTTTCCAGCAGCGGATACTTCGGAAGAGAATATTTTAGATGATGGCGATCAAGATGATCCTGCTAATAACACGGAGCGTATCGATTTCGGAAACGAGCAATCGAACGAGTTCAATGCAGCAGGTGCCCAAGGCTCGAAGCCGACCGCCGCACGGCCGGTTGCAGAGCCGGTGGCTCCTTTGCCGAGGAAATTGGCGCCGCCGCCGCTTGTGCAGAAGCCAGTGTCGCCACCCATGAGTCGGCCATTTGAATCGCCGGCGCTGACGGATGGACTGAACAGTACCCCCTTTGGCGATGACGTAAAGGATATTGGCGGCTCACCGGCGCCAGCTGCAGCAGCTGCGTTACCCGCACGTTCGCCGATATCGAACGCGGTCCCAAGCTTTTCGGTGGATCGACCGAGCGTTACAGACGATGACATCTATGCTCCAGCTGCTGTGCCAGACTATGGTCCAGTTGCGCGCGATATTTTAGAGCCAAATGAATTTGCTGGGGTTCCGCCGGTGCCTGGATCTCGCCGCATTATGGCTGCTGGCGAAGCTCCAGACGAATATCGGGTCCAAGATGGCGATACACTTTACGATATTTGCGACCAGCTGATTGACGAGCCGAATTACTGGCCGAAGCTGTGGGCGCTCAACCCTGACATTAAGAACCCGCACTTTATCTTTCCCGGCATGGTCCTCAGATTCTATCCTGGTGATGAGAACACACCCCCGTTCCTTCAGGTGGTCAATGAGGATGATATCGTTCCCGTGGACAAGGGTGGTCTCGTGCAGGCTGAGTTGGTGGGGAGCGGTGACATCGAGTCGCTGCTTATCGAGGACTTGGCGAAGACTCCCATAGAAGTGCTCAGCACTGAACAATTGGACGTACCGATGGAGGTCAGCGATGCCATCGAAACAGTTGGCGCACCCTACTACGCCGATGGCATTAAGCTACAAGTTCCGGCGTTCATTTATGGTGAACAAGTAGCCTCGCTGGGGTCGGTGATCGGCGGAATAAGCGGTGAAAATCTAGCTGGAGATGGCCGAGAAATCATCATTGAGACCGAGGGCAAGTTATCTGCGGGGACTGTGTATTCGATCATTCGCGATGCTGGTGAAGTCGAGAACGTGGATGGTGACTTTGTCGGCTATCGATACGAGTTTGTTGCTAACGCTAAGGTCTCCCGCAGTGTGGGCGATGAGCATGTGCAGGCATCGGTAATGCTGAGTCGCTTGGGCGCTAGGCCTGGTGACCTGGTCGTCAACTTTGTTTCGACGCAGCGATCGGTGCCGATTTCTGGAACAGTTGGCGGCCTAGCTGGTGCCAATTGTACGGTGATTGGTTTTGATCATGCTGAGCAGCGAGTTGGTGGCAAAGGCAGTTACGTATTTTTCGATCAGAAGTTATCGCCTGGAACCGTCGTGCCCATCTATCAGTTGATGAATGAGCGCGCCACGAGCCTGTTTGAAGGAAGCCTTCCAACCGTGGAGAGAGCTGTTGGCTTTGTCCGGATTATTGATGCGTCTGATGTGGCATCTGTTGGCTATGCCGTGCGGGTTGAGGATGGAATTCGTATTGGCGATCTGGTCGGTAAGGGATAACAGTTAAAGCTCTCGCCTTATTGTCATTCGACAAGTCTTCGCAAATCACATGTCATTGGTAAGAGTACGCCAAAATCGCTAAGACCGAAGTGGGTCAAGCGGAGGCGATGGTGTTTTCAGCAGAGTTCGGGCGGCGGCAGATTACTTTTCTCTTGCACATTGTCAGCCAGGAGCGTGGTCGTTGGTTTAGTTGGGACGACTGGCTGGATTCTATTCCATTGGCTGTGGGTCCGGCATTGGTTGACACTTCATTCGAAGCGTGGTGCCAGGCGCAAAACTGGATGCAGAGTGTTCTGGCATCTGGGCAGCAAATGTGGGCCGTTGGTGATTGGTTTGAAGGTAGTCTTTCCGAGCGCGCGTTTCAGCTCATTACCAATGCGGCGATACACCACGAGCAATTTATTTGTCGTGACGATCGAGAGTACCCGCTGGGATGGCGTCATCAAGCAGATGGGCCGTTGGCTGTGCATGTTCGCGGTGACGTCAATTTGTTGGGTCGGCCGTCTGTGGCTGTGGTTGGTGCTCGTCGAGCAAGTCAGCTTGCGTTGGATGTTGGATTTCGCATCGGCCATTCACTGGCAAACTCAGGTGTTGTTGTGGCGAGTGGCGGCGCTATTGGTTGTGATACAGCGGCCCATCTCGGGGCCGTGTCAGATGCTGGGGCTGCGGCACTGACGGTCGTCGTTCAGGCATCAGGTTTGAATCGGCTTTATCCGCAATCCAATATTGCGCTATTCGATCGTGTTGTGCGCCGCGGCGGAGCCATAATCAGCGAGCGACTTCCCGATCAAGTGGCTCGTCCATGGGACTTCATTGCGCGCAACCGCCTGATTTCGGGAATGAGTTCCGAGACGGTGGTTTTGCAGGCCGCCCGAAAGTCGGGAGCCATGGTGACCGCACGCCATGCCATAGCGCAGGGTCATGATGTTTATGTGCTCCGGCATCCCGAGTATGACGTGCGTGCTGAGGGAAATCGTTGGCTTTTGGCGGAGGGCGCCCATGGATTTTTAAGTGCAGAGGAATACTTGCGTGGGGAGCAACGAGACTCCAGTGCCTGGGTACGAGAAAACTATTTCTAATTACATTCGGTTTTGGGGTAGAATGGCCGCGAGCATTAAATCACTAGACGAAAAGACTTTCAGGTATTGCGAGCTTCAAGGTTTTCGAATAGAAGCATCGATCAATCCAGATGCTGCTGTTGAAAGCGCGGACTCAGCTTCTCGATTTGAGCAGATGATGGTTGTTAACCTGGTCAGCGAGGGTTTCATGGCCGAGACTCAAAATTGGATGAAGGTTGTTGAAGCCATTGCTGGATATGTGGCTTTGGGCTTGGATGAAGAAGAGATCTTTGAAGGCTATCTGCGCCAATCGCTTTTGCAAGAGGGACACCCCCAGACCGATGTCGATTATGCTCTCGACTGGCTCGAGCGAGCGGCCCACAGTGGTAACCTTTCCGAAGTTTTGTGTATGATGCAAAGCGCGACGGTTGGTGCGCGCATTGAGAGCCCCTTGGAACGAGCCTGTTTTTCGGATGCGATTTGGCAGGATATCATACGTTTGCGTGCCAAGGGACTGGTCGGTCAAGAAGTGGTGGAGAGACTGGTCGAGGGCATACGCAACATCGACGCCAGAGATTGGGACGACGAAGAAGTTCGCGCCCTGATCATGGACGTGATGTCGAAATCGCTGCCTGGGCGCAGTCATTCTGACCTAGAGAGAATTCTGGGCGGACGAGAGCGCAACTTCTACTCGTAAGAGATTGAATTCATGCACATTGTTGAAGAAGTGGCCCCGCCGGCGGCAACGCCAGGCTATCGGGCCTTTTTAGCATTTATCGGTAGCACCTTTTCAGACCCGGAGTTGATGGAGTTGCTGATCAACCCTTCGGGTGCGGTAACTCTGGTGGGGGCAACGGGAAGACGGCCTGGCCCTTGTTTTCAACTGCCAGATGCACAGCTGCAGGAAGTGATTCAAGAGTGGGTCTTCTATCGGGGGGGCCGTTTGGACCCGTTATTACCTTGCGCTGGTGGTGCTTGGGGCGACGGTTGGGGGCGTTGGCACGCTGTGATTCCGCCCATGGTAGCATCGGGAGTTCTCTTTAGTTTGCGGAGACACCGATTCGACGAAGTCTCTTTGGACAACAGCTATGGCCAATCCAGCTTATTGCATGCTCTGCGCCAAAGTGATCCCGGCATACCGACTGTGATTTATGGTGATACGGGGGCAGGCAAGACCACTTTAGCGGTGGCTCTATTGCGGGAATGGGGGGCATCGGAGCGCATCGCCGTCCTAGAGCACGAGCCAGAGTTTCCCGTGCAGACCACCGACTGGCTGTTGTTGCGGACGTGCGTGCAGCGGGCAGACGGATTTGGCGGTGTTGGGATGGAAGACCTCTTGGCGAGTGCGCTCAGATTGCGTCCCGATCGCATCGTCATCGCCGAGATTCGGCAGCATGAGGCCATGACGTTTCTCCAGGCATTGCATGTCGGTCATGGGGGAGTGGTGACGACGATGCATGCGGCTGATGCGGACTCCGTCATTCGGCGTTTGGAGTTGCTAATTGGTCGGAGCCGGCTTCGACGGGCTCTAGAGGGGCGAGACCTACGGCTCGTCGGGCTACGCCGAGGCACTCCGCCGGTGATCGCAAGTGTTGATGAGTATTTTGTGGCTCAAGGTGCCTGGCAGACGAAGCAGCCGGCACCTTCGCACGCAGCTACTTCTTGAAAAACTTTTCAGCGAGTTCAAGGTGCTTGGACACGCCCTTATCCGTTTGGCTGCTGCTCATGTCGAACAGCTGATACTTGGCAGCGTCCTTATCAACAGGCTTAAGTGCCAGACACTGAACGACGTGATGCCCATCGACCTCGCCCTCTTGATAGAACAAGATGCGAAGGCCGTTAATGTGCCGCAGCAATTCGTTGGGGCCGAAGAACTCGTCACGATAAGACTCATCTTTACCAATGGGCTCCGTCATCTCTCCAATCATGTAGGACTCGACCAGAAGGGTGCCGCCCTGCTTCAGTGCGCGAATCATCTCTGAGTAGTAGCGCACGACCTTGGGCTTGAAATGTGTCATCACGATCGTGTCGTACTGCATCACACCCATCAGAAACATATCCATATCGGCACGTTCTGCTTCCAGGCTCACGCCGGTATCTTTGGCCAGCGAACGGGCGTGTTGCACCGCCGTATCAGAGATATCAAATCCCTTGACCTGGAAACCGCGTTGAGCCAGATAGACGGCATTTCGGCCTTCGCCCATGGCGATGTCGAGGCACTTGCCTTTCTGCAGGCGCGGAGCCATTTTCGATAGAAAATCCGAAGGACCTTTGCCAAAGGCATATGGCTTCTCGGTGAAGTATTTATCCCAATACTGCTTTGCATCCATGTGGTCATCTCCTAGTACAAATGGACATTACAGTTTCCAGTTGACTAACGGAAGCCCTCGCCGTATGAAGACATTTCCTCAATAGATGTGGGGGTATAGCTCAGTTGGTAGAGCGTTGCAATGGCATTGCAAAGGTCAGGAGTTCGACTCTCCTTACCTCCACCATTCGAATAAGTACTAGAACCCACTCTTCAGCTGCTGCCCAAACCTTCCTTCAATATCCACGGTTGAATGGCGCTTCTTTTTCATCATTTTTCAATCACATGTCTAGTTATCCCCATTACTCTGACCATACGCGCCAATGCCCTGGCGAGTCCCTCAGGTTTTATATAGTGTGAACATAAATGATCGATCACCTTGCAATTGATGTCAGTGACCTTAATAAGAGCGGACGCTTCTATGGCAAGGCTCTTGAGCCACTCGGATACAAGAGTTTGATGGATACACCCGTAGAATTTGGCGGACGTCTGGTTCTCGGTTGGGGCGACTCCAACAAAACTGACATTTACATAGGTGAGGGTCTACGTAATCGAACTCGCGTCCATATTGCATTTAGAGCAGACAATCGAGACAAGGTCGATGAATTCTACAAAGCAGCTATGGCCGCAGGCGGCAAAAATAATGGGAAACCCGGCTTGAGACCGGAATATCATGAAAATTACTATGGCGCTTTCGTGCTTGATCCAGATGGTCACAATATAGAAGCCGTCTGCCACGCGCCAAAAAAAGAATCGTGATGTTGGCCGGGAAATTATTCAACTGATAGGTCTACTGGAGATTATGAATGCGTCTATTGCGGGGAGAAGCCGTCAGGCTCAAGGTCTTCTGGCGGCCACAGACGATATCAAGGTATCTGCAAACACATCAAACGCGAATGCTGAATCTGGGTGCTGGTCCTAATCGATACCCGGGCTGGTTGACAGCGGATGCGTTTAAGCCCGAAGCCGATATTTACATGAATGCGTGCACGCGTTGGCCGTTTGCGGACAGCTCCTTTGACGTCATATATTCCGAGCACATGCTAGAACACATCTTCGTCGACAAGGTCCCATTTCTCTTGTCGGAAGTTCGGCGGGTGCTGAAACCGGGGGGGCTGTTTCGGGTCACCGTCCCAGACTTAGAGATTCATGCGACCAATTACGTGAATAAGAACAGCGAATTCTTTCAGCCCATCATTTCTAAGTACAAGGCTCGATGGGACAAACAAAAGGATAAGTATTGGCTGATTCGGAGCAATGGCGGAGCGTTTATGTCACGGGCTGTCCAGAGGTTTTATCGCCATCGCTGGATGTACGATTTTGAAACGTTGTCTTCATGCCTCTATGAAGTGGGATTCGCTAGCTGCGAGAAGCAAAGCTGTGGAAAGAGTCGAATTGAGGCTGCCGGCAACATGGATCGCCCGGACCGCGCCTTTGAGACGTTGTACATCGATGCTGTGAAGTAGAAAATCCACCCGGTTTACGTTCCATGGCGAGTTGAGCCTTGAAGATTGATCTTTCATTCATGCAGTCGGGAACCCCTCGGCAACAGGCTGCCTGGCAATCCTTGAGGGAAACCCGGGCATTGGAGCGATTGGCCGATTTCGACGCGGTTCTTGCCGGCACGATTCCAATCGACGTCGACATTCCGGGCAGCGATCTAGACATTATTTGCGAGGCTCGGGACCTGGTACAATGCGAACAGGTCGTGGCTCGTCACTTTTCGGAAATGGACTCTTTTAAAATTCAAAGATTCGACGTCGATGGGGAAGCGAGCATGCTCGCTTCTTTCAAGCACGGTCAGTTTTGCTATGAGATATTTGCGCAAGCGGTTCCCGTGCTGCAGCAGAACGCTGTCTTGCATATGCTTGTCGAAGTGCAATTGTTGAGTATTGGGGGTGAGCGCGCGCGGCAAGCGGTTCGCCGGCTGAAGCTGAAGGGTATAAAAACGGAGCCAGCATTTGCGGCGTATTTCGGTATCCGTGGAGACCCGTACGTGGAGCTGCGTAAGATGGCGCTGAGGTGGATTGAAGAGCCCAACTTTCAGGCGCATGGATGGCCAAGCCGCAGTTTTCAGCTAACCCATTCGGGCTCCATTTTGTCACCAGGGGTGCTTGGGGCAGCATCGCAAGAGCTCATCTCTGCAATGGGAGATTTTTGCCGCACGATGCTTGATGAATTGCGAGAACTTGGTTTAGTAGGACAGGCGATTGAAATGGATCACGCCTGCTATCGAGTATCAACCGGTGAAAAGTACGAAGCTCTCAAGTTAGAGTTAGAGTCATGCGCCATACTCCTTTCTGAAGCCTTTGTAAACGGACGCCCCATCGCCTCCTATCAGCTCCATACGCCCATCAAAGTCGACGATGAATTCACCGTCGAAGTTCTGGAGCTACCAGCCCCGAAGCCGGGTCGAAACTATAGCGATGGCTTCGAGCATGTCGAGGTGGTCCTCAAAGTACCACTGGAAATATTTATGGCGCAGCATCCCGATTTGCGATTCGACACGGGAAATCAACACGCAGCTATCAACCGAGACGTGGCTGTCAAGCTGAAGGGTGGTGTCGTTAAATTTCATGAAACGAGTCTTGAGCAAGTCATTGCCCAGGAGCAGGCCGCCCTTTTGCAGAGGGACGCACCGGCGCCCGTGGTAATCGTGGATTTTGAAGATACCCTTGTGAGTTCGAGGGCTGAGCCCACCGAAATCAACTGCGATATCGACCAAATTAAGCGGGGTTTGGGGTTTAAGGTTCAAGACCGCCGAGTTCCAGTTGGCGTTTCCAGCATGTTGTCTTGCTTTCAGAGCGAGGGGTTGCGGGTATTGGTTTGTACTGCGCGGGACCATGATACGACCCACGATGATCTTCGATCGACCGGATTGCTGAAGTTTATCGACGGTATATTTGTCTACGAGGATCCAAAAGAAGGAAAGCAAGAGCCCACCACAGAGATGCTGATGACGATACGCGGAGCGCAGGGTGTACTCATTGGTGACAGCATCACGGATGCGATGGCCGCGGATCGGCTAGGATTTCCTTTTTTGCAGGCCAGATGGGTGCAGCGAAACGACCTGCCCGTGACTGGCCATTCGATTTGTGCAACACCTTTTGCTGCCATCGCGACAACTTTCGAGTTCTTGCGAAGTGTGCCGCACGGATAGTCGCAGGAGGTCCGCGATGTCTTCGATGACTACTGCCTACGGCGCGACTTAGATATCGCTGGTCAGAATGAATCCCCAATCAAAATTCTGCATTCGATGCTGGATGACGGTAGCTGTCGCGGAGCGTTCGATGTTCATTGAGGTTAGCTCCAAAGCCAGCGGTGAGTCACAGGGTGTGCAGAACATGTGAATATGCCCATCTTGCGGAGCGTGCAGGCCTTGTTCGCCCATGGGGCCATGTTGAACGTGCAGCAGAGGAAGTGGTTTGCCGTTACTCCGCATGATGAGTTTCTTTTGAGGATCCAGTGCAAGAAATGATATAGGGCCGAGATGATGCTCAAGTCTTGGGCGTAATGTTTCCATGTCGGTGGCACTGAAGGCATAGAAGTCGAGTTGAGTTGCTGGTGAAATTCTCGCCCATGGGAAGCGCCCCAAAAGGCGAGCGACCTTGTTGTCCGGAGCCCCAGGATTATTCATGGAAATGGCGTAACCTCGTCGACAGCGCAGATAGTTGGGCAAGAACGCGCGGCCAAGCAGTCGCAGAGGAATGTGTCGTCCACGAAACTCAGGGGCAACTTTCAAGTCGCAGAGGTACCAAGATCGTAGCCCGTTCGGATGGCTCTTGGTTTTGATCACGCGTAAAATGCCTGCACCAACGGCGACAACTTGCCCCTGAATCTCTGCGACGTAAAACTTAATCCTCCCTAAGCGCTCAAAAAATGCGAAGTAGTTTTGTCCGTGGTCGATGTGAAAGAAGTCATTTCCGAGGGGATATTCGGCCCTTGCTTCGAGAGCAGCGATGCCGATGGCTTTGGCTCGACGGTTGCGGGAGTGGAGATGATGTATGCGTAATCGGCTCATGTCGATGGTTAACCTATGCGCGCGTATGTGGGCCACTGGTTTGGCGTATCATACGGCGATGTCGCTGACGATACAGCCCCTCATACAGACCGTTGAAGAGGGCTGCTCCGGTCCATAGACCCTGCTCAATGTAATAGCGATGATCGGCACCTTTATGCCAGGCAGGAGCCAAGACATTGAAGAAATCCTGTGAATGCTTGATATCCAGCTTTTCATGCAAATTATAATGAATCATCCGATCGCGGGATATCCAGCCACGATCCACAATTCCTTGGCCGATCCACGTAGAAATCTCGCAAAACATGCGTTCGATGATGCCCATCATGCCAGCGCCAATGAGGTACTCGTCTAGGACGCAGGCGCCCGAAAGTGTCGTATTGAAAATGCGAACTTCGGGCCACAGTGCTCGCTTCTCGATGTCTTGCGGCTGGACTCCATCCAGTCGATCAAGAAATTCAACAAAGGTCGTGCCGTGGATGCGTGAGGTATCTCCCTCGCCATGTTCTTCCCAAACGTTACGGACGATCTCAATGCGCAATTCGGGTGTGGGTATCTTTGCGGCAAGAGCGGCCATCGGCCGACTGAAGAAAATTACAGCAAAATAGAATTGAATCTGAGTCTCGACAAAATCTTCCTTGTCGAAAGTGCCTGCTCGCAGACTATGAAAGTAAGGGTTAGTTCTGTAGCCGCACTCTTCTAGCACTCTATCAATGACATCTTGCAAACCGTCCTCCTAACTCTACGAGCGAGTTGCGACGTTAATCTTGGAATAGAAAAGACTGCGATCAGACTCTAACAATCGCTCACCAGCAGCATCGTCGAACACAAATTCAGGCGCTAGCAGCGAGGTAAAGTTCTTGGAGTGATTGAGCTGACGAAACAGGAGAGTGGCTCCTGCCTTCATCTTCTGCTTAAGCAGGGTCGCTAGGCTCCTGATTTCAATCTCACTCATCCAATCAAAAACATTGGAGATGCTAATGAGATCATACTTGTCTAGATCGAGGACTGTGTGAATGCCGCCACAGATCAGCGGCATGTCACGAACCTGGAATTCGCGTTGCAGGTAAATCGGCAGCGCGCTTGGGCGGTCCAAGTAGTGGCCTAAAAAAATATGGTGTAGGAAGTAGTTATCGACTGCATCTGATCGGCGCAAACCCTTTTCAAGGACGCCTTGAAAATGTTTGGGATACGACCCAGCATAAGCATGTTGCGTCGCGCCGGGACCAAACATGGTGTGTAAAAATACATCGTGAAAATGCAGCTGAAATGCCACGGGCCAATATCGGCTGCCGATCAAGTGATCGCGTATTTCAGCAAAAGAAACTGCCTTCTTGAATGCATTGTGCAGATCGATTCTGGAGACAATAAACTCATGGCAAAAGTTCGCAAAACAACGAAAGAGGGCCTCAAAATTCCCGCAGGCATTGGCGGCCGTCGCGTCTGAATTCTCGATGTTCAATGCAGCTTTTGCTAATGGGGTATGCAATCCCCGTCGCGCGATCTCGACCTTGTGTCGGATAAGATCGAGTTGGGCAGGATTTTGATCGACCAGGGCTATGTGGAGATCGGGAAACAGTGACTGCAGGCTTAACGCTGAACAGCCGCCAGAGCCAATGAGTAGTACTTTATGCGCTGATTTAGCTTGGATAAGGGTCGATTCGACCAAGGGATCTTCTCGCACAACAGCAAACTGAACGGCCCGCGCGACCACTTCGAAACCTCCCCTGGTGACTACACCCAAGGCGTCGAGGTTACGTGGATTCTAGGTTCTGGTCAACGCAGTCCAGCGGTTCTTGATGCCCCGACTTCGACTCGCCAGCCTGTGGTTGATTTGTTAAAAGAAGGGCTCATATAGCATGCGCTGAACTGAGGGTTTCTGTAGTAGGCGCGCAGCGATTTGGAGTCGATATGGCGTACGTATGGAGCTCAGAGGACATCGCTGATATGGAGTGTCGGCCCATCGAGTATGCGGAGACGATTCCGGCTCGTTGGTTTACTCATGCAGACTTTGACGGCATTGATAAAGATCAGATCCTCGCACGGTCTTGGCAATATGTGGGCCACGAGAGTCAGCTGCCGAAGGCCGGTGACTTTTTGGTGGATGAGATTCTTGGTCGCCCAGTTCTTGTGGTGCGCAATCAGCGAGGCGAGCTGCTCTGCTTTTCCAACGTATGCCGGCATCGCGGTGGCCCGCTCGCCACTCAAAGCGGCACTAGCCGCACTTTGCGCTGCGCCTACCATGCTTGGACTTACAACCTGGATGGCCAGCTCATTGGCGCGCCAAAATTTGAGGGTGTGTTGAGCTTTGACAAGCACAGTTGCACGCTGCCGCGATACCGCATGGAGTCTTATGAGGGATTTCTATTTGTGAATTTTTCGGCTGATGCGCCAGCACTTGCTGACCATCTGCAGGGAATTCGCGAGCGCATCAGTCCCATCAATTTGGCTGAGATGCGATTTCATAAGCGTGTCGTATATTCGGTTGCGGCGAATTGGAAAGTCTATATCGATAATTATATGGAAGGGTATCACATCCTGCCGGTGCACCCTGGTCTGGCCAAAATTTTAGACGTATCTGGATATACGACGACTTTGGAGGGGAACAAGGTTCTGCAATACGGGCCATTGGCGAGTGAGAATAACCCCTACCACACAGGTGGTGCCGCCTATTACTACCAAGTTTTTCCTAATCTCATGCTCAATATTTTGCCGGGACGTGTGCAGGTCAACAGCATTTTGCCGGTCGATGCGGATCATTGTCTGACTATTTTTGATTTTTACTTTACCGAGATGGATGCTGAAGCGCTGACTATCCGTGTTCGCGATGACCTAGAGGTCTCAGATATTGTTCAGCGTGAGGACATCGGTATCTGCGAGCAGATTCAGAAAGGCTTGAAAAGCGGAACCTATAATAAAGGTCGAATCTGCGTCCAAGAAGAGCGAGGGGTCTGGGCATTTCACAATAATCTGCGTCAGGCTTATCGACAGCTTGTTGAAAAATCCTAAAGCGAACTTCGGACTAGACCAACACGCCGGCGATACAAGCGGTCATAAATGTGGCAATGGACCCACCGATCATGGCGCGAAAGGCCAGGCGCGCAATCGTGCCCCGTTTTTCAGGAGCCATTGGGCTAATTCCGCCAATCTGAATTCCAATCGAGCCGATATTCGCAAACCCGCAGAGGGCGTATGTCGAGATGATCTGGGCTCGTTCTGACAGTACAACTTCGGAGCCGGGTTGAAGCCAGGTAGCGAGTTTTTCGTAAGCGACAAACTCGTTAGCGATCATCTTTAAGCCAAGCAACTGACCAACATGGAACATTTCTTCGGCTGGAACGCCCATGATCCAAGCGATAGGCGCAAAAAGAAAGCCCAGCGATCCGGTCAGGCTCCACTCATAGCCGAACCATGATCCAACCCAAGCGAAACCGTGATCCACCAGGGCAATCATTGCTAAAAACGCAATCAGCATGGCCGCAACGTTAATGGCGAGAGACATGCCTTCGGTGGCTCCGGTTGCCAACGCGTCGACAAAATTAGTAGTCGTGACTTTCACATCTATAGTCACTTCTCCCAGGGTCACGGGCGTTTCAGTTTCTGGAACCATTAATTTAGCAATCAGCAGGGAGGCGGGAGCCGAAATGACTGACGACGCAATGAGATGACCAGCATCAATGCCCATTCCGACATAAGCCGCTAGAACGCCCCCAGCTATGTTAGCAAAGCCCCCGACCATGATGGCCATGAGCTCCGAGTCGGTCATGAGACGGACGTAGGGCCGAACGAGGAGTGGGGCCTCTGTCTGTCCTACGAAAATATTGACGGCCGCAGCGAGGGTCTCGGCACCGGAAGTGCGCAGGGCCTTTTGCATGATGAAGGCCATGGCGGCAACAATGCGCTGCATGATGCCAAAGTGGTACATGACCGAGATGAAGGCTGAGAAAAAAACGATGGTGGGCAAAACTTTGAAGGCAAAAAAGTGCTCATGAAAGTTGCTGCCGAACAGAAACACGGCACCAGAGTCGACGTAATCAAGGACGTTCTTAAAAAAATCTGTCAGGCCAGAAAAGACCCATCGGCCAGGAGTGGTGCGCAGGATGAGCCAGCCCAATGCAAGTTGCAGGAGAATACCGCCGGTGATGATGCGCCAGGGGATGATGCGGCGATTATTGCTCATAGCCCAGGCCATGAGCATGAACACGATGAGGCCAAGAAAGCTAATGAATTGTGGCATGATGCATCCCCAACATTGGACCGGTGGCGCATCGGTATATACCTAGGGAACACCCGGGGCAAGGTATTCCTGCGATGAGCTCAAGCTGCGAGATCTGGGCGATATGGCGGACCCGTTGAGGTGGCCTAAGTGCCCACTAATATTCAAGGTTGTGGATGCCCTGAGGGCTCGTCAATCAACCTCCCTTTGCGATAGAATGCCCCATAGATCATTTTGAAATCGAGTTTTTCAATTCGGAGGATGCAGGGATGAAGCTCTTGCTAGCTATCTTAATATTCATGAATGCCCAAACAGGCGCGGCCGCCGCATACGACGCTGTGTTGGCCAGACTGGCATCGCTACGCGCCGCGAATCCGCAGCATGTCACCAAGGTGGTGATTGGTCGCAATGATCAGGGTGTTGAAATAGAGGGAATTCTCATAGCAGGGGCCCAGGCTCATGCCGACTCACCTCATAGCTTGGTGGTTGGCTCGCATCACGGAAACGAGCGGCTGAGTGTCGATGTGGCGTTAGCTGTGGCGGAGCAAGCCATCAGCGCCATGACGGATCCCACGTCTATTTATTACCCAGCTATGTCCACGCGGATTCTGCATGTGATTCCGGTGCTAAACATTGGCGGCTACAATGCCAATCGTCGGGAAGAGTATGACGCTAAGCGCGTTTCGCATGATCCGAATCGCGACTATCCAGATCCATGCGGCGGTGGCGGTTCTAAGTTTAAGCTGGCATCGACGGACGCGCTGGCGCGCTATATGGCCGATCAAGATATCGTCGCGGCGGTTACCATTCACGGATACATAGGAACCTTCACATACCCATGGGGAACCTATACGAATCAGACGCACACTCCAGATCATGCCATTTATCGCACAATTGCGGCAAAATCCGGCAATATTAGCGGCTACGCGATTGGTACGCATGCAGACGTGATCTATCCAACGAATGGCGCATTTGAAGACTGGGCCTATCACAGCATGGGCGTTTGGACCATGCTGCTTGAGTTGGATCGCGGTGCCAACGTGGCGCGCGACGCCGAGAGTTTGGTGGCGTACTTTGCTGTGGCTCCAACCAGCCGCTCATCTTTTCATGAGCATACTGGTCAATGTCGAGCCATCGATGTCGATCAGATTCGCGCTCGTCCGTAATGTTTAAACGTAGCACCCGGCACTGCAAGGTGCCGGGCGCTGCGATCAGAACCAGTTAGGATCGTTTATGCAGTTCGTGCCAGTACTCTCGGATGAGCAACTCCATACTGCACAGGCCATGAGTCATGAGCTCTGGTCGGGCGGAATGTCGCTAGAGGCGCGGGTTCAGCTCATCAAATCGCTTCGGGAGCGTTTCCCTAAAGCGTTCCAGTATCGGGGTCTTATCGACGACAGTGGGAGCCTTATAGCGTCGCTGAAAGAGTACTCAGCGGAAATCGAGATCCAAGGGCTAAGGCAGCATTGCCTCGGAATAGGTGCCGTATTTACTGACCCAGCATGGCGGGGACGGGGTTTTGCGGCAGCGCTCATTCGGCAGTGCATAGAAATAGGCAAGGAGCGGAGGCTTGATGGCGCTATACTATGGAGTGACATCGGCGTTGAGTACTATGAGCGGCTAGGCTTTACGGCCTTTCGGCAAATGCGCCAGACTTACGGTATAGATGACATTCACCACGCCGTGCATTACCGAAAGGCGTCTAGCACCGATCGTAAGTATATGATCGACTTGTTTCATGCGTCCATTCGAGGGTTAGAACTGTCGACCGTTCGGTCGCTAGAGCTCTGGAACTTCTATCGCGAATTGAACCATGCCAATGACCACATTGTCCTGGACGAACAACAGACGCGTCCGGTTGGTTTTTTTTCCGCCGCGAAGTACCAAGACTATTTGTGGGTAGATGAAGCATGTTCCGAGAAGGGTCGAGGCTTAGCGGTTTGGCAGGCCATCTCTCTTCTGGCTCAGGAGCAAAAGGCTGAGCGTATCTGTTCTTGGCTCCAGCCATTTGGGGTGCTACCCACGCCGCAGGATGCCCATCCGGTGACCAAGGCCATACCCATGCTGCAACTCTTTCATCAGCCTATGCCGCCGATGACCGATCTGTATCGCCGCTACTGGGGAAGCCTCGATCACTTCTAGTCAGGATGCTACATGCCCGACTTCGGCTCTAGCATCACTTCAATGGCACCCGCTCTTTCGAATCTAAGCTCAACTGAGGCTGGTTTCTGATGGTCGACTTTTGAATTCAAGTCAATAAACATCAGATGTTTCCCCCCCGGCTTGAACTCAACCTGACTCTTGGCCGGGATGTCGACGCTCGGAAGATGAATCATCTTATGTTCACCATCCTTCATCGTCATGTCATGTAGTTCCAGTGTTGCGGCCAAGGTACCTGTTGCCGACACGAGCCGATCGGATTGATCTGCGTTGTTCACTATGGTGAAGTACCCGGCAGTAACGCGAGCCCCGGGCACCGGAATACGGTACCACGCGTTTTTGATGGACACGCCATAAGCGGTATTTGTCACCAGAGCAAATACGAAAAGAACAAGGGCCTTTCCCATCATGAAGCATCTCCTTGCATGAGTTTGCGCAAAATTCCGCTAAGCTGCCCGTCCACATGCGGTGCATGCACACGATCGATCAACAAACCCGTTGGATCGAGAATAAAGAAATCGGCTGAGTGTGACATGAGGTAACCCAACTGCGATGTCGAGGGGTCGCGAGTGTAACCCGTTTGAAACAATCCAGTTAGGTCCTGAAGGACTGTATCGGATGCGGTAATTCCCAAGAATTGAGGATTAAAATGCCCAACAAACTTCGATACAGCCTCTCGATCGCGCGCGGGGTCGATGGAGACGAAGACGACTTTTACCTTTTCCGCGGACGAGGCGAGGTGACGATATTCCCGGTTGGCGTAGGATAAAGACATCGGGCAGATATCGGGGCAATGGGTATAGCCAAAGAATACAACGACCCACTGGCCGCGCAAATCGCTAAAGCGAAAACTCTTGCCATCGCTATCGGCTAACTCAAACTGTTCAGTAGCAACCCGCTGTTGCGCCATTCGCCACTCTTGACTCCACGATTCAAGGTTATCGCGAAGTCCAAGGTACGCACCGATCAATGCGAGGCTCAGGATCACTGGGATCATCCACATTTTCATGATTATCGTCACCCTGGTAGCAAATGAAAGCGCCCTATGCGGCGCCCATCCTAGCCTGGATGTGGTCGCGTGTCCAGACGCGTCCAAGCCTAGCTAGGCCACTTTTTTACGAGTTTGCTCAAATGGTAGGGTAATGACGAATGTGCAGCCAATACGCGTGTCGGCGATTTGCAGTGTGCCCCCGTGCTTTTCGATGATGCGGCGAGAGACGCTAAGTCCGAGACCGGTGCCCTTTTCTGGACCTTTGGTGGTAAAAAATGGCTCGAGTACTTGCTGCCGCAGCTCAGCCGGAATTCCTGGGCCTGTGTCCGCAATCAAAAGCTCTACGTGGCGGCGAACTCGCTTTGCTTGGATCCGAATTTCCTTGGCAGCAGACAGCTCCATCGCGTCATCGGCATTCTGAATGAGGTTGATCAGCACTTGTCCGATTTGCACGGACGATGCCCGCAGAACGATATTGATTGGAATATCTGTCGTTAAAGTCACGCCGTGCGTGAGTAAACGCGACTTACAAAGTGTCGCGACGTCCTGCACAAGCTCGTGCAGGTTCGTCGGCTGAAAGTGCGCATCTTGATCTCTGTGTGAGAGTTGCAGCATCCCCTTCACCACATGCGCAATGCGAGTTGCTGTCGCAGCCATCAGTTTCGCATGCCTTTCAAGCTCTGGGCTATGGCTTGCACGGAAGGTTGGGTGTTTTAGTATCTCGTTGGCAGTGGCGCTAATGATCATCAGCGGATTATTGACTTCGTGAGCAATGCTTGCTGACATTTCTGCTAGCACATGCAGGTGTGCGGATGTCGCGAGCTGCTTTTGTCGATATGCCAGCAACTCGTCGCGCTGCTGGAGCTCTCGACGGTGGACCTGAGAGGCGAGGTAAATTCCAAAGCTGAGCAGAGTCACTGTCATCGTGGTCACTAGTAAATCCGTTCGATACATGCCGCTCCAAACTTGAAGGTCAACGGCTTCGGGCAGCGGCAGGCGAGATGCCCAAATTTGCACCATGAAGATTGCAGCGGTTGGCACCACAGCCCATTTTGGAGGAAGCAGCATAAAAGCAAGGAGGACAGTGATGTTGGAGAACATAAGTGCGGTGCTCAAGGGGCCAAAGTCGTGGGGAGCGATAGCAGCGATGGCGCCAACGTAGCAGGTGACTTTGGTGACACCCGCCAGCGACAAGGAGCCACTCCAGCGTACAATGAATGGCCCCATGATGAGTCCGGATAAGGCCGCTAAGACTCCTCCAAGCATCGCCCAACTCTGCTGAAAGTATCGAAGCTGCAAGACAATATGCACGGCTAGAAGGGGGCCAAGAGTGACCATGGCATAGAGAATCAAACGCCCTTTGAATAGCTCCGCCTCGGACGCTTTGCGCTCAAAGAGCTTTGCAAGAAAGTAGGCTTCAAAATGCTTGCGCAGAGCCGCTAACATGTTCACTGATTCCTCGGACTGCTACGGATGAAACGACCGATCAGAACTCGTCTATTCATCGGAAAATTAGGGTAAACACTTAGTCCGTGGGGGGTGGATGTTTGGGTGGTTGCGCAAACAACCGTTAACTTCTAGCCTATTCTAGGGCGTTGCGGATCTGCTGCGTGCTGGCGGAGGCTCCACTTTGTCGGGCTTCAAAAGTTAGGATTTGGTCACTAATTCGTTCTGCCTGCTGGCGATTGTGAGTGACGATCACAATCGTGCGAGAGTTCCTTAGGCTTAGGATGAGCTCCTCAATCTTTCTCGATGCGATATCGTCCAGCGCGGACGTTGGTTCATCCATCAGTAGAATTTCGGGTTCGACGGCAAGGGCGCGGGCGATAGCAAGTCTTTGCTGCTGGCCAACGGAAAGGCTAAGCCCAGGTGAGTCTAGGCGATCTTTAACCTCGTCCCAGAGAAACGCGTCGCGGAGGCATTTCTGAATGTGCGCCTCAACACTTCCTAGTTGTGATGTCGGAACGTGGCGAGAGCCAAAAGTTACATTGCGGGCAATGCTCATGGGAAATATTACGGGCTTTTGAAAGACGATGCCGACTCGCCGCCGCAGCTCATATTTACTCACTCTTGAGTCATAGATGGGCGCCTCGTTGACGAATACCTGTCCTGAAATTTCATAGCCAGGTTCTTCTTCCAGAAGGCGATTGATGGAGCGGAGAAGAGTAGTTTTTCCGACTCCACTTGGCCCAACCACCGAGGTTACCGTATGGCGAGGTGCTGCAAATGAAACATCTGAGAATATTTGACGGCCATCGCAAGTTACGGACAGATTTTCGGTGCGGAACGCGTGACTCATTGGCATTAATCCCTCACGCCGTTTTTGCTTCTTCATGGCTTCGTGATCGCAAAGGTGCAATCGCGACGCTTAGCAATAATACAAACACGATCAGTACAAAAGCCGTGGCCCATGCCCCCGAGGCTGCGCTCGGCCCTGCGATATCTTGCGCCAAGTTGAAAATATGGTAGGGGAGCGCAAGCACTGGATTGTCTTGCACGCCATTTGGAATCGAGGCACCGGAAAAGACGACTGCCGTGAACATAATGGGAGCCGTTTCGCCTGCTGCGCGCGCGATCCCCATCACGATGCCGGTGAGTAGTCCGCCGTACCCATAGGGGAGAATGACGCTGCGGATAAGCTGATCATCGTTCAACCCCAAGGCTTTTGCTGTTTCTGTGTATCCCTTGGGAATTGTCGCAATGCGATTCATCAGGGACATGGTCACAGTCGGTAAAATCATCAAGGCCAAAATCATGCCTCCAGCTAACCAGGACTTGTCCCACTGGCAGAGCTGGACGAAGAAAAGGTAGCCCAAAATGCCAAAGATGATGGACGGGGTGGCATTCAGGATGTGCAGTATAGAGCGCATGCCTTGCTTCATTTTCGGACGACGCACAGTGGTTTCGGTGATGGCTAAGCAAATCGCCGGTGGCGTCACACAGACGACCGTGGTGCTGATCAACAGCAGCGAACCAAGTATCTGATAGAGAATCCCCCCCTCACTACCGGAGGAGGACGCGGGAGAAGTGAGGAAGTCTAGCGATAGTCGGCTAGCGCCGCGAACGTAAGCGACGCCTAGTATCGCTATAAGAATGCTGATGCAGGTGCCAGCACATAACCCTGCGAGCGCGAAGAAAATCGCTTCACCGCGAATACTGCGAAGTCCAATCCGCGCCATATTCATGCGCGCCACCGCATGAGCCTGTGGCTCGAAAGTGATAACATACCGATCGTGATCCAAAGGATAAGGCCAAGACCCATCAGCGCTTGCCAATGTGGTTTGTCGCCATATGCGATCGCGATCTCTGCTCCGCCTAATTTCGTCGTCAAGGTTTGGCCCGCCTCTAGGAGGGATTGCAGGGAAAGGCTGTTGATCGCGAAAAGCTGATCCGTCCGTCCCACCACCATATAGATTGCAATCGTCTCGCCAATGGCTCGACCCAAGGCTAGCATGAGAGCGCTGATGATGCCGGCACGAGCATGTGGCACGACTAGAAATAACGCAACTTGTGCTCGACTGAGCCCTAATCCAAGGCCCTGGTGGCGTGTGCTTTTGGGTACGCAGCGTAAGGCATCGTCGGTAAAGGTGATGACGGTTGGTAGAATCATCACCGCCAAGAGCACGCCAGCAGTTATCAGGGAATCTCCGGAGATTCCCCCCAGGTGCATAAGCGTAGGGGCCATCCATGGCACAAGAAAGGCGACTCCCAACAGCCCATAAACAACCGATGGCACACCGGCCAATAACTCAATGAGAATCTTGAAGACGGCCCGACTCTTGCCGGTGAGGCGCTCTGAGGTAAACAGTGCGGCGGCAAGGCCCACAGGAGCGGCTAGTCCAATTGCCGTGCCGGCGACGACCAGTGTGCCAAAAATCATGGCCAGGGCGCTGAAGGAGTGGCTACGAAAGTCCCAGTAGCCGCTCTGAAATAGTTGCAGGTTCCAGATTCCAGGAATGGCATCTATGCACAGCACGCTCGTCATCATCGCCAAAAAGGTCAAGGTGACTAGTGAGCCAGCGATGCACAGCCAATAGATCATGAAGCGGTGGTCTTTATGGGTAAGTATCCATGCTTTTCAACGATCTTTTGACCGGCTGGTGATTGAATAAACTGAATGAATTCAATGACTGCGCCTGTAGCCTCGCCATTGGTGATGAGTAACAGGGGGCGGCGCATGGGATACTCGCCGGATTCGATGTTTTGTCGATTTGCTTCGATAAGCTTTCCATCTGCCGATTGAAGGGCGATAGCTTGCACGGTGGCTGACTCCCAGGCCCACGATGCGGACAGTTGCGTGATCGCGCCTCGGTGACTGGATACTTTGCTGCGCGCCTCTTCATTGGCTCCCACTTCCGGGTGAAAGACCTTAGGAGCCATTGCCGTCTTTTCATAGATGTACGCGGCAAACACTTCCCAGGTTCCTCTTCCGGGTTCCTTGTTGAAGAAGACGATTCGTCGGTCAGGCCCACCGACGTCCTTCCAGTTTTTTATCTTCCCTTCATAAATGTCGCGAACCTGCGCCTTTGATAATGACCGAACGCCGTCGTTCGCTAGTTGACGGGATACAACCAGAGCCACGCCGTCATAGCCGATGGTGTGACTGACCAGTTTAGCCTTCGGAAATTTCGCAGAGTCCTGCTCGACGAGCGGGCGCGAACTCATGCCGATGTTCACGTTGCCTTCGGCCACTTGGGAGATACCGCCGCTGCTGCCGCCCTGCGTATCGACCAGAACCCGCCAGCCTCTTTTCTGAAAGTATTCTGCTGCTTCACTTACCACTGGGTTTACGGTGGTGGATCCGCTTATTTTGATCGAAGGGGATGTGGCGAGTGACGGACTCCCGATCATCCAAAGGAGGTATGCTGCCAATTTCCATGGCGATTTCCTGATCAAGGCAACTCCTCGTTTGGCGCTTGGTGTGAGCCAGCATTTTCCCGTGAATTGGATTTCAGGTCAAGGTGGCCGCGCATCTCATTCGAACAAGTCCGAACAGAATATCGCTTTCAGCCGTACCCGGTTCTCGCCGCGTCAGTTTAGACCCCTTACCATCACGTCAGCCTTGAGAGTTTCAGGCATAGAACATGGTGAACCTTCACCGAATTCAAAGGAGCATGTATGCGAGCAAGAGTTTACCTAGGCTTAATCACCTGGTTCGTGTCGTCTGCGGAGCCACTGTTCGCCAGTGTCGAGGGCATGATGACATTCCAGAATTGGGAAGGGTCTCATTATTCGGTCATGTGCCGAGACGGCAGCCGTGAATCGGTGACCACGACAGATCTCACCGTCGACAATATCTGCCCGAAATTGGACCTCAATCGTCCAAACAATATTCTTTCGCTCTTTCACCTTGAATCCGGCGAGTTTGAAGTTGTGTGCTTGGACATGTCCCGCAAGCGAGTCGATGCAGATCAGCTGGTGAGTGGCGAAGTTTGCGCCGCCCCAGCTGTAGATGCAGCTGGCGATTTGCTGTCGGGTCAGAGTCGCGCCGATGGAAACTTTGACCTCATCTGCGGCGATGGATCGCGGGAAGTCGTGTCGCCTCGAGACTTGCGCCTGAACAACCTTTGCCCTCGCGTAAACCTGATCGACCCGAAAAAGCAGGTACTGAGTGCCACTAATTTAGGCAATGACTCGTATCTGGTGATGTGCGGCGATTTGACCGTTCACACGGCCACTGGGGCGCAAGTTCGCGATCCTGCCTTCTGCGCCCCGCTGCCGCCTCCACCGCCAGTGATTGCAGTCACCGAAGGTACTTATTTGCCAGAGTCTTCGAACTCCTACTTTTGCGACAACTATTTGGTGACCCGGGCTATTTATGAAAATGGCATCTTGTTGTCATTCAATCTGGATTGCCCGACAACATCGGGTCGGGTGTACACTTGCCAGGGCAGCAAATGCAGCGGTCCTGAGGGTCGAACTGCCGAGGTCTTGTCGGCGACGAAACTGCAATACAACGCCGGTGGCTATCAAACCGATCTCAACCTGCAATAGGCTAAACTCTCCAGGGCGCCCCTCAGTGGGCGCTTCTTGCCTTGGCAGCGATCATTTTCCGCCCCCTCTCCATGAGGGGGCCGGTCATTGCGGATAACTCACCGAGCATGCTACGATAATCCAATACAAGTTCGGTCATTGCTGAATCAAGGAGTTCGCTTATGCAACGCCGCCTGTCGCTTTGGATCACTGTTACTTTTGCCTGCAGCGCCATGTTCAGCGACGGAGTCGCCAGTGCCGAGAGTACTGTTGGTAACGAGACTGGCGGCATCGTTTTGGCGCAAGCTAGCACAGCGCCAGCAGCGGGCCCGGGTTCAGGTGCTGCTCCCGGAGCCAAAAGAAAAGCCAAGAAGCGGCGGAAGAAGCCAGGCGCAGCCGCAGGGGCCACTTCAGGCGCAGAAGCTGGCGCCGATGCAGCGGCGACGGCTGAGGGTGATGCGGTTGCACCATCTGGCACTGTGGCCGCTCCTGGGTCTGTACACAGCGCGCAAGAGCGCATGGTCGAGCCGTATACCTGGGAACTACAATTGGCGTCCGACTTTGGTACGACAACAACAACGATTGGCGATGCGGAAACCGCTTCAGCTGACTACTCACTGGGGCTGAGTGCCTTACGGGTGATTGGCAACTCTTTCGAAATTGGTGGGCAGGTCTCGTATAGCGAGAGTTCATCAAAAGAAGGAGATGACACCAATACGGACAGCACCTATCTCTTGTCGCTCTTGGCAAAATACAATTTTGGCAATTTAAATGAAGACGTCGTGATCTTCTACCTCTTCGGTGCCGTTGGTTACGGCGGCAACTCGACGAAAAGTGGCGACGCGACAAGTGAGACGTCGATTATGGCCTTTGGCGGCGGCCTAGGCATGAGCTACTTCCTCGACAGCAACGTGGCACTGTTCGGGCAGGCGGCTTATGACATGCGGACGTTGACAGTAGAGGATGCGGAAGAGGACATTAAGCAAACGAATTTGCACTTTCTGCAATTGGGACTTTCCGTCTATCTTTAGACGAGAAGGACTTGAGCTGGTTTTGAATCGAAGCGCGATGGAGCCGCTGACCGGACTTGAACCGGTGACCTGCTGATTACGAATCAGCTGCTCTACCAACTGAGCTACAGCGGCACGGTAAGAGGTTAATAGTTAGCACAGGTTCGGCGGCCTCGACAAGCGTCTCTCCACCAAGGGCGCCGGCCTTTTTGTCGAGCGAGAGGTCGATTGGAAGTGTGATAGGTGTCGGTCTCGAAAGCATCTTTTTTGGTTGGTGGTGATGCGATACTGGAAGCTTGGTCTTGCGGTTGTTCAAGTGAGCTTTGCGGCTTGCGCATATGCCAATGTGGTCGGCTCCGACCTGCAGAATTTTAACGCCACAACCGATGGGATCGACTATGTGACCGTCAATTCGTCGGAGACACTAGAGATGGGATATTTCCATCTCGGCGCCATGTCGAACTATGCCGTGAATAGTTTGCCGATCTTTGAAAGTGCCGAGACGGCCCAAACTCGGTTTAATTCAAATGACTCACTCCTCACCAATGAGTTTCTGATTGGGCTGGGGTTGTGGCGAAACTTTTCAATCGGTGCCAGCTTCTCGTATCTAGTCCGCCAAAAGGTCGACGATACAAGTCTACCTCATGGCAAGTTCTCGAATCCCGGATGGACTCACTATCGTTACAACGCCAAGTATCGCGTCTGGTCTGACTCCAATTACGGTGTCGCCGTGGTGGCGACGAGTACGATTAACAATATTCGCAATAACCCGTATTTGGGACAGAAGCAGGCCCCTATCTATTCCGTAGAGCTGGTGGGAGATACGCGCATCGGCATTTTTGATGTTGCGGCGAATATCGGCTATCGCTGGCGAGAGTCGGGGGGGACGCTACCCAATTCAGCCATCGAGCCCACTGGCGACCAGCTGATTATGTCAGCCGCCCTCAGTTACTTACTGCCGTGGGTGGACACTAAACTCATCGTTGAGGCTTTTGGTTCACGGCCTGTTGGCCGCTCGGGATCTGACAACACCAAGCGTCAGGGATCTTCCGCCGAAGGTATCGTTGGTCTCAAATACGACTATTCGACAAATCTAGCCTTTCATGCCGGTGCAGGTTCTGAATTCCTGAACGGCGTTTCTTCGCCAGACTGGCGCGCGTACGCTGGTGTCAACTGGGCCTTCGGTCCCGTATTCGAGCGCAAGTACCGCGCTGCGGAAAAGGTCACCTCTCGCGAGGCTGGTGAGGACCGTTATGTCTTGCACAGCATCCAGTTTGCCTTTAACTCAGATCGCATGGTCACGGCGACAAAAGAGCAAATGGCCGAGCTGGTCACCTTCTTCAAGGATCTCAGGTCGTTCAAGGAAATCACGGTTGAGGGGCATACCGACTCTGTCGGAGCCGACTCCTATAACCAAGTGCTGAGTCAGCGGCGCGCCGAAACCGTGCGGCTGTTGCTCATCGCAAACTTTGGCTTTGATCCGAGCAAGGTCAAGGCTGTGGGCTATGGCGAGAGCCGGCCGCTGGCCGATAACGGTAACTTCCAAGGACGACAGAGGAATCGTCGGGTCGAGATCAGAATTCGAAAATAGGACCCTCTAATTACCACTTGAGCACCCCTTGTAACTGTCAGTAATCTTTAATGTAAATAGATTCATTTAAGCCCGGGAAAAGTTCTTCGTCGAAGGGCCGACAGTGGTTCTTGTGGGGCAGGTGCCAGGTACCTTACCCCAACAAACCTAGAGGCTCTTTGGAGGACTTATTATGAAAAGATATCCCTGGGCTATTCGTGCCCTGGCGGTGCCGAGCATGTTGGCAGGTCTCGCAGGCCTCCAAGGGTGCGGCATCGAACAAGAACCAGCTTTCACTGAAAAACTGCAAATGGCTCGCCTTGATCTCGTGGTGGCTACCGACGAAGAAGAGTTACCTTCCATGGACGCCTTAGCGGCTGGCTCCGGGGAAGCGGGCGAGGAGACTCAATATGGAGATGATGGTATCGCCTACGAAACGGCCGATGGCATTATGGTTGATTCACCTTCTGTTCCGACTGAACAGACCTATGCAGATGGTGCCACGGCGCTGGACGAATCCGCCGAGCAGGAATCGGACTTTGCAGATGGCGCCGAGCAGTTAACGACAGCCGAGTTCAACCGCTGCGTGAGTCATTTTGGAGGACGCTCACGCGTGGTTGTTGTCGGTAACAAGGTGGATCGTGCCCTGGCCATTACCAGCAACACAATTGTTGCCATCAAGATCACCGGCAATCAGGGACGTATGGACCTCAATTTAGCTAGCCATGGTGATCTGCAGGTCAAGGGTATTTGCGTCTTTGCTGCCGGCAACCAGGCCCGGTTCAACGCGAAGCTCGGTGGCACGGTTGGTAAGATGGTCTACTACGGTCGCGGCAATCGCTCGCAGGGTAACGTTACGGTTGCGGCAGGTGGCGCGATCGAATCTATCTATGTGGACCTAGCTGGCAACCAATCGGCATTCAACATCTCGGGTGACGGGGACTATACGTGTCCGGCCGGCGTCAAGCTAAGAGGTAACAACACCAGCACCACATGCAACTGATCATATCGCAGTGAAGCAAAAAAAGAGCCCGGCTGTCGTGCCGGGCTCTCTCATTTTCTCAGCTTCTTTGCTTGAAGATGCAGTTCCTTCAGGTCGTCGCGCCACTCTGCCAGGACCGCCTGGGCATGCCGCCGCTGTTTCGTCGTTGCCAGTTGATCGACTGTTACCCACCATTGACGATATTGTTCGAGGCGAGCCTGATAGGACACCTGGAATTCGGGGGGGCGAAACACTCCGGGATTCTCTACCCAGCGTCGAAGGGCGTCGGCGATGGCGATCTCCCCTGGAGACTGGCGCATAAAGTCCAGAAAGTTGGATTGTGCGGCGCGTCGTTCCGCCAAGAACTGTCGGGCTTGCGCCTGATCCGTGGGCAGCAAGCGCAAAGACGCTTCAATTTGCACGTTCGAGGCTTCGCCGTACAATCGCTCAATACGCTCCTCGGTGCGATCTCGCGCCCGCCGTTGCCAGCGCTTAGGGCTGGTTTCACGCTCTTTTTCCATCTCCTCGTTGCTCTCTTCCAGCTCCGCACCGAAATATGCCAATTGAGCTGGCTTTAGCGAAGCGAGAAATCTTGCCGCAGGTGGAACGAGCTCTGCAGCCAGCCGTCGCCGTAGTGCTTCAACTTCGGAATATGTCGCGTCAACTTCATCTTGCGAAAGGCCATCATCAAAATAGCCACGCACTTTATCGAGTGTCGTTGCGACATCCGGAGCGATGTCAGCTCGTAGCCAAGTCCAAGTCGCGCTCAAATCTCGTCGCAGCAACAATTCTTGCTCGTCTTCGATGTCAAAATAGCCATCGACTGTATGTAGCGCAATACGTTCGGCTTGGCTTATGAGCAGGCGGCGCATAGAGCAGCCTTGAGTCATCAGCAAAACGCTCATCATGAGCAGCCCAGATCGGTAAAATTTGAATTTCTTGATTCTCATGGACTTCTCAAATGACCGGGATCGCAATTCTGCTATGATGTTAAACTCTGAGAGTTCGACGGTCAAATGAACTAACCATGAACTGGTCCCCTCGCTGTGGGTGTTATCATGCCAAGACATAGAGTCAGTTTGCCCTTGCTGCAGGTTGCATTTTGCGCATGGATAACAGTTGTTAACGCCAGTTTTGTAAGCGCTAGTACTCCGCAGGCTGCAGCAAAACCCCAAGAAACGATTCGAATCTTGGCATTGGGTGACAGTTTAACCGAGGGCTACAATATTCCAGCACAGGCTTCCTATCCGGCAGTTCTCCAGCGCAAATTGCATGCGAAGGGTCGCACTCATGTCGAAGTGATTAACGCCGGTATCTCTGGTGCGACTACGGCGAGTGGGGCAGGTCGATTACGGTGGTACTTGAAGGCAAATCAGAAGCCGCAAATCGTGATCCTCGCCCTCGGAGCCAATGATGGTTTGCGGGGTCTGCCCCTGGAAAAGAGCCGAAAAAATCTGGAAGAGACCATCAGTCTTGCGCAGAATGCCGGACTTAAAGTTATCTTGGCTGGCATGAAGATTCCTCCGAACTATGGTGAAGACTATACGAAAAAATTCACGGAGCTATTTGTCGAGTTGGCAGAAAAGTACAGAGCGATTCTCGTTCCGTTCTTGCTGGATAAGGTGGCGGCAGAGCCAAAGTTGAACTTGCCGGATGGGATTCATCCTAACGAGCAAGGTTATGAAATCGTGGCAGACAATGTTTTGCCTTATGTAGAGAAATTACTATGAGTGCGGTGATCATTGAAAATGTGAGTAAGTCGTTTGAGCATTCCTCGACCCGTGTGGATGTATTACAGGGCCTATCTGCCACGATTGCGGATGGTGAACGAGTTGCCATCGTCGGCCCCTCAGGAAGCGGAAAGTCAACGCTACTTAGCTTAATGGCCGGGCTGGACGTACCAACCTCGGGTCGCGTCATTATTGATGGTAAGGACCTGGGGTCCATGTCCGAGGCCGGACTTAGCGACTTCCGATCGCGCTCATTGAGCATCGTGTTTCAACGATTCCATTTGATGTCGGCATTGTCGGCCGTTGAAAATGTCGAATTGCCGCTTGAGATTCGCGGTGATAAGCATGCCCGTGAGCGTGCCAGCGCGGCGTTAGCCGCCGTTGGTCTGGCCCATCGCGAAAGCCACTTTCCGCGCGAACTGAGTGGCGGTGAGTCACAACGCGTCGCCATTGCCCGCGCCCTCGTAGCCGAGCCGCGCGTTCTGCTGGCGGATGAGCCAAGCGGCAACCTCGATAATCAAACCGGGGATGCGGTGATGGATCTGCTCTTTGACCTGGTGTCATCTCGCAAGACGACACTTGTCCTGGTAACGCACAATCCAGAATTGGCGAAGCGTTGCGATCGTATCCTCACCTTGCGCCAAGGAGCATTTGTTTCGTGATGCCGTATTGGTTTCGACTGGCTTTGCGTTCCGTGGTGAACCACCCGCGATTTAGCTTCTTGTTCGCTATAAACCTGGCCATTGGGTTATGCGGATTCGTGGCGCTTGACTCATTTAGCGATTCCTTTCGCCAATCAATGTCTAGCCGCTCGCGCGACATCGTCGGCGCCGACTTAGTCATCAGTAGCAATTTGCCACTGAGCCAGGATGAGTCGGCATCGGTTTTGCGCGCCTTGCCTGCGGCTAGTCAAATTAGCAAACAGATTAGTTTCTACTCAATGGTCGCCTCAGAAACTGAGTCTCGCCTAGTACGCATCGTAGCCATCGATGACCTTTACCCATTTTATGGGCGAATAGTCTTTGACTCGGGGGCGGCCTATCAGGCGGGTCGTGACCCTGATCTTGCAGCGGCGCAGCGGACTTGGCTCGATCCCGAGTTAATTGTGCAGCTGAATGCCAAGGTTGGCGAAATGCTGCGGGTAGGCTCGTTAGACTTCCAGGTTAGCCGGGTGATTCGCGAGGATACCACAGGGTCGGCCCTGGGATTCAATCTTGCACCTCGTATCTACATTCACCAGAAGTATGCGGAAGATACAGGACTTATTCAGCGTGGGAGTCGGATCCGTTACTCATGGTTGATACAGATTGATTCCGCAGAAGCACTACAGACCTCAGTCCAAACGCTACGAGAAACTTTCAAAGACAATCGGCAGATTTCCATCGAGACTCACATCGAATCCAGCGACCAGATGGGGCGATTGGTTCAATATCTTAATGACTATTTGAGCTTGGCAGCCGTTGTCGCGCTTCTCCTGGCTGGACTCGGTAGTGCCTATCTTTATAGAGAGTTTCTAAGTCGTCGCCTAAAAGACTTGGCCATTCTCTTGAGTCTCGGTGCGAACTTTAACGGTGCGCGCGCCATGTTTGTAGTGCAGTTACTGCTGCTGGGTCTTGTGGCGGCATTGGTTTCAATTGCCGTGGCCTACCTGCTCATTCAGGGTTTGCCCGCGGCACTCGGCGGGATTCTTCCGCCGGATATTGCGGTGTCACTGCAAACGCGGAGTGTGCTCTGGGCGCTGGGTGTGGGGATAGCTTGTAGCCTATTGTTCTGCTTTCCAGCCCTGAGTCGACTCCGCAGTTTTCGGCCGGGAGTTCTCTTTCAGGAGCACCTGGACGCCAACATTTACTTCAGTCCCCGAACTCTGCTGACGCTGCTGCCGATATGCATTTTCTTTTATGGAATGTCAGTCATTGTGACGAAATCTTGGTTCGTGGCGACAATATTCTTTGGCGCCCTCTTGGCCACCGGTATTGTCTTGAGTGGCCTCAGTTGGGTTGTGTTGCGGGGATTGGCCCGATCGCCTCTCATCACCGGGTTGTCGACTAAACTGGCAGTTCGCAATCTCTATCGCAGCCCGCTAAGTACAACAGCTAGCGTGATGGCCCTGGGAATTGGTGTTACCTTGGTAACGCTGATTCCGCAGATCGCCTCAACACTGCGAACTGAGCTGCAGGAGGGAGATGACAGTAAACGTCCAGACTTGTTCCTGTTTGATATTCAGGACGATCAGTTCGAGGAACTACAATCATCCTTGGAACGGCGTGGGCTGGCTCTGGACTATCTTTCCCCTATGGTGCGAGCGCGCCTCATGAAAATCGACGGCAAAGAGGTTAAAGAAGAGCGCAATGGTGAGGATTCATTTCGAACGCGTGAAGACGAGCGTCGGGACCGTTTTCAAAGCCGAAGCTACAACCTATCCGCGCGCGAGAAGTTGGCTTCGTCCGAGAGGCTGCTGCGCGGCCGTGATTTTTCTGGGACCTATGACTGGAATGGAGGCGAACCCGTTGAGATCTCTCTCGAGCGTCGATTTGCGATGCGTATGGGGATGGACCTGGGCTCTGAGCTGACCTTTGACATCCAGGGAGTGGAAGTTATTGGCAAGGTCATCAATTTGCGTTCGGTGAAGTGGACGAGTTTTCATCCGAATTTCTTTGTTGTGATGCAGCCGGGTGTGTTGGATGACGCGCCCAAGACATTTCTTGCGGCGATTGGTGGCTTGGACTTTGCCGCAAAGACACGCCTGCAAACCGAGATGGTTCGCGAATTTCCCAATATGTCGCTCATTGATGTCACGAAGACGATCGAACGGATCGGCGCCCTCAGCTCCCAAATGTCGCTAGCCCTGCAGTTCATGGCCCAATTGTCGCTGGTCGCGGGTATGTTTGTGTTGTTTTCAATTTGTCAGCAACAAGCCGTGGCCCGTAAATGGGAGATTACGTTGGTTAAGGTGTTGGGGATGGCACCCCGGAAAGTCTTAGGATCGTTTTTGATTGAAATCTCCCTTATCGTCGGAATAGCTATTTTCGTTGGCTCGCTCATGGCGGTGGTCATGGCGACGATCATTTCCTACTTTGTCTTCGATAATTGGCTGATGCCCGATTGGCAGATCTTAGTGAGTATGAACTTCGCGATTGCTGTCGTTGGTGTGCTGCTGGCTTGGATCGGTGCGGCTCGGATTCTAGCGATTAAGCCCGCGGCCCTGCTCAATGACCAATGACCTGCACCCTCCAACGCGAGGGCGCAGCAATTAGCCTTTGAAATGGTCTTTGCGACTGCGAATTTCGGCGAAGACTAACTCCTCAGTCAGGCCCGACATGCCAAGGCGTTCTTGAACTTCTGGAATGTCTGCCCGCAAAAAAATATTCGCCTGCTTTTCCATGCCCAAGCGCATTGGTACCGATGCCAAGCCCCGTGCGCGCAGGGTTGCAACCTCCTGAGCGCGAACCTGTAATGCCGTGTTGTCATGATCGAGCGTCATGGCGAAGCGGATATTGCTTTCTGTATATTCATGCGTGCAGAAGACAAGAGTTTCATCAGGAAGGGACCTCAGCCGCCTCAAACTCGTCCACATCTGCTGCGGCGTGCCCTCAAACAAGCGGCCACAGCCGATGCTAAAGAGTGTATCGCCACAAAACAACTTGGCAGCATCCGCAAAGTAGTACGCAATGTGGCCACGAGTGTGCCCTGGCACGAAAAACACCTTGGCTTCGGAATCGCCGACTCGAATGGTGTCACCATCGCGCAATACGGTATCAATGCCTGGAATACGATCACGGTCCTCAATTCCACCAAAAATCTTGCAGCCAGTCGCAGCCTTCAAGGCAATATTGCCGCCAATGTGATCGTCGTGATGATGCGTGTTCAGGATGTAGTCGAGTTTCCAATGTCGTTCCTGCAGTAAAGCCAAGACCGGTGCCGCTTCGGCAGGATCTACACAGGCCGTGTGCCCGGAGGTTTCATCATGCAGCAAATAGATGTAGTTATCTTGCAGTACTGGGATTTGCAAAACTTCGAGTTTGCTCATGGGCCTCTATACTCCTACCACTCATCTTCGGACTGCTGAATGTCCCCCTGAGTGATGATGCGGTGTTGGTCTTCCAAATCTTGAACTTGTTCATGCCAGTAGCGTTCGGTGCCAAAATTAGGAAACGCACGGGGAAAGGCTGGATCTTGCCAGCGTTTGGCAATCCAGGCTGAAAAATGCATAAATCGCATCGCGCGCAGAGGCTCTAGCAGGCGCAAACTTTGGTGGTCAAAGGGGCGGAATTGGCCGTAAGCCTCGATGAGCAAACTGCGCTGCATCCTCGCCTCTGCATCGCGCCCTGGGACGACAAGCCACAAATCCTGGATGGCGGGTCCGCGCACCATATCATCGAAATCAACCCAGAAAGGTCCGACGTCGTTCCAGAGCAGGTTCCCCAAGTGACAATCACCGTGTAGCCGAATGACTTCAGCATCATCAAACCAAGGGGTCGTCAGCTCGCATATGTTGCGGACTACGTTTACATACCGGTCACGGATATCGCTGGGCAGGGAATTGCTGGCAAGCAAAAACTCCAAGCTAGCCAGCCCATAGGATTGGGGGTGTATGCGAATGCGGTGCTGCGCCTTCTTTGAGGAGCCAACATTGTGCATGCGACCCAACAGTCGACCAATCCGTGTCACTTGCTCGTCGCTTAACTCTTGCGGTGATCGGCCCCCCACTTTTGGGAAAACCGAGAAGTAGATGCCGACATCTGGGACCTTCTCGATCGTCTTGCCAGTTGCGAATGGGAGCGGAGCGACGACAGGGATCTCATGGGCCACAAGATCAAGTAGGTAGTCGTGTTCTTCCTGGATCTGGGCTTCTGTCCAGCGTCCAGGGCGATAAAATTTTACGATTCGAAAGCGTTCGCTAGGGCTGCGCAGGGTGCTGGGATCATCCACCTCGATTTCAACTTCGTAGACTCGATTTTCCATGCTGTTGAGCGCCATCACGCGCCCGGTGCACTCAAGGCCTACCTCCTCGACGGCATCGAGAATGCGATCGGGTGTTAGATCGAAAAAGTACTTTGTCTCTGCTGTTCCCCAAGTTTCCATAGGCGGGTGTATAGCATCAGTAAGTGGGCCTTTGCTACCGAAGAAGCAAAAGGCCCTGGAATTGGTGGGCGAAGTTAAACAGCGGCTTCTGGTCGCCGACTTTCCATGTGGCCAGTTTGAAACTCCGTCAAGGAAAACGAATCGACCTGGATGGCATCCTCTCGCATCGCTGCGGCGCGGCGGATGATTTCAGCTTCGTCCGATTTAAGGATTCCCTGCTCCACAGCTTTTTCCACGAGTTGCTTCGAGGGAACCTTCTTTGGTAGCTGGCCGGCGCGGACCGCAGCGCGAATTCTCTTAAAGAGTACGTCTGCTTCGTGCAGCAGGCGATAAGTCTCTTCATAGCGAGCAAGTGGCTCGTGGCTGGCCGTTGGCACGAAGATGCCTTCGCTCAACATCTCGCGAATTCCTGTAGGTTTCATCATCTTGACGACGAGGCGATGGCCAAGGCGGTCGCTGGGAGTAGACCCCAAGCGGTTGAATCGCGACCAAATCGCCACTGGCCAGCGAAAGATCGTACCAATCACGGGAATATTGAAGTTATCGAAGAGTCCTTCAAACGCCTTTTGGATCTCGTTGAAGGCGTATGCCATCGTCCAGTCAACGAATGCCCGATGGGCTTCCTGCCGGCCTTCAGCTTCAAACCGGCGTAACGTTGCCGTCGCCAAATACATCCAAGAAAGAATATCGGCAAAGCGGCCAGTGATCTGCTCCTTCACCTTGAGTTTGCCGCCAAGAGTTCCCATGGCAATATCGGCGAAAAAGGCGAACGAAGCAGACGTCCAAGAGAGCTTGCGGTAGTAGCGGCGAAGTGAGCCGCCAGGAACATAGGCCAAATGACCGCGCGTTAAACTGAGCAACAATGCCCGACAGCCATTGCGCACAACATGTCCGACGTGCCCCCAGAAGGCTGCGTCAAATCCGCGCACATCTCCAGCTGTCAGGGTCTGTAGCTCTTTGTAGGCGTAGGGATGGCAGCGAATCGCGCCTTGCCCAAAAATAATCATGCAGCGCGTAAGGATGTTGGCGCCTTCGACGGTGATCCCGATTGGCGCGCCAATGTAGGTGTTTGCGAGCAGGTTGCGCGGGCCGCGCGAAATTCCGGCACCACCGAGAATATCCATTCCGTGAATGACTAGCTTGCGCGAAAGCTCGGTGGAATTATATTTAGCGATGGCCGAGATAACTGCTGGCTTCATACCTTGGTCAACCGCACCAGCGGTAAACCGGCGCATACCCTCCAGCATGTAGGTGATGCCGCCAATTTGCGCCAATAAATCTTCGATACCTTCAAATTTGCCGATGGATAGTCCGAATTGTTCTCGAATGACGCCATAAGCACTAGTAACACGCGCAACTAGCTTGGCGCTGCCGGTTGATTGTGCTGGCAAAGAGATGGCTCGACCAGCGGCCAAGCACTCCATCAGCATGCGCCAGCCTTGACCAGCCCATTCCGGGCCACCAATAATCTGCTCGATCGGTACCACAACATCTTTACCGGATGTCGGGCAGTTAAAGAAAGGAACGCCCATCGGATTGTGGCGCTTGCCGAGCACGACGCCGGGTGTGGACGCCGGTACCAGCATGCAAGTGATACCAAGGTTCTTGCTCTTGCCTAGCAAGTTATTGGGATCGCGCAGCTTGATCGCCAGTCCGATCAGAGTAGATACAGCCGCCAAGGTGATATAGCGCTTATCCCAGTTTATCCGAACGTAAAGCTTACCGTCGTCGCCCCGAAAGACTTCGCCGTCAGATTGCATGGCGCCCGCGTCGCTACCCGCACCTGCTTCGGTTAAGGCAAAGCAAGGGATCTCTTCTCCGCGCGCGAGTCGAGGCAAGTAGTACTTCTTCTGTTCGTCCGTGCCGTAGTGCAGAATCAGCTCGCCCGGGCCTAGGGAGTTAGGCACCATGACCGAGACGGCCAAAGGAATGCTGCGGGTGGTGAGTCGTTGTACGACTTCGCTGTGACAAAGTGCCGAAAAGCCGTGCCCACCGAATTCCTTTGGAATGATCATCCCCAAGAAACGCTGACGTTTGATGTAGGCCCAGGTCTCTGGCGAGAGATCGTGTCGGCAGTAGACATCCCAATCGTCGGTCATGCGGCAGAGCTCATCGACCGGACCTTCGATAAATGCGCGCTCTTCATCCGTCAACGACGGATAGAGTTCTTTTTGAATGCGAAAGAAGTCTGGACGCCCTGAAAACAGTTCGCCATCCACCCAGATCGACCCGGCTTCTAAGGCAATGCGTTCGGTCTCGGAGATTTTCGGCATGATTTTCAGCATGTCGAGGAGTTTCATGAGTGGTGCTGAAAACGCATAAGCCCGTGCGACAGGAATGTTAGCGATCGCCAGCGGTACGAGCGCTACGGCCCATACCCATTCCGCCGGTGCGGTGCCCCAGAGAATGGCGATGACGGCCGCAGTCCATGCCAGGATGGGTGCGCCCAGAAAGCCCAGCACAAGCAGCAATGCCGCACATGCGGGAAAACAAATCCACGGGGAAACTTCGGTCAGAAATCCAAGTCCTGCGGCGCTCATGTTAAAGCAAACCTCCGGCAAACGATTCAATGGAATGGGATCAGGGCACTACCAAGTGAAGATCAGTAAATTATATCACGGAACTCCCCCAACTCTGTTGGGTGGCGGTCGGCGCTAGATGGATAGCTGAGAAACCTTATAAAACTCTTTGATATCAGCACGATAAGTTGCCCATGGCAGCATGGCGGGTGCGTGTACTATATTAGTGCGTATTTTTAGGCAGATATCCCATACAGGAATCAAGTCCCCATGAGCCAGAATCGGGCTGAGATCATCGAGCAGAATTTTCTTCGTTGGGTTCAAGATGGGAACCTTCCCGAGTCATTTACTGATGTCACGCTGCATGACGCGGATCTTTCGCCATCGAAGTTTGTCGATATCTTTGAATCCCAATTGATATCCCGGCGCATGGATTTACTGGCGCGACAACTCCGAACGCGTCATGCCAGCTTCTATACGATCGGTAGTTCTGGTCACGAAGGTAACGCCGCATATGCCGAGGCTTTTCGTTTGGACGACATGGCGTTCTTGCATTACCGCAGTGGTGGATTTTTCATTCAGCGCTCGAAACAGTTGCCAGGTTCGACGCCGCTTTACGATATGCTGCTCTCGTTCATGGCATCCGCCGACGAGCCCATCAGCCGGGGTCGGCATAAAGTGTTTGGTAGTGTACCGCTGTTGGTACCACCGCAGACAAGTACCATTGCCTCCCATTTGCCGAAAGCCATGGGCGCTGCCTTGTCCATCGGGCGAGCCAAGGACTTGAACATTTCGGGACCCATGAGTCACGATAGCGTTGTGCTCTGCAGTTTTGGCGATGCATCAGCCAACCATGCCACGGCATTGGCGGCATTCAACACGGCGGCTTGGTGCTCCTATCAGCAACTTCCCATGCCGCTCGTCTTTATCTGCGAAGACAATGGCATTGGCATCTCGGTGAATACCCCTGGCGGATGGATTGAGCGCTCCTTTGGCAATCGCCCTGGATTTCGCTATTTCTATTGCGATGGTGCGAGTATTCCAGATGTCTATCTGACCAGTCGAGAAGCCGCTGACTATGCGCGACGCACCCGTAGGCCGGTATTTTTGCACATCAAAACCGTTCGTCTGATGGGACATGCTGGTTCGGACGTGGAGATGACATACCGCCCCATGGCCGAAATCGAAGCCACCGAGCGTCAAGATCCGATTTTGCACTCCGCGCGAATTGCTCTGCAAGAAGGGCTACTGTCGGTTGACGAGATTATGGCTATTCATCGACAGATCCGCGAGCGCTGTGAGCGCATTGCCGAAGAAGTCATTCCCCGACCAAAGCTCGTCACTCGCGAAGCGATCGCCGCATCCGTTTTGCCGCGCCCGCGAGATGTTGCCGTTCGACCGACACCCTCGCCTGAGGCCCGTGAGCGCCTCTTTGGCCACAAGATGAAGATGATGCAAGGGCGGCATCATATGGCGCGATTGATCAATTGGGCGCTGGCAGACTTAATGCTGCAGTACCCAGAAATCGTTATGTTCGGCGAGGATGTGGCTAAGAAGGGCGGTGTCTATAACGTTACATCGGGCTTGTTTGAAATGTATGGACAGAAGCGCGTCTTCAATTCGCCGCTCGATGAGACATCGATTCTCGGTGCGGCAATCGGAATGGCGCATAACGGATTTCTACCGATTCCCGAAATTCAATTTCTGGCTTATGTACACAATGCGGAAGATCAGTTGCGCGGCGAAGCCTCAACGCTTTCGTTCTTTTCTGATGGCCAGTACTCCAATCCAATGGTTGTGCGCGTAGCGGGTCTGGCTTATCAAAAAGGCTTTGGCGGCCACTTCCATAACGACAACTCCGTGGCTGTTTTTCGCGATCTGCCGGGGGTCATCTTGGCATGCCCGGCCAATGGCGCCGATGCCGTGCGCATGCTCCGAACTTGCGTTCGCGAAGCGTACGAGCGAGGCCGCGTCGTCGTTTTCCTCGAACCAATAGCTTTGTATATGACAAAGGACCTGCTTACAGATGGCGACACGGAGTGGAGTTTTGAGTACCCGGCTGCAGGTGAAGAGATCCCACTGGGTGAAATTGGCATTCATGGCGACAGTGAGCAGCTTGCCATCATCACTTACGGCAACGGTGCTTACCTCAGCATGCAGGCGCGTCGAATTCTTGAGCAAGAGCATGGCATCCAAGTAAAGGTGGTTGATCTGCGTTGGTTGGCGCCTCTCAATGTCCCGGCTATGCTGGATGCCGTACGCGACTGCGCCAACGTTATTGTTGTCGATGAATGTCGCCGTACGGGTTCGCAAAGTGAAGCGATTTGCACGGCCCTGCTAGAAGGGCTACCGCAATTGCCCAGAATTAAGCGCATCGCCGCCGAAGATTGCTTTATTCCACTGGGAGTTGGCGCCACCGTGCCGCTTCCAAGCCGCGATGAAATTGTGGCGGAAGCGATACGCTTGGTCAGCCGTAAGACAGACGGGAAAGCAGTGCCGTTGGGAGTGAGGCATTCATGAAGGAAACTCTGCTAGTTGTATGCCCAGGACGGGGCTCCTACACGCGCGAAGAGCTTGGCTATTTACGTCAACATCGACCTAGCATTGACGGATTCATCAGTCGACTGGACAGTTGGCGCATGGAGCTGGGTCAACCTACCATCACCGAATTAGACGATGCCGAGAAGTTTTCTGCTGGCATTCACACCCCTGGCGAGAATGCCAGCATCTTGATCCATGCCTGTGCGATGGCGGACTTCATGGCGATTGACCGTGATCGCTATGATGTGGTGGCCGTGACGGGCAATTCTATGGGTTGGTATTTGACTCTTGGTGCTGCGGGTGCTGTGGATGAGGCTGGTGCCTTTCTGGTGGTGAATACGATGGGCTCAATGATGCGTGAGCGCGTCATTGGCGGGCAGATTATTTATCCGGTCATGGATGCAGACTGGCGCCTGGATCCACGGCGTCAGGAATATGTACGACTGACTATGGAAGAGGTGCGTGCGGCTGGTGGGGTCGTCCACGACAGCATTTACTTGGGTGGTTACTTGGTTATTGGGGGTGACGAATCGGGCTTGCGCCACATGCTGGCGCGACTCGAAAAAATAGATGATCGTTACCCTTTTAAACTGGTCAATCATGCCGCCTTTCATACGCCCATGCTGAAGGAAACCTCGCAAAAGGGATTTGCCGCTCTTCCTCCACAGCTATTTCATCGCAGCAATATCCCGATGGTGGATGGCCGCGGTCATATCTGGCAGCCCTGGTCGACGGATGCTGCCGCACTGCGCAGTTATACGCTTGGCCATCAGGTCACCGAGCCGTACGATTTTTCGGCCGCCATTCGTGTCGGTGTGCGTGAATTTGCTCCTGATCGTGTGGTGCTACTTGGGCCCGGCGATAGTTTGGGTGGTGCGATTGGCCAAGTGCTCGTCAACATGCAGTGGCGCGGCATAAGTTCAAAGGCCGAGTTTGTTTCCAGGCAGAAGTCGGATCCCATTCTGTTAGCCATGGGTCGACCCGAGCAGCGCGCGCAGTTGATTCACTGACATTGGAATTTTTTTGGCAGTTAAGCTGCATGGAGTGAAGGATTTGAGAGCGACGCAAACCAATGACCACCTGGATCGCTATCTTGAGCGACTGGATGCGGCACTTACTGGTATCCCGGTGCAGACAAGGCTTGAAATACTGCTGCATCAACGCGATCAGATCGTCGACTTTTCCCGAAAACAGGGGAGTGGAAATCTCGATTCAGTGTTGCAATCGTTTGGCGAGCCTGAGGCGCTAGCAGAGCGTCTGATCCTCGAACGGGGGCTGCTGCGAAAGCCACCCAAGCGGATGAATCCTGCAAAGTGGTTTGCTGTGACTGTTCTCGGCTTTGTTGCCATCATCTTGCTTTGCTTCACGATCCTCATTGTGAAGTTTACTCCACTTTTTGAAATTGATAGTGCCGCCGGCCGTATCCGAATTCTAGGTGGGGCTATTGACATTAAAGATGGTGAAGTGGCTCAGCGATTGCAGCATGAGTGGTCCAATCTTGACCAATTGACGACGCGCTCGGGCAGCATCAGTGTCGATCAGGCAACTCCCCAGACCATTCAGATCGATTTCGCCAACGGTCAGTTGGATGTGCGGCGCAGTAGCGATCAGCAGCTGACTTGGACATGCCGGATCATTGGTGACCTCATCGAGAATCCGTGGGTGAAAACAGACCAGAACTTGAAGTTAGACTTGCGCGACAAGCCACTGGTGCAGTGCGACTTTCTTGTGCCCGAGGGGGTGGCGCTAGCTATCCAGGGTGCCAATGGTGCGGTGGAAATGACGCGTCCACGTTTTCACGCGCAGGTTAATTTAGCAAACGGGTCAGTTATTTTCCGACCGGATACAGAGGCTGGTTATCAGTTTGCGGTAGATGTGCGCCAGGGGACAAAGTCAGAGTTCCCTGCGACATCCGCTTCCAGCGCCTGGAAAATTGATATCGCGGTGATGAATGGCGAAGTGCGCTATGAGCCTTGAGCCTTGAGAAGGAGGCATTCCAATGAGCGTAAAGATTGCGGTTGTTTTGCATGGGTGCGGTGCGCAGGATGGCACCGAGATTCATGAAGCTGTGTGCACCATGCTCGGCTTCCAGCAGCTGGGAGCGAAATTGACTTTCTTTGCTCCAGCCGGTGCACAAAAGCGAGTCGTTAATCACTTGACGGGTGCGGTGACCGTCGAGTCGCGATCCATGATCGAAGAGTCGGCTCGCATCGCCCGTGGCCAGGTGACGCCGTGGACGGAGTGTCGAGCCAAAGATTTTGATGCGGTCGTCATTCCAGGGGGAACAGGCACAGCGTTCAACCTCTGTAATTTTGCGGAAGCGGGCGCGAAGATGCAGGTTGATCCGTATCTACAAGATCTGCTCCGTGATTTTAATCAACAGCGCAAGCCAATAGGGGCCATTTGCATTGCGCCGGTTATTTTAGCGCGGGTGTTTGGAGAGTTGGGTGTTTCCCTGACCATTGGCAATGATGCCAAAGTGGCGGCCAAGATGCAGGAAATGGGTGCGCGGCACATCGATTGTCCGGTGGACGATTGCGTCGTCGATACCAGGCATCGGTTAGTGACGACTCCAGCTTACATGCTGGCGGAGAATGCTGCAGAAGTCTTTAAGGGCGTAAGTCGCTTGTGCGTCGAGACGCTTAAACTTTGCGATAGCCATGAGTAAGGGGAATTCTATGTCGGTGAACATTAAGGCTGTACTAGATCGGTTGGGGATCGCGGCGACGAACGCTCCTGTGTACACCGGTACCAAGACATTTGGAGCAAAGGACGGTGCTCAATTTCAGTCGTTTTCTCCGGTTGACGGAAAGTTGATTGCCTCTACGGGCAAGGCTACCAAGCAAGACTACAATCAAGTCGTCGAAATTGCGCATAAGGCGTTCTTGGAGTGGCGCCAGGTTCCGGCGCCCAAGCGGGGCGAGATTGTTCGTCAAATCGGCAATAAGCTGCGCGAGTTCAAGGAACCATTGGGTCAGCTCGTGTCTTACGAAATGGGCAAGTCCCTGCAGGAGGGCTTGGGCGAAGTTCAGGAGATGATCGACATCTGTGATTTTGCGGTCGGACTCTCTCGACAACTGCATGGTTTAACCATGCATAGCGAACGGCCAAAGCATCGCATGTACGAGCAATGGCATCCACTTGGTGTCGTCGGAATTATCTCGGCATTCAACTTCCCGGTGGCTGTGTGGTCCTGGAATTCCATGCTGGCGGCGGTTTGTGGCGATGTTTGCATTTGGAAGCCCTCCGAGAAGACTCCGCTTTGCGCTGTCGCCTGTAGCAACATCATTGCTCATGTGTTGCAAGAAAATGGCCTGCCCGAAGGTATCTTCTGCACCATTATCGGTGACGTCAGTGAAGTCGGTGAGCCGATGATTCACGATGAACGCGTTCCGCTAGTATCGGCGACGGGATCAACGCGTATGGGAAAACGTGTTGGCGAGGTGGTCGGTGGCCGTTTAGGTCGCTCGATTTTGGAGTTGGGGGGGAACAATGCAATCATCTTGACCGAGTCTGCCGACATGAAAATGGCTGTCCCCGGTATCGTCTTTGGTGCGGTAGGCACAGCTGGGCAACGCTGTACCACGACTCGTCGGCTAATTATCCATGCAAGCCAGTACGAGCGTGTCAAAGAAACTCTGTTGAAGGCTTATCAGAGCCTGAGAATTGGCGATCCGCTGGACGAAAAGAACCACGTCGGACCTCTGATTGACCGAGATGCCGTTGCTGCCATGCAGCGTGCGCTCGAGTCGGCCCAGAAAGCGGGTGGCAAAGTTCTTTATGGCGGTGAGGTACTAGATGGGGCTGCATATGCATCCGGCTGTTACGTCCGTCCAGCATTAGTGGAAGCGCGCAATGATATGGCCATTGTGCAAGAAGAGACGTTTGCCCCCATTCTGTACATTATGAAGTATGAGGGTGATGTTGATACCGCGATCTCCATGCAGAACAATGTTCGCCAGGGACTTTCGTCGGCGGTGTTTACTTTGAATATGCGCGAGGCAGAGCAGTTCTTATCGCCATGGGGTTCCGATTGCGGCATCGCTAACGTCAATATTGGAACGTCGGGTGCGGAGATCGGTGGAGCGTTTGGCGGCGAGAAGGAAACCGGTGGTGGCCGCGAATCTGGTTCCGATTCCTGGAAAGCTTATATGCGCCGTCAGACCAACACGATGAACTTTGGCAGTCAGCTGCCTTTGGCACAAGGTATCAAGTTTGAGTTGTAGCAGCTGCGGGAGTGCTTACGCGGCGTAACCGTAGAGATACGAGCGCCGCGATAGCAATCATGCCAGAGGAAACATAAAAGGGAACCGCCGGCCAGATTTCAAAGAGTGGCCCCGCCATGGCAGGGCCAATTACTCGTCCCAGCGAAGATATGGACTGATTCAGCCCGAGAATTCCACCTTGAGCATCTTCGTCCGAGGACAAGGACAGAAGGCTCGTCGAACTGGGATTGTATAGTCCCTTGCCAATGGCCAAGGTCGCGGCGCAAAACAGCATCTTGCTCATCGAGCTGCCGTCAATCAAGGCAGGCACTGCTGCCATGGCTAAAACCATCAAAACCAGACCGATTCGAAAGATCTGAACTTCGCCAAGCCGGCGCGTCAGCGGCCCAATGAGCCCACCTTGGATCACAATCGCGACGATTCCCACAACGACCAGAAAGTACGAAGTGAGCTCTGTGGCTCGCCGTACGTGTTCGGGTAATGTTGTGTCGCTAGACCCAAGCCATTGATGCGCAATGAATAGGCCGACAATCTGCTCCATCATGGCGAAGGCGGCAATTGTGACGAGAGTCGTGATGAAAATCTCAGCAACATTCATGTGGCGACAGGCGGACCTAAGCGACTGAAAGTCCATAGGCGCGCGGAACAAAGGAGCGTCCTTAGTTGCTGTGCGCAGCGTTTCCGGCAAAAGCCTATAAGCCATCACCAAGTTTACCGCTCCCAATGCTGCTGCGGCGAATGCAGGTGCCGCCGGAGATACTTGTCCTAGAATTCCTCCAATAGCAGGCCCAAGAACAAATCCCAGTCCAAATGCAGCGCCGATGAGTCCCATGGCCTTGGCTCGTTCATTGCGTTCAGAAATGTCGGACATGATGGCTTGTGCGGTACCTAGGTTAGCATTGCCAAAACCTGCCAGCATTCGTGCCGCGAGTAACATGCCAAGTGATGTGGCCAGCCCAAAAATCACGTGGCCGACGATGCTAATCGCAACGCTGAACAAGACGATGGGACGCCGTCCAACGCGATCGGAAAGGCGACCCCAAAAAGGTGCAAATAGAAATTGCATGAATGAGTATGACGCACCGAGCAGGGTTACCATCGTCGGTGACGCGCCAAAGGATTCCGCAAAAAAGGGCTGAATGGGAATGATGATGCCAAAACCAAGCAGGTCCAGGAAGATGGTCAAAAACGCCACCAGCATGGGTTTTCCAGAGACTGGCTTCGATGGTTTCAGTGGATCACCGCTTTTGCAAACATGGATACAAGAGATACGGGCGGAATCTTTACCCTAATGGTTTGGTTGTCCTCAGTTAAAAATTCAATGACCCCGGTCAGCATGCCATAGGGAGAGCCGATGGCGAAATGGCTGGAAAATTGAAAATCCTCGCCGGGATTAACGATCGTGCGCGCCTTTGTCTTGAGTGGGCTGGAAAATTCCCGAGTTCCACCATTGGCTTCAAAGCAATTCCATGTGCGGCGAACTGGTCGCAGTTGAAATGCAGTTCGGTTCTTGACGGTCGCAACATATCGCCAGCGATATACACCGGCAGCCGGATCCGAGCCGTCCAAAGTAAATTCAGGTACGACACTCGCTGCAATGTCGGATAGAACGTCTTCATGCTGCAGCATCGATAACTCCCGCAGAAGAATCAAAAAACAACCATTTTGCCTAACGGTCATGGCATATTAGCACTAACATCGCGTCCCGTCCTGTGGCAACCGCGGCAGATAAAACTAAGCAATTACGGGTATTTGCCGAAAACTACGGAGGTCATACGACGATTTCTGGAACTCGACTTGCGAGGCTTTGTGTCCCACTGGACCTCCATGCAGTGGTTCTTGGTTGTGCTGGCGACAGTGTTGTCCGGCTGCGCACAACAGTGTCGATCCAACCAGCATGGAAAGACGACGCTGCTGCCGGTTACACTGCGCCTGAACTGGACTCTCTATGGTGAGCATGCACCATTTTTTGTTGCGCGTGCATTGGGATTCTATCGCGACCAAGGTCTTGAGGTTGAGATCACGGAGGGTAGCGGCTCAGCAACGACGGTAAAGTTAGTGAGCGACGACAAGAGTCAATTTGGATACGCCAGCGCAGATGCTGTGCTCAAAGGCATTGAGCTTGGTATGCCAGTTCGAATTATCGCCGTACTCGCGCAGAAAAATCCCCAGGCGCTCGTGTTTCGCGCGGATCGTCCTCTGAAATCGCTGAAAGACATGAAGTCGCGCCGAATTGGTGTGACCTCTGGTGACGCAAATAGCCAGCTCTTTCCTGCGCTGCTTTATGCCTTGAAATTAGAGCCGAGTGACGTTGAACAAGTGCTGCTACATTCTCCTCGCGCCAAAGAGGATGCTCTGATGCGCGGATCCATCGATGCATTTCTCGGATTCTATGTCGACCAGCCACCGCGCATGGAGTTTGAGTACAAGGTTGACTTAGATTGGCTGCCTTTGGCAGATGCAGGAATCAATACGCTTAGCTCTTCGCTGATAACGTCACACAAGTTACTGCGCGACAATCCTGATCTGGTGCGTAGCTTTGTTCGAGCATCGCAAATGGGCGTGCAGTACATGCGACGAAACCCGGCGGCAGCGGCGAAAATACTCTCAGATAATGCCAGTCAAATTCCACTGGAGCTGGCTGTGCAATTGGTCAAGCTTGCCAACGAGCTGCATCACACTGAGCGCACATCAGAAAAGCCAATTGGCTGGGTAGATGAACGGGACTGGGCAGATTCTCTGCAGCTGCTAAAGCAATACACAGGCCTAAATCTCACATCCGAGCAGGCCCGCGCCTACACCAACGAATTCATCGCGGAGGTCCTGTGAGACTAATGCGCGGTTGGATTCGTTTGATGAACTGGCGGCAAATGACCCCTCTCTTGTTTCTCATCCCTGCCGTTGCCCTCGCCTACATTGCGACCGCAAAACTACGGACGGCGTTTGTCGATCTTGAGCATGAGGCATTGCTGGCAGCTGCGAACCGCGTTTCTGCAGCCGTCGACGGCTATCTGAAGAGTAACTTGGATGCCATTGCTGCAGAGTCTAGGCTGCCAACATTTGCAGAGATTGCCGCGGCATCACAGAAGTCTAGTCTGAGTCCCTCCGTGCGCGCGGAAGGACTTCGGTTGCTGACTGGATTAAGGGCAAAGAGTGATCTATACATTTCCGCGTATGGATTGCTCGATAGGGGCGGCCGCGTACTGGTAGACACGAATGCAAATCGCGTGGGAATAAGAGAGAAGTTAGCCGCTGTTGATGGTCCTGCGAACGGTGGGCGGCCCACAGTGACTTCGATTGTCTGGGATGCTTCTGGAGCGGCGTACTTTGCGTTTGTTAGCCCGGTTCGCGGTCGACAGGGTGCCGTAGTCGGGTACTTAAGGGTCATTTACGGTGCGGCCGTGTTACAGCAATTCGTTGCCGAGAATCACGCTTTGGTCGGGTCCGAATCGTTTGCTGTGCTGACAGACGAGGATGGGTACTATCTTGGCAATAGCCGAAACCCAAACTCCATTTCGCTGCCTATGAATCCATACGAGGACTTTGTTGGCCTCGTGCGTGGCCCCGAGGCGCGCCTACAACAGAAGCCGTGGACCGCTCAGTACTTGATGCCGCAGGCCGTGCTTGATCAGCGCGTGGCATCACGTATGGGTGAGGCGGCCATTATATTTAGCATCCTGACCATAGTCATTGGCCTGATGGCTCTTGCTGGGTTGAGAATTCTGCGTCGACTTCGATTGCGTGAGCTTGAGTTGACACAGGCGAAGGTACAGGTCGAGGAGGCTCTGGGACGGGAAATGCGAGCCGCACAGCAAGTGGAGCGAGATCTGGAGTTGGGCCGAATTGTGCAGGAGGCTTTGCATGCGAGGCCAAAACTACCGACATCCATTAGCGTCGATTGCTACGCGACAGCGGCGCAGTTTGTCTCTGGGGATACTTACTTCTTGCACTATGACGAAAAGCGTCGCGTATTCACCACGCTCCTTCACGATTTGACGGGCCATGGCATTCAAGCGGCCCTAAAAGCGTCGGCATGTCAGATGATCGCCCGCAGCATTTGGGCGCGGCGTTGGGAGTTGGGGCAGGATCCGGCGCAGGCATTTCGATTATACGACGAAGAGGTTAAGCGCTTTACTCGCGATCTTGGCGAGGTGAATGAGCTCAATGCATTTCTGGGCGTTGAGTTAGAAGAGGAAACTGGCAAGCTGCAATTATTTCGCTCGAACTATACCCCGCCTATTCTGGTTCGACCGTATGGTGGGAAGTGGCTTCGGGAATTAGGGATGGCCAGCAATCATTGGAAGGCACAGGTTGTTCAAATTCCACAGATGGCCATACACACGATTCAGCTGGATCATGGATCGCTGATCATTCTACTCAGTGACGGTATCATGGAATCCAGTCGTGCAGAAGCCAAGCTCGTTCGGCATTTGCAGGACGCCATTGCCGCAGACCAGGAAACATGTACCCCTCCTGCAGTGAGCGAACTGATCCGCCACTGGCGTCAGTCCCGCACTGGCGTGATGGTTGATGATCAAACGGTAATCGTCATTCAATGGCGCCCCCAGTCCGGGGGCGTTCAGGTGGCGAGTTAGATCTTTCCTCTATTTGCGCTCAAACACGTCAAATTTAATCTTGAACTGATCTTGCTCCGGACCCTTGTCCATGGGTAGGATGAGTGCTGCTGGCGACAACAAACCCGTTGGGGCAATTACCGTTTCGTCGACGAGGGCGAAGGTATTGCCGAGTGGATCCTGTTCATCATTGATCAAAATGTGGAGGCCCGCCGCGCGCACAGTGCCAGTTGGTAGCGTGATGCGTGGGTTCTTGAACTTATAGCTGAAGTCATCAAATCTGCTGACCTCCACTTCGAGCTTGCCGCCTGCTCCGCCAGGCAAACTATCCAATGGAAATGTTAGCTTCTGGCCTCGCAAACGATAGTTGGGGATACCTTCGGTGAAAGTCGTGTCGTTCGTTACAGCCACCAGATCAACCATGGAGCCATCTTCGCGCTCGCGAATCGTCAGCGTGTGCATTCCTTGCGTCAGATTAAACGTCAGAACCGTATTGTTGGCCGCAGCATTTTTTGCGGAATCCCACTGATACTCCGCGCCAGTCACAGGTATGTTCCAGGTAAACACAGTGCCATTGTCCATGCGAATATAGAAGGCGTTGGAGTCTGCGTCTGGGCCACGAACTGAGGCGAAAACACGATATGTCCCTGCCTGGGCAATTTCGAAAGTATACACGACAACTCCGGCGGCAGCATCGGCTGCAGCTCGCACTGCGCCATTGTTATCTGGACTTCCGACGACCATACCTCCTGATCGACCTACCACGGTCGTGCTGGTAAAGGTGTTCATGACAGAGCCGGACTCGGCCTCGAAAACAACGGTTCCAACTGGGACGGTTTCATCCTCGAAAAGTACAGAATCGGCAAGTTTCAGCGAGCCTGTCACCAACGTTGGTGTTGGCGCACCTTCGGCATCTTCCAGTAGTTGAAACCAGGCTTCCAGGGCGGCTAGCATCTCGTCCGCGTTTGCATTGCAATCCGACCAGCAGTTGTGATTATCGGTTCGCAGACGCTGAACGAGGCGCGATTGCTCCAGATCGCGCTTGTCCACCTTCTTTGCATCCATCACGGCAGCATGGGCGACGGCTGCGTCTGGTGCGGCAATAAAGGGTGCCGCAAAGTCTTGATGGCAGCCCACGCAATTTGTGCGCAGGAGCGAGAAGGTCGTTTGTTCGAAGGCTTCCGCCGAAGTGATGGCGTCACCATCCGCAGGTAGTGCATCGGCATCATTCTCGTCTTCAGGCTCTGGCTGTGGTGCAGCATAGCTCCGCGTTACCAACTCACTGCCGCATCCGACGAAGCTGGTGCTGATGAATACGACAATTGTGCCGGATGCAAGCATCCTAAATAAGCGTGTCATAACCCCTATTCCTCCAGTATGACGGGGCGGTACTTAACTCTCAACGGAGCTTAGAAAAAGCTAGGTACTGATCTAAATCGCTACCGAAAGGGTCAGTTCCAACAACCTTTGCTAAATCTCCTTCGCGTCCATGCAGTGCCAGGTAATTGGCGACGACTGCTTTTGCCAAACTGTCGACGTTGTTGCTGATTTTGGTAGCTGTCTCATCCACGCTGGCGGCGTCCTTGAAATGTCCAATCTGCCGTCCCGACTTGCGCATCTCGGGTCGTCCATCCGCCTTGTAGACCAGAGCAAACGACGATGAGCGAATACTGCTGTCCGAAGTCCAGCTGCCTTTGCCGCGACCACCGGCTGAACCGTCGATGGCACCACTGCTCGCTACACCACCATCCGAGAAAACATAGATCATCAAGTCTTGTCCTTTTGCGGCCGCTAGCTGCAGTGCCTTACCAATCATAAGGCCAGCGCGAAGATCCTGCGCCTCGCCGGTAGATCGATTGCCAGTGTGGTAGTCATAGCCACCCATTTGCACGGTGCCAGCACCAGCAGCCCCATCTAAAACGAGTTTGGCAATGGTGGCGACTTTTGCCTCGTCGGCATTGGCAAGGTTTGTGAAGATGGGGGTCACGGCGGTGTCGCGCTGTGGGTTAAGGTTCTGCTCCGAGTACTGATTGAGCAGTGCTGCGCTATTGACGTAGCCGCACTGGATGAGATCGGCTACTTGCTGCGGCAGATCTTTCTGCTGAAACTTGGCTAATTGTCCCGCACTCATGCGCTCTGCTGCTTTCAGTACCTTTTCGGCACCTGTGGAGTTCAACAGCGTAGCTAGCGTTCCTAAGTCCACAAGTCCGACAGCATCGGTCGGGCGATTGATGGGCACTGGTGTCGCGGCCGGGTTGATCGATTCACGAGGCGCGCGGGAGTTGCCGCCAGATTCCGAGTTCTGCGTACCAAGAAGTTGTGTCAGTTCGCCTTTGAGGCCGGCCTTGTTCACCCAGTACATGGGGTTGTGTGGATTGTTACCGGTATCGTCGCCGCTGATGGCGCAGAACAGAACGCCTTCGACGTTGGCACGAGTAGTTGCCGTTGTTGTTTGCAGAATACCGCGAAGGATGCCGCTATCGGGGTGAAAAGCCAAGCCAAGCTCCGTATTTGGAGCCATGTTTCGCGGGTGAAATCCGTCGGGCAAACCAAGGGTGCTATAGTTTGTTAGAAAATCCATCTGGCCACCCTGCTTACCAACGATGACGTTGGATCCGGCAAGATTGGCGCCGCCTGCTAAGTCAAAGGCTAAAAATGAAGCCATGCGATTGGCACCAGTCGCGGCACCGGTGGAACAGTTAGGTGCGGCGTGGGCGCTCCGTGTTAACAGCGACAAGATTCCCGGTGTCGCCGCCAGTGTCGCCAGGCTTATATAACCCTGCGATAGAAAGTCACGACGCGATCGCAGCTTGTGGCCTTCGAGTCTGAGGGGATTCAGCTTCTTGTTTTGGTCGCTCATATCTATATCCTCTAAAAAGTTTACTTAACTCGATTGAATCTTAGAGAAACATCGCTGGCGAACTGATCAGTACTGACGTGCAAGCGCCTGTGACGGCGGCGCGCGTTGCGGCCGGATCTGTGGCGCTTCGACCCGTTAGCAATTCACCAATCAATTGCACGACTTCAGTTTTCGTCGCGTCTCGCTCAGGAAGATCGGAAAGGCCTGTAGCCCAAAAACGATCCATCAGTGCCATGGCGAGCTGTTCGCGTCCAGTTGCATTGAGCGCTACATTCGGTGCGGCAGCGATGTTGAACCCTGGTAAGACTGTGCCGCTGACGGTGGCATTGCTGGCCAGGACGTTGCAATATTCAACCGCTAGCTTCGAAGAAGCCACTTGATGTGCAGCTAAGAATCCTTTGACGTCGTTACCGGTCGGTAGCTGCGCGGCTAGATCTGTGTGGACAGCTTGGATAGTACGCGCCGCATTAGATACGGTAGCAGTCCTCGGGTTGACGCCAGTCAGCACAGCCATGGTTTCGTTGATTTGATTGAAATCCCGAATGCCGAAAGCGACAATTACATCGCGTAGGGGAATGTCTTCCTCCTGCACCAGTTGCTCTGTAGTCACTTCCTCAGTATGCTCCTCGAGTTCTGCGACGGCATCGTCACTATTACGTTGCCCGGAATTAGCCTGTTTGCGGGGTTCGACGCCACAAGCAGTCAGCAATCCGAGGATTGCAAGGGCACTTGGCCAGGATTGAGACAACAGTTTCATAGATAAAGCTCCTCTAATTTGCGAGTGCCGTTCAATTATTCTTGCGAGCAGGCAATGGCGGTTCGTTCAAATAGGCGCTTCATGTTGTAGGCGCCGTTCTTGGCAAAATCAGCCTGTAGACTTTCAACAGTGGCCGCATCCGATCGAGTTGGCTCGCGAAGGCATACCGTCTTGAAAACCTTTTTGGTCATGCAGCTCGCCATGGCATCGGTTTTCGAGATCATCTCACCCCATTCACTGGCACCGTTTCCGGATTCAGCACCTTTCCAGCCGAAGGAAGCATTTTGGCCGTCAACCCACAGGTTCAGCCAGCTATCATCGGTAGTGACGTAGCCATCGGGAAACTCGGAGGCGTTTCTCAGATACTTGGCGCGTACACGTGTGGCATCATGGCTGAGCGCACCGTTGACAAAGTCAAGGTAAGCAAAGGCGCCCGAGAAGCCATCCATGCCGCCATGGCATCCAGCGCAACGATTGCGGAACACCGTGCTATCCCCGCCCGGGCTGCGCGTCACGTCTTGTCGGACTCGAAAGTCAGGAGTCGTGGTGTCGGAAAACTGTTCAAGGTCGCTACAGAGATAGGACTTCAGGGTAAAACGAATAATCGCTCGGTTCGTTCCATCCTGAAAAAATGCTTCACCTGCGGCACGACTCGTCAGGACGCCCGCGGCATCCGGAATACCATTCAGCTGTGACTGGGTCTGGCGGACCAGTGACTCCTTTAGATCAACGCGGTTGCGTTCGAGTGCAGCATAGTGATCGTTGTTGTTTGGTGCATAGGCCGGTACACCATTGGCTGGGTTAGCCACAACTGAGTCGGACGCTGTGTAAAGAATGTCCGCATGTAGTGCCTGGGTAAACGGCAGATCGTCGCGAACAATGCCGACGATGGTGGCTACGTAGTCGTTGAGGGGAACGCGAACGCTTTCATCCTCATTGGTCCAAGGCTTGACGAATGTCGGCAGCGTCAGATTATAGAAGTACGAGGTGGCGGTAGCGATCTGGGCAGCTTCAGCGGGCTTTCCAGCTTCAATCAATTGTGTCATCTGATCGAGTATTGGCGCTGTCGGAGGTACTCCTGTCAATCGGTTGTAGATGCGATAGGCCTGATCACGTGGCCCGGCGTGCGCTGCAATACTTGCAAGCATGCTGATCCCGACGACTGCCAAGCGAGGAGCTTGCGCAATAGTCCTGCTTGGCAGACGGCGTGACCGTCCGATGATGAAATTCCGTACCATGTGGTTTCCCCCCGGTTTCTCTCGCACAACGTTTGGACGCTCGATTCGGTTTTTAGCGGTGCTGCAGACGTGGGCTGCGTCGCAAACACCGAGCTATGATCCGGCGGGAACCTCTATGCACCGCGCCAGGACCTGGAGGTTCTTCGGAGGGCGTTGAAGAAAAATTGGCTGGTTGTGCAAAAAAAGTTGAAAGATCAATAAAGCCAGAAAGTTGCGGATGGCGATTTTGTTCCCAATCGGTTGCGGGAATCGATCCAAAGGGCCAGGGGAGCTTGATTTGAGACTGGATTGACCAGTAAAATCGAGTCTTTACGCCCATTGGCTGGCTGTGACGAGTGGGGCGGCCTATCATTTCCGGGGTTTAGCAGCCAGGCGCGGGGCCGCCTGGCTGTCGACGGGGTGGGTGCTCCCGGTTAGCCTCGGAATACTTCTTTATATAGCTGTCTTAGCTGCAACAGATCGGACTCAATGCGCACAAGTTCGCGTTGCGTACTTTGTGCATCATTCTCAGCCTCATCCATTTCAGCACCCAGCTGCGAAAACTCCAACAGGAGTTCCCCTGGCGTTGCTATCGACTTTTCGATCATCTCTTTAGCCTTCTGCAAACGCGCTGCTGCTGCACCGTTTGGATTGGCCGCTAAGTTCTGTTCAATCTGTCCCAACCAGTCTTCGAGAATGCGAATCATATTCTGCATTCCTTCGGTTTTATCGGACTCCAGCTCCGCTGCTTGTTCCTGTCCAAGCGCGACTCCTGTCAGTTCTTTATAGATGGTGGAAAAGTCCTGGAGGAAGCCACTGAAAAGCTGATTGGCCAGTTCTGATTGGCGCTGCTTTCGTTGTGGATCAGCAGAAATAGCAATCGCTTGGGCCAGCTTCTCCGCCAGACCTGGCGCATCCTTGGCAATTAGGAAGGTAATGCTTCGACCATCTCGGGTCTGTGGAATCACATAGGTTCTGGTGCCATTCGCCGAACGAAAGCGCAGAGTTGGTGTTCCTTCTGGGATGCTTTGCGCATCAATTCCGTCGATGCGCATATCAAGATAGTCACCGAAAGTTCGATCCGCAGTACCATCATGCGCTTCCACTGCCAACGCCATCGACATCATCTTTAAAGCCGTATGCGTTGGTGCTTTGACCTCGATGTTCTGCACCAGCAGATCGGGTGGCAGAGTTTGCGCAACGTCAGATGGCAACGCTAAGAGAGCACCATTCTCTAACTTCAGTGCTGAATAATTGCCTTTCAATGTCTCGCGCATGGCGTTGCTAAAGATATTCAGCGTGTCGTCGCGGAAAATATCAAAGTAGTTGAAAGTCATGCTAGCACGCTCATAACGTTCGGCTGGATACCCACGTAATGATAACGCAATCATGGCGCCGATTTTATCGACGAGTACGCCCCGGCGCATGACTTTCTCACTTGATCCGGTCTGGACAAAGGACGATTGAAGATACTTACCCAAGCCAAGGCCGACAACAAGAGGTGGATGTTCCAGATTTTCCTCTAGGTTGCTGGATGCAGGAGATTCTACGTAGATACCTAGCTCTTTATCGAATTGGTAAACACCTGGCTCGGGAGTCGTTAAGATCTCCTTGAAGAAATCAAGGCCAGTAAGCACCGCATTTTGGAAATCACCACGGCTTTCGGCTCCGGATTGGGCGAATGTTCCCGTTAGTATCCGGTAAATAAACTCATCGTACATTTGGCGGATTGGCAGCATGAACCGGCTGATGACAAACGACGATCCACCGGTAAAATTGCGGCGACCACGGCGGAATGCACCCAGCGTATAGTTGTTCTCGTAGTTGAGGATCATCGACTCGACGATTTCGCTAACGTTCACACCTGAATCAAACCGATTACATGTTGGGTCATCAGATACATGATCGTCTGTGCAAAACTTGTATTGACGCAAACCAAGCTCAGCAACAGCAGCTCGAATGGCAGCATCACGTGTGCGCGCGGGTTCGGCCCGCACTTTTAGTGATACCAGTTCATCGAGCTCCTTTCGCGGGACATCGACTGTTCGAATCGCTCCCGCTTGCCGTGAAGCCGCCAGATCGATTTTCTCAAGCAATCCAGCATAGCCGAACTTGATAGCAGCAACATCGTACGAGCCAGCGCGACGATGCAGTGCCTCAAACATGTCCGTGTAGTCCATGATACTGGACGACTTGTACAGTTCGAGGTGATTATCTGGACCCTCTGGACTTTCTGTCGCCGTAGGATCGCGTAACTTACGCTTCAGTTCAAAGTATTCTGGGTGAAAGTTGACTTCGTCGTAAGATCCGTGGAAGTTGTGGCGCAGGCCAAAGTTGTGGCCTAACTCATGCAACAGCGTAGTGTAAACCGTCGCGGATTCTACCTTTGCCATCAATTCTTCGCGCGACAGATCCTTGTTCATTGCCACAAACTTGCTGGCACTGACCATATGTTCTTCAGGGCGGAATAGGCAGCCATGATTTTGGTCCATGCTGTTCAGAGCGTGTCGATCAAGGCCATTCCTGTCTTTTTGCAGGGCCTGGCGCATTCCTTGAATATCGCCATTCGACTCAAACATGCCGCGCAGTGATCCTTTGGCAATCACTTCCAGATTGCGATTGAGGCGATCGAGCCCGTTGCCTGTAAAGACCGTCGTGGCGATGGCGGACTTCAATTGCTCCTGACTCACACGGGCGATGGTCGCATGCTGGCGTGGGCTGATGGCACTTGTCGCAGCGGGAGGCGTTCCTGCGCGGACAGTTTCTTGGCGACTCTCGGCGGCAAAGTCGTCGATTGTTTTTACGCCCGTTGCCAAGTCATGATAGTCGCCCGAGACATCGCGCGACCAGCGTATGGCGTCGCCGTATAGGTAGGTTTTTCCCGCAAGAACCTCTCCGGTTTCCGGATCAGCAATGGTTGGGCCATATCCTAATGGGGCGCCCAGGTTTCGTTCATCAATATAAGCGATCATGTTGACGAGTGGATCGCTATAGTGCTGGCCTTCGTTGTCTTTTAACACGACGACATTATCGCGGCCCGTTGCAGCTTTGAAGGCGTCGTTCCAAGAAGTGATAACTTGAGCTGCTTCGTCCTTGTAGGATTCAGGGAATCCGGCGCTCAAATAGAAGACGATTTGCTTGCCATTGCTGATGTCGTAGCGGCGCGCAAAATGCTTGATTGTGTCGTCAGTGGCGTTACCACTGGCATTTAGACCAGCCCGTGTCGTGCGGAAGTAGCCGAATTTTTGAAAGTCGTAATCATCATATTCTTGTGCTTGGTAGTCGCTAGGAGCCAAGCGGACGAAGCTGTGCCGGATGCGAACCGAAACGGGCTCCAGTTGTGTTTCACCAGCGCCGAGATTGCCGGCGCTATAGTTCGGGACTAACACCTCTTCGGTTGTCCAAGTGACTTCGGACTCCAGAACTTTGACGTCGTCAATCAGTACACTTTCAGAAACCAAGTAGTCCCGCGAGACCAGGTTATTGATTCCAAGAAAGTGATTGAAGTAGCTATTGATTTCATTTCGGCCCAGAGCTGGCCGTACCTGTTTACGTTGCGCCCACGGGTCATCGCGCAACTCGGTGATGACATTCGTCGGGTCGCCGAGCCCGTTTTTGGCACGCCCAACCGTGAAATGATCGGCGCTGTATCGCAATACAGGTGTTGGCGAAGAGTTGTTAAGAGTTTCGCGCGCCTTGTAGGCGATCATCTTATTTTCGGTGAACGAAAACTTCAGGCGATCATCCAGAGTCAGTAGTAGCCCGTTAAAAAATTCGCTATTTTCGCTGTGCGAAGCCACGACTGTCGCCACGTAAATAAATTCACCGGTGGTAAAGAAGGCGCGATCTAGTGATGTCGATTGAACTTTCTGTTCAGCAACCTGGGGCGCATTCGTAGCAAATTCAATAAAGGCTCGCTGATCCCAGGTGTTTCGATTAGTTGAAGAAGCCTTTACCGAGCCCTGGCTGCCAGATAACGATTCGATGTCCAAATGACGGACAATGGGATACGTCATTAAGAGATTGCCATCTTCCTCGCAGCTGGTGCGGCAGACGCTCAGCACAGTCTGGGTTGCGATCAAACAAATCTTCTCATTGGCACCAACGCTGATGCGCTTAGACTTCAAATCGTCCAAAATCTCTTGCGCGGGGAAATCTGTCATCAGGTTGCATCCCAGCCCATCCTTGCTGAGTACCTTTTGGGTGCTATCAACCAAGGTTGCAAGTTCGCTGCGAATCTCTACGTAGCGGCGGGTGTCCCAAGTGCGTTCGCTCTGGTCGCGCTTAAATTTCGCAGTAAGCTCATCGGAGTCACTTTTTTCTCGCACGAGATCAAAGTACTGAACGCTGAGCCTGAGCAGCGAAACAGGATTTTTCGTCTGCTGCATGTTGACCAATTCGAGAGTTGTCTTGCTCAGTCGAATCTGAATGAGCGTTCCGCGCTGAAGATTGAACTTTGTAGCGAGCTCTAGCGCGACGCGATCATCAATGCCCGGAATGCGTTCGTCGAGGAAACGGTAAGATTTACCGTCAATAGCCTTTGCTTCGTAGAGGTTCTTAACAATATCCTCGCTGGGCTTGATGCGCTTCACATCTGCCGCATCAACTTCGATATAAGCTCGATCAGCCCAATTGAGATTCTTGCTTTTGCCCTTCACCAGATACTGAGTTTTTTGTCCGTCTTTGGTCTGGTCACGTTCCAGGTCATAGTGGCCCTTAACAGGAAACTGCAGCACGGGCTTATCTTCTTCGCCGTCCTTGCTCCAGACAGTCAGGAGGGTTTCACCGATGGTGAACTTCACCAGGCGTAGGCCATCTCCGCGTGCAGGCGCCAAGATTTTTTCCAACTTTCTGATCGCGACGGAGGTGTCGTACATCTGGCTGGTCAACTCTTGCTTGGCGTAGAGATCGTCCATTTCGCCGGCTGCGACCTGAACATCAGGTTCGCGGGCGCAAGCGGCGCTGACGAAAGTAAAACCGACAAGTGCGAGTAGAAGGAGGCTATGGCGCATCGGAACATCTCCTGGGGGTTAAAGGCTGTAATCAGCCCGCACGTACAGTTGGGAAAAGTCGTTCTTGTATATATAAACCGGCCGCCGCTTACCGTCGGCGAGCTGGGAGTCAGAGGTGATCAAGCCAAGGCCCAAGCTCCAACGTCCGGCTAATCGACCGGCTATTTCTAAGTTCGTGCTGTAAAAAAAGCGGTTGGCGCCATGGAAATATTGGCGCTCGATAGTCGTGTAAGATGCAGTCAGCGATGCAGGGGCTTTGGGAAAAAGGGTAAGCGCTGCCGCCAAGGTGCCTTGTAACGGAGAATTACTTCGTCCAGCTGGGTCGCGGGTGAGTTCAAAAGCGGTGTAACGCAGCGATGGACTCACTCTTGCGCCAAGCCAGCGGCTCTGCCGACCGATACTGGCGCTCAGACCCGCGGCGGCTTGAGACGTGCGATACAAGCTAAGTTCGGAAAGCATGACGGGAACGATACTGGCCCCACCCGTGAAACTCCAACCAGCGACGGAAGCTAAAGCGATGGGGCGAAGACTAAGGCTGATGGACGGGTCCTGGACATCGACGACTCGCCGGAACGGCTCGACAACATCCTCGGACTGTTGAACCGCGCCCGACGCGCCCAAGGTAAGGCTCGGAGACAGGGTTGCCGATACTCCAAACTGGGCTGCAGCATACCGTCCTGAGTCCTGGTAATACACCGGCTTAACGCCCGTCTCTAAGCCAAGGCTGGATTGGATTTCAGGTCGCGCCGCAGCCACGGCAGCATGTCCCAGCAGGGCCGCAGCCCACATGGCAAAAAGGGCCACATTCATGTTTGTAATACAAACCATGAAATCCTCTGATGTTTTTTGAAATTCGTCTTGATATCAGCGGGGAGGGTAAGAGAATCCGCATCAGCCAGTTTGACCTATTATAAGATTCTTTAAAATATATCAAGCGTTATTTGATGTTTTGCCAAATAAGTGGTGGGCAAAGAAAAACCGGTACCGGCCCGTAAAGGCCGAAAGTACCGGTAAGGTCTACAACGGAAAAGTTTACGGAGTTCCGAACTTTCGCAACTGCTTCACGCGACGCTTACGTGCCGCAATCGACTTCTTCTTGAGGCGCACGGAGGGCTTTTCGTAGTGCTGACGCTTCTTCAGTTCACTGAGAACGCCGGCTTTTTCTACTTGCTTCTTAAATCCCTTAAGGACTCGATCGATGTGTTCGTTGTCGCGGACGCGGTAACCTGGCATAGACTTCAACCTTCAATAATGAGACTCGTATTCAAGTCATAAGCTTCATGACGAGCAATTATGATACATGAATAATACCGGAAACGGTAGTTCAATATGAGAATCCCGGGAAGGAAACATGACTAGAGAGTTGGACGCGAACATCGCTGTTTTTTGTGATTTTGAGAACATCGCCATCGGCGCCAGGGAGGCAAAACTCCCCGATTTCGATATGGGACCAGTTTTAGAGAGGCTGCTGGACAAGGGAAATGTCGTAGTTAAGAAGGCTTACGCCGATTGGGACCGCTATAAAGGTTACAAAAAGCCCCTGCATGAGCATGCCTTTGAGTTAATCGAGGTCCCACACGTTTCCTACTCTGGCAAGAATTCTGCGGATATTCGCCTGGTCGTCGACGTCATGGATCTTTGTCATACCAAGGGCCACATCGACACCTTTGTTATCATGTCGGGCGACAGTGACTTTTCGCCTTTGGTTTCGAAGCTGAAGGAAAACAACAAGACGGTCATTGGCATCGGAGTCAAGCAAAGTAGCAGCAATCTTCTCATCGAGAACTGCGATGAGTATGTTTACTACAATGACTTGATGCAGCGTCGTCATTCATCTGGACGTCGTGCCGAGCCGATTGAAAAGCAGGCCAAGAAACCAGAGCCGAAGCCTGCTGGCGTCAAGCCTGCCGTAGCTGGAAGCTCAGCGGTTACCTCGACCAAAGACGGAGCCGCGACGACGGCCCCGACAGGGCCGGCTCCTGTAGCAGCGGTGGAAAAGCCGCGTACGAGCAAGCCCGTTACTGCCAAGAATGAAGAGGGCGTCAATATCGTCATGGAGGTCATTGAATCACTCTTTGCTGAGAGGGACGATATTCTTTGGGCATCTATGGTGCGCCGAGCACTGAAGCGACGTCGGCCGAACTTCACCGAGTCCGAATATGGATATAGGTACTTTCACGAGATTTTGCGTGATGCCGCCGAGCGCGGTTACATCACTTTAAATCGCGACCCAAAGACCGGTGGTTTGCAGATTTTGGGCATGGGGCCGAATTGGTTGTCGGATGCGGAAAACGGCGCCTAGAGGCGCCGTTTCTCTTATCGAATTCACGAGCACGGACTGGGCAACCAGTCCTTAAGTTCGTTTGATGTTTGCAAACCGTACCCGCTTGGGTGTTTCGGCATCTTTGCCTAGGCGACGGCGACGATCTTCTTCGTAATCTGTATAGTTTCCTTCATACCAGACTACTTTGCTGTCGCCCTCAAACGCCAAGATATGGGTCGCAATCCTGTCCAAAAACCAGCGATCGTGGGAGATGACCACGGCGCAACCGCCGAATTCGGATAGACCTTCTTCTAGTGCTCGCAACGTGTTCACGTCCAGATCGTTGGTAGGTTCGTCGAGCAAAATGACGTTTGCCCCTTGTCGCAACAAAATGGCCAGCTGCACGCGATTACGCTCGCCACCCGAAAGCTCACCGACCTTTTTCTGCTGGTCTTGGCCACTAATGTTGAAGCGTCCCAAATAGGCCCGAGAGTTGACCTCGCGGTTGCCCAACATGATGTTGTCTTTGCCTTCCGAAACGACTTCCCAAACCGACTTTTTCGGGTCAAGCGCGTCGCGCGATTGCTCCATGTAGCCAACCTTCACCGTCGAGCCGACATCGAAGTGGCCGCTCATCGGCTGAATCTCACCGGTGATCAACTTGAACAAGGTGGTCTTACCGGCTCCGTTGGGTCCGATGATCCCAACGATACCGCCGCGGGGCAATTTGAAATTCAGGTGCTCGTAAAGCAGCTTGTCACCAAAAGCCATGGAAACATCGTGGGCTTCGATGACTTTATCGCCGAGGCGAGGACCGGCAGGGATAAAGATCTGGAGATCCTCGGTCACCTTTTCATGCTCATCGTTCAGCAACTGCTCGTAGGCACTCAAACGCGCTTTGCTCTTGGCTTGTCGGGCCTTAGGAGACATGCGTACCCATTCCAATTCGCGCTGCAGGGTCTGCCGGCGCTTGTCTTCCGCCTTCGCCTCGGTGGCTAGGCGCTTCTCCTTTTGATCCAACCAAGAGGAATAGTTCCCTTTCCAGGGAATTCCATGGCCGCGATCCAGTTCCAGAATCCAGCCAGCGACATTGTCCAGGAAGTAACGATCATGCGTTACGGCGATGACCGTACCCTTGTATTGCTGCAAGTGATGTTCAAGCCACTGAACCGACTCGGCATCCAAGTGGTTGGTTGGTTCGTCGAGCAGAAGAATATCAGGCTCTTGCATCAACAGGCGACACAATGCCACGCGCCGTCGTTCACCACCGGAAAGGGTGCCGACAAGCTGCTCTGGCGGCGCGCAGCGCAGGGCGTCCATGGCGAAATTCAACTTATCATCCAAAGACCAGGCGTCCATGCTATCCAGCTTGTCTTGAACCACGGCCTGGCGTGCGAGAACTTTGTCCATCTCTTCGGGCGACAGATCCTCGCCGAACTTAGCATTGATGGCTTCGAATTCCTTTAGGAGGGCTACGACTTCGCCGGCCCCCTCTTCGACGATCTCGCGAACGGTCTTTTCTGGGTTCAACTGGGGTTCTTGCTCAAGATAGCCCAGGGTGTAGCCTTCGGATAAGTGCACTTCACCATTAAAGTTTTTGTCAACTCCGGCCATGATACGGAGTAGCGTGGACTTACCCGAACCATTAAGACCCAAGACGCCAATCTTCGCGCCGTAGAAGTAGGATAACGAGATATCCTTAATGATCTGCTTGCCGGCTGGCAGGATCTTGTTGACGCGGACCATGGAATAAATAATTTTCTCGCTCATGCGCGGTACCCCTGGTGTTCAGAACAAATGAAGGCCCCTGTTCTACCAGCGGAAATCGTATTTGTCCATGCAGCCGCAGCCCAGACTTAATGGCGGTGCGTTTCTCCAATAGCGCTCTGATTTCGGTGAAATATGACAGAACTTCCCTTACAGAAAGACGGACCCTGGCAATTGCGGCGAGATCAATTGTTCGCCTCAGGACCGTATCCCCGACCATTTGAGTTTAATGCAGCCGTTGCGCAGGTCTTCGATGACATGGTCTTGCGCTCGATTCCCCTATACCGCGAGGTCTTGTTAGCGACACAACAGTGGTCACATCTGTATTACGTGCCCGGCACGCGCGTGGTCGACATTGGCTGCTCGACCGGCACAACGCTAGTTCAGTTGCTGCAGTCTCCGGCGAGTATCGAAGAGCTGGTTGGCATCGACACCTCCGAGCCCATGATTCGCGAAGCCCAGCAGAAGTGCTGCGGCGTCGAGGGCGGGCATCGGCTGCGTTTTGAAGTAGCGGATGCTTTAGATTTTGACTTTCGCAATACCAGCGTCGTGATCATTAATTATACGCTGCAATTTATTCCCGTGGCGAAACGTAGTTTACTGCTCAAGCGCATTTTCGAGGGCCTTGTACCTGGCGGCTTGCTCATTCTCAGCGATAAGGTGCGGTCGGCCAGCCCCGAGTTTCAGGAGACGGTTACCGCTATCTACGAACATTTCAAGTTGAGTAATGGCTATTCGCGCACGGAGATTGAGCGAAAAAAAGAAGCGCTGGAAAATGTGCTGGTGCCGCTGACCCTTGCGGAAGAGATGCAGCTGGTTCATTCCGCGGGTTTTATCGACGTGGAGCCAACCATGAAGTGGCATAATTTCATGACGCTCATGGCACGTAAAGCATGACCACGGGCTATCAGTCGCCGGACTATTTGCACACCTATCACGACCGGGTCGATGCCCGTGCGATCCAGGAGATTCGTTCGACGCGCGACCCATTGCGATGGCCTGGTTTGGCGGACGTGCCTTTAGCCAACATGCTGGCGGAGTTACCTGCATTTCGAACTCGAACGTTGCAACTGGATGCCGCCAGCGTGCGCATTGGGGCTGCGGAGGAACTCACTGCAGTTCAACTCGGCCAATTCAAGGCTGTGCTCGAAGCCTTTAAGCCCTGGAAAAAGGGGCCATTTTCCTTGTTTGGGTGCGAGATCGATGCCGAGTGGCGATCCGATTGGAAGTGGGCCCGCATCCAAGCGCACAAAGAAAGTCTAAATGGCCGCCGGGTCGCTGATGTCGGCTGCGGCAACGGTTATTTTATGCTGCGCATGCTGGCCGAACAGCCGGAACTTGTGGTCGGCTTCGACCCATTTCCAAAGTGGTGGTTCGAGTTTCAGTTGCTCCAGCGATTCGTACAAGATGATCGATTGCATTTCGAGCTGTTAGGTGCCGAACATCTAACGTTCTACCCAGGATTTTTTGACACGATCTTTTGCCTTGGCGTGTTATATCATCACCCCGACCCAGTGGGTTTGTTACGTGGTCTTTTGGGTGCGCTGCGTCCGGGGGGTGAGCTCATCGTCGAGTGTCAGGGAATTCCTGGCCAAGAATCGGTGGCGTTGATGCCAAGGCAGCGGTACACGCGGGCGCGAGGTTTTTGGTTTTTGCCGACGCGTACCTGTTTAGAAACATGGCTATGGCGAGCCGGATTGCGCGATGTGCAGTGCTTCTTCGACGAAACGCTAAGTACTGATGAGCAACGCCGAACGGAGTGGGCGCCGATCGATAGTTTGGCGGAAGCTCTGGACCCGCAAGATGCGAGTAAAACTGTGGAAGGATATCCGGCGCCGCGCCGCATGTACATGCGGGCACGGCGATAAGAGAAAGGTGCTATGAGCGATTTAAATTCGGTGGTTATCAGCAAGAAATTAGACGGAAGCTGGCAAGCGCATCATGTTCCTTCGGGCAAGTACGCCTTTGGCGTTACTCCCGGCGAAGCGCAAGATGAAATGCGCCGGTTGCTGGGCGTGAATTTGGACGGCTCGTTTAGCGAACCAAACACTCACGAGCGATTTGAGGGTATTGCGCGCGAAGTTGCGATTTTTCTCGAAGGTACTGTCTCCCAGGCCCTCGCCTCGCATGCGGGGTTTTCGCGACTGGAAGCGTTTGAAGCAGGTGTGGCGCATGTGCGACTCGGTGGTGGGTGCCAGGGCTGTCCCTCCAGCGTGCTAACCTTGGTGCACGGCGTGAAGCGCCAGTTGCAGGAGAAGTTCGGCGAAGATGCCGTGCGTGACGTGGTGCCGAGCCATGGCTGAACTCGATACCAATGCGAAGCGCGAAATTGAGCGTCGTCGCACGTTCGCGATTATCTCCCATCCCGACGCTGGTAAGACCACGCTGACGGAAAAATTATTGCTTTATGGCGGCGCGATTCAAATGGCCGGAATGGTCAAGGCGAAGCGCTCGCGTCGTTTTGCGACGTCCGACTGGATGGAGCTGGAGAAGCAGAGGGGTATTTCGGTCACCAGTTCGGTGATGAAGTTTCCCTATGAGGGTCATGAAATGAACCTCATCGATACTCCAGGTCACCAAGACTTTAGTGAAGATACGTATCGAACGCTGACCGCCGTGGATAGCGCTCTGATGTTGATCGATGCCGCCAACGGCGTTGAGGCGCAGACCATCAAGTTGTTCGAAGTTTGTCGTCTGCAAAAGTCTCCGATCATGGCCTTCGTCAACAAGATGGACCGGGACGGTAAAGATCCATTTTCGCTCATGGACGAGATTGAAAAAGTTCTCGGCATCCATTGTGTGCCAGTTACCTGGCCGATTGGTATGGGCAGCGAGTTTCGCGGAGTCTATGACCGCGTTGAAGAGCAGCTTTTGCTGTTTGATCGCGAATCCGACAAGTCTCGTCCCGTCGCGGTTAGAGGGATGTCTCTGGATAGTCCCGAAGTCGTTTCTGAGTTGGGCGTAGAAGTGGCGGCGGCACTGAAGGAAGAGATTGAGTTGCTAGAAGCAGCTGGTGATGTTTTCGATCGCGAACGCTATCTGGCTGGGGAAATCGCGCCCATTTATTTCGGTAGTGCCTTGAACAACTTTGGTGTTGAAAAGTTGTTGCAGGACATCATTCGCGTGGCGCCCAGTCCACGACCGCGGCCGACCAAGCAGCGCGATGTCGTCGCCACCGAGGCGAAGTTCACGGCGTTCATCTTCAAGATTCAGGCGAATATGGATCCGGCGCACCGCGATCGCGTCGCATTTATGCGCATTTGCTCCGGGCGATTTGAGCGTGGAATGAAGTCGTTTCACGTACGTCTGGGTCGGGAGTTCCGCTTGGGTCGACCGACGCAATTTATGGCGCAAGATCGCAGCTTGATCGACGAGGCATATGCAGGTGATATCGTTGGCATCCATGATCCGGGAGTCTTTCGCATCGGCGATACGCTTTCCGAGGGTGAAGTGTTGAACTTCACAGGGATACCGGTTTTTGCGCCTGAGCATTTTGCCCGCGTCGTTCTCAAGGATCCGTTGAAGTCCAAACAGCTGAATAAGGCTCTCGATCAATTATCGGAGGAAGGCGCGGTGCAAGTCTTCCGACCTATGGTCAATAACGATCAGATCTTGGGCGTCGTTGGTGTCTTGCAGTTTGATGTGGTCAAGTACCGCATTGAGCACGAGTACGGCGTGAAGGTGGTGTTCAATAATTTGCCCTATAATGCAGCTCGCTGGGCGCATAGCGATGAACCGGGAATGCTAGAGGAATTTCAACGCGGTCAAGCAGATCATATTTGCCTCGATCAGCACAAGCATCCGACGATTCTGCTCGAGAACCTATGGCGACTGAAGTATCTGCAAGATCGATATCCTAAGGTTTACTATACCGCGACGTCCGAGAACGTCGTTGCTGAAGAGTCATAGTTCAGATCAAATCATGGCGAGGGTGGAATGAAGGTTGGGATCGTCGTCGGTAGTCACCGTAAGCAGTCGCAGAGCGCTAAGGTTGGTCGCTATCTGGCGCAAGTGATCAACGACGCGATTCCAGATGCAAGGCTTTTTACCCTTGATTTAGGAATTAGTCCGTTGCCTATGTGGGATGAGGGTGTCTGGGATTCGACCCCTGAATGGAACAGGGTTTGGGGGCCCATATCTGAAAGCCTGAAAGCTTGTGATGCGTTCTTCTTCATTTCTCCCGAATATGCGGGTATGGCGTCGGCCGCCCTCAAGAACTTCTTTATGCTGGCGTCAGGCGGCGGCAAAGAGCTGGCACATAAGCCAGCCGTTCTTGTCGGCGTTTCCTCGGCCCGTGGCGGGGCCTACCCCATCAGTGAGCTGCGAGCCAGTGGTTACAAGAATTCCTACGTTAATTTTATCCCTGACCACCTGATTGTGCGGCAAGTCGAGGGAATTCTCAATGGCCCGGAGTCGACTTCTGAGGATGAAACTTACATGCGTGGTCGCATTGAATACACTGTGCGTGTGCTGGCGGCGTACGCCAAAGCGTTTCAGCAGATTCGCCAGGCTGGAGTCATCGATCTCAAAACTTATGCCAACGGGATGTGATCGGCTTTAACCGGAGTGGGTATAGCGACGCGGATACATGATCGCGCCCAGTAGTCCCAGACCAAAACCGATCGCGTGTGCCAGGTAGCTCGTCCGTGCTTCAAACGTCGTTGGTAGCATCAGTGCCAGAGTAAACCCGCCGGCGCGAAAAATGCGCGATAGTACCTTTTCGTTCGTACTGAAACGAATGTACAGACCTAGCCACATGGCGACCATGGCATACACCAACCCGGAAGCGCCCACCAGTTGCGTCTGCGGCGCATATTGCCAAAGCGTTGCCGCATGCGCGCCAATTCCCAGGATAACCGCCATGATAGGAAATGCCGGAGAACCAAAATAAGAGCGCAGAAACCAGCCGAATATTAGCAGTAGAGGCGCGTTACTGAGTAAGTGCCCAACATCGGCATGTAGCAATATGCCGGTTAGAAGTCGCCAGTATTCATGCTGACCAAATACCAAGTCGCGGGTCGGCGCCAACTTGGCAAACCATTCAGGGCGATTCCAAGCTGCTGAGCTAACGGCGCCAGCAATTCCAAACAGAATCAATCCCGGCAGACCGTCCCGCGCTGGAGGAAGCTCCGTCAGATGAGACTCGAGTCGACGTCTGCCAGACGCCATAAAATCCTCGGGAGGAGGTTCTCGGAAATCTGGATAATCAAGGTCTTTGCCATCCGGGAAATTTAAGCGCGAGCGGTTGGTCTCCGATCTCGAGGGTAGTGGCAACTCCGGGTCGTCATGAACGGTGGTGCGAGAGGGTAGGGGTAATTCAGATACCTCGTTCACGCCATTTTTTGAGTCACGGTTTGTCATTGATGGTTCCGTTTTAGCTTACAATATGACCAAAGTCTCGTGCGTCCACACATTGCTATTGTACCACGAGGTGGGTAAAACATCCGTCGCCGGTTCAGAAAAGAGTCTGAATTGCACCTTTCACGGCAGGAGCAGGAATGATGGCAAAGACATATTTGATTACGGGTGTGACCCGAGGCATTGGCCTGGAAATGGCCAAGCAGTTGCTTGTGCGAGGCGACAAAGTGATCGGCGCGGGCCGTCATCCCGAGAAAAATGCGGCACTGCAGCAGCTACAGAGTCAATATCCACAGCATTTGCGCACGGAGCATGTTGATGTGAGTTTTGAATCCGAGGCCAAGGCATTGGCCGAGCGACTAGGTGCCAGTGCGACCATTGACGTTCTGGTGAATAATGCGGGCTACCTCGCGGACAGTGAAGTTGAGTTGGCTTCCATCGACCTGCAGGCCGTGCAGAAGATGTTCGATATCAACACCGTCGGTCCCATGCGTATGATTCGCTCCGTTTTGTCGATTTTGCATCGGTCGCCATCACCTGTGATTGTAAATATCAGCAGTCGGATGGGTTCGATCGGCGACAACAGCAGTGGCGGTGCTTATGGTTATCGGATGTCGAAGGTTGCCTTGAACATGTTCAACCGATCGTTCGCCATTGAGCAGCCCGGCATTACTAGCGTTGTGCTGCATCCTGGCTGGGTGCAAACGGATATGGGTGGAAAGATGGCGCCGGTGAAGCCGGTGGATGCGGTTAAAGGCTTGCTCAACGTCATAGATGGCCTAAATCCAGGTCACACGGGGCGGTTCTTTGATTTTCGCGGGGAAGAAATACCCTGGTGAGCACTCGATGTTTGGCGAAATGCGCCGCCAGCCGCACTATGCCTTGATGAAGCCAGAGACAATCTGCCAGACGGCAGCGGGAAAGTGCTCCTGCCCCAGTAGAAGGACGGGCTCCTCATTGCGGCGACCCGTCTTTTTCCGGCGAACGTCTGATGGGATGATGCCTTTGCCTCCAAAACGGTCGATCCATTGATGACGCACGTAGAGCGAGTTCGAAACCAGGGCTCGTTCGCCGTCCGGGCCCAAGCTGTGGTGATGATGCGGCGCATACTCGAAAGGGCTCATCACGAGATAGCGCTCCGACCCGTTGCCGGCCTTTTGCACTTCATCGAGAGTTTGGTAGCCGAGCGTTAGCGAGTGCTTGAACTTTTTTCGTCCAGGCTCGCGGGACGTGAAGATGAAATCGAGTTCCGTTTTAAAGAAATTTTCTTCCAATTCGCTCAAGTCAAACACATGCAATTCAATGAGTTGGACCGTCGACTTTTCATAGACGTGGTGCACGCACTCGGCGGCTAGGGAGGCCATTCCTTCGAGCGCGCCAAAACGAAGCTGCTTTGGTTGCGCATTCTCAATGAGATTGTGGACATCGCCGTAAAACTGGCGCACGGTCTTTGAGTAGATTTCGGCCAAGCGAAAGGCCGAGGGCGTCCACGAGGATTTGCGCTTGGCGTCACGATCCAAGAGAGAGACGCCAAATTGATCCTCAAGTTTCGCCACAATGCGCGATAGCTGCGGCTGACTCAAGCCAACGTGTGCAGATGCGCCCGACAGATTGTTATAGGCGACGGCTTTGCTTAAAACCGCCAAATCCCAGTTGAGAATATCCATGCTCGCCTATCTACAAGATGGCCGCAAAATTGTCTACGCGTCGACTCGTGTGGTCAGCACGAACCGATGAATCCATTGTTGGCTGGGGTTTGCCTCCGCCGGCGTAGATCCAATCGTGCTCAGAATTATAAGAGACTGATATCAATGATTTTCCATGTTGTCTTGCGGCCTCGCGGAGGCGCTGAAGAAAGTCGCTAAGGCTTGCGGCGCGCAGGATGGATGGGGAAAAGAATGGTTCTGGCAGGCTGCTGCGCAAGGACGACCAAAGCATCTTGACTCGGCCCAAAGCACGGGGATGGACGGCTAGCTCGGTGGGGGTTGCATGTGCTCCCCAACGGGCCACGCAAAGATTTTGAAACAAGGAATCCCAGGCGCCTTCATCCGTTCCGCACACCTGCATAAAAGCGCCCGTCTGAGCAAACTGGATAATGGCTGCAACGTCGTGCTGTCGCCAATCTTCCAAAGTAGCAAAACAGCACAGAGCCTGCTCTAGCACTGGCAGTGACAGCTCTGTGTTTGAACCCGGCTCTTGCAGTGTGGCAAAAATCCAGGGATTACGGATCGCGCCGCGCCCCACAAGCACGTGCTGCACATGAGGAGAGACCGTCAATTGCTGTTCTAAGGTATTTGCGTCAAGGACATCGCCCGACCCGCAGACCGGAAAATCGCAGCGTTGAGCCGCAAGCTCCATCCAATGCCAGCGCGCATTTCCGAGATAACGGTCGGCACGGGTGCGCCCATGAATGGTCAGGCGCGCCAGTGGCAGGTCGGCGACGGCGGATAGCAGGTCAGGGAATTCTTGCTCCGCCTGAAATCCAAGCCGCATCTTCACAGCTAGGCGACCTGGTCCTAGGTTCGCAGCAAGTTTGCTGATGGTCTTATGGAAAACGATCGGATCTTTGAGCAGACTGCTGCCGGCACCGTTGCCAACCACAGTTGGCGCGGGGCAGCCACAATTCAGCTCAATAAAGGGGGAAGCGTCAAGGAGGTATGGTGCGAATCGTTCGACATCATCAGTCGATGAAGCCATCACTTGCGGAACCAGGCGATAGTTGACGGCAGGGTTTAGTTCGGTCAGCTCCGGCGCGAAGCCCTTGGGAACATCACTTTCTGGAAACGTGGCCGTAAGCCGCAGAAAGGGGGTCGAACACTGCGCGGGAGCCGAGGTAACCGACATCCACAGCCGCATGGCCACATCCGTGACGCCCTCCATGGGCGCCAAACCGATCTGTTCTCTGGTCAATGGCGCCAGAATGTCGTGCGCGGATGGGCTAGAGCAAGTCATTCGCATCGCGCTTGCGTGCGACGTGGCGCTCGGTCTTATTGAGCACTTTCTTGCGCACGCGAACGTGGTTGGGAGTGACTTCAATCCACTCATCATCTTCAATCCACTCGATGCACTGCTCGAGCGTCATCTTTCGGATACCCTTCAACGTTTCAAACGCTTCCTTGGTGGCAGAGCGAACGTTGGAAAGTTTCTTTTCTTTGCATGGATTCACATCCAGGTCATCGCCCCGACTGCACTCGCCGATGATCATGCCTTCGTATACATCTACGCCTGGCGAGATAAACAGCATACCGCGAGCTTCGAGAGTCAAGAGTGCGTATTCCAGTGCTTGACCCGACCGATCGGAAATGAGTGCGCCATTGATGCGATGTGGTAACGGACCTTTGTGCGGCCCGTAGCCGATCAACTCGGTGTTCATGATGCCTTCGCCCCGGGTTGCCGTCATGAAACGCGAGCGCATGCCCAATAAGCCACGGCTAGGAATTTCGTAAACGACGCGCACGCGGGCGCCTCCGCCCAATGCCGAGGCATGCACCAAGTTCTCATAGCCCGTCATGATGCCTTTGCGTTGCTGCAGCAATTCCGACACTTCACCCGTATATTCTTCCGGGATGTCGACCATGACTCGTTCCATAGGTTCAACCACCGAGCCAGATTCGTCGCGTTGCATCAAAACCTGCGGGCGGCCCACCATGAACTCGATACCTTCACGCCGCATCTGCTCGATCAAAATGGCGAACTGTAATTCACCACGTCCCAACATTCGAAATTGATCTGGAAGCCTAGTGTCTTCGAGGCGCATAGCCACGTTCTGTCGGGTTTCACGTTCAAGTCGTTCGCGCAGTTTGCGCGACTGAACGGCTTCACCATCACGTCCGCTATTGGGTGTCGTGTTTACGGCGAAAATCATTGCGAGTGTCGGTGGTTCCACTGCAATACGAGGCAATGCGGGAACAGAATCATTCTCAGCAAACGTGTCGCCGATGGTTTGCACTTCGCAGCCGGCAATCATGCCGACGTCACCGCAACCCAACACCTCAACCTCTACTGGCGAAAGTCCTTGGAATGTATACAAGCGACTTACCTGAAAACTTTCCTTTGCAGGTTTCCCGGGCGCCGATTCGAAATACCGAATAATGCGATCGCCGCGTTTTACCGCGCCGGAACGCACCCGGCCGATAGACATCTGGCCAACGAATTCAGAATACTGCAGGTTGGTGACCAGCATCTGAAAACCGATGCCTTTGTCCGCGGGCGGAGGCGGTATGAAATCGATCAGGAGCTCAAAGAGCGGCTTTAGGCTACCAGAGCTTGGATCTGCCAAAAACTTTGGCACAGCGTCGATGTCTCGTGTGCACCAACCTTGTCGGCCACTGGCATACAATATGGGGAAGTCAGCTTGTTCATCGGAAGCGCCGCAATCGACGAACAAGTCGAAGACGTGGTTGACGACTTCTGAAATTCGCTCATTGCCTTGCACTTCACTGCGGTCAACTTTGTTGACGAAGAGAACGACTTTCAATCCTTGCTTGAGAGCTTTCTCCAATACGAAACGGGTCTGTGGCAATGGGCCTTCAGCGGCGTCCACCAAAAGAATGGCGCCATCAACCATGCTCATAATGCGTTCGACTTCACCGCCGAAGTCGGCGTGGCCTGGTGTGTCGACGATGTTGACCTTGACGTCGTCTAAGCGAATGGAGGCGTTCTTGGCGAGAATAGTAATTCCTCGCTCGCGCTCTAAGTCGCCAGAATCCATGATGCACTCGGTACCAGCGTCACGGTGAAATGTTCCTGCCTGCCGCAATAGATGATCGACGAGAGTGGTCTTGCCGTGGTCAACGTGGGCGATGATGCAAATGTTTCGAATTTTGTCCGTGCTAATCATGGTGTCCTGTTTTATTTGGCAACTGTCTTGCGCAATTCGATGGTGATAGGCTTGCTAATGTACTTCGATGTAATGAGGCCGCCAATTTCTTGGTGACCGTGCTCGGGCACGGCGTAGCGGATTCGCTGAGCAATCAGGTCTAGCTTTCCGAGGGGAAGCGACCGCAGTTGTTTACTGCTGATTTCGACAGCGCGGCCCGTGATGACCTCTGCCTGTAACAGGTCTCGCCGGCGCTTTCCTGAGTCGGACGACGTCGTAAAGAATACCAGGAAGCGTTCTTGGGCGCCCTTGGGATCTCCAAGAAGCTCAATGCGCATGGCTTGATGACGCGTTACCACCTGCTCTAACTTCGCGGTATCGATCCCAACCATTCTTGCCATCGGCACTTGATTGGTAATCAAGTCACCATTTTCAGCCGTCCAAGCAAACATATAATAGGGAGAAAGTTTTGTTTGCGCCGATGTCAGGTGAAACGTGCCGTCCTGCTCCAGCAGGGGTGCTGCTGAGTCGCTCAGTCGAAACTCCGGGTCGAGGACAGAAACCTGCATGTCGGGATGTGTATAGGGTTCGCCGCGTCGACTCTCTTCGCGCAACGTGAGGCGAAACTGCAGTTTTTGCGTGGCCGCAAAATAAACGGCTTCGTAGTCGCCATAAAGCAGCGTTTCATCGGCAAGCGAAGATGAATCGTCGCAGCTGCTAGCGAATGCCAATAAAAGTAATAAAATTAGCGCGTTCATGGATTTCCACGTGGTCGAGGCCCGGTAACATATCTTTCCCGGCGAGCGTCAGCTAGTGAAAACCTCATATTCCATTTAACTATCTAATATTAAATAACTAATCGTTAATTTGCGCCGAGTCGCCGCTTCCGGTACATTCTATCACTGGTCGCCGACTTACTGTTCTTCTGCTTTGTGGTTCCACGCTCAGCGCGACCGACTCAAGCGCCCAAGCTCCATTAAGGACGGAATATGCAACGCTTGCTGCATCCGGTGGTCGCACACTGGTTTCGCGAGAACATTGGTCAACCCTCGGCACCACAGCTGCAAGGGTGGCCAGCCATTTATCGCGGCGAGCATACGCTCATTGCAGCACCTACAGGATCGGGAAAAACTCTTTCTGCGTTCATGATCTGTATCGACCGGTTGATGCGCCAAGCATTCGCGGGGCAGCTCGAGCAGCAGGTGCAGATTGTCTATGTCTCTCCACTCAAGGCTCTATCGAATGATATCCGCCGCAATTTGGAAGTCCCCTTAACGGGCATCATGGCCGAGGCCAAGCAGCAAGACATATCCTGTCAGCCCATCGATGTCGTCGTGCGAACAGGGGATACGCCGGCGTCTGAACGACAGCGCATGCTGCGTCGACCACCACACATCTTGGTGACGACGCCCGAGTCATTGTACCTACTTTTGACTAGTGAAAAGAGCCGGGATATTTTGCGCACAACTCAGACCGTCATCATCGACGAGATTCATGCCTTGGCGCGCGATAAACGTGGATCGCACTTGATGTTGTCCATTGAGCGACTCGAGGCCTTGTCGGGCAGGCCGCTCCAGCGCATTGGTTTGTCGGCAACGCAGCGTCCCATGGAACGCATGGCGCGATTTTTGGTCGGTGCGCGCTCGCGACCCGACGGAACACCAGACTGTGCTTTGGTTGATGTGGGGCATCAACGCGATTTGGATATCAACATCGAAGTGCCCGTGAGTGAGCTCGGTGCTGTGTGCTCTCATGAGCAGTGGGACGAGCTTTACGAGAGCATGGTGGCGCTCATACAAAGCCATCGCACCACTTTGATCTTCGTCAATACCAGGCGTCTGGCCGAGCGCATCGCCCATCGGCTGACAGAGTTGATGGGGCCTGATGCAGTCGCCAGCCATCACGGCAGCATGTCGAAGGAACAACGCCTCAGCACCGAAGATCGTCTGAAGCGAGGCGATTTGCGTGCGGTCGTGGCCACAGCCTCTCTCGAGTTGGGGATTGATATCGGTGCCGTCGATCTTGTGTTACAAATTGGCTCGCCGCGTGCCATCGCCACGTTCTTGCAGCGTATCGGGCGATCCGGGCACGCGCTTGGCCTCACCCCCAAGGGGCGGCTGCTTGCTTTGACTCGCGATGAGCTGCTCGAATGCCTAGCGTTGCAAGATGCGATTGCCCACGGTGAATTGGATCTGCTCCAGCTTCCCGTGGCACCGCTCGATATTCTGGCGCAGCAAATCGTTGCCATAGTTGCCGCCGAGTCTTGCTCGGAAGACGAACTGTTTCATCTTTGTCGCCGGGCAGCGCCTTACATGGAGTTGCCAAGAGAGCGGTTCGATGCTGTCGTTTCGATGCTGAGCGAGGGACTGAGTTCACGCGTGCGCACGGGAGCTCATTTGCATCGCGACCATGTTAATAGCCACTTGCGAGCCCGGCGCGGTGCACGCTTGGCCGCATTGACCTCGGGTGGTGCCATTCCCGATTTGGCCGAGTATCGCGTCGTCACCACTGAGGGCGACATGGTGGGCTCTTTGGACGAAGAGTTTGCCATCGAAAGCAGCAAGGGCGACGTGTTTTTGCTGGGTAACACCAGTTGGCGAATCCTCTTTGTGCGCGGTGGGCAAGTCGTGGTGCAAGATGCTCAGGGTTCAGCGCCAACAGTTCCCTTTTGGAAGGGTGAAGCTCCCGGACGGACGTTTGAATTGTCGAGAGCCGTTTCTCGGCTGCGTGAATCCATTGCTGATTTGGTGGTGGTCAATGATGAAAGCGGAGAGCCTTTAGATGAGGCGTCGTGGGAATCACTGACAGCACCAGCCATGGAGTATCTGCAGTCGCGGTTTCGCGCATCTCGCTGGGTCGCGCGTCAGGCGGCTCGTTACGTAGCTGCCCAGAAGTTGGCCGTTGGTTTGGTGCCGACTCAGACAAAAGTAGTCTTCGAGCGATTCTTTGACGAGACCGGCGGCATGCAGATGGTCATTCATGCCCCTTTTGGAACGCGCATCAATCGGGCTTGGGGACTGGCGATGCGCAAGCGCTACTGCCGCCGCTTTGATTTTGAGTTGCAGGCTCAGGCTGATGACAACGGCTTTGTACTGGCCGTTGGCCCGCATGACGGTTTCCCCCTCGATTCCATGTTCAAACTGGTGCAGAGCCATGAGGCGCGCAATCTGGTCGAGCAGGCCATTTTGCAAACGCCGCTGTTTCCGATTCGCTGGCGCTGGAATGTGACGCGCGCCCTTTCTGTGTTGCGATTTCGCGGTGGCAAGAAGGTGCCTCCGCACTTGCAGCGGTTTCGTTCCGAGGATCTGCTGACCGCCGTATTTCCGGCCCAAACCCAGTGTTTTGAACACAAGACGGGTGATACCGAATTGCCAGATCACCCGCTGGTGCAGCAGACTATGGCGGACTGCCTGAGTGAGCCCATGGACTTTACGGGTTGGTTGCACGTTTTGCAGGATGCCGAGTCAGGCGCCATCGAATTCATTGCGAAAGATGTGCGCGAACCATCGCCGTTCAGTCACCAGCTCATTCATGCCAATCCCTATGCCTTTCTTGACGACGCTCCCTTAGAAGAACGGCGAGCGCGGGCCGTGACAACTCGCCGCGGACTGTCCATGGAGGCCTTGCGCGATTTGGGGGCGCTTGACCCCCAGGCTATCGCCACGGTGCGTCAGGAGGCTTGGCCGACGGTTCGAGATGCGGATGAGTTGCACGATGCTTTGTTACAGCTGGTCATTGTGCGCGAGGATGAGGCGCTCGGATGGTCCGACTTCTTTACCGACTTGGTGGCAAGCCGGCGTGCTTATCTAGTGCTGCGTGCTGACGAACGGGAACGGCCATTCTGGGTTGCGGCCGAGCGTGTTTCCGCCGTGCGCGAAGTGTATGGTGATGCGGTTCGCTTTCGGCCCGAACCTTCGTTGCCTGCCGCTCTGGAGCAGAGTCCAGGTTGGGAAGAATCGTGGAAGCAGTTACTTCGCGGTCGCATGGAGTGCGCTGGTCCCATACAACCTGCAGAGTTGGCGGTTTTACTCGGCTTGCCGTCTGACCGTATTCAGGGATTTTACGCGGCTTTAGAGAGTGAAGGGGCGGTGCTTTCGGGGCGATTCACGCAAACGGAAGCGGTCGAGTTTTGTGATCGTCGCTTGTTGGCCCGCATTCATTTTTTGACATTGGATGGCTTGCGCCAACGCATCAAACCAGTGGACCGCACTACTTTCTATCGATTCCTCTGCGAGCATCAGCACGTTACGCCTGCAACCCGCCATGATGGGCGCGCCGGTTTGGTCAAGGTCCTAGAGCAGCTCCGGGGATTTTCTGGCAGTGCTGCTGCCTGGGAAAATGAGATTCTTGTTACCCGCATGTTGGATTATCAGCCCCAGCTTTTGGACGAGCTAACCTTGTCTGGGGAGTGGGTCTGGCAGCGCCAAATTCAATCGGTGGCGAAAGACCAGACTGCTCGTAAGCGCACATTCAACAAAGCCAGTCCGCTGTACTTTGCGAAGCGCTTGGATGCTGCATGGCTCGCGGATAGTCAATCTTCGATTGATATGAACTCACTTTCGGCAAATGGACAGGCGATATTAGCCGCATTGGCAGGAGGGGCCGCCTTTTTTACCGATCAGTTAGGCAAACGCGCCAAGCTATTGCCTTCGCAGACGGATGAGGCCTTGCGGGAGCTGTTGGGCGTTGGTTTGGTGCGCGCTGATGGCTTTGCGGCGGCGCGCGCATTTATGGGCAAGGCCAGTGCCAAGCCTGTTCCTCGGGGTGCCATGGCGTCCCCGATAAAGATGGAGGGAATGGGCGGACGCTGGACCGAGGCCAGAGCCAACGAGGAAGTGGCGACTGATGTCGAGAGAGCCGAACGTTGGTGCCAACTTTTATTGCAGCGATATGGTGTGGTCTGCCGAGATTTGCTGGTGCGTGAATCCTTGGCGCCGCCTTGGGTGTCGTTAGCTATGATTTATCGACGCTGGGAGGCGCGCGGTCTGGTTCGCGGTGGCCAGTTTGTCGCCAAATTGGCGGGGGAGCAGTTTGCGTTGCCCGAAGTCGTCGAGCGCTTGCGCGCCTTGCGTGATGAACCCGATAACGGTGAGTATCTGGTTGTGTCTGGTGCTGACCCCCTCAACTTAAGAGGCATACTGACGCCCGGAGAAAAATTACCGGCAGTTGGTCGTAACCGTCTGGTCATATGCGGCGGCATGGTTCTGGCCAGTCGCGCCGGCGATGAGCTTGATTTTGGCGATGTTCAAGATGCGACTAAGCGCGACATGCTGGCTCGCGCAATGCGGTTACATGGATTTGTGCGGCATCGAGACCCTTTCCTCCGGGATTTTGGTCAAAGACCTCATTCGGCATCGGGCCCCAAGCTGCGGCCGTCGTCCAGCGCGGATTTGCGCGATCGGCTGCGTTTGATTCGTGGCTGAGGCTTGCCAACCGTTCCTAAAAGCGGAATAATATTGGGACAAATCTAATTGTGGATAGGAGCTGATCATGTTGATGCCACGGGCCCGGCGTGTGCTCGGAGTTGCCGCAACCATCTGGGTTGTCTTGGCTGCTTCGGGATGCACCACGTATCGCACAGCGAAAGAGCTGAAGTTGGTTGGTTTTGAAGAAGACGTTTCGAAGGGAAAATCTGTCGGAGAAGTTGAAGGCGGCGACTGTGTATTCCATGTGATGGGATACTACCTGGGCGGCATGCCGACGCTTAGCCGAGCATTCAAGAATGCCAGCATGCAGCGCACGTCTTCGGTTTCGGATGCGTTTGGCGGTTCGAATGCTACGGGCGATCGATTGCGTTACATGAACAACGCCGTGGTGAGAAATGATGGCTTCGATGTCGTGATCTTTGGTAAAAAATGCATACTTGTTAGTGGGTTGGGCTTCAAATGAAAATACTACTATTGGTTTCCTCAATCCTGATGTTGGCGGGCTGTGTTAGCAAGCAGCTCATCTTACAAACCCCCGTGGTCTCGATGACCAAGAACAACGCTCCGTCGGCAAAGCTGGCTGAAGGTGCCGAGGTGAAGTCGCGCTGGTGCTCCGGCGACAAACCTGTCGTTGAAAATAGTGATGGCACGAACGAATACGGCATGATTGACCAAGCCGTTCACAAAGCTCACAAAGAATACAAGGCAGATTTCTTTATCAATAACCGCTTTTACAGCGAATCGAATGGCTGCGTCAGCATGACAGCAAATGTTGGCAAGCCTGGTGCTGGCGGCGGCGCAAGCGACGATGAGGCTGATGAAGAAGCGCCGGCAGAGAAGCCAGCGAAAGCCAAAGACGGCAAGCCTAAGGCGAAGAAAAAGAAGAAGAGCTAACGCGACCCGCAAAGTAAAGCGCAAGCGGCCCCGCCCATCAGCGAGGCCGCTTTTTTTATTTCTAGTAGATATCTTGGATACAGGTGACGGCTGTTTCAATCAGTTGATTGCCTTTGATGTAATTAATGGTGCCTGTCGCTTTGTCGCCAATGCTAATCGTGGCGAGATCACCCCGGCTCGTTTGGAAAATGCAAGTTGCTGGATAGGATTCTTGGCAACCCCAAGTCGTCTTGCCAAAGCGCAAGACGTTGCCGCTATCTTGCACAACAGTGAATTGATCGCCACTGACGGCAAACCAAGTGCGATTGGTTTGGCTCGTACAAAACAATCGGCTACCACCAAACGCGGTGGTGCTCATGGTGGCGAGGATGAGGGCGGTGCTTATGCGGCTTTTCATTAGGGGAATCCTTCTCAATTTGTTGCTTCACTAGCCTGACATTTGCGGTCGAGGCCTGATTTGTGGGGGGCCGTACTAAGCTAGCTGAGCGGCGTCAATGCTGCAAACAAACCATCAGCAATCTCGGGATCATTCAGCGTCGATGGGGAGCAAGCTGATCGTAGCGAAAGCAGGTCACGAGATGATCGTTCACCATGCCGATGGCCTGCATGTGGGCATAGATGGTTGTCGGGCCAACAAAAGAGAAACCGCGCTTTTTCAGATCTTTGCTAAAAGCGCGTGAGATATCCGACAGGGCGGGCAAGTCCTTCTGCTGTCGCCAGCCATTAACCAGTGGCTTGTCGCCAACAAAGCTCCAGCTATAGTCAAAGAAACTGCCGAACTCATTTTGAATTTCGATGAATCTATTGGCGTTATTGATGACTGCCTCGATTTTTGCACGATTGCGAATGATGCCAGCGTCATTCAGCAGGCGCTTTACATCCCTTGCCCCCATTTTAGCGACCAACGAGGGCTCAAAATTAAAGAATACTTCTCGGTAGCGAGCCCGCTTGCGCAGGACGGTCAACCAGCTTAGACCCGCTTGCGCAGCTTCCAGGCATAGATGTTCGAAGAGGGCGTTATCGTCTTTTTGAATCACTCCCCATTCCGCGTCGTGGTAATGAACGTACAGTGGGTCTGTGCCGCACCAGGAGCAACGGGGAAGATCCGACGAGGAGATGTCACTTTTCATTACCATTGGGGAAAGGTATCGCAAGAAGTGCATGGAAGGCAGCTGGAAACGACGGCAGCGATGCGGTGTACAATCGCTGGATTAATGGTTAAAGTTCTGAAAGTATTGCCGTAACGTCTAATTCGCTAGATTTTTGCGGCCAGCTATGTTGACCTCATTTGCTGACCATTCCTCTTTTTGCCGCGGATAACTCATGGGAAAAAGTCTTATCATTTCAGAGAAGCCGAGTGTCTGCCGTGACATCACCGAAGCCTTAGGTGGCTTTGTTGAGATGGACGGTGGTGAATACTATGAAGCTGACAAGTTCATATGTACCTATGCGGTAGGGCATATCCTGGGGCTTTGTGAGCCCGAAGACTTAGATCCGGCATACAAGCGTTGGCGCTTGGCAGACTTGCCGATCATTCCCGAGGAGTTTCGCATGAAGCCGCTCGAGAACCAGAAGAATCGGGTCAAGGTCATTACCCAGCTCATGGCTCGCCGCGATGTCGATACTCTCATCAACGCCTGTGACGCCGCGCGCGAGGGTGAACTCATTTTCCGAGAAATTGTCCGCTTTGCCGGTTGCCAGAAGCCGATCAAGCGATTGTGGTTACAGTCGATGACTAAAGATGCCATTCGGCAGGGTTTCGTCGTGTTGAAGGATGGAAAGGACTACGAGGGGTTGGCCGCAGCTGCCGAGTGCCGTGCGTACAGCGACTGGCTCATCGGAATGAATGCTACCCGTGCCTTTACGGTTCGACTCAAGTCTCGGTCACAGCGCGGTGCGTCTTGGTCCGCTGGCAGAGTCCAGACGCCGACCTTGGCATTGTTGGTGAATCGGGAGCTCGAAGTTCTAAGTCACATCCCGCGACCTTTTTGGCGCGTGCAGGCGACGTTTCAGGCGACCGACCATGCCTATGAGGGGACGTGGTTTGACCCCAAGTTTGCCAAGTCGGAGCAAAACCAAGAGGCGCGCGAAGATCGTATCTTTGACGAAGACTACGCCAAAAAAGTCGTCGCCGATGTTGCGGGTCAATCGGGTACAGCTGCAGAGACGCGAAAAGAGAAGGTCCGCAAGGCACCCCTGTTGTTGGATTTGACCTCAGCGCAAAAGGAGGCCAACCGTCGCTTTGGATGGTCGGCAAAGCGCACGTTAGGGGCGGCGCAGCGCTGCTATGAAGCGCATAAAGTCTTGACCTATCCGCGTACGAGCTCTCGAGTTTTGCCAGAAGATTACGTTGGTGAAGTGGAGAAGTTGCTGGTCACTCTCTCTAGCTCCGATACGTATGGTCGTCATGCCCAATATTTGATCGATCATGGGCGCAAGAATGACGACCGGGTTTTTGATGACAAGGGGGTCAGCGATCACTTTGCGATCATTCCGACTGGCGTTTTGAAGCGTCTTGAGGGTGACGACCTGCGCTTTTTTGACTTAGTGACCCGCCAGTTTCTCGCCGTGTTCTATCCTCCTGCGATCTATGAAGAGGTTGAGCGCATTACGGTGGTTCAGTCCCATCAGTTTCGCAGCCGACCGCCGCAATTGCTGAAGAGCGCTGGCTGGCAGGCTGTGTTCGAGAAGGAGGTCACTGGTGAAGAAATTGCCATGCCTCCTCTGGTGAAAGGCAAGGACGACGCTACTGGTGTGCCCATCAAGAATAACGAAGCGCAGATGGAGGCTCAGGAAACGAAGCCTCCGGCACGCATCGGAGAGGCAGGTCTACTTGGATTGATGGAGAATGCTGGACGGCAGGTTGACGATGAAGAGCTTTCCAACGCGTTGCAGAAGGCCGAAGGGCTTGGTACCGCGGCGACGCGCGCTGATATTATTGAAAACTTGAAAACGAAAGAGTACGTCGATCAGTCGTTACGGCCTACAGTAAAGGGCATCCGCCTCATCGACATCTTAAAGCGAATTAAGGCCGATCGTCTGACTTCAGCCGAGCTTACGGCGCGATTGGAATTGCATCTGAATGAGGTCGAGGACGGCAAACGTACCGCCGGCGAGTTCATGTCCGAAGTTGCGGACTACACGCGAGAAGTTGTCGAAGCAGCCCGTAACTTTGATTACGACAACATATATCCGCAATCCGATCCGCTGGGCGCCTGTCCGAAGTGCGGCCGAGAAGTTTACGAGCGGGCGTGGTTCTATGGCTGCGTTGAGGCCACCAAGAATACGGATGCGCAGAAAGAGTGCGACTTCCTGATTTGGAAGGACCACTATGGTCGGTACATCGATCGGCAAACCGTCTTGACCCTATTGAGCAAGGGCGAAACCGGGGATTTGGACGGCTTCCGGACGCAAAGCGGCAAGACGTACAAGGCGGTGCTAGCGATTGAGAGCGGCCAGTTGGTTCGTCGTGCCGTATCAGGAGAAGTTGACGAAGGCGCACCAGCATTTGAGGTCAATACGGAGCCCTTGGGACCTTGTCCGATACATGTGGACAAAGACTGTCAAGTTGTCGAGACGGCGACGGAATATACTTGTATGACCCGCAAGCAAGGTCGTGACGAGGGAGATCGTCAGGCGACCGGGTTCAGCTTCCCGCGAATGTTGTGCAAGCGAGAGATGCGCCGCGATGAAGTCATTGAACTCATCGGCAAGGGCGAAACTCAGTTTTTGACCCAGTTCATCTCGAAGAAAGGGCGGCCATTCAGTGCCAAACTAAAGTTGGAACCAACGGGTCGCTTCACCTTTGAGTTTCCTGAGCGGGTCAAGAAGTCTGACGCTGGTGGTGAGGCGGGCGGTGATGAGGCCGCTCCCCGCAAACCCAAAGGCGGAGCACGCACGAAGGCTGCGCCGACACTTGCATCTGCCGACGCGGTGCCGAAAAAAGCCAAAAAGTTGGCAACAAAGAAAGCCGCAGGTAAGAAGACTGCAAGTAAAAAGGCGACTAAGGCCGCAACTGACGCGGCCAGCTCGGATAATGGATGATTCGAAGTTACCAGCATCAAGTCCAGGAAACGACTTGCTGCTGGTAGTAGCCGAGATGTCCGCCTATCCACAGCTTTTCTCTGCCAGGCAGCAGTTCAAGCGCGTTTTGTGCGTTTAAGATCAGTAGAGTTCCAGGTGTTGCCTGGTGGTACATGAGCTCACTATCCACCAAGTGCCTTGGGTCTGGAACAACGTGCTTTCCCAGATCCTGCGACAGCTGATAGTTATAAGTTACCAGATCGCTCTCTTCGTCATGACCCTCCAATAAGCACAGCCAAAAGAATTGCGCGGCGTCGGCGCCAAATGACTCCTGTGCGCGCTGCTCTGCTCTTGGGATGCTCTGTGCTGGCCAGCCCTGGGGTGATGTGCGCATCCAGAAGAAGTCGCCGAAACGACCGAAGTCGTCAGACAGGAGCGGCTTCAAGGATGTCTCAGCATGCGTCGCCAGTAAGCGCTGTAGGCGCTGGTATGGGCACTGAAAAGTGTTTGCCAAGCGTAGTTGCATCCAGCGTGCCTTCGCGACCTGAGAAAAATAGAGAAATAGGTGGCTGAGTGGGCTCTCGACATTGCCCTTGCCTATCGAGCAGCCACCGGCAACGCGGACATGAGGAATCCAGCACGCATCCTCCAGCATGTCAGAGCCAGCTCTTGCAATGTTGCGTCGAAAGTGTAGGGGCAGAAAACCCGGTACCCTGATTCCTGGCACATCATTTCGCGCCAATTCATCAAGGGATCCGGGTGCAATGCTGAGGTGTTCGTATTTCCAGGTACTTCGCCGATGTTGAGATGGCCACGGGCGTTCGTACGCCACCATGTGCTGCGCTTGCATAGGAATTCTCCCCCTTAAAATGTGTTTGCGGAGGATTGCATGATGGATGCCAGGCTCTCGCGCCTTGGCGCTGCCAGAATCACAGAAGAAATTCGAGGAAGTTGTGGGGCTGATCACCAAGTGCTGGCATAGAATCTCGCCAATTGGCTCCAGTGGTGGCCGGAGGTCTACGGCTCGACCCCTGTTAGGTTCCTCAATTCACTCATGTCGATCAAGCCACTTTGGGTTGCTGCACGTAGGCGTGCGGTCAGTGTTGCCCGTGACATCCCCAGCTGCCGAGCGAGCGACCTCAAAGACATACGCCGATCGAGAACCGCGGCCTTTCGCGTCAAGGCAATCAGTAGCAGGTCGGCATAATGCGCATATGTCGGGTTCTCGGCCATGTCCGTCTCGGCCGGTGACAGCACGATAGCATGCTCGTCTTGAGTGGGGTTTGTATGTGCGGGATTTGGGATGTCACTTGCATGCGACTTTACTTCCATCTCGCTATTCAAAAACCAAGCTGGAATTGAGATCGGGGTTAGGATTCGTTGATGGTGCAAGGCAGTCATTGACCGCAGGCAATTTCGCAGCTCTCGAACATTTCCTCGCCGCCAATTCGACGAAGTGAGGATCTCAAGTGCTGGTGGGGAAACGGTAAAGGGCCCACCTGCCATGGTTCGACAGAAGTGTTCGATGAATTGCACGACTTCCTGCCGTCGCATGCGAAGAGGCGGTAGCACAAATTCCGATTCTCGTAGTCGTTGCCATAAGTCTCGGCGAAATGTGCCACACTCTACAAGTGTTTCCACATCCTCGTTGGTGGCGGCAAGCACCCGTAACTGAATCCGCTTCGTTTGAGTCGAACCGACTCGTCGAACTTCCTGATTCTCCAAGACGCGCAGCAAGGCAGCTTGCGCGGCTAGCGGCAACGAAGTCACTTCATCGAGAAAAATCCAGCCCCCATGAGCAGCCTCCAGTAGACCTTGTCGATCATGGGTCGCTCCCGTATAGGCTCCTCGGACGCTGCCAAAAAGCTCACCTTCGAGGAGAGAGGGCGCGATCGCGCCGCAATTGACGCGAACGAGTGGAATTGATGTTGGTAGCATCGATGCCAATAAATCACATACGACTTCTTTGCCAGTTCCTGACTCGCCGCGAATGAGAATCGAGGAGACCGCCGAGTGGATGATTGCGGGAAGTTGCGCGGCAATGGCTTGCATGGTGCCACCCACAGCGACCCCCGATGGTATGCACTTGAGGTGCGGTGTCCCGCGCTTAAGGTGTGCCAGTTGATACGAGGATGTGATGAATCTTGCAAACTCGTGATCAGCCAACTCCTTGTCGATGAAGTTATCAGCCCCATGCTTCAAGCACTGGGAAATGACTTCCGAAGAACCGAAAGCGGAATGCATCAAGATGACGGCGTCTGGAAAATGTTCGCGTGCCATTGGACAAAGCGCAGCACCATCAACACCAGTGTCGTCGATGTTAACATCCAGAATGATGATGTCCGGCAGCAAATCGGAGCATATTCTCCAAAATGTTGTGATGTCGTTAGCGGAGTGAACTTGATAGAGGGAGTCAGAACGCAAAGTATGAAGCAGTGTAGCAACGCGCACGGTCTCACAGGGTTGATCGTCGAGATGTACGACGATCAGCGCTCGCGGATTCAATTCTTTCAAGTTCTGTGATTTCAAGTCAGGGCCTCCTGGTTTAGAGGGGGCGATACTTATGGTGCGTTTGATCAGTGAGTCAACCTTAAATCTCATCGCGCCAAAGTGGCATTGTCTGCTTTTTGAGGCTTAGCGTCCGATAAATTTCAGATCCGAGAAATCATGAATGAAGGGAACTCCATTCTGACTGCGGAGTTGAAAGACATCATCAATCTGCAATGAGCTGTGAGCCAAAATGGCCTTGGTGATTTCTACCCAGTGCGAAATCGGATGCCAACGTGGATGACAACTCTCTGCCGAACCCTCTCCGAACGGCGTGACCAATGCGAGATCAGAGGAATGTGTTGCCCGAAAAATGCGAAATGGAGGAATGAGAGGAGCACGTAGAGACTGCAAGTCCTGCATCGCCTCAAGCCATCTCCGGCACCCCATCCCCCTCTCGCGTTCGAGAAAGGATGATTTGGCGACGGAGATGACAATCGGCTCCTCGAGACATCGCATGGAGTAAGCTCGAAAGTGAGTGCCTTCGCCAATCAGTGTGCACGTCGGCGAGTTGAGTTGGCGAAATCCCGACCGGCAATTCGTACCGAGGAGGTCTGAGATTCGTGATGGATCCAGCTGGCGCTGAAAGCGGCGGGTCATCTCTTCTCGATCTCTGATCTGTTCGTCAGACAATTCTGATGCGATCGCCATAGCCGCCTACGCTGATGTGATGATTCCACCCCCTTATTGTATGTCTGGAGTTGGCAGAATCATAGCCGGCTGAGCTCTGCCTGGGGGCAAAGAGTTGTCAAATTAATGTGCAGCTGTACGGGTGGGAGCCTGGGAAAGAGAATATGCGCTGCGTCCAAAAGCAAGGGGATCCGAAATAACTTACTGAAAGGAATAGCTTAAATTGTCTTGATTTGACGGGATGCCGCGTGGCATACGGGTTGCTCAGGTTCTATTCAGGCAGCGGTGCACTCGCTGCAGCGGATCCTGAGTTCTTTCCTGTGCGGAGGGTTGTGGCGATGCAAGGTGCTCCTGAAAATCCCGAAAATGTAGTTTCGTTGTTTGCTGGAAAGTCGAATCGACCAGATGCGAGTGTGAACAAGGATATGAATGTCGAGGAGATTTTTGCAGACACCATTCGCAAGAACAAAGAAGTGGCTGATCGTATGAAGAAAGAACGCAATAAGAACAACAAAACTGTTTTGCGCTCATATCGTATCAAGCCGTAATTTGTTTGTGTGATGGGTTCGTGTTTCTAAGTGCTCGGTACCTTTTTCTGTCTCGTGCTGTTGAAAGCTGTTTGTTGCTGCTGATTTCTACTGTTGTTGTTGAAACTGTTGTTGCTGATGTGGGTGTTGAAATGGATGATCGTAAGTCTGGCCTTATTGTTGATTTGTCCTCGTATCGTCGTAAGAAGGAAGTAGAGCAGGATTTGGCTGATGGCCGTCGCCCGCTCTTTGTCAGTCACCTTGATCGCAAAATGACGGGTACTCCGCACTTGCGTCGGCCGGCTGCCGAAGATTTCGGTGATCGCTTGCAGCGAATCAAATCAAGCCTTGAGCGAATCAATAATCTCATGGCTGAGCTCAAGAAGTCCGCTGATTCTGAACCAAGTTCGGAAAGAGCTGTCTCCTTGCATTAAACTGAAAGAGGGCGACTTAGTCGCCCTCTTTTTGCTTTATCTCTTTGCCTTCTTTTTCTTCTTCTTTACCGGCTTGTATTTCTGCGTCTTGCCCTTTTCCAGTCGCAGCAGCTGAATGATCAATTCGCTTTCGCGTCGCTTGTCGTCTTCATCTGGCTGCATGCCATCCTGCAACAGAATCTGTTTATACTCGCGAATCTCAAAAAGCTTCTGCTTCAAACGCCGAACTTTAAGTTCAACCTCGCGTGGCAAGTGTGCCGCCGGTTGTGCCGGATTCTTGTCCGTACCGACCGACTTGCTCGTCGACTTTTTCTTTGCCGTGCTGCTACTCTTGCCGGACGTTGTCTTCTTGCCGGACGTTGTCTTCTTGCCAGAGCTTGTTTTCTTGCCAACCATAAATCCTCGCTTGTTAAGGCAGGCACTTCTAATGCATCTGGCTCTACCTGACTAGCGGATTCTGATTATCAAACATTATGAACGTATCCGGGCATTTACAACCCAGCGTGGTCGGTTTCCCAACATTGGAAGGTTCTAACATTGCTTGGGTCGGCTGCAGACAGGCACAGGTGCCCCTATCCGTCTCCGTGGACGCGCAGCCAATTTCCGGTGATTCTGGGAGTGCTTGGTTGCTTAGGTTGAAGGCGATTCGGCAGCTATCGTTGCCAAAGCATCGATCTTGGATCGGCAACTGTCGGCAAACATTACCACCACCATCTTGGTCACCCTCAGATCCTGGGTCACAACCGAGTGTCCATGGGCGCAGCGATGTGTATTCGAAGGGTGTTCCGTTGACTCCTGGACTGGCTGCAGCTGTGCAAAGTGGGCTACCATCACAACTTCCGGTGCTGGCGATGCGTTGAGCGACGCGTCGAATCTCTGTGTCGTCGATGCTTGTGGGTGT
>CAZLMG010000008.1:151110-153791 GCA_964560765.1 uncultured Oligoflexales bacterium
TGTGGGAGCTGGAGTTGAGCTAACGGATGTAAGTGAGAGGTCCACATGAGGTGTTTGTTGGATGATATTCGACAGAATTAGGACTTCAAGACCTGATCCTGCATCCACGGCGAAACTAAAATCCTGGCTTCCAAGATCGATGGCGCTACCAATCTGATTGGCGGCAAAATATTTGGCCAGTTCGTGGCCCAGCGTCCTATAGAGAAAATGGCCAGCCATGGGTAGGCCATCGGCGATGAATTGATTGTGCTCAGCATCTGGAATCAGTTTTACGAAGTCCACGACATTGCGCCGATCGATCAATGCCAGGCCGGTGGGAGTCAGATACTGCAATAGCCGCTCGATACCAATCTGCAATAACGGGCTCTCGTTGTTGCTCGCAATGTATTGATCGATAAACTCTGCTGTGCTGAGGGCGGTGAAAGCTAGGTGAAACAGGGAGTCTTTGCCATTGATGACAGCTTCATACCAGCGCAAGAGCTCCACTTCCGAAGGTTCACGGTGCAGCATGATGCGTGTCATGCGACTAGCATTGAGTTGAAAAGCCTCCCAGTTGCGAATGAGCCTTTCTGCGGCCATTGCGGGTAGCTCGTTACGGAGGGTGTCGATGACTTCTTGTTGGTAATCGTTGCTGACAACATTCGATCCTACGGCGCTGATCAAAATTCGATCCATCGGTGGAACGGCCAAGAATGCTGGAGAGGTTGCGTCGATTGTGCTGCTGGCCGCCGACGAGTTACCGTGATGGCGTTGTTTGGAAATCGTTTCCCGTGCTGATACATCTTTTTGACAGCCGATATGGCAAGTAGACATTGCTGTGATGAAGGCGACTAGCGTGCGATAGTTTTGCATGGTGCCCCTCGTTGAGTTTCGCAGATCAATGTAAGTCGTTCTTAACATTGGGTCGGGTTACTTGCAGTTATGCTGCTCAGTCGCCGGCAGCAATCCCTCCCTCAAAGGGTATGCGAATCGGGCAGCTTGGGCCCATGATGAGGCAGCTATCAGGAATGGGGCTTCGTACTCTACAGACGGGATCTTCGACGGTTGGCTCGATCCCTGGTAGCACGCATGGGCGCTTGGAGAGTCCTCCTTGGCAGGAGGTATCCGCAAATGGGATGATCTGACTTATTGGAAAGCTGAGGGGTGGTTGCGGGTCTGCGCAGATGGGGGTCTCTACCCCGCCACCATCGATACAGGCCTGAATGCCATCGTCGATCACGTCCGGCTTTTCCTGATCGCCAATCGCACCATCTTCGGCCGTGCCGGCAAACTCGTCGCGACATAGCTGCAGGGATTGTGCGTCGCCTTGAGCCTTCTCTATGCACAGGGCCATAAGACGCTGGACGCAAAATGATGGACGTAGGTCGCACTCGCTTATCTTTGGAATTTCCTGTTGCAACCCGAAACTCTCTAGCTCATCGCAGCTCATGAGTGCGGCGGACGGATCAAATGGTAACCCAGTTAGACATGGAGTCTTTGAAGTCAAGGCCATCCCTGACGCTTGCTTTGGTAACTGATCGAGGATCCGTTCCAACACGATCTGTTCGCTGCCGGAGCTTTTCGTCAAGGCATCTTGAATCGCCGCGTCTGACGAATAAACCCCCGCCCCTAATTGGTTATCAACCCAGTACTTGGCCAACTCACGGCCTAACTGGCGCATCAGAAAGTCGCCGAGGCGAGGCGCGCCATCTTGCAAGAACTGATCGAGTTCCCTCTGATCAATGAGGCTGGCGAGTTGCCAAGCATTGCGTCGATCAAACATGGGGTAGCCGGTGACAGTTAAATACTGAACTAGGCGCTGGAGGGCTTCGATGAGGAAGGACTGCTTCGAGTCTGCCACGGCAATCTGATTGATAAACTCGCGGGAGTTCAGGGTTAGAAAGGCTAATTTCAAGAGAGAGTATTCTCCGTTTTGGTGACCGACGTACCAACGCATGATTTCAGAATCGTATGCTTCCCGCCGCAGCATGGTCTTAGTCATGCGATGCGCCATGGCGCGAAAGATCTGCCAGTTGGCTAGTAGCGACTTGGCGGCCGCGGCAGATCCTTGTTCCTTGACGGTACTTTGAATGTAGGGGGCGACCGAGTTGGGGACGGCGACGGTGCCGAATAGCGAGAGAGTGGCGCGATCCATCGGGGATATCGCCATTGAGAGAGCTACTTCTGCCTCTTGCGCGACCGATTGGCTGCGCGCACTGCTTACGATTTGCTCATTTTTGGAGTTGCTACTGCAACCGTAAGGTACGGCCGCAGATGCGACGAGCAAACTCACGAGTCTTGGTAACGTGTGCTGCATTCCGTTCCTCCTGGCTGCCCTATGACCGATTAGGGTCGTCTGTTAGAGCATCTTGAATTCATGAATGGGTTGCGAATGAGTTTGCGAAGAGCTTGCCAAATCGAGGCAGTGCTAATTAATCTCTTAAAATCAGCCTGTTGTGGCGATGGACAGGGCGTGGCTGACTGCCTGTGGACTGTCCGGGGCATTCGGAGTAGGCCCGGATTTCGCTGTCAATTCAACACTATAAAGGATGTAGCCATGCTACATGGGCTTGAGCCGCTCGAAGGCGATTGATTACTGCCGTCATTTCCAGGGGGTCGGCAAAAGAAGCAAAAAACCTCGGCGAGCTTAGGGCCTGTCCCTCTTTTGGCTAATTCGCAGTAGTCAGCTAAAATGCGTTCGA
>CAZLMG010000009.1:0-32559 GCA_964560765.1 uncultured Oligoflexales bacterium
CGAACGCATTTTAGCTGACTACTGCGAATTAGCCAAAAGAGGGACAGGCCCTAGGCAGCTGCGGATCCATGGTTCCGATGGCGATGGCTGCCGGATGCTCGTATCCAGGCAGGATCTTTGGCCGTTCACCGGCGCCATAGGCAGAAATAGCCACCCAGCCAGTGGAATTTGACCGCTGCAATCCAGTCAAACTCTCGCCTCACCATTCATCACCTCGCCTCAGCAGAATCCGGTCGCCGCCCTCAAGCGGGCAACCGAGCAGCTCGTGTCAATGATCGCCAAGGACTGCTTGCGCTTGTCCCTGCGTTGTCATCATTCCCCGAGGAACTCAAATAATAGTCTGCGGCAAGACCGTCGGCAGCCAGGATAAGTCCGAACATCACCATGATCAGCAAGCTGCTGAAGCCAGAGATTATACGATCGCACTTGGACCTTATGCGTTCGAGTAAGCTTGCAGGGATCATCGGGACGCTCCACAATTGTCGGCTTGGCTGGACCTGAGAACCATCTCCGAGTATCACGCAAAAGCAGCAGTAACACTTCCAAAATGGCTCAGGCCTCAGCCAAATCCCATCGGCCCGTTTAGAGGCCCCCCTGCCCCAGGGCAATGGCTCCGGCCATGACCTTCGGCAGATAATTATCTCCGCCAAATTCATTCCTAGCTAGCACCCAAGGATCCTGCGTCTTCAACTTGTTCATGCCCCGTTGCACCGCATTTTCGCCGATGTTGTAGGCCAAGAGCGCTAGTCGCCAATCCTTGAATCGTAAGTGCAACGCCGTCAATAAGCGCATGGCGGCATCCGTCGACTTCGCCACATCAAGTCGTTGATCCTCGGAACCCTCAACTTTAAGACCGTAATTGCGAGCTGTTTGCGCCATAAACTGCCACATTCCGGCCGCTCGCAGAGGATTCACACGCGGCGGTAGATTCGCAAACCCGGACTCCATCAGCGGCACAGCCAGCAGTGCTTTTGGTGCACCATAAGCTTGAAACGCGGCCTCCAGTATCGCCTCGTGTTCCGCCTTTCGTTCCAGGGCCTTGCGCATGAAGCGTTTACCCTCCTGCGTTCGCACCAATTGATTCAGCTCAGCGACGACCTCCTCATTCACGTCGATGGGGAATCCGGCCAACAACTCCGAAGGCGGCAATTCCTGGACCTCAGCTAAACTCATCGGCGAAACAACCTGCCATTGGCGCCCCAGCCCTAGACTCACCAGCACACAAAGCGCTGATCCGGCCACCATCGCCCCCGTCCAAAGGCGATTCACTGTCCATTGTCCTTGCGACATCTTTTCAATCCTCCGTGATAGTGATTGAGCCGACCGACTCAGAGTCAAACTTGTCGCGCCAACAAGTTGTATTCTGCGACGTCCAGCCTGCCGCGCTACTTCCAATAAGCAACGCGCATAATCCTTCGCTGCAACACCGTTGCGGCCGACAACGGCAGCATCGCAGGACCATTCTTGAACTTCTCTTAGGCATCGTAACCAGAGCAAAACCACGGGATTCCACAGCAAAATCCCACGCAATACGTACCAAGGTGTCGCCCAGAACGTGTCTCGCTGTCGATGATGCTGCAGCTCATGAGCAATCACGATCGGCAGCAACTCTGGTTGGTCTGCAAGCGAATCCGGCAAGACGACCCAAGCACCCCGCTGCCAAACAAAGGCCAATGGCACAGAAACGTCTGCCGACAATAGAATGTGACAGCGCCCAAATCGGCGCAAAATCATGGCCCGCCGCACAATGCCACGCATCCAACGTCGCTCGCGCCACAACAAGAGGAAACAGCAAAACCATGCCAGCCCGACTCCCACGATGCCCGCCATCGTTAAAGATGGGCGCCATTGCTCCCAGTAGGTTGGTGATGGGCCGAGCGCAGTCCGAGGCTTGTTACCGGAATCAATCGACGGTGCCAACGATACAAGATCGTGTGTCATCCCACTGGACGTTACCAAGATCCAATCTGTGTTCGGCATCAAACTGGCACCGATACCCGCCAAAACAGAGCTAACCATCAGGATATGCGCCATGGAGTTGCAAAATTGTGGATTCAAGGAATGGCCACGGTTTCGCCAGTGAGCCAGACCTACGCATGCCAGCCAAAACACCCCGGCGAGCGAAACGGCCAGCTGTAGTCGCAGAAATAGCGAGGCTCCTTCGAGAAATAAGTTCATCATGATAGCCGCTCTTCAATTAACTTTTGAATGGCTGCTAAGTCTTGCTTCGATAACTGCTGGGAATCGACAAGCGTACGCACGAGGGCACTCGGTGTCTTGTCAAAGACATTTACAATAATATGCTCGAGCGAGATTCGCTCGTACTGTTCCTTCGATAAGACCGGGATGTACACATGCGTGCGTCCCTCTTTCCGGCTGCGAAGAACACCCTTCTTTTCAAGAATGCGCAGTATGGTCGAAACGCTGGTGTAAGCCAGCTGCCGCTCCGATGGCAGTCGCTCTTGCAATGAGTGAACTGTGGCCTCGCCTAGCGACCAAACAATGTTCATGAGTTCGAGTTCCACATCTGTGAGACGCCGACCATCTTGCACAATCATGAGTGAGCACTCCTCTGAGGTCATGGACGAAGGGAAGCTATCTGCTACCCTGTTGAGACTAACTAAAGCTTTAGTCAATGTCAACTAAGTCGTTAGTTTAACTATTTCTGGGGTGGTCGAGGTCAGCGGAAACACCACTGGAAAATTGCATTTGCTATGGTACTTTCCTCGAACACGATGACCAAAATTTCTGACACTCGGAGAATCGGAACTTGTCCGTTCAAACTTGGCAACGTTTGCTGATCAATTCCATCCTCTGCCTAACTACAATGCGGACCATGGCGCATGCTGGTGGGGCAGTTGAGCCTCAGAGCGAGGCCACACCATATAGCTACCTTTGGGAATTTTCTTTGAGTGAGATTTATCTGCAATCGCAAGAGAACATGCGTTACTTTTTCACACCATCCAATGCCGAGCGCACTGTATTTCCAGCCATTGGAAAAGTTTTGGAAGGAGCACGCCTAGTCAGTGAATCATGGCTGCTGCGATTCGCATTGCTCCTACCCATTCGCGAGGAGTCCATCCTCGATTTGAATCGCCAGGAAGAGGAACCGCACTTTACCTTTACCAAGGCCATCGCGTTTGCTACCGAACGCTCGTTCGTGATCTTTCATTTCCGCAACAAAGGCCGCTTTGAGTTGGCTCCGGGTGCTGGAATCGTCCATCCGCTCGTGTTCTCTGGCCAAGAAAAGCTTTTCATCCCCGAGATTGGCTTCCGCACACGCATCTCACTCATCGATGGCGCCGGTCTTGTCGGCGAATTCGGCTATGCCGGCGATACCAAGACAGGGACGTTCTTCACCCGCTTTGGTGCTAGTTATCGCCTATAGGTCGCCATGCGACATCATCCACTCCTCAAGCCTAGGCAAATCCCTACAACTTACTGGAATTCCAATTTATTTTTGGCGATTGAGAAATATTGACTCAACCTTTCCGAGATTGCGCCGACATGCTTTCCGGTTTGCGCCATAGGGCGAGGAGGAAAGCTTGAGAACGTACAATCGGGACTTATGGATCGCCTGGGCTGCCGCTGCCTTCGTGTCTTCAATCTTGGTTGGAGGCACCATCGTTGCCGTTTCGGTTTTGCACCCAAAGGCCAAGATAGAAACAGTCGGCGGCCCCAGATATGGGGCGGAATCCTCTGAAGTTGGGCATCCTTCAGAGTCCTCGGAAGTAGCGAAAGCACCTGCGACCGCCAGCCATCAGGCTCCGATGACCCAACCTGCTCCGCAGGCAAAAGCACATATTGAAACAAAGCACGCACAGCACAATGCCCATTGGAGCTACGAAGGAGAAGGCGGACCTGCACACTGGGATAAGTTGAACCCAGCATGGGAGACTTGCCGTGATGGCCGAAGCCAGTCACCCGTAAACATCGACCACGTCACCGCCGAGACTGATGACGAAACGATCGAATTTGATTATCGCCCGGCTGTGGTCAAGTTCCACCATAATGGCCACACGGTGCAAGGTGACGTCGCGCCAGGAAGCTGGATTCAAGTGGCCGGTGTTAAGTATAAGTTGCTGCAATTCCACTTTCACACGCCAAGTGAGCACATGCTGCACGGCGAGCGCAGCCCGGGCGAATTGCATTTTGTTCATCAGAATTCCAAAGGTGACTTAGCGGTCGTCGGCATCATGCTTGAACCAGGAATCGAGAGCGCTCTGCTCAGTGAGCTCTGGGAATACATGCCGACGACCCAAGGCAAGCGGCACACATTTCAATCTTTGGATGTGGCGACGATCATTCCGAACGAGCGCGCTTACTACCACTACGACGGGTCTCTGACCACGCCACCTTGTTCGGAAAATGTCCGGTGGATGGTGCTGAAAGAACCAATGCAGGCCTCACGCCAGCAACTGGCATTTCTCCGGCAAGTCATCGGGGAGAATGCTCGACCCATTCAGATCTTGCACGGACGATCTCCTGAACTCAAGGGATCGGGATCTTACGACGTGTTCGCCCACTGATGGCGCTGGCCTTCTTCCTGGCCGGCCAGTCAGTTCCGGCCAAGACTCCATGAAAACTACATAAATTTTCAAAATTCAGATGCATTTACAGGAAATCTGGGCGAGAACCACGCCCATGCCAAATTGGCGGTGTTCGCGCATGTCGCTCGGCACCAATTTTTGCGGGAGTATGTGGCCATGCGCTTCATGCAGCGTACGCTGGATCACGATCAGTATTCGTTTGGACTCGACACCGTCATCGGAACTTCGGACCTGCTCGGACACTTGATCGAGTGTCGAAGCTCCATCCGCAATCGCCAGGATGTCAGGCTCACTGAGAGATTTATCGATCACTCGACCGTTGCCCTTGGCAGTCCCTTGCAAAGTCAGCTTTTTTCCGTTGCGCCACTAGATATTTTAGTGACGGAAGTCGATGGTCAACCCCAGTTCCACATTATCGAGCTCAATGGCACAGGAATTGGTGGCATCACCAATCTACCGGCGCCCGTACTGTCGTCCATCTTAGCGTCCATGGCGGAAGTGCCACAACAATTGCCCATGGCGCACCCTCTGGTGCTGATCGCGTCGTCCGGCAAGGAATCAGATTCCAACCCACGGCTGAATAAGCTGATCCATGAAAAGATCATGTACGCAGACGCGATGGCGCGCGGATTTGAAGAAACACATGGTACATGCCATGTTCGAAGCTTGACGCGCCTTCTACGCGAGCCAAGCATTAGTGCAGAGGGTGGCCCGCTGATCGTCGTCGGCTACATGAAAGACTTTCTAAATACTCTGCAATGCTTGCCGGATGGAACTCTGCAACTTCTCGGCCGTCCGGTGCACGCAATCGTCAATGACCGATTTTGCGCCAACGTCCTGGATAAATTCCAGGGTGGCGTGGATCTAAGTCGTTTACTGGTTATGAATCGGACGTTTCATGCAGGAGCTGACAAGGGTGTTGTCTATAGCTTGCTGAACGAGTTTTTACAGTGCACGAATAGCCGCTACTTTCCATCCGGAGTTTACCACCGCTTTGCGCACGATCGGCAGCAGTTGGTGCAGATCGTTCTGAGCGACTTAGAGCAAGGCCGTAAAGTTGTCATCAAGCCCCACGGCACTGGTCTCGGGCATGGTATTGAATTCTTTCTCAACCCAGAAGAGGACATCCAGAGCATCGTGAGCCGTATTGACGGCTCCTTACATCAAACCGAAGAGTTCTACGGCATGGTCGGCGGTGCACTACCGTATACAATCTGCGATTTTCTCGACGCACGGACAATTCAGGCACCTGGTCACGACATGCACGGCCGAAAATTTGAGTTGCGCGTTGTTGTCTACCGGAATGGAGATTGCCTACAGGCGTTTCCGTCGATAGCTAAGGTCTCTAGTATGGTCTATGACCGGGAACAACTGGATCGGCAAATGCTGATCAACAACATCACACCCTCGACGGTTGCCACTAAACAGCATGGAACCGACTTCATGTTGCCGCTCACCAACTCGGAAACCATGAATTTGCTGGGACTCAGTGAAGAGCACTTAACAGCACTGTGCCAGACATCAGCTCGGTTTGTTCGCCATACCCTCGCCAAGCTTGAGCGGGACCCAACTTGGTTTGGCTTGCCGACGCATGGCGTCCAGGCACGCACTGCAAGGGCTTATGTGGCTCCTCTGTCCGCGACGCGGTAGTTCATGCTGAAACGGATCGTCCGGAGATTCTACCATGTATGGCACGCAGCTCTGCTGGCAGAGCCGGGCGAGCTGCGTTCGGCCCTGCCTTTCTTTTCTCTGTACGCGTGTCTCTTTGCCGGCCTTACCATGGCCGATACCGTCTCGCTGACTCTGTTTGTGCGACAGGTGCCCGCGTCTGTTTTGCCTTGGTACTACGGTCTGACGGCGCTATTGAGCTTTGTCCTCATTCATACTTATAGCCGCTATGCTCCGGAGTGGGCCTCAGCAAAGATGTTTCGTCGAATTCTGCTTCTATCCGCACTAGCCTTCGCCCTCTGCTACACACTTCTCTTGACTGAGGTCATGCCGTCTGTCGCAAGTGCATTGCTCTTTGTACTGCGAGAGTCCGTCTACACAATGGTCCTGTTGCACTTTGGGACATACCTTCAAGACTATTTTACGAAGGAACAGCTCGGGCGATTACTACCGATCATCTATGCCGGCGGGCGAGTGGGAGGGCTACTGGGCGCAGCGCTTCTGGGACAGCTCGTATCGGCGATCAGCGTCATGCATACCATTCCATTTTTTGTAGTGGCTATGGTTTTCGGAGTCGTCGGGGTGGACCGCATCCATCGCAAGTCCCAGAGTGGCGACGAGGAAGAGAATTCCGAATCCGCCTCGGCGTGCCGACCGTCAATACCTCCATCTGCGATCATTAGCGGTACCCCACGGCGCGGATTCATCCAGGATTCCATTTTCATCCTTCGACAATCACCACTTGTCTTTTGGAGTTCTATCAGCGGTTTCTTGTTTATGGTTTGTCGTTGGATCCTCGTCTACCAATACAGCATCGCCTTTCAGCAAGGCTTTCTCGACGCCCAATCACTTGCCAGATACTTAGCAAACTACACGCAAATCGCATTGGCCCTGTCGATCCTGGTGCAACTCGTCTTGGTCGGCCGCCTCATTCGCCGTATTGGGCTGGCGAATTCACACATGCTGTACAACTTGTGTATGATGACTGGATTTGCCACCGGACTTTTTCCGCACAATCTCGCCACTGCAACGTGGTGTCGCTTTGTGGAGAGTGAATTGCGCTTTTCACTACGAAATCCGGTGAATCAATTGATCACGAATTTATATCCACGCATTATCCGCATTCAGGCTCGCGCCCTAACTTTGGGCGCCGTCAATCCAGCCGCCACGTTTGTATCTTCTATGAGCTTAAGCATCCTAGGCGGATTGCAAGCATTGTGGATCGTACCTGCAGCAGGTCTTGCATGCGGGGCAACCTACATGCTGGCTTCTTGGAAGATGTATCAGAAGATGCATGACGATCTGCATTGACCGTCACGCGCGATATTAACGCCGCTTTTGTCCATCGGACTTTCGCGGGCCGCGTCCACCACTGCCACCACCACTTCCGCCACCGGAGCTGCGCGAGCCAGCTGAACTCCTAGAACTTCCCCCCGTCGAACGACTTCCGCGCGACTGCGGACGAGAGTCTCCTCCCTGTGAACCGCCTCGGCCTCCACGCTGGCGTGAGCGCTGAGGTTCTGGTGGTGCAGGATTCGGGTCTTCCATACCGGCGTAAGGATGCTCCTCCACCAAGGGTATTCTCTTGCCAATGATGCGCTCGATATCGCGGACAAACGCGCGCTCGTTCATATCGCAGAAAGAAAGTGCGATGCCGGTTGCCTGCGCCCGGCCCGTCCGCCCAATGCGATGCACATACGTCTCCGGCTCGTTGGGGATATCGTAGTTGATGACGTGCGAAATCTCGTCGATATCGATGCCGCGCGCAGCAAGGTCGCTTGCTACAAGAACGCGAATGCGACCGCTACGAAAGTTCTCGAGTGATCGCTGACGAGCACTCTGCGACTTATTGCCATGGATGGCTTCGGCGCCAACGCCTGATTTGGTCAAGAACTCGGAGATTCGGTTGGCGATCGCTTTCGTGCGCGTAAATACCAGAGCTCTGGTGACATCCTGTTGCTGTAGCGTTTCAAGCAGCAAATGCCGCTTGAAAGGACGTTCGACCAAGTACAAACGCTGCTCAATTTGGGCACTCGTCGACGAACGCGGCGCAACAGTGACTCTTGCTGGATCCCGCAGTAGTTTCGAAACTAGGTCCTGAATGTCATCCGGCATGGTCGCAGAAAACAGCAGGTTTTGCCGCTGTTCCGGCAGCAGCTTAATGATGCGCTTCACATCCGGCAAAAAGCCCATGTCGAGCATGCGATCGGCTTCATCCAGGATAAACACATCAAGGTTACGAAAGTCGACACAGCGCTGACTAGCCAGATCCAAGAGTCGGCCGGGTGTTGCTACGACGATGTCGGGCTGACGGCGCATGGCCTGCTTTTGCGGCTCGATGCCGACACCGCCAAAAATCATGACCGTGTTCAATCGACCATATTTTCCGTAAGTCTTGAAACTGTCGGCAACCTGCACCGCCAACTCACGTGTCGGCGTCAGGATCAACGCTCGCGTACCTCGCGTTGCGGATGGCTGTGCCATCAATCGATCAATGATTGGCAAAGCAAATGCGGCTGTTTTGCCTGTACCCGTTTGCGCTAGACCGAGAAGATCTCGGCCACTCAAGACGATGGGAATGCACTGAGATTGAATCGGTGTTGGGTTCTCGTACCCTTCGTCAGCAACGGCCTTACAAGTCTTAGCACTAAGGCCAAGCTCGGCAAACGAGCTCGTATTGGCTGCGGGAGCTGCGGCATCTTTTGACTTCTTAGGTGCCGGTGGTAACTCAGACTGGCGAGGCTTGGCTGGAGTCTTTTTCTCTGCCGTGCTTGGTGCGGCGTCGTCGGCAGCGCCTTTACGCCGCCATCCAAAAAATTTACTAGATTTCAAAGAGTTCTTCTTTCCTTTTAGGATCTTGCGATGCGGCTACCACCCTGGCAGCCATTCGTTGGAGCGGTCATACCATGCCATCGGCTTACCGACTAGCGATGAAACGCCCCCTCCTGAAGCGCAAGGCAAGTATCTAATCACAAATAACTAAATCATGAATTTTTATGATCACTCAAGAAATTTCCCAGTTGCGCCGATACATACGGTAACGGGAGGTGCACAATGAGAGCACTCATATTAGCATGGATCGCGATCCTCGCAGCCTGCAGCGAGTCAAAGTTCGCCGGCACTGGAAACGTGCCGGTGCAGCGTAATGCCGAGCAATTCGGGACCCCCGGCGGCCCTGGAGGCGACCCTTACAACATTGGCACCTTGGGTGGCGCCGACCAAAATGGCTTACAGAACGGCGGGGGTCAGCTAGGCGGCCCAGGCAGTTCTAGTGGCGGAATTAACATGGACGACGGCATCATCACCGCCAATCCGCAACCCTGCTCCACGGGGCAGGGCAGCATTATTACAAGCGGCATGTGTCCGGCGAATCATGCGGTGTACACCGTCGATGATGGCGATCGAGCCAAATTCGGTTGCTGCCCCTTGCCATTGCGGGACATCCTTAGCACCGGGCAGCCTATGGTGCGCAGCGGCACTTGCGCCGAGGGAGAAGTTCTCGTTGGGATCATGTCTGGCAGTAGCTATTATTGTCAGGCCGTCAATGCCGTAAAGTATGCGCTGAGTCCTGCAACAAAAGCCTGCTACTATGGCAGTGGCAGCTCGGGACGCGGATCGTCACCCAAGTGTCCAACCGGCATGGATCCGTCACTGCTAGAAATTGTCAAAAATGTCTTTGGCAGCGATGGCTGCGTCGCGGTTCCCTATGGCTCCCTGGCCATTTCACGAACGGGCGATGACTGTTCGGATACAGTAGGTCGGCAGCTGCTTTACAAGCAAGACAACCAGCCGGTGAAAATGCTGCCCTGAGCAGGCGGCCGGTCTTCGCCCTTCTCCAGAGAACTACTTCTTCTTGAGTGATAAGGTCAGCTCAAACTTGGCAACAGGTTCGTTGCCATACTTCTTTGGTACTGTGACGGTTACTGGTACCGTTAAGTTCTGCCGCTCACCGGTAACCAAAGCCTTTTGTACCAACTGTTGCACGGCGGCAGCGCTGTCGCTGACGAAGTGCGCATCACCATCCGCCCGCTTCAGAAAGTCACCCTTTGCATCCTTAAACAAAAAGGTAATGTTCTCCTTACTTTCGCGGATCAGAGCGACGGCGAGCAATCCGGCAGCGCAATCGGCACCGATGGCCAACGTCCCAAAATACATGGCTCCCCAGTGATTGCGGGTCCGACGATTCAGCGGTATCGAAATCTCAACCCGCTGATCGCTGATCTCAATGACGCGGGGCCAAACATGCCAAATCAGATGCACCTTGCTGAGCCCAAAGAGCCGCAGGAACCAGGTCGCGCGAAAGGGAGTCGTAATCGGTCTAGCCATAGCCACAGTCTAAGCGCCCCCCAATACAACTTCAACCCGAATCCTCGACCGTGCTATCATGCTCGGGACGTTATTTTCCTCACGGGGGCCCATCGTGCGCATGACTGATCTGTATCCACGCAGCGCCCTCGGCAAAATCCTTTGGTACGGCGTATGGGCACCCATTAATCTCATCGCCGCGTTCTTGCCGCTCTTGAGTTTGAACCTCCTGCAGTTTCCTAGCCTACTGATCCGGCCTTTCTCCAAGGATCTTTACCGTCGCTACAATCGTTTCATTGCTTACATGGTTTGGGGTTGGTGGGCATGGGGCATTCAGCGCCTGATTGGACTGCAAGTGATCATCACTGGCGATTCGGTGCCGAACCAAGAGAACGCTATCGTCATTGCCAATCATCAGGGCATGGCTGATATTATTATTATGCTGATCCTAGCAGCGGAGAAGCGTTGTCTTGGCTGGGTGACTTGGATGGCGAAGGCCATTTTACGCCTCGTCCCCGGACTAGGTTGGGGCATGGCATTTCTGGATACCATTTTTCTAAAACGCAATTGGGCTGATGATCACCAGCACATTAAGGCAACCTTTGCTCATGTAACGCAAGATCGTGTCCCGATCTGGCTCACCATGTTTCCTGAAGGCACTCGTCTCAGGCCGAAAAAGTTGGGGATGGCTCAACAGTTTGCTCAGCAGCAAGGTTTATCGATTCCGCGCCATGTGCTTATTCCGCGACCGAAGGGTTTCTTGGCATCCATCGAAGGCTTGCGCCAGCATGCGCAAGCGGTCTATAGCCTCACCATCGCTTATGTTGGATCGGCTCCGTCCTTATTAAAACTGATCAGGGGCGAGATTCCGCGAGCCTACATGCACGTCCGTCGCATTCCGATGAACGAATTGCCTACCGACGACGCCGCACTTACCGCCTGGCTACGTGACGACTTCCAAAGGCGCGATAACATGCTCGCAGCGTTCTATGAAGGTGGTTGCCAGTCCCTTTGAGGTCTGGGAACACGTACCAAAATACAAGTAGTGTCGACCCTGACTTACGCAAAATGCAGCATAATTTTTTGACATAAACCCCCGCGTGTCAAAATGTTCGTCACCCTGATCATTTATTTTAACCAATCATAACAGACTGCTGCCGCCACTAACTCTAGGAACGAATCCTGTAGATAGGTCCGAGCGCGTGACCCAATTGCCACGGTCCATTTTGGGGGGACAGCCCCTTCGGAGTGCGGCGGGATGACGCGCCATAGATTGCCATGATCAAGTCGAGACTGGACGTAGAGACCTGGGGAGTTGTTGCATGAAGTTTCCTTCCTGCGGATACAAGCAAAAATTATCGCAAGCGACCATGATGTCAGTGTTTTTGACGACCTTTGCGGTAGCCTGCACTCAGACTGAGGTGCCCACAAACAGTGGACCAGGCAAAGGCGCGCAGGGTCAGAACCAAGGGACTGGCGATCAAACAAACAAGAACTCAGGAAGCCCGAGCGGCACATTGCCGACTACGAACTTGCCAAACAATTCGAGCACGTCGCCAATAACGCCGAGCTTGCCGACACAGCCAACTTTTGCACCAGATCCAACACCGACATTGCCACCGGTCATCAATCCGCCGGTCATCAATCCGCCGGTCATTACTCCAACGACGGCACCAGCGCCACAGCCAACGCCCGTCATCAATCCGACAACGGCGCCAGCACCGACGCCAACAAACTTGCCACCCGTCATCAACCCGAATCGTGGTGATATCACCACGCGTGCCCCATATACTGCAGTGCCCGCTGGCTATAGCACGGCCCAGGTCACGCAGTGGGTTACGGCGCATCAAGCTCGAGCCGGTCAAGGGTTCAGATACGTCTATATCACACCGGAGGTGGCCGCTAATGCCGAGACCGCCAACACCGTGCGGGTCGCTATCGCCAAAGCTTGGAACCACTTATCATGGCAGCCTGAAATTGATGTTCCGGAAGACGTAAGTGATGGCGCCGGTCTGGTGTTCGCCTTGAACACGCAAAAGATTTGGGCTGGTGACGCCGCCGCGAATTGGGGATTCATCGCTGCTTGTTCGCCAAAAGCCAATATTCGCATCTCGCCAGCACCACGAGGCGACTGCGCTGCTTTCGACGCCAATCAGCCAGTTCCGGCGCAACGTTTTGTGTATAACGCCGTGCATGGCGGACCGTATGCCAATGTCCACAAGACACCGAGCTCGTACAGTAACTTTACGCGCAAATACACGATGGGTAAGATCTTTGCTCTATCGACGCAAAAAGACGCCATTGTCTGCGGTCCGCGGGTTACTGCTTTCCGTGTGGCATTTCCAGGAGTCGCCCGCAACGAAGTTCCTCAGTACAATACCGTGCAAGAGGCTATCGCCCTGATCCAAAGCGGCAAAGGCATCCTTTACTCGTACACCTCGGACGAGTTCGATGGCCGCGACAATGGCAACATTCGCTATCGAACGGCGCCAACGGATCGCGACCAACGCAGCACCGGCGCCCTGAACGCAGGGCCAGGTGATGGTGGCACAGCCGTTGCCTCCGAATGGTGGATGCAGCTTCCCAACGGCATGATGTACTACAGTATCCACGGCGAAGGCTCGCAGGAACGCGGTAAGGGTGAGTTTCCATTCGCTATCGACCCCGCCAACTGGAAGCAGGGGTCAGCGCTGGCAACGGGACGCTCCTGCATTACCTGTCACATCAAAGGCAACCAAGCGGCCCTGAGCGACCCTGAAATTCAAGGTGCTAACGGCTGGACAAGCAACGCGGAACTGACTGTATTGAATGAATACTCTGGCAAGCGCTTTTCGACGGCCATGGAAAAGATCACTCGCGCCATGTCCGACGACCAAGGTCCGCTGAACGAGAAGATCATTTCTGGCACCGTGGAACCCGTGAAGCAGGCGATTATGTTAATCGAAGGTCGTTTTCAAGGTCGAGCGACCGGTACTTGCACCAGCTTCTGTAATGGGAAGTTTGGTTCGCGACGTAAGAATATGTGTGAAACATTACCGGCTCGCTAAGAACTTGGCTGTCTTCAGGAGATGATAATGAATAATTTAAAGACTTGGAAAAATGTAATCATAGGAAGCAGCCTCGCCCTCACCAGCGCTGTTGGCTGTCAGGTGATGCGCGATCGCGGACTGGGCACCGAGTCCATGGTGTCGGAATTTGGCAACGCTCAAAATTGTGGCATGCTTGTTACCGTCGGGGAAAATACCCAATTGACGAATGTCGATGGTCAATTCGGACGCTTGCCATCGGCGGTTTCCATCGCCGCGCAAATCGTGGCTTGCGGTAGCGCCCAGTCGACTGCCGGTGAAAATTGGCATGCGATCGGTGTTGGCGTCGAGCGCCAGTCGATCATGATTCAAGACCGCGCCAGCGGCACAACACAAGAGGCTCAGCCTGTACTCGACGCAGCTGGGAACATTTCGCTGTATGCGGGCAACCAGGTCGTGATGAAGCTCGGATCCGCCGCGACTGCTCAGGCGATGATGCCCGTTGGCCTCGACTCAGGCTTAACCTTTGAGATCCGCGTGGGTACTCAGAAGGTTGAGTTGAGCACCGCGAAGACCCTTCCTGCCGAGCAAATGGTACTTTGGGTTGTAAAGTAACCTTGCGTGGATGCGGATCTGTGGAGTGGCGCGAATGCAATTGAAGTTGGCAAATGACCGCGACAATGATGGCAGGTATCACCTGCCATTGTTGCTGTTGTTTGCCTTGGTGCTTTCGACCAGCTGTGTCCAGCGCCAAAGTCTGGCCGACGTCGAAGCGCCCGCCACAGTCGACCCGGGCACCAATCCCACTGCCCAGCCATCTCCGACACCTAGCGGGACACAACAACCGCAGCGGGTTGTGACGTTTTACCAAGACATTCTGCCGCTCCTGAAACTCAACGAGCCAAGGCGACAGTACGAATGCCTTCAGTGTCACTCGGCCTACGCCCAGCCGGAAAAAGTTGCCAAGGCACGCGTTGTAGACGACATTATTAAAAGTGTAGAATCCGGCTTTATGCCGATGAACGAGGGCGATCGCATGTGGCCACAAGATATTGAGTTGCTCAAGCTGTGGCGCCGCTCCGGATTGCAGATAGGTACGCCGCCTCAGGCCACTCCGCAGACTGCCGCAGGAGCAACCTCCCCATGAAGCGCTGGCGCACGGGATCCATTTTGACGCCATTAATTGCTTTGCTTGTCGTCGCCGGCTGCATGACGCGAAATCTCGACGAATTGCCGCAGCCGGCAACGGACAACTCGGGCACTGGCACTACGGGTGGATTTGATAACGCTGGCGGCAATACTCAGTCGCCCTATGGCGATATGGATCAAGTTTCGTACACGCAAGGCCAGCAACTCGTCGGAACTTGGAACGGCGCTGGCGATGATGCCCCACCAAATTCACGTTGGGCAATTCGCTCGCGCGCCACACAAGGCAGCAATACGCAGATCTATCCGATTGCTGTGTCTCTACGTCAACCCGTCGATCTCAAGAACGAGTCCTATCGCTTTCTTTTGTCCACGCCGCGCGATGTAGAAACACTTGCTCTTTGCGAGGGTGATTGTTCGGCACCTGGCGTACGCCGCTTCCCTGCTGACTACGTATTTTTCACAGGAGATCGTAAATTCTTTCTCATGCAAGCGGCGGCATTGGTCGAAGACGGATTGATCTTAGAATTTGAAGCGCAAGACAAGCAGGGTTCGGTGAAGGGTCGGCGTGGCGTGGAGTTTGTGTTAAAGAGTCGCCTGACGCCTACTCCCACTCCGACGACAGTGCCGAATCCGACGAATCCCAACACCATTTCCGCGACTGAAGCGCAATCGCTGATGCGACAATACTGCGGTGGTGCTGGCTGCCACGACAATTATGTCAACAATCCGTCCCTGATGTCGAAAACACGCGCTCTCAGCGATGTGAATTCTGGACGAATGCCGATAGGCAGAAGTCTCATCGGTGCCGATCGCGATCGATTTATTCAGTGGCTGCAACAGCCCTGATTTCGCGTGATCAATCAAGCACTGTCCGCGAAAATGTCACAAGGTTATTGCGGGCAACGCGTCGCCCATTTCACCAGGCTCATCGCCTCGATGGTTGGCATCGCCCTGGCCGAGCTCGCCGCTGTTATTCAAGCCCCAACACTTCACATCGCCGTTATCAAGACGCGCACAAAAGTGAAAACTTGCGACGGCGGCTGCAATTTCTTTTGCCGTGCGCCCCTCACCCAGGTTGACAGCAGCCAAATCATCCCCCATCTCCAAGTCATCGTTACCAATTGCATCCGTAACCCCTAATCCCAATTGTCCGACATCATTCCGGCCCCAGCATTTGATACGACTATCCCCGAGTTGCGCGCAAATGCTGCTATGGGACTGAACCGTCGCCAGGGCGAAAACACCCACCCCCAAATCAATAGAAGGTAGATGATCGCCCATCTCTGTGACGCCCCTCCCATACTGATTTGGTGCCTCGACACCATGCAGTGAGTCGCCAAAGCCAAGCTGCCCCTGACTATTGCTTCCCCAGCACTTGAGGCGCCGATCCTCAAGCAATGCACAGGTGTTGGTGTGGCCGACGCTGATGCGAATTGCGCGCGCATTGCTGCCGAGATCCACAGCCTTCATGCGACTTGCCAGGGTGTTAAAGGGCAGGGTCGGTACTGTTTCTTGTGAATGGTATGCACCGAGTTCACCATTCGAGTTGCGCCCCCAGCACCAAACTTCACCCAAATCCGAGAGTAGACAGACATGGCCCCCTGAAGCCGCCACTTGCTTTATGGACCGATTCGCACCGAGGCTGATGGCCTCTAAAGCGTCACCCATTTCTCCAGGCTCGTTACCGATGATTTGAGACTCGACCATGCCGGGCAACTGCCCCCAGCACTTAACGGTGCCGTTATCGAGCAACGCACAAGTAAAAGAATGACCAACGGTAATCTGCCGCGCATATCGACCCGAGCCCAAATCGACGCTCGGCAAGGCATCGCCCATGAACTCCAAGTCTTCACCACGCCGGGTCGAATCACCGATACCCAACAGGCCATTGCGGTTACCCCAACATTTCACGGAGCCATCTTGAAGCAAGGCACAATGTAACGACAAACCCGCAGATAACTGGGCAGCAACCGCACCCGTACCAAGCTCAATGTAGGGCAGTGACTCCATGTCGCCTGGATAGGCTCCCACTGCATTGAATACTCCCGGAAATCCCAAAGATCCGGCGTTGTTTAGCCCCCAGCACTTGACGCGGCCGTCATCAACGATGGCACACGTTGAGCTAGTCCCTAATGCCAGCGTGCCAAAGAAGGGGCGATATCCAGCCTGATCGGGAACTCTCTTGGCAACGACAAAGGCTGAACGTTTCATGCGATCGTCGAGCATGGGAATAAAGACTTCTCCCGCACTGGCGTCGACGGAAAACAGTTCGGCACCAAACACAAAGCGGCGCAGAGTGTCCGCATCTTCGTCGCGGCCAACGGCAACTTCATTCTCTTTTGGGCTGACGCTAAGCACGTACATTTCCGCCGCTGCCTGAGAGATTGGAATGCGCAACCCTACTTGTCCAAAAGCGTTGGTATCAAAAGATCCGTTGCTGCCCTTGGGCTGGATGATCGAAGACAAGAGATCATCAGGTACAGCACCAAAACGGTGATAGGTAATCTCATATCCAGGGACACCGTCTGGAGTCTCGGTAGCTTTGCCGAGGCGACCGGATGCTGTATCCGAGTTATCATCGGCGGCTTGCTTGCCAAAACCGGTGCAAGCAAGATTCAATACGAATGACAATGTGAAGGTCAGAATTTTCAAAGTTAAAGTCCCAACGCAAGAATGGACCGCCCGAGGGCGAGTCCTAATCAACCGAATCTCGGATAACCCTCGATGACAACGGCACAAATAGACTGTCGGCCAAACTTGGACAGACTTGAGGGGTGGTGATTATTGAATTGCGATATCAGCAGGTTGAGTACCTGTTATAACCAGTTCAGGAAATCAAAATTCAGCTGGAATAGTTTCACCTCTCTCGATCGGTTCACGCGCTCGCCAATTTTACGGACAAGACGGTTCAGTTCCGACTTCACCCACTCGCCGGTGGCTTGATCGCAGGAAAACAGCACGCTGAACTGCTTCTTGTCGCGCCCCGCGGGCAAACGCAGCGCTAGCAGGCGCATCATCCGCAGATAGGCTCCTTCAATGGGACTGTTGTCGTCCAAGTGCAGAGCGTTTTGGCGAATCTGATAGCCGACGTCGGACGATTCGAGGCAACCGATCTCCAATAATAGCCGCAGCGAATGTTCGATCTGCTGCTCACTCAATTGGAGCGCGGGACCTAGCTTTGCCGGGTGCTTGCGGAACTCGTCGAGAGTCATGGCCATGTGAACGAGTTGATGCTCTGGATTGAGAAAGTAGTCTTGCCACACCAAGGATTCCACTCGATGTTGTTTCGCCGAAACTTCGCTAGCTGCCCGTTGATGCTGCTTGATGATATTCTCCAGCTCCACTTTGAGAACACTCTTGCGGTCGCGCAGCGTCGATTGCTCCATCTGGGACTGCAACCGAAGGTATTCGCTCTCCAAGTTGGTTAAGCCTAGAAAGCTCGATGCCGCAAACAATTGATCGGCGCTCAAATGCGAACGCTCGGCGAAAACCGCCGATAGAAAAGGCGGTGCAACCCGACACGCCTCTGCCATTCGAGCCGCTGTCAATCGACCTTCAGATGCCAACTTCAGCTGACGAAGTCGTCCAGCGATGGCTGCACGATAGCTACTACTTCCAATGATTTCAGTCATTTAAAAAATTACTTTCAACTTAATTACCTGAGCTCCAATGATTAATTTTTTAATAACAATTCCCGCGGCCTTCGTCCATCCTTGCACTTGTCGCGCGACAACCATATCAGTAACGATCTGCGGAAATTGAAGGGAATTGAAATGTTCAAGAGAATCATCCCGTTCGGATTACTAGGATGTTTGTGGGCGCCTTCCGCCTTTGCCGGTTGGGTAAGCGGCGGTGGGGCGGGGCTCTTTCGCGACGAGGGAAATCCCTGGTTTGTTGTGAATGCAAACTTGACCCACGCCGCTGACTCCATGCGCTATTGCTTGGCAATCAACGAGCAGGACTTTGGAGTGGATGTCGCCACTGCGCGCAAAGCCATTGACGATGCGCTCCTGTATTGGGAGAGAAACCTGCTGTTTGCGGCGGAGACAGATTACCTCTATTCCGCAGATGGCTCCCAACGCGAGGCTGTTTTTCTTGCCGGAGTCCGGATCGAGGAAGTTGCTTGCGGCCAAGGTGAGGACATCGCCTTTCAGTTCGGCATCCTATTGGATGATTTGCAACGAGACTTTCTCGTCGATCCAAAACGATATGTCGGCGTCACGGTGCGAACGAATTACGATCGAGCCATGCTGCGCGGCAAGGGCTTTATCTATGTTTCGCCTGAGTTTGGTGCGGATCGCCTGCAAGGCGAAGGCCTGGTGCCGAACATCTGGTCGGAGAGGGATGGACTTAGACTCCGATACATTTTGATCCATGAACTTGGGCACGTGTTCGGCATGCCTCACAGTCATTTGTCCCGAGGAATCATGTCCCATGATTTTGGCAACCAGTTGGTGCGCACATCCAGCGAGCACATCAGCGAAGTACCGCCGTCGGTATTCAAAGCTCCAAGCCGCTTCCGCGGCGCCAACTGTGGGCTGAAGCAAACATTCACCCAACAAAAATCGGCTGAGGCGGTGCTTGGACTGGAGCTAGGGTGGGATTGCCTAAGCATCGACTACACCGAGGCCACAACGACAAATGCGTTGATCTATGGTCGACAAGCAATCGAGATATCGGCTGAACGCTTATTGGGTGTTGCCAATTTCGACCGGTCTGTAACCGAGACCATGCCTTTGGCCAGCATCTATCTGACGGACGAGCAGAAGGTCTTTCCGGAGTGGGTGCGCACCCACTATCACTTTCCGTTGGCGCTGATGGAAAGCAAAATTTTGACGGGCAAGTATCGCCAGGGGCAGCAGGAACCAAGAAACATCCTCCTGTACTTGCAGCCAGGATCGGTCGGAATCGGCGGCGAGGATGCGTGGCACAACATGTACCCACGGGTCTTCAATACAGAACTCTGGCCGATTGCCCCCCACTGACGTTTTTGTGAATCGAAAACCGGGAGGAAGGGAGGCGCGCTCGGAGCCTCCTAACTCTTAACGTAAATGACTCGGAACTTTGCGCCCTCGGCTGGCGCTGAATTTGCTGGAAATACGATCTGATTCTTGGCAGCATCGTAGCTAAAACCAGTTACCTGCTTGCCATCATCAACCATGATAACCTGAATCTTATCGGCACTGATGGGCTGACTTTTCAGCGGGAACTCAAGCTGGGTGACGCTCTCGACGATGGAATTGCTAATCTGCCCGAGAAGTCCATTCCAGTCCAACACGCAAAGGTCGTAGGTCTTGCCAGAGGTTCGCGGCAGCTGAGCCAACTTCATATATTCTGTGCCCACCGCTACGATATTGCAGTCAGCATTATTGGGGTCTTGGCCCAATCTCTGACCTACGATACCGTTAATATGCAAATCCGAGCCAACCCCAGTCGTCATGCCACTGATGGCCGCAAGAAACTCATCAGCATTGATCGCGGAGCCACTTGTTTTTCGCTTGGCGTTATCGTCGGAAACGATGACCACCTCGGTGCGTGCGTTCGATCGTAAACGCCGAGGGGAAGCCTCTCGAGTGGCGCCAGAGGTAAAGATATTGGCTACGTAGTTCCCCACAAGAAAGTTGCGCAAAATCGTCAATGCGTTGAAGCTCTCCACCCGCTGATTCACTAAGGCGAGGCGATTTTCATTGGCGATGCTGGGAAAGGTGAAGTTCTCGCCAACCATGAATATCTGGAAGTCTAACGCCGCATTTCGCATCACAAAGCCATTGGTAAATGCCGCCATGGATTGCTGCAGTTTCTGCTTCTCGCCGTCCATGCTACCGCTCGTATCCATGACAAAGACAACATCGACAGGCTTGCTGGTCTTGTTGGTCTTGCCAAGAAATTCCTCGCGCATAACTGCCGCAAGACCGTAGATACTCTCCCAGTCAGAAACGACGTCACCTTCGCTCAGGGAACTTGGGGTCTCGTTGCCGGTTCGAGCTAGTTCCTCGGCATCAGTGGGCTTTCCGAAAGCATCGCCATTGCCATCTCCCGACTCACCAGCGATGGCACTTCCGCGGGCCAAAAACGTCGTGTCTTCCTGACATCCCATCAGGAATGTCGACGCCATACTAAACACCAAGGCTAACCACGCTTCCATGCGCATGTCAGTCTCCGATCTTGTGTCATGTTCTCGACCCTTTTGGGTCTGGTACACTGAACCTAAAGACGTTATCGGCATTCGGCCCGGGAACTTGATGAAATAGAAAAAGCCACTAAAATAACAGGCTAAATTAGCTACATAATCTGACGCGCGATGTAGTCTTTGGGCAGGTTAGTACGTGGAATACGGTGTTCAAACCAAAACTGCAGCGGCTCATCAAAGCCAATTCCCAACATGTAATTATAGAGCGCCCTCTTCAAGCCGACACCCAATGCGTCGTGATCACAACGCACCGGGTCTTCAAAATTCAGATCGTTCTTGGCAAACGCCGCCGCGGAACGAGGAATGATTTTTACGCCAAACTTTTCCGGCTCCCTACCGACCGGGCTGTGCACGGTGGCGGCAAATCGATGCCAGTAGGCAGACTGAATACAGCCATTCTGAATCAATTGCCGAACACGCTCTAGTGCATCGATCGTTTCCTGTTCATCTTGAGTCGGAAATCCGTACATGAGATACGCATGCACCAAAACTCCCGCGTCAGAAAAAGCACGCGTCACTCGGGCTACCTGTTCAACGGTCACGCCCTTATTCATCAACTTCAGCAAACGATTCGAAGCCACCTCCAACCCCCCGGTTACCGCGATGCACCCGGACGCGGCCAGCAACTCAGCCATCTTTGGTGTAAAGCTCTTCTCAAATCGAATATTGCTCCACCAGGTAATGTTTAGGCCTTCCTCCAAAAGGCGATGAGCAAGGGCAAAGAGAACCTTGGGTGGTGCCGCCTCGTCGACAAAATGAAAGCCGGTCTGGCCCGTCTCTTCGATCAGAACTCGGATTCGCGCCATGAGCACATCCAGGTCAGCCTCTTGATAGCGACTGATGTAGTCAAGACTCACATCACAGAAGCTGCATCGGCTCCAGTAGCAGCCGTGAGCCAACGTCAGCTTGTTCCACCGACCGTCCGACCAAATCCGATGCATAGGATTTAACATCTCTACAATCGATAGGTAGCGGTCCAGCTGCAGACCATCGTAAGTCGGATTGCCCGTATCATTATGATGAAAGTCGCGTTCATCCACATGACTGATCCAGCGAATCGCGCCCCCACGCCGCACAAAGGTGCGTAGCAGGCTATCTTCAGCCCGTTTACCTGCCAAAAACTCAAGGATATTCAGTACTGGTCGCTCACCGTCATCGAGAGTCACAAAATCCACGAAGTCAAACAAGCGTGGTTCATTCAGCTCACGCAACTCCGTATTGACGTAGCCTCCACCTAAAAGAACCTTGCAATTTGGCAGGGCCTGTCGCACTTGTTGCGCGATCCGTAACGCTCCCAGAAAATTGCCAGGAAACGGCACGCTCAAGCCAACAACATCGGGCGTATGTTTCGAAAGGAGTTCGCTCGTCAACTCATCAAGCATAATACCGACCAATGTCGGTTGCGCCTCAATGGCTTCGACGAGTGGGCTAAAATTTTCGACACTCGCTGCTAGTCTTTCACCATATCGCGACAAACTAAATTGTGGATCGACGCCATCTCGAATCATTCCAGCCAGATCGTCCAGAAATAGGCTAGCAAGATACTTAGCCCGATCTTGAATCCCCATGGTGCCAAAGGCCCAATTTAGCTCTGGGTCCTCAAGGTCTGCCCACTGATCCAGGGCGATAAAGCTCGGTCCCTCTGGGAGGAATCCCCGACCGGCAATACGCATAGCAAGGCTTGGGTCCTTGCCCTGCAGAAAGCGAACCACGCCATCAACAACGTTTAAATAGCGATCGGCTTCACTCAGGAAATGCTCGACATAGGGACTGCCATCACCGCCTTCTTCACCGCCTGCAAGTACTGACAATGCGCGCTCCAAACCCGAGCGAGAGAACAACCGCAAAATCAGATCCAGAGCAGGATCCGATTGCCGAACGTCAAAGCCCTGCCCCCGCAGAAAGCCGGTCAGATAGGCCGTGGCCGGATACGGCGTATTCAGCTGCGTCATCGGCGGTGTTAGTAGAAGCACTCTCAAGGACAATTCCCAAAACAAAAAAGGGGGGCTAAGAAAGCCCCCCTCACCTACTCCGATCCATGGATTCGGAACAACAGAAAACTACTGCGCCTGCTGCAATTTTACCTGCTCAATACCATAGAGACCTTGAGGCAAGGTGAAAACGCCAGAAGCAGAGTTAAAATTCACTTGTCGCTCGGCATCACCGTATTGGCTACCAAATGAGTAAGCGTCGTAAATAACTACCTTAAATTCTGCCTTCGACCACTCGCCGTTGGTCAGCCGCTTGGATAGAGGCACGAGGCTGCCGGTCAAATCCTGATCCCATGCAACTGCCTGGACCGCCCGCCCAGAGGTCACCATCGTTACCAGGCCGCTCGGAGTGGACACTGCCGCAACCACGTTCAAAGACCCCTTAAGGTCCATATTCACGGCGCGAGTCTCACGCAGGAAGCGATACTGGCTATCAAAAGACAAGAAACCAAAGGTTGCCAGAGTCTCATAACTATCCCAATCGCGGCGCTCGACAAACAGGTAGCGACCATCTGCAAGTTTCAGTAGTGGGTTCGCACCATAGTAGCTACGCGCCTCACCGTCGGAAGCTGGATCGTACATGTCGCGCAAGATTGCTTTACCGTCTTTAAATTCCAAAGAGGCCAAAACGGTGCGAGTAACGTTACGGTACCACACATGTGTCGACTCGCGATTTCCAGTCTCAACCATCTTGACGCGGTCCAAGAGACGCGTGTCCTGCATGACCAAGTGAGATGCCGTCCATTCTTTCACTTCACCAGGAACGTTAACCGCAGTGCCGCAGGCCAGTGTCTTTGCAGAGCGATTCAGGGTCAATGGTGCGAGCCAGTGCTGTGCATACACAGGTTGCTTATCGCTAGGGTTTTCGCCACCCAATGCGATGCGATTACCTTCTTCGTCGAGTGGGAATTTGTAAGACAGAGCCTGTGCGCCGTCCAACAACTTCACATCAACAGCCAAAGCACCCTCGACCGTACAACTCTCTGTCGCTAGTTTCTCTGCAGTCAACTCTGCGCCTGTCGACAACAATCGCATGCTGCGACCAACAACGGCCAGCATATCGCCGCTGCTCAGCAGCGCCAACTTGCCCTTTTCAAATCGGAACCAAGGTCGGAAACCACGGCTTGGACCACCGATAGGCAACTCAAGGCCACCTTCCGTCTCTGGCTCGTTCACCCAAGAAGCGCTCGCCGTAACTGCCAACTTGCCGGCAGCATCCAGTCCCACCAAGTGCACGTTGTACTGCTGCTTTGGCTGTACAAAAGCTTCGCCTTCGACTTGAGTTTCCGCTTTCAAGGTACGAGTCATGACGTACATCGCATTGCCAATCGTCTTAACATCTTGCAGGTCGCCCTTGACCGAAACACTGCTCAAGATACCTTTCACTTCGGCATCAGCGTTCTGCTGACTGACCAAGCGAAGTTCGACGTAAGCATCTGGCTCTTCGGCAAACGATCCCCAGTAATAGAAAGGTACAGAGCCCTTTTGCACAACTTGCACGCCAACCTTGTCGTTCAGAGTCACATACGACTGAACATCGCGCGCCAACTCCAAGTAGCCGATCGCGTCAAAAACTTTGCTTTCTGCGCCAATCTCAGCTGCATCAAACACCCGCAGCTCTTGGTCAGAGAACGTGTTTACGGCATCAATCTCGGTGTTTGTGAACACCCGACGGAGCCATCCCCACTTCGAAGCCAGCAATCCACCTTCGGTGAAAACATCGTCTTCGTCCGCCAAACTTAGATCAAAACCAACCAACTTGCCGCCGGTGACATACTTTCGATCTTTCATCATGCTGACGCGGAACATGATGACGCCTTGCCCTTTATCCGCATCCGTCATTCGCATCTCGACGAACTTATCGCCGGAATTCAACTCAGCCCAAACATTTGAGTCTTTAAAAGTCATTTCAGATACAGCATCAATGCGGACGCTGCCATTTCGTCGTTTCTTTACTTCGAATAGACGCGCTTGGGGATGACGGCGCCCCTCTTCATTGTTGACGCTCGGGACAATCGTGCCCAAGCCCATGATGAATTCACGGCCATTATGGCTCAGAGGAAAAGCATGCTCAATCCAACCTTCGAATTCATGATGCCCAATGTGCTGGATTCCCTTTTCCGGCGCTGACAGGTCAAAGACGTCCAAAGGATCGATCAAATTGCGTGGCACCCAGAACGCATAGAGATAGTTACCATGGTAGCGCACGTCCTGCAGAGATGCGTGTTGACCAGTTGTATCACCGACAGTCACAACGGAATCCGCCAGAATCTTTTCCAGCTTCCCAGATTTCTCGACGAACGCGCCATTAATGCCCAGCTCCTTATCCGACTCGAGCTTCAGACGAGCTTCTTCCAGCTGCTCCGCCGTCGCATTACGCTCTTTTAGCTTACGCAGTTCGCGGGCAATGTGCATTTTTCGGAACTCGGCTTCCGATTCACTCAACTTGGTGCTGGTTGCACTCGGAAAGTTATAGGTTTCGACGGCAACGCGCTGCAGCTCTTCGCCAACTTCACTGCGATAGTTGCTGACGACGACTAAGGTGTCATTCTTGATATGTGTTGCCGACCGCTCGATTACTTGGCCTTTAACCGGGGCCACCATGACGCTGGTGATTTTGCCTTTGGCATTGCTCACGTCAACAACTTCAATGGCACTTGCACGATCGCTCCACCAGCCCCAGCGAGAATTGGAAAGAGTGGCGACGAGATAGTACGCGTAAGTACCATTGCTGTTGGCAACTTCGACGATATTCATATTCTCGCGATAAGTCGGCAGCGACAATTTGAACTCAGCGATCTTCTTGATCTCCTGACCAAGGCGGAACGAGTACACCATGCCAACCGGCTTGCTTTCCTCATTGTTCCATCGACTGTTGCTGCTGATGCTCACCGCTGTATACAAGACGTTACCGACCAAGCGCGAATCGCTGACATCGCCCTTGAACTCAACTGTTTGCGAAATCGCGGGCGCATTCGGATCGCGCACGTCGTACACGAGAATGCGACTCAACTGTTCTTGGTAACGTGCTTCACCCGAGTCATCTTGCCAAACACGCTCAACGACGATCAAGCGATCGCCAGCGGCGTCATAGTACATAGTGTCCGGATAATTTCCGGTCGCTGGAACGCGGCCCAGCAATTCTGGCTGGTCTTTGCCCTTGGCGAAACTGACAACCTGCAGACCACGATAGTTATTGAGAAGGTAAAGAAGCTTAGAACCTTCCTTGCCGACTTTGAAGATATCTGACTCCTGAACATCTCGCCTTCCACCTTCGGCACTGGCGGCCTCTGGAACCCCACCAGACAGTGAGCGCTTGGCTCCGCCGTAATATGCATCCATGGGATTTAAGAACGACGTCTGACCTTCAAAACGCTTGAGGCGGGCCTTGACCGACTCAATCTCCGATGCAGAAGGCGCTGGCTCAAATGCCGCGGCGTCTGCTAGCTCAGCACCTCGATCATTCTCGGCGGAGCAAGCTCCGACGAAAAGACTGAAGCCCAGGGCTACAACCTTGCTCGATAATGACACCTTCATCACTCCTCCTCATTGCTGATCTTCAGCGGTATGCGATCAAAGCCGGAAAAATCCGGCTCGGATAGTTACAGGCCGCGTGTATAGCAGACAAAGTTAGGAAAGCAATAGGATTGGCTGGTCAGTTAGTGTGTTGTTTTTTTTGCACCATGTCAGCTAATCTGCCCACATGACGCTTATCGCCGCAAATACTGGGCCTCTACACGCATGCGCGCTATCCGCAATTCATGCTCTGTCTCAAAATGGTGACATTCTCTGAAGCTATAAAATGTGCGATTCCTGGACAGTTTCCGCAGGCACAAATGCAACCAACGGCCTACGCCCAGCACGCTCCACGCGGGTGCCCCTGCCCTTTTTTCAACGGGGGCGTTGCTACTGTGTTCGGCTTCGCTATTTAAACTCGCTTCCAAATCTATGACTTCCGCGCCCACGGCGAAGTCTCCTATTCAATAAAATTGGCAAAAAAAAACCCAAGCGATGTGCCTGGGTTAATCGACAGAATGCATAATTCACCGCCGGCTAACCAAGCCCTCCCCGCTGCTTTGTCACAATAGTTTGATATGTCATGCGAGCATCTCCTGTCATTCTTGCTCAGTCAAACCGACGTACGTTCATGCTAACAAGCAGCTGCGAATGTTGCAACTGCCGATGTCCATTTCATGTAAATTTCCAGCAGCTAGCGCGAGCTGCACAGCCTTGTGACCAAAACATTGACGAAACCATTGGCGATGCAAGCATCAAATTGATTGCCGGTAACTGGCACACTGCGGCAGTAGTAATTGAACTGCCAACCATAGCCAGACGTAAATCGATTCGCTCCAGCAACCTTGCCCTGAAACGTATAGGCACCGAACCATTCCATCGAATATTCGAGCCAATGCACATTGCCACCCAACGGCGACTTAACCGCGAAATAGTGTCCCTCATCGAGGACGTGTGCGATGACGGCTCCATTCTGATTCAAGATCAAGTAGTCGGCTGGGGTCGGTGTGCCCTGGGGCGCATCCACAATACTCAAACCACAACCCTCTGCGCCCTTACGGACAGCTTGAATGACTCCGCGCGCATACTCGCGGATGTTGGTCGCTGCTTGCGCCTGCACAACGAAAGCGCCAGACAGTCCTATGGCGATGAACAAGTTTCGAAGCTGACGATGCATATCATTCTCCTGGGTTCCAAATAAGTTGCGGAAGCGACCCTACGTGCGGGGGGCACTTATCATCCTCGCGGCCGAATTCAAAACGTTTTTCATTGAAATGCCGGACTCCACACCCCACGAATTCATTGATGTTTTAAGAAAGTTGTTAACAAATCACGAGGTTTTCAATATCCAGCGGCCCTCTCGAACCTTTTAAGGAAGTAACCCTATGAGCCGCATCATTTTAGCCCTTAGTCTCGCGACGGTGCTGTCGAGCCAAGCATATGCGTACGTGCAAGAAGTCAACGCCATCGATGTATCGCGCGAAATGGCCGAATGGAATCGTGACTTCTCAACCCGCTCGCGGGCTCGTCTGCAAGAACTGAACATCGATCTAACAGAAGAGGGCTACACAGAATGCGCCGGCGTGAACGAGATTGTTGGTGCCTATATTTGCGCAAGCTACGATCAAGTGAACATGAACCGTGCCCTAGGACGCGCTTCATTTTTTGTTGAAGGACTGGACGGAACTCCAGCTGGTACGGTCTTAAAGGCAAAAGACCCTTCCGTGGAACGCTATAACCGACTCATCGGTGGCCACGACCTGAAATCGGAAGACCTCTTGCGTTTTTGGGCAGCCGTACAAAGCGCCTGTGAAAAAGATTCGTCGTACTGCGCCACTAACTTTGAAATCGACCTATTTAACACGTTCATCGTTCCTAAGTCGCAGGAGCAAGAGCGCTTTGTTGTCATCACCTATGCTTCGCAGAGCCGCATGCGCTATACGGATGTCGTGACGCACGAGATCATGCACGCCCAGTATTTTCTTGACGATGCATTCCGCGCCACGGCCGACAAGTTTTGGAACGAGCGCGTTTCTGAAACAGATCGTGATGCTGTTCGACAGATACTTTCTAGTGTCTATGACGCCAGCAATGAGCTGCTCATGATCAACGAGTTCCAAGCCTACATGCTCATGGCTGATGCCGAGCAGCATATGCTGCGACAATTTGTAGGAAAGTATCGCCAAGACCTCATGGATGCGATGACCGCACAAGGCATCGAACCCGTACAGGTGCGATAGTACAAGGCCGCACTGACACCACGTCAAAATGGCATATTTATCAATTATTTTGATTGGTTATGAATGATTTCTGTTGACTGCCGTTGATCTCGCATTGTAAGTTGAGACAACGGCGTCGGCGATTTTGTCGGCACCGCACACTACGGAGGACCGACATATGCATGCCATCCAAAAAATCTGGTCACCTCTGACGTTGTTGCTGGCTCTTATCCTGGCACCTACTGCATCGGCGGCGAGTCCGAAACTCAAACTCTTTTCCGTCGAAGCAAGTTGTACGGGCGCTCTCGACGTGCTTGTCATCAACTGGCAGGGTCGTGGTCTAGCTCTGTACGTTCTGGATGGCGAAGAGGTATTGCTTAGCAAATGGGCGACCAGTTCCGTGCTAGAGAATAGCGAGCGCATCACCCGAGTTGAATATCGTGCGGGTGAAGTTCGCGAGGGCGGCGCAAGTTTGCGCATCCGCACCCGAGATGCGCGTCTACCAGCAACGGAAGGTACGGCGCATCTGACCTACGATGGTCAAAATCGCCTCCTTCAGTGTGACACCTACTAATGGAAAGTGGCATGAACTGACGCCGTGAAATGTGCTTTGGAAATCCCCATGTCACTTACAACCCCTTAACAACTTCCGCATTTTGGCACCCCAGGAGGTGCTAAAATGTGGCCCAATTGTAAACGGTCAGATGCTTGGGTAATTCGTAAGGGGCTTTTCGCACGTTCGACATTCGCGAAACGCAAACCAAGTGCAAACCCGTATCAATTGCCGTTCATTGTTTACCACAATCAGCGACTGGAAGGGATGGTACCCCAGATTGCATAGGGGGTACCCAAAGCACAGTTAGCGGCACCAGTTTAATCTGGATAAATTTTTCCTGGTAAATTCAGCGGTTTAAAGAAATTTCTCACGCCGATCCTAATTCTGGTCGATGGCCTAAACAGTCGCCATCATCTATGAACCGAATTCGGGAGCCGGTATGCTTCGCATAGCCTCATTCAGCGTCATGACAGCTGCCATTGCAGGTTGTGCCCAGGGCCCAGTTCAGCAAGCGCCTGGCCCGGCGACAAACACCAACGTTACGCGAGCAACAACGACGACTGCGAATTCTGATGCCGGCACCCAGCAGTCAGCGACAGCCACCGTGCGCTTCGCTTTGTACGATTACGCACACATTGGCAATTCAGAAATGATCCTAACGGAAACGGCTGATCCGACGTCACTCACGACCGACGCGAGTGATCCAGCTTTTTGGAGAACCTTCCTCGGCCCTGCCACAGCAGGTGCATCCGGTGCCGCTCAAATCATCAGCAACCTCGCAGGTGCCAACAATACCGCTCAACATCACCCGGACAAATACATTTGCGCCTTGTGGAAATCAGTCGAGCGCTCCGGCGAGCTGAATTTGGAACCCGGCACGGCCGGCACTGGCTGGAGGATGACGACACATGCTGCCTGCGACGAATCCCTTTCGGATGATGAATCCGATGCGGGCGGTATTCCTGAAATGCTGCCTCCAGTGACATTTGATCCAATGGCCCCTGCCAGCTCATTGCTCAATGCATATATGCTGGCGCAAGCTGCGAAAGAGGTCTATCGCACGCAAGACCAGTACTTTTCCCTTGCGCAGGGTTGGGGATTTACTCACCTTCGATCCGTATTTATCGAGGCTTCTGAAACAAAATGTATCGCCCAAGCCAAGATCGACGTCGGAATCGTCATCAATTGCATGGGCACATCTAATGATATCCAATGGGCCAACAACTTCGACTATCGCTTGTCTGACAACGAGCTCGGTTTATCGACGTCTGCCAAGGCGCATCATGGCCTGATGCAAACAAGCAAGACCCTTGCTCCCCTCATCGACGCGGCCATTGCCGAGTTTGTCAGCAAGAATGTCGCAACATCAACTTCGCCAATCTGGGTTACCGGACATAGTCGAGGCGCCGCTCTCGCCACCCTACAAGCCATTCGCCTAGCAAAACTAGGAAAACCCGTCCGACTCGTCGTCTTCGGTGGTCCGCGCACTCTGAACGCAGCTGGGGCTAGAGAAGCCACCAGTGTCATTGGCAATGCAAACATCGCGAACTTTTTCACGGATGGAGACTTGGTCCCGCATGTGCCACTGACCAAGAAGACAGCAGAAGATCCAATCGTCGGCCCGATTCTCAATCAGATGCTAACCCTCCTTCTGGGATCTGGCTCGGGTTCCGGTGGTTAAGCGGCCTACAGCTCTGTGGAGTTTTTTTAAACGGCCGGCATCGATTGGGCAGCTACTGTCACGCAGCATAGAAAACAGACATTCCCACAACGTCAAGATTTCAGCATGTTATGCCATTCTCCTGGCGTCTTCAGACATGGCACGCACCTTGCGATATAACTCTGCTCGTATGCTGTTGGGGGTACCATTGCTGCGGAAATTGGCTCGAAACCTCATGTATATTTCAGTTTCTGCACTGACCAGCGTTGCTTGTGCGCCACGTTTGGGACAGCGCTCTGCAGACCTCAATGCAATGGATCAAGCAAATCCAACGATCGTTCAGATTGTTCCGACTCAGACACTCGCAGCTTATAAAGCAGCGATGCCAAAATTCGCATTTCAGCGACTAAACTCCATCGTCACTTCATCTGATACTCTTTGGTACGACAAGACGACCATGATCGGAACCTACCAAGACACGGTAGGTCATGGACAGGGGGCACCTATTGGAATGCGCCGCAACGGTGAGGGCGCTGGTCTCATCGTCCCCCAGGGCCGCAAGCTGTTCTCTGCCGATGGCAAGACTTGGAGCTTTCCATTTGCACATACAGCCGGCACCGATCGCTCCAGCAACCTGCAAGTGGTGAACTTCATGCATCTGCCGCGGGCAGAGGGCACACTTCAACCTGTCGTCTATTGGATTATCAACGACCGCAGAACTCGTGGCGGATTGGGCCTATTGCAATGGCGCTGGATGTATCCGCGCGGAACGGTTTTCGGGGAAATGCTATTCAACAAGACCAGCGACGGACAGTTGTTACCAACCGAATTGCGCACTCGGGAGCGACAACTCGTTGGTTGGTCGACAAACGTCTATCGCCCATTTTCAAATGCTGCCGCACTCTCGATCGCTATCAAACAGCGGCGCCCCAACTGGCAGCAGCTAGATAACTTGAATCGCGTCATCCAAAGCCTGGAATCAGATGCGTCATTAAAGCCCCTTCGGATGAATAGCGATGGATTTCCGGGGACATTTCGTGCGGAGGGTTTCCAAGATGAGCTTCCCGACTTCGGAGACGAAGAGCTCGTGAAGGAGTTGTTGCGCAACACTCCATTCGTGTCCGTTTACGGAGAAGCCTGGAAAGAAAGTGGCGAGCGCCGGGCGTTCGCCCCAACCTCTACAGCCAGACTGTCGATTGTGCCGAATCAATACGAGGCTGGAATACTTGAAATGCGCGATAACTCCTGCCAACGCTGCCATCAGGACGCACAACGCCGGGTCGAGGATTTTGCACCAGCCGCAATCCTGTATGGTGATATTTGGGGCTCCGACGACATCTTTTCCTTTCACCCTTTCGATCAAAGACGTTATAGCGCTGACGGCAACGAAAATCGCTCGGTCCGACCCGAGTTTGCAAGTTCAGGAATGGTGCAGCCATACGATCCGAAGCGGCACACGGATTCGCACTATAGAAATCTGAGGCAGGTGAAATGAATATTCACGCGCAAAAAGTGCAAGTTCGTTGCAAAAGACATGCACGGCGACCTGTATTTTTGCGTTTACTGATTGCCTTTAGCTTGTTTGCAGCCAGCATGTCGGGGTGCGATCGAGCCACCGCGCCAACGCGACCGATAGTGACAAGTCCAGAACCGGCCCAAGACCACAAGCCGCCGCGCTTGCCGCAGTCCTACCAACCAACAATAGGCGCCCCGCCGTCTACCACAACGC
>CAZLMG010000009.1:32659-32748 GCA_964560765.1 uncultured Oligoflexales bacterium
CGCTTGCCGCAGTCCTACCAACCAACAATAGGCGCCCCGCCGTCTACCACAACGCCACCACCGACGACGACGCCACCACCGACGACGAC
>CAZLMG010000009.1:32848-144846 GCA_964560765.1 uncultured Oligoflexales bacterium
GCTGCCACCGACGACGACGCTGCCACCGACGACGACGCTGCCACCGACGACGACGCTGCCACCGACGACGACGACGCCACCGACGACGACGACGCCACCGACGACGACGACGCCACCGACGACGACGCTGCCACCGACGACGCGTCCACCAAATCCAACAGGTGGCAATAACGGTGGCCCGGGAAACTCACAACTTCCGACTGTAACGATTGGGATACCGCGCAGCACAATCCCTGTGATTCCACAGGATGGCGGCGAGGTCTCCTTTGCGAAGCACATTGCCCCTATATTTGAGGCCACTTGTGCCGAGTGCCATCACCCAGGCACCCGATTGGATTTGACCTCTCATCCGCGCCCTCCGGCGGACTCAGCGGCAAAGTGGACTGCTACTTTGCTCGAACTGATTAGCACGAGCGACGTTGCCAAAGTCATGCCCCCTGCCCCGCGCGAGCGCCTGAGCCCCGGCGAAATGGAGCTCATTCGAACATGGACGCAGCAGGGGCTTCGCCCTTAATTAGGCGCTGGCGCGACAGCACCTAGTTACAAGCCATTTGGCAACTGATCGCATCACCTCGAGGCCCAGAATCTATCCAGGTTGGTAGTACAGAGGCGAATCGGGTCCGAGCGGAATCCCGAACGCAATCCAGATGATGAAGCTGATCGTCCAAAAGATGCCGAAGGTGATCGAGTACGGCAGCATGATCGAAATGAGCGTTCCAATACCAGTCTTAGGCTCGTAGCGCCGGGCAAAGGCAATGATCAATGGAAAGTACGGCAGCAACGGGGTGATGATGTTCGTCACGGAGTCGCCGACACGATAAGCTGCTTGAACGAGCTCTGGAGAGTACCCCATGAGCATCATCATAGGAATGAACACCGGCCCCATGACAGCCCACTTGGCAGATGCACTGCCAATGAACACGTTGATGAATGCAGCGACAATGATGAAGGCGATGACCAATGGTATGCCCGTAAAACCGACACTCTGCAAGGCGCCAGCACCGGTGATGGCGGTAATGACACCTAGATTCGACCAGGAGAAATAGGCCACGAACTGAGCGGAAATGAAGGCCAGGACAATGTAGCCACCCAAGCTTGCCATTGAGTCCGCAGTCAGTTTCGCGACATCGCGATCAGAGCGGATGGTCTTCACAACAATGCCATAAGCCAATCCGACTAAAAAGAACGTCACCATAATGAGCGGGACTAGACTTTCGTAAAATGGCTTCAACCCGTGCTCAGGATCTCGCAGGATTGCATTCTCTGAAAAGCCCATGTACAAAATCGCCAAGCTACAGAGTGCAAAGACGGCTCCAGCTACCCACAGACCTTTGCGCTCTATCGGACGAATCTCTCCCAAGCTATGATCCAAGCCACCGAATGCTTCGTTGCTGGGATTCCACTTTCCAAGTCGCGGCTCAACAATTTTCGTGGTCACGACACTGCCCGCAATCGTCAGAAAAAAAGTTGAGAAGATCATGAAGTAATAGTTGGCCGCTGAGTGCACCGTGTACGCAGGATCAACCGTATGAGCCGCGGTGGTCGATAGTCCAGCCAGCAATGGATCCAGCGAGGTCAGCAAGAGATTGGCGCTAAAGCCCGCCGAAACTCCAGCGAATGCCGCTGCAAGCCCTGCGAGTGGATGCCTACCAAATCCAGCGAACAAAACCGCCCCCAAAGGCGTCAGCACGACATAGCCTGCATCAGCCACCATGCTGCTCATAATGCCGGCAAAGACCAGAGTCGCGGGCAATAGAAACTTTGGTACATAGGTCACCAGTTTCTTTAATGCCGTTGTCACCACGCCGCTGCGCTCAGCCAACCCGATGCCAATCATCGTCACCAACACCATTCCCAAAGGGGGAAAGCTGGCAAAGTTTTTCACCATGTCGGTAAACATCCGGCGAATGTTCGCAGCACTAAGCAAGTTCTCGGCTGCAATGACCCGGCCATCGGCCGGATGCGTCACGGAAACACCCAAAGCGCTTGCGATGGCCGAGATGACGATGACCATCAGGCAAAAGATCGCAAACAGCGTAAGCGGATCAGGTAACCGGTTGCCCACGCGTTCCACGATATCGAGACATCGCTGCACCGCAGGTCGCTGAATTGACTTAGACATTTCGGATATTCCCATAGTTGAAAGAGACTAGAACACGGCGCTTGGAGTGCGGCCGCACGCGGTAATATAGGAATAGGATTACGTAAAATTGGCTTTTTTGCAAGGTGTCAAAGCGACAGACAGGGACTCAAGTTTTTCCGAATTCTGCCGATATATCGTCTAGATAACGCTCTAGAGGATTGAATGGCCAACGCTCCCCAGCTGCATAGCCGCCGTGTGATGATCGTAGCAACGCTGCAGTTCACGATCGGCTGTCTGCCTGCAGACCGCAGCGATCTGAAGTCCCTCGATAACTTCACTGCAAGCAGCGTTAACCAACACCTGGTAAGCTGCATTGGCGATGGCCCATTGCATCGCCGCGTACCTAGCAACGCACCGTATGCACGGTTCCTGCGCGCCGTACCTCTTGTCGTCCAGCATGACTTCTTTGAAAGCTATCAAGGTCGCATCGAGGTAATCGACGACATGGCCACAGGCTGCCAGGTTCCCGACGCGACGCAAGGCGAGCTCGGTTATCTGAAGAATACCCGGTACAGTGGCTGCTATCGAATCTTGCCGCCAAGTGACCCGCACGGCAAAAGTCAATTTGTCATGTTCGTCGAGCGCAGCAGCATGGACAAGAGCCTCGTGCGCCTGTTTGGTTTGTTTGCCAGCGAGCTCGTGGCGAATCGCGTCTTGCCGCAAGAACCGGCGCAGCCAGCACAGCTGCAAACTCTCGACGCTACCGATATGATCTGGGATGTCGCGGGTGTCGCCATGGCGTTCATCAACGACATAACCAATAATACACCTGGCGTCCGAGCCCAAAGGGTCCAAGCCTTGGCGGAGAACTTTCCCATGTCCGGCGAACTACTCAACCTCGTTCGCAATTGGCAAGTCGGTGAGCCTGCAAGTATGCGAGCGTTTAGCGAATACAGGGGCTCCGATAAGAGTTTCTTTCTGCAGCGCGTTTTTGCCGAGGCCTTTGATAGCTGGTACTGCAACCAGGAGGCGACTCGCCATGCGCAGATGCGCCCTCACTTTGGTGAAACTTACCGCGCATTCGCCGGAATCGCTCGCGATTTAGATTTAGCCAGCGCCTCCACCCTCGTGCAGGCGTACGGGTCTGAGCCGGCTCGCCCCATCAACAACAGCTCATACGTAACTCCGCCCACCATTGTCGATGGTCAGCGAGGCTTATCAACGCGAGATGCGGGCGGCTACTACTCGCAAAACCTAAATGCGCTCATGGATCGTCAGAATGCTGGTATGGACCGGGGTCAGCAAGCGATTCACACGGCCGCTTCCCGAAGCGGACAAGGTCCGACGTACCTGCAAGGTGGCGGTCTCGGACAAATGCTACAGATTCTCATGACTCTGGGTCGCATGCTTTTTTCCGGCGGTTCCATCGGCAGCATTGGCAACGTTGGCAATATAGGCTCCAACTTACCACCAACCTCGACGTTTCCGACAACAACCACGCCGCCAACCGTGAATAATCCGCTGCCAACAACGACATTTCCAAGTACGACCACAATCCCATCTAGCACGAGCCCTGGAACCACGACTCCAGGTTCCTCCAGCACGAGTGGATTTTCGCAAGAGGTGTTGCGCATGACCAACGGTTACCGAGGCGAAGTAGGTGCTAGCCAGCTCCAGAGTGACCCAGCCCTAGACGAAGAGTGTCGCAAGCAAGTAGAGGCCCAAGCACAACAATGTCCGACAGTCTCCTCATTCGGTCAAAATTGCCACTGCCTCGTGGACAACTGTAATAACCATGCGGAGAATATCGGCATTGGCTACGGCACGGCTCAGGCAGCGGCCGAAGGCTGGCGCAATTCCTCCGGCCACTATGCGAATATGATCAAGAGTTCGCACCGGTTTCATGGCGCCGCCGAATACAAGACCCATACTTGCCAGCGCTTTCGCTAAAGTAGCAAAGGAACGGCGGTTTTCTGCGATGCGCCCATGGAAAATTGAGAGGCCACCAAGGCATGAGATAAAAGCTGCAAAAACACCCCGCATAACCATTTGTAACAAAAGGAATAAAACGCACAGACTCAAGTCAATCCCCAACGTGACGATAGCTGACTTAACGGAGAGTTTGTGTATGAACTACAAAATTCACATTCTGATTTCCTGGCTCTCGATGGGAGTCATGCTTCATTGCAGCAGTGATCCCGGCATCACTGGTGGTGCGCCACTAACGAATCTGATTTTTTCTAATCTCTCCGGCCGAGACGTCGGTACGCTTGCGGAAAGTGTCGACGAGCATTCTTTCGACAACGGCAACGCGCTAGTGTATATGCCGGGGACATCGGCCACCCAGACCAATTTGTCGCTTGATACGACGACGACTAGCTTAACCGGCGATTCATTATCAGGACCGGAGACGGCAGCGGCTGCCTACACCGTGCACCTTGCGCATCGCGATAAATTGATCAACTTCACCTTGCCGGTGATGCTTAGAACCCCTGACTCAATCAGTGAGGGGGAGTTCGTCGTTGTGATCACGGCTGGGCACAGCGCGGGAAGCAACCAAGCATTAGCTGGCGCGACTGTAATGAAATCAGGACCTAACATCAACGAATCAACTTTTCTTCGCGTGATTGAAATAAATGGCGTCTCGTACATAGCGTTTACGTTGGCCTTTATTACCGCGGATACAGCCGAAGAGTTTACGATCGGTATCTATGGGGCTAGCGTTGCCGCGTTATTGACGGAGTCGAAGGTATTCAGGGAGTTCGACAGGGGAACATTAGGTGACGAAGTTCCGTTGATTGCGGCTGACCAGGTTAGTTGGAATGCGAAGGCAAAGTCGAGCGATTCCCCGACATCGAAACCTGGCGTCTTTTTTGCGAGCTTCTTCTTGACCGAGGAGGAGGCCCATTTCGATCGCTGCGGGTTCACGCGTGCCTGGCAAGGGATCCTCAACAATTTGAACTACACCTTTCCGTTTACCCGGGAAGCCGGGCAAAGCATCTTTGTACGGGTCTGCGAAGTCTACCACATGGCGTTCATTGCGCGGCCACCCCTTGCTGGTCTGGAGTCACTTCTGGACGACGCCCAGACAGTACTGGCATTGACACAAAGCACAGAGAAAACCTATGAGAACTATGCACCCGGCGCGACCAGAAGCTTACGCGCTGACGAAACCAACTGCTTGAACAATCTGCGGTTGCAGGACGACGGTGACGATGACAGTAATCTGTTGCGACTCGCCCCGACAGGTGAGCCCGAGGCCGAAAATCCCGAGCCATGTTAGTCGTTCTTGCATTGATGGCCCCCGTGCGGCATCCTCTATGAAGTGAAACCTCTTTCTAAGACAGTCATGGGCAAGAGCGTCCAAAGCGGGCCACGGGGCGTGGTATCGGTTTGGGGCATTATTGTTCTGTCGCTTGTCGTTCAGTTAGCACTCGCAAAACTCTTTCCCAATATTCTGTGGCCCGATGAGATCTTCCAGACGGTCGAACAGGCCCATCGAATCGTCTTCGGCTACGGTGTTGTTCCTTGGGAGTTTCAGCCGGATTTTGGCATTCGCAATTGGGTCTTTCCTGGACTTTTGACGGTGCCAATGTGGGCGAGCAAAATGATCCATGCCGATGGAACTAGCTACATCCTGTTTGTCCAAATCATCATGGCCATGATCTCGCTCAGCCCCAACATCGTTCTTGTCCGGATCCTGCGCCATGAATCCACGGACTGGAGGATCGTCGCCTGCGGACTACTATTTTTTAATTTCTGGTTTGAGCTGCTGTATTTTGGGCCCAAGCCTCTCATTGATACGGTGGGCACCGCCGCATTGCTGCTAGGTCTTGGGTACGCGCATCTGTCCATAGACGAGGATCGGCAGCGAGATGCCGTCTGGGCCATTGCCTTCCTGACACTAGCAAGTTCTTTGCGCGTTCAACTCGCTCCTGCTGCCGCTCCCCTTGGATTGTTCCTCATCCTGATGGCGGGATCATGGCAACGGCAGCGAATGCTGCTCATCACCGCAACCGCCATCATCGCCGTCTTCGGTGCGGTTGATTGGCTGACCTGGGGTGTGCCATTCCAATCCTGGGTGCAATATGTGCATCTCAATCTGGTCGCCGGTGTTGCCGACCGGTTTGGCACAGCGCCCTGGTATAGCTATCTTCGCTACTACTGGGATTCGTGGGGTGCGGCCCTCGTGCTATTTTTGCCGATCATCTGGTTGGACTTCCGAAGAAATCTTGTTTTTATGATTCCAGCACTGTTAGCATTCTTAACCATGTCCCTGATTGGCCACAAAGAGATTCGGTTCATTTACCCCGTGTCGATGATCTTGCTGATGATGGCCGCCATCAATTTTGTGCGCTACGCCAAACGACTAAATATTCCCAAGAAATGGCTAGTGATCTATGCCTGCTCCTTTGTGCTATTCAGCACTATTCATGGTCAAAGATTGCCGTTTTGGAAAAATAAGTCGGATTATATTCGGGTATACGAGGCTCTGCGTGAATTTCCGGATTTATGCGGATTGGTGCATCATGACAATGTCGTCGTTCATTATCCGGGATATTATTACCTGCACCGCCAAGTGCCCATTGTTAGCCTGACTCCCGAGCGGTATGCGCCGGGACGAGACGCCTTACTCGGCCACGTGGAACAAGGAAACTATCACATGTCCAATCGCGATTTAACGTCTGAAAGAGGTTTTGCGCGAGTTACCTGTTCTGGGGACATGTGCTTGTACAAATCTAATAGTAAGTGCCATGAATCTTGATAAGCGCTGCCTGCTTCGATGGGCTATTGCATTTGTGATCATCATTGCTAGCTTCGTTTTGCGATGGCAGTTTCCCGTCAATATTGGCGCCAATGATGGCTCGCGCTGGAACACTGTCTGGTCGCTGAGCCATCGCGGCACCTATGAAGTTTCTGGAGCACCATTCGAGACAGTAGATGTTCTGGAGGTGCGGAGGGATGGCGCAAATGCGACATACTCATCAAAGCCACCCTTTTTCTCGACCTGGGTAGCGTATGTCTATCGCCTCCTGCGATTAGTTTGGCCACTCGACATCGCAAGATCTGCGCAAGATACCTTGTGGGTCTTACTTTGGGTCAATGGCCTGCCATTTCTGTGGTTTCTTCAGCACTTTTTTGCGCATGTGGAGCGCTCGTCTACTTCTCGCTGGACGCGGAATTTTCTGCTGGTAACGGCATCCAGCGCAACGTTCCTCTCAGGGTATCTTTGGACATTGAATAACCATCTTATGGCGGCCATTTTGGTCTATGCGTCCTTTATGCTGTGGAGTCAGCATATCCAAAGTCGCAGCCCTGCGTCGTTGGCCTGGAGCGGATTCTTTGCTGCCATCGCTGTGTTTCATGAAGTTTCCGCATTGATTTTTCCATTGGTTATTCTACTGCACTTCGCAGCCATGCGGCGTGCCGCAGAGTGCAAAGCATTTGCGCTTCAATTTATTCCACTGGTTGGACTGTTGATGGCGCTGGAATGGCGAGTTATGGGGTACGTCTATCCAAGGCTTTTGGAGCATGTCCTGCCCATCGGTGACACTTCACGAGTCATGTCTTCATATTTTCTCAAGCCAATTGGCATCGATGCCGCAAGAGATCCGTGGTGGTTAAATCTCGGAAACATGACGTTTGGGCATCACGGATTTTTCAGCATGACTCCCGTCTTCTTGCTAGCGGTGCCGCATATAGTCCGTGTCTTGAAGTCGCGGCATAGTGATGTGCGCGATAGGCAAGAGCATTTGATAATTCTGTTAACAAGTGCGTTACTCACCGCGTTGTTAACCTGGAAAACCAACAATTATGGAGGCGTCGCCCACGGAATGCGCTGGATGTTTTGGCTGATCCCATTATGGCTGATTCTACTTGCACCAGCCGTGGAGAAGTTTGTGCAGCCACGTCGATGGGCTCGGTCCGTCGCTTTGATTTTCTTGCTGGTTTCTTTCGTAAATGTTGCACTTTGCTTTCCCAATCCTTGGACCCATTCTATCTACTACCGAGATACGCAATGACTCACAGTCGCTAGTCAAATTTTCCGCAGACAAAGCGCGTGTTCCCACTTTTCGCAGATATCGGGATCACGGGCGACCCCAGCCTGGACGATTCTCCCTGTGGCCGAAGGTGCGCCAATGTGGTATCCCACTGCGCGTCAGGCGAAAATGCCGTGCAAGTTCGCCGAAAAAACATGGGGAGTCGACATCGTGATTCGTATCGTTTCCATTCGCGCGGCAATTTTCGCCGCGCTATTCATCCTGACAGGAAATTGCAGCCAGGATCGAGAGTCAAACTTCAGCAACACCTTTGGCCCCGATAACCGTGTGGATCTGACAAGTCTGGTGTCACCCATGACCGCAATCGGCCGGATCGACAGCGGCTGCACCGGGACATTGATTGGTCGACGCTTGGTGCTGACAGCAGCGCATTGCATTTTCGATTCTGCCCAGCAAGCGGTGCGTCCGGAAGTAAAACTCTTTCAGGGTGCCTACGCAAACGGCGTTGCTGCAGCCAACGCCTGGATTGAGTACGCGTGGCTTGGCACAAAGCAGCCCGAAGAAGACCGTGGGCGTGATTGGGCGATCTTGCTTCTCGATGCCGCCATTGGTGAACAACTTGGTCAGATCGCGATCGAGACCGCTGACTTCGCGGCACAGCTTCCTTACACCATCAATCTGGCGGGATATTCGTCCGATCGTCAGCAAGGCGAATCGGTTTCCATGCACGAGGGCTGCTACATTCACGCGATCGATGGCGATCGACTATTGCACGACTGCGATGCGGCAACAGGCGCGTCCGGTGGCCCCTTGTTCATCACACGCCAAGACCGAGTTTTTATTCAGGGCATGACGGTCAGCGAGTATCGCAAGGGCGCTCCGCAGTCGGTGCAGCGCGAGGCTTTCACTCGAGAATATGCTAACGTTGGCATCGGCGCCCAATCTTTTAGCGATGTGGCGCTGCGTCTTCTCATGACCGTCGATCAAGGGATGGTCGCTCCAGATTTCACGGATGTGACCTTAGTCAAGAATCCCAACCAGCGCCAAAACGTTATTGAAAAGCAGCCGGAAAATCGCCAACCCGAGACCATAACCCGCTACTGCGTGAAGTCGGCATTCGAGCTGATGCAACGCAGTGCAACGATCATCAACGCAGCTTATCATCTGAACGCCGTATCGGGAGATCTCTTTAAGGCCATCAATACCCTAAGCGATCGCGATGCCCTCATGGTGGCCGGCGAGATTTCTAACGCCAGCAGCGCCATCATCAAACACATGCACACGCTGCGGCAGTCAGAGCTGCAGACTTTCGACTCCCAGCCACTGGCCCATGTACTCGCTCAAACGCGCGAGCTCATTCTGAATTTAATCACGCGCCTGCCAACTTGGGTCTATTATCCAGCATACCGAGATATCGAAGTCATGCTCAGATGGGCTGAGCATGATTATATGCAGATCCACCAAGAGGTGTTCTGCGCAAATAACAATAGAAGCAGGGGTTGATCATGAAATCGATGTTGTACGGAGTTTCAAAAGGGTTTGTGCTTCTCGCATTTGTGAGCTTGACGCTCAGCGGCAACGCCCATGCGGATGGCGACGAAAACGCCATCGTCGCTGGTGGCTTTGCGAAATTGGTCAGTGCAGCCAAGGGCGTCGTCATGCGCGTCGAGATCAATGCAAAGGGCGAAGAAAATCGCGACAGCGCCACGCTGCGATTGCACATGCAAGACACTGCCGTAGCGCACGCAGCTGATGCTCAGCGAGCCTTCGCCAGCGGCGTCGATGCTGGCAAACAGCCACAGATTACGCCTGCCGACGTCGAGCGTGACAGCAATACTCACGGCTGGTGGCGATATCATCATCGCGGCTGGGCAGCACCGTATTACTATGCGACCTACACACCAGTTTATTACAGCTATGGTTACTCTTATACGTTCTACAACCCAACCTACTATACGGTTTGGACTTATCCGGTTAGCTACCGTTATTACTACTGGTATTGGTAACTTCTGCGCATCCTTTGTTAGACGTAGTGTAAGCTCTCGGTGGTTGATCTCGCCGGGAGCCTTGCCAACAGCACCGAGCACGCCCGAAGACTTCCCGCAAACTGCGGCAAATCCTACATTCCGTCCTGGTGATTCGACACATTGACAGCCCCGCCAATTGGACGTAGCACTTCCGGCAGTGTCTGATTTTACGAATGAAATAAGGAGAGGCGACATGAAGGTTTTTGGATACATGCTATTGCTTTTATTCAGTGCTTCGGCATTTGCTGGCGTTGAGGACAGCGTGCGCGATCGTATTGCCCAGTTTCTTACTGCCAACGTCATGGACCGTACGCAGCTCGTGAAGACAGAAGGAACGATGACCGCCGATGGCGATACCTACAAGATCGAATTCGCGGCCACCATTCACTGGAGCGGCTTGAAGACGACGACCGAGGGCCTGACCTTCGAACAACGTCGAGAAATCAGCCAGACAAACACCAAGATCAACGCTGAAGGTGTTGCGATTGGCGAACCAGAGAAACGCGACCGCGTTACGGTTGTCCGCTTTGCCGTTTCCGAGCGCGAAACTACCCGCACGCTAGTTGGCTTGACGACTCTCACCGAAAGCAGCGTCGATGATCCTACCGGCATTGGCTTTACCACCATGCTCGATCTGAGCGCAGACGGAAAAGAACTCTTCATCTACCAATCGCAAGCTGGCTTCAGCGAAGCTTCTTTGGATGGCAAACATATCTACCCGGTTTCGACCGCATTCGCCTCAACCCTGTCCTTGAACGAGGCAGGAAAATTGGTCACCGATGAGACCATGAAATTTTACAAGGTCGACATCAATCGTGACTTTGCCCGCGAAGAGTTCAATCGCTTTGATTTAACCGCTGTTGAGTCGGCTCAATGAGCACGCTCTTAAAGGAGAAAAAGCGATGAATACCTATTCGCGATTTGGCTTAGCCGTACTTTCGTTTGCATTAGCAACCGGCGCCGATGGCAGAGGTCGTGGCGGCGGCGGACTGGGCGGCGGACCGGGCGGAGGCTTTCGCCCCAGCGCTCCCGCTGTATCTCGGCCCGCACCTCGTCCGGCGCCACGTCCAGCGCCAGGCCCACGGCCATCGACACGCCCTGTAACTCCCCGTCCTGGTGGACCCGGTGGTCCAGGCGGCCCCGGCCCCGGAATCTCTCGACCAGGTGTCGGCGCCCCCGGCAGCATCGGCCCGGGTCCCATCCGGCCGAATCCAGGTGGACCCGTGACTCGCCCAGGTGGCCGCCCCAACGCTGGCGAAATCGCCGGCTCGATTGGACGCAATCCTCCGGGGCATTTGCCAGGTACGCCCGGCCATCGTCCAGGCAATGGCGTTTACCACAAAGCCGAAATGACGGTTAACATTCATAATCACTTCCGCGCCCATCCCGTCTATGGCCATCCCATGAGCCGGGCCTGGTATGGAAGATACGCTTGGCGCTATCACAATTGGCCAGTTTGGACAGTCGCTGCTACGGGAGTCGCCATTTGTCGCTGGCTGACCATGCCGGCTTATGCCGGATACGGTTCGTCGGAGTCATTGGTTTACTATCCTGTACAGAGCGCACCCGCCGAGGTCTATACCGAGGAAGTTGCGGAGGTTTCGCAGATTGCCGAGCAAGGAGCAGGCACCGAAGTTCCAGATGATGCACAGTGGTTGAATCTTGGCACCTACGGCCTGATTCCTCCCAATCAAAAGGACTTTGCCTATAGCATTCAGCTGGCTTCGCTCAGCGATGGCACCATTCGCGGCATGCAATGGAAGATGTCGGATGACTCGACTATCGAGTTGGAAGGCTCCATTGACAAGGACTCGCAGCGAGTTGCTTGGCAGGCCAAGGGCCAACCCGACGCGCCGTACTTTGAAACAACGATCGATCAGTTGACGCAGGAAGAGGCGTTGATTAACGTGTACGATCCCAAGACCAAGAGTCTTGTAAGTTGGCAGGTCATTCAAATCACTGACAAGGATTTGCCCGCATCGCACTAGCGAAAACTGGTTACCTTTCAAACTACATCGCGCAAGTCTAGCTATATTCTTGCGCGATGTAGCGGGCAAAGTTGTTCAATATCGCCTGCCACCCGTCTCTCTGTTGCTCGATCGAGTGTGTTTGCTCTGCATCGAAGGTGACGCGGACGCGGATTCCCATCGTTCCCTCTTCAAACTCAACCTTGGCAAGGCGATCACCGAACGAGTATTCGATCAACTGATGCATCACCACGTTTGTATAGATCCCGGCGAAATCGAATCCAACGCTGCCGTCTTTCGCCTCCATGCGAGAACAGAAGGCTCCTCCTATCCGTAGATCCACGGTCGCAGCGGTGGTATGCCAGTCATCTGATGCGGCATTCCAATGCTTGATGTCTTCGGGCGTTGTGTAGGCCTTCCAAACGTCCTGGATAGTTGCATCGACAGTTACCTCGACTGTGACTTTCATGCCGAATCTCCCCTCCGACGATTGGTAGTTTCCGTGAAGATTCTATCACAAGCCATGAGGAAAAATGCTCTGGTGTAAGTAGAATCAAACAGCTATCAATTTCAACTAACGGCCGAGCCCGCATCGGCGCCGAGAGACTCTCGTGATGAAGGCAAAATTAGAACCTATCCTTGAAGAGTGTCGCGCCATCTATGATCTCGAAGGCGTCATGGATCGCTATTGGGTCTACGTGAATCTGATGACCAAGACCAGAGGCGAGCTAGTACCCCTCGGCGACTTCTCGCCCATGGGTAGGCGTCAAAAGGACTTCCTCCACGTGCTTATAAAGATGAAAGCGGAAGAATTCGCGCAAGAGGTTTGCGACCAAGTCGGTGCCGAGATCAATGTGGATGTCAGCTATAGAGTCATGTTGGTCGTTGTCGATGAACCCGCCAATGGCTGGACGCAGCGTTACCTAACTGATGCAGATTGGCGGTTCTCAGATAAGATCGAGAAATTGGCAAAAAGTTCTGGAACACCCGCATTTGACCGATGGGTCACTGTAAACCTGTGGACCACGGACGAGAGCTTGCACCCAAGGGAGCCAAGCTACGAATGGATACAAATGTTAGTTCGTTCTGCGCTGTTTCGCGCGCATCTACAACGGCAAAATGGTTATCCGGTGAAGTTGGCAGACATGTTGCGTCAAGAGGGAATGGTTATGGTCTTTTCCGGAGAGAATCTGCCGCTAACTACTTCTGACTTAGCCAAGACAGAGGAGATTATTGTGCCGTTGCTAGAAAGCACGAACTTCGCGACGAACTTTGCAGCCCTATATGGCGATGAGGCGGCGCTGAGCGTCGGCTATTCGCCACTGGGGCTGAAGCCGAAAGCTGGATTTGCTTTGGCTCGTGTTCAGTCGCCAGGCTGACAGTCGAGTTTCCCAGCATTTCGGCAGTTGGAAGGTCCACAACGAAACAAAAATTGTTAATATTTTTTACCAACCACTCTCCTAGGAAACGGGTGCTTGCAGCCAATCGAACTCGGAAGTGCAGGATACGATCAACCTGCCATCGCCAAACAAGTCGTCATTCGAACTCACCTATTCTGATGGTGAGACCGTACATTTGGAGCAGTGTCACCAAGGATCACTCGCTAGAGGTTGCTCAGCGAATCTTCCAGGCCTCCATCACGACACGATGTCACTTGCCGATTATCGCGCCTATTTGCAGCAAGCCTATGCCATGCCGGATTGGCAGCTAAGCAACATGGAAAGCGCCATAACCCAACCGACGCCTTATGTGATCAAAGATCAGTTCGCTGGCCATTACCGCGCACCATTCCGATCCTTTATCCTCAATCGGGCTGATGCCAGAGCCATTGCCGAGGCCATTAATCAACAAAGTGCAACCGTCAGCTTCGGGCACGGGCCGTTTCTGTGCCGGGGCAACCAACTCCTCGATATCAGCGGCGGCAATGTGTTGTCGAATCCGCCAATCAGCCTTTGCCGCGGACTGCGGGAAAAGAAAGCCAGAATTGGACGCGCCGGTCCGCAAGTTGGCGCAGTTGCCGAGGTGATTGAGTTTCCCATAGACCAGGGTTCGATTTCCCACGCCATCGTTTACTTCAAGAAAGAGGGACTCGGGTCGCAAGTTAAACTGAACCTTTCTTCGAGGGCGATCGATGAGTTACTCGACACGTCGCTCCGTCAGCTTGAAATGACCAGCCGCATAGACTGGTGCACCTCGGCACCTGTAACATTAGCCTGCGCCGTCGCTGACATTGTCTGCTACAAACCCAGGACAGCGACTGGGTATGACGAGCGGTCGGGCTTGACGTTGGACAATGACAACTCCATGGATTGGGATTGGAGCAGCTCGCTTTATAGGAAGTAAGGGAACTGAGGGACTTGCACTCGCCAAGCGAGACCAAGTCCCGAGCAAAAACATCTAAAACGAGGAAGGCTTGCAGAGGCTGCGTTTCGTATTTGAACATTCAGCGTATACAAAAATACTCTGAGAATCTACACCGCATTCATCAAGTGTCTTTCATAGGAGGTACGACCTTGAGAATCATAATTTCGTTCATCGCAGCCGCATCGCTTTCTACTTCGGCCCAAAGTGCCCCGTTACAACTCAGCAACAATCAGCCAAAACTCGCTGTCGCCGCTGGCTATGGCGTTCTGAGCTATGATTTCGCCGCCGAGTATCTACCCTACAAACTGGTGGCTGGTTACTCTACGGACCTGGCTCGCAGTCACTATTACGTACTTCGAAGAGACCCCTTGGTGAAAGCGGGTCAATTTAGCTGGAATGTGTTGTGGGGATACGACTTACCAAACGTCATTTCTCCCACTTGGCCTGGCGGCATTGGACTGGGCAGCGACTTGGAATGGACGAGCAGAGAATCCGCATGGCGCATCAATCTTCGAATGCTTGCCGTTTCGTACCAGCTAGGGCAGAGTTACGATAAATTCTCGGCGCTCTTTCCTAGTGTACAGCTAGCGCGGCTGTTCTAAATCCGAAACATGGTTACCTTCTGCCACCAGAAAAAGTTCAGCGTGTGGATTTGTAAAATGCGGTCGCAGCACGAATGCGATGTTTTGACTGGTGGAAAAATAGCGATGCGCTTGTGACAACGCTGTGGACATTCGGCCACATCTTGTCAAACGGGTTCCTCTAGGATAATAGGGCCAGGAATTTTCGGCCTTCCGTTGGGAGGCGTAAGTCATACTCTTCAAATAGACGGAGATTTTTCCAATGAAACTATTTGCGTTGGTCGTTATTGTTTTCATACAAAGCGCTAGTTCTGTCGCTCTGGCGAGCGAGTGGTCCTCACCCTGGATCCAGTGCAAGAGTATTCATGGTTCACCCCATTCAATCAGAAACTATTTTTACGGCGCCCCCGAGTCGACGTTGACGTCGGGAAAAACTGAGTTCACTTTGCAGACGTTGCAAATTGTTGAACCACTTTCTCTTTCTACCCCCTATCTAGGGAGCGCCACGGCCACCCTTGCTGGCGATAAGTGGATCATTTCCGTGAAGTTGGTTCATGGGGATTCGGTAAGTTCTTGGAGTTATACTGTCGACGTGGGATTAGGTTTCGATCCGGAACCAGTTGCCGTGCACTATCAAATGGTTCGCACAGGAACTGCTGAGTTGCTGGAAGAATCACAGTTTGAAGTGCAGTGTTCAACTTCAGAATTGCTGCCCTAAGTTCATTCTGAACTCGGCCATCCAAATGGCGCTCCTCAGCGCCAGAACCATAACGGCAGGCAGATCCTGATGAGTTTTCTCAGGGACAAACCGTAGCGAATTTATGAAAGCCAGCTTCGAACCCATCCTCCAAGGCTGTCTTGCGACCTACGATCTCGATGGCATTATGGACCGCTACTGGGAGTATGTAAATCTGATGACCAATGCTAGAGGTGAACTGCTGCCACTCGGTGATTTTTCTCATATGGGCGAGCGACAAAAAGAGTTCATCGATGCATTGATTGATATGCGCCTAGAAGATTTCGCACAAAAGGTCTGCTGCAAGGTTAGTGAATCGATAAAGTTTGCAGTCCAATACTTGACTGCACGGAGTATCCGACCAACTTTGCGGCACTATACGGCGACGAAGCGGCTATCCGTATCGGCTATACACCCTTGGGGTTAAAGCCGATGGCCGGATTCGCCCCGGCAAGTGCCAAGTATACCGACCTACTCGCCTATTCATGATTCTGGCGCCGCATGTCAATTCAAGTCCCGAGCAAAAACGTAAAAAGCCTCGGTCGTGAGACCGAGGCTTGGCTTACAGAGTGGCGGGAGCGACGGGACTTGAACCCGCGGCCTCCGGCGTGACAGGCCGGCGTTATAACCAACTTAACTACGCCCCCACTGAGACGCTTGCGCATCAGGCGGACGATAATTACAGCAACCCTGCCTTTTGTCAATCAGCAAGACAGGCTTCTGAAAATAAAAAAGCCGCGCATCAGCGCGGCCTCTTCTTGTCACGACGCACCTCTAGTCGAGGATAGCGCCAGACTTCTTCGCAAAGCGAACTTTCTTGCCGTCTTCAATCTTAAAACCAATGCGCGTTGCGACCTTCTTCTTCGGATCAAGAAGCATCACGTTGGAAAAATCCAAGCCCATGACTTTGTCGACGATGCCGCCAACCTGATCTTGCATATTCGGCCGGGTGTGGCGCTTTGCCAGATTGACACCAGCAACGAAAACTTTGCCGTGCTTGCGATCAACGGAGTCGATCTTGCCGGTTTCGCCCTTCGACTTGCCAGCGGTTACTACGACTTCGTCGCCCTTTTTCAGGCGGCATCTCACTTGGTACTTGCTCGGTTGCTTTGTCATGACCATCACTTCCGTCGATCGATTAGGAAATTACCTATGGTTACATTCCATTGGGCGAGCCAAATTGTTCGGATCTGCCTTCGGCCCCTAAATTAGAGGGGACTTTTTACCGAAAGATCATCATGTTAGTCAAGAGCATCATGGGGTCGACGCTGCTTTTTACTGCTGTTTCAACCCCTTGAAATCTAAATATTTTATTTACCACTCCGGATGGAGACCCTAGGAGGCACCTAATCTGGCGATAGATATATAGCCTTTTGATGGTATGCTGCGAGGGTCATTGAGGATATGGGCCAAATGGAATTAAAGGGAATTTTCCGCAAAACTTGGCTGCGTTGCGCCCTGATTGCCTTTGGACTCCTGGGTAGCGTCGCTGCCGGTCAGGGAACGGCATTTAACCCCGACAGCAATGTTGGACCCAATATTAATCCACCGGATGTCATCCAGTGGACCGTTGTCGCCGGCTTTCTGCAAAGCGATGGCACGGTTGAAGTCGGCTTGCGCCTAGTTACAAAAAAGCAATTCACCATATACAGCGACAAACTGCAGTTTATTTTGCCCCCCGGCTTCAAGTTGGAGCGAATGGATGTACCAGAGAGCTCTCGCATCATTGATCCCGTATTCGAAAAAGAGGTCGACGTTTTCACCGGCGGTGAATTCACTCTCTTTATGTCCAGCCTAGACAAGGTGCACGCATCAACATTTTCCTTCGGCGTCAAGTATACCGGCTGCACGAACGTTATCTGCCTATTTCCGTACACCGAGAATCTGAGCGTGCAATTATCTCCCCCCTCAGATGCACAATCTTCTATCAGCTCGACATCAACTTTGACCTCGCCTTCACTTACTGCCCAGGGTGCATCGAAAGCCGGCAGTGGGCTGAGCCTCGCTCAACTTGATCAGTCGGTCGTAGCGATGCTGGAGGCTGGTACACTTCCCTTTTGGTTGATCCTGCTCGGCGTAGCCCTCGGCGGCATGGCCAGTAACCTGACTCCCTGCGTCTATCCAATGATCCCGATCACCCTCCGAATTTTGGGCGGCAATACGAAGCAGCCATTTCTCAATTCTGGCCTCTACGGAGGCGGCATCGTCGTCACTTACACAGCCCTTGGTATGTTTGCTGGATTTACCGGCACTCTGTTCGGTAGCTTCATGCAAAACCCAACCGTCAATGTGGTGTTCGCGCTGCTGATGGCGGGGCTAGCTTTGACGATGCTGGGCTTTGGCAACATGGCTGCCATTCAAAACATCGGCAATCGCATGGGCTCAGGTCAGCCGTCTTTGCGCAACTACTTCCTCATGGGCGTCGGTGCTGGTCTGGTTGCTGCTCCGTGCGTGGGCCCAGTATTACTCGCCTTACTAGCTTATGCCGCCAAGGCAGAGGATCCATTCGTAGCCACTCAACTACTTTTCGCCTATAGCGTCGGATTTGCCGCTCCCTATGTCATACTAGGGGGGACCGCTGCCAAGATGAGCAAAAAACGAACCTTTTCGCACCATGTGCAAGTTGGCGTGAAGGTTCTTTTTGCCGCCGTGATGTTCGCTTTGGCGTTCTACTATTTGCGGATTCCACTCTACAGGCCATTGCAGTCCCTTGCCGATCACTGGTCAACGATCGCATGGTCAGGGACTCTGCTTGGAATCTTGATTCTAGGACTTTGGTTAGCAGTGCCTCGACTGACCAACAGTAAAGCCATGTTAATTGTACCCGCGCTCGTCATCGGAGCAGGATTCTTCGGAACGTTTCGCCACATAACATCAGCGTCGACAGACACAGGTGGAATTGAGTTAACCTGGCACAAAGACGAAGCGACAGCCTTCACCACTGCTGCTGAGCGGTCCAAACCCGTGTTTATCGACGGATGGGCCGAATGGTGCGAGGCATGCAAGAAGATGGACGCCACGACATTCATGGAGCCTGAAGTACGCCGCGTTTTGGCTGACGGTTGGGTCCTGCTGAAACTAGACCTAACTGAGTCAACCCCAGAGAACGATGCACTCATCGAAAAGTACAAGTTTCTGGGGCTCCCCAGTTACGCTTTGGTTCCAGCCGATGGTGATTTAGCGCAAATGCAAGTTCACGGCGGTTATCAAACTGCCGCACAATTGCTGGCATTGCTAGATCAGTACTTGAAGGGGCATTGATTCGTGCGCCATCATATTGCCTATATTTGTGCACAATCACAACTCGATCTGGCCGAGGAGATCATGTTGCGTCTGCGCGCAACGACCATTGGCAAGCGCACCTCGACTTCCATCTGTTACGAGCTGAAGCACGCGCTACTCGGCGAGCTTGTATTGCAATTGAACTTCATCTCGGAATTAGACGCTGTCGGAGCCCATCTTCGACAAAACCCCGTAGACCTCTTGATCTACGATGAGCGCGGGCTCGATGGACTTGAGGCGCAATTGGCGATTCCGCGAATTCGCAACGATGTGAATTCGCTAGCCGACCTTTGGGGACCAGACTTCTTGTTCCCGATGAGTCGCATCGTCGCCATCATCGATGAAGATGATCCTCGATCCCGCCGCGTCTTTGACTTGGGTTCGTTGAAAATACGCGACATCCTGATTTCACCGCGCTCGACGGCGCACGTCTTGCGCTGGATTCAAGGCGTGCTCTCGCACGGCATTTTGCGCGACGATAAGGTTGGGATGGCCCTGTCTGGTGGAGGTATGGAAGGATTCCTTTACCAACTTGGCGTGATGCATGCCCTCGATCAGGCCCTCGAGAACAAGAGCCTGCGAAAGTGTAAAGTCGTATCTGGAGTTTCCAGTGGAGCTTTGGCCGGCGCCATGTTCGCATCCGGCATGCCATTCCAAGAAGTCATCCGGTCATTACACCGCAAATCAGATTTACTGCCGACACTTTCTAGCCAAACCATTTTCGATTTAGCTGGCACCGAGATTACTCGGCGTGTCGTCAAACAGTCCCTGACGTGGGGTGGTATGGATCCTCGGCGATGGCTGAACAAGACATTGCGCAGTATACCCACGGGATTTTTCAAGGGCGACAATCTTGAGACCTATTTTCGTCAGGCCTTTGCTGCCATGAAGCTCGATGATAGCTTTCATGCTTTACCTGCAGAGCTGTTTGTTGGGGGAACCGATCAAGACACCTTCGAACACATTGTCTTTGGTGAGGCTCCTTGGGATGATGTCAAAGTCAGCGAGGCGTTGCGGGCATCCTGCGCACTACCTCCCGTCTTTTTGCCCAAGCAAATCAAGGGTCGATGGTTTATCGACGGGCAAGTCACTCGCACCTGCAATTTGGAGTTGGTGGTTGACAAGGGCTGCCGACTTGTCATCATCATCAACCCACTGAAACCGCACGCCTATGCCACGCCAGGCAGCACAGATCGAGAAGGCGGACTGCACAGTATTATCCAGACCATCAAAGCGCTCGTCTCATCCCGCTTTGAGGCGACTCTGAAGCATCTCGCCGAACGCTATCCCGATGTGGATTTCGTTGTTTTTGAGCCGGATGAAGAATGCGCCGAACTGATGTCAGGAAGCCCCATGCGCTACCGCATTCGTACGCAGGTGATCAAAGCCGCCTACAGGGCCACACTAAGGACTCTGCGCGAGCGGCATCAAGTATATTCCGTTAAGTTTGGCAAATACGGCCTTAAACTTGCGACACCCGAAATGCTCAAGACACTGGAACAAGCTGATGGTGACCTTTTCGAGTCCGTTGCTTAAAGGGCGACTGGTCAAGCGCTACAAACGATTTCTTGCGGACGTTGAACTTGACGACGGCACGATCGTCGTAGCTCACTGCGTCAACACAGGAAGCATGAAGACATGCGCCGATGCTGGGTCAACCGTTTTGCTGTCGACCCACAACAAACCAACTCGCAAGCTCAAATACACTTGGGAACTCACGGAAGTGGCCGAAGGCTATATTGGGGTGAACACGGCTTTACCAAATGCAGTCGTCGAGAGCGGAATTCGCAACGGACAAGTGGCGGAGCTCACTGGATATAAAACCATCCGTCGCGAGGTTCGTTACGGCGAGCGATCCCGGATCGATCTCTTGTTGGAGAGCCCAGGCCAGCTACCTTGCTATGTCGAGGTTAAAAATGTGACCTTGCTAGCTGAAGACGTCTTGCGCTTTCCTGATGCCCGCAGCGAGCGCGCGGAAAAGCATGTTCGCGAGATGGTCGAATTACATGCCACGACAGGCGCGCGTATTGTCCTGTTCTTTCTGGCAAATCGCCCGGAAGGGGGCTGCGTGGGTTTGGCAGAGACTATTGATCCAAGGTATGCAGCGGCACTACGGCAGGGCGTAAGCAATGGACTCGAAGTGATCAGCTACCGCACACAGGCATCGGCGCAAGGAATCGCGCTTACTAAGGCTGTGCCGGTGCGACTTAACTGTTGACGAAGGAGCTACATGGCAAACATACAGCTTTACCATTATTGGCGATCATCTTGCTCTTGGCGCGTTCGTTGGGCCTTAGAGCTCAAGGGCGTCAAAGTAGATGCCATTCCTGTAAACCTGCTTGCGGGCGAGCAGCGCAGCCCAGCCTATTTGCAAATGAATCCCCTCGGCACAGTACCAATGCTGGTCATCAACGGTGCGTCTTATGGTCAGTCGCTGGCCATACTCGAATGGCTAGACGAGGTGTATCCCAAGCCATCCTTGCTGCCGACCGATCCAATCGCCAGGATGCGCACTCGTCAGTTGTCTTTGATGATCGTAGCCGATACGCAGCCCCTACAAAATCTCGGCGCACAGCGACTGCATTCTGCCGACGAAGAGGAGCGTAAAAAATGGGTTCAGCATTGGATTACGCAGGGACTCGATGCCTTTGAACGTTTGGTCACCACGACAGCCGGCACGTTCGCGATGGGAAGCCAGCTGACAATGGCTGACCTTTGTCTTGTTCCCCAATGCTATAACGCTCAGCGGTTTGCTGTAGATCTCAAAACGTTTCCGACCGTTCATAGAATCTATCAGCACTGCCTCACTTTGCCCGAGTGTGATGCTGCAGCACCCCACCGCCAACAAGGAGCAACACCGTGAGGTTGTGGATTGGATGTTTTCTAGCGTTTCCCTGGCTGACTTCCTGCCTAAGCGCACCAACTTCTCGCTCCGTGAGTAAGACGGCATCGGAGCCCGCAGCAGCGGCTTGCGCGCCCAAAGCAGACGATTTGCCAGAACTCGTCGCATTGTCGTCCGCGGTACTTGGCGGACAAGGTGGCGGCCCCTTGCGCAGTATGTTTGGCGGTAGTATTCCCCCTCAGTTCATTCTTTATCGAAGCGGCACAGTCCTTTATGCGGTGAACTCGGCCAAGGGCAACGATCCCTTTTATCTATACAGGTGTGCAAAGCTGAGCAGCCGTGAGAAGGCTAAAATACTTTCCGACTATGAGCTAGCATCAGCTATGCCAGACCTCTATGAGTACTACGACGGGCGTGATCCCAAGGGTAATGCCGGCTATCATGAGGTTTTTCTGTACGACGCTGATGGTTCGTGCCGCCATGCAGAAATTAAAGGGTCCCTCATGGCGGCGCGGCAGTCCATCGAGAGAATTCGCTCTTCGGTGGTCGCAAAATTGCCGCTGTCGATCATTGACTTTTTGGAGTCGCTTAACAGCTTCAATCCAGCCAGCGGCAAGCCATGGCAACCTGATCGAATGCTTGTCGCATTGAAGCCGCTAGAAAGGCAGCCTAGCTATGGAACATCGCCTCGACCATGGCCTACAACGATCCCCTTAACGCCACCCAAGATAAAAGAGCACCGAACTTTCCGTAACTCTGTTTACTTTGAGGCACGTGTTCCGGCAGGACAACAGCGGGAATTCTTTAAGGCAGTTGCTGAACCAGTCGTCTACCAGGGCCGCAATTGGACCGTTGGTTATCGGACCCTATTTCCCGGAGACCATTACTGGGCGTCGCCGTTTCCCACACTCAAGGAAGCTTACTCAAAGTGTAACCGCTACCAGAGTCATCGGAATTATTGGCTGCTTTATGGGGTGTCACAGTAGAATTTACTGCTCATTGGCCTTCTTTGCCTGCACAAGGGCTAGATCGTGAGCTAGCAACGCATCCAGATGCGGAACTTTGTCGCTGGGAGACTTGTACCAGCGTTTGTAGTAGAAGTAGTTACGCAGCACCAACTTCACATAGAGCCGCGTTTCCATGTAGGGAATACGCTCAACAAAGACCAAAAAGTCGTCGGTTGGAATCGACTTTAGCCATCGCTCCGTAGCTTTTGGATTTGCATTGTACGATGTCAAAACAAAGATGGGATTCTGGTAACGCTGTAGCAGACGATGCACATGGTGCACCCCCAATGCGACATTCGTCTCGGGGTCAAACAGAGCGTCGCGATTCTGCGCAACCCTCTCGATCTGTCGACGGCGACTTGATGGAACATAGGAGCGCTGCAAGCGATGAGCTTCAACTCGGGCCGTTGCAGGCATCATTTGCATAAGTCCACGTGCGCCCGCACCTGACTGCGCTCGCGGGTTAAACACACTTTCTTGGCGAATGATTGCCAGTACCAAATCTGGGTCGACACCAAGCTTACTCGAATATTCTGCAACAACAGAATCATATGCCTTTGGGAACAATAGGCGTTCAAAGCCGACAGGCAACGCGTTCCGGAAGCTGCGAGGCAAGGCGTCCAACAACTTAATGGCCTGCAACCATTCTCCGGAAGCATAAAGCAGAAGTGCCTTGGTCAAAGACGTTGCAGGATGGTCACCCTGACTGGCCATCTCATAAATCTCGCAAGAAGCCTCATCTTTTAGGCCTACTCGCAATAGCTCCAAGACTCGATCAGCCTGAGCCCTTTCGGCATCCTTGATATTTATAAGGATGTTGCTAAGTCGAAAATTTGTTGAACGAGATGGCTCGAGGGCTATACGTTCACCCTTGATCTGCTCGTGCATATAGTGGCCAATAGCACCGTAGAACGTTGAGTAGTACTCGGCAGCTACGCGCCGCCACATCTGCTCTGCCATATCGGGCTGCTTCATCATCATATGCAGGCGGCCCGCCCAGAACAGCGCAAACGATTGCGTGCCGACGGCGCGCTCGTCCACTGGACGTTGATCTTCAGTTGAAATGATGGTGTTGGCATACTGCAAAGCTAATTGATGATCACCAGAGACGGATGCCAGCAGAACAAGGGCGCGCAGTACGTCCTCTCGCTGCGGACCCTGAGGAAAATCGCGGTGATACTGGCCATAGTAAGCCAGCGCTTGCGCAATGTCGCCCCTGTTTTCTGTGATCCGCCCTAAAGTATAAATTGCGTGCGCAATCTGCGCTGAATGTGCCGGCGTTGCCGCCGACAAGATCTGTTTAAAAGCAGCTTCAGCCTCCGGAAATCGATCCACAGACCATTCGACTGAGCCAAGCTTTCGCCAAGCCAGCTCACTGCCCTCGAAACCAAATCGCGCATTAAGAGGCTTCTCGGCACGACGCCAGAAGGCGGCACGCTGCGTCACTGACTTCCGACGAAAACACGAATCAATCACATCTGCGGCACGAGCCGCATCTGAAAAAGTGATCGAACTTTCTTTCGAAGCCAATTCGGCATCAAAAATCTTTTCGCCACTTTGACAGCGAGATGAGCCCGAGGCCCGGTCAATAAGCTTTGCCAAAGAAGATGTCGCGGATGGTACGACCACCGATCCGCCAGCATCTGCAAGCCATGGTTGTCGGCTGACAACCTTCGGAAACTCCTTCACATGCGGAGCTAACAAGACGCGCAAGGATTCCTTTTGCTCATCTTTAACACCTACCAATATGGCGTCGATCGCCTCTTCGCGGAATCGCTTTGATCGATAGCTGCTAATGCGCTGCAGATACTCACCAACAGTGCCAGCATCCAATCCCGCACTCTGTCGGTCACTAATCGCGCGCAGAATGGCTTCCCGCTGGGGGCAGCTTCGATCTTGCGCCGCGAGAATTTGCCGATTTAATCGCTCTATCAGCACATGGTCAGATCCCGAACTCTGAATGATCTCTTCCAAAAGGTAAGTAAGCAGCGGATGCGACTTTGCATCTTCTCCGGCACTCGCCAGATATTCTACTGCCGCCTTGAGTGCCGCTGCTTCGCCACGCTGCTGACTCGCAGCATAACGAAGCTGCAAAAAGACTCGAGCGGTAGGGTCCAACGCTCGCGCAAAATTTTCAAACGCCTTGGCGTCTAATTCAAGTGGCGATTCGCGCTGAGTATTGGCGGCAAGCCACTCATCAAGAGTGGGATCAACTTGCGAGCCTTTCTCCATTGCTTCTGCGGACTTAGGCGGATAAGCCTCGGGCAAGATAGTACCAAGCTGAAAAAAGCTCGCTGCGACGAGGGCGGCTGCCATGCCATGCCGTCGCAGGATACGCGATCCATGTATCCTAGTGCAAAAACGCACCGACCACCGCCCGCTAATCAAAGTTTCTGATCTCGCTTAGCTTAACATGAATCGATGGGAATGTGAGCCTTGAGCAACTGGAACTCTATCGCTGACGGGCTGAATCACTTGAACGGGTTTTTAATGAGAATGAAACTGGGTTCTGCGATTTAACCTCAAGCAAATGTGACTCAATGCGTACGCACTCGATCATGAGCTCAGAGATTTGAGGTTCGAGCTTATTCAACAGTATCTTCGAAACGGCGCGCCAATCTGACTGGGATCCAGCCATTCGCAGTGTCGTCAGATTCTGATGGAACGATTGGGATAGACTGCAGAAATTTCGCACGTCACCGAACTTGGGGTCAACGAGATCGCGAAAGTGATTCAGCAAGTCACCAATGAGGTCTAAGTCTTCCTGAACGTTCTCAAAGTCCTTCGGACGCTGCGCCAGACCCAGCCCCCAACACTCTACGGCTAATGGCCGCAACGAACGCTCAATGACAGAAGATAAATTCGTGAGAGCTTCTAGTGACTGAATGGCGAGATCAATTGGAGCATCCATGCATACTTCAAGGCGAGTCTGCGTCGTCAATGGCAGGTTCGCAATGGACGACTCGTACAGACGGTCTAGATCAAGATCCTCGCCGTTAAATACCACGCGAGTCAGCGCTTGATCAGAGGAACTAAGCGTCTCAGAAATCCAGCAAAGAGCCAGATGCAAAGTTGCCAACGGCACAGGCACAGGCACAGTCCGACCGTTGACAATAATTTGCTTTATCATAGAGTGCACTCGCCGCGAAAAACTATGCGTCAGCCTTACACGACCTTTATCCGTTGGACGAAACTGCGCCCTTCTCCATAGCTCGGCGAATCTGAGCGGTCAGCGCCTGAGCGCGCTCGTTAGTTGGATCTAAGGTTAACATTTGATCCATGATGCTCAACGCTCGGTTCAATTGGCCCATCTTGAACTTAATGCCACCAAGCGCAAACAGCATATTGACATCGCGCGGATGACGCCCCACATAAGCCTCCAAGGCCTTCTCTGCGTCAGAGAAGCTATCTAGATTGAACGCCAACTGATTTGCGGTGAACACTGCTGCGGAGTTATCTGGGTTGATTTGCAGAGCCTTCATCACCCATAGATTCGCCTCACGGAACTCTCCGAGCCCCTGGAAAGCCAAACCAAGGCCGAAGTTACCAGTTTCATCCAGCGGAGCTAGACTAACAGCCTTCTGGAAGTGAATGACCGCGACGTCAAACGCTTCCTTCAGCAATGCGAGTGTACCCAAGCCAACATACGACCGGGCTGAGTAAGAATCGAATTCAACCGACTTGAGGTACGCGCCCTTTGCACTTTCTTGATCGCCAAGTTTCACAAAACAATCGCCAACGATTCGGAACAGGTGTGAGCGTTGGTGGTCCGGAAGCTCGGAAGACTTGAACAAGCGTTCCACAATGTCGATCGCATCCAAGTATCTGCCCGCAGCAACTTGCGACTCCACTTCATGGATTTGATTGGTAATGGGCGCTGCGGCAGTCATAACTTCTTTGCCGACTAGCGTGTTCAGCATTTCAATCATATTGTCGCGAACACGAGCATCGTTGAATCGCTGCTTCACCGTTGACGAGTTCTTGCGGACAATATTGTTGCGAAGCGCAACGGCATCGTGTGACTTCTCGATTGCCGAGGCCAAGCTCTCAACCGATCCGGCGCAGAAATCAATGCGATGCTTTCCACAAAATTCCTCGGTCAGAGGTGTCCGCGAGGCCATTACTGGAACATCGTGAACCATGGCGGTCAGCAGACGGTAAGGATCACCTTCCAGGCGGTCGCGCCCCGCAAGGTTATTGAGGTATAAGCAATCGGCAACCGTCAGGACAGCGTCGTGCGCGTCGCGGCTTGGCTCCAGGCAGACGACTTTATCAGCAATGCCGAGCTTATTGAGTACATTCTGCAATTGCGGTCCATACGAACCCACCCCACAGAACAGTAAACGAACCTGCCGTCGCAGTCCCGGGTTGCGCTCGCAGGCGATTGCAACTGCAGAGGCCAAGTCGATGACGCCTTCTTCCCACTCAATCTGGCCGATATGAGCAATTACAAACGCACCCTCGGCAATCCCAAGTTGCTGCTGAGCCTTGGCTCGGCTGGACTTTGTTCGCTTCAGGCGCTTCTCAACCCAAGGCAGAAAGTTGTAGATGCGGGAACTAGCGACACCTTCAAGAGTCAAAGTGCGCCGTGCTGCCTTGGTTTGCACCAAGAACATGTCCGCCGCACGTACTGTTTCTTCACGGATCACCCTCATTTCATTCAAATCGTCGCCGGGAAACACGGTAAGGTTATCAACCCAGACGGCAAGGTGGAAACCATGCGCCCACTTAGCTTTGACAGCTTGATAGCAGTAAAGACCCAGCCGATCTTTGACGATGACCACGTCGAAGCCCTGCAGTACCTTTTCCAACCCAGGAAGGTATGAAGGATTCTCGTCATAATCAGGCAGGGCAAGACAGCGCAAGCCCTGATAGCGACTCGTCTGCCCGAGGTACCCGCAGATCGACTCTGCACTGATGACGCTGAAATCACATTGATCAGCGATCAGTCGAAATTGATCAATTTCCTCGACAGTTGGAATCGTAGCTGTGACAAATGCCACTTTTAGATTCTGACTCGCCATGAACACCCCTCCTTGAGGCTTAACTGCGAAAGTCTGAATTACACTTGCTGTTCAAAAGATAACTTAGATGGCTGCTCGCCCGACTTATACCTGGAGATTTTGCCCCGCAGGTGACTCATTCTGGTAACTTCAGCCGCAGTTTGATCCCGATGACTTGTCAGTGTACTGATAAGTAACTGATCAACCTGCCCAGCTTGCTGCGCCAATTGTTGCGCTGCAGCGTCTCTTTCGATTTGAAATCCTTCGGCAGCTGCAAGGGCGTCATTTGCCCTAAAATTGTGGAATGCAGCCTTTCGCAACCGAAGAAACTTAATTGCACCTGCAAAGTCATCCCGCTGCAATGCGGCCAAAGCCGACCTGCTTCGCTCCACGTAAAGTCGAAGCGCTTGCTGCGCTTGATGGGGGTAATCCCTCATCCAATTCTCTCTGCATGCGGTGGTTCTATGATTAAGTCTAGGGGATTCAAAAACGCATGTCAAATTTCAGGGTGAACACTGCATCCAGGCAATAACAGCAGCAATTATTGCAAATCTAGCCAATCGCTCAATTGTTCTAAGTGCATGCGATAGCAGAAAAACTACATGGAAACGACGCTCGGCGCCGAAAGTGGACCACTGATCTGTAGCGCCATGGCACCATCAGAGGCCCGACCTTGTGAGACGGCAGTTAAAATCAGACCAAAGTTTTCCTTGAGGGAGTCTTCTAGTTTGACGGCGATACGAAGATTAACTAACGAGCGATCAAAAGATTCCTTCAACTCAACACGGCCATCGATGTCGAAATGGAATTCCTGAGAAGAAAATCCTGATGCTTTGTCAATGGTCAGTTTGCCACCATCAATTCCTACCTTCAGTTTTGCTTTTGAAAACTCCTGGGCGGCGATGCTTAGCTCTGGGTCAAAGACAATATTGCTACTGACCAGATTAAGATCCGCATGCCCCTTAGACTGCTGCGGATCGCTAGCGTCTACGTCGACATCTACGTCAGCATCCAGATTGCCCTGAATCCGGATTTTGCTTAGCAGATCACGCAGCATGGGATTGGTTGCGGGTGACTGTGCCTCGCTCTGTACGAGGTAGTTGACAATCGGCCCGATTGGAAAATTGCTAGACTTCAGCACGAGGCGAGACGGTATCATCTGCTGGCTCAGAAGTCTGGTTAGAGGCATCCTGCCAGACAAACTCAAACGTCCAGTCGCATCAGCACCAATGACATCTGCGTTGATACCAATTCGACCAGACAGCAACAAAAATAGGCTGGCGTTGACACTAACTGACGAGAGCTTCACCAGTTCGCCCTTTTGCCCACCAAACTCAACCCGCTCCAATTCAATACCAAGTGGAAAATTGGCTGACATACGACCAATGCGCAGACCCAGGCCCGTAGCCCGATTGACTTCAGCTGCCACCCACTCCTTGAGCACACTATAGGGGAAGGACGAGTAAAGAAAGATTGTCAGCGACACGATAAACGTCAGACTAATGATGGCAAGACGTCTACCCCGACTCAGTGCTTCGGTCATTAGCTACCCCCGCCTGCGGAAGGACCATAGCCACGCACGCGGGCCTTCGCATCAAAATACAACTTGTCATCAAACCTAGCGCGTATGCTCAATGTCTCTACAGTTAGGAAGTTGTTCGATTTCTCAACCTCAATGAGATAGTTGAGCAACCGAGGTAACGAAATCTTCGTGGCGTTAAGGTCTACTTTTACGTAGGACAAACTCTTGCTCAAGGGATCTTCTTCGGCGATTGCCAGTGGCGCCTCACTCAAACCCTCGATCTTTGCACCGACATCAAGCGCGGTCTTTTCAAAGAAAGGCTTATATCGCCCCTGACCAACTTTGCGCGTTACGGCTGAGACCATCTTCTCAAATTCGCGATTCTGCCGATCGTATTCCGTCTTCAAATTCTGCAGTGTATAGACAGCCTCGAAAGCGTCGTTTAACTCACTCTCGAGCGCAGTGATTCGCGAGAAGTACAAAAACAGAACCCCAAAAAGAGCCACAACCATCGCCGCGCCACCACCAAAGATGACGACAGCCCGCTGATCTGGCGAAAGCTTGTAAAAACTATCGATGAGAAAGTCGAGCTTCTCGTTATTACTCCCAATCACAGCCCGTCGAACCCGAGATGTAATGGGCTCAACTAAACTACTCAGACTTTCCAGCACCTGACTCAAAGACTTCACGTCACGCTCCCCACTCGAAATTTACGACGACGCACGATCGAGCGAATCGGGTCGAACATAATCGGCCTGAAATGTCGTTTGAATGACCTTACCGTTACTGCCTGGCTTTGCAGAACTCGCTTTGATCGTGACATTTTGTAGTGATGATATTTTCTTCAGAGCTTCATCAACTCTTGCCTCAAAATCATAACCATCAGTCTCAACTCGAAATTGCAATTTGTAATCCGTGGCACTCGCTCTCGTTAGGTCAAACAAGACCACATCTAACTTAACATCCTTGGAAATCCCCTCGCTGAGGTCTTTGAGCAATAACAGGGCAGGACTCGATGAGTTTTCCACCACAAAATTTGAGACTGAGCTCCCCTTGGAGTTGATCTCGCGCTTCAGACGACTCTCGGCATCCTTTCGAATCCGTTCGAAAGGCGCTGACCCACCCTGATACTTGCGTTTCAGATCTGGAAAGGTCGCCATAAATGTTGATTTGTATTGGGTTTCGAGCGCATCAATTTGGCTGCGGTAAAAGTACCATTTCAACCCCCAACTAATCGCCAAGATCCCGACCACGGCTGCCACCACTCGAAGTGCAGACATCCCATACTTCAGAATCACTTCATAGTTTTGCACATAAGCAAACTCGCCGCGTCGCAAGTTAATCTGCGAGTGCTTGCGCACCGAAGTCACGGTTCGCATCCCAATCGCAACACTCTGCGGCATTATGGTATAGAACTCAGCCAAGTCTGGCGAAATTTTCAACTCTGTAGCTTCCAACTTAGTCGCCTGCGTGGGGACTTCTAGCTGGTCCTCAAGGAATTGGCCAAAATTAGCCACATTCGATGCGCCACCGGAAACAAAGATTCGGCTAAGTGGCTGCTTATCCCAAGTCTTGAACGCATACAGTGTGCGACCAAGTTCTTTGACGATCGCGTTACATGCGAGGGTCATCCGCTCCGCAACAAAACGGTCATCGCCAGTGAGATCTTCACCCTGATTGGTCGAACACAGGACACGACTGCAACGATGCTTGATTCGCTGCGCATCATGAAATGACGTCTCCAGGTCGCGCGCCAAGAACTCCGTTACGTAGCGCCCACCCAAGTTAATTGATCGAAACATTCGCAAAACACCATCACGCACAATACAAACAGACGTCTTCTCGTGACCAACATCCACCATCGCAAACGATTCGTTTGCCTGCACATTCATGAATGAACTTAAGTTATAAAATGCCAAGCTATCGACATCGACGAACTTCGGATCGATATTGATGCGCTGCAATAAGTCCAAGAAGTTCTTGAGAAATGCCTTCCGAGTCATGACTGCCAACGCAAAAGTCTTACCACCCGCCGACCCTAGGATCTGATGGTCTAAGATCATATCTTCCATATTGAAGGGGACTGCGTCCTCCACTTCTGCAAAAACAGCTGTTTCGATTTTTCGGGTATCGGAGAAGTTAAAACTCAGGGCTCGTGACGAAATGAACTGACCTGGCATGGCCGTGACAATTCGGTCCGCCTGCAGGTCATTCTCGGCGAATAATTGCTCCATGCATGCAGGAATGACCGCATCCAGGGGAACGCCCTCGAGATGCGGTATGACATTCTCATAAAAATTTGTGATCTCGTAACTCTTGAAGGTGTTGACTATCTCAACGGCCTTGATCGAGTAACTACCGATATCCAACGCGATAACTTTTTGCATATTCCCAATTCCCAGTAGACGGGTTCGTTTCTATCTTCTCGCGGTAGGTAAGCAGTGTCAAATACCATAAACTACAGGGCATTTATTTACATGAGGCGCCAGTATAGAGTTCGATAAGACTCGGTTACTTTCTTCTTAGGATCAGGCACGGAGCGCTCGATGACGGACGTGATTTTGACGGTTTGGTCGCCGACTTCGCCGATGCTTTCGACGCGAAAAACTGACGACTTGACATCAAACCACTTGCTGCGATCCTGCCCCGTACTATCTGCTTCACCTGTGTAACAAAACGTCTCCTGCAGGACATTCCGAAAGTCATTCACACTGTTAGCCAGGCTCGTCCTGTCTTTGCCGCGGGCGGCTAGTTTCAACGCAAACTTTTCATTGCAGTCAGCCTTGGCGGTAGGAAAAATACAGCCCAGCAGCTCTTTAGGAGCGGTATTCAGATTGATCCGCGGTTTGGCCTGCCCGGTCTTCTGCAGCGGATAAATCGTCAGATAAGGGGCAAAAACGGTGTGCAGGTCCTCCGTCCACCCGTCGACCATACGCAGCTCCTCGAGTGAGTCAAAGGGCGCATTCTTGGCCCGATAAGGCGGGACCTTCCGCAAATACAAATCATCCTCATCCGCCTGTCCCGATTCGGGGGAAGCCTTGGTATCTTCGTCGATATAGTCCTTAATCCGATATGCCAATTCGAATGGCTTGACGTTTCTTTCTTCGAGAAACTGTCGCTCAGTCGGACAACTCATCAATGCCTGCAGCATGGAAATGACTTCAAGACAGCGGCCTTTCGCGCAGTAATTCACATTAATCTTGCTGGACTCATCACTAATGTTCATCTTGAACTCGCCATCGAATAATTTCAGCACGTCGATGACCTTGCCGTCATTGACCGAATTTAAGTCGAAGCTTTGCTGCGTGGCTGCCAACAATTCAATGGTGCCTCCGCCGATTGGCAACCCATTCAGCAATGCCCAGATGTCGCCTAAACCGTCCGACATTTCTTGCTTCATGGGGCTTTGCGGACTCGCTAAAAACAGATCCAGACCAAAGTCTGCGGAGAGTAGGAAGAGAGCGAGATTGTTCGCTGACTTCGCCATATATTCGGCTTTCACATTGTCACGATTCTTAACCGCAAGCTCAAGCCCAACCTGGGATGTTAAAATCAAGTCCGCAGCGAACATAATCACCATGGAAATAATAATGATAACCATCAGCAAGGCTACGCCGCGTTCGCGCAGAGTTCGCGGGCTTCGCTTCGTTGTCCGATCTGCTTCGACTGGATAGCCCCAATGTGTTTTTGGCCATTTCAGCATCAGGTGTCGCCTCTGTTTTCCCATCTCATTACAGTCGATCCCATCGGATGGAACTGGCGGTGGATGGTCGGAGTTCTTCGAATCCAATGGCGTACGGCAAGCTCAACACAGTTCCTACTTCTAGTGTTGGCTCTTCACTCAAGTCACGATCAGAAATGTAGTCCTCATTGCTAACATCTTCGATGTAGGTCTCCAGATGTATCTTCACTAAGCGAGGTAAGCGATCTCGCCACTCACTACGCTCTGTGTCCCAACGATCCTTAACCCAACTATCTCCACGCCATCCCTCCACTCGAAAGGACTTCACATTGCGAGCCAAGAGCCGCATAGGCGGGTCGTCGCGAAATGTCTCTGGCACAAACTTCGTTGCCCCTCGATACAGATGCATCACCCCGGGCTTCTGCTTGTCAGGCTTGACCTGGTATACGACAAAGGTCAGATCGCTCTCTGCCGCATTCGCCACCATGGGTTCGTGACTCATCGTCGTCAGCCGCAACTCCGATGAGTCCCCCCTCTGCTCCATCTGAAAAATGGTATCACCAAATCGACTTTTCGTTTTGCGCAGGGTGTCGCGCTTGGAGATAAGGAAAGCATGCTGGACATCGCGCGAAACTCGCGACATTGCCTGCCCAACACGGTGCGTCACCATCGACTCATTACCCAATGCAAAACGAATGTCGATATTGGCTTTCAGTAATTCGGTAACCGCAACAGCAAGTACCACCAGAATCCCGATGGTGATCACCACCTCCAAGAGGGTAAACGCAGCGACGCCGCGAGCAAATGGGCCCGCCGTTTGGCACCGAGCGCCGGTTACCGTCGATGCCTCACTCCTGGGGAGTTTCATCTGCCTCCCCCGCTGCCCCGCCGGCGCCACGTCCTCCGCGTCTCGCTGCATCTCGCTTATTCGGGTCTGCAGGCTTGTCACCGTCGGCCTTGCCCGCCGCTTCCGCAACCGACTTCAAGCTACCGATCACCTCATCGACCTTTTTCTGGTTGGTGAGCAGCATCGTCACCGCTGTGCTGTTGCGAACCGCTCCCTCAGCCCAGAAGACTTCCACATGCGCGACTTTTAGCAACTCGTCGCCAAGCACTTTGCTCATGGTATCGGCAAGCATGTCGGTCGTTCCAGATCCCTCTCCCTCGCCAGCTTCCGCGCCAGCACCGCCCCCGGTCAACAAACTGGTTATGGGGAGTTTCCATTCCTTGATGTTCAAACTGTAGGTAAAGTCCGGAAAGTCTTCGAATGCGCCATCAGGGGTCTCTGTTTCGAGTGCCTTGAATTCCTGCGCAGCCCATTGGTACTCAACCTGCGACATAACGCGCTTGGCAAGCCAAACAGCGCGCGTGACATTCTGCCCATACTCCGAAAAGTAAATGGAGTTGCCCTGAATGCCGCTAATTTGCAAAACAACCGATGCCAGCATACCCAAAGCGATCATCGTTTCGATAATCGTAAAGCTACGCTCGCCCACATGATGCGAATTAATCTTCTGGGTCTGCATGGACATCTACCTCGACAATTCCACTCAACACATCCGCAACACCAGCCATCGGCTCGGTGACCACTGAATATGGCAATTTATCAGCGATAGGCTGACCATCTCCATCATTGTACGCGATATGGATGACGGCCTTTTCGACATAGCCACTCGGCATGAAATAGATAAAGGCGCGCCCTGCTAGCCCTAGATCCTCTAGCTTTTGGAGTTCTCGGTGATGCTCGGCCTGCATGGACTGTATCAATAACTCTGGCCCCAGCGTCCGTTGACTCCACTCCAAACTCGTCACTCGCGTCCAGCCCACTGGCCGAAGATTCTCTTTGGCCTTGACCACAGGCGAGCTTGGCTTGATAACATCCTGCGTTTCCGGATCGACGACTTCCTCGCCGGCCGAAGCCTCTAGCTCGGCGAATCGCTCATCAAAGTAGGCAGTGGCGTCTTGTTCCTGCTCTAGCGTCGGATCTGCATCCAACTTATCGTCGCCAAAAAAGAATCGTTCGCGATCAGCGACCTCAAGATGATAATCGCCAGTGCCAAAAGTAAACACCAAGCGATGAGGCTTACCTGTCAAGACCGCCGTGTCGTATGCCCCTCGCACATCCGAAGCCAACTGGCCGATGCGAATCGCCACTTCTGTCTCGGACGTATTGAGCATGGTCGTACCAACCGCCGCCATTGCCGCCGCAATGAGGGCGATGACGATGATGATTTCGATGAGTGTCATGCCGAGGGCAGAAGCGGGACTTGGTCTCGGCTCTGCCCCTACAATCATGGCGTTGCAACTACGAGACATAGCCCATTCACAATCGCGGCGAAGATGGGAAAAGAAACTGCGGGATCCGATGATTCGACCCCGGCAGACTATGACTCAGGCTTGCTTTCCTCTGGGAAAGTCACATCATCCTCATTACCAGCAACTTGGTCAGCACCGGCCGAAGTGATTTTAAAATTTCTGCCGTCGGACTCGTACTGGAATGGAGATCCCCAAGGGTCGTTTAACTTCTCTGCTTCCGCATACGGTCCGCGCCACTTCTTGGAATCGGCGGGTGCATTGATCAGCGCTTCCAAACCTTCTTCTGTGTTGGGATAACGATGATTGTGAACTCGATAGATCTGCAAACTCTGACCCAACTTCTGCATGGCAATAAATGTTGTGTCGCGCATGGCTTCATCGGAGGTAGACATGACACGGGTGATAATAACGGACATAATCGTCCCGATTAACGCAATAACGATGACGATCTCGATCAGCGACATACCCCGCTGCCGCCCCGAAACTGGCAACGCCAGCCGCCGCCCAACAGAAACCAAGTCTCTTTTGCACAACATATCTGCACCCCTTGTTCGCTTAATGCACCCGACTCTGTTCGAAGCTAGATTGCCATAATTACAAAGATATTGACAAGTTTACCGTACCTGACTCATCACCGATAGCATTGGCAACATGAGAGCCGCCACAACAGTCACTGCGACTCCCCCCATCACGATGATCAAGCCCGGCTCGACCAATGAAATCATCGCCGCGATCTTGCGTTCAACCTCAGCCTCGTAGGCCGTTGACACGTGGACTAGCATGTTCTCTAGCTCGCCAGTCTTTTCGCCTGTCTTGATCATCTGCGTTACCAGGGCAGGAAACTTCCCACTCTTATCGATTGTCACACCCAACTCTTGCCCCTCTTGCACGGCGATCTTCGCCTCTTCGATGACGTCGGCAATCTGCGAATTGGTGATAATATTTTTTGTAATATCCAAAGCTTGAACGATCGGAACGCCACTCGACAATAATGTCGACAGCGTCTGTGTGAAACGCGATATGTTCATTCGAAGTATCACACCACCAAAGAGGGGCACCTTCAAGATGTAGGCATCAAACTTGCGCCTGCCGTCTTCGCGGGCAATCCAATTGCGAAAGATGATGATAGCCACCATGGCGGTGATGATCAGGAGCCACCAATAGCTCTGGATAAATTCGGAAATACCGATCAGAAGCTGCGAATACCACGGCAGCGTGATCTTCAGACTTGTAAATACCTTCTGCAACTTAGGAACAATACTGACAAACAGAAAGCCAATGATGCCACCCATCGCCAAGATCATAATGGCAGGGTAACTGATGGCGCTAAAAAACTGGCCGCGCATCTTAACTTGATACTCGATAAAGTCAGCTAGCCGCTCGAGAACGACGCCTAGACTGCCCGACTGTTCACCTGCCTTGATCATATTCACATAAAGTCGATTGAACACATTGGGAAATGGGGTCATGGCCTCCGCTAGGTTTTTTCCTTCGGAAACCTTGTCTTTCACAGCCGACAAGGTATTGCGCAATACCACGTTATCAACTTGGTTAGTCAGTGCTCGCAACGATTCGTCCAAAGGCACATGGGCGTTCTGCAGTGTGGCAAATTGCCGAGTCATGATTGAGATGTCCGTCATGTTGACTTTGCCGGACGTCAGATTCAGCCGGCGCTTTTTCCCGCCACCCTGAACAGCCACTTCTTCCTTAATGTCCGAAGCGATGATCTTTTGCCGCTGGCGCAGACGCTGGCGCGCGGCCTTGGCACTTTCGGCCTCAACCTTACCCTTGCGCGGCGCCCCCGTGGCGACATCGTAACCTTTGTAACTAAATAGGGGCACGGGTTAGACCTCCGTCGCCAATTCCAGGTCATCCGTTTGCGTCTTACGAACTGCCTCTTCGATGGAAGTGATACCTTGCAATACCTTCTGCACTGCCGCATCACGCAGAGTAATCATGCCCTTCTCTACCGCCAGCTTTTTAATGGACTTTGCATCCTGGGTCGTCAATATCCGTTCGCGGATATCATCATCAAATACCATCAGTTCATACACACCAATTCGATCCTTGTACCCCTGACCAAAGCACCGATCGCAACCAGGGCCCTGGCGGTAAATCTTCTTATCTGTAATCTCGTCACGCGTCAGGTCCACCAGCTCCAACTCCGCATCGGAGGGATTGTAGGCTTCGCGACAAGATGGACAGAGCCGGCGCAGTAGTCGCGTCGCTGCAACGCCCAGAACTGCTGAGGATACCTGAAATGGTTGAATTCCGAAGTCAATGAGCCGCGTTACCGTCGATGCGGTATCATTCGTATGTAGGGTCGATAGAACCAAGTGACCAGTAATAGAGGCCTGAATTGCAATTCTAGCGGTTTCCGCGTCACGAATCTCACCGATCATGATCACGTCCGGATCCTGACGCAGAATGGAGCGTAGGCCAGCAGCGAATGTCAGACCAACCTTATCTTTAACCTCGATCTGACCCACACCCTGCAACTGGTATTCGACCGGGTCTTCGATGGTAATAATGTTGATATCAGTTGTATTGATGTGCATCAAAGAAGCGTATAGAAGCGTCGATTTACCGGAACCTGTGGGTCCAGTGACCAGGAAGATTCCGTGCTTCTGCTCAATCAGCGCTGAATACGATGGATAGATCTCAGGATCGATACCCATTTGATCCAATCGCTTGCCTCCCGAAGACTTATCCAGCAAACGCATAACGATTCGCTCACCATGCGCGACGGGCAAGGTTGAAAGTCGGACGTCGACGTCCTTGCCCGCCACCTTAATGGCAATGCGACCATCTTGCGGGACGCGCTTTTCTGCGATGTTCAATTTCCCGGTGATCTTAATGCGAGTTGCTAGAGAACCTGCATGTCGTCGGGGAATCTGCATTTTATCTTGCAGGACACCATCGACCCGAAAGCGAACCATGATTTCATGTTCGAATGGCTCGATATGGATATCAGACGCTCGTTCCTTCACCGCACGCGACAACAAACCATTTACCAAGCGGATAATCGGCTTTTCGTCGTCAGTCGATTCCAGCAAGTCACGCGTCTCTTCCAAATCATCATCGTCACCTGCGTCCGGTACGCTCAGCTCGTCGATGACTTTCTGCGACGCGTCATTGGCGCGCTCATAAACTCGGTTAATGCTATTATCGATGACCCTTGGACTGCTAACGATCATATTGATGTTCGTCGACAGGATGAGACGTAAATCGTCCAAAGGAAAAATATTTAGGGGATCAGCCACCGCCACGGTGACATTAAAATCGTCACGAGCAATGGGCAGAATCTTATTGTCCTTGCAGAAGCCGATGGGAATATTGTCGATCAAAGTTGGATCGATATCGTTGACGGGCAAACGCTCGTAATACGGCAAATCCAGCTGCGCCGCTAACGCCCGCAGCATATCCTCCTCGGTGATGTACTCCTTTTCGACCAGTACCTCACCGAGCTTTTTGCCGAATTCTTGGCTTTGCTGCTGCTCCTTGAGGGCCTCATTCAGCTGCTCTTCAGTGATCGCATTGGCATCGATCAGGATCTCGCCCAGGGTCTTGTGCTGTAATCGCCGGAACTCAACCGTCGGCAGATTCGTCCATTTTGGCACAGGGCCGTCCACCGAGGGCAAAGATCGGCCACCCTCTTGATTCGAGGAGTCCTGGTCATCATCAAAGCGATTCGTTGCCATATTCGTAACTCATCTGTGACACGGCGTTGATTGCAGCTCAGCCCACTACTCCATAGGCTCTGGCGGATCTATCGGCTCAGGCGGATCAAAATCTTCAGCCGGCGGAGGTGCGTCGTCCATCGACGGTGCATCGCCGTCGCCACCGCCGCCGGAGGGGGCTGAAAAGTCGCCACCGCCTCCTTCCCCATCACCACCAACGGAGGGCAAAGTCAACTCTTCATCGCGGCGTTCATCCACCTCCGATGCAACACCTTCACCAGCTTCAATCTGCTTGATTTCTTGGTTGGAATAGCCCATATCCTGCCGTAAGTCTTTCATCAAACGAGCCCGGTTCTGCTTATCGAGAACGTCGAAAGCATCAGCCTTGAATACGCCATCTTCTTTCTTTGGCAGCAGCTTGTAGAAGTTATCATCTTCATAATTCGATCCGTAAACCTTGGCAAAGAACTCGTCGCGCTCCTTAACTTTGCCTTCATAGATAGCCGCTAGATCGTCGGCTCCATGGACCACATGAGGCGTAATAAAGATCATGAGATTGGTGCGCTGTTTATCGATGGTCGAATTGCGAAACAACCACCCCAAAATGGGGATATCCCCCAGCAACGGAATCTTCGAATAAGATTCCGACTCGTACGTCTTCATAAGTCCAGAGATGACCACGGTCTGCCCGTTCTTTACAGTGACGATCTGATTCATCTTCCTCGTAGCGACCGTCGGCACTTGTCTTTCAGGATCGATAGCACCGGTACTCGCATCCAAATCCAAACTTAAAGTGATGTAGTTCGTATTGGATATGTTGGGCTTAATCTCTAAGCTAAGACTGACATCTTCGTGCTGAACGCGCTCAGAAGGCACACCGGCAACGCCGCCCACTTCCGTCGACTTATAAAATAACTTGTTACCGACAGAGATCTTCGCCGTCTCGTTATTTGCCGTCAAAACGCTTGGCGAGGATAGGTCACGAGATGCGGAGTCGTTCTTTACCAGCTTGATGAGTGAGCCAGGAGAGATCTTACCAATGCCAGGAATATTCACCTGCTTGCCGGCCAGGATACCGATGGTGAATTCATCCTTAAAAGCGCCTAAGGCCGCCAAAGTCGTTTCATTGGAAGCCGTACCGACCTGCGCCGCCATAACTGGGGCGACTTTACCGGCTTCCCAGGTATAGGCTATTTTTGTACCTTTCTCTGAACCCTGCCCTGCAAAAATCGACGTGCCAAAGCGAAACCCGCCCGTCACGTTGACATCGAGGATATCCGTTTCCACAAACACCTGGCTCTTGCGAATATCCAGCTTGCGAATGATTGTGTTGATTGCTTCGTAGGCAGCACGACTGCCCGTTATCAACAGTGAGTTTGAGGACTCGTCAGCGGTAATCTTTACGTCGTCGCTAAACTGGGCGACCGCTGCCGGTTCATTGACTTTTGCCGCAGGCGCTTTCGCATTGCCGGCGACAGGCGGCGTCCGCAAATTTGACCCGCCCTTGGAGCCTTGCGCCAAAGCGCTCAGAGTCGAAGATAGTTTTTTCGCATCCGCATAGTCGAGTGGCCGCACATGAATGGTCGACTGTCGCGTTGGATCATCGATCCGAATATCAAAGCGCTTTACGAGCGATTTCACATCCTGAATCGTTCGTGGCGGTCCAAAAATCACCACCGAGTTTGAACGCTCGTCGACGATGATCTTGTAGGTGTGATACGACTGGCTACCTGCCTTTGCTGCTCCACCCTTGGTAGCCTGAAAGATCTCCTGAATTTTGTCGGCAATGGACTTGGCGTCTGAATACTTGATCGGCACAATGGCGATTTTAGGTTGCTGCCCTTGCACATCAAGCAGCTGAATGATGTCGAGAATTCGGCGAACTTTGTAGCCGCTATCGGTAATGATTAGAGTGTTTGTCGGTCGATAAGCGATCATGGAGTTTGACGAGCCGAGACGAGAAAGCGTGGTCTGAATCTCTTTCGCATCGATGTATTTCAGCGGCACAATCTGGGTAATCATCTCGTCGGTCATCGGCGTCCAAGTCGATCCCAAAATCGTCTTCAAATTGCCTTTTACAGCCGTACGAGACGGCAGAATTTTGATGACTTTGCCGGTCTCAACCGTAGTTAATCCAAGCAACTCCAATGCCGATAAAAATGCCTGATAGGCCTCCTCCTTGGTCACCCGTCGCGGTGAAATCATCTGCACTTTTCCATTTACATCGCGACCCAAAATGACGTTCTTGCCAGTCCAAAGCGCCACCGCACGAATGATGTCTTTGATCTCTGTTTGCTCTGGAAAGTCGATGGACACCAATTCCTGGCCGTCTGGAACATTGTCTGAGGCAACACCAGTATCCTCTAGATTCACCACGGCAGCATTTGGCGCGACGAGGCCTGATCGTGGTGGTGCCGTAGCTGGCGAACGAGGTTGCCGATTGTTCCCCGCCGGACGGGGTGATGTAGAGCCCGGGGCTTTCCTCGGCTGTCCAATAGGCTGCGGAGCGGGAAGTTCCGGCGCCGCAGAAGCCGCTGGTGCTTGCGTACCCGTCGGTGGGGCATCCGCCGGTGCGGCGTCGTTCGCCACACCCGCACCCACGTCGGCAGGATCACCTGCCGGCGCTGCCTCCATTCCGACTTCCTCCTCAGAATCTTGCGCGTAGGCAATCACCGCGAAAGAACCGATCACAGTAGCCGCGCACAGAGAGCCCATTACCGATCGGTTGAACCATATTTTCATAACAACTCCAAGAGGATGCAAACTACTTAATTTTAACATTGATCGTCATAGGGGTCGTACCATTCCGCAACAGGCTGATACGAATTTCTCGCTCGTCTTCAAACGCTTGATAAAAGGCAAAGCCCTGATCCGGTTGCTGCAAACTTGTATCGTTTACTTGAGTGATTACATCGCCATTACGCAATCCAACCTTACCGATCAGACTGTTGGTATCGAGTCCGATGAGCTTGAAGCCCTTCATGGATCCGTCTTTGTTAAATGGCACCAATCGGGCTTTTCTTAGAATATTGACGTAACCTTCGCCCAACTCGCTCTCGACATAACCTGCCTCAAGCTCAACATCGCCGCCGGGTTCACCTGCCGGCGGGGGCGTCGCTCCCGGCTGCCCGGTGGCAAGGGTCACAGCACCGGCATCACCTTCTGGATTGCCGGGTAGGGTTGGTGGAGCCAATTCCAAACATTCCTTTTTGCCGCCGTTGTTGATGATGACGCGTTGGGCCTCGATCTTAACAATCAAAGCCTGCTCGTTGCCGTAAACAGCATCACCGACGCGGTACACATCCGCCTCGGAATACCCCTTTTCCTTAACCGTTGCTAATGACCCCCCTTGGTCACCAACATATATGGTGCCCATGAGTTCTAGATTAAGGGTGTTCTTCTGACAGGGCGCATTGACGTTAAATGATGACGACGTTGACGCTTCGGCCAGCTCAACTGACTCATCGGGAACCTCGCCAGCAGAGTTGAACAAGTTGCGGTCTAAAATCGCATTCCGCACGCGATGAAAATTCGTTCTTCGACGGACCTGCGCCGTAGTACTGCCGGTACTCGCGACACTCGTGCTACGCATAGCTTGCGTCAACGACTCAACCGCCATGCCCCCAACTCGACGAGCAACCTCCACATTGATCAGATTCGCGACTAAATACGCAGCTAACACGACCCACAGTCCTTTGACCACGGCCTGATAGATAGCCTCCAGCGTCTCACGCTTGAGGTTGTATCGCGATATCCATTCTTCGAGATTGGGCAAGCACGTCCCCTAGTTAACCGACAAGTCCAAGTTCATGAGCCGATCACCTCGTCGTAGTCGCACGGAAATATTTGGCTCATTGCGCAACGACTGCAGCAATTTGATTGCCCCGGCCGCATCGCGCAATGGCTCACCATTGATTTCTTCGACTACATCGCCATTCTGAAAGCCGGCTTTCTGATAGATAGAGTTCTCGCGAATTCGCGTCAGCACAAACCCGCGAAGTTCGCCATCCACCATATTTGGTGAGGCTTTCGCGTCTTCAAGCGTTTTGGAAAAGTCCTCGCCCAAGACTCGATTCTTATATTGCTCGGTCATCTGGATGCGGGCACCATCGCGACTAAATCCGTCCTCAGAATACTTTTCTGGAGGTGGTCCCTGCGCAATGGGAGCAATCCCGGTCGATCCCGCCGGCGCTGCCTTCTTCCCCCTTCGCGACCGCACCAGTCTAAAGTCTTCTAAGATTGCGTATTCACGGCGACCATTGCGAGAAATGAAGATCTTGTCGGGGTGAATCTCGATCAGCTTAGAATCGCCGATCACCGCGTCCCCAACGATGAAGCTATTAACCAAGCGCTTCTCTTTATTTTCGATGGTCACCAATCCAGTGAAAGGTGTGCCGCCATAGATGATCCCCAATACTTTTATCGGTAGATCTGTCGGTACCTCAGCCGATGTACCCGCAGTCGTTTCTGCAGGACCCGCTGTTGCGTCTCCGAGGGCGCCGTCACGATTGAACAAATTTCGCAACAATACTTTATCTAGGTCTGATTGCGTAAGAGTGGCTTGCCCTCCGCGACCAAAGGTTTCACTGGAATTCAAAGCGACTGTCGTATCTGACGGGCCAGCCGAAAACTTCGGCATGAGTAGCTTTGCAATTCCTAGCGACACTACCGTTGCCACAATAAAACTCACCGCTGCCACAGCACCAATCAGGCGCCACGGCAGCTTAGAAAGCCCCTGCAGTTTGCGGAGAGTGTTTTCCATCGTCCCTTGCTAGCGCCGCAATATCCCCGACTCAATAAGCAGCTCTTTGAGCCGCAGAGCCGCCGCTTCCGGCGTCGAATAGGCGTCTTCCATGACCAGCCGCGCTTGTCCATAGCGCTGGCGTCGCTGTCCTACCAAGGCCTCAACTCGATCGTGCAGTGCACGAAATCGCTGTTGCTTATCTTCAATGTTCACCACATCAGCAAGAAGTGGCCGACGACGAATCTCATCCGGCTTCATCACCAAGCGTCGCGCAACTTCAGATGGCGGCGTATTGAGCCAAACTGTCGCACCCATTCCTCGCAGTATTTCCCAGTTGGTGTCATCCAGCACCGCACCGCCACCGACAGACACAACATGATTGCGGATCTTTGCTATTTCCTGAATTGCCGCCGTCTCTTGCTGGCGAAATGCTGATTCGCCTTCTTCGGCAAAGATTCTCTCAATGGGTTTACCGGCTCGCTTCTGAATCCACTCATCCACATCGATGATGCCAAAGCCAATCAATCGAGCTAGGCGCCAACCAACCGAGGATTTGCCGGAAGCCATGACGCCAACAATGATAATGTTGCGCGCGAGTCCACCCTTTGAATCTTTCTGCTCTCGTCCGCTATCGGGAATATCCACGTCATCCAACACGACACTCCGCCTTCACTGACATCCAACCAACAGCTCAATATCCAAAACGCTCTGCGTCTTTGACTTCAACATTATTAGTATATGATTCTATCCTACATTGGTTAAAATGAGGATAAGAAAGGTACCGGCGTTGGTGACCTATCTAGCCGAAACAACACCAGGATTGGCTATTTTTTAACCGAAATAATATTTTGCCTAGGTGAATACCAAGCAAGTAGGAAAGACTAGAAAATGCCCTCGTTTGTCACAACACGACAGCAGGATGGGGTCGTCTCCATTCACATTGGGCGTCCTGAGCGGCGCAACGGCATAGGCGTTGTCATCGCCGAAGAGCTCAGAACCATCGCAGAAATTCTAAGCAGTAAAGGGAACCAGTCCGGCGCACCGACGAAAGTCATAACACTTACTGCCACCCCTAGCGACGGACACGCTGGGCGCACCTGGATCGCTGGCGGCGACCTTAAAGAACTAGCGAAACTCGATCGTATCGCCGATGTCGAGCGCTACTCAGAAAATATGCTTACCTTTAGCCAGACGCTGCAGCGGCTTCCTGCTCTCGTGCTCACGGCAATAGAAGGCGCCGCCATCGGTGGTGGCGCTGAATTAGCCTTAATGGGTGACTTACGCTTGGCAACGGCTGATGCTGAGTTTGACTTTCGGCAGCTAGACGTCGGCCTACCCACTGGTTACGGCGGTGCACATCGACTTGCTCAACTCCTCGGCCTAGGACATGCCCAGCAAATCATATGGATGCGCAAACTGGTAAACATTGAGGACGCAATGCGGATGGGGCTTGTGCACGGCGTCGCCCAAGACTCGCCCGAACTTCATCAGCTCGTCCAATCAACGGTCGCAGATGTTATGACTTGGTCTCCGGAGGTTATTGCCGCTCAAAAGCGACAACTGGCCATAGATCTGCCAAGCGTTGATGAAGCGAAGAAGCTGTTTGGCGCCTGCTGGAAGAACCCTAAGCATCAAGCAACCCTGGAACGATTCCTGAATCGCCCCAAAGCCTAAACGTTGAAGCGAAATTCCATCACATCGCCATCCTGCACGATGTAGTCTCGCCCTTCCGTTCGCATCAATCCTTGCTCCTTGAGCTGGCTGCGTTGACCGACACGCTCCAAGTCTGCAATCCGGTAAACCTCGGCGCAGATAAACCCACGCTGAAAGTCAGAGTGGATTTTGCCAGCGGCGACCGGCGCCGAATCGCCAGAACGAATGGTCCAGGCGCGAATCTCTTTCTCGCCGGCGGTGAAGTAAGTAAACAGTCCCAGCAAGGCGTATCCCGTGCGAATGAGTCGATTCAACCCCGGCTCCGTCATACCCAAGTCCTGAATCATCTCTTGCCGTCCGGCAGGATCAAGCTGCGCTAGCTCGTCCTCGAGCTTGCCACAAATCAGCACAACGTGCGCACCCTCGGCCTTGGCTCGTTCTCGCACCCGCAAGGTGTACTGGTTGTCACCCAAGCCGTCCGCCAAGTCGTCATCAACGTTACAGACGTACAGCACCGGCTTACCGGTAATCAGGTGGAGCTCATGATAGGCAGCCAGAACTTCCTTTTCCGTGCCCCCATGTTCTTGTACGCGAAACGAGCGGGCCGGTCGCATTCCTTGCAAATGATTGTCGAGAGCCTGCAGCATTTGTAAGATCAAAAGGATTTTTTTGTCTCCGGACTTTACCAAGCGCTGGTAACGCTGAATCCCGTTTTCGACGGTTTGAGCATCCGCGTAGATCAATTCGGCGTCAATCGTCTCAATATCTCGAATGGGATCCACGGATCCCTCAACGTGCGTAATATCCCCAGAGTCGAAACAGCGCACAACGTGCGCAATGGCATCTGTCTCGCGAATATGACCCAAAAACTTGTTACCTAATCCTTCGCCCTTCGCAGCGCCGCGAACCAGTCCTGCAATATCGACGAACTCCATGCTGGCGGGGACGATGCGCTGGGCTTTGACGTATCTGTCCAAAGTCTGCAACCGGGGATCCGGCACATCCACGCGGCCCACATTCGGATCAATGGTACAGAACGGATAGTTTTCCGAAGCTGCGCCAGCTTGCGTTAATGCATTGAAGATGGTGGACTTGCCCACATTCGGCAGCCCAACAATACCGCACTTAAATCCCATGACTCAGCTCCGCATATTGACAAACTGCAGGGGCAATCCCAGGCTCTTGTCAGCTTTAAGGTGTTGTATGGCAGCTTGCAGATCGTCAATTTTCTTGCCGGTGACACGCACCTGCTCATCTTGAATCTGGGCCTGTACTTTCAATCCGCTGTCCTTGATGGTCTTGGTTACTTTCTTGGCAGTTTCCTTATCAATACCATTCTTCAGCGTCACAACCTGCCGCAGAATGCGCCCGCCAGCTTCTTCCGCATCAGAATAGTCTAAAAAGCGAATGTCCACTTGCCGCTTCGTTAAGCGCTGTTCGAAAATCTGGACGATCGAGCGCAGCTTCAATTCATCATCAGCATGAATCGTCACTTTCTTTGCCGTCTTGTCTAATTCGATCTTGGACTGTCCACCGCGAAAATCGAATCGAGTTCCGATTTCTTTGCTGGTCTGATTCACGGCGTTGTCGATTTCCTGTAGATCGATCTCGGAAACAATATCAAAAGAGGGCATAATAGCTCCGGGGTCGTGTAGCCACGCGAATGAATCCAGAAACGTGCATTCATTCCCATACTTTAAAGTCGCTGGTGAGGAAATCACTTTTTGTAGCGCAGACCGGCTTGACACTCGCGACATTGTTGGCGAGCCAGCTGGCATTTGCATCCCGGAGCCCCTCGACCGGTCGCAATTCCGATACGGCTTCCACAACCCAAGGCAAAGAGCGCACAGCGACCACTGCAAACTGCCGTAAGCAGGCTTTGAAGCTTCATCGTGCCGGTATCCTTGATCGACCCGCGTTTCGCCAGAGACTGAAACAGTGCCAAACTTCCGACCCTTTGGCAGAGCAGCGCCGGAACTGCAAGCAGCAGTACCTCTTGGCCGTGAAAAGCGGTGATGCAAAGGCGCGCGCAAGGCTACAAAGGAGCTGCCGTCGGTTGGAGCAGGTCGGAAATTTTGACGGCACGGACACGGCACCCTTATGGATTCTCGATCACATGGTCGTCTTCGCCGGGGTTCCGTTGCGTATGGGGCTGAATTCGGTGCCAGAAAACTTAGGGCCCTTTGCATGCGCCCAGGCTCGGGGCGCTGTTGTTGGCTCGGTCGCTCCCGACTTTTTATTTTTCGGACTGTCTGTAAGTAGATGGCCAGAGCTGGAAAAGATCGAGAAAACATTGCGCTGGAAGAGTTTAGCTCGAGCCGGCGGCGGACTCGGCAAAGATGAACAAGGTCAGCATGTTGCGGATCTTCCAAGCGGGCTTAGAATTTACCCAAGCACCAACAATCCTCCTCGACCTCCCTGGACTGCGTACCTGCCGCACACATCATGCGCGTTTTCAGGAAGCAGCGACTCTGCAACTCAAGTCGCTAAGATTTTTGGCTTAGTCCACGCAACTAAGCAGCGATGGCAGCCCTATCTTGGCGCGCAATTTTTTCGTGAGCGAGGGGCTCCGCAGATGCAAAAGCTGTGGCGGCAAATGCAATCCATCCTCGGCAAAAGTTATGCGTCTCAAGACGGGCCCAACGGTATTAGATGGCTAACGAAGGTGCCTCTCACCGAATTCGACGGCGAAGGCGATCCCAAGGGGCTCTGCTCCCCTCCACGTCCTGGCCATGACCTCGTGGTTGGAGCCAAAGCTGCAGCCAACTCACCAGAAATGGCGGAATATCTGCTGGTGGCGGACATTCCGGCCTACTGTCGCAGCCTCGATATCCTTGCATCGCCCGCCACAAAATAGTAAGACCGTCCCCCTTGATTCCAGATATAGGAGATGGAGGTTACATGCCAGGAATTCGTTTACGAGATGATGAAGGTGTCGAGCGCGCTTTGAAGCGCTTTAAGAAGCAATGTGAAAAAGCGGGTATCGTGACCGATCTAAAGAAGCGCTCACATTTTGAAAAGCCTTCGATTCGTCTCAAGAAAAAATCAATTTCGGCTCGCAAGCGCGCCGTGAAGAAACTGCGAAAGTTTGGTCCGAACTAATCGCAAGTTCCGCCGCAACTGATGTAGGCCCCTAGAGGAGACGCACGTTTGTCCGATCTCAACGACGTCAAACTCAGGATTTTAACACAAGTCCCTCTGCGGCAGCTTATCGGCGAGCGCGTCGAATTGTCGAAGCGCTCCAGCTTAACCATGGGCCGCTGCCCTTTCCACGACGACTCCTCACCGAGCTTTGTTGTCTACGACGACCACTACCATTGCTTTGGCTGCCGAGCCCATGGTGATGCTATCACTTACGTTCGGCACGTCCAAGGCCTGTCATTCGTCGAAGCCCTGCGTTTTTTAGCGCAAAAGTATCAAATTCCTGCACCGGAACTCGATCGCTCCCAGCAAGACGACGTCCAACAGCGACGTATGAGCTCACTCTATCGCGCCATGGCGGCTGCCCAAGATGTGTTTGTTAGCGACCTACAGACTGACTTGGGTCGAAGCGCTCGCCAATATCTGCTCGACCGCGGCTTTACGACGGAAAGCATCCAGGACTTTGGCTTTGGGTTTGCACGCGATAGTTTTCACCACGTCATAGAGCAATTGGGACGAAAAGGCTTTCGGCCTGATGATTTGCTGCGCTGCTCCTTGGCTACCAGTTCCGAAAAGACACAAAGGCCGTTTGCGTTTTTTCGCAGTCGCCTCATGATTCCGATCCGTGATTCGTTCGGCCGCATTATTGGCTTTGGCGGTCGTACTTTGAGCAACGATCCCGCCAAATATATCAACTCCAAGGAATCCGAACTCTACGATAAATCGCGCACCCTATTTGGTTTGGATCGAGCCAAAGAATCCATCCGTCGCCGCGACTCGGCGGTCATGGTAGAAGGCTACATGGACGCTATGCAACTTTGGCAGCATGGCTTCCCCGAAACCATTGCCTGCCTTGGCACAGCGCTAACGCTGCAGCAGCTGACTTTGCTGGCGAATTTCTGCAAACGAGTAACGATCATTTTCGATGGCGATGCCGCCGGCAACAACGCCATGTTGCGCACAGTCCTGATTGCCCAGCAGGTTCCCCAATTGGAAGTGCGGGTGGCTGTCCTGCCGGAAGGCGACGACCCTGACACTTATGTGCGTAAAGTAGGGCATGACGGATTTCGCACGTTTCTCAACAAGGCCGAGAGCCTGCTGGACTTCGCCATCACACGCAAAATCCGAGAAACGCATACTCTGGGCAAGGCGGAGTTGATCGAGAATGAACTCTTCCCCTGGGTGCTGCAAGTTCGCGAAGATCTGAAAAAGACCCTACTCCTACAGAGGATTGCCCAACTTTCCGGTATTCCCTTCGCTGGTATCCAATCCAATTGGCAGCGTTGGCAACACCAGCAACAATCGCAGCCGGCCAACCAGGCCGCACGGGCGGCAACGTCCTCGACCAACGCCCCAACTCGTTCGCAAGCCGCCGTGAAGTTTACCCAGCGCGAGTTAGAAGTCTTTGGCCACCTGTACTTCGCCGAGCCCAGCGATGTAAATGTCTTCGAGCTTCGCCCCCAGTTGCTACGATTTTTACAACTGGATGACGCCTATTCCGGATTTCTCGATGAAATCCTCGAGGCCCTGGCTGCGCAAAAAGCTCCACGCAATTGCGATCGAGGCAGCTGGTTCTGGTCCAGCGACACGCGCATTCAGGGACTGCTGGAGCAGCTTGAACGTCGCGCCGCTGCTTTCTCCACAACCCAGCGACGACGGGCTTTGGAAACGTTGCTGCGCGCTTACGCACAAACCGAACGAACCGGTGCCCGCTCGCAGCTACGCGCCCAGCTGATGAACGCTGATCCGGAGCAACAGCGCCAAATCCTTAGCACTATTGCCGAACTAAACAAAGAAATCGCTGATTTAGAATCTAATAAAAACTAATCATGAAAGTAATGGTTATTTTATGCTTGCATAAAGTGGCTCATTTGGGATATGTGGCACATCCTGGAGTTGTTTTGTGTATTTTTGCTGTGATACCTGGACAATTCCGGTAATCTCATCGCCCGTATCACGCAGATATGCGGACGGATTCGCAGCTTGGAACGGACTCACTTATCGTTTCCCTGGCTGCAAGTCACGTGTCCGCCCATCATCGAGAGGAACGCACGCGTATGGCTAAGAAGAAGGCTGCAAAGACTGTAACAAAGGCGAAAGCCCCGAGCGCCCCGAAGGCGAGTTCGAAGGGATCTTCGTCCAAGAACAAGCCAAATAAAGCCACGCGTAGCGCTAAGCTGCCTGCTGCAAGCAAGGCCAAAGCCAAGCCGGCGGCAAAGTCGTCCGCCAGCAGCATTAGCAAATTGAGCTCGGTTGCTCGTAAGTTGGCCGCTTCTCTCGCTACCAAAGGCACTGCTAGCAGCAAGAAGAAAGCTGCACCCGCGAAGAAGGTCGCTAAAAAGGCGACTCCGGCGCGCAAGCCTGCGGCTGCTAAGCCCGCTGCCAAAAAGAAGGCAACGAAAAAAGTCGAAGCTCGCGCGCCCATCGCCAAGAAGACGGCTCGCAAGGTTGTCGCCAAGGCTCCCGTCGAAAAAAAGGCCGCAAATAAAGCCAAGGAAAAGGAAGCCGCTGCACTCGCCAAGAAGGAGGCCGCTGCCGCCAAGATTGCCGAAAAATTAGCGGCAAAAGCTGCGAAAATTGCCGCCAAAGAGGCAGCAAAGGCGGCGGAAGAAGAAGCGCGGGTACCGAAAAAGCGCGGCCGTCGGCAAACTTTTGGTATCACCGCAAAAAATAAGTTGATCGCGACCTTGAAAAAGCAAGCGAAGCAACGTGGCGAGCTGACTTTCGATGACGTGCGCCGTGCAATTCCCGAACAATACCTGACCCCAGAAGCGGTCAGCGAAGTTGTTGCTGGACTTCGTTCCAAGAAGGTTCAGCTGGTCGAGCCAGGTCCAGCTCCGCGCGAGCGAGGAGAAGGTCGCTCTATTGAAGGTGCAACTCGTGGGGACTTTGAATTGGACGAAGTCCCCGTACTCGATGAGGAACTCGACACCGAAGCGGCCGCCGAGGATTCGGATGAAGTCGTTGTTGCCGATGAAGAGAAGCCGGTAGCTGAAGTCACTTCTGATTCTGCACTCGGCAAATCCAACGACCCCGTGCGCATTTACCTGCGCAAAATGGGCAGCGTCGCTCTCTTGTCGCGTGAAGGCGAAGTTGTCATCGCCAAGAAAATTGAAAATGAAGAGAACAATATTCTGCAGCGCGTCTTGCGCTTGCCCCTCGGCCGCGAAGCCGTTGTCGATATGGCCCGACGCTTTGTCGCCGACGAAGTCCGCATGAAGATGTTCATCAAAGGGTTTGATGACGACGAAGCCTCTTCGAACGAACAAGAGCACGCCGAGAAAGTTCGCGAGCAGACAAAAGAATTCCTGAAGATCTACGATAAGTTTGAGGCTTTGGCTAAGACTCCTGCCGCAAAAATGGCAGCGAAAGACCAGGCAAAACTCGTCGAGCTTGAGGAAAAGGTCTTTGGCGCCCTGCGAGATCTCAATATCAACCGCAAACTGTTGCTAAACACCATCGATCGCCTTGCGGAATACGCCAATACCATTCGTGAAGCCCGGCAAGACATGGCTTACTACTCTCGCCGTATGGACACCGCCGAGGATGAGTTGGCGAAGCACATCGCCGCATCTCCTGACGTGCCGTTTGGCAAGGCAGGTGACCGTGAATGGCAGCGCGTAGTGCGTAACTTCCAAGCGGCGCAAGATGCGATTCGTCGTTGCTTTGAAGAGAGCAAACTCGACGCCAGTGAAATCACCGCCGCTTACGCCGAACTTGCCGACCTACGTATGCGCGCCGAGGCCGCAAAGCGTGAGTTGGTCGAAGCAAACTTGCGCTTGGTGGTTTCCATCGCCAAGAAATACACCAACCGTGGCCTACAATTCCTGGATCTCATTCAGGAAGGAAATATCGGCTTGATGAAGGCCGTCGAGAAATTCGAGTATCGTCGGGGTTATAAATTCTCCACGTATGCGACGTGGTGGATTCGCCAAGCAATCACTCGCGCCATCGCCGACCAGGCACGCACGATCCGAATTCCCGTACATATGATTGAAACCATCAATAAGCTGATCCGCACCAGCCGCTATCTCGTCCAGGAAATGGGACGTGAACCGACTCCAGAAGAGATCGCGGCACGCATGGAAATGTCTGTGGATAAAGTTCGCAAGGTCTTGAAGATCGCTGTTGAGCCAATTTCCCTGGAAACTCCCATCGGCGAGGAAGAGGACAACCATATTGGCGATTTCTTGGAAGATAAGTCGCAGTCTAGCCCGTCTGACGCCGTGCTAGACCAGAGCCTATCAGAACAAACCTCCAAAGCGCTGGCGACTCTCACCCCACGTGAAGAGAAAGTACTACGGATGCGCTTTGGCATTGGTGAGAAGAGCGACCATACGCTTGAGGAAGTAGGACAGAACTTTGACGTGACGCGCGAGCGTATCCGGCAGATTGAGGCCAAGGCTCTGCGCAAGCTCAGGCATCCGGCCCGCAGCAAGAAATTGCGAGCGTTCATCGAGTCCTAGTCGTTTGCTTGATATCGCAGAGGTTGCAGGGGATCCTTAGATTCCTCCGCAGCCTCTGTCTTTCACCCAATTATCCAAAGTACACGGCGAGCCCGTCATCTTGAGATTCAAGATGGTGATGGATTTTGCTTCGTTAACCGAAAAGAGCAGAATGATGTCGTCGGTACTGTGATAGTCACCGGCGTCATGATGGACCCCATTCTCATAACCAAACGCCACCGACGCTCCCGGCTGCGCTAGGCCCATCATTTGCGATGAATTCGCCTGCGGAGTATGAACCTGTCCATCCGAGTTGGCGCGGAGATCGAGAGCACAATCGAAACCCTTGCGACAATAGCCATCGAGTACAGTTGAATTACCCTTGTTTGCTGGACGCCATGACTGCCAAGTGCCGTCGGGCTTTTTGAAGTCTATAACAACATCATCGTGACTACCATCCACACGCAATGCGGTTACCGTAATCGCCGCATTGTTATCGATGGTGATTTCGCCAGTGCCAATGTTGATTTCACCACCACCGTTAGGATTGATGATCGTTCCCGGACCCATGGTAATCGGACCGCCGCTAGCGGTGCCGCCGCCCTGATTGATCAATTCAGGATTCAATGAACCGTATTGCTGCGGGTTGTTGCCCGCGCCATTCGCCGAGCCGTTGCCTCCATCGCGGAAGCGACCGCTGCCACCGCTACCCATTCCCAAAAATCCCGATTCAGAACATGATGTTAAGAAGAGGGCCAGGATAACGCTCTGGCTCATGGCGGAATGGTTAAGGCTCATTTCTTTCTCCTTGAAGGTCCGGCCTTTTGTTTATCGGCAATTCTAGGTAGAAACTTGAGAATAGAAAAACATCACGCAGTATCCGTTGTATTCACTGAATGTTGCGTCGCGATCAACTGCCTTTTTTTTCTGCCTGATTTCATCTTGGACCGAGGAAAAACGATGCTGGATCTAAAAAAGCTGAAGGAATTTCAGCGTCAATTTGTCAAAGAGCGTGAATGGGAGCAATTCCACACTCCCAAGAACTTGGTCATGGCTTTGGCTGGCGAAAGTGGCGAGCTTCTGGAAATTTTTCAGTGGCTGCGTGATACGGAAGCGCAAGAGATCATGAACTCGCAGAGCCAGAATGAAAAAATTCAGGATGAGTTGGCGGACATTTTCTTTTACCTGGTTCGCCTTAGTGATGTGCTAGGCGTCGATCTCGAGGCTGCATTTTGGAATAAGATGCGCAAGAACGCCGAAAAGTACCCGGTGCATTTGGCCAAAGGCAAGGCTACGAAGTACACCGATCTAAAGTGATCCATCTTCTTCGATAAGGAATGGAGCTAGACCGCCCCCTGTCCCAATATTGACGATCGGCGATGGGGAGATACGACTAACTCCACCCGTGCATATGCGGGCAGCTCGCGTATTCAGAAAGATGGAGGCGTCGTACCAAGCATCCCACTCGGTCAAGCCTGAAGCGGTCAAAACCGGTGTTCTTCGCTGTGCTCCCGACATCCTCTCTTGCGCGATCCACAAACTCTGGTCGTCCTCTACAGCCCAGCGAAAGAATTCTGCCGCTGTCGTTGTCTCGCTCTTTCCCCTCAGCGCTCCCAGACGGCGCTGCACCGTCTCGGCGTGCCATTCATCGCCCATGATCACTTGGTGCCCTCCATAACCGACGCTGCGCTTGAACACCATCTTGGTCCATCGGTCCTGCAGTGCCTCAAGCGTTGCGCCTCCGAGTGACAGTATTCGACTCCAGGGTACTCGTCGTTGGATAGCATCGATCTCCCTTCGATCCAATCCCACGAGCTTACGCAGATCCGCTTCGCTAGCGATGTGGCTCACCAAAGCCAGGAAAGCTTTGGCTTCATAATGCGCACTCATGGGATTGTAGACATGGCTTTCGCGATTATGTTTCAAAGGCTGGCTGAGTGGGTGCCCCTCCAGCCGCCAGGCAAAGATGTGCCTGTAGACAATGTCGATTGGCTCACCACCAACACGCCATGCACCGCCCTCGCGCAGCAAGGTGTCAGGAGTGGCCAAAAATGTCTCGACTCCAGCTCGCCTCCACTCTTGCACATACCACTTCAGCTCGCCCAGTTGACTATCTCCAGCTCGGTGCAAGATCGCGATCCGCGGCGAGCTCTGGACGCCCCCATCTAGCTGATAGATCGCACGCAAACTCTGCAATAGCTCGTTGGTGTTGCTCTGCATCGCTGCACTCCCCAAGGTACCACCGGCGGCCGACCAGGCTTGCAGCACATTGTCGCTGTAGGCCTGCATCGCGGGAATGGTGCAGTTGACCTCAATGATCTTAATCTCCTCCCCATGCCAGAAAAGATCCATGCGCAAGGTTGCGTGCCCCCAAGAGGCCGATGGGGCGCAAAGTGCAGCCTCGACTTCAAGAGGAGAAAGGCCAGCCAAAACCTTCGCGCGCAACGTCGCCTGCTCAGCAGCATGCAACCAAGACATCACCTTGGGAAATGCACTTATAACCGCGTGCGCATCTTTCACGAGGTCGTTCCAATGACGACGCGTAACTCGAGTTGGCGTCAGCGCCGCAGGTATAGGGAGCCAACTTGCGGCATCTTGCTGAAACACGGCGACTCGTCGCGATCTAAGTTCTTCAGCATACGCACGTGGGTCAATTTTATGTTCCATCGACATCCGCATATTGTCTAATCTTGTTATCGATCGGCGGTTACCTGCGGCTTGCGGCCACAGATTTGCAGTACATGTTACAATAACTGCCAGAACGATAAAGGGTTCAATACGTCATGCTAACTCAACCAGCTGCGTTCATCTGTCGGTTGCTGCCGCTACTGGCAATAGCACTAAATGCAGATTACACGACGTCGCTAGCTCTGGCCCAGTCCCTGCGCCAGAGCGGGACCATGCCCACGCACGGCTTTGCTCGCCATTGTTTGTCACTGAGCCCGATTTGCCCAGGCACCGGCGGAAATTCAACGTCGCTGGAGTTAGGCTTCAACCAGCAGATGAAGACGCTGATTCCGGGCAACGAGTTCACAGCCGATCGACACCTCTCGTCGCAGACATTCGCAGGACTGTTTCGAACCTCATTTTCGGGCCTGCAACTCGCTTTGCACGCCGATCGCCAAGAGATTATGGACGAGGAAGCGAGTTCTGATGATGAAGAAGTGGCAACCCTTTCCTCCCTCAACCCGAATCTATCGTTTAGCCTAACTTCTGGCTTTCGCTTCGGAATCGGTGTGCACCGGGTACAGGTTAAGAGCAGCGGCATGGCCGGGCAGGAAATCGACGGCACTCTCCTGGCGTGGACGGCGGGAATTCATCTGGGCGACGCAGAATCGAAGTTAGATGTCTTCTACATCGCGCCCTTCCGCGGCAAGGTGGACAGCGTGGGCGAGAGTCTGGTGGCCACGGCAACGGGAGTCGTGGGTATGAGTGCGGCCTGGTCCGCTTTGGGCGGCAAGCTTGGCGGCAGTCTTCAGCTGCTGCAACACCCGTCCGAGAGCGACAGTATTCCCATCTCGATTTTCGAGAGCCGCTCCTTTCAAGCTGGCGATGCCCTCATGGGAGTTGGTTACGAAAAGGCAGTCGGCAGCAGTAAGACATTGCGGGTAGCCATCTTGCGGCAGTCGATCTGGGAGAGCGAAAACCGAACGGTCGATCTTGAGGATGATGCCCCGCAATATGTGGGCAAAGTCGCCCTAGGGATCGCTAACGGTGCCGTTGAGTCTGCGTTAGGCCTCAACCTGTTCTTCCGCGACGCGGCGAACGATGATGACGACATGAAGGTTGTAAACAAGGAAATTTACGGCTGGCTGGCCTTGCCGCTGTAGTGATTCACGGTCAATTCAGTCCCAGGACCACACTCAGTAAAAGTTGCTAGAGTGCTGGCCGAACTCGTCCCAATATTTATGCCAGTCGCTTGGCGTATTGAGATTCATGGCGACGCGCGCATCATCGACATCCACGTGCGCCAAATTCTCTGCGGGCAATGCGGCAAGGGCATGGTCTAAACGCATGGCGTCGGGCGAAAGAGAGCAAAGCTGCTCCATCAACGGGCGCATGATTAGAACCGGATGCCCCGACTTTCCCTTGAATTTTGGAACGACAGCCTGGACGGCACCCTTGGCCCCTGAAATCAACGCGTACAGGACCGAGCTCACCGGCGCTGGCACATCCATCGGCATCACAAAAACCGCAGGCGCATCACTCTGCAATGCCGCACGCAGTCCGACCTGCAAAGACGAGAACGTTCCACGCTGAGGCTGACGGTTGGTGACCGTCTGCACCGTATAGCGATTGGCCCCTTGACGCCAAGTGGACTGCCCGGAAAGCCACGGGATGACGGATCGATAGATATGCTGATCATGTCCGAGAACGACAATTACCTGGGCGCCGCCCACGCGCGGAAACCACTGGATCTGACGCAAGAGCCACGGGCCATCGCCGGCCTTAATCAGACCTTTGGGAATGCCCATCCGCGTCGAGGCGCCCCCCGCCAGCAGAATGAGCGGAATTTCGGAGATGTGCACGTCTCTGGCTCCCTTTCAAGAGAAGCCTAGAAGTACCCAATTTCCCCAAACTGTTCCATAAAAAGATCGCCGGTCAGTAGGACCGGCGGCAATCGATGATAGAGATTTAAGCTTGGCGCTTGTCCGAGGCTAGGCAGCCTCCGATGAATCGTCAGAACCCTCGGCGGAATTGTCGCTGCCCTTACTGCGCTTAAAGACGATCTTTTGCCCACGCTTACCTTCGATTTCCAAGTCCTTGCCCGGGTCCGTAAACACGAACTTTGGACCGCACTGCTCTTTGAGGCGCTTGATATCAGGCTTGGTCAATTTGACCAGGAATCCATCAAAGACGTAGCCGCGGAACTCCTTGTCAGGTACGAGCATCAAACCGCCAGTACGATGAGTTTCGTAACCAGAGAACACCATCACGGTCTCGGTAGGATCATTTTCGAAGGCAATGCCCTCGAGCTTGACGATTTGCTTGGTGCCAACATCAAAGAAGAGGTCTCCGACTTCCACCGTAGTCTTGCCGATCTTGATCATGCCGATCTCCCACATTCCGTGAACAACTTGCATGTTTTATCGGCTGCGAAGGGGAACGCCTTTAGGACTTCCTGACGGGTTGTATAAGGCCTCATATCGAAAGGGTAAAAAGTGGATAATTTGTGCACAGTCAAGCATATCGCAGATCCTAATCCACTCGACGGCGCCTCCGCCGCGTTGGCAACACCTTAGTCAACACCATCCCCATGGGCCGCACACTTAGGATGCGGGTGAATATGGCGCGGGGGCGAACGTGCACGTTCAATAGTGGGGCTAAGAACACGAACGGCAACAGCCGCATGAACGATGAGACCCAAAACAACAGGTGATACTGCTCTATCGCCGCTGGTCCCGCGCCAATCAGCTGAGCGCCAATGATGGTTCCGCCCACCATCCCCACGGCGTTAAAGAAGCCCACGAAAGCCAAAAGTTTCGATCTCTGCTCATCGCCCATCGTCTCGAGCAAGACGAGTGTGAAGCCCAATTCGTGAGCTCCCCAGGCAAATCCCGAAAGCAATTGCAGCACGAGCAAATACCAATAGGATGACGAAACCACCCACAAAACCGGTAGCGGGACGATGGCGCAGGCGCCAACGATCAGCAAAGTGCGCACACCGAAGCGCTTACAGATCTTCACAAAAAAATTGGTAAAGATCACGCGCCCGGCAAAGGATGCAGCAATGAGTACCATGTAAGGTGCATACTCGAGCTGCAAGCTCCGCAACATGTAGGGGCTAAAATACGGCGCCGAAACATGGACAGAAAAATGCGTTAGAAAGAAAAAAGCGATCGCAAACAGAAAGACGCGCCGCAAGCCGGGCACATCGACCCTTACCTTCGGCCCCGGGTCCGGCGGCGCTGCTTGCGACATAACGGAATCCCTTTGCAGCGCCTTGCTTACCATCGCTCGGGGCGAGTCCTCTTGAATCCACAGAAAGAAAGCCGACACCACTCGCAACACCCCCGCAACGAAGAACAGCACAGAGAATGCCGTTAACTCATGCCCGGCCCGTCGACTGGCGTCCAAAATCAATCCACCCGCGACGAGCCCCATGACCGTCCACAGCTGGGCCTGCTTGGCGCGAATAGAAAAGAACGGTAAGCGGTCGTCCTCGCGCACAATGCCGCCAATCCAGGCGTTCCAAGACGGACCTGCCGTCAGGCCACCTGTCCAATACATCGAAGCAAACACAAAGAGTGCAAATCGGGTATCAAATAAACCCATGATAGGCAGGGGTAAAAGGCTCATTGCAATGAGACTCGTTGCTTGCAGCACGGCGAAAATCAAAACCCAATTCTGCCGCGAACCAACCAGGCGCCACAGACCTGGCGTCGTGACGGCCATAGTCGCGCCAAAAAGTATGGGGACGATGGTCAGTAAACCGACGGAACGCTCGTCAACTCCCAGTGCCAAGGCAAAGGCAGCTAGATATGACTCTCCGAGCCCCACCATCAGACTGTAGAACACTACATCTAAGATGCTTGGCCACAAGTAGCGGGGCACGGAATACTGGGGAGTCGAGCTCAGGGAATTAAACTCCTGGCGAAAGCGCGCATTCGCTCGTCGCAGTAACTTCGTATGAGGTCGTCTGCGGATTAGGCGTTATGGCTTTGAACTTGCTCAGCAGCTCATCAAGAGCGCTTGACTTGACGAAGCGATGCAGCTCGATGCACGATTGCTCACCCCCTTCAAAACCGCTGCCCTCATGGATGTATTTGCCAAGCGTACCGTCTGCAATCAGGGCGCCGATGAGTTGCTTCATTTCTGCGAATGCTCTTTGATCGACTGCTGGCCCCATACCAAACATCGACAATCGGATCGCGCGGAGATCGGGTGACGGAGCTGCTTCGGCCTTGGCTAAACAGGAAACTTTTAAATCGTTGGGGCCCCACTCAAAGCGTTCGGTGATGATGGCAAGCTGACCGTACACACGCTCGTTCACAGGCAAATCGCTAAGTTCCCCTAAAACCAAATCCAATGTGAAATCAGCGTGACGCAGCCGCCATTCGTTACCTTGTTCGGCCTCAACAACTTTGTACGTGCTGGCAAACGTCTCAGAAATCTCGTTGGTGCCGAAAAAGCTGATCTTGGACAGCCGCACCTCAGCCCGCCCACCAGTGCGGAGCACCGCATTCAACTCATAGCCCGCATCCGCAACCTCTGTCGGACGGCATTCAAGGATGAGGCTGGGCGCCAATAAGCCACCGCTAGAGGTCGTCCCGTGGGAAAGACTGGCTTCATGCTCGACACCACAACCTAAACTGAGAGCGCTCAGTGCGAGCGCAGACAAAATCACATGTTTCATAACGAATATCCTCTCACATGCTTATCGACGATTGTACCTGCATTGATCCTCATTTTGCCGCCCGCTGGCCAGTTCGTTGCGACATTGAAAAGCATAGTGGCGGGGCACTTGACCAGCAAGATCATTATTATTAATTTATAATCGAATTGTTCATAATTTATTAACGATGGTGCCCATGGATGTCTTCGCCTTCACTGACTACAAGATCCTGATAAAAAAAGTGATTTCCGATAATGAACAGACGCGGGGCTATCAGAGCAAGCTGGCCGCAGCCGCCGGCTGCCAAAAAACCTACCTGTCGCAAGTTCTACATTCCGAAGTTCAGCTCACTCCTGATCATGCTGCAAACTTGTGTGGATTTTGGCACCTCAACGAGATCGAGAGCCAGTACTTTCTGGATCTGGTAAACTTGCAACGATCTGGCTCGCCCGAGTTACGCCGGATCTTGCAACAACGGTTAGATAAGCTGCGTCAGCAAGGACAGCAGCTCACACAAAACATACAAAAGCCTTCGCTCGACAAGCACGAAGCACAGACTCGCTATTACGGCGTGTGGTACATGGCCGCCATTCACGTCCTGGCCAGCATTCCACAATTCCAATCCGCGCCAGCCATCGCCACCCATTTGCGATTGACCCTGCCACTTGTTGAACACGCTTTGGCTGAGTTGTCAGAACTCTCGCTAGTCACTTTCGAGAGCGGAAGATGGCGTGCCACAGGTCGTGATTTGCATCTGCCCAATGAGTCCTTGATGACCCCCATCCATCACCTCAGTTGGCGGCAGCGGTCTTTGATGCGAATCCAAGAAGGACATTCGGATGGAATCCATTACACTGCGCTGCATGCTCTGAGTCGGCATGATGCTCGGGTCTTGCACAGCATGATTCGGGATTGCATTATGCAAACCCGCAAGGTCGTTGCCCCCTCGCCAGAGGAAGTTATGGTGTGCTTTACTTGCGACTATTTTCCAGTTTGAGGTGGTGATTCATCATTTGCAACCACCCTCCAACGCGGTTGCCGGCAGTGGGCGCGCCGCCATGCTTCAATGGCTGCGTGATCGCCAGACAGTAGCACCGACGGCACGGCTTGCCCTTCAAATTCCTGAGGCCGAGTAAACACTGGGTGCTCGAGCATGCCCTCGAGATCGCCGCTGAAGGAGTCCCGCCGAGCGCTTTCTGGATTGCCTAGAACACCTGGCACCAATCGCAAAAGGGAATCTGCCATCATCAGAGCCGGTAACTCACCACCAGCGACAATAAAAGGCCCCATGGAAAAGCTATCGTCTACGTAGCGATCGATAAAGCGTTGATCGACTCCCGCAAAGCGCGGGCACAAAAAAACGAGTGGGCGCGTTTCAACTGCCAACTCGCACGCTACCGCTTGCGTCCACAGGGCGCCGGCCGGTGAAGGCAAAATCACGCGCGCATTGGCCGGCAACTTGGCCAGCGCATCACGCAGTGGCTCTGGCCGCATGACCATGGAGTCTCCGCCACCATAGGGTCGATCATCGATGCTGCCATGATGATCGACGGCATAATTGCGCAGATTGATGACGTCTAACTGTGCCAACCCACGGTCGGCCGCAGCGCGAAAGACACCAAAGGTAAAATAGCCATGAATGAAATCGGGATGAATCGTTACAAAGGAGAGATTACGCATTCTCTTGCTCGTACCACAATTCGAAAAAAGTCTGGGCCGGAACCAGCAGTCGCAACTCTGGAGACTGATCGAATGTCAGACTGACATAGGGGGCAATCAACGGCACATCCAAGTACCCTTGGTCACCCTTCACCTGCAAAATATCGCTGGCGCCAAAGTTTGTGACGCGATGTACCACGCCAATCTGCGTCCCTTCCGAATCAACCACGCACCGCCCGTAAAGATCCGACCAAAGGTATTCGGTCGATGAGTTGACCAACACCTTATCGCGTTCCACCCAGATGTCCTGCCCGGCATACTGCTCAGCATGTTCTCGACGGGTAAGAGATTCGAAATGCAGGATGGGCCGGTCGCCCTGCATGCGGCTACCACGGACTTTAAAGCGCTCACCACTCTCGGGGTTGGAGCCCAGGATCAGGTCACCATAGGATTTGGGGATGGGATCTTCTCGGCCAGAAACAAAAAAAGCCCCCTGCAGGCCGTGGGCCTTACCGACCCGACCTAATTTCAACCAGCGGGGGGGCATTGCGACTGCTTACTTGGCTTTCGCGAAGCTTTGGCGCTCGAGCTTAACCTTGTTGATCTTGGCGATGTGCATGACGGTGTTGCTCAACTGTGCACCGCGAGCAAACCAGAACTGCAGCCGGTCTTCTTTCAGACCAATCAACGATGGGTTTTGGCCTGGATCGTAATAACCAATGCGCTCAATGAACTTTCCGTCACGGGCCTTACGATGATCCGCAGCTACAATGTGGTAGAAGGGACGGTTTGTCGTGCCGTGACGGCTCAGTCGAACATGGACTGCCATTATTCCTCCGAATCTCTCAACATGGCAATATTCACAAGAACTTGGGCACTCTGAAGTCTAGGAATCACAGGGCGCCACTGGAACGGACGTAGATAGCACGGAACATGAACGGATTCCAAGACTTTTACGCAGAGACAATTAACCCTACAATTTCTTTACACATTCGGTATAATGAGAAGAGGATTTCGAACATTAACCGCGCATGGGTGCTTATTCGTGCAAATCAAGCTATGGGGAACTCGCGGTTCTCTGCCTCGTGCCATGACGGCTCAGTCCCTGGCAACGGTGCTCGAAGAATTAGTCGCCCAGGCCAAAGCGCAGGGCATTACTACACTCGATGGGTTTGCGACTGCTGCTAAAACGGGCGGTTTCGGCAAACAACCCCTTTATTTTGGCGGAAATACGTCATGCTACGAAGTGTCGCAAGATAACGTGCATGCGTTCGTCGATATGGGCACAGGAATTACCGATGCCTGCTACACGGCCATGACTCAAGGCCGAAAAGAATTTGTCATTTTCCAGACGCATGTTCATTGGGATCACATCATGGGGTTGCCATTCTTTGTCCCCATATACATCCCAGGCAATAAGCTGACCATTTACCACGTCCATAAGAACGCTCCGGACCACATCCGCCTGCTTTTTAACGGCGTTAATTTTCCAGTAAAATGGTCGGACTTGGGCGCCACCATCGAGTTTTGCGAACTGAAGCCCTATCAGCAAACTCAGCTCGGCGCCATGAGCGTAACCCCTTTCGCCCTTGACCATCCCGGCGGCTCATTCGGTTATCGCTTCGAATCGGCAGGTAAATCCATCGCTGTTGGCGTCGATGGCGAGTACAAGCGCCTGACAGCTAAAGAGCTTGGTAAGGATCTCCCTTTTTACCAAAACCTTGATCTGCTGATATTCGACGGTCAATACGACATGGACGAATTGGCCAGTCGCTACGATTGGGGTCACTCGAGTCCGCCGATTGGAATCGACCTTGCTCTGCGGGAAGGTATCCGCAACATTGTGCTAACGCACCATGACCCACGCACGGGCGAAAGCAAATCGCGCCGTATGCTTGATGATGCCCGCAAGCACTGTCAAACGCACTTACCAGCTTATCAGAAAACCTGGGATAGCCTGGGCCAATCCAAGGGGCCGAACATTTATGCTGGGTATGATGGCCTGATTCTCGATCTCGAGAAAATGCCGCCGACATGAGACCCTGATGATCCAGCTGAAATTTAGTCAACGAGGTAAATCAATGCGCTGGATTCTGACTGCATGCCTGACCATGCTGTACGCCGGTTCTGCCGCTGGGCAAAAGATCGACTATGATGCGAATGTTCCGCGTTCTGTCGCCAAACTCGGCTATGTCGACGTCGTCGTCTTGATCACCGACTTATTTGCCACCGAGGCTGCCAAGCTCACGGAGGCTGAGATCTTGAAGCGCCTTGAAGTCTTTATGCCCCAGATTTCCAATTCGAGATTACCGACAAAAGGTGATGGATCGCACGGATTCTACGTCACCTATGAAGGGGATCTGCAGTCGGAAAGAAACACGACCACCGGCAATTTGAACCTGAGCTTCCAGGTTCGGGTTCACCAGGACACGATCACTTTTGCCAAACTTCTCGCAGACAATGACGATGTCCTGACCTTGGCTATGGAATTTGAGGCCGGGACCCAAGGGACCGCGGTCGGTAAAGACGAAGATTTCGAGCGTTCGGTGGCTGTCGCTAATCAAGCCCCCAGCATCACCAAGGTCACCCCAGTGCATCGAGCGGCCCGCGCCACATGGACAGCGGCCGAAACGATTGTGTATTCCTCCGGTGACCCAAAGGCCCCATCCGGCGTGACACTGGTAGCCTTGCCCGTGAACGACGATGGCTTGGTATTACCTTCGTTTATCTACGCCGGGACGGACGTCGATGTCGCCGCCGAGTCTTGCATTTTTGCGGCCAGCCGAGTCGGGACAGAAGACCCTTGCGTCGTCTGTCCAGCCGGTGAGAGTCACTATCTGGATCAAGACGCTCTCAAGTCTTTGGGGGGCGTGGTACTGACATCCGTAAGCGGGTCGGCGCAAAAGGCCTCCGTTTCCCCGATGACAGCGGAAACTGAATATGCCATGTTCGCTTACTACCTGCCGGACGGGCTCGTTCGCAGTACCTGCCGGGCAGTCACCCCTGCAGAAACCCGCACCATGTCAGAGATACTGGGCGAACCGCCGGCCAAAGCAACCGACGCGTCTTGGAACTGGCTCGGAATTGCAGCCATTTTTTGGGTCATGCGGCGCTTTCAACGACGCTACAGATAGCCGTCTCTCGGGCCATTTTCTCGCATTTTTCTCATGGCTCATCTTGGCGAAATCAGTTACAAAACAGCTCACTGTTGACGTCACGAATCGCATCCTGATGAGCCCATTTTATGACCGAGGCCTTGCGCCATTCGATCTTTCACCAAGTCTTCTTCCCCATCACTGATGGGGATCAGGGAACGTCATCCTTTGACGACTTAGTATTGCAACGCGTCGTGCGCTTTCAGCCACCTCTCGCAACAAGCCTGCAACACATTCCGTTGGTTGTTTTCGACTTTGAAACGACGGGTCTAGATTCTAGTCAAGACCGCATCATTGAAGTGGGTGCGGTTCGACTGGAAAACTTCCAAATCGTGGATGAGTTCTCGAACTTGATTCAGCCCGGGATCCGGCTTACCGACGAAGTGACTAAAATCACTGGCATCACAGAAGATATGCTGGTCGACCAACCCCTTTGGAGTCACGTCCTTCCGAACTTTCTCAAGTTCCTGGATGGGGCCATCCTCGTGGCACACAATGCGGAATTTGACATGGGTTTCCTCCGCAACTCGTGCGCCCGCGAGGGTTACCAGCTGGAATGGCCGGCCTTCTGCACCTTAAAGATGGCTCGCCAGGCTCTCCCTGAACTGGAGTCGCGCAGCCTGGACGCTCTGGCCAAGCATTACGGATTCACGTTCGAAGCTCGACACCGCTCCATTGGCGACGTCAAAGTCACGACGAGCGTGCTGCTGGCCATGCTCAACCAAGAGTTAGCTCAGATACAAAACTGGCAAGATCTGCAGCCGTTTGCGGTCACTCGACCTTGATAGGACCCAGTTACAAATGAAATTGAAGAGTCAGATCCAGACCAACAGCGAGTCATTCAAAAAGAATCGCGCTCACCACCTGCGAGCGACCGAGGAACTCAGCACGCGCCACGCGGTAGCGCAAAGTGGCGGCGGTGAAGCGGCTCGGCAAGCGATGCACGAGCGCGGTAAACTCGACGCGCGGGAACGAATCGGCAAGCTGATCGATTCCGGTAGCTCGTTCCTCGAGCTTTCGACGCTCGCCGGCGCGGGACTGTATGAGGATGACGTACCAAGCGGCGGCATTGTAACGGGAGTCGGCGTCGTGCATGGTCGAGCGTGCATGGTCGTCGCCAACGACCCAACGGTCAAAGGTGGAACGTACTATCCGATCACCGTTAAAAAGCATCTGCGGGCCCAAACCATCGCTTGGCGAAATCAGCTGCCCTGCGTCTACCTGGTCGATTCCGGCGGCGCCTTCTTGCCCATGCAGGACGAAGTCTTTCCCGACGCCCAGCATTTTGGGCGCATCTTTTACCACCAGGCACGCATGAGTTCTGATGGCATTCCACAAATCAGTTCCGTCCACGGTTTTTGCACGGCCGGTGGCGCTTATATTCCCGCCATGTCCGATCAAACCGTCATGGTACGCGGCAATGGCACCATTTTCTTGGCAGGTCCGCCCTTGGTGAAAGCTGCGACGGGGGAAGAAGTTTCCGCCGAAGAGTTGGGCGGAGCCGATGTTCATACATCGATCAGTGGCGTTGCCGACCACTTAGCTGAGAACGACGAGCACGCCATCGCCATTGTCCGCGATATCGTCAAGCATTTGGGCAAACGGAACGAAGCGCCAGTTAAAATTCAAGAGCCGCGCCCACCTGCCTATGATCCCGAAGAGTTGCTTGGCGTCATCCCGTCCGATCCAAAATCTTTCTTTGACATTCGCGAAGTCATCGCCCGCGTGGTTGATGCCAGTGAATTTTCCGAATTCAAAGCCAACTACGGTAAGACGCTGGTCACAGGCTTTGCGCATATTGAGGGCATTCCTGTAGGCATCGTCGCCAATAATGGTGTGCTGTTTTCTGAATCGGCACTCAAAGCCGCCCACTTTATTTCCCTATGCGGACAGGAACAGATTCCGCTGCTCTTTCTGCAAAATATCACAGGCTTTATGGTGGGCAAGAAATACGAGCATGGCGGGATCGCAAAGGACGGCGCCAAGATGGTGCATGCCGTCGCCAATGCCAATGTGCCGAAAATCACCTTGATCGTGGGTGGCAGCTACGGCGCAGGTAACTACGGCATGTGCGGACGCGCCTACGATCCAGATTTCATGTTTATGTGGCCCGAAGCCAAGATCTCGGTCATGGGTGGCGAGCAGGCAGCCAATGTATTGGTGACCGTCAAGCAGCAGCAGCTTGCCAAGCGCGGACAGCCAGCTCTTACCAACGAACAGATTGCCAAGATGCAAGAACCTATTTTGGCCAAGTACAGTCAAGAGAGCAGCGCCTACTACGCTACAGCACGCCTTTGGGACGATGGCATCATCGATCCTCGACAAACGCGAAAGGTATTGGCAATGGCGCTGGGCGCGACCCTTCAACACCCGTGGCGTGCAACAAAGTTCGGCATTTTCCGCATGTGATAGGAACGTCTATGAGCAAACAGATGATTAAAATTGGTAATGCAGGTGGATACTGGGGTGATGACCCAAGCGCGCTCGAGCGACAGGTCCGCGGCGGTCAGCTCGACTACATCACGATGGACTTCCTCGCAGAAATCACCATGTCCATCATGCAAAAGCAGCGCGCGAAAGACCCAAGCGCGGGCTACGCCCGTGATTTCATCGGCATGCTGGAACCGGTATTGGGCGAAGTTATGGCCCGCGGCACAACGATTATTACAAACGCTGGAGGCGTGAATCCTAAGGCCTGCGCCCAGGCCATAGCAGCCCTTGGCAAGAAGCAGGGACTCAAGCCGCGCATTGCGATCGTGTATGGTGATGACATTATGGAAGAGCTTCCAGCCCTACGCACAAAGAAGGGTGCGGAGCTACTGAATATGGAAACAGGAGATTCATTTGATCTAGTCGCCGACCGGATCAGCGCCGCAAACATTTACTTTGGGGCTGCGCCTGTAGTTGAAGCCTTGAAGTGGAAACCCCACATCGTCATTACCGGACGCGTGACCGATACAGGTATTACTCTAGCGCCAATGATTCATGAGTTTGGTTGGCAGTTCAATGACTGGAACCGTCTAGCTGCCGGCATCGTCGCGGGACATATGATGGAGTGCGGCACACAGGTTTCGGGCGGTAACTTTACCGACTGGCGGCTCGTGCCAACCTTTGACCGCATGGGCTTTCCCTATGTGGAAATGAACGCCGATGGTACCTTTGTTATCACCAAGCACGCCGGCACAGGTGGCCTTGTCTCGCGCGATACGGTCCGCGAGCAGCTCGTCTATGAAATGGGTGACCCGCATGCCTACATTACCCCCGATGTCGTTGCGGACTTTGCCACAATTCAGCTGGAAGAGATCGCTGCCAATCGCGTTCGCGTCAGCGGTATTCGCGGTTACGAGCCGACCGATAGCTATAAGGTTTCTATGGCCTATGCCGACGGCCAAAAAATCACCGGTGCCATTCTGATTTCTGGCCCCGACGCACGCGCAAAGGCTGAAACCTTTGCCAAAATATTCTGGGAAAAGTGTGGCACCGGATTCACCGAGACCGCCACTGAGTACGTGGGTTGGAATGCCTGCCATCGGTCTCTCGGGCATGCGGACGATGGCAACGAAATCATTCTCCGCCTGGGGGCACGCGCGAATGACCCTGAAGCCCTGAAGCGATTTGGCAAGTGGATACCTTCGCTCATTCTTGGCGGACCTCCCGGCGTCTGTGTCCTAGGTGGCGCACCAAAGCCGCAAGAGGTAGTGAGTTACTGGCCCGCGCTGTTGGACAAGAGACTAGCAACACCAAGGATCGCCCTCTATGAAGAGAACTTTGCCAATGATGCAGCCGTTACCACCACCCAGACCGGACAGTTCCGCCCAACACCGGCCACCAGAGATGTGGCGAAAGACGCAACCCAACCACTGTCCATTTCGAGACCATTAAACGGTCGCCCGCTGGCCGACATCTGTTTAGCGCGCAGTGGCGATAAAGGAGACATGTGCAACGTCGGGGTTCTGGCGCGAAGTGACGCGGCCTTTGAATTCCTCGATCAATTCCTAACTGCAGAGCGAATGAAAAACTGGTTCCAAGAGCTCTGCCAAGGCCCCGTGGTTCGCTATAAACTGGACAACCTGCGTGGCTTTAACTTTCTACTCGAGGCAGCCCTTGGCGGTGGCGGCACGCAAACCCTGCGCGCCGATGCACAGGGAAAGACTTTTGCGCAAGCCTTGCTGCGGCAAGTCGTGGAGATACCTGATGCAGTGCTGCGCAGCGTGCCAACCACCGCGGGGAAGCAATCATGAGCGCCTTGCTCAAATATTTGCCATTAAGCCCGGCATCAGCTGGCACCATTGCCGTGCTGACGTTGCAGCGGCCCGAACGGGCCAATGCCTTTAATGAGCAAATGATGCAAAGCATCACCCAGCACCTGACGGCAATAAAAGGTCGGGCTGACTGCCGCGCGTTAGTTGTCAATGCTGCAGGAAAGCACTTTAGCGCCGGCGCGGACCTCGACTGGATGCGCGCTTCGGCCACACTCACCGAAAGCGAGAATCGACGTGACGCCGGACTGCTGTCTGCCATGTTCGAGGCTTTGGCCCAGCTACCCATTCCAACCGTTGCTTACGTCCGAGGTTCTGCCTATGGTGGCGCCGTTGGACTCGTGGCCTGCTGCGATATTACTGTTGCCGAGGACAACGCCCGGTTTTGCCTCTCGGAAGTGAAACTTGGACTCTTGCCTGCGGTCATCTTGCCCTATCTGGGTCGTCGCATGCTGCCGGGCCAATTGCAGCGCCTGGCACTCACTGGTCTCGTCTTTCACGCGACCGAAGCGCAAGCCTATGGGTTGATCGATCAAGTTACGGTCGCTGACCATGGCGCTGAGACGCTGACAAAGTGCCTGAACGATCTACTTAGCGGCAGCCCGGAAGCGCAACGTTCCTTTAAGCAACTGTTTCAACATCTGCGTCAGGACAATTTTCCGCAGAATGAGAAGACGGTAGAGGCTATCTCTCGCTTGCGAGCAGGAGAGAGCGGCCAGACAGGTTTAGCCGCATTTTTTGATAAGCAGCCTGCACCTTGGGTTGCTACGATTAGCAACGTCTGGAGCTGAGATGAGCTTTCAAGAACGCTCCATTCACAAGCTATTCATCGCCAATCGCGGAGAAATCTGCCGCCGCATTGCTCAAAGCGCCAAAGAAATCGGTATTCTCACAGCTAGCATTTGTCGCCGCGGTCGCGTACCCGCCTACCTGGCAGACCTGATTGATGAATTTTATTTTGTGGATGAAGAAAGTCCATCTCTGTATCTCGATCGACAGCGCATGCTCGAGATTGCGAAGTCGATGGGGTGCAATGCGATTCATCCTGGATTTGGCTTTCTCTCTGAGAACGCCGCCTTTGCTGAGGATGTGGTGCGTGCTGGACTCATTTGGGTAGGCCCCAAACCGTCGGCCATTGCCGCGATGTCCAGCAAAGCCAGTGCTCGGGACCTAGCCCGAACCGTGGAGGTACCCTGTCTCGACGGACTACGCGATCTGACGTTTGATAGCCCGGCGGCTTTTATGGCGCAGGTACGTCCCTTCGTGCAAAGGTGCGGCTTTCCGGTACTGATCAAAGCAGCCATGGGCGGCGGCGGCAAGGGCATGCGCATCGTCCATCGCGAAGAGGACCTCTGGGAACAAGCCCAGCGAGCCCAATCGGAGGCTATGAATGCCTTTGGTGATGGCTCGCTGATTATAGAACCTTATGTTCAAAGACCACGACACATCGAGGTTCAGATTTTAGCTGACCAACTAGGGCAAGTTGTGGCGATTGGCGACCGCGACTGTTCCGTACAGCGACGACATCAAAAGATCATTGAAGAGAGTCCGGCGCCCGGACTGCACGCCCATGTGCGCAAAGCCATGGCCGAGGCGGCTATCCGTTTGGCACAGCAGGTGCACTATGACTCTGTTGGAACCGTAGAGTTTCTGGTGGATTGGTCACGCCCAGAGGAGCAGCCGTTCTACTTTTTAGAAATGAATACACGGCTGCAGGTCGAACACCCGGTGACGGAGGAAGCGTTTGGCATCGATCTGGTGCGCTGGCAATTGCTGGTCGCCCAAGGAGTCTCCCTCAATGCAGAAGTACACGCCCTGACTCAGCCGCATCGTCACAGCATCGAAGTTCGATTGTACGCAGAGGATCCGCATCGGGATTTCTTCCCATCTCCTGGCCCACTGGTGGGATTTGCTCCCTTTACTGGCTCAGGCATCCGCTGGGAACGAGGTGTTGATAGCTGCGACGAAGTATCAGCTAGCTTTGACCCGATGATCGCCAAGGTGATTGCCACCGGCACGACACGATCCGAAGCCATGGAGCGCCTGCGCCTGTCCTTACGCAACTCTGTAGTCGCGGGCATGCAAACGAACCAGTCGTTTTTACTGAGCATACTGGATGAGGATGACTTTGGCGTTGGTGCCGTCACGACTGCTTATTTGAAAGAACGCCGAGACCACATCCTCCAAGTCGAATCTCGACGCAAGGAAACGGCGCAGGTAAGCGCCGAAAGTTGGCTGCAGCGGCTGCAATCGGGATTTTTGGCAGGAGGAGGCCTCAACCAAACGACCGCAGGATCTCATATTAGCTATTTGTACCAAACTTCCAGCAATGGAACGGCCTCTGCGGAAGATGAGAAATTACCCCAGATCATCCAGTATCGGTTAGAATCTAATGACTGGGCTGCCGGCGGCATGCGGGTACGCAGCGGATTTGTTCGCCAAACTTCCGGCTCACCGCGAGTTTGGTTAGCCACCGTGCAATTTCATGACCGCGCGGAGCATTGGGTGGGGATCGACGGCTTCACCTTCCATCGCGAGATCCGCGAACAACAGATGGATGTATTGTCCGCCGCTGGACATGGACAGAGTCAAGTTACCGCCCCGGTTCCCGGCAAAGTGGTGAGTGTTTCGGTGGAAGCAGGTACTGAGGTTCAGTCGGGAGATATCCTTTTGATCCTCGAGTCGATGAAAATGGAGTTTGAGGTGCGGGCCAGCCGCAGTGGCACGGTCGAAACAGTGCTAGTGCAAGCCGGTGACCGCGTGGATGCAGGAAGCATACTCGTTGGACTTGATTAGGAGAGTGTCGGAATGAATCTCGAAGATTTCACCAAGAAATCCGGGTTCAAGGTTTTGGCCATGGCTCGCTTGAATTCGTGCGAATACAGCTTGGTCTTGTACCTGATGAACTGCGCCGCTTCCGGCCTGGACTTCCTCATAACTACCGAGTCTGAGCTTGAATCACTGATTGGCTATGACGGCGTGGCCCTACGCGAAGCTCTTGATAATCTCAATCGGCGCGGCATCATTCGCCTGCACTACAGCGACAACGTCGGTAACGATCGCCCCTCATTGCGAGTCGGAATGCAGTTCAATACTCAGCGTTGGCATCTTGATTACGGGCAAGACGCCACACCGCACGATGCCATTGTTTTTCCCTTTCGGAGACATGGGCAGAACCCCTTCATGCTTCTTGACGGGGATAAAGGCAAGCGGGCCCAGTCAAAAGACAAGAACCCAAATACCGCCACTTGGCGGCGGGTGTTTAACTCATTCATTAATGGCCGGAGCCTCGGAGAAACCGAGCTTGAACAAGCGGAAATTGATGCCAAGGTGTTGGTCGAGACGCACCCCGTCGATCAGGTGTTGCTGATGATTCGACACTTTGTCACTCGAATTCCAACGCTGAGCCTCTTAGCAAGCTCTTGGCAGCACTTTACCGAGTTGTATGAAACAGAAAATCATCGCGTTGATATGTTGGAAGCTCGCCAGAAGCACAAGGAGTTTGACGACAAACTTCGCGATGCGGCTCAGCGCTTTCTCGAGACTAGTAGCGGACAAGAACTGAATGAGGAAGAGCGAACCGTTTTGAACATTATATTGAAGCATCGCTATCCGCGGCGACAGCTTTTCTGGGCCTACCAGTCCCGTAGCCGCTATCCACATTTGGGACCTTTTTTCGCAGATAATGCGCCGCTTATGCTCCCGGTGACTTCTTCGGGTGCTATCGTGAAGCGGCTAACACCTGTGGAAAATGAAGATCAAGATAATTGAGACAATCTGCTCTTTTTAAGCGGCGCGACGCGGTAAGGACACCGTCATTCCGTCGATTGTAATCGTGTAACCGGCTTGCGTGGCGATCACCATGATCGCCTGACCATTGATTTGAATTGTGTGACTACCGGCAGCGGCAACCCTAGACGGGTCTAAAGCCAACTGCATGCCATTGGAAAAGTTCAGTCCAATCAATCCACCCGGAAGCGTGTCTAATCCTGCAAAATCAACTTGTTCGATCGGTGTTAAGTGGTGACGCTCGGGCGCATGTGAAATCGCGCGCGGACTCTTTTCGAAGGCTAACGCCGGCTCCACCTGCTCAGGCGACAATAACTCAGGCTCCAGCTGATCCAGGTCAACATCCGGCAATTCGACAGCGCTCTCGGCCACCAAATTGACTGCCTCCGCCCTATCATCCATATTTTCGTCTTCGGTCATAGGCATCGACATTTCTACGTCAATATCAGATGCAAATTTCTCTTCGAATTCCTGAGCTAGATCTTCGCTGGCTTCGGGCAATTCGCTGGCGTTATCGAGATGCAAATCATCTCCTGGTACTTCGATTGAGTCGCTAGTCGCCATGGCAGCGGCAGCTGTGTCGGGCATTGCTAAACTGTCGGGAACCGCAGTCTCTTCAAGTTCTGTATCGAGGCTCATGTCCTCCGCAGATACTTCAAGGCTATCCAAATCGGACAGATCCTCAATGTCTGCTTCCGCCGACAGACCTTCGCCATCGATAAGATCTTCCCCGAGATCCGCATCGACCATGACCGCCTCCAGCGATGTGTCCGAAAGCTCCAAATCGGACAGCCCCTCGACTTCGCCAAACTCAAGCTCTTGATCAGCTGCGGGCTCCGCAAGCTCTGACTGCGCCAGCACTTCGAGGTCTTCGTCCTGACCATCCAGTGCCACATCAGAATCTTCGATGGGAACATCGCCCATGCCGGTATCACTCGTAAATGCAGATGGGTCAATATCCACTTCCATTGAGCCGCCCACATTTAGCTCTACTTCTTCAAGCTGCCCTAGGTCGTCGATCAATCCTGGACTGTCCCCGCCAAGCGAGATGTCATCCATCGCACCCAATTCAACCTCTTCGGTAGATTCCAAAGTTGGTAAATCATCGAGCAAGAGTTCGTCATCCATGCCTTCTATAGCCGTGCTTTCAGCCGCTGCGGGTGCCACCGAAGATCCCATCGCCGCCAATGGGTCTTGTCCTGGGTCGGCTGCATCTTGACTGTAAGGCCGCAGAGCCTCGACGAATGCACCAACACCACAACGGTCCATGACGTCTTGCAAACTTTCGCCAGTCTCAGCACTATCGCGATACAAAGTCACGACCTTGCTAATTAAATCGGCCAGCTTCTCAGCGGGCACACCCTCCGCCATGAAGGAGGCGATTTCCGGGATCTGAGTGTTCTTTCCACCCAAGGAAATACTGTACCCCTGGCTATCCCCAATAATTGAAATATCGAGCGTATGCGTTGGCACGCAACACTTGGAGCAACCATTGATACCAATCTTTAGCGGCGAAGATAAGTTTAGATTTGCGATCGCTTGACTGACTTGCATGGCAGCACCCAATGCGTCCTGCTCATGGTCTGGACACATCTCACCTACACAAGCTGTTGGCTGGTGCAAGCCATCCTGATAGTGACGAATTCCGAGCCCGACTTCACGCAATTGCGCGGCCACGGCCGATGCCCGATCCTCGGCAACAAATAGGGCCAAACGCTGATCTTCCGTAGCCTTGACGATAGCGGTATTGCTGTCGCAAAGAGCGGCAATCTTCTTCAGCTGTGTTGCGTTATACAAGCCCCCAGGCGCCTCAGTAGACAACAACAAAGAACCGTTTTTTAATTTGAAGGGGGTCGCCATGCAATTCTCCCGGCTTCCGTTACCGGCGCGATGCCAAACTATTTAACATGCCTAGGGTCGTATCGGACCTTGACCGGAAACCTTGAGGGAGGCGACGGCTGGCAAAAATGCCGGATCTCAACATGCTGTATTTATGCCTGAAAATAGGATCCCTGGAGTGCGACGAGGAAAATATCGATGAGTGGGGGAGCTTATGTAGGGGGATCGCATGTTTTTCAGACTTCGTCAGGGCACTTGGAAACCATCGATGATTGCAATCTGGGCAGTCTGCGCCGCATCGGGATGCAGCACCACCATGTCGTTCGTCGATCACGAAAGTTCATGTCAGCGGCAGGAAGATCAGTATTGGATTTACAGTTCCGGGCCAGCCGCGGAGTTGTTTGATGTGATGTATGTCCGGCACTCGTTACCGGGAACCTACGTTCGGCATGAGAACTTGACGTCACCAATGGCCAAACCCTGCATGGCGCCAGAGGCAGACCAAGGGGCGTAAGGACGCCCCTCGGCTAAATGCCAGAGAGTTATCGAGCTTAGGTCAGATTTTCCATGTAATCGCGTAGGCGCTGATTCATCAGGCCTTTAGAAATCCAGAAGATGTCTGCCAGCTGGGTCACGATATCTAGCGAGCTATCCACTCGCTCAACTTCACGCTTCAGCATCTTTGCAGGTACCAAGAGCATGCCGGCGAAGATATTGGCGCGAATGTCATTGACCTCGTCAGGGGAGCTAGCAAAGCGAATGGCGAGCGGATGTCGGCTGCGAACCAAGTGCAAGAATACCTCACGGGCCAGCAGATAACGGATGTACGGTCGCATCTCCGACCCACGGTACGATACCGTCGTTGTTGTCTGACCCTCTTGATTGATGACGTTCGCTTCGACAGCATTTGCCTGCTGTTCGGTCGCTGTCAGCGAGAAGTTTGGAAACAGCTGAAAGATCTCGGGCATGTAGATAGGAGCTTCGACAAAGTTTCCGGTCTCGAGTACACCGGCAACAACTTCAGCAACGGCTGGTCGGTTGATATCGAAAAGCTGCTCGAAAGCAGCGACGCTGCCGTCACTTTGCCAGCGGCTTGGGTTTTGAAAGAACTCTTTCTTCAGCGACTCAAAGTTGCGACCAGAAAGATTGGTGGCGCCATAGCCGCGATACTCAAACACAGCTTCTTCTAAGCCTACTTTGCCGGAGGCGATTTCAATCAGCAGGCGTTCGTCGATATTCAAGTGATCGGCGATACTCCGCAGCGTAGACAACGCACGAATATTCTTTTTGCCTTTCTTCCAATGGCTACAATCCGCGGGGTCGTATCCTAGAATTGCGCCAACATCCTGATCGATGACCTTAACGTTGCCTTCGTAGCGGATGCCCAGTGCTTCTTTGCAGAACTTGAAAAGCGTCGCTGAATTTGGATACCGGTTCGCCTCAATCTTCTTCATGATCTCTTCGCCTCCGTGGAATTCGATCTTTGCCGATGCACGCCATCAAGTTTGCGCCAACCATGGGACATCCTGTCCTACAGGTCTGAATATTCTCTGATGCGTGGATTGATCTAAGAAGATTAGAATCGATTCTTGGTAACTCGTCAATGCCGATACGGGAAAAATTAAAATTATCTGGTAAATAGGCCATGTTAATCCGGCCCAAAAACCCATTATGTAATTCGCCAAATTTGGCGTGGCAGAGCTGTGTTGCGAATAGATATGAAGGGCCGTGCCCACACGCCGGAAGACGCGTGGGGCAAGGCTTTGCGGCTACTTTTCGGGTTCGAGTATGGCGATCGCCATGGGTCCGGGGACGCGACTGAGCTTACATGCGACGTCAGCTTTGATACGGGCAATGATTTGGTCGGCACGCTCAGGGCTCTCGCGCTCTCGCCCTTTCAGGCGAACGCTCACCTTCACTTTGTGCCCCTTTTCGAGGAACTTTTCGATATTCCGGCACTTGGTGTCGAAGTCATGTTCGGAAATATTCGCCATGAAGCGCACTTCCTTAACTTCAATGCGCTTGGTCGGTTTCCGGCTCTTTTTCTTCTCATATTGGATCTTCTTGAAGTCCTGAATTCGGACGACTGGCGGATCTGATTGGTCGCTGACTAGGACTAAATCCAGTCCGACCTCTTCGGCCTTGACGAGGGCCTCTGCAAGGCTGCAGAGCTCGTTATGACCTTCACCAACTAAACGTACTTTCGGGAATTTGCGTATCGCTGCACGATCAAGAACTTCCAAAAGAACAATGCTCCTCTGATTCTTAGAAAGCGGGGACTATAGCAGTTGTGCCCGTGAAGGGCATTAACAAAATTAATCTTTATTATTGAGATATTACAACCAAAAAATGCAACTCTACAACTTCTCGGCAGCAATGGTGGCCAGCTCGCTACGCTCGCCCTTCTTCAAAGTCACGTGCGCCGCGATGCGTTCACTCTTGAATCTCTCGATCACATAGGTAAGTCCGTTGTTCTGAGAGTCGATGTACGGATTATCAATCTGATATGGGTCGCCAGTTAAGACTATCTTGGTCCCCTCGCCGGCTCGAGTCAGAATCGTTTTAATCTCGTGCGGCGTCAAATTCTGCGCCTCGTCGACGATGAAGAATTGATGCGGCAAAGAACGGCCGCGAATGTAAGTCAAGGCCTCGACAGCAAGCATACCTTGGTTGATGAGCTCAAGGTAACTCTTACTGAAGCGCTTTTTCTTAGTTTGCGCACCACCCGAAAGCAGAAGCTCTAAGTTGTCGAAAATGGGCTGCATCCATGGGTTCAGCTTTTCATCCAAGTCCCCAGGCAAGAATCCGAGATCTCGACCTAAAGGAAAGATCGGACGCGACACCAACAGCTTGTGATACGCATCTTCGTCTGTGCACTTAAGTAGGCCGGCGGCAATGGCCATCAGGGTCTTACCAGTTCCAGCGGCGCCAGACAGAGTCACAAGGCGAATCGAATCATCCAGAAGCGCCTCAAGCGCAAATGTCTGTTCCAAATTCCGAGGGAATATACCCCATACACCTTCCGAACGTGGCTCCATCATGCGCACCACTTGTCGCTTGGAATCAAACACACCGTAAATGAATTGGGACGAGTCGGCGGCATCTTCAAACACAACGAATTCATTCGCTCGTAGCTCCACGGCCACTGGCATTTCACGCTTGATATAAAACTCGTTGATCAGAGAAGCATCGACCTTGAGATGACGAATCCCTTCATAAAAATGCGAAATATCGACTTTGTCTGCTTCGAAATCCTGTGCCTCCAGACCAAATGCGTCGGCCTTGATCCGCAGATTGGAGTCTTTGGTGATGACAATGACACGGCGACCGTCTCCGAACTGCTTTTGCATCGCCAGACCAATGGCCAAAATATGGTTGTCGGTACTGTCGTCGAGCAGGTCGGGCAATATCTCCATATTGTGCCCTAGGTAGACAAAGAGCTGACCGGTATTCGGATGATCCTCGAGCAACGGCACCCCGGAAGACAAGGTTCCACGAGTTCGCAAGCGATCGAGAATTCGAGATACTTCCCGAGCATTGCGCCCCGTATCAGAAAGGTCTTTCTTGAATCGGTCGATTTCTTCGATCACTGAAATCGGGATGATCACGTCGTGCTCATCAAATTTGTAGATGCTGAGCGGGTTGCTGAGCAACACATTGGTATCGAGGATGAATACCTTTTTCATCAGAAACCCCTACTCACTTTTCGACTGTTGTTGATGGAGATACTCACTCAGGGCATTGAGCCGCGATGCCGTTTCTTGAAAAGCGTCATGCTTGCGCAAGACTGTTCGTGCTTTAGTGTCACCGCGCAAGAGGGCTTCTAGGTGCCGATTGAACGCCACGGTCGGTCCAATCAGCCGGTGGGTGTAAAAAACCGCCAGAGACAGGCTGGTGATGATGAACAGCACAGAAATCCCCGCAAGGTACCAAATAGCTGTGCGCATTTGGTCTGTCAGCAGTCGCGTGACATCATCGCGCAAATCCGTTAGGTCAAGAACTAGGTCCAAGGTCTCAAAAAACTGCCAACGAAAAAGCAACAGCACCACAACGGAAAAAGTGGCAGCCATGAGCACTTGAATCAAACCAAGCTTGATCTGCAAAAGGGGATGCAAAAGATAGTTTCGGAGCCGACGCTGGGACCCTGCCAATGCCTCACTTCCTCCTTGAAGTATGCATTGCTTAGGTTAGCCCTAAACCAGGAACGGCGCTAGCGATTTTCTTCAGGCTAGAAATAATAACCAAGCCCAATATCGTACACGACTTGAGTGTCGTTCTGTAGATTTTCCACTACATTCGAAACGTCGGTCACGGCCCGCTCCTCCAGCAAACCCAAACCGGCCTCAGATTCCTCGCCAAAGACGACTGCCGAGTTCTGAACAAACATTTGTGCGCCTATGCGCAAAAGAATGCCGGTCCCCCACACCCAGCGATACCCAGCCTCGACAGCTGTTTCCCGCACCTCGGCCTCCACAGCAAACTTGGTCTCGCCATAGGTCAGATCGTAATAGGACTGGCGCGCTGCGATCCTCGCCCCAAGATACAGACTATCCACGTCGCTACTGGCATAGAAGCGGGTGCCAACAGCATACTGCTCTGACTCCATGCTCCGAAGCTGATAGTAGGAGTTGGCCTCTTCGTTATGAGACCGGGCTTTGCCTCCCTTTTCCGATACCATGTTGGCTGCAACCACCAGGGAAGCACGCTCGGTGACGCCCACCTCGGCTTCCATTCCCAGTCCAAACGCTCCCGGCACCGGACTACTCATCATCAGGCCCGGCTTGAATTCAATCGAAGCCGATATGGCAAAAGCACCCGAGTCGGGCCAAATTGCGGCCGCGATAAGAAGAAAAAACTGGCAGAAGACGCGGAAAGTTGTGCCGGTGGATACCATGCGAACTCCTGAATCCTAGCAAGTACAGATCTCATGTCGGTAATACCATTATACCGAAACCGGACAGCAAGTTCGCCGTGTCAAAGGTTTGACGCTGGCAGCCACGGACGACCCGGGGTAAAATCATAAGGTTCTATATCGGGAGTTCTTCCCGCCACTTGTCGAGGCCAGAACATGCAACAATTGAACGAGTTATTGCAAGATCTCAGCAACGAGCATCAGGATCTTTTCCGGCGACGACAAGCGATCCTACCCTTTGCCGCCTATCTGGATCGACTCCGACGCACTCCCGAGTCCATGTGTCGAAGCGCTGCCAAATACATGCTAGATGCTTTCGATTATTACGGCATTCGCAATACAGTTGGTCGAACCGGGGCGTCGATGCGGCGCTTTAAACTGTTCGATCGCCCCACCGAAATGCATGGACCCATCGTCGGCGGTGAAATCGTCCAAGACGAAATCTATAGCATCTTAAACGCCTTTGTTCGGCAGGGTCACTCGAATAAATTGATACTCTTGCACGGCCCGAACGGCTCCTCAAAGTCGACCACACTAGACAGCATCGCCGCCGCAATGGCCGCGTATAGCGAAACTGACGAAGGTGCCGTCTACCGGTTCAATTGGATCTTTCCCACAGAAAAGAGCGCCAACCCCAAGGCTACGGGCGAATCGGGGCCGATTGGCTTTGGCGGAATGTTGCAGCAGCCTACGGAAGCCCTGAATTCGTACGCACTCTTGGATGAGTCTAAGGTTGCATCGCGCATCTTTTCCGAATTCAAAGATAACCCTATCTATTTGCTGCCGATGCCTCAGCGCGAGTTGCTCTTGCGCCGCTGGATCAGTGAAAAGCAGGGCTGTCGCCCCGAAGACGTCGAACTACCACCGCACATGCTCTACAGTGGGCTGTCGAAAAAGAATCAGCTCATCATGGAAAATCTGCTGACCGCCTACGAAGGCGATCTCAACAAAGTGCTGCGCCATATCCAAGTCGAGCGATTCTACTATTCAAAGCAGTATCGAGTTGGCGTCGCCACTGTGGAACCACGCATGTCGGTGGATGCGGTCGAAAAGCAACTGACCATGGACAATAATATTCAGAATCTGCCTAGCATCCTACACAACATTCGCTTTCACGAGGCCTTTGGCCCATTGATTGAAGCGAACCGAGGCATGCTTGAGTTTTCCGACATGCTGAAGCGACCAATCGAGTCCTTCAAATATCTCCTGACGACTGTCGAGCAGGGAACTCTAGACCTGCCCTCTTCGACGGCGAATCTTGACATTGTGTTTTTTGGCACGACCAATGAAAAACATCTCGATGCCTTCAAGACTGTGCCCGATTTCCCATCCTTTCGCAGTCGATTTGAACTCATTACGGTGCCGTATCTACTGCGTCCATCCTTGGAGTGTAAGATTTACGAGGACGACGTTCGGGCTGTTAGCAAGGTGATCAAGGTCGCACCGCATGCGGTCCATTACCTGTGCACTTGGGCCGTGATGACTCGCCTGAAGCAGCCCGATCCCGAACAATACGAAAATCAATATCGAGCACTCATCGCTAGACTGGACCCCCTGCGCAAGATTTGGCTGTATGAAGAGCGGACGATGCGACCGTTCTTCAAGCCCGGGGAGGAGTCGAAGCTCATGGAACTTCGCAAGAAGATTGTGGGTGAGCATTCAGGCGTCGTCATTTATGAGGGCCGCTTTGGCGCGTCGCCACGGGAAGTGCGCGCCATGCTGCACCGAGCCGCGCAAGACCCAGCGCACAAGACCCTGACTCCCTTGGCCATCTTTGATGCTCTGCGCAAACTCATTCGCGATCGCACGGTCTATGAGTTTCTGCAATTCGAACCTCGCGGCAAGTACCACGATGCGGCAGGGTTTATCAAAACTCTAGAAGAAGACTTTGCCGATGTGTTTGAGCACGAAGTCCTTTCCGCCATGACACTGGTCGAAGAGGGGCAATATGCTGAGTTGTTGCAGCGTTATGTCGATAATGTTGTAGCTACTGTGAAGAAGGAGAGAATCTATAACTCGTCAACCAGTAGTTATGCCGAGCCGAATCATGCCCTGATGAAGGAAGTAGAAAGAATCATTGGTACCAATGGCGCACCAGAGCGGCACCGGGAAGGTCTTCTTGGCCGCATCGCCGCTTGGCAGATCGAACATCGAGGAGAAAAAGCCGAAGTCGGGGTTATCTTCCATGACATCTTGGGAAAAATTCAAGAGCACTATCACGAGGAACGCAAAAAGTTCGTCGATCAGAATTTCATTGCCATGCTCAGCTTAGAAACGGATGAGGAACGGTCCATTAAGTCCGAAGATATCGAACTCGCAAAGAGTACGTTCTCAGAGCTCGAACGCCGATTTGGCTATGACCGCATTAGCGCAAAGGAATGCGTCAAATTTCTGGTAAATATGCGCAAGAAGAAAACCTAAGACAAGTCTCGCAATGTCTCAAGAATCTTCTGCTTCAAACGCCCAGCAATGGGCGCCCCCTGTTCATCTCGTTCACCGGTAACATAGAGGCGATGGATCGTAGTCGCGGCGTTGTTATTCACGACGGTGGTGAAATCCTCGATGGGAACTACGCGAGGAATCTGTCGTTCGTCCTTCTTAATCAGTCGCAAATAGTTCGAGCTCTTTTCATCCGCGAGGCGCGGCCGAAAGCGGGTCAAAGAGGTAGCGTTGGTGATATTTTCCCATTCAAAGCCTGCGTCTTCGATCACTTTTTTCGCTGACTGCAGACTGCGTTCGGCTTCTTGATCCTGGCCGGTAAACGATGTCTCAAAGACCCGCTTCCATATCCGGCGGTTATAGAGCAAGTTGCGTAGAAGCTTGTCAAACTCCGCTCTTTGGAACACGTCTTTAATCTGCGATCGTGCAGCTGCGGCTAAAGCATTCGACACGTTGCTCTCATCAAGATCGGTATAAGCATCCAGATCAACGGGAAATCGCCAGCCGCCTAGCCTCTTCGCCAGGTTTTGCATCATCGCCTCGGCACCCATCCCGGTTTTATGAAAATACACCTGCAAATACATCGAGTGCCGCGCACGCAAATAATCCTCAAATGCCGCCAACCCCGAGTAGGTAATCGCCACATGCAGACTCTGATCCGTATCATCAAAATACATACACAGAGAGTCCATGATGCGGGACGTGTCAAACAGCCCATAGACAACGCCGCATTCACGCGAGTCACGGAGCAGGTAGTCCATACGATCGATGTCCAACTCACCACTGATAAGTTCGTTAACTAGACGGTGAACACCATAGAGTAGCACCGGGGAAGTTGGCGCCGGCCGAATGCCAGGGGCAATCACTGAAACCACGTCGCGAGGATCTACTTGCAATCGCAGATGCGGATACTGACGATAGGTTTCGGTGAGCAGCTTATCGATCAATAACATCGAGAAAACTTCATGACGCACATGGACGACTGCCGGGTCCTTGCCTTGAGCAACCAGCTTTTCGCAATACTGCCGGACGTAATCGCCGAGGTAATCCGGCATCGTCCCCGCACTACGCTCCATCTCCGCCCAACTTGGCAGGAAGCGCTCGCCAGAATGAGAAAATGGGGGATGCCCGACGTCGTGCAACAGAGCTGCGAGACGCACCAACTGCAAGTTGTATTCTGAATCGAAGACATTATCTAATAGCGGAAAGGTTGGTGCTACGGCACCATGACGAACCGCCCCATGTCGCTGTCGCTCCTGCATTGCAAAGTCCGGATAACGGGATAGTTGCTGTGAAAGGCGCCGCTGGTTGGTTGCCAACTTGTGCCAAGCTACGCCCGCAAGATGCATCACACCCAATGAGTGCTCAAAGCGGCTGTGAGATGCGCCCGGAAACACATAGCTCAGAAACGCTAGTTGCTTGATCCGTCGAAGACGCTGGACAACCGGGTGTTCGAGCACGGCGTCTTCGAGAGCTGTGACATCAATCGTACCGTGGACGTTATCGCGAATGCGCCGAACAATTTCCAGATTCACCATGAATCGCCCTCTGCCACAAATACAGGTTAAAACCGGGTCGGCCACGCTACCATAAGGGGTCTCGGCAGGCTACCCAGCATTACCCGCGACAATTGCCTGGTCGGCTGCTATGATCGGCCCCGCACGTCGTACTATTCTTTTGCAATTCAGGGATGTTATGAATGTAATCAGCAAACGTTGGCTGACTCAAACTGGCACGCGGCTGTTGCGGCTCTTGCCAGCCGAAACCGCCCATCATTGGGGCATGCGCCTGCTACAAAACAAACAGCTGCGCTCCCTCACAACGCCTTCGCTCCATTACCTGAAAGCCGGAATGCGCATGCGCGTACCTGGTGTTGGCCATTTGCCACATCCGATTGGGCTTGCGGCTGGCTTCGACAAGAACGCTCTGGCGCCGCATGGATTGGCTCGACTTGGATTCTCTTTCTTGGAGCTTGGGGCTGTAACTCCACTGCCCCAGCCCGGCAATCCTAAGCCTCGAGTTTTTCGACAACCCGAGCAGCACTCGCTGATCAACCGCATGGGCTTCAATAGCGATGGCGTCGCCACGGTGAGTAAGCGCCTAACTAAACTTCGCTGGGATCAAGAGCAAACGCCCCTTGGCATCAACATTGGCAAGAACAAGACCACAAAGGATGATGCTGCGTTAGATGATTTCTTGCAAGTGCTGGAACAGGTGCGGAACCTGGTGCGGTTTGCCGTACTCAACATCTCATCACCCAATACACCCGGCTTGCGCAGCTTAGCGACTCCGGAGTTTCTGCAAAACGTAGCCATGCGCGCCAACGACCTATTGCCGAAGCTGTGGATTAAGCTCGATCCTGACCTGAACCGCCGCGATTTTCAGAACCTAGTCGCCGCAGCCGGTAAATTAGGATTCCAGGGCCTGATCTTGACGAATACACATCGCGTCACTTGGCCAGAGGTTGGTGGTCAAAGCGGGGCACCGTTGGCTGTATTAGCGGCTTCTCGCCTGGAGTGGGCCTGGGAAGTCCATCAAGGAAGTCTGCCAATGATTGCTTCCGGTGGCATCATGAGCGGCCTGGATATCATAGAACGCATCCTGCGCGGCGCATCTGCGGTACAAATCTATTCAGCTCTGGTCTATCGGGGGCCTTGGGTCGTTGCCGACCTCTTGCAGGAACTGTATGCAGAAATGCAACTGCGCGGTATCGAGTGTCTCGAAGACTTGAAGGGTCAGTACTACGAAACCAGTAAACGCTAAGCGGCTGGCTCCAAAACTTTGCGTACGCGCGAGACTAATTCCTTGGGATGGAATGGCTTACGGATGTAATCTTTGGCCCCGAGCTTGACGCCCTGGATCACCACGTTTTCTTGAGCTAATGCGGTAAGTAAGACGACGGGAATGGACTTAGTTTGAGCGGTCGACTTCATAACTCGCAGCACTTGTAGACCGTCAATTCCCGGCATCAGGATATCCAAAAGCACCAAGTCCGGAATCTTCTCGCCATTCACTTTTTGCAATGCTTGCTCACCGGTATCGGCAGTGACCACGTCAAAGCCGGCCTTTTCCAAGACCATCTTGATGAGGCGCTGAATGTGGGTTTCATCTTCTACAACCAGCACCAAAGGCTTGCTCATGCGTTCCTCCTTGGAACACTCGCGATCATGCGCGTCGTTTCCGATCACGTACCTGACCCAGTTCGATTTTGGATTGTTCCGAGATCGGCCAAATAAAACGAAACAATCCCCGCTGACTTTGGTGTCGTACGTATGTCAAACGGGCGAGATGGCGCTCAGCGATCTGTCGCGCTACGAAAAGCCCTAAGCCAAGTCCGCGACGTCGAGACGGACGCGAGGATCGCACAGGATGCCGGTAAAACCTGAGGAAAATGAGTTCCTCCGAACCCACGGGCACACCCTTGCCTTCGTCGAGAATATCAATCACCAATGATTCATCAAGTCCGTACGCATTTACCTGGACAACGCCAGAACCTCCATGCTCGATTGCATTCTGAATCACTTCGGAAATCGCTCTCTCAACGAGCGACTTGCGCCCTTCGATCACGAGATCCAAATCACTCTGCCAATGCAGCCGAATAACAGACTTAGCAGCATCACCTGAACCCGAGTGTGTTTCACCAATAATTCGCTCGAGGAGAGCGTGCATAGGTATGGGTTCCAATGGCTGGCCACCCTGTTCGACAGAAAACGATGTATGCAACGCCACTTTCAACTTCTCCATGGCGCGTAACGCATTCGCGGCTTGCTGCAAGATGACTTGCGCACACTCTGCCGCTGACTCTGAAGTTAGCTCTCCATCCGCAAGCAACGTTGAGTACCCAGCAATCGAACTGAGTGGCGTGCGAAGTTCGTGATCAATCAACGACTGAAAGTCTGCACCGACGCGTGAGTTGAGCTCCTGTAATGCGGATTCGGTGACAAAGTGATCGAGATCACTATTTTCGATCCATGTTGAGAGTCTGCGTCCAAGGGCCTCCATGGGACCGCTGAGTTGTCCGGTGGCATGCCGGCCGCGAAACTTCGGCTGAACAAAGAAAGCGAGTTGAACAGGAGACATGGCCTGCTCGGGGTAATACACATACACATTCACCGGCCAAAGCTTGCGCTGCTCGCCTTGAAAGGCCGGGCGAAACCAACCCAGTGGTGGTGAATGCTGCGTCCGCCCAGAAAAATATGCATCCGTCCATTGCGCCGTAGCCGGCCATTGGATGTTTTCTGAATCCATGTCTAAGACAAGATTCAATCGGCCGCCTTCGATACGATAGCAGGCGCCAGCGATATAACCCAAACTGCGCAAGAATCGCGAAAAGACGTCGCGATCTAGGCCGTTTAAAGCATGCAGTGCTGACAGTTCCATGGGCGGTAGACTCCAGGGGACAAGCCCTATGTTCAGACTATCGGAGCTGCGACTCGGAACCTGAGTTAGATTTGATCATTCGACTTAACCAGCAGACTTTACATAACAATTTAATCATAATTCGCCAGCTTCTAGATGCGGCGCTGTTAGCTGGCAGACGCACTTTCAGCTATAATGAGACGTAAGACATCATCACAATTCAAAATCCCGCTTATCGATACTTTCGGTTTGATTCACTCGAATGAAGGGGTGGAACGTGTATCTGAATGCAATTCGCTATCGCGTTAATCAAGAGTCGGAACCGACAACATGGAGATTTCACCATGGATCGGGAACTCTACATAACGTGATCTGCGTTGGCCACGACCGACCGCACCTTATCGCGATTCAATCCGCATTAGTCTATGCCTTGACCGGCCGTGGCGACAACAAAACCGCCGAAGCCGCGCTGCATTTGTCAGATGCCGCAGGTGATGCATGGATCATCGAGCGCACAGCCCAACGCACCCGCTACATGCGCAACGGCAAGCCCCTAACCGATGAACAATCCCAGCAATCATTGCTAAACGCCATCCTTGATTCGGACATCGTGTCGGTGGAGAACAGTGCCAACATCTCTCCGATTAAGTGCTTGGAAGTTCGTACCGAGGGCGAGAATCTGATGGCTGCGACGGCTTCCGACGATCGAGCTAACCGCGATCGGATGCAGGCGATCAACGAAGAGCTACGCAGCAAACTTGCGGACGATCTCACTCGCGTTTTTGGGCAGAAAGCGTTCAGCAACCCCAAGACTGTCATCAATCTGACCCGCCGCATCGAACCTATTGCCGCGCAGCTGACACAACTCCTCCGATTACGCAAAGACCTGACCGCAAATTTCCAGGGCGAACTTCCAGTCGACAACAAACACATTCCGCTACTGAAGGATCAACTTGCGCTGCTCGACAAATTGCAGCAGGTAGCCGAACCACTTCTCGATCCCGCTAATGCGCCGGCGCAGGTCCGCGACCGAATCAGCAAGATTGACTCTCAGATTGCCGAGCTTTGCCGCGCCTGTGGCATCAAATCGGCGCAAGAGCTTCCTGAGACTGTGCCGTGGCCAAAGCTGATCGAAATTCGCGGCCGCGTAGCGTTCTATGACAAATTGACCGAGCTATCTGATAAGGCCGCATCGCTATCCAAGGACCGCGTTGGCAAAATATTCGAAAGTTACGTCGACCACCTTTCCGAGCTGCTGGAAAGCAAATCGCAAATTACTAGCGAACTTGAAAGCTGCCTCAGTTCATTACAGCTGGAAATGCAGATATTTGAAAAGTCAAAGGAGACTCGCGTCAAAAAAACTCTCGATGCAGTGGGTTCATTCTTGCGACCGGAGTTGAAATCGCAGCAAACCAGCATGGAAGCCACGCATACCGGCCGACTGGAAAAGGCAAGAATGGCGGTCGACTTTGCTTTAGCAAAACTCGGCGAACTTGACAGCGAGCTTGGCAAATCACGTGAGCAGTTTGCTGCTCACGAAGCCAGTATGCATGAACGCCATGGAAAGCTGCGGGACGAGTTTTCTAGACTCTTAGAGCAATGGCGCGGCCTGGCTAAGGCGAATGGACTCCCTGAGAATCTAGAACTTTCTGGGGTCATGAAACTATCCATTCGCCATCAGCAGCTCATTTACCTGGGGCACAAGCGAGAGGAATTGACCCGCCAGCTAGAGGCACGCCGTAGCCAACTGCAGAGCGTCGAAGAGTTGGTGTATAAGTGGCGCACTATGACTGGCAGCCACAAGTCAGATCGCATCAACAATGAAGTCATTCTTCTCGCGGAAGCGCAAGGCATGCTGCGTTATCGCAATTCCAAGTCTGAGCAACTGCAGAAACTACTCAGCGATGCTGAACAATCCAAGGTCCAGCACATGCTAACCATCGAGCTCGACAATCGCATCCGTGACGCTCAAGAAAAATGGCATGAGGCCTTTCACGCGTTGCAGATTCCTACTTTGTCGGTTAGCGACCGAAACTGGCCCACTTTCTTTGAAAAGGCGCACACAATTCAGGCTCTGAGTGAAATCTTGCATGAAGCACGCAAGCCGTTCACCGGCGCCCAAATCTTCAGCTCGGCAGCCAGCGATACGCCCATCACCCTATATCTTTGGAAAACTGACGGCTTGTCAAACAAGCATCGCATTGACGTCATGCAGGCTCTGGAGACAAGTCCTCCGACGACGTTGCAACTGCACTTAGTCAGCGATACGGCTCTTGCAGAAATGCTACAGAAGCTGGGCGCCGGTCGAGTTGAGCTTGCGCCGGCACGCCAAACAGGGGGAGCTGGCACCCGAGTCGTTGCGAGCCCTCAGCAAAACATAGCAACCGACGCGAAGCCGTCTGAACGCACGCTGACGACGTCAGAAAACATGAAACGCGCTACCGCGCAGACTAATTCCAATTTAGCGCACACTCCCATGCTGTCGGACAAGGCAAAGGCGGTTATGCAGCTGCTAGGTGGTGCCAGGCGCCCAGGTAGCCGCTAGGCACGTCGCTGTCTCTGGTGGCAAAATTCAGAATTTGAAATTATTTGGATTCTGGCGTCTCGCGCACGGCATTGACTGAGGAGTGTCTCTCCTCTGGCAACATCGACAGGGCAAAGAGCTGTGAATTGAACTGGTAGACTGCCAGTTGATCATCCGTATTCTCAGCCTCTAACTTCAATATTTCAGCGCATAATTCCCGGATTCTCTTCTTCACCAACTCGAATCCCCGCGCACCGACGGTAAACGTCACCGCATTTAGATCCCGCTGCTGGCTCGGCACCCTGGTGATCGACTCTTTGGCAACCTCTAGCATCTTTTGGTGAAACCTGACAGCCGACATCCTCTGCACAGCCCGGCCCGGCATGATATCCTGCGGTGCCAACACCCAGTCCCGGCCGTCGACAGCTTCTTCAATTAAGCCCAAATCGCGCAACAACTGGAAACTCTCGGCGATTTTCTTCGGCAAAATCTTATTGTAGAGATGCCGATTGATCCAATCCGGTGACGCAGAAAAATCAGGAAGTCTTATCAGTTCACGCAACACGGGATGATGCCACTCAGAGAAGTATTCCAGAGTCTGCTGGTCCCGCGATGTCGGCAAGGCTGCATTCTTCAGCTCAACCATCTTTTGAAAAAGGCTTTCGCGCTTGTTGGGATCGCGCGCGCTGCCGTATCGAACCATCGTCAAGAAATACTGCCGCTTGATGCCGGTAATACCAGCATGTTTGCAGATGCGCTTCGCTGCCGCCTCGCTAATGGCACGGCGACCGGTCAGAAACATCCAAACCACATTGGTTCGATTGAAGCCTAGTACCTCAGCAAAATCCAGATAGGTGCAGCCAGCATCCTCTTGCTTTAATCGTTGATACAACGCTGCCAAATAGTCGCGATAACCATAAAAATCCAACAGGGACGTCTGCTCGATCGCGACTTTGAGGCACCTTTTGTCCACCGCTTTCCACCTCATCGGCGATGCTCCCATTTACAAATGGGAACAAATTCAGCACCGAAAAAAAGTTCATTTCCAACATTATATTCAGCTCATGGAAACTGATCGGCAAAAAATTCACCGTCTTTAGCGCACTCAGCTTTTTGGGGAAGTGAGCGAATTCCGGTTAGAATGAGAAGAGCCCTTCCCAACCATCAAAGCTTTCCCTTTTCCCCAGGAGGAACACCATGCGACATGGACGGTTATTCATTTGCCATTTACTCGGCGCAGTTGCGATGCTGCTGAGTTGGAGCGCTTCTGCAAAGACCCACGCGAGTCAAATTGTCATTCAAGAGTTGGAACTGCATATTCCGGAAGAGTGGACTCTACAACAGGATGCCATAGACGCCGCGACCATGATTTTCACCTTCAATCATGGTGGTCAGCGCCTGAATATTTATGCAAAGAAGGGCACCAATCTTTCTATGCAAGAGACATTCGTCAACGGCTCAACGGTGCTCGCTGAGGAACGCGTGGAGAATTTTTCAGGACTGAATTGGCAGATACTCGAAACGAAGATGTCTCGCCGCGACAAGGCCGTCGTCCATGTCGCGGCATTCAAGACAGAGCTGAATGGCTTCACTTACTTTGGGTATAGCCGCTCCAGCACACAAAGCCAGGCCTTGGACAGCACGCGGCTATTTTTAGAATCCATGAAACGACGCCGCTAAACACAATCCTAAAGGGGGACAGCCTTATGCGTATCTGCGATTTCACGCTGCCTTATCGACATATGCTTTTTACGTTCGCCGCTCTACTTCACAATGCCTGTGGTCAATCTGATCGAGGCGGAGCTGAGTTATTCTCTCTTACGGGTGAGGGTTTCAGCGGCAAGAAGCATTACTTTGGTTGGGGTGCTGCAGCTTATGGTGACCCGACCATGATGCACAACGAAGTGAAGTACGATGTCCTGCATACTCATAATATCTTCGCCAATGAAGTGGGTGGACACTACCAAGGGCGGACTGCAATCGGACCGCAAGTTAATGGCAGCCAGATTCGGACGTTATGGCGTGAAATCGCCCGTGACATGACGGACAGCGACATGTTCGTGCAATACTCTAGCGGCCACGGCTACAGCACCGGCCTCGCCGTGGGTGTGACCTACGATGAGATTCGTGACAATGCCATGGCCTATCCTGCCAAAGAGATCATCATTTTCACGATGGCCTGTAAGTCCGGTGGCTTGGTGAACTCATTCAATCGGCGCAAGTCGGAGTGGGAGCGCTGGGCAGATCAGGGACGAACGTTGCTGGTGATGGCATCTAGCCCCGTGAATGAGAATTCGAGCACCGGTCCAGGCAGTGACCCCGAGGAACCGAATGCCCCCTATGGCAGTGCGGGCAGCGCCTTTGGCCACGCCCTCTGGAAATCGCTGATCGGACATGCAGACGGGTACATCGATGGCGTCAAAGATGGCTACCTGGATCTCGAAGAGATTATTGCTTACACCACGTGGAAGACGGAACGCGTTGGCGGGCACCGTCCGGTTGTGACCGGGACGTTTCAAGGCAACTTGGTCATGAATCGAGTTCCCCCCAAGGCCTTTGTCGATGCCTTGGAGCGGGGCACCGAGGGGCTATCTGATGAAGAAATCATGGCCCACATACAAGAGCTTGATGCTGCTATGAGGCTGTAATTTCCATTCAACAACGTTGCGATTGAGTAATAGCGAGCTGCGATGAGTCCAACAGAAGTAAAAGCCAACAACGAATGTCGTTGAAGAAGTATGGATTTTTTATGACGACATGTTACAATAAATTTGTAAGCCACCACGATTTATGGTTCCAACAGAAGAGCTGGCCGTTTTCATGCGGTCTAACCAGGATGGTTTAGGGGTAAGCAGCATAATAAGTTGGGTGATGGCTCGTTGTTAACTTAGGTAAGGAGGTTTCCCATGGTTGCAGCTCGCACGACTGCAAAGAAGGCGACAAAACGCACAGCTAAGAAAGCCGCTGCGGCGCCGAAGAAGAAGGCTACGAAGAAGAAGGCCACCAAGAAGAAGGCCGCTACCAAGAAAAAGGCTGCTGCCAAGAAAACTGTAGCCAAGAAGAAAGCGACGCGCAAAGCAGCTCCAAAGAAAAAAGCTGCAGCACGTACGAAGAAGAAGTAATCCCCGGACTTTCCGCTGATTGCCGCGCTCACAACTCGGCGGCAGGGCTCACGCCCAAGAACGCCTCTGGCCACCCCAGGGGCGTTTTTTATTCCCCCCTTAAAAAGCTCCTAACCCGAAAAAATTTGGGTAGAAAATCCCCGGTGCCCTTGGCATAACCATGGCTCTTCAAAAGGCGCAGAGTTTATTTCATGGCAAGGAGGATGCGGTGGTTGGTTTGATTTGGAGTTGTGGCGTTCTCGGACTAGTCGTCGCCGGCTATTATGCGAGTCGCGTGATGGCGGTTCCTGTAGTCGGTAAAAATGAACAAGAACTCAGCAAGTTCAAGGAAATTTCCGGAGCCATCGCTGAAGGCGCCATGGCGTTTCTGCAGAAGGAATACAAATACGTCGGCTTGTTTGCCCTCGCCTTTGCTGCTTTCGTCGTATTTGCCCTGAATGAGCCCGACACAGAGCTCAATGAGGGTGTCTTTAGCGCCATTGCCTTTTTGGCCGGTGCCGTGACGTCCAGTGTTTCTGCTTTCCTGGGAATGTCGATCGCAACCCGCGGTAATGTACGCACGACGATCGCCGCCCGCACAGGTGTTGCTGATGCATTTCGCGTGGCGTTCAATTCAGGAGCGGTCATGGGCTTCGGTCTTTGCGGCTTGGCCGTCTTGGGCATGATGGCCATGGTCTATTTCTTTGGCATGTTCATTGCTGAGAAGCATGTACTGATGGAAATGGTTGCCGGCTTTGGCCTCGGCGGCTCGACTGTCGCTTTATTCGGCCGCGTCGGTGGTGGTATCTACACCAAGGCCGCTGACGTCGGCGCTGACTTGGTCGGCAAGGTTGAGGCTGGCATTCCCGAAGACGATCCGCGCAACCCTGCGGTTATCGCCGATAACGTCGGTGACAACGTAGGTGATATTGCCGGCATGGGGGCCGACCTTTTCGGTTCCTGCGCCGAAGCGACTTGTGCCGCTCTCGTTATCGGGGCGACTGCAGCCGAAATTTCCGGTGATATGAATGCACTGCTCTACCCAATTATGATCTCAGCTATCGGCATTCCCGTCTGCTTAATCACAGCTATGTTTGCTCGATTGAAGGCCGACGCCACCTCCGTTGAGCCCGTTCTCAAGGGCCAACTCATCATCTCGACCATTTTGATGACGTTCGCTGGCTGGTGGGTCACCAACCAGATGATGGTAGATTCATTTACATTGGGTAGCCTCGTGGTCAGCAAGTCTGGCGTCTTGGCATCCCTGTTGACCGGCCTATGGGCAGGATTGATCATCGGGTACGTTACCGAGTACTACACATCGCATGCATACAAACCTGTACGTGGCGTTGCGGACGCATCAAAGACCGGCCCTGCCACGAACATTATTTACGGCTTGGCGCTAGGATACGAATCTGCAGTCATCCCAGTTATCGCGATCTCAGTGACAGTTTACGTATCTTGGACTTTAGCTGGTATGTATGGCATTGCCATGGCAGCACTAGGCATGATTTCCACGATGGCAATCGGTTTGACCATTGATGCCTACGGCCCCGTTTCGGATAACGCCGGCGGTATTGCTGAAATGTGTGAGCTGGAGCCGGAGGTACGTAAGCGTACCGACATGCTTGACGCAGCTGGCAATACAACAGCCGCCATCGGCAAAGGCTTCGCCATCGGCTCAGCCGTCCTGACGGCCCTGGCACTGTTTGCCGCATTCTTGACTCGTGCCGGCATTCCTGCCCTAGATCTCCTGTCGCCGATCGTTTTCGCCGGGGTATTGATCGGTGGCGCCCTGCCATTCCTCTTCACCGCGCAAACCATGAAGGCCGTGGGTGTCGCTGCGCAAGATATGATCGAAGAAGTGCGTCGGCAGTTCCGCACCATTCCCGGACTTCTGGAAGGAAAAGCCAAGGCTGACTACCGTCGCTGCGTCGCGATTTCAACAACAGCGTCTTTGAAACAGATGATCGCCCCTGGTGTGCTGGTCTTAGGTTCCCCGCTTGTGGTCGGCTACCTCTTCGGAACTCAGGCACTAGCCGGTATGTTGGCTGGATCCCTAGTTTCTGGTGTCGTCATGGCTCTGTCTGCGTCAAACTCGGGCGGCGCCTGGGACAATGCAAAGAAGTATATCGAAACCGGGAAGCTTGGCGGCAAGGGATCGGATGCGCACAAAGCAGCTGTCGTTGGGGACACCGTTGGCGACCCATTCAAAGATACATCAGGACCGTCCATCAATATTTTGATGAAGCTGATGGCCATCTTGAGCTTGGTATTTGCCCCCTTCTTCATTCACCACGGTGGCGTCTTGCTGAAAATGTTTGGCGGTTAATGCAACGTAAGCTGCGCGCGCCCATGGTTCATAGTGATCAAGGGGACTCTTCACGAGTCCCCTTTATTTTTTTGACGGTCGCCGTACTTGAAAATGTCGCCACTCCAATTTTTCACCCTCGCGCTCAGCTAGAATTAGTAGATGAAGGGTACCCTGTCCCTCCACATCGACCTGAACGCTTATTTGATACTGTCTGCCACGCTGGGAATACTCATCCATACGCTGCGCTCCGACTTTGCCCCAACCTTCACCACGCGCGACAGACTCAGCCAGTCGCTGCACCATAGGCGCAGCATTTTTTGCGAGCTGGTCTTTCGTCCAATGGTGAATGCGTTGGAAGGACGGAGCCTTCATGGATTCTGGTTCAATACGCATGGAGGTAATCTGAAATGCACCCGCTTTCGCCCTGGGTCCACCGACAGCGTTCTGCAAGATATCGAGGCCACTGACGACGCGCCCGATAATGGTGTGCACGCCATTCATGTGTGGTGTCGGCACGAGATTGAAGTAAAGACGCGAACCCCCGTCTCCTGGAGCATCCGCTAAAACCGCCAGCATCCCAGCCTGATTAAACTGCAAAGATGGCGCTAACTCGTCTTTGATTCTGTAGGTCAGAGGGTCCTTGCCCTGATCATCGGCTCGACTCAGGATGACGCGAAATTTCGGCTGCACTTCAACATCAACTCCCTGCGCAAAGTGGCCAGAACGCACCAGAGAAACGACATGGCCCACATTCTCGGGAGCCAGGTCGGTAAACAACTCACAGCGAATCTCGCCTAGCTTGGTCTGCAGTACGAGGGTCAACGCCGAAGCATATGCCGCTAAAGGCAGGGACAACCACAGCACGACCACCGCAACTAGATTCCATTTGCCCATCAATTCCCGCCCCCTTTTGCCTTAGCATTGCGATAACGTACCAAAACAAGGAGGCATTTCCCAATTGCAATGAACGAGATTTCCATGCCTCTCGGCAGGATCTTGACCCCTCGGGCTGGCGCAGCTATGCTCCGGAAAGGAATACACCCACAAAAACGCTTTATTTTGGGCTCGCCGTGGCTCTTGGCTTGAGCAAACTTCTGCTCCTACTGGCGTTGACAGATGCTGCCAACGGCTATGTAACATCTGCGGAGTGGTTTGAGGACTCACCAAATGGCGGCCAGCTAACAACCCAAATCCGCGCATTAGAACTGCATGCCGCCAAAGACTTAGAAGCGGACCTCGCCAAACACATTCGTGAGTTTCTGCCACTGCCAGAAGCTGGTCGTGAAAACCAAGTCGTCGTGCAAGCTCAAGTTACGGTGAAGGTCGACGCGCAATCATCTCTCACAACACCACAGATGCTGAGTCGTCAGCACCGCAGTCAAATACTGGCTAACGACGCACTCGCTATCAGCAGCGTGCACCTTCAAATTGGTGTTCGTGGCCATGCTTACCCCGCCGAGCTGATGCTGCGTCTCAGCACGGAAGTCCGACGCTGGCTGGCCCGTCGTGGGTTCTCCATCAACAACGAATCCGCGCAAGCGGCGGGGCAGCCGCAAGCAACTATTACCATCACTTATGATCAACATCCGTCGCCGACGCCAGTTTCGATGCTGCATGTATTTGTGGGTGCTGCTGTCTTGAGCATGCTGGCCCTCATGCTGCTGATCCGTCGCCAACAGCGAGTACCAGAGCCACATCGTAGCGAGACCATGCCGATATTCAGTGCTCCAGAGAATCCTTGGATTGGTGTTGTGCGCCAGGCTCCACACCCACGCCTACAAGAGTACGCAGCAGACCCGGACTTAAGAATCTCACCCCTGCGCGGAACGTGGCACATCCAATCCTTAGCCTTTGCACCAGACGCCATTGTGCAACGCATCTTTCGCAGTTTGCCGGCGCACGCGGCACTCGCCGTTTTACGTCGTCTGCCGGCTAACGATCGACAAGTCATCCTAGATCGTATGCGGCTCCAGACGAATCTGCGATCTCGTCTCGATGAGGAACTCGTTATTCCTGAGTCACAAGCCGTTCGACGCGCGCGCCGCCAGCTCGGCGATGCCGCTACTCGCGCCAAACTCGCCCAGTGCAGTCCATCGCTGCTTGATTTAAATATTTAATATTTAAGGATATTAATAATTTTTTTGCAATTTACCTAAAGTTCCAGGCTTTGCCGCCGAAACCACCCGTGAGCCCTCCCACAAAGGGGGATTAGACAGAAAGGAGTGGGAAGCATGCTGCTGGGAACAATCACCGAGATGCCAAATGAATACTCCCGGTATGCCCGCATTCGCACGGATGAGGGGACGTACTATACAGTAGAGCCAGATGACATTCCTGAAGACGCCATCGAAGGTCGCGAGTTCGCGTTCAAGGTGGAACTAAGCGGTGGTAGTGGCGGCCTGGCCTATGCTGTTGAAAGCGACTATTGAGTCCTCAGCCCTTGAAGCGCCCATACAACATCCATGCGGCATATGCTAAACAACCGACAAGTGCGAGCATCACGATGCGGCGCCAAAGGCGGCGAGATCGTATGCGGCTCGTTTCCGACAAACTGCCGATCATTTGGCTGATCGCGACTGTCGTTGACTGAGAATCTCCGGGAACGGGGTGTCTTGGCAACGACTGAATTGAGGCCTGCAGATCGGCAATGGAAATTTGTGCCTGCGCCGACAATAGAGTCCAGGCATCGTTCAATGCCGCCGCCACCTGTCGCTCCGGCCAATCCATAATCTGTGCGACTTCCGAGGTCTCAAAGCGACCGACCCCAATCAACCAGAGCAACTCTCGCTCGCGGGAGCCCATCGACCGCAATCCATGATCAAGGCGCAGCAACAGCTGTTGGTCGAATGTCATATGCACCGGAGCGTGCGGCGCACTGCTGAAGTTTGAATCCGCCGACTCAATGGCGAGATTGACTAAGCTGCTCGTATCGGCGCCCCACACATCCGCGTTAAATCGACGCGCCGTCGCGAACAACTTAGCGCGTAACTCGGACATGTTGTCGAGTCGTTTCGCTATTGACTCCATGGACCTTGCCAATTCATCGACAGTTGTTGATGCCCGTTCGGCCTGACCGGTTAACCGCAAGATGTAATCGTAAAGCTCTTGCCGCTGCAGCTCGACAAACTCGACCATGGCGTCACCAGGCGATGAACGCACGCGGCGAAAAGCTGACTCCAATGGTTCAAAGTCGATGGTCATTTTATTCCGTTTTTGCTCGGCACCCGATTCGCCAGGCGACCGTGTAGTTCAACAGCATGATTCCTCCGAAGATGGCGACGACGCGACTGACATTTTGCTCGCTGGCTCCGAACAAAGTGAGCAAAAGCAGCACAGCCAAACCAATCGCGTGCGCCAACAGGAGATGCTTAAGGTAACGGACCCAGCGAGGGCTGTCTATGGGGCGTCCACGCCAGAGCCAAGCAGCGCCTGGCAAGATGAGTGCAAAATCCAGCGGCCAAAATAGCCAGAGGTTGGCGTTGTGATGCAAATCCAAATGCTGGGACCATGCCCAACTTACGATCATCAACGTGCCGAATATTCCGGCCAGAAAACCCCAAAGCATGCTGCCGGCCCCCAAGAGACGGAACGCGGCGCGCCCCAAGTTGGCGTGTCTATCCTTTCGGTGCCTCCACCAATGGGCAAGGCCGACGATGAAGGACGCCCCGGCAAACAACCAATAGGCCAAGAATCCATCGCGCCGATAGTCGGCATGCGGAGTTGGGGATTCATACATGGTCTTCAATGGCTGCATGAGTTGCGTACCGGCGATAGACTGACCCTGTTCGTCAATTTGCGGCATGCTCAGCAAGTATTGCCGCAAGCTCTTTGGCAAAAACATTTCTTCCCAGCGGGTCATCGGCCGATCGAGCCGGGAATTCATTACAACTTCCAAGCCCAATCCGGTCAGCGGCACCGTAGCTTGGTGCTCGCGGACCGCGTCTCGAAACGTCGACTCGCTCAATTCGTACTCGAATCGAGACTTTAGGCCGCCAGAAATGGCAAAGTCTAGGAAATCGCGCGGACGAGTCGAACAGTTGTCAAAAAAATACTGGTAGTCATATTCACGATTTTCCGGCTGCAATTGCCAAAATATTTTTTCCAGCAAGCGCGCCTTTTGCGGTGACGATAGATTCAGGCGATCTTCCCAGACCGTACGCCCCTCCCACCGATAGATCGTGTGCGCCTGATCCAAGCGAAAGGCGCCAATGCGGTAGCGCAAGATCCCCTTGTAGAACTTCAGCAAAAAACCGGGATCATCAAAATCAAACAGACCCCAACTGAAGGCCATGTCCGTGCCGCCCTCCGGATCACGTATTCGAATCTGTGTATGGCCGTAATTATCATAAATCCGCGTGCCGACATCGACGGTGTGTAGATAGACCTCGACAGCATCCAGATTCTGCGGCAGGCGCAGGCTTGTCTGTGCCTGAGCTGCGCAAGGGTACACCAATACCGCAAAAATCAAACCTAAAGCGAACTTCAAGCCTCTAACCCCTTCCGAATACGCCGCTCGGTCAGGGTGGCTTTGCGCCGCAAGCGTTCGTCGCGCCGGTGGCGCCCATCCTCAAAACGCTGCCGCTCAACGTCTGTCTCTAACAGCAGTGGCGGCATGGACGCAGGCTTACCGTTCATATCCAAAGCCACGAATGTCGCGTAGGCACTGGCCGTATGATAGTGCTCACCGGTAATCGGATTTTCGGAAGTGATGCGGATACCAATCTCACAGCTGGAATGGGCCACGAAATTAACTGCAGCCTTGATCGTGACGACCCAACCCAGCTTGATGGGCGCAAGAAAATGCATGGCGTCGATCGACGCCGTCACGACCTGCATTCGGCTGTGGCGCATCGCGCAAACGGCGGCTGCGGTATCGACCCACGCCATGACTGTTCCACCGAATACTGTACCAAGGGCATTGGTATGCTGCGGTAAAACGATCTCGGTCATTTCGACCCAACTTTCCTTGGGTGATCTCGGCAAGAGGCCCTGCCCGGGGGGATTAACTAGTTTGGACTTTGAGTCGACCATCACTGTCTCCTGCGTCAAATTCGGCAGCCGGCTTTTCAGCAATCGAAACTCGATTCTTGCCGCTTCGCTTGCTGACATACATGCTTTCATCAGCCTTGCGAATGAGGGTCTCCTTATCCGAACCATGCTGCGGATAAGCGGCCAATCCGATAGAACAGGTAATCCTCACGACCTCTCCGGCCTCGGCCTTGAAGGGGTGCTCGGCAATCACTTTGCGGATACGTTCGGCGACCCGTGCAGAGTCTGACGTCGATGCGCCCAGCAATAGGACAACGAATTCGTCACCACCATATCGAGCCACACTATCGACCTCGCGTAGTTCGTCGCGCAACAAGTCAGCAACTTGGCGCAGAACGCCACTGCCAGATAGGTGACCATAAGAGTCATTTATAGGCTTAAAATTATCGAGATCGATGAAGAGGAGCGAGAACACCGATTGAAATCGTTGCCCACGGCGAATTTCGGTCGAAAGCGCTACGTCAAGGTAACGATGGTTGAACAGCCCAGTCAAGTCATCGCGATACAGCAATGCCTGGGTCTTATCCAAGCGATTGCACCAAATTGACCCCGTCTGTACCTGGGCAACCAAAAACTCCCACATGGCATCGCTGTCAGTGCCAGAGAAATGGGAAAGGTCTCGCTCCCAAGCCAGCAGCGACCATTCAGCAGCCGGGTCGCCAAACGTCGCAAACTCAACTTGCCGTCCATCCGCAACCAGCGTGCTGAAACCGGCACGCAGCTCCTGACTCTTCAGTGGCAACTTCTTCAAGAGTTCACGCAAAGCATCCGAGGTCGATTCTGCGAAAATGGGCAGATCCATTTCAGCCGGCACTGCCGTCAATTCAAAGCCGCGTTCAACACTTTTGATCGAATAGTGCTGAGCCGCGACCACGCCGAATGATTCTCGACCGATGGTGACGCAGGTCTGAATCATTTTCGCAAACGTTGTCGCTCGCCAAATCCGCTGAGCGCAGCGTGATAAAAACTCATACTGATTGGTAGGCATCGCCGCTACCCCTTAAGGCCCAAGCCAGTTCTGTAACCATCCACCACCGATCATATGTATCCAAGCGCCGATCGCAAGAAAAGGTCCGAATGGAATCGCCGACTTCAGATTCAGTTGTCGCGTGACGACCATCGCCAAGATGCCGACCACGGCCCCGAGCACAGAACCAACAAAAACGGTTGGAAATACAGCTTGATACCCTAGCCATCCGCCAATTCCGGCGAGCAACTTGACATCGCCCATGCCGAGCCCAACCTCGCGCCTTACCAGCCAGTAAAGCCAAGCGATCACGTATAGGGAACCGCCGCCAGCAATGACGCCAACCAAGGCACTGAACCAGTCCAACTCGGGGTGCAGATAAACAATGACGGGGGTTAAAGCCACCATAGGTAATGAGATGACATCAGGGATAATCATCAGTCGCAAATCGATGACGGAGCAGACGATGAAAATTGCGGTCAACACCGACCCGTGCAGCCAGCGAATCAGCTCGGCTGGATCAATATCGAACCCCTGAGAATGCATAGCAATAAAGGGAAATTTCCAATAGACTACGACGAACGCTACCGCCGATAGCAGCTCCACCAACGGGTATTGCTTCGACAGGGGCTTGGCACAGCAGCGAGTGCGCCCGCGCAAAATCAGGTAGCTTAGTATGGGCAGGTTCAGATACGCAGGAATGGGCGCACCGCACTGAGGACAAACAGATCGCGCATGGCGCCAAAACGTGCCCTCTGGAATGCGAAGAATGCAAACGTTGAGGAAGCTGCCAATGATGGCTCCAAGGGCAAAAAATCCCCAAGTCAGGGGAGACAGCAAATACGGCACAAGATGTTGGGAAGCCCACAAGTTCACAGTCATCCCCGGCAACAATCCAGCAACAATCGATGCTTGTCTGCACCAGTGTAGCCGTTTTACCCGAGAGAATCTAGCCAACCCTTTGAAATTGGGGATAATTTGAATGACGCCAGAACCTCTCGTCCTCGCGAAGCTAGAATGGCAGACCCTAACCGATCGATTGACCGAGCTATCGCAAACCGTCGAAGCTCACGAGCGATGCGCGGCCTTAACGCCCTCATTAAATGTCGGTCAAATTCGCAATGTCTGGAAGACCGTTACGCCGCTACGCGCGCTGGCGGGTGCTGGATATCGACCACCAATCGGCGACTTGCCAAGTATGGGCAAGTTGTTTCGCGACGTGACACTGGGCCACATCTTGGAGGCGGACGAGTTTTTGCAGGTTCTGAACCTGCTGACCTCGGTAAAAACGGTGCAGCATTTTGCAGCTGATTTTGCCGAGCGTTGCCCACCGCTGGCGCGCATCCGCGGAGTTCTATACCCGTTGCCGGCCTTGGCCCAAGCCATCACCAAGACCATTGAACGCGATGGCACCGTAAGAGACGATGCGACGCCGGAGCTAGCGCAGATTCGCAAGCAGAAGGTGGCCTTGCGCAAACGAATCGAGGAAAAGCTCAAACAGTTGATCGTCGAGCATGAAACCGAAACCTATCTTCAAGATAAGTTCTTCACGGTTCGCTCCGATCGCTACGTGCTGCCGATGCGACTGGATGGACGAGGTCGCGTCGAAGGCTCGATCCATGACACCTCGGCCTCTGGACAGACACTTTATATCGAACCGAAATCGATCCAGCCGATGAATGATCAACTCCTAGAATTGGAATTGGCAGAAAAGCTGGAGATTCTGAAGATCTTTCGCGAATTGAGCGCCAAGGTCGCAGCTGAATTGGACACCTTGCGAAGCAATTACGATGAACTGGTGCAGCTGGATTTTTATGCGGCGCAGGCCGCATTGGCCGCCGAAATCGATGCTGGGGAAGTACACATTGTCGAGCAGCCTAGCATCCACTTGCGCCAGGCTCGACATCCCTTACTGCAGATTGCCAAAAAGGCGCAGCCCGTTGCCAACGATATCATTCTCGGCGACACGCAATTGGGGTTGATCATCTCTGGTCCTAATGCCGGCGGCAAGACAGTCATCCTAAAGACGGTCGGTTTGTTGCAAATGATGCTAGGTGCTGGCCTACTTATTCCCGCCAGTCCGGAATCTCGTATGTCTCTCTTTCGCCGCGTGTTTCTGGAAATGGGCGACGCACAAAACCTCAGCGCCAATCTCTCGACGTTTTCCGGGCATCTGCTCGGACTGCGGCCGATTGTCGAGGACTCGACCCCCGACGACCTTGTCTTATTGGACGAGCTCTGCGTGGGAACAGAGCCAAATACGGGATCGGCTATCGCCCAAACCATTCTCGAGGATCTTTCCAGTCGCCGCGTCCATTGCTTGGTCACCACACACTTCGACAACTTAAAGGTCATGGCCGTCGAAGATGAGAAGTTTCGTAACGGCTCCATGGAATTTTCAAAACAAAATCTTCGACCAACATATCGCCTTGTCTTGGACGCTCCCGGCCAAAGTTACGGCGTTGAGCTGGCCGAGCAACTCGGATTTCCCGAACGCATATTGCGTCGGGCCAAGGAAATTCGCGGGGCTTCTGTGACTGCCCTCGACAAGGCCGTACAGCACCTGATGGAGGCGCGCGAGCAACTTCAGCAGCAAGAGATTCGCGCACGGCAAGCAGAGCTGGCCGCAGAGGAAGAAAAAGCTCACTGGCAGCACGCTGCCGAGGACGTTAGAGCGGCGCGTGCCAAGGCTGCGCAACGCTTTGAAGATATGTATGAGAGCGAGATGCAAAAGTTGCGAGACGATCTCGAATCAACGCTGACTGAGATGCGAACCTCGCTCAAGCAAATGCGGAAAGAAGGGGCGGCGGAAACCCACGACGCCCATCAACAGATGATAGAGCAGAAGCAGCGCGCAGAAGCCAGCCTGGCCAAGATTGGCAACCTGTCCGCCAGCTTGTCGCGCCAAGAGGCAGCGCAGCTACCCGGAGAACCGTTCGAAATCGGCAAGGCACAAATTGGCGACGAAGTCTTTGTCATTCCCTTAAACGAGAATGGTGTCGTCCGCGGCATTTCACCCCAGCATCAGCAGCCCATAGAGTTGAATGTTGGACCGCTCAAGATACGCATGAGCTCCGATCAGCTTCGATACCTGGGCCGGCGTCGAGCCGATGTAGCCGAGCGAGCGGCGCAGAAGAGCGCGAAGGATGCAAGAATTGCCAATAGTAAATCTCGTCGTCCTGAACTCGTCATTCAGACTCCGACCAATTCCTTAGATCTGCGGGGATACGATGCGGAGAGTGCCATGGAGAAAACCTGGCTGTTCTTGGATCGTGCCATTATGCGCGGCGAAACGGCGGTGATGATCATTCACGGTCATGGCACCGACAAGTTAAAGTCTGTGATTCGCGCCACCTTGTCGCAAAACAGTCCGTATCAGATCGAGATGCGTCCTGGAAATGAAGCCGAAGGTGGGGATGGCGTCACGGTCGTCTATTTGACGTAACGGATCGACGACAAAAACCTGGTTCTTGCTACAGTCTCTGTTCTTCCGCAAGGCTGGTCAGCAGGCGCTGCACAAGTTCGCGCGCTTGCTCATGGGCCATGCTCAGCCGAGGCGCAATGGTCGCCGCTATCTCATCTATTGTTCGCATGCCATCAATCAACGCGACAACGTCAGCAAAAAGTCGATTGATGGTCACGAGCTGTGAAAACGCCGGTAAATTCGGAATTGGTTTGCGGGCGTCCAGTATCCACTCAGGTAGCAGTGAGTACACTTCTGGAGCTGGAACCGCTCGCTCTTTGACGGCGGAAAAGCAAAAAATCTTTTCCGTGCGGCGCTGAGCGCTGTGCGGCGATTGCAGATAGGGAATGAAATCTTCGCGCGTACCGTGGACGACTAACCCCTGAGACTTGGCGACCGCTAGTGCCTCCTCGCGGCTATAGCATTGCGCTTGGCGGCGCTGCAGAAAGGCTAGAGAGCCAAAATTAATCCAGACTCCACCTGGGCGGAGCATGCCATTGATCCGCGCCGCTAGATGCTGCAGGTCCTCGGGCACGATGTCGATCAGCCAAGGCGTCACAACAACATCGACGCTATCGGCGCGAAACGGCGGGTTCAATGCATCACAGGCCAGCAAGGAAAACCCGGGGCGAATCTCGCTGTCATAGTGGCAACGCCCCTTCACCGCGGAAACATCCTTGCTGATCGGTGCAATTGGAAATTCATACAAAGAAACCGCCTGTCCTCGAGTAACTTTTTGGCACAAGAGGAGCAGAAACGGATTAAAGTCGGCAGCAACGGTATGGGAAACTTGCGATCTCTGGTGCAGGTCTAGGGCCAGTCGACCAGCACCCGAGCCAAGCACGACCATCGTCGACGCCTTTGCAAACTCAGGAGGCATGAGACTGGTAATGATTTCAGCTGAAATCACATTTTCGTCTTCACCCCAGTCCCAGTCACGAAATACGTTGGCGTAGTAGCCCATGAGGGTTTGTCCCTCGGGCAACTTGGACTTCAAAGCGCGATGATATTCGATGGGCAGGTTCGCTAACTTACCCAGTGGTGCCAGCAACTTCTCCAACGCTTTCCGCTGCTCGACTTTCGCCTGTTGCAAGCGTCGCAGGCGATCGCTGGTTTCCGGAAGTAGATTCGGGTTGCGCAGCTCATCTTTGAGACTTTCGCTCTCTTGCTGCAGCAATTGCAGTTGAAAATCGTAGCGATGGCGCCACTCACCTAGGATTGCCATCGGGTCTGGAAATATCCAGGGTATGCCCTGCAAATTCGGAAAATTTAGGGCGCAAGCGGTGCAAGCCAACTGGTCGCGAGAGGCCTCCGCAACCACACCCTTACATACAGGACAGGAAAGCAATGCGGCGACATCAACCATAGCAGAACTGGCCCTTCAACGGTCAGTGAAGACATGTCGGCCAGTATAACACAGTTTTCCTTTGTGCAGGAGCGTCATGAGTTAGGGGGCATTGGCAGCAAATTCTTTGTTCCACCAATTACGAAAAACATCGCAGGTTCCACAGCGGTTGCCGCCGCCATGACCATTACCACCACCCTTGGAGACAAGTAGATTGGTGGCAGCCGTACCGCCTTCGGCTGGTGATGGACGCAACAACGCGGACCACAAAGTGGTATAACTAGTCACATGACAACTACCGCAGTTGGATTGGTGAAAGGCGCGGACATTCGCATCAAAATAGTCCTCGCCTGTGTCGGTGCGGCCTGGCACCTTAAGGTCAGGCATATAAGCCGTGAATGTCTGAGGCGATCCTCCTAACTCAATCTCCTCGCCACCAATCACAGCATAACCTTTAATGGTGTGCTGCACCTGGTTACGATAAGCCGCTGGCAGTTGAATTCCATAGGCATGCATGCCCGGTGTGTTGTTGTCATCGCCGCTTTGATCCGCCTGGGCTTCCATAATCAACGTTTTGGCACCAGATGCCTCAATTTTATAGATCCGAACCGTGACCGTCGCCGCGGTGTCGGCGGGGTTCGCCGCATAACCATAGAGCGATCCCGTCGGCGAAACGGCCGACATGCGGCCATAAGCATTTGCCGAAGAGCCTGTACCACTATCGTCACCATTCTCTCCCTGCCACCACTGAACCAAGAGGTTGCAAGGTGACTGGCTATTGCCCTGCGGGCAGCGATCGCCGCCGCCGTGGGTGAGCCGTCCTCGCACCTTATTGATAAGATCATTGTCGCCCGAACCTTTGCCAGCTTTTAATTTGGCCAACATGGTTTCGTAGTTGAAAATCGTAAGCGGACCAGGCTGAGGCGGATTGAAGCGCGGAGCTGCGTGACAAGTCTCACAGTGTAACTTGAGCGCAGGCTTTAGCGTCGAAAGAAAAAAATCTTCCCCATCAAATGGCGTCGTCGTTCCACCACTCGATCCCTGAGTGGTTTGCGTCTCTCCCGTTGGATCGACTTCGGGGTTAGCTTCACGATCATCCGGACTCTGCGCCATGGGGCGCGTTTCGACGCCTGGCGCACAGGCTGTCGCCAGGAACCCGAGCAGTATGACAGTCAGTCGCTGGTTGCGCATGTACTCGTTGCCCCCCCTAGCCTACACAATCAGTCGTTACTCAAGCTCGCCAAAAGTGAAGGATAACTTGTCCTCGGCAAAACCTTTCTGTCCAATGGCGATCAGGCTTGCTTTCGATAAGATGGCACCGGGAGCCTGCACGGTCGTATCCACGAGGCGGAACGTGGCGTGCATGGGATTGAACTTGCCATTGATCAAAGGCATCACATCTTTTATGCGAATCGGAGCGTCGGTTTCAATCCTGAGATTTCTCAACAAAATGGCATGCCCTTCCGCATCAAAGTCGCGGACCTCAACGATGAGTCGAGCATTTTTGCCCGTCAGCTCTTTCAAAGGAAAGACTAGAACTCGGGTGCGACGTGGAAACAACCCAGAACTAAAGTTGCTGTCCATGTCAGCTACTGAGAACACGGTCTGATTGCTTACGGCCACCGCAGAAACTCTCACATTCGCTTCAAGCGCGGCAATCTGCAAAGTATTTGAACCTGCTTGCAGAGGCAAAGACACAAAGTCACCGGCCGTGTCGCGATACGCATTGTTTCCGCGATTGTTACCGCGACTCCACACATACTGATCAGGCTTGTCGATTCGTAACGAAGTCTGCCGAAATCCGGCAGGCTGACCGTTGATCCGGTAGCGGATGCCATTGCTGTTATTTGCAGCAGACTTCGCGCGGAAAAACACGTCGTAATTGCCGGCTTCAGCAACTTCAAAGGTGAACGTCACTTGGTCCGAAGCCGCAGGAATGGCGCCGGTCGGAATCATGTAATCCGCAGCTCCATCGACGGCCGTGTCCGGATCATCCGTCATCATCGACCAGGGAGCCGCTGTTGTTACGCGTTCACCCACAAAGAAAGAGTAGGTGCCGGGAAGGCCCGTGTCTGTCGCGGGAGCATCCGCTGAATCAGTGAAAGCTAGCTCCGAAGTCAACATTTCGAACTTCGATTCACCGACGGAGCCGCCAGCATCCTTGATCTTCTGCGCCCACTCATTAATGGCCGTTTCCATTTTCTCCGCATCTTTGCTGCAATCCGACGTCCAACAGTTGTGGGCATCACGCGAAAGGCGCATCACCAGTCGCGAGTGATTGACATCGGCAAAGTCAACTTTGTGGTTGTCTACGACAGCGTCGTGCGCCGTGATCGCATCCTCGACAGCGAATGACGGCGCTGTTGCTCCCGAATGACAGCCGGCGCAGTTGGCGCGAACGACCGGATGCAGCGTTAAGCGGAACGCCTCCCGCGAGACTTCCAGTTGATTGATCTCAGAGGAGTTCTGCTGCTGCTCGGCAGTTTGGTCATCGGTTTTTGGTGTGATTTTGGCGGCGCCGCGTGGCTTGACGCCGCCACAACTCGCACCAAAAGCCCCTACCAAGAGAACCGTTCCAGCGGTCAACAGACGGAAATCCATTTTCGTCCGTGCGATCATTGATTCTTATCCTCCAAAGGCCCCCTGGTCTGTAGGGGGCTTTCATTCATCCATGAGAAGAATCCTAGGCACGAGTCTTCAGCGGCGTAAAGGCAACATAGGCTCGTTCGTCGCCAGCAAATGGATTCTGAGCACCAGCAGCGCGCAGAACTTCGTTAAACTGACCCATCTTATCATTCAGACTGGCGTAGTTAGCTACGATATTCAACGCCTGCAAGCGGTCGCTGTTGGCTTGCACGCCCTGGGTTGCATTCACGGAGCCATCGTCGCCGAAAGCACCAATCTGATTGTGACGCATCTCGGGTCGGCCGGACTCGTTCGTACCAATGGCGAACATGAGGTAGGCACCGCGGCCACCGCTGTCAGACGAAAATTGAAACTTGCTCTGCGTCACGGTAGTGGGGACACCGTTGGCATCGCGAAAAGTCAAAGTTGAATTCTGAGCCGTTTGACCGTTGGCGGAAACCGAACCGTCGGAAGTCAAGGCAACGAAGAGCGGCTGGTTTTTACGATGTGCCAGCTCCAGGGCGAAGCCAATACGGCGACCAATCGCGAAATTTCGGTCATCGGTCGATTGGCGGGCGTTGTTATGATAGTCATAACCACCCATTTCGATCGTTCCACCTGCGGCATGTCCTTTTACTAAGAGAGTTGCGATGCTAAATGCTGCCGCCTCGGCCTGTGGCAGAGCCGCACCGGCCGCAATACCCAAAATCGCCTGCACGTCTGTGTCATTCTGCGGCAGGATATTGGCCGGAGTAAAGCCTTCCACTAGCTCCTGACCGCCGACATAACCGCAACGGATCAAGTCTGCTACTTGGCTAGGGAGATCTTTGGAATTGAATTTTGCGAGCGAGACGTCGCTCATCTTGTTTGCGGCAGCAAAGATCTTGCGAGCCGCGGGCTCAGACAATCGAGTTGCTAAAACTCCCGGGTTGATCAAACCGGCAATATCGTTTGTCGACCGAATTTGCGCCTTGCTCAACGATGGGTCCTCAGCCACGTCAGTTGCGGCGGTCTGCCCACCCGTATTTGAGCCAGTAGTACCAGCTATTTGCACAAGCTCGCCCTTGGAGCTTACGGACTTGATAGCAAGCTGAATCGGGTTATGCAAATTTTGCCGGGTATCATCCGCTGAACGTCCAGCACCACCGGCAACACCCGTTTTGGCAATAGCTGCAGGGCTCATCACCGACTTCAATCCAGCAAGAATGGCGCTGTGTGCATGAAACGGCGCACCAAATTCTCGATTGATCATACCGGTTACGGAAGGATCATTGGCAGTAGTCAAGCCCAAGCTCGAATAGCTGCCCACAGACAGCAGTTCCAGTGGCGCGCCGGCACCTTGCTTGCCAAAGATAAACTCGCTGCCCGCCATATTCATGCCACCGCTGGCTTCGATATGGAGATAGGGCACGGTGCGAGTCGTCGACTCTTCCTGCGAGCACTCCAAACCCATCGCTTGTCGCGAGATAAGGCTCAAGAAAGAAGGAGCGACAAAGCTGGTCGAAAAGCCGATGATCCCTCGACCCAGCAAAGCGCGTCGCGTCAAAGCGGGGCCGTGGCCTTCCTGTTGTGCCAATGGCGTCGCTTGCGCTTGATTGGCGCGGGCGATCATCTCTTGCAACTTCTTATCCATATCGTTACTCCTCCAGAGTATTGATTCGTTTGTAAACTCGTTCGCACCTGTTAGAAGAAGACGACCGGCGGTGCAGATAACACCACGACGCAAGATGCGTAAGTCATGTCTTCGTCACTCCAAGCTCTTTCCGTCCCCGAGCGAATATCGCTGTGCATGGCCGAAAGAACCTGCGTTACTTGCGCCTTGTCCGGTAAAGTGGACAGAGCCGATCCCCAAAACTGCTTGGTCAAAGCATCCGTCACCGCAGCCGTATCGGCCAAGGATACGCTGCCCAGGACTTGGGCTCGAACAGTGGCGTTACGCATCATGGTATCGCAATAGTTCGCTGCCAGAATGATGGCAGCCTTGGCTTTGGAAGCAACAAAGGCTTTGGCGCTAACGTCGGCATTGATCTGATCCTTGACCACTGCGAAGGGGTCGGCCTGTGCACCCGCTCCAAGACCGCGGAAAGCTGGCAGGCCGGTGACGCTGGCCATGGTCAGATTGAGGCGCTCGTGATTACGAAAACCCACACCAACGTGCATATCTTTCAGAGTCGGCGTTGCTGCCAACACGGGCTCTTCCTGCGTCTCTTCGATAACTGTATCCGCTTTCTGCGCATCGTCAGTCTTGACCAGGCCAGGTGTTTTTTTGGAGACTTTGCCGCCAAAACATCCTGTCAGGCCTAGCGCCACGATGGTAGCGCCGGTAAGTGAGATGAAGCTTCGGCTCATCCGTGCCTGTTTCATACTCGAATATCCTCCAAGTGGGTTTGCCTACACATTCCTTGTCTAGGCCTGACTTACTTATCTTCCGAACACTTCAGAGCCGTTGATATCAAGAGGCTCTTCATATTGTATTTAGAATCTGCGAACTTCTTGCTGAGAACCTGAATGCTAGATTGATCTTCTGCACTGGTCGGTGATCGCAAGCAAATCGTTTCAAAAACCTTAGCGGGCATGCAGCTATCGAAAGCCTGCGTGTTCGTTAGCATCGCACCGAATTCTGCGAGACCGTTACCCTCGCTTGCGCCGCGCCAGCCGATGGCATCTTTATTTTGACCTTCGATCCAAAGGTTGCGCCACTTGTCGTCGGTGACGATGTAACCAGAAGGAAAGGCATCGCGGTTAACCGCCAGCTTCTCGACTGGGGTGCCAGGCGTGTAGACGTTCGCCGTACCCGTACCCATGGTGATGTGATCAATGTGAGCAAACGCTGGACGCAGACCGTCCATGCCAGCGTGGCAGCCGGCGCACTCACTGCGGAACCCTAAAGGATCGCCACCAGGCTTACGATCAACGTCACGACCGACGTACATATCGGATCGAGTGTTATCCGTGACCTGCTGCATGTCGCGGCACAAAAACGTCTTCAGGGTAAAGCGGATGGGGGCTCGGTTTGTTCCAGCCGAGTAATAGGCTTCACCAAAGGCACGAGTCGTCAAGATTCCCGAAGCAACACCTAACTGAGTGAGTGATGATTGCGCGCGCGGAACCAGATCGTTTTGCAAGCTGTAGCCATTATCTTCAAACTGCTGATAATGTGTGTTGTTACTTCGATCGTATGGCGCAACGTTAGCCAGCCCATCGCGGCCGGTATAAATAATGTCTTCATAAGTGATCTTGCTGAAGTCCTTTTCGTCACGCACGTAACCAATCACCGTCGCGGAATAGTCATTCAGCGGCCGAGTTAGCTCTTCGGACTCGTTGGTCCAAGGCGTGACCATGTGCTTCACCGTCAGCTTCAAGAAGCCTTCGGACTCGGTTGGGATGCGTGCTGCTTCCTCTAATTTACCCTGCTTGATAAGGGCCTCCATCTGGTCCAACACCTGCGCGGACGGTGGAACACCGGCCAATCGATCATGTAGCCACTTGGCTCGCTCACGCGGTCCCGCCAAAGCAGGTGATGCAAAGGCGATCGATAAAACGAGGCCAACACTCGGCTTAATCATTGACTACCTCCATGCAGTCTTGACCCTGGTCATCTTGACCAGTACAGCTAGGGAAAACTTAGGTTACTTAACGGCAGGATTTGGGGAAAACCTTAGGATGAAAATTTACTGTTTTAATTTCAGTGAGTTGCGGCGGTCAATTCTTTGTTGTTAGCTTAGCAACAAGTGACATTCACATGCGATATCGTCCCGTCCTTATTCACAAGCGAAATCGTCTCCT
>CAZLMG010000010.1:0-129558 GCA_964560765.1 uncultured Oligoflexales bacterium
CACTGGTTGCAGTGGCTGCTTAGCTGACCAGTAAACAGGGACAGGCCCTAGTTGCGGGGTGCGCTCCGTGCCTCATTGCGAGGCGCCGACTTCATTTATTTGCATCAATCATTTTCTGAAAGCCCGCCAACATGGCCGGCAAGTTCGCCTTGGCGATTGAATCTGTAATTGAACCGGGCACCAGCCCCTTAAAGCGAATATCCAACGCATACTTGGCACGCGTGGTCTCAGGGTCTTTCACCGAGAATTCCCAGCTACCATCGTTGGTCTTCATCAGATTACTGTCATTCAGCGTCCACCAAATTCTTTTTGGCTTCTCTTCGAACATGTCTAAAACATAGTAAAATTTCTTAATAATATTGAGTTCGTACCGAACCTGGGCAGAACTACCCGGTGCCTTCGGCGGCAAAACTTCGATATGGGTAACCCCCGGCAAGTAGTCCGGGTATGCCTGATAGTTGCGAATTCCCGCAAATACCCGCTCGATCGTGCCTTGGAACAGATGTTCTGTTTCCACCTTCGCCATTGCCATCAACTCCTTTTCTTGTCAGGTGTAATCCTATACACTCATAAGAAGGAAGTATAGCGTCGGTATGGATAGGCCATTTGTTGTAACTGTAACGGTATACGGAAGTGTGACATGTCTGAAGATGTATCCATGAAAGACCTGGTAGAGTTTGTCGCCAAAGCCCTTGTGGACGAGGTGGACCGCATTGAAATTAGTGAGATTGCGGGCAACCAAACCAATATCATTGAGCTGAAAGTAGCCAAGGAAGATATCGGTAAGGTCATCGGTCGCCAAGGGCGAACTGCGGACGCGATCCGAACCATCTTGAATTGCGCTGCCGCTAAATTGTCGAAGCGTTACATTCTGCAGATCATCGACGAATAGGACAACTCCGTGGGCCACAACCCCGCAGGTGTGGTGCTCATGGGAGCGCTCGAGACGACTGCCCTCTCGCTTGAGGAGTCGTCTTTTTTTTCGTCTGCTGGGTTTTCGGGAGTGACCCTTTTTGGGCGAAATATCCCGGAACATGTGCCCAGCGTTGCCAATCTCAATCGCAGTGTTCACGCCCTCGCTTCAGATCCCGATGTGCCCATGCTGATCGCCGTCGACCAAGAGGGTGGACGAGTCAGACGTTTGCAAGAGCCATTTCCCAACCACGGCCCAGCTTTGCAATTGGCAGATGGCGAGCAGACACCGGCAGCCCTTGCAGAAGTCTTGGCTTACGCCAGTTCTGTGGGTACCGCACTGGCCAATTGGGGTTTTAACGTGGACTTTGCACCCGTTGTCGATGTCCTGTCGAATCCACAGAATCCTGTCATTGGCGATCGGGCGTTTGGCCGGGATCCAGCTGCAGTATCCCTCAGAGCCGGCGCTTTCCTGACGGGCTTGCAGGCCGCCCCGGTCATTGGTTGTCTAAAACATTTTCCGGGTCATGGCGATGCAGCCGTTGATACTCATCTTGGAACCGCCATTGTTGATGCCGACGAGACGACGCTCTTGCGTCGGGAAGTTCGACCATTCATTGAACTGATGGGCGAAACCAAGATGATTATGGTAGCACACTGTATTTACCCTGCATGGTCGAATGTGCCAGCGAGCTGTTCGCCGGAAATTATGCAAGACTTGCTGCGGCGGCGTTTGGGATTTCGCGGCGTGATCGTCACGGATGACATGAACATGCACGCCATCCCCCAAGACGAGCCGAGCTGGAAACAAGCCATTGTGGATGCGATCGCTGCCGGTGCGGATTTGCTGTTAGTTTGTCGACATATGGAGCGCTGCCGCTGGGCCTACGAAGCGCTGCAACAGCAGGCAGCCGCAAGCCCTGCATTTGCCAAACGCTTGGAAGATGCAGCCCAGCGAGTGCTAAGCTTGCGCCGGTATCTCGGGGCTCGGCGTCGGCTCTGACTTGGTCACTCGCACGCGCTCAATGCGGTGCCGTCCAACTTCTGTAACTTCGATTTGTAGGGGGCCAACGTTGACGGCCTGACCAACTCGCGGCAAATCACCGACCATTTGAATCATCCAGCCGGCGACAGTATCAACGCTGTCCGCGTCCTCCTGCTCATGCTCTTCGTTGAGTTGGAAAAAGTCTTTGAATTCATCGATATTCATCGAGCCCGAAACATCATAGACATTCTGATCGATCTCAAGAATTTGCGCTTCTTCGACGTCGAATTCGTCCTGAATGTCGCCAACGATTTCCTCTAAAATGTCTTCCATCGTGACAATGCCGGCTGTTCCACCGTACTCATCAATGACGACGGTCATGTGATTCTTGGTGCGCTTCAGATCTTTGAAAACATCCATGATGGGCTTTGACTCGGGGGTAAAGAATGGCTCGCGCATCAGCGTGCTGACTTTAGCCTTGCTGTCGCCCTGCGATGATAGGGTCCGCAGCAAGTCTTTGGCTAGCAAGATGCCAACAACGTTATCAATGCGGTCGCCATAAACGGGGATGCGGGAGTGGCCCGTTTGAATTGTCAACGCAACGCCGTCATCGAGAGTCGCATTGCGCTCGATAGCAATGACATCTGGACGGGGAGTCATAATTTCACTCACCTTGGTTTCGTCGAATTCAAACACGCCGCTGATCATGTTCTTTTTGAAGTCATGTAAAACGCCCGACGACTCGCCCTCATTGATTAAGAACTCTAGCTCTTCTTCTGTCATAGAAGGCGACTGCAGTTTCTGATTGCTACCAAAAGAGTGAATGATCGTCCGAGCGATCCAGGCGAGCGCAACGACGACTGGGTAGAACAACCGGTACAGCGCGTAAATAATTTTCAGTGCGATGAGCGCGAGCGGTTCAGAGTTTGCTCGGGCAAATGACTTCGGAACAATCTCGCCAAAAACTAGAACCATGAATGTCGTGGCACCAGTGGCAATGCCAATGGCATTCGAATGGAAATGGCGGCTAGCCATGTCAGTTGCCAGTGCTGAAGCGAAGATGTTGATGGCGTTGTTTCCGATTAAGAGTGTAGTTAGAACTCGATCGGGTTCAGTCAGCCAAAACTCAAGTTGGCGGACTGATTTTCCTCGGCTCTCTAGAAGATGTTTGGCCTTGAGATGGCTAACGGAGGTGATGGCGGTCTCAGAAGCAGAAAAAAAAGCAGAGCCAATCAAGCACAAAAACAAAATGAACAGATTGGTCAACTCGGTACTCGGGATGTCCATCGCTACGCTGTAACCTCATGTTGCACGCAGTTCTCCCAAAGGGGCTGCGCTGTTGTTGATGGTGAAAGCATGTCCACTAGCAACCGCTGTTGCTCGCGCATGAGTGCTTCGTCTGCGGGGTCCTGATGATCGTGACCGCAAAGGTGGAGGATGCCGTGAATGAGTAAAAAGGAAATCTCGCGATCGAGCGGCTGGTTAATGTCTCGCGCGTTCCGTTGAGCATTCGCCGGCGAGATGATGACGTCTCCCAAAACGAGTGGTGGCCCATCGGCAATCTGAGTCTTCGCAGCTGGCCCTTGCCCGACGCACGCAGGTGGATCCCACTCATGCTGGGGAAACGACAGGACGTCCGTTGAGCTATCTTTGCCGCGATAATCACAGTTAATTTGACGAATGACGTCTTCGCTGACAAAGGAAATACTGAGTTCGCAATGCGCCATATCTAGGGCAGACAATATGGCGTCTGCCAACCGCTCAATTTGGGCTTCATCGATTCGATAACCTTCGACTTCGATACTGACTGTGGTCCGTGCGGTACCCAATTGTGGATACTACTCCTTTTTCTTCACGGCCGTCGTCGTATCCGAAAAAGCAGGGGATGCCTTCTGCAGTGCGGTTACACTTCCTTCGGTTTTATCCGCCGCTCCGGCCACAATAGCGAGGCCCTTGGCGGTTTGAGGATTTGACGGTGTGCGCATTTGATCGAGACTGCTGATGGAAGGCTTTTCCACCGCATCCTGACGTGTTGTGTAAGACGCGCGCCATTCATAATCGATGATGCCGCGCGCGTGTTGTAAAAACCATGCCTCAGCTCGCTCCGACGTCCACGTGGACGGGTGACTCGTCGCACCCTTCAAGTGCACAAGATTATCGACCGAGGGCTCAGATGACAGGTTCGTCTTTTTGGTCATGAATTGAAAAATCCTCGAGACAAAAAAATCAGTAACCCCGAAATCGTTGAATCGCTGCTTTTTATATCATATCACTTCGTCCGAAACCTGGAAATCCTTGCGGATATAATGGTTTGAGACAATGGGCTAATTTGCCTGTTCGGTACTGATTTTAGCCCAAACACCCTCACAAGCCACCAGTCCCTGAGCTGCAAAACGCCGCTCAAAGGGTGTCGGCCGGTGAAAATCTCTAAGTAATTTTAGGCCTTTGTGTTCTAGCTGAAATCCAGCCTCGGCAAATGCTGCCGACGCCTGCTGAAAGTAGGCATTCTGATCGGTTTTGAACCAAACCTGGCCGGTAGGTTGCAAACATCGCCAAATTTCCTTGGCCAGATCCGGCTGCAGCAAGCGGTTATGCTCTTGCCGCTGCTTTACCCATGGGTCGGGAAAAAAAATACAAACCAGGTCCAACTCGCCATCGGCGAACAGTTGGCGAAAAGTCGATGGATTCATATGGGCAAGGGCGCACACTGCATTGTTGGCACCAACCTGCTGCAGGCGATCAGCCGTCATCACCACCCGCTTGTAGGTAATATCAATGCCAATGAAAGCAGCATCGGGTTCGGCCTGGGCCATACCAACGAGCGTCTCGCCCTTGTAGCAACCAATTTCTAAAACCAGCGGAGTTGGCTTTGACTGTGCGGATACGTGCTGGCCAATGCGTTGCCGCCATTTGCCAGCAGCATCGCGCAAATCGGCGCCAAACAATAGTGGCAGACTGGGATTGGAGCGATGCTCGACGAGGCGGGTGAAAAACGGATTGACGCCATGATCAGCTCTCCCTGCGGTCGGGTCGGCAAAAGCATCGCGATGGCGCAACGGCATAAAGTCTTTCCTGAAGTCTGAAACGAACTGAGCCCAATGTGCCGATGGATGGAACCGGGCTACGCGGTGGCGCTATAAGCCGGATTCTGTATCTGCGGTGAAGCAGATGGCTGCCATTCATCTGGGATGGTTGTTACCAACCACCTCAAGCGACCTACCCGAAGAGCTAGCGCCGGATCAGCACTTGCAGCCGGTAAAGACTGCGCCTCTTCTTATTTGGTCTTGCTTCGGATGGGGTTTTCCAAGCCAGCCCGTCACCGGACTGCTGGTGAGCTCTTACCTCGCCTTTTCACCCTTGCCGTCGCTTGTTGCCAAGCGCTTAGGCGGTATGTTCTCTGTGGCACTTTCCGTCGGGTTTCCCCGCCTGGCCGTTAGCCAGTATCCTATCCTATGAAGTCCGGACTTTCCTCCATGCTGAATCAGCACAGCGACAGCCCACGCCACCACGCGGTCAAGTTCCATCCATCGGCGGGGGGACTGTATTGCCCACAGGTCTCGTTGTCAACGCGGTCGATGCGTCGGCGTCAGCGCCAGGATCCGATCGTAATCGTCGGGCACGGGATCGTCGCGCAGTGCGATATTGCTGCGCTCGTCGCCACAAAGAACACATTTAAACAGTAATATTAGACCCTTTTGAGAGTTGATTTGATACCCCGTGGGCCGCAGCAGTCCCCCACAATTTGCCGCTCTGTCTCCCGGAAAGCGATCCACATGCAGGGAATGCAGGCAAAAGGGGCAATGATTTCTGCAGGTCTTCTTCGCCGGCGGCACATCCGCACCGCAATGGGCGCAGGAAAAGCCTTCATTGACCTTGGTGAAGCGTCCAGAAGTCATCAATTTCCTTAGTGAAATTTGATTTAACCAGCTGAAAATACTTGGCTTTATATGTTCCGTCTCAATTCCTGCTCAGATAGTCCGAAGTATCACAACAGGAGGCGATTAGCCTCGAGGTTTCTTTAGGATTACCGGGAGACGAGCATTTTGGACCTCGCCGGAAGACAAATTCGAACATTATTGGCGTGGAGCTTACTGGCGATACTTTGCCTGGCAGGCTGCGGCAGCAGTGGTTCGGATGGGTCAGAAGAGGAAGGCGGCGGATCCGTCCGTGGTGCCATCACGGGAACCGATGGATCACAAGGCGGCCTGTCTGGCTGGTATCTCGTGCTCGTCGAACGCAATACTGGAGTGTCGCGAGTATCCATGGTGAACCAGGGTGGACTCTATGAGTTCCGGGGCGTTCGCATGGGGGCAGCACAAACCATGGTCCTACTTTCCCCCGCGTTTAAATTGACCGCCGTTTTGGCGATCAAGCCGAAAGTACCGCAGACCATCCGGCAGTTTTTTATGCCGCAGGCAACCCTGCCTCAGCTTATACACAACGGCAAGATCATGACCTTTTTCGACGAGAGCAAGCTCGAAGTCACGGGCGATATGGCGGCCGATTCGGATGAGGATCTTATTCCGGAGGGGTTGGATCCGGTCGCGGCTCTTAATCTCTCCGGTATCGACCAGGATCAGGACGGCGTGGATAACGAAAAGGACCCGGATATCGATGGCGATGGCTTGATCAACTGGTTCGACGACGATGATGACGCCGATGGTATCCTGGATATTTTTGATCAGGATGTGGACGGAAATTTCATTCTCGACCAAACCGAAAGAAATGTTGGAGACTGCTTTTTCACAGACTGCATCGAGTGGTTTGCCACGCAGCTCTTCATGGATAGCAGCACCTCGGAAAATAGCATGAAGTTCGCGACCAAGTTGCGAAGCGACTGTTCATCGAAAGACATTCGCATTCGTGGCGCCGCATCCCTGTTCTCGGCAGCGCAAAAACGCCGCCTGAACACGTTGACCGACGAGCAAACAGGTGAACAGGTCGACGCCGAGGTTTCTGGGGTCTGGGATCTAACACTCGTTGATGACGGCCTCGGTGGAGATGGCAATGCCAAAGACCGCGTCTGGGGAGAAGTCGTGTACTTGCAGCCAGGCAGTCTGCCAGCGGCTGGGTCCGTTATATTCTTGCAGGTTGGGTTTGGATCGAAATCTAGTCCTTGGTACAAGGAATATCCGTTCATTTTCCCAGATATCAAGATGAAGACCTTCTCCGTTCAGTATGATGCTACCATCCGACGAGTCACCATGGTCGGCGACCCATTTGATACAACGCGTGATTATGTATGGAAAGTTGAGGTTGTCGATGCAGATGGGCAGGTACTCTGGATATCTGAGCCGACTCAGGGAACCGCCTCCAGATCGCTAGTCATTGGTAAGACCGACGTGAATTTTATCCCCGGTGAGGTCTATAAGATCCGTGCTAGTGCCCAGTCACTTGACCGCATACCGAGCCGACCGGCCTACGTGGTCAAATCATCCGCCTTTACTTACACGGCACGCTAGACGCCCTGATCTACTTGCGCGCCGTTGCAATTATCAATAGACTCGGATCATCGATTTTTTTCCGATGGAGACTTGGACCCATGATGTTTTCGAAAGATGACCTTAAGGTCGATGACTTTGGCGAGCTGGTGGAGTTCTTGCCTGTCTTTATCTTTATTGCCCTCGTCGCGCCGTTCCTCATCGCAGCCTACAAGCTTGGTTTTGTGATGGACGTGACCGGCTGGTTGAACCCTCCAGGCGGCCAATCATAGTTTGTCGAGGCGACTGGCCATAGAGGCTCGGTCTACCGGGCCGATAATCTTGTCTACAATCATGCCCTCGCGACTAATGAAAAAAGTTTCTGGCACACCCGTCACACCGTAATTGATGGCAGCGGATCCGTCCGTGTCCAAGCCTAACGGATACCTTTTTCCGTAATGGTTGGCAAAGCGCAGCGCGTCCTCGGTGGTATCTTGCACAGCGACACCGACGACCAAAACTCCCGAGTCTTTTTGAGCCTCCCAGAACTGCTGGAGCTCAACGGCCTCTTCCCGGCAACTGACACACCAGCTCGCCCAAAAGTTAAGAATAACTTTCTTACCCTTAAGATCACTCAGATTAAACGATGTAGCCGCATTGGTCGCCATGGCCTCACGTCCAAGAATCCAAGACGCGGTAAAGTCAGGAGCAGGCTTGCCCACAAGCACGGAAGGAATCTGCTTGGGGCGAAAGTCGAGGCCCTTAAAGAGAAAGCCGATCAACACCACCCCACCAACGATGAGGGCGAAGCTAACGATAATATGCCGTCGATTTCTCGTCTGAGTCATGAGGAGTGGTACCACCTTAGGGAGCAACGCGCTCGTCTTTAAAAATCGATCTCTGCAACAATTCGTGGTCGACTACAACGCTGTCATCTGGAGCTTTATACTCTTCCGAATGCTTTACAAACATGCGCTGAGACGCGAAGTTCTTGCCATCGGAGCTGATGCGGCCCTCGACGACAACACCGGCACCCTCTTTGAAGAGGTCGGGGGGAGTGCCTTTGTGTCGAACGGCAACATCATTACCGCGAAAATCGGTAATTTCAAATTCAAGGCTGAGAGCTTCCGGCTCCCACTTTACCGAACCTTCCTTGACCATGGCACCGAGCCGAATGGTCTTTGCGGAAAGTTCTGTGGTCTTGGCCATAGCTTCGGCTGGCGTATAGAAATACACCATATTATCTTCCATATTCAGGGTAGCGATCACTAAAGCAGCGACTCCCAGTATGGCGACTAACAGCAGAGCGCGCGCTCTATTGCGGCGTTTCATGGACTTTTCCCTTCTTTGAAACTCGGGGCACTCATCACATCCCGCATACGCGCGAGCCGCATTCGATCCCAAAAAAGCCAAAGTGTAAAGCCGCCGATTGCCAACGTTACCAAGCCGTAACTGAGCTGAATGAAAAAATATGGATCTAAATTCTCTGTCATCATCATGCGAGCACCCCTCCAGAACTAGCGAACGTGTTCATATGAAAGCGCATCAATCTCAGCTTGGGCGCGCAAATTCTTATAGCGCAGCCACATCAGCCAAGCAGAGAACAAAACCATGATGAAAATGGCTGGAATCAAAATGTTAGTGATGTCAGCAGACATGGCTTGGCCTTGCTCTTTCCGGAACAAGACGGCAGGCTGATGCAAAGTGCGCCACCAGGTTACACTCTTATAGATGATCGGAACATCGACGGCGATGAGGATAGAAAGAATGGAGCAAACACGAATCCGTCCAGAACCCGCGTCGAACGAGTTATAGAGAAGCAAGAAACTTGCTTGCAAGATGGCCAAGATGAGAGTGGTCGTTAAGCGCGCATCCCAGGTCCACCAAGTGCCCCAAGTTGGGCGCCCCCAAATCGAACCTGTGGCTAACGTCAAAAAGGTGAACAATAGGCCCACTTCGACGCAAGATCGTTGGGTCAGTAACCAGCGTTCATCACGTTTGACAAGGCTGACTATCGCCGCGATGAGCAGTAAGAATGTGGAAAAGAATGCCGTAAAGGCCGCAGGAACATGCACGAAAATAATGCGATAGACTTCACCCTGAATGCGATCCGTGGGCGCGACAAAGAGCCCCTGATACCACGACCAAAGGACCAAGACTGCGAGGGCAATAGTGATGCCGATGTCGCGGGTAAACGGTCGCTTATCACGCATGCGTTAGTCCTCAAACAGAAGCTGGTCGTACAGCAGGAGCCCCAGTGACAGATATATTACATCAAATGCCAAGAGCAGTCCTACCCAACTCTCCATGAGAGTTGCCAGGGTCACCTCATTGACAATATGTGCCTGGGCTGATTGGGTTGCGGCCAGGAGGATTGGGACCGTAAGGGGAAAATAAATGAGAGGGAAAAGAACCTGGCGAGCCGAAGACCGCATGGTGATGCCAGCCAACAGGAGGCCCACGGAACCTAGGCCCAGCAAGGCGGCCAGCCCGATGAGAAGAACAACCCCATCAATGAGAGGCTTCTGGATCTGTCCATGAAAGAACGCGCCGAGCAGCATGGCAGCGACTAAGACCATCCCACCCGTTAGCCAAATCGTGCACAGCTTAGCCACAAACCAAGCCGTCGGCGACAGGGGGTAGGTGCGCATGAGATCGAAAGCTCCGTCCCGTTGCTCGGGGTCAAAAATGCGCGTAAAGCTTAGTTGGAGGGCAAAGAAAGCCGCTAAGAATGTTTCGGCCACATAGGCGCGAATGGCCTCGCTCTCAGGAAGCTCCCCAAAGGCAAACCAAAACAAAATGAGAACCGTCATAGCAAAGAGCATGGGCGACAGCACGCGCTCTTTACTGGCGAATTCTGCCCGCAAGTTCTGGCGCAACAAAGTTGCCCACTGCTGAACTGCGTTCATGACTGTGCTCTCCCACGGAATCTTTCGAGATCTAAACGCTGATGTGGCAAATTGGCCAATGGCGCCAAGTCGTGGCTGACCACGATGGCACTGCCTCCTTGATTCAAGTGCTGTCCCAGAACATCAGCAAAGATCACTAAGGCCTTCTGATCGAGTCCGTGAAATGGCTCGTCCATAACCCAGAGTTTTGCCTGACTGAGCCCGACGCGAGCTAATGCCAATCGCCGCTTCATTCCTGTGGAAAATTTCTCGATGGGAAAGTCTTGTCGAATAAGCGGGTGATTGAGTTGCCAACGATCAAGTGCCGCATGCAGGTCACTGGTGCCGCACGATACGCCACGCATCTTGGCCCAGAACTTAAGGTTTTGCATGGCGTCTAACTTGAAGAACAGACCGTTGGTTTCTGCGGCCAAGTATTCAAGCACTTGCGCTCGGTCGCCACCAGCAAATGTGCAATGGCCGTGCGTCGCAGGTAGCAAGCCCACGATGACACTAAGAAGTGTCGATTTTCCGGTGCCATTGCCACCGACGACGAGCCATAATTGGCCGGGTTCAACGTGAAAAGATAACTGTTCAAACAGCGGGCGACGATGGAAGGCAAAGCTCAGCTTGTCGACATTTAGCACGATGCACAGGATTCCTAATGTTCGATCACGTCGATGGCGAGCGCAAAACTGCTTCTTGTTTCTAACATGCGATCGTCGCCGGTGCCAACCTCTTCCTTGTGGACTGCGAAGTTACAAGAGATCAGCCCCAAATAGACGCCGAGGCCATAGGCAAATCCCGCCTGTTGATAGCCGACACGTAAGTCAGTGCGAAAGTCAGTGCGCGTACCAAACGTCAATGTACTGCCAAGCTTGAACTTAGCGAGAGGATGAAAATCGTCGATGGACAACTCGTCGATTGCCGCTTCAAACTGGGCGCTTCCCCAACGTCCCAGCATCGGATTGGCAGAAACGCCGAGCGACAAACGCTGATTTTCCGTAACGCTGGGAGCATCGGCATTGCTGGCAACATATTTGGTATTTCCCGCATCTCGCAGCACGATGGCGAGAGCCGCGTTTGGCTTTTTCGCCAGTCGAAACGTGGCACCGATATTCACTGGCTGCCCCGCATAGGTTTCGCTGATTTGCTTCACGGCATCGGCCCTCGACTTCAAATCAGACGAGATGTCATCGAAACTCAATCGTCCGCGGGTTTCAACTCGGGTAAGGCTAGCGCCAAAGATACCAATCTGAAAGCGATCCTTCACATCGCGATAACTGCCGCCAATGCCAAGACCCGTGGTGCTACGATAGCCGAGATCGATTTGATCTGACCCTTGACGAATGGCCATGCCAGCCAACTGCTGATCGATGATGTAAGTGGCCATGACCCGTCCGAAGGTAAAAGACGGTGCCAACGAAATGCGACCGAATTGCCGTTCACCCGCATAACTGTCAACGATCGCCCTACCTATGTCCGAATCGGATTCAGCACCTTGGTCGATGAATTCCTGACGCATCTTATAGCTTTTCTGATTGAGAGATATGGCGCCATATGGAAAGGCTAACTCACGGGCCCATCCGCGCGACTTTTTTTCAAAGAGTCCGCCACCGATACCAGCCGGATTGAGATATGCAGCCTCCATGTAACTCGCCGAGGTCAATGCAGCGCCAGCTACGCCACTGGCTGATGGGACCAAGAATGGTGACTTATCAAGAGTGGCCGCGTCTTCAGAAAACTCGAGATCGCTAACATCAACGGTGGTGTCTTGCCCAACAGCATCAGATGCTGCGAGTGTTCCTAGGACGAATATCCACAGGGCAAAATTCATAGCCGAAGTCGCTCCTGCCGGTTTCCGAAATAATCCTGATAAAGTCATCAGTTCTGTCATCGGTACGGGCGGAGATTATTTGAGGATTACCGAATTTATGCTAGTGATTTTGAGGTCTTGAGATGTCACCAGCACAGGTAAGGTTGACCAGGACGACATCGAAAAGATCTGTCGTGTGACATTCGATCGCCCCACTCTTCGGATCATCAGGTGGCCCTTTGAAGGTGTAGCGGCATTCTCCGGGAAGCCCTCCAGGCGCATCGGAGGCGCTAAAATTCGCTGAACTCATGGAAAAGGCATGCCGCTTGGGGATGGCCCAATAGGTCTGAACTGGTTCTCCTTTCTTGGAATTTTCTTTGGCCTTCTCAAAGTCCTCTTTTGGTGCTGGTTTATTCGGAGCTCCATCCGCTTGCAGGCCACCTCGCGACGGGCCGGCGTGCACATACAAGTTGGGCGCATCCGATGCGGCATCGAGTGGGATGTCTTTTTCCGGGAAATGAATGATCCACGGGCGCTGCTGCGGCAACGTCAAGGTGATCTTTCGGGTCATGGCATCCATCTTTGCTTCACAGCGAAGGACGAGCAGCTGCTTTGACAGTGTGGCTAGCCGCTCTCCGGCAGGGACAACATCGGCGATGCGATGTGGCGTCCGCCAAGTTAGCGCCACCGGCACCGGATCACCAGGTCTGGATACTTGCCAAGTGATTCGTCCGGCACGGTCCATGTCGCCAGCCAAAAAGGGGACTCGTGATTGTTTGCAGACAACGAAGTCTGGGCGATCCGGGTGAACCTGTACTGTCAAACAAGTGCCGTTAGGCGGATTGACGCCGATATATCCTCGTAACTCCATCGGCGAGCGCCGACCGAGGTGGCGAATATCTTGCTCATCGATCGCCACTTCGCCTCCCGGCGGCGGAGAAAAATAGGGACGAACTTGCTGGTAATGCTCCGCCAGCGTCGGTGCCGCAGCTAAGAAAGTTGTGGCGATGGAAAGCGCAGCAAGCATCAATGAGTCAGTTCCAATCGGAATAGATCAGTGGAGTTATGCACCGTATAAACGAGAGCATTCCCCGAGGGCTCCCAGGATGGCCAGCGCTCCTGTGTGACTTCTGAGCGCGTCAACAGGCGAATGGAGCCTTGCTCGTCGGCGATGGCCAGTTCATATCCTGAAATCTTGTTACCTACAGTGCGCGCGCTGGCAAAGGCTAGGATGTTACGCTCCGGATGCCAACGAGGATCGAGCCCACGCGCAATGCGTGCCACGGGACCGCCAGCATGACTGGTCATGATGTCTTGGTTCTGCGTGGCCCAAGCGATGGACTGACCGTCCGGCGAAACATCAAAAGAAACGATCTCTTGTTTGTCGTCGCTTACCTTGCGCAGAGTCAGTCCGCCATCCGTCAGCCAGAGGACTGCCTTGTCCGTGACCAGCCACTTACCATTGTCGTAACGCTGCGCAATTTGCCAGCGAGCCAACCGCTCATCTGGGAGGAATAATCGCTTGCTGGTGATACCCTTGTCTGTCAACATGAGTAGACGCAATTCCCGAGGATCATAGGTGGGAAAGCCCGTAACTGAGGCAAAAGACTCCAGGCTGACGGAGCGATGCTGACCTGCATCATAGGCAGCAATCTGGGACCGCGTCTGAGAGTTCTTATCACGGAATAGCTCCCGATAAAAAATGCGCCAACCGTCGGGACCCCAAAAGAATGCGGGCCCAACGTAGTGCCGCGTAACACGGTAGGTGAGTCGCGAGCGCAAATCGAGTATGGAGAGATCGTGACCGCGCTCGTCAGTAAAGGCCAACATGGTTCCAGCAGAATTCAGCCGAATGTTATGAGCGGCACCGTCCAGCCTGAGCCATGCCGCCGTTCGCGGCTGTAGCATTGGTTGACCGCTCGTCACGGCCAGCGCCGTAGGTGCCAAACCAACAGGAAGATTCGCCCCGACCGTCATGTAGGTCACGACGATAAGAGCCTGCACGAATCCGTGAACGGGCTTAAACATAGCTGTTCTCTCTGGCGATCAGTGATACTTGCAGGAATGGGACCTTGATGCGTTCTCTGGTATTATAGCACTGGTGGGTCATGAGGGTGATGATGAGAGTGGATGGCTCGATTTTGGTAACTGCCATAAAACAGCTAAAGTTTTTCTGAAATATGCCGATAAAGGGCCCGATGGGAGGGGATATGTTGCGAATCAAAATGGCTATAAAATTTCTGTCGTTATCACTTGTTATCGCCTTTATTGGGGCGGACTTGGCGGCAGCGCAGGCCAAGAAACCCAACAAAAAGCCGACCCCTAAAACGCGCGAGCGTATCGTAACTGGCGAAACGAAGATCACCAAAGACAAGAAGGCCATCGACTTCAGTGAAGCCCAGCTCTATGGTGAGCGGCGTGGCCCCCCGGGGACGATGGTGAATTTGGGTAAAGCAGACAAAGACTATGACCTGATTCGGATTCGCCGTCGATGGCATCCAGAAATGGTGCAGAGCACATCCAGTCTAGAAATTGGGCGCTAAATCATTCCCGACCTCGGGAGTACGGGACTACTTACATCAGAGAGGCTAAACTTAAGAGCTCGTCCAAAGTGGCGAGCTTTTCTTTTTCCATTTTCAGCTCGCGCGCTGTCAACCAACCATGTCGATCCGCAAAGTAGAACGTCGGCAATGGTGGCGTGTGATAGTCTTTTAGGATTTGATCGTTGCCGAGTATGACGTAGTCGCCGAGCTTGTATTCTTTGGCAAACCCGCGCGCATCTTCTTGCGTGTCATGACTAAACACATAGACGAAGTCTGCATCTAGTGCCGCGTACCGTGACTCGAGATTCTTCAAGTCCGGCGCTAACAGCTGGCACGGCACACACCACGACGCAATAAAGACGACCACCGTCATACGACCTTTTCGCGGCTGAAACGTCATGGATTGGCCTGTCACTGGATTCGTGCCCGTCAAGGCAGGCAAGGCTACCCAACTGTGTACATAACCCTTGGAGGTTTTGAATTGTTTCGCGCCCTTTTCCGCCGATGCCGATGAATTCGGCACGAGCGTCGACAATCCTAGTACCAAAACCTTAGCCCACGCCAAGTAAACCGGCTGTAAGCGCATGTATTCTTTCTCCGCGGCGAAAGACTTTGTGGATCGATCAAACATGGTATTATGGTTCGTTCATTCATTTTACCACACGGTGATCGGCAACGTATGAGCGAAACCAACTTCGACCGCGACTTACGACTAGAGATGCTCGACCGGTGGACATTTCCCTGGCCGGTCATGGACGTACTGATTGCGGGAAAGTCGTCTATCGACCTGCCTCGCCTGCACGTGAACTCGGCATATGATGCGCTGGAATTTATGCGCAGCTATGGCTTCGACCCACTATCAACCCGCGATCAACGTCGAATTCATGCCATCAAAGTCGAAGCCATGTCGTTTATTGAGCGCGTTTTGATTCCTGATGAATGGGAGGCAGGCACACGACCTCCCGAAGATGTTCTACGCTCAGCAGATATCTGTCAGTTACTCCTTTGGGCGTCAGTCGGCGATCGCGAGGGCGATATCGATCGACGAGCTTGGGCCTGCTCGATTTTGCGCGTCATGCACACCATCGCACATCTGGAAGATGTTTATGGAATGAGTAACTTGCGACTGGCCCATCAGCAGATTGCAGCCCGATTTCAGCGGCATATCGTCCACGATCAGCAGGGGCGGATTTGGCTGGGCGAATCCAACACAGGTGTCGAGCTGAGCAGTGTTTCATGGAAGTTGCACAAGACCCGTGATTCCATGTTGCTTAAGTTGTTGCACAAGCCCGCTAACGTATCGGAAACCATTTACGACGTCTTGGGCGTTCGCATTGTCACCAAGCGCTTATGTGATGTGATGATGGTGGTGCGAATGTTACGTTCATTGAATATGGTGACCTTTCCGAACTGCAATCCGACTCGAGCTCGCAACACTCTGCTGGACAACGAGGCCTTTCGTATCAACTTGGAAATGTTAACGGAGATGCTTCGGGCTGGAAAGTTAAGTGCTGCTGAGTTTGACCAGCTTATCGCTCAGATGACTGTGCCTGGCTTGCCACCCTCTAAGTCCGGCAAGGCAAATCCACACTCATCCGTTTCCTATCGAGCATTGCAGCTTACCTGTCGACAGATGGTCCGCATTCCCGACCCGCGCGCCACATGGCTGCGAAAGATGTCCGAGGCCGCAGCCATCTGTCCTGAGAATAGTCCCGAGCGGCAAGCCTTTACGTCCATGCACGAACTCGTCTCGCAATGGGGTGGTCGAAACTCAGACGAATTGGCCTACTTTTTTCCCTTTGAAGTGCAGATCATGGATGAAGCTGCCTATCAGGAAAACTCTCAGGGCGATGCCTCGCACGATCGGTACAAGGTCGCCCAAATTCGTACTGCCCGCCGAAGGGTGATGCGCGAAATTTTGAAGTTGTAATCCACGAGGTGTTCTGTTGAGCGCGCAGATCCGACTGTTCTGGGGTGCCGTTGCCATCGCCTTTGCGCCCATTTTCGTTAAAATAATTGATCTAGGATCGACCACCGTTGGCTTTTACCGCTGTCTATTCGGTGCTTTGCTTTTGGCAATGTTGTGGCTCTGGGGTCGACGAGGCCAAAATGGCGATGTGCAGTCACAGCAACGAAGACAAAGAGAGTTGCGGCGTGCGTGGCCGTATCTCGCTTTGGCGGGAGCAGTGTTCGCGGCAGACCTCGCCATTTGGCATCGCTCTGTGGTGATTATTGGCGCTGGGATCGCAACTGTCCTGGCGAATACGCAGGTCATATTCTTGGCCATCTTCGGTATCTGGTTTATGCGCGAGCGTCCCGGGTGGAAATTCTATCTGAGTTTGCCGTTGGCATTTGGTGGCGCGATTTTGCTGGTCGGGTTTGCTCGGCCGGAAGAGATGACGGGAAATTATTGGGAAGGTGTACTCTGTGGTGCCGTGACCGGACTGGTGTACGCAACCTACATTCTGTCACTTCGACGCGCCGGCAGCTTGGCACCCAATCTCGACCTGCGCTGGAAAATGATGGTGGTGAGTTTTGTCAGCGCCATCGGGCTCGGCGTCATCGCCTGGCTTGAGGGCGTCCTAACTTGGCCGCAACCGAAAGATTGGCTTAACCTATTCGCGTTGGCGGCAGTTTCGCAGGTGATCGGTTGGCTGCTTATCACCCAGAATCTGCCGATGGTGACCGTATCGCGGGCGGGCTTGATTATCTGCGCTCAGCCAGCGCTGGCGACGATTCTGGGTGTGTTGTTATTGCATGAGCATCTGACTTATTGGCAATGGCTCGGAGTCGCCATCAGCCTCGTCGGAATCTATCTTGGCAGCACTCGCGAACGGTTAAAGACTGCACCTGCCGAGGCCCGCTCGACCCCGTAATCCTTGGAAAGAATAGCTTATATTTCCTGTCCCTTGACAGCCAGCTGGGTGCCGCCTAAGTCTGCTCCCGGGCCCTTTGCCAAAGCGGAGTGGATTTTGACCAAGCAAAAATCACGGGAAAAAGTGCAGATTCAGCCAGCGATGAGCCACGGCTCAGAAGTCTTGCGCGACTTGGCCATTGTTCCGAGTGATAGTGTGCTATTTCCTGGATCCTCATTGCCCGTCACACCCTTAAGTGGCCTCAGTGCACGCAATCTGCGGCTTATGCAACAACGAGGCCTACGAGTTGGAGTTTTGCGATGTCGCGGTGAACCCGACGATCCGCGGAACTTCGCTCGCGTTGGGACTTTGGCACACGTCACACAGTTGCTGCGCATTAGCGCCCATCAAACCGGCGCCGTCCTGCAGGGCAGTCAACGCTTTAAAGTCGAACACCTGGAAAAGCGGCGCTACGGCTGGGTAGCGCAAGTGCGCCTGATTGATTCGGTGCCACCACGTGTCACCCAAAGGCACTTAGCAACAGTGCGCGCCTTAAAAACGGCGGTTGGACGTCTGCTCGAAAGTTTAGCCAGCATCAGCGACGACGCACGGGCGGAAATTTTGGCGTGCGACGATCCCGCCAAGCTGTGCGACCTAGTGGTACCGCACTTATCACTCGGAGCCGAAGAGCGGCAACTTTTGCTGGAAGATGTTGATGTCCGCCGGCGCATGCGCGCCGTGATGAACGCCATGCGTCGAGAGCATGGGTTAGTGGAGTTGTCGACACGCATCCATAGCGAAGTCGAGGGTGATTTGCACGAGAACTATCGTCGCGAGTATCTCGTTGAACAAATTCGCACGCTCAAACGTGAACTCGGCGAAATGGATGGCGAGCTATCCGAGATTGAAAAACTCACCAAGGCTTTGGACGAAGTTGCGTTGCCGACGGCTGTTCGCGAGGGTGTCCGTGAAGAACTTGACCGCCTGCAATCTATGGGCCCAGGGTCGCCTGATTACTATGTGACCTACAATTATCTATGCTTGATTCGTGACCTGCCGTGGGGGAGCGCAGAACTTAGGCTCCCCGATTTTGCCGACGCTGCACGAATTTTGTCGCGATCTCATTTCGGCCTTGATGACGTAAAGGACCAAGTCCTGGAGTATCTTGCCGTGATGCTGCATCGTCAGAGCGTGCGTGGACAGGTCCTGCTCTTGAACGGACCGCCAGGCGTTGGCAAGACCTCTTTGGCCGAGGCCATTGCCTCGGCCTTGGGGCGCCCTTTTGTGCGCGTAGCGTTAGGTGGCGTCAAAGACGAAGCTGAGATTCGCGGACATCGCCGTACTTACATCGGCGCCATGCCGGGAAAGATCTTGCAGGGCATCAAGCACGCGAAGTCGGCAGCTCCCGTCATGCTGCTCGATGAGGTTGATAAATTGAGCGGTGAGGGAAAGAGACAAGTCGAAGGCGCGCTTCTGGAGTTGTTGGATCCGGCGCAAAACCGGCAGTTCGTCGACCATTTCCTGGGCATGCCCTTTGACCTATCGGGCGTTCTATTCGTCGCCACGAGCAACGATGCGGATGCCCTGCATCCCGCACTACTCGATCGCATGCAACGCATCGACGTACCTGCCTACACCGAAGTCGAAAAAATTGCGATCGCACGGCGACACCTATTACCCATCGTTCGAAAAGATCTAGCACTGAGAGTTGAGCAATTGCAGTTTGGGGCAAAGGCCTTGCGCGCCATTATTCGCAGGTATACCAGTGAAGCTGGGGTTCGACAATTACGCCGCGAACTGGAACAGATTGGCCGCAAGCGAGTCCGGAACATGTTGATGGCACGTCGGACCCGTTGGACTCCTATTACCCCCGAGGAGTTGCCGGCTTGGCTAGGGCCACCCCGCTATTTAGGCGAGACGCTGCCCAAGGCTGGACAGGCCGGCGTAGCCGTTGGTTTGGCGTACACGGAGTTTGGTGGCGACATTCTCATCATCGAGGCCAGTCGGGTTCACCAGGACGGTCAGTTGGAGCCAAGGCTGAGGTTGACCGGCAGCCTCGGCAAAGTCATGCGCGAGAGCGCACAAACAGCCTTGACCTATCTGCATTGTCACGCGAGTTTGTTGCACTTGCGACCCGAAGATTTTACCGGCCAAAGCTTCCACTTGCATTTTCCCGATGGGGCAACGCCCAAAGATGGCCCCAGTGCCGGAATTGGCATTCTCTGTGCCTTGGCCAGTAGCTTGAAGGGGATCCCGTTGCCCGCAGATCTGGCGATGACGGGGGAGGTTACTCTGCGTGGTCAGGTGTTACCCGTGGGCGGGATTCGCGAGAAGGTGCTTGCCTCCATGCGCTATGGACGCCGACGGATCCTTATGCCAATGGGTAACGCAGCCGATGTCGAAAAACTACCAGCAGAGGTTCGGCGACGAGCAGAGATTGTGCTTGTGGACGACTTATCCCAGGTGCTGATGCTAACTGGATTAACAGCTCGAATTAGGATGCCCGTTGTGGCACCCGCGACTAACAAACAAAGGAACCTCTAGGGCCTTTTGCGTGCTAGTCGCAGATGCCGGGCAGTGTGGCAAAGTCGCGACCTGAGCCTCGACTCTGAATTTGGAAGGATAATCGGAAGTAACGTTCAGAAAGGGGAACGTTTGCCGACCTCCAGATCAAAGCCACACGGATACACATTCCTCTATAAGATGAATATCCTGTGCAATCTTGATTTCCGTTAGTAAGCCTTCGTTCCGGTTTGGGCGGGATGAAACAACGAGAAAACTCGTAATTTCCGTATATTAGCGGGTAGCGTTCGGCGTCGATCAAAGATCGATCCGAGGGCATTTTCGACAAATATTGAAGATCACTGGTTTTCACCGGGTTCCTCTAAGTTTGTGGAGCTTCGCGCCACCTTCAAAGTAAGGCTTCGGAGTTCACCAGAGATTCTTTAAGCGACCCCCAAGCAATAAGAAAAACCCATAATAATTTCATTATGTTATAGTCATTTGTGGGTGGGCCTATTTTCTCGATGGTTGGGGTGTGTTTCCAAGCCATTGACCTTATCTGAATAAATACAGATGGTTGGAAACAGAACACAAAAATCCGGGAGAGCAGCGGAGCACCGGTGTCAGTTGACGTAGCCCTCGATGGCCGTTACAAGGGCGATCCGTCATCGAGTGAGGCTATGCATGGATAGGCAATGGGGGCGATCGCTAATTCTGCTAGGCACGGCGTTGTTGGTAGCCGGCGTCGACGAGCAACCTGAGCATCCCATTACGGATTACGACGCGTCCCAGTTGCCAGAATATGCACGTGGGTCAGCGGCAACGGATCCCGAGCTACCTCTTGCCGAAGATCCGGAATCACCGGCCACCGACCTTAGCAGCTGGCTCAGCCCTTGGGAGCGGAGCGTCAGCCTAACCCCGTCGCAAGATGATCGATGGGGAATACCGTATGCCGAGTTAAGTGGCGTCACTGCCTTTGGCATGCGCTTGCACGAAACTCTGGTACGCGTGAAGATTTTTCCGCATTCTGACGATCTGCCGCCGCATGGCCGCGAACAGAACCCCCGAGTCGCCGTACTGAGAAATGTGGAGGCATGCGCCATCTACCCGGGCGATCGACAAGTACCGAGGCGCTCCGGTCGCATGCTGCAGCGCGCCTACGTGATCGCGCTCGACGTCCGGAAACTCACCGATCCTCTCTATATTCGTTGTCACGGCACCACAACTGTCGAACGCGTTGGCCGGGATTCGCACTTTTCTTACGTCGGCGATTTCTGGGTTCGATCGAGTCCAGGCCAACCGAAAAGCCTAGAGATCGTCAACGTGGTGCCGCTGGAAAATTACCTGCAGGGGGTCTTGCCAGCAGAAGTGTTTCCGTCTTGGCCCACAGAAGCTCTCAAGAGCCAGGCGGTGGCCGCTAGGACCTATGCTTTGTTTCATTTGTTAGCGGCGCGCCGCCGAACACCGGTCCCTGCATTCGACGTCGATGACTCGGTACATTACCAGGCATACACCGGCACAAGTCAGCGCGCACCGGAGACAGATTTAGCGATTGCCGCGACGCGAGGTCAAGTTTTGAGTTATCAAGGGCGCATCATCCGAGCCTTCTACCATGCCGACAGTGGTGGACACACCGAGTCCGCCGAAGAGATCTGGGGAGGATATGTTCCGTATACGATCGCGCGACCTGAACCAGCTGTCAGCCAGCATGTACGAACAATGGCGTGGAGAGCCGAGACGACCTTAGCCGAAGTGAACTTAGCATTGCGCAAGCAGCGGGTCATTGATCGTCATGAGAGCATCGTACGTCTCGAGACTCAGCCGCGCGATCGGACCAAGGGGGGGCGCCTTAAGTCCGTTTGGCTGGTTCTGCAGGACGGGCGGCGAGTTCGGGCATCCTTGCCCTCCATGCGCCGAGCATTTCCGCTGCGATCTGCGAATTTTCACATTCGACAGGCACAGGATCAGGTGTCGTTCATTGGCACCGGAAGCGGACACGGAGTGGGTTTAAATCAAAAGGGCGCCTGTGTCTTGGCTGGCAAGTTTGCCTGGGAATATGGGAGAATTCTGCGTCATTATTACCGCGATACAACCGTCTGTCGCATCGACGGATGGTCGTTGTCTGGGGTGCCATCCTGCCAGGATGCAGATTCCTGAACAAGACAACTGGTATCGCTCCTTGGATACAGATGGAGTCAGCATGCGGCCGACCGGGATCCTCGTGGTGAATTTGGGTACGCCGGAGGCGCCGACCCCCAGTGCAGTTCGCCGCTATCTTCGCCAGTTCCTCGGCGATTCACGCGTTTTACAGATGCCGGCACTACTTCGTTATTTGTTGCTGAATCTGCTCATTTTGCCACTGCGATCTCGGCGCTCGGCGCAGGCTTATCAAAAAATATGGACTGCCGAAGGGTCGCCGATTCAGGTGCATGGACGCGCATTGGTTGCAGGATTGCGCCAAGAATTTGGATCCGGTTTCCGGGTAGAACTGGCTATGCGCTATGGAGAGCCCTCCATAGCCTGTGGCTTGAAGGCATTGGCGGCTGCGGATTGCCGCCAGATTATCGTCCTTCCTCTATTTCCGCAGTATGCCACCTCGACTTGGGGTTCGGCGGTGGCGGAGGTCTATGAGCAAGCTGCTCACTTTCAGCGCGTGTTGCCAGTGCACGTGGTTCCCCCATTTTTTAATCATCCCCAATTCATCAGTGCGTTTGCGGATGTTGTGCGACCGACGTTGGACACGTTCCAGCCGGACCACGTCCTCATTAGCTTTCACGGGCTGCCTGAAAGTCATATTCGCGCCGCTGATGCCAATGGTGTCTGTGCCATGCACGATGGCTGTTGTCTGCAGGTGGGAGTAAACAATCGCTTTTGTTATCGAGCGCAATGCCTAGCGACGGCTAGATGCCTTGCGGACTCCTTGCAATTGCGCACGGGAAACTGGCGAACATCGTTTCAATCACGCTTAGGCCGCCAGCCTTGGTTGCGACCCTATACGGATCAAGTATTGTCAGAGTTGGCGACTTCTGGCGCCAAAAGGGTTGCGGTGCTCTGCCCCTCGTTTGTTGCCGATAATTTGGAAACTATCGAGGAGATTGCCATCGAGGGTCGCGAGCACTTTCGAAAATTTGGCGGCTCAGACCTTATTTGCCTGCCCAGCCTTAATGCGGATGCTGCGTGGGTTGCCGCGGTAAAAACCATCATTGAAGATGCGATGAGGCTCTAGTCCACATGCTCGTCATCGGTCAGGAACCGATCCTCAACATCATCTTTGAAGATAAATCGATTATCGTCGTCAATAAGCCTGCAGGCCAGCTCTTTCACGGCCGAACCGCCGGCCCGCCATCATCTTTGGTAACACAGATACAGAGTTACCTATCAAAGTCGCGTGAAAAATCCGCTGACACCTACGTGGGCGTTGTGCATCGCCTGGACCGTCCTACATCAGGGCTTGCTCTTTTCGCCTGTAACTCCAAAGCTGCGGGGCGCCTCGGGCAGCAGTTCTCGCAACGCGAGGTGGAAAAGGATTACCTCACCGTTGTCTGTGGTCAGGTCGCCAGTCCATCTGGAACTCTTGAGGACGAACTCGAGGTGATGACGGGTGACGAAACGAGAGGCGAGGACATAGAAGCGAGTCGCCCGGAGCAAAGGAAGCAGTATTGTCAGTTGCGCTACGAGGTCCTAAGAACCATGCCACAAGCGACGCTGCTAAAAGTTCGACTCGGCACAGGCCGACGACACCAAATTCGTCGCCAGTGGAGTCTGCGAGGCCATCCGGTGGTTGGCGATGCTTTGTATGGCGCAACGCAATCGTTTCCGGAGTTAAAGTCAGGGGATCCCAGGTTTCACCCGATTGCTCTGCATGCTTGGCACCTCAGTATCAAGCATCCGCTGAGCTTCGAGCGACTGACCTTTCAAGCACCACCCCCTGCCATTTGGCAGGAGTGGACTGCAGGAACCTTGAACTGACGCCGTGAAATGTGCTTTGGGTACTCCCATGTCACTTCCAACCCCTCAGCAACTTCCGCATATCACGCCTCGTACAGTGAGCCGCATCATGACGCGACTTTCCATTAGGGCGCGAGCCATGCATGACGACTATCTGAAAGAGCTTTCGCCAGTCAAGATCGCGATCTTTGATGAAATGAAAACGTTTGAACACACCAAGTGTAAACCCGTCTCGATTGCCGTTCATTGTTTACAACAATCAGCGACTAGAAGGGATGGTACCCCAGATTGTATAGGGGGTACCCAAAGCACAGTTAACGACACCAGTTTAAGCAGCTTTCTTGCCGAACATTCCTTTTACCTTTTGCATGAGACCGATGAGATCATCAGTGATACCGAGGATGGCCGGCACAATGATGCTGGTCAGAACGGCGCCAGCGAGAACGCCCCATCCCAGAGCCAAAGCAATTGGCACCACAAACGGGTCAAGTCCGCCGATACCGTAGGCGGTCGGCAGGATACCAACAGATGTGGTAAGCGTTGTTAAGAAGATCGGACGAAGTCGCCTCTTTGCCGAATCGATAATGCTGTTGCGAGCATCTACGCCGCGTTGTCGCGCATTATTAACAAAGTCCACGAGTACAATCGCGTTGTTCACCACGACCCCGGCCAAAGCGATAATGCCGACGATGGCCAAAAAGGAAAGGGGGCGCTGATGAAAGTAGAAGGCCCAGACCACCGACACGACACCCAGCGGAATGGTCATCGCAACAATGAAGGGCTGATAGAGATTCTTGAACAGCATCACCAGCATCAACAAGATACCAAAGAAGGCAAAGCCAAATGCCTCTACCAGAGTCTGCATACTTTCACGCGTATCCGCATCTTCGCCACCGAAAAAGAATGACACATTGGGAAATCGCTTTTGCAAAGCTGGGATCTTTTCGCGCATGAGATTATTAACTTCTCGCGAATTCGTTTTGCTAGTATCGATCTCGGCTGAAACGCGAACTTGCCGTTGATTGCTTTCGTGCTCATAGGTTGCAATACCGCGCCCACGCTCAACGCTGGCTATGCGCGCCAACGGAATGAGATTACCGCGAGGATTGGCGATTTGCATATCATCCAGAGTCCGCTCGCTTTGCCGCGAACTCGGAGCCGTCGTCACCCGCACTGCAATTTCCTCCTCGAGCGTTCGCACATTCGTGGCGACGATGCCTTCATATGCGGCGCGAATGGATGTACCAATGTCGCGCATCGAGAGCCCCGCAGCACCCGCCTCAGCGGAGTTGGCCCGTACGCGCAGCTCCTCTTTGCCCTGGATAAAGTTGTCAACGATATCGAAGACACCATCGACCTTTACCAGTTCAGCCTTGATCGCTTCAACCGCTGGCATAATGGCATCGTATTCGTCGCCACGAGCGCCGATACTTACGGGCTTGCCGACAGGCGGCCCACCCGCTTGCCGCTCGTAGGTCACCTTGACCAACCCAGGTGGCGTTCCAACATTGCTGCGAATATCTTCGATAATCTCTAAAGCGTCTCGGTCGCGATCCGTCTCAGGCGTCAGATAAACGATCATCTGCGCATATTCATTTCCCTGCTTCCGACCTTCGCCATTTGAAGCATCGCCCTGCTGGCCGATACGCGTGGTAAAGTTCTGCACATCGGTTCGAGGCATAGTGCTGACGTAATCTTCAATGGGTTTGACAAGTTCCTCTGTGCGCTCCAAAGGAGTGCCGATCGGCGCTTCGATGCGAATAAAAAAGGCCTCGATAGCGCCGGGGGGAAATAGAATCAGATCCATCTTCTTGGCCGCAAAGACGACGGACCCCACAAAGAAAATTAATGTCGCCAGCGCCACTCCGTATCGAAACCTCAGTGTCACCTGCAGGACGGCCGCGTACGCTGGTAGCATGTAGTTATTCCACAATCTAGCAAACACACCCTTGTCTTTATTGTGTAGCGCTTTAGGATCCTTGATCCATGCACCGATGTGGTGCGGCAAAATAAAAAAACATTCCACGAGACTGACGAGAAGGGCGAGAATCACGCCGACCGGAATATATTTAATGAACTTACCGAATATCCCCGTCATGAACATCATCGGCGCAAATGCCATCACTGTTGTCATCACGGAGGCTGCAACCGGAGCCCAAACCTCCTGCGTGCCCTTGATCGCCGCTTGAGCCGGCGATAACCCTTCGTCCATGTGAGCCTGGGCGTTTTCCGTGACCACGACAGCGTCATCCACCAACATTCCCGCGACAATAATAAGACCCATCATCGATATGAGATTCAAGCTGACATCACCAAAGTGAAAAATGGCGATGGCTCCCAAGAAAGAAAAAGGAATGCCGATGGCAGTCACCATCGCGACGCGCCATGGCATAAATGCTGATAGGACGATGAGCACAAGCATCAACCCAACCATCAAGTTGCTAGATAATACAGAGAGTCGGCGCCGCACAAAGTAGGAGGTGTCGTTAATGAAGTCGATCTCGACTCCTTGCGCTAATTGCGGCTTTGCTGTCTCAATAACTTGGCGCACGCGGTCAACGGCGCGAATGGCGTCTGCCTTTTCCTTTTTGATTACGGTCAGATTCAAAGATGGGCTGCCGTCCGTGCGAAAGCCTATCTTCTTCTTTTCAAAACCCATGGATACGCGCGCCACATCTCGAACGCGGATAGTCTCCGCAAGTGCGTTGGCTCGAATCACCGTATTACTTACGTCTTCGATGTCAGCAAACTCACCTACTGTGCGGATGATCATTTCTTGAGTTCGCTCTTTAGATGCTTCTAATATGCCCCCGGGAATGTTGGCATTCTGCTTCTGCAAAGCCTGGATCACTTCCGGGAGGCTAACTCGATAGTCCCGCAACTTCTCGGGCAGCGCCTCGACCCGGATTTCATAGTCGCGCATACCGTCAAAGCTGATCCGCGCCACCTCCGGGATAGCCTCAAGATCGCGCTCAAGACGTTTTGCGGTCTTTCGCAAGGTCTCTTCATCAACATTACCACTGAGCGAAACTTCGATGATGGGTCGGCGCTTGCTCTCGAGAACCGTCACAACCGGATCTTCTGTGTCATCCGGTAGATCTCGAACAGCGTCGACGGCGTCTTGGATGTCCATTTTGGCATCCTCCGCTGTGATCTGATCCGGGTCGAGCTGAATCGCGATAACACTCTGATTCTCGACAGATACCGATGTCATCTTTTTAATGCCATCGACTTCGCGCAATGCCTGCTCGAGTGAATTGGTGACCAAACGCTCTGTCGCCTCGGCTGAACCGCCCGGATAAATGGTGGTGACGGTGATCACGTCAAAGCTAATGTTAGGAAACACCTCCCTCTGGATCTTAACCAGCGAGAAGATGCCAAGAGCAAGGATGAGGATGCTGAGTATATTAACGAACGTGGACTGATTGGCAAAGAACTCGATCAGCTTCTTCATGGCACATTACTCCGCCGGCAGTTTAGAAACGCTGTCTTTGATGTATGACTCAATTCTGTCGGCGAGACGCATGATCTGCCAGGCAGACAGCCGCAGTTCGACATCCACGGATTTTAAAGAAAGATCCGCAATCAACATGTCGTTTTCAGCCTGAGTGACATTGAAAAGCTCGACCTGGCCAATTTCAAATCGGCGAGACTCTTGTTTGGCGCGATCGGTTTGCTTATTAAAGGCCGCCTTGAGAGCGACTAGCTTGTTGCGCTGGTGTTCTAGGTTGACGCAGTGATTGATCCAGGAAACTCGCAGGTCGTCTTGCGATTGACTCAACATACTTTCCGATGCGAGCTTACGCTTAAACGCCTCCATGTAATTGGCACGATCGGTACGCCCATCCAATGGAATCGTGATACCAACCCCAACAGAGAAAATGGGGTTTTTGACGGAAAGACTCTCGGAAGTGGCCGCACCGGCGCCTTCGTCGATGCCGTTGCTGCCTAGGCGTAGCTCTGCGTAGAGATCGGGCTTGGCCATGCTTGCCGATGCCGCCAGACTCGCTTCCGCTCCTTGCAGATTCGCCTGCAAGGATTGTAGCGATGCGGGCACGGGATGATCACCCTCCTTCTGGGCATGCTGCTGACAGAGCTGCTGCGCTTGTATCGTCGGGTCATCGAGTTCAATGGTGAATTTGCTAAGGTCGACACTGTAGTAGTCGGCCGAAAGCTTGAGGAGAGTCACGAGGCGACGCCAGATATCGGCAACGCGTTGGCGCGCATCCTCGACGGCGACTTCCGCTGAAAGAACAGCGCTTTCCATTTGCAAGACTTCGGCGCGATCAGCCGTGCCACGCCCAGCCTTGATCTTGGTAACTTCAAGTAAGCGACGCTGCCGACTGAGTCGCTGCTGCGCGCTGGACCAAGACTCTTTCCCTAACCAGGTCTGGTAATAGAGCCCCGCTAGCCCCAGAGCCCAGTCCTCAAGCCGATTTTTGACTTGAGCCTGAGTCCCACGCTGGATGTGTCGAGCCGCGTCGATACGGGCGCGTGTGGCGCTGCCAAAGCCATCCCGCCATAGAGACTGCCTCAAACTCAGGCCGACGTTTCCCTCCCAATACTCGGTGGTCGGGCGAAATGCAGAAGTCGCGGGATTTGTGGAGTCAGGATAGGTGGAGTCGTTATGCTTCTGGGTAAAGTCGACGCCGATAGATGTTCCTGTCCCAAGGCGGCGGTTGTATCCGATCGCGTATTCCTGCGACTGTACGCGCTCGGGACTAAATGCGCCTCCCGACGTATCGGCGCGGCTATCATTGAGGCGAGCACGGCCAAACACTTCCGAATCGAGTCCGGATTGGGCGCGCAATGCGGCAATCTCACCGTCAGCAACATCCAACTGGATCAGTTTGGCACTGTCCGAGGATCGATAGGCGTAGCCAATGACCTGCGCCAACGTCACGCGGTCGGCAATAGGCTTTGTATTTCTTTCGCCAGGGGTTGCTGCGTGCTGCGAACTCTCGGCCATGACTCCAGAAGCCGCAGGCAAGATTGCAGCCATGATAATCCACGAGAGGCTTGATACGGGATTGCGTCGGCGCTGCATGAGGCCAGGTCCTTTCGCTACGACTAGGAGAGAGATATTGCGTGAGTCGCTGCGATGAAGCAGCGATAGAGCAAGATAACTTATTAATTAGACCGAGTTAATTCTAGCACGAGAAAGCGATTGTCAGATGGCGCACGGAATGTCAGATTTGCCGGATGAACTTTGTAACCCCCATCAAATACCAGCTAAAGCGAATCGTCTCTCACTTTATCAAAAATGTTTCGGTGGCGACTCCTGCCGGAACATTGGTCGGACGTGTGCATGATTTTGGCACCTTGCGCGCCATTCGTTCGGGTCGACTAGAGCCGACTATGCAACGACTTTTCGTCAGCGCCATTCGACCTGGTGCTGCTGTTGCCGATGTGGGGGCCCATTTAGGTCTTTACTCGTTGATTGCAGCTCGGCAAACCGGCAGGTCCGGCGTGGTCTATGCGTTCGAAGCTGCGCCCGATACTTTTCGCTATCTACAGGGCAATGTTGAACGCAATCAACTGCAAGGCATCATCAAGCCACAGCAGATGGCTGTAGCGGATGCGTCTGGCGAGCTAACCTTTCATTTTGATGTGTTTCAGCCTGATTTTTCTTCGCTCAGAGCCCAGCGCACGGAAGCACAGATCAATGCTGTAGAAGTGAAAGCGACCAGTCTTGATGACTTTTTTCTAAAAGGCGATCGGGACCGACCCCTGCCAGAAGTTCTGAAGATCGATATCGAAGGTGCAGAAATGGGCGCATTGAAAGGCGGAGAGCGCTTCTTTGCTCAGGCGCGCCCGACCTTATTCATAGAATGCAATCCGGAGGCATTGTCCGCTTTTGGTACGACTCCGAGCGACTTACGCGATAAGCTCATCAGTATGGGATTTTCAATTCAAGCCATCGACGAAGGGCTCGGCCAAACCAAGCCCCTTTCGGCAGAACATTTATCGCGCTGTCTTAACTGGTACTGCTTACCAACTTGAATAAAAGTCCACTCGGAGACTCTATGCGATCTCTAACGGCAGTCGGCGATACCGCTGCTTGGTAGCTGCGTATAAAGCGTTGACCAATGCGGGAGCCACAACAGGAACCCCCGGCTCGCCTACTCCTTGTGATTCCTCGCGCGAATCGACGATGTGCGTATGAACTTCTGGCATTTGATTCATACGCAGCAAGGGATAGTCATGGAAGTTCGACTGTTCAATGGCTCCGTCCTGCAAGGTGATCTTGCCGTAGAGGGCCGCACTCAGTCCAAAAACCATGCTGCTTTCCATTTGCATAGCGATGATGTCAGGGTTGACGACCTCACCGCAATCAACAGCAAAGTCACCGCGAATGATCCGCAAGGGACTACCTTCCTGGTAAGCGATCTCCAGGACGAGGGCGACGTAACTACCAAATGACTTGTGCACAGCTAAACCCCGATAGTGGCCCGTGGGCAGTGGTGCGTGCCAGCGGGCTCTTTCCGTCGCTAGCTGTAAAACACCGACATAGCGAGGTGATTTTTTCAGCAGACGAAGTCGCAGCGTCAAGGGATCCATTCCCGTTGCGACGGCAACTTCATCCATAAATCCTTCCACCGCAAATGCCGTATGGGAGTGTCCGACAGACCGCCAGAAACCCACTGGAACTTTGTTCGCATGCAACGTGGATTCGACTCGCAAATTCTCGAACTCGTAGGGCGTATCCTCCGCGCCCTCGACCGCCGTGGGATCGAGTGACAACCAGCTCTGTACGGTTGCTGCTCCACCGCCGGCAACTCTCTTTAGCCATTCTGGAACCCAGGTCGGGGAAACGGTACGCATAATTTCTGGCAGGGTTTGTGTGAGTATGGACTGAGTTACCACGCGGTGATGCCATGCGACCGGCTTACGTTCAGGAGTCAGAGCACAGCGCAAGGCATGCACAGCTGCGGGCCGATAGAGGCTATGCTGCATATCGTGTTCTCGGGACCACATGAGTTTGACGGGATAATCCACCTCCTTGGCGATTAGAACCGCTTCCGCAACATAGTCTTGGGCGAGGCGGCGACCGAAGCCGCCCCCGAGATATGTTGTATGGATGAAAACCTGGCTGTGCTTCATGCCGGTAATCTCCGCAGCCACCTGTTGCGCCTGCCCAGCTGACTGGGTCGGAGCCCAGACATCGCATCGATCCTTGGTTACATGCACGGTACAATTTTGCGGCTCCATGGTGGCATGTGCCAAAAAGGGGAGCTCGTAAGTGGCTTCGATGACGTCCTTGTACTTTTCCAGCAACTGCTTGGTATCGCCATCATCTCTGAGCGTTTTTCCTGCCTTTGGATCGGTCGCCAGACGCCGATACTCTTCGAGTAGTTCGCTGGTAGAGACTCTACCGTTGGGTCCCGAGTCCCATTCGAGGGTAAGCACATTCGCACCGCGCATGGCATTCATATAGCTGTCGGCGATCACCGCCACGCCATGTGGCAGAGGCACAACTTTTTTGACACCTGGCATCTGCAAAGTGCGGTTTAAGTGCACATTCTTGGGCTTTCCTCCCGGCCTAGGACCGCGCTCAATCACAGCAACCGCCATGTTTGGAAGCTGCACATCGATCCCGAAAGTGGCGGCTCCACGAACCTTATCGGCGGCGTCCAGTCGAGCCATCTCCTTGCCAATCCAACGCCAATCGCTGCGCGCTTTAAGGGTCGGCTTTTGGGCACTGAGAGTCGCAGCGGTAGATGCCGCCTCTCCGTAAGTCATGGTCTTATCACCCGGACCGAGAATCACTCCGTCCTCGCCTCGACAATCTTTCGCCTCGACTTTCCAAATCTTTGCTGCAGCCGCCTCTAGCATCTGCCGCGCCACAGCACCCGCTTCGCGTAAAGGCCCAAAGCTAGTTTTGATGCTAGTGCTACCGCCGGTGATCTGAATGCCCATAGCGGAATTGGCGTAGCGACGATCGGCGGGAGCGAACTCCACCTGCAATTGCTTCGGATGAATATTCAACTCCTCGGCAATGAGCATCGGCAGGGCTGTGGTAACGCCCTGGCCCATTTCGACTTTGTCGAGCATGAAGGTCATGCTGTTGTCGGGACGAATGATCAACCAGGCATTTGGCTGAAAGGCGCCATCGGCGGTACTCTGTGCTGTCGCAGAACTTGTGGCCGGGCCTGGCAAGTAGAAGCTTACGACCAAGGATCCGGAGGCGATGCCTGCAGCTTTGAGAAATTCACGGCGATTCAGGGACTGCATATCCATGGCCTTACCCCTTAATCTCGGCTGCACGTTTGATGGCCTTGCGGATGCGCTGGTAAGTGCCACACCGGCAAAGATTACCACTCATAAAGTTGTTGATGTCATCGTCCGTAGGCTTGGGGTTTTGCGCCAACAAGCCGCAGGCACTCATGATCTGTCCTGGTTGACAATAACCGCACTGGGGCACGGACAGTTCCTTCCATGCTTGCTGCACTGGATGGTTGCCATCGCTACTGATGCCTTCGATGGTGGTGATGTTGGCGTCGCCAACGGCACTTACGGGCATGACACACGAGCGAATGGGGCTGTCATTCAGATGCACCGTGCAAGAACCGCACAGACCCTTGCCACAACCGAACTTGGTGCCGGTCAAATTCAGCTTTTCGCGCAAAACCCAAAGTAGGGGCGTAATCGGCTCCGCATCAAATTCGTACTCGGTACCATTCACTTTTAACTTCATGGAGCCCGCTCTCCCATCCATGGGCAAAAAAAAGGGCCTCTTTCGAGGCCCTCGCATTCTATCAGATGTTGCCTACTTGAAGTAGTACCTCTTGCCAGCCGCCGTTTGGAAAACGATAGTGGCTTTCAGAGTCACTTCGCTAGTCTTGTCGGCTGCATCGGCATAATTCACATCGGTGATAACTATCTTGCCGTAATATTTCTGGGATCCAACCGTGTACTCAATGTCGAAGACCTGATCGCCCAGAATTTGAAACTTTGATTTAGCGCCATAGCTGTCTGTCGCCATGTCGCCAGGCAAACGCACCTTATCCGTGCCTCCGCCAGGCAGATCCGATTGGCGGGCGGCGCGGCGGCGAGGTTGCAGTTTGATTTTTCCGGCTGAGGGAGCCGAGATAAAGAGGCGCTGCTGGTTGGAGGCGCTGAAATTATCACGACCGATGTAAATGATATTCCCTGTATCGCTGGCGCTATTTTCCGTTGAGAGCCGGCAGAAATGATCCCGTGCCGTGCTCGTGCCACAGGCAGCAGCTGCTGGCGCTGTCTCGATCGCTGCTAAGTCACTAGCAATCGTGACAGGAACATACTCAGCATTGTTGCTTCCGGTGTTGGCCTTCAGCGTCAACTCCATATCGTCCATTACGGTCTTGGAAGGAATGTCCTCGATGATATTCGACGTCCAGCTGATCTCATTGAATTCATCGCCCATCACTGCGACGACGAAAAAGACATAGGTCGTGCCATTCTCAATCGCCACTTCGGCGCCTGCGGCATCTTTCACTTTGGTGAGGGTGCAGCTGAGGCGACCAAGGGAGGGAGCCTCAGCAGGAAGCGACACATTTGTGCTGTCCGCATCTGCGCAGCTCAACTTGCTGGTCAGCGGCTCGTCCGCATTCTCAGTTGCGCCCTCTTCCTCTTCTTCTTGCGTCAGGCGGAATTCCTCTTCCGTACCTGACTCGGTAGCCGTATCGTCTTCGCATTTAGCGTCTGAAGCTGGCAGGCCAAAGGCTTCAAAAAATGCCGAGTTGCCTTCGCAACGAGGAATGGCCGCATCCGCCAATTCGCTGACACTATATGTTTTGGGGTAGGTCACCTTACTCGCCAAGTCGGCCAGGGTCGTGGCTGCGCCAAAAACATGATAACCACGCAATTCCTTTTCCGCATTAAAGCCCGTCCAGCGCAGTTCGATCTTGCTATCGCCCGTGACCGACAACAAGTCCTTGGGCGATTGCAGATCGTCGCGCGAGGCGGTGTCGGGATTGCTGGACTCACCGCCACAGGCAGCGAGGGCCAAAAACGTTATGCTGGATATGAAAATGTTCTTTAACTTCATGTTACGAACCTCCTTGTATTTCAGTTATCGCTCATCGGCCTTGAGGGACATGCGCACTTTGACGTTAAATGGCGAACCTTTGGCCGGATCCGTGTCTTGGTTGATATAAATGTAATGATAGCTGAACGAGTCAGGGGTTGTGGCATCGGGATCACCAACTGCCACCACATAGACATGCCGGGCCTTGAGGACCACCGACATATATGGAGGTGTGTAGCCGCCGCCAATCTGAATGATCTCACCGCTTGGGAAAGAAGCTTCCGGAGCAATATCTAGATCAGGATCTTCGAATCCAAGCATAAACTTGCCGCCCATATCGCGAATGGCGGCGTTTTTGCCAGGCACAAAATACACGGTGTTGTCCGACGCATAGGCTTCAACGAAGAAAGCCAGATTGGCGTCAGTTGCGGCGCTGGTGACGGCCGCCGAGCGGCTGTCATTATAATGCGGAGCATCCGTCCACTTTGGGCAAGTCTTATTGGACGCACTGCAATCTGCCAGTACCTCCTTCAAGTCGACTGAATGATAGTTCTTGGTCGTCATGTTAAACGTGATGTTGTTAACTTCAATGCGTGGCACCACACAGCGCACTTCCGAGGAAGACTGGGAGATACCTTCGCCATCGTCCTGCACCGAGAAAACCAGGAAACAGTAGCTTTGTCCTGGCGTCAAGCCCTCGACCTTGAACCGGACCGAGCCGAAGTTGGTAACGAGATCTTCGTCTTTCTTGTTGCTCTCGGTAGTCGCGATACAGTCCCCGGTGCCATCTGGCTGACAGGTCGGCAGAACCGGCTCCCCATCGCCATTGACCGTATGAATGGGCAGGAATTTGAACTTGGGCTCAGAGCTCGATGAGCCGCCAGTTTCTTCCTCTTCTTCCTGCAGGAAGGTCGATGCCGCGTGCGTCGGTGCATTTGGCAGTGCGTTGGAATTGCCACTGTCATAGTCAAACTTTTCTAAAATGGACTTAGCTTCGCTGGATGCTTCGCCGGCTTGGTCGAGCAACTTCAAAGGCTCGCCGTCGGTCACTCCCAGCTCACTGGCTGTGCCCTTGGCACCGTAGATATTGAAGCCCTGAAAGTCTTCCTCTGGGTTCGAGCTTACCCAAGAGAGGGTAACCGAACCGTCGCCATAATCGATAACAGATAGGCCGCCGGGTGCCGCCAAGTCCTCGACAGAAATTACTTTGGGATCGCTTGCTTCACCGCCACATGCACCTAACATCAATGTGGTGCTGACTACGGCGAGCGCACGCCTGACACCGAACCGATAGAGCTTCATCGCATCCTCCACGTTTCACAGAGTCGACAGATTAAAAACCAATGAATGGCAGATAATTTCCATCACTATGGTGGAATTAGGTAGTGAATGCAACCGGATTTATGTTTTAGTATTCCGGACTTGGAGCACAGGAGCAGGGATGTTTTCAACGCGCTTGGCGAACGCTAGCATCGTCTGGATGGCGTGGCGCAATATGCGTAATTACCGCAAGCGATCTGGCCTTTCGATCATGACCGCAATCTCGATGGGTGGCGTGGCACTGGGTGTCGCGGCGCTGATTATCGTGTTGTCAGTGATGGCTGGGTTTGGCGCAGATCTCGAACGCAATATGCTGCGTGGCAAGCCGCATCTGGAAATCACCTCCGAGAATGCTATGGCAGGCTTCAGCCTGCTCGAGTTTCCCCTCGATAAGTTCAAACAGCGGGTGCCGAACGCAACCGGTATCGAACCTTTTATCCAGGCCGATGTGGTTCTGAAACAGCGCAAGCACCTCTCGTCAGCCACCATATTCGGAATTAACCCAGCACTTGACGGCCACCTCTGGGGCTTTGGTGGCGAAGCGATGCAGGAAGGATCGCTGGCGGAGCTGCTGAAGTTCCATCACCCCATCATCAGCGACGATCCTGAAATCCGCTTGCCGGGCATCGTCCTAGGCGAGGCATTGGCATTGCAGATGGGAGCCAATCTTGGCGACGAGCTCACCGTGATCAGCCCCCAAGGCGCCACCGATGGCCTCAGTATCCTGGCGGGCGGCACGCTGACCCACCCGTTCGTCGTGGTCGGCATTTTTCGGACTAACCTGTTCAATTATGATTCAAAATGGGCTGTCGTCGATCTTGGCCAAGCCCGGCGGTTTATGGCGGATTACGATTCTTCTTTGGACGAGCAGGAATTCGTCTCAGGAGTGGCCATAAACCTGCCAGATCCTTACCAAGTTACGGTTGTCGAACAACGGTTTTCGGATTTCGCCGGGCTGGCGCCCGTGAGCTGGCAAAAGTCAAATAAATCATTGCTCTTTGCCCTGAAACTAGAGAAATTCACAATGGGTTCTATTCTTATGCTTATCGTTCTGGTGGCGGCCTTTTCCATCAGCGGGACGATGATGATGAATGTCTACCATCGGCGCATGCAGGTGGCGTTGTTGCGGTCTCTCGGCATGACTAAGCGCGACATTGGAAAGTTATTCTTGATGCACGGCCTGACCATCGGCGCTGTCGGAATCACCATCGGCCTACTCTTTGGCGTCGGGGCTTGCGTCGTCATTCATTACTTCCAGTTTATCGATCTGCCGGCAGACACCTATGCTTTGAAGCAGCTGCCCGTTAAGTTTTTACCCATGAATTACCTGGTCATCAGCGTCCTGGCATTTTTGCTGACGCTGATTGCGGCGGTTTATCCAGCGATGACCGCCGCCCGCCAGGACCCCATGACCGGCCTGAGGTGTGAGTGACCAAGACGCAAAGCGGGCCGGTGATCTCGGTCAAGGATCTTTGGAAAGTTTATACGATTGAGTCGCAGCAGGTAGAGGCTTTGCGCGGCGTGACCGTCGACATCCCGGCGGGATCGGTTGTGGCAGTGACTGGCGCTTCCGGAGCAGGGAAGAGCACACTGCTGCATGTTCTCGGCACGCTCGAGAGGCCCTCATCGGGTACCATCCTGCTGAACGGCACCGATGTGTCCAAGATGCCGGATGATATGGCGTCATCGTTCCGCAATGCCACCGTTGGCTTTGTCTTCCAAATGAATAATTTGCTGCCAGAGTTTTCCGCCCTCGAAAATGTCATGATGCCCGGCCTCATCGCCGGCATGCCGCGCGCTGCCGTCGCGGATCGCGCTGCCAAACTGTTAGGCTCCGTAGGGCTAGCCAAGCGCGAAAATCATCGTCCAGGAGAACTCTCGGGCGGAGAGCAACAACGGGTTGCCATTGCCAGGGCCCTATTGATGTCGCCACCGATCATTCTTGCCGACGAACCAACGGGCAACTTGGACAAGAAAAATAGCGATGCCGTTCGTGAATTACTCTTGGATCTGTGCCGGCATCACGGCGTGACTATGTTGCTCATCACCCACGACAAAGAGCTGGCTAAACTAATGCCTCAGCAGTTGGAAATGGAAGATGGCAAGGTCGTCGGGGGGTCCTTGCGATGATAACTCGATGGATACAAACGATACTGGTGGCAATGAGCTTGCTGCTGGCAACCGATCATCTGCACGGGCAGGCGTCAGCACCTGATACCATTGTCCGCATTCAAGTCCGAGGCAACGCCAAAGTTGAGCCGGAAGCGATTCTGACGCTGATCAAGACCAAAGCCGGCGACGTTCTGACGCGTGATAAAGTACGCAACGATATCGAGACGCTGTTTGAATTGGGTTACTTTTCTGACATTCGATTTATGAAACAGCCCGTCGACGGTGGCATCGAGGTCACCATCCAAGTCAAGGAGAAGCCTGCGATCGTAAGCATCGCATTCGAGGGGCTGAGCGAGGTTAAGGAAGAGGACATCCGCGAAAAACTTCAGACCAAGCTCTTTACTATTCTCAACGAAGCGAACATTGCCAGCGACCTATCGGTGATTGAAAAACAATACACGGAACAGGGTTTTTATCTGGCAAAGGCGACCTATAAGCTCGAGCAGCGCGCCGAGAATGAGGCGGAGCTGACGTTTATCGTAACCGAAGGCGGCAAAGTGACAGTTGCCGAGGTTCACATCCTTGGCAACAAGTACTTCTCTGATGCGGACCTGATCGATAAATTGATTTCACAACCAAAGACTCGCAGCTCAGCCTATTCGTCCGTTCGCTCTGTATTCCAGGACGCGGCCGTGCAGCGAGACCTGGAATTCATCTCCATGTACTACCGCGACTGGGGCTTTCAGAAAGTCAAAGTCGCCAGGCCCATCATTGAGATGGACGTGGATCGGGAACACGTGCGCCTAACTTTTCAGGTCGAAGAGGGTTTACAGTACAACATCGAGAGCCTGGATATTACTGGCGACCTACTCTATCCGAAGGAAGAGCTCCTAGAATTGATGGCCTTGAAGCCGGGCGAGCTGTTCCGTTACTCGCGCTTTCAAAAAGACGTCAACATGCTGATCGATAAGTATGGCGACCTTGGGTTCGCGTTTGCCGACATCAACCCCAAGATTCGGTGGGATGACGACAAGCGCACGGCGGCTATCAATTACGAGATCACCAAAGGTGACAAGGTCTACTTTGGCAATTTGACTGTTGAAGGCAATGACAAGACTCGCGATAACGTGATCCGTCGTGAGTTCACCATCGCCGACAGCGAGCTCTATAGTGGAACTCGGTTACGAGAAACACGCTCGAACGTTGAACGCCTGGGTTTCTTCGAGGAAGTTCAGGTTATCAAGCAGCGCGACGACAAAGACCAAAGCATCTTGCATCAGACCTTCAAAGTTAAGGAAAAGCCTACCGGGCAGCTGCAAGCGGCACTTGGATTCCAGCCAGGGCAGCGAACAGCAGAGAACCAGTGGTTCGGTCAGGGTCGATACAGCGAAGAGAATCAGTCGGGATATGGCTGGAAAACCAGCCTTCAAGGTCGGTGGAACGGCGGCAAGAATTACGAGCTCAGTACGGGCATTACAGACCCACGGGTCAACGACTCAGAATGGAGCGCCGGGTTTTCGATATTCATGAAGAACAACGTCCGACGCGTTGCCGATGACGTGGATGTACAGGAGCGGCGCACAGGCGGCAGCGTAACCGTCGGCCGTAAGATATATGAATTGATTCGTGCGTCGATGACCTACAATTTGTCGCGTATCGATCAGGAAAGTGAGACGTTCCTGCTTGAGCGCTTCCGCGAACAGGGTATTGGCTCAAGCGTCGTCTTGTCGTTACGGCGAAATAATACTAACAATTACTTAGATCCGTCAGAAGGATCGGACGTTCAGCTCAGCCAAACTTTTAGCGGGGGCTCCATATTGCGCGGCGACCGCGAATACATGGAAAGCGCGCTGACCGCGTCGTACTACTTTCCCATCGACTTTGACGAGTCTTACCGCACCTATTTCAAGTGGCACTTGTCGCTTAGTTACATCTATCCAATGTCCGATCAACCCGTCCCATTTTTTGAGCGATATCGGCTAGGTGGCCCGAGCGATCTGCGCGGCTATCAATATCGAGAGCTAGGCCCTTATTTCAACATCATGCAGGGACCAAATGGTCAGATTACCGCTTTTAACAAAGGCGGCGACAAACAGTTCTATGCTCAATGGGAATACTTTTTTCCTTTGATTCCTGAAGCGGGCATCAAGGGACTATTGTTCACCGACGTGGGTGCCATTTACGACGACAATCAGACGATTGATTTTTCCAATCTGAAGCGTGACGTCGGTTTTGGATTTCGCTGGATCACGCCAATTGCGCCGTTTCGCTTCGAGTGGGCTTACCCCATCGAGAACGGCAAATTTGGTGAACAGCGCTTTATTTTCTTCCTGGGATACTAGTCTTTCATCAACCGAAGGGAGTGACCATGTTGTTACATTTGCGTACTTTAATGCTGCGTAACGCAATGCTATGTTGCGGGCTGTTTGGCTTCGCCACCTCTTTGGTTGCGGTTACCGGCACCATCGAAGCCAAAGAAAAGTCCAAGTATGCGATCATCGACGTGCAAGCTGTGATCCTCAACGTCGAAGAGGGAAAGGCTGCACGCGCCACCCTGGAAAAAGAGATCAAAGAAAAAGAGAAGGACCTCCTCAAGCAAAAAGACGATCTCGATAAAATGAATCAGCAATGGAAAGACCAAGCCGCACTGCTTTCCGAAGCGGCACGCATGAAGAAGCAGCAAGATTTCCAGGAGAAGTTCATGGGCCTGCGCAACGCCGAGATGGCACTGCAGCAAGAAATTAAAATGAAAGAGCAGAAGGCGACTCAACAGATCTATGTAAAGGTTGCCCAGCTCGTTCAGAAAGTGGCAGAAGAGCGTGGGTTTGAGGCTGTCTTTGAGGCCAACACCTCCGGGGTCATGTACCTGAAAGATCCGGTGGATCTGACCAACGATTTGATTGCGACCTTTGAGAAGCAGAACCCGACCACTGCCAAAAAAGAAGGCAGCAAAGAAAAAGCCAATTAACGGATGGAAAGACGCGATGAGCCAGTCTTTTGATTTTAAAGTGCCTATGAACATTCAGGATATCGAGAAGTGTATCCCGCACCGGTATCCCTTTCTGCTAATCGATCGTGTCCTCGAGTACGCGGTCGGTGAACGGATCGTCGCTATCAAAAACGTTTCTATGGTGGATCCCATCCTGCAAGGGCATTTTCCCGGCAACCCCATTGTCCCGGGTGTACTGATTGTCGAGGCGATGGCACAGGCCTCTGCCGTGCTTGGTAAGTTAACGGAAACCGACTGCTCATCCTGCCTGCTCACGGAAGTCACCGAAGCTCGATTTCGCCGGCAGGTAGTCCCTGGTGATACGCTGCGCATGGATGTGAAGGTCTTGAGGCGTCGCAAACCCTTCTTTTGGTTTGAAGGAGAGGCGACTGTCGATGGTGAGCCAGCTGCTTTTGTAAAGTTTTCCGCACGCTTGGCATAATGAGAAGTTACTGACAGGAGGCATGGTTAAACCGTGCAGATTTACCGCGAAACTATTTCAGATGCTGGAGCAGGTGTCGTGATTCACCCGTCAGCTACTGTTGCCAAGGGCGCAGAGCTTGCTCAAGGTGTTGAGATCGGCCCACATGCCATCATCGGCAGTAAGGTCATTCTCAGTGAAGGGGTGCACGTCGGCGCTGGCGCCATCGTAGAAGGACGCACGCGCATTGGCGCCGAAACCCATATATTCCCATACGCGACCGTTGGCTCAATACCTCAGGACCTAAAATATGCCGGAGAAGACGCCGAGCTGATCATCGGCAGCAATAACCGCATCCGTGAATACGCCAATATTTCCATTGGAACGGAAGGCGGCGGCGGCAAGACCATCATCGGCGACAATAACTTGTTTATGGTCTATACCCACATTGCCCACGATGTGGTGGTTGGCAACGACTGTATTTTTGCCAACTCGGTGCAGATCGCCGGTCACGTCGTGATTGGCAACGGAGCCGTTTTTGGCGGCCTAGCGGGAGCCCATCAATTCTGCCGCTTTGGCGATCTCTGCATGGTTGGGGCAGCTTCCGTCGTCGTCCAAGATGTACCGCCATATTGCATGGTGCAGGGTGATCGCGCATCCATCAACGGGTTGAATGTCGTGGGACTGAGGCGAGCCAAAGTGTCGGCAACAGACCTTTCCGCCATAAAATCCATGTACAGGCTAGTGTTTAGTTCGCAAATGACTCTGGAAGATGCTCGCTCTGCCATTGCCAGTGACGTCGCGGAAAGTCCTTATCGGCAAGCGTTTCTGGACTTCCTATCCAAAAGTGAGCGGGGAGTGTGTCGTTGAGCCGAGCCGGGACTTACTTCATCTCGGCAGGTGAACAGTCCGGCGATTTGTTAGCGGCGGATCTCGTCGTCGCACTGCGCGAAGTCCTTCCCAAATGGCGCCCGATGGGCATTGTTGGACAAACCATGCTGGATGCAGGGGTCGAACCCATTGGCCGCATGGAAACCATCAGCACCATGGGAATATCCGATGTGCTGCGACGTTTACCTGAATTGCGAATGTTTGAAAGCCAATTGCTGGCGCGGCTGGATAACCTTAGGCCAGCATTTGCGATCTTGGTCGACTTTCCCGGCTTTCATCTGCGCCTAGCCGAACAGCTACGCCTGCGCGGCATACCCGTGGTGCAATATGTAGCGCCCAAAGTTTGGGCCTGGGGCAAGAGCCGCATCGAAAATCTGCGGCGTGATTTCGACTTGGTGTTGGGCGTCCTGCCATTCGAGGAGGAATTCTTTCAAAAGGCCGGCGTCAATTATCGATATTGCGGCTCACCACACAAAGATCGCACCGATAAAGTGCAATTGCGCCGGGAAGATCTGGGCCTTGCCGGCAAGTCACCGCTTATCGCTTTATTGCCAGGATCGCGGGTAGAAGAGCTGCGACTCATCATGCCGCGTTTATGGACCATTCTCTTGGAGATGCGGCGCAAGAATCCGCAAGTGCAGGCCATCATGCCCTTGGCCGCAAGCCTATCTGCCAAGGACCTGCAAAGTATTTTGCGTACCTGTGGCGTAAGTTCACCGCTGCAGGAGACGGCCACCGGTTGGACCCTGCCTGGATTGCAGATTTTTCGCGGCATGAGCCTGGAGGTTATGAAGGTTGCCGACGCGGCCATCGTCGCTTCCGGTACGGCGACGTTTGAATGCGCCTTGCTGGGCACACCCATGGTCGTCGTTTATCAGATGTCACCACTTTCTTTCGCCGTAGCCAAGCGAGTCGTCAAGCTTCCGTATGTAAGCCTCGTCAACTTGCTGGCTGGCACGCGCGTGGTTTCGGAGTACCTGCAGGAGTTCCGCGAAAGCGATGTGGCTGCTGAGACGCTGCAACTAGCCGCCCCCGGCGAAGCACGGCGGGAGATGCTGGCGGCTTTTGATCGAATTCGCGATGGACTTGACGGCCAATGTGCCGCACGCGCGGCCACCAGCATAGAATCCCTTGCTCTGAGTAGGGGAGGTCGACGTGAGTCCCGCGAGTGAAGCGCAAGTGATGCCTTGGCGTCAGCTTCCCCGCGAGTTCTGGCAACGGGTCATTATCCAGCCTGTACGGCAAAAGAGAGCTTGGCTAGTTACCATCATCGCGTCCTTGGCTTTTTTGGCACTGTCACAAGCGCTATTTCTCTTTCTTGTGGGGCCGTTGATTGGCGTACTATTTAGTGACGCTAGCGCTTCCGCACAAGTCACTCTACAGCAACTTCTGCCAGGGCAATTGCGAGGTTGGCTCGGGCCATACGCCTCCTTATCATGGGATCGAGCGACCCTGAATTGGGCGTTGCCATTGAGCCTCGTGGCGCTGGCCTTGCTGAAGGGGCATTTCACCTATCTAAATCAGTTCAGCCTGCAACGGCTCAGCCTGTGGGTAGCTGCGTCTTTGCGCGAGACGATCTTTCGTTCCATCCTGGGATCATCTTGGCGAAGCCTCGTCCAGCATTCTCCGGCCGAGTGGATGTCGCTCGTCATGAATGATGTACAGTTTCTGCAAGCTCGCTTCTCGGACATCGTGACCACCTTAGTGCGCGATGTTGTGGTATCGGTCGCATGCATCGGAGCGTTACTGATCATTCATCCGCCAACGGCCATCCTGTTGCTGGCGATTGCTCCACTGATCGCTGTTGTGCTTGGGCGTATTGGCCGGCGCATATCTCAATATGCGCAAGCTTGGCAGCGCATGCTGGCGAAGCTGGCTGAGTTTGCCCTTAGCCTGCGCAAACGATTTGATTTCATTCGCAGTCAGGGCGGTGAGGCTTTTGAGTTAGCTCGTTTTGAAACGATGAACCGGCGCTATTACGATCTGCTGCGGCAGTCCATCATCGTAAGATCAGCCTTTGCGCCGGTTCTGGAGTGGTTTGGATTTGCCATATTTGCCGGCTGTTTGTGGTTGGTAGGAAAAGGTTTTTTTGGCGAGGCACTGCAGGGCGAACGTCTGATTCAGTTTCTAGCCGGAATCGGACTGGTAATCCGCCCCTTGCGCAATATTGGCGAGCAATACTCCCGACTCGGTGAAACGATGGGCGCCCTGCAGCGAGCCATTCAAGTCGTACTGAACGCGTCTACGGAGTTGCCTATCGTAGCCAAATCCGCACTGCCAAAGACTGGACCGATGTCGACGGCGATCGCCATTGCGGACCTACAGGTTTCCTACGGTGCGGAGATTATCGCGCAGATTACAAACGTCAATATACAGCCTGGTAAGGCGATTGCCATTGTCGGCCCGAGTGGCGGCGGCAAATCTTCATTGGCTCGAGTGTTTGCCGGTCTTTTGCATCCGGTTGTTTGGCAAGCCGATCAAGACTGGGCGTCATTTGCGCGCTGCATCGGATTTGTCAGTCAAAAGCCTTTCCTATTTAGAGATAGCGTGCGCGCGAACCTGCTTTATGGCAAAGATGCAGCTGCAGCCAAACTGGATGATGCCATCATTTGGGATATGCTTAGACTCGTGCGCATGGATACAACAGTGCGCCAGTTACCGCATGGCTTGGATCAGGAAATGGGAGCGACGCAGAGCCAGCTGAGTGGTGGGCAAACGCAGCGCTTGACCATTGCTCGCATGTTGCTGGATCAAAAGCCGGTCTGGATTCTCGACGAGGCCACTTCCGCAATTGATCCCGAGAATGAGCGCCTACTGATACAGGATCTATTGAGTCGGGCGCGCGAGACAGCAACCTCCGTCTTGTTTGTGACGCATCGACTTGACGTTTTACCTCTATTTCAAGAGGCCTGGTTTATTGAAGGTGGAAAGTTGCAGTTTGTTGGAACTCCAGCCATGCTGGAGAAGTGGCCGCGTTTCCGCGAATTCAAGGTGCATTTACACGATGCCTAAATCATGGTTCATGTGGCTTGAAGGGCAAGCAAGATCCGATGCCTCGGAGCAGAGTTGGCTATTTGCCTTTTTCACGTCGCCTTTGGCCTGTGTATTTTTCGTCATCACAACCATAAGAAATTGGCTCTTTGACATCGGGTTACGTCGGCCCATGTACTTACCTGGTCGAGTGATTTCCGTGGGCAATATCGTTGCCGGCGGAACAGGCAAGACACCCAGCATTGCTGCATTGACTCGCGCCCTAATTGACGCGCAACAGCAGCCTGCAATCATGACCAGAGGTTATGGCAGCGGCCTAGCATCCGGTCGCAGTATTGTTATGCTTGCTGGTCGTGTGATCTATGATACCCATCCTTCGGCTGGTGATTTTTTCGCTGATGAGGCGCGCATGCTTTCAACGGAGCTGCCGACTGTCCCAGTTTTCATCGGACGTGATCGTGAGCGGATGGCTTTAAGGACAGCCGTGTCCGCGAACGTTCAGCCAACTTGTTGGCTTGTCGATGATGCGTTCCAGCGACGTCAACTGGCACGTGACCTCGACATTGTAGTTTTGGACAGCACGCGCCCCTTTGGCAATTCTTGGCTACTTCCTCGGGGAGTATTGCGGGAACCCATCCGATCATTGCGCCGAGCCAACGTTTTTCTGCTGGTGAGCGGCAACCCAGACTCGACCTATTCCAAATTGCCGCATGCCAGTCCTAATGCACTTGTCCTGCAGGCAGAGCCAAAATTTGGCGCGCTTTTGGAGGTGTGTCCCACGCAACTGGTTCCTGCGAAAAATGTTCCTCAACGCATGGTAGCGGTAACAGCGATTGCCAGGCCTGAAAGGTTTTTCGATGCATTGCGGGCTCGTGGTTATGAAATGAAGGATCACGTCGCGTACCCAGACCACCAGCGTTTTCCTCGGGAACACTTAAAGAAGCTAGCGCATACAGGAGCGTCCATCGTCACAACTGCCAAGGATTACTACCGAGAACCGGAAGCTTTTGTCCATCTAGCCACTTCGGTTTACGTCCTGCCAATGGTGATGCACTTCGATGCGCAGGCCATCATTTCGGTTTTGCTTAATCACAAAAAAGCTGTGTAATCAGCCTTGGCGTACAAGATTATTTTGTAAGTTCAGTGAGGTAGAAGAATTTTCTAAAGTGTCGTCCTGACATCTAGTCGCCAGAATGTTGCTTAGCATTTCAGCTAACCTTACAATAAGTATAGATATTCTCAGTTCAGTTCTTTTGCACCCCCGATGGCATCTAAAGTTGATGGCCGACGACCCGATTCAATGAACGAGTTAGTGGTATCACAATTCCCACTTCAAGGAGTGATGTGGGATTGACGGCTGGATGCTGGTGGCTCTCAGGACGAGACACAGAGCTAGTATCCGGCTTGCAACATTCCAAGGAGAGATTAGTTATGAACCAGCAGCCGAGTAATCAAACAGGAGTGACGGGATTTTCATCCGGTCAAACCAACCCACAGTCGAATCCATTCGCTGCCGACTTTCAAGGTCAGTTTTCTAGCAGCTTTGGTACCGTGGGCGGAACAAACACCAATGTGTCCCAAATCTTCAAAGAGGGTGGAAGCTTTGGCGGTGACAACCGTAAGAAGTTTATCATCATCGGTGGCGTTATCGCGGTGTTTGCAATCATCATTGGATTCATGATGATGTCAGGCAGCGAGACGAGCGATTTCGAGAAGGAATTCGCAGAAAATGAAACCGATTTTCCGGAAGATGGCGCGAAAGACGTCACTGCTGAGACCGGTGACGCGACAACAGTTGCCCAGGATCCAACAGCCGTTGCAGCTGAGGGCATGGCTACCGCACCCAGAGCTGGTGCTCGTACATCTACGGCTGCCAATACGGCGACAGCAAATGAAATGGCGCCCACTGGTTCAGTTCAGCTCGTATCGCCAGCTGATGGTCAGTCTTGGAACTATGACGAAACCCAGGGTGCAGCTCCATTCCAGTGGGACGGCGGCGGCGGCTTTATCGTGTTCAGCCGCAGCTCGAGCATGACTCCCGAGTACATGCGAGTGCCAGTTTCTGGTAACAACTACGCATTCAACAATCCCTATCCCGGCACTTGGTACTGGCGCGTCGAGAACAACTCGGGCGCTAGTGAAGTTCGCCGCTTTCAAGTCTCGGCTCCCATCCGGCGGACTCTGGCCGTTACCCAGCCCGCGAATGGCGCCGGCCTAGCCGCCAACGGCGGCGTGGTTTCGTGGCAGCGTGCCGAGAAGGTTGCCTTCTACCGCGTGGAATTTTCCAACAGCGGTTTTGCCAATCCTCAATATCGTTTCGCCACCTCTGATGTCGCGGTGCAAGTACAGGGGATGGCTCCTGGGACCTATCAAATGCGCTTAGGTGCATTCTCAGAAGTTGCTGGCCGCTGGGAATACACAGCGCCGCAGTCTGTTTCCGTTCGGTAGACTAACTAACTCCGTCCTTAGTTTCCTTGGAATTGATTTACATTCGAAACCCACCCCTGCATGATGCAAGGGTGGGTTTTTTCGTAAGGTAAAAAGTTGGCGGCTAAGATGCAGGCAAGTGATCGCAGCGACAAGAAGCGGAGACTGCGGCAAAGGTTCCTGGCAGCGCGGCAAGCTATGCCCCCATGGGAATACAGACAACGCAACCTACAGTTAGCGCGACGCCTGCATGATCATTTCGAGACGGAACGACCTCAACATATTTTGGCCTTCTGTCCATTTCGCCAGGAGCCTGATCCTGGTCTGCTGGACTCAAATCTTGTCGGAGACTTTGGCATATACTTGCCAGTGATTGACCCCATCACATCGACGATGAATTTTTACCCGTGGCAAGCAGGCGACCCACTGCAATCCAACCGATTTGGAATCCTTGAGCCACTCCTGCGGCAGACGCCCATCAGCACTGCACAATTATCTACGGCAGCAATCTTGCTGCCGGTCTTGGCCGTCACGCGAAGTGGCATACGCCTAGGGTACGGCGGCGGGTACTACGATCGTTTCCTCGCCGAGAATCCTATACAACCGCGAATTGCCGTGGCACACGCACCCTCTGTGGTCGATCATCTACCGTGCGAGTCCCACGACCAGCCTGTTGATTGGATCCTGACGGATTTAGGCAGCCTCAAAGTCGAGCCGCGTTAGAATCTAGGAATTCCTTGGTTGGACTGCTATCTTCTGGCTTGTGCTCAAAACCAAATGAACGTGTGAGGAGATCCATTCCGTGAAGCTTGGGCGATTAATGCTATTGTTTGGAGCGTTGCTTACCCTTATGCCCCGCGCGAGTGCGCAGCAAGGTGCGCCCGGAGGCGCGAAGCCCTCGGGAATTGGCATTGCCATCGGTGGCATTAGCGGGATTAGCGGCTACCATCGACTGGACCCCCTGCATTTCATGCAAGGAACTCTGGCCCTATCCAATTACGGCAATGCCTTTGCCATCGCGGCCGATTACGGAATCTATGCGCCAAAATTGTTTGAATATTCCAAACACGTGGTCGCCTACTACGGACTCGGAGGCATGCTGGTGAAGCTGCCGCGGCTGGTGTTCTTTGGTAATGATGTTACGCGTGACAGAGTCTACGTTGGAGCGCGCATTCCACTTGGCGTGCAGTTTTTTATTCCAGATGCACCATTACAACTTGGGTTAGAGATGACGCCGGGAATGTTCATTGTCCCGGCGACGTATGTCTCTCTGGATGCGACGTTCTTGGTCCGCTTCTTATTTTGACACCGGCTTGAATTCGCCAGCTCGGAGGCGCCGCACATAATCGTGATAGGCGCCCATACTTTTTCTGGCAAAGATCAGCATGATGGGAATATTGGCGAATAGCATGACGCCAGTGCCCAGCCCCGAGAGATTGTCCAATTCATCAGTCGTGGTGATGAATCCGGAAGTCGCCACCACAATCAATAAACAGTAGACTATCTTGTAGGCGAGAATCGAGCGTTCGCCGAACATGTAGACCATGCCTTGCTCTCCGTAATACGACCAGCTGATCATCGTCGAAACCGCAAACAGCCAGGCAGCAAGAGTCACCATCCACTTGCCCAATCCGGAAAACACCTGATCAAAGGCAAAACTAGTCAAGGATGCACTGGTGTACTCGGCGTAAATGCCGGGGTCTCGCAATTGCGGGGTTGTTACTGATTTCATCGTTTGCCAGGCGGCAGAAAAGCCATCTGGGGCCTTTTGCACCGTACCGAATAGGCGTTTTTTACCATTGCCACTGTTTGTATCGAGATCGCCTTCGACGATAACAAAGATCGATTGGCCTTCGGCCCAGGCTGCTGCGCCCGCTGGTGTCGGTAAAACAACTGCCGGTAACGACCACTGGTCGGCACCCACAGCAACAACCTGCGTTTCGGGAGGGAGTGTCGCCGCAGCGGGGCGGTTCCAAGCACCGCTGGCCAAAATAACCAGCGCGGTTAGGGTGCAGACCACCAGCGTGTCGATGAATGGTTCAAGCCCAGCGACGATACCTTCGCGCACGGGCTCATCCGTGCGTGCAGCGGCGTGTGCAATGGGTGCCGAGCCTTGACCGGCTTCGTTAGAGAATAACGCTCGTTTCATTCCCCAAAGGAATGCATAGCCAACCGTGCCGCCGATGAACGCACCCTGTGCTTCCGCCGGGCTAAACGCTGAACGAAAGATCAGGGCGAAAAGGCCAGGAATCTGGTCAGCCTTGACGATGAGCACAGCGATTGCGGCAATGAGATAAATACCGCACATAAAGGGAACGAGAGTTCCCGCAACCGCACCGATGCGCTTGATACCGCCGATGATCACCAAGCCGCACACAACCGCCATGATGATGCCAGAGACTATCGCTGGCACGCCAAAGTTTTGCTGCGTGACGTCACCGACGCTCCAAGCTTGGAACATATTGCCGCCAGTAATCGTCGAAATCAGTAGCGTCACGCAGAAGATGTAAGCGATCGTCTTGCCGAGATAGGCCATGCGCGGTCTCATTTCGGCCAGTCCGTGATGCACCACCCACATGGGACCACCATGTGGATTCTCCGGATCGTCCGTATTGCGATACAACATGGACTGGGTCACTTCCGTCATTTTCAGCGCCATTCCAACAAAACCGACGACCCACATCCAGAAGACGGCACCCGGTCCACCAAGAGCCACAGCGACAGCCACGCCCCCGATGTTACCGAGACCGACGGTCGCCGAAAGTGCGGCTGACAGGGCTTGAAAATGACTGATCGCGCCAGGATCCGATGCATGGTCGTACTTTCCCCGGATAACTTGGATTCCATGGGTGAGGGCGATCCAGGGCGAAAACTTGCTCCACACCATGAACAGCGCCCCGACAGCCAAAATGATGTACAGCACAGAGTCGTGCCATAGGATATTATTCGCGCTAGTCATCCAGTCGTTCAGGGCAGCGTACAGGGAGCTCATGCGGCCTCCATCCAGTGCGGAGTAATCGGACTTGAAGTATCTTTTCGGTATAGCATGCGAGGTCACGTTATTGAATAGAAATGAGCCGGTAAATTGAATAAAATCGCCGGCCTAACTGGCGCAGTTGGTTATCACTCGGAGGCAACGCATGACTCACCAGCATCCGCATTCTGAAGCACTTTTTCGTGAGGCCGAGCGCTATTTCCCAGGTGGCGTCAATTCTCCTGTGCGAGCATTTCGCGGTGTTGGTGGAACGCCGCTGTTTTTCAAGCGCGGAGAGGGTCCGAGAGTTTGGGATGAAGATGATCGCAGCTACATCGATTACGTCGGATCTTGGGGACCGGCGATCTTAGGCCACACCAATCCACAAGTTGTAAAGGCGGTTCAGGAGGCAGCAGCGCTTGGCCTGAGCTTTGGCGCACCCACAGCTGCTGAAACGGAATTAGCGCGAGCCATACAAGATGCCTTTCCCGTCATGGCCAGCATGCGCTTTGTTGCCAGCGGCACTGAGGCCTGCATGTCGGCGCTGCGCGTCGCTCGCGGTGCCACGGGCCGAAATCGCATCTTGAAGTTTAGTGGGTGCTATCACGGGCATGCCGATATGCTGCTGGTACAAGCTGGCTCGGGTGTCGCCACCCTCGGCATCCCAGGCTGTCCGGGCATTCCACCGGGCGCCACACAAGACACCGTGGTGCTGCCGTACAATGATTTGGAGGCGGTGCGCCAGCTCTTTACCAAAGAGGGAGCTCAGTTTGCCGCCATCATTCTGGAGCCAATGGTGGGCAATGCCGGGTTCATTCGGCCGGCGCCAGGATTCCTGAAGGGCTTGCGCGAGCTGTGCACCCAGCATGGAGCTTTGCTAATCTTTGACGAGGTGATGACAGGCTTTCGCGTGGCCTATGGTGGCGTCTGTGCGCAGAGTGGCGTCGAGCCGGACTTGGTGACGCTCGGCAAGATCGTCGGCGGCGGTTTACCTTTGGCCGTTTATGGAGGCAAGCGCGAAGTGATGGCACATGTGGCGCCATCCGGAGGCGTCTACCAGGCCGGTACCCTGGCTGGAAACCCGGTGGCAGTGGCAGCAGGACTGGCGACTTTACGTCAACTCAAGCTGCTTCCCTATGCCGAATTGTGTGCAAAGCAGGTTAAATTAGTCAGTGGATTTAGAGCCTTAGCCGCAAAATACCGAATTCCCTTTATCGCCGACGGTGAAGGTGGCATGTTCGGCTTCTTCTTTGGCCTGAGCCGTGCCGGATCCTATGAGGAGGCGCAGGGTTGTGATCAAGAAGCTTTCCGCCGGTTTTTCTGGGGCATGCTGGAAAGGGGCGTCTATTTGGCGCCATCGTCGTTTGAAGCGTGCTTTGTTTCCTTTGCACACGGAGACGATGTTTTAACCCAAACGTTGGACGCGGCCGACGCAGTTCTCAAGAGTATGACCAGATGAGTGGACTTAAGATTACGGAAGCAACACCACTGCGTATGGGTTGGATTCCCTATTGGAACTTGGCGCCCTTGCGATCTGAGCTGATGCGCCAATGGCGCGGCAGTATTCGCCTTACGGAAGGACACCCGACCGAGGTGAATCGTTGGCTCTCCGAGGGTGTCGTCGATCTTGCCCCTTGTTCTGCGGCACTATTGTTGCGAAATCCCAACGTAGAAATCGCGCTGCCCATGGGCGTTGCATGTCGTGGTGCCGTGCAAAGTGTTTACCTCGGGGTGCCGCGAGCTTTGGCGGAATTGCCCGAAGTTCTGCAACAGCGCCAGCAGCAGTTGGGCGAACTCGGGCGACTGGCCACGCGGCAATATGCGAATAACGTCCGGTCCGCAGCCCGGTTTGTAATGAACGGATTGAACCATCTGCCGCTTCCGGAGATGGAAGCGCCACCCATTCGACTGACGTCTGCATCCGCATCCGGCGCCCTGCTATCCCGCCTTTACTATCAGATGATGTTTGGCGAAGATGCTTACGCCGAGCGTTTTGCAGATGGCATGCAGGCCGGCAAGCGCGGCGATAACTCGCGACCAAGCTTGGAACTTGTCATCGGTGACGAGGCTTTAGCCCGACGTTCCGAGTTTTTGCAGATGATTGATTTAGGTGCCTGGTGGCATTCCGTTTTTGATTTGCCATTTGTCTTTGCCATTTGGCAGGCCCGGGCTGACCGGTTGCGCGCTCTCACGCCTCTGTGGCGAACTCGCCTGCTGAAGGCAGCAGCATTAGCGCAAGGCAGAATGCAGGTGGAGGCCTGCGACTATTACCCGGACCTTTGGCCCATGGCTGCGGACGGTTCCCAGATCGATTTGCGGGCCTACTGGCAATGCATCTACTACAAACTGGGGCCACGCGAGTTTGCAGGCCTGCTTATGTTCTTGGCTCTCGGCCGAGAACTGTTGGCCGCCGAGCTTGATGACGCCATCGTCGTCAAACTGTTGCGATGGCAAGAGATGGAATCGGCCCAACCTTCCGTTTAAGTCCAGCAACTCCTCGGATTCCCATCTTCAATTTGAGTGCATCCCTCCATGTCACTTCCAAAGGTGCCGTATCTCCTGCAATTTGATTGGCGGAGAAAGATGGAATGGGCTTAGCGATATTCATACTGCTGCTCGCGTGTTATGCACCGCACCGCAACTTTGGTAGCTCATCTTTGGCGGTACTGCGCGCGATCGCGCAGCAAGATGCAATGCGCATTCAAAAGGGACATGTGAGTTGGATCTGGATGCGTGATCCGGCCGTACAGGGCGTGGGCTATGCCGACTATCGGCAGGCACTTTGGCAGGTGCTGTGCCGCGGCGAGGATCTTGTGGCCTCGGTGCACCGCTGGCGGCATAAGCTGCGAATGATGGCGCGACAGGTGGGCCGCGCAGAACAGCGTATGCTAGTATTTCAGCACCGAATTCGCTTGCTCATGCTGTTAGGAGTCAGCGTGCGGATTATGCTGCTAGGGAGCGACACTTGGCGCTGGACCATGTCTTCTCTCGATGCTCTTTTGCTGGTCGGTGCCGGTTTTTGGCTACTGGCGATGAAGGAGATCCTGATCGCCGTGCAACAGCAATTTTTGCCCTGGTCACGCCGCGGATTTGTTGCGCCGCGCTGGCAAAATGCCCGGCTATTTGTCGACATGATGCCACTGCTTGAGTTGGTGACCATCGGCGTGGCTTTGGCTCTGCTGTTGCTGCAGCCGTTGCTGCAGCATCTAGGCGAGCCGACATTTCAGCCCTGAATGGCTAACTCTACGATGCAGGCGTTTTGAATCGGCAAGCAATTCAGAGCTTACCATCTGTAGCGCATAGCGACCCACTTGCCGGCAATTTTTCGTTCAGATTGCCCATCGAACCTTCATGTTTGTCTCCCAAATTGATCAAATTTAAAATGGACTGAAGTAGTAAGGATCCTCTCGCTCCCTCTGTCTTTGTCGCTCCGAAGCTTCAGCAAATGTCCTCCAACTGCTGGGGTAATGGATACCGCTTCTCTCTAGCCTCCTGTAGTCCTCCAAAGTCATCGTGGCTCCAACCACGGGATCTGCGATCATCAAGGCAGCGTTCGCGATCATTAGGCCCATTCCCATATATGCTGTGCCAAGGACACTGACTGAAGCTTTCACCGAATTTGGATAATTTTTACCTTCAAGCTCTTTGCAAATCACTTTGTTCGCGGCGTGCGTGTTTAACGCGAGGTCCACACCCAAGCCAACTGGCTCGGCATATCTTGCGGCGACAGCGGTCCATCGCATGCTTCGCATCAGCAAGCTGCTGTCTACCAGTCTTTGCGCCGTCCGTTCCGCTGTTTCAACCATCATCAATGAAGGTCCGCCATTTAAAGGTCTAGTGTTTGGAAAGCGAGGGTTGTCTGAGAACGGGTCAAACCAAAATCGGAGATCTTGTTCCCTGGCTATTCTCAGCACTTCATCAATCGGAACTTCTAGGTTCGCGGGGATTTGACCATTCCTGATGGCGGCCGAGCGAGCCCAATTCAAGGCACCTTGATTCAGCGGCCCTGCTGCACAGTCATGAGGAGCCCGCAATGCCACGTGCAGCAATTTGGTTTCCTTATTCACGACATCTGGGATCTTACCGACGTCGTAGGGCAAAGGATTTTTAGGTTGAAAGGGAAATTGCTGAGGCTGAACTCGATAGACCAGACCGTCATAGATCGGAACGCGAAGCACGGGATTGCCCCTAAGAGATGTGCCAATTGGTTCGTAACCAGCAGCTACGGCTTCGTTCCAATAGCCAACATAACCACCTGGAAACTCCATGTTCCGAGGTAGCTCAACCGTGATGCCTATTTGCCACGGGGTGTTACCTAGAATTGGAAGCAATGGATCTTTTGCTGATGCCTGGGACCCCAGCAATATAGGTAGCGTCAACGTCGTGACCACGGCGAGCGAAGCGTAGCCACGCACGAAGACTTGCAACACACTCGTGACTAGATGTGGCATCGCGCACCTCTCTCGCTCGGTCCATCGCATGGAATCAAACTTTGGCTTTGAACTGGAGGAGCAAATGCGATGCCACTCTAGTGGCAATTCAATCTATCGACTTGATTGGAAAATTTGTTGTAAGCTGTGAGCGAGGTCGCGACGCCGTTGCCAACGCCATCGCGGAAAAACCTTGATAAGGCCCTGTTTCAATTCCGATAAAGAGCTTGTCCAAGAGCTGGCTGCGGCAGCCAAATGACTGTGCGGCACGGGGGCGCATAACTCCTGGTTTCATTTCCGCAATTCAGAATTTGCTGCTGTCCACCATGCTACCAATACCAACTATTCACGTATTCCTGGCCAAAGGCGCTCCAGTAATTCGACCATCCCCCCGCCTGAATTCCTTGGTAAGAATTGTAGGAAATCGATCCAACCGCGTAACCGGCGTAACCAATCTCTGCCGTTAATGCGCCCACTGCCGCACCTGGGGGCCCGGCAATGTAACCTCCCACGGCTGCGCCGCCACCGACAAACCCCACAAATTCGCCAGCGGCCTGATGCGTCGGATTATCGGAAACTTGCGAAACGACGATTCGACCACCAGCTCCGGCAGCAATCGGCACTCCGACCTGCGCCAATCCCGCGGCACCACCTGTTGCCAAAGCATATGCACAGATGCCACCGAGAGCCGTCGTCCCCACCGAACCACTTGGCAGATTCAGCGAGCTTTCGATGTCGGGTGCAGCCTCGTTCACCACCCCAAACACGCCACCAATGGCGGCGGGGCCAGCACCAGTTTGAATCAAAGGTCGGACATATTGCGGTCTGCCGAGCACAGCAACGTTTTGCCCCGTAAGCGGACAGCGCGTGCTGCTAGTCGGGCGCCAACCGTATTCTTCGACAGGAACGGTGTAGGTTTCGCCATAATAGACGCTGGGTCGCCCCTGCGGGTCGAAGCCTGGCGATGGTTTTGCATATCTATTTTCAGGCAAAAGAGGGTCTCCACTGCCGCAGATAATCGGTCGACCCTGACTGCAACTCGACCGCATAGCATCTAAGTTGGCATCAACACCTGGCCAGCCACGCGACATGTCGATCAAGTCTAAAGGCGACTGGGCTCCCGGCTGACTCTGCGAATAGCCGCGAAAAATTTCCCCTTCGAAGGCCTGAAAGGTCTGACCTTGACTCCGGATGCCAGGCAATTCCGGCGAGACCATCGGATAATTCAATGCCCGATAAGTGGTAATGGGCGGATGCTGGGGGTTTGGGACATAGGAAGGAACAATGTAGGTTACACCGCCGTGCTGAACGATCGTCAAACCGGGCCCAAAAGGAGTGGTTATGGTTGAGCCGCCGTTTACATTCGGACCGGGAAGCTGATCGAATGCCAGCCCGGTCGAAGAAGCTAATACCAATAAGCCACTCAGTGCCAAGCCAACAATCGTCTTCGCCGACGTCGAACCAACATGCCTTCGATGAGTTTTGACATGAAAATGTGTCATGTGCCCCTCCTTGGTCCACGCTAAAACTGCTTCAGTGCATAGGAGCACCAATGCAATACGGAGGCCACAGCAGTTCTAGTTGTGTCATTTGGCGATCCAAGTAAAGCGTCAACCTGCCCATCGTACAGGAGAATACCGCTTCGTCACGTTCTTGAACCGGACCAAATTTTTCCCCGCAGTGGTGGGTCAGGGATTTAGCAGCTTACGCAGAGGTGCGACACAACCCATGGTAATTCAAAATGAAACACAGATTGACGGGAAAGCTGCTGCGACCATTTCGCACTTCAAATCGGCTCATCCACGCCATTTCAATAGGTTGCAGGCAGGAACACATGTCACTGGAGCTGGAGAATAAAATGGGTAAGGTGGGTGCTCGCTGACTTGCAGGTGCGCGTGCAGATTCTCAGTAGATAATCAGGGGACTGACATCTGGCATCTTCGTGTTTTCGCCGACACGCTTCAACATCACGCGCCCGGAACCAGGTGCATAGACACCGTGATAGGGCGCCTGTCCAGCCGCACCCTCAGATATGTAGACCACCACATGTAAGTTGCCCCCGGGCTCGCTCTTGACGCGCAGAGGCTGTCCCACGGCCGACACCTGCCCGAGCGACCCATTCATCGTCGCAAGTTCTACAACATCTTGACTCACAGCGTCGCCGGCAGAGACACCGATGTAGAGGAGTTTCGGTGCACCCTCAGCAGCGGTGTTGTAATGATAGAGCAGGTGCGCTGTGCCAGCTGCGTCAACATCCATCGCTGGTCGAACTGCAGACTCGGCGCCGTTTAAGTTGCCGCTGGCGATAAGTGTAATCCAGTCTTCGCGTCCGTCTGCATCCAGGCGCCCCAAATTCAAGCTTGCGGGTAGGCCCTCATACCCACTTTGCTGGCACCTAGCAGCAAAGTAGGCGACTCCGTTCGCCGAGACATGAGTGTTCAGCGAATTCGCGCGAATGTGGGTATCTGGACCACCCGGTGAAGGGCTGTAGCAATACCGGTCCGAGACCGCCACAACGGCTCCACCCGCGGTGACGTCATGCAGACGAACACCTAGGATTGTGGATGACTCAGTTTCAAAGCCCGAGAGGAGTCCTTGCTCATTCAGCGACACACCAATGAGTTGTTTGTTAGCCCCGGCGAATGAAGACGTCGTAAATGTCCCCATGACGCCCGTGCGTTTGCGCGCAGTCATATAAGGCAATACGCTAAGGCCGACGCCCTCAACGGCCCAAATCTCATCCTCGGCCGGGCTGGCAAAGCCGACGATGCCTGTCTTGAGTTCGACAGAAAATCCTCTTTGATACGAATCGTTCTTCGCCCACGTGCCGTCATGTCGTTCGAACACCTGGCCTTGTGGCAAGCCAGCAATGAAGGCACTGTCGCCAGGAATCTTGGCCAAGGCCAGGTAGGTGTTGTAATAGCCTTCGATGATTGCATAGTCCGAACTGACCCGTTCCGTCTGCCAAGTGCCCGATTCATTCCGAGCAAAGGCGACGTACGACACCGCTTGCAGGAACGAACCACTCGGTACTCCAGAAGTCAGCAAAAAGGCCAGTCGCCCGTAATACGGCTTGTAACCAGCATTCTGGGGTAGCGCCGTTGCCACGACGAGCGCCGTGCAGGCCAGTCTTGGTGCCGCAGCTGGCGCAAAGATCGTCAGTGTCATGCCATCGGAACTGAGCTCCATGTTCTCGGCGGCCGCCATGGAAAAGCGAAAGTCCGGGTCCACCGTTGCCGATGGCCCGCCGCGCTGTTCGAGGCCCGCGACAAAGTCCGCGCACGTCACATCGGCGGGCGGTCCATACAGCGCTACCACGTATTCAGCAGTCGCCGGCTTTTCTAAGGAAACCACGTAGGAGCGCTCGGCCTGAATGCTCAGAAATGGAGTCAAGACGATATCAGATAACCACTGCTCGCGGTTTGTATACCCAAAGCTGCGCTCGTCGATAAGGTAACCGGGAATGGTGTCTGGCTCTTCCAGCCCGCGCTTTTTCACGGCGGATGGCGATTCATCAGCCTCGCCAGATAACTTCTTGGTGCAAGATACCGATGCTATCGCCAGAGCGAACGTCGCGCCTATCAATGTGAAATGATGACGAGTCAACTCTTCCCCCCCCACCGCACCGTCGTTTGCCGCCGGTTCGCATTTCACCCCTAAATCGGCGAAATGAGGGGTAAACTTTAAATGTTTCTCCGTTGCCCACGTACCGGCTGCCGCAGGTCAATCAAACCCCCGATTCCATGGGCAAAAAACCTACACCCCTCTAACTTTCCTCAGACGTCGGAGGAAATTTGTTCGCAGTGACGGTGTCTGGTATGTGCGCCATCGGGAAGGGAATCTGCCGGGACGAATTGCGACTCGCCTAGTGGTGACCGGCGAAGCTGTGGCTGCGGCCGCGTCAACATCAACCGCGACGCCGAATGTGACGCCCACGCTTTGCGAGCCAGAACGCACCCGCACGGAACTGCGAGGCGCTCAGCGCAACATCATCGAGCGCTATCGCTCCCTGTACAACCTGAATGGTGTTGGCTTTACCTGTTTGGGCACTTTGAGCGTTGGCGTGAAAAGCGAGGAAGATCTCGCACGCATGCGTGCTGAACTTTCCGCGAGTCGCTATCTGACTGTCGTCGAGGGTGTTGAGTTCCTTTATTACGACTTCTCCGACCACTAGTATTCAACCAACGCCGGCATTCATTCGACCGAAAGAATGTCGGCAACAGACTGAATATACTGCATTATTAATTCCTGCTTTAGAAAATTCCAAATTCTGCCGATAAGCCCCACAGGTGTTAACCGATCGCCGTGGGGCCCCTATGAAAGAGCATGTGCTAGAGCGTCGCCAGCATTATCGCATCGAGTATCCGCTGCAAGCGCGACCGCGTTTGGATATCGGCACGCGGGCCTATCAAGTGCTGGACGTATCGGAACGTGGCCTGAGGCTAGTCTGGGAGTCGGGAAGCACGCCGAGCGTCGGCTGGAAATTTCACGGAGTTTTGACCTTAGCCAATGGCGATCGCATTAAAGTCGATGGCCATGTGTTGCGGGTGGAAGCTGAACAAATTTCGATTCAGCTATCCTCGGGAGTGCCGCTTTCGCGGATCATGAGCGAACAGTTATACTTGCTGCGCTCTTACGGCCGACCCTCCGCAAGCTAAGCGAGCAGCCGGCACCTCTGAGCGCCAGCTGCTGCAAGTAAGGATTAGCCAACGAGCAGATTCACGATGACCACGCCAATAGCCAACGGCGCGATCACGCGTGTAGTCCAGAGCAAACCAGTCAAGTAAATAGGCGGATGTCCATCGCCAATCGTCGCTTGCACCGCCTTAGGACCGAGTACCCAACCAAAGAATAGAGAAATCATCAGGCCGCCAAACGGCAAGGCAAACTTCGACGTGAACGCATCGAACAGATCAAAGATCGTATGACCGATGATTTTAAAGTCGGCCAAAACGTTAAACGACAAAGCGCACAATATGCCGAGGACGAAGATGATTCCGCCCATGAACAAAGTGCCTTTACGCCGGTCAACGTTGTGCGTCTCGTCAAAGTAAGCAACGACAACTTCCAGCAGCGAAATCGCCGAAGTGAGAGCCGCGAAACCAACCAGCAAAAAGAACAAGACCGAAACAATGTAGCCACCAGGCATCTTTGAAAACAACACCGGCAAGGTTTGGAACATCAGCGTCGGACCGGCACCAGGCTCGAGACCGTAGCTAAATACCACCGAAAAGATAATCAATCCGGCCAGCAACGCTACCACCGTGTCCATGATCGCCACAGTAAATGCCGTTGACGTGATACGCTCATTTTTTCCCAGGTAACTACCGTAGGTAATGATCGCACCCATACCGAGGCTAAGAGTAAAGAACGAGTGGCCGACTGCTTCCAAGATGGACGAGGCACTCAGCTTGCTAAAATCAGGAGCAAAGAGAAACTCCACCGCCCGACCAAAGCCATCAAGGAAAAATGCCCGACCGAGCAGTAAAACCATCAGCGCAAACAGAGCTGGCATCAGAATCTTGTTCCAACGCTCAATGCCCTTCTTGACCCCACCAAGTACGATGCCAACCGTCATGGTCATGAACACGGCGTGCCACAACAGCATCGTCCACGGACTCGCAAACAGCTCACCCAAAACGCCACGAATCTCTTCGTCCGTGTGCCCTGAAAATTGATCGAATAGAGCTTTGGCTTCAAAGCTCAGTACCCAACCCCCGACAACACTGTAAAAGGATAATATCAGGAACGCGCTGAGTACGCCGAGTAAACCTACACTACGCCAGGGCGTACCCTCGCGATGCATCTCTTCAAAAGCGGTCACGGCATTGCGCTGAGACGTGCGACCGATGTAAAGCTCCGCCAAGAAAATCGGTACGCCAACAATGGCGATACAGATCAAGTAGATCAGTACAAAGGCACCACCGCCATTGACACCGGTGATGTAAGGGAACTTCCAAATATTGCCGAGTCCAACCGCCGAACCAGCGGCCGCAAGGATGAATCCAAAGCGGCTACCCCAGTGGGCGCGAGCGCCCTGTTTGGGCAAGCTCATTAGGCTTTCTCTTCAGTAGCAGCTTCAGCCTTTTTGGCGGTGAGCTTGATCAATCCGGCAGCCGCCAGAACTTTGACCTTCTCTTCGCCCTTTAGGAATTTGCCGCCGCCGCGCAACTGGACAGCCCAACGACCGTCGCCGCGCTTAACGATTTTGTGTTCGGCGGGAGCCTTCTTCTTCTTCGTAGCCATGATTCGACCTCATCTCAATAGATGGAACAAAAGGTATGCGTAAGGTGGGTTAATATGGCCCGGAGCGCACGTTTAGTCAATCAGTCCATGCATCAAACTGCTGGCGGACGCGGCTTTCCAGGGCGGTATTCTTCGGTCCGACCAACACGGCTGCAAGATTTGTCCGCCGAAAGAGTGAGCTGCAGGTTTCCTGCAGTTTGGCGCGGGTTGTCGCCATAACCGTGTCATAGCTGCGATGCAGCGAAAACGCTTTACCGCACAATGTAGACCAACCCAGGCGGAACGCCAGAACGTCATGCTGGCTGGGGAGCAACTCCAAGTCCATGGATGCCCGTTGAACAGCCCGCTGCCATTCATCTTCCGTAGGCCCACTTTGGCGCAATTCCGACAGAATCTTAATTGTCTCCGCCAGTACTTCTGGCACTCGATCGCCATGAACCGCAGCTGTAATGTCGAAGGTACCCACATCCGTAAGCATGGACGGGCCGCTATCGATGTCGTAGACAAGTCCGAGTTCCTCGCGCACGCGATGAGACAGGCGTCCGCTAAATCCGTCCGTCAAAATTCGGCTAAGCAGATCGTATTCCACGGCATGTTTGGACCATTCACCTTCACTCAGAAAACTGAGCTGCAAGCGATACTCGCTATCGGGGTGCGGCACCAAACGTACCAGCGGCCCGCATTTCGCCGGCTCCAATGGGGCAGGCTGCGGCGTTATCTCGGTGTCTTGGCGCTGCTGCAAACCGGCAAAGGAGCGCTCAATGAGGGCGTCCAATTCAGGCGAGCGACGGCAGCCCATGACGCACAGTACCGTGTTGTGCGGGCCGTAAAATCGCCCCATATAACGTCGCAGATCTTGAACCGTGAGTTTTTCAACCGTGTCCTTGTAACCCAGCAAGGGATGCGCCAACGAACTCTCGGGCCACAACTGCTGATGCACGTGCAGATCCAGATCGGTAAACAGCCCATATTCGTTCAGCTCACCTTCGAGTTCGCGAAAGACGATCTCGCGCTCAACATCTAGACCTTCCAGTTTTGGGTCGCAAAGAAACTCACCAAAGAGTTCGATGACCCGCTCGGCCGATCGGCGATGGCCACTGAACCAAAACTCGGTGTGCTCATGACCAGTACCTGCGTTCCATTCCCCACCCAACCAAGAAAAGGCTTCCGCCAATTCCGCAAAAGAAGGGTGTTGCGGCGAACCGCGAAACATCATGTGCTCGAGGAGATGAGTAATGCCGCGATTTCCGTCGGTCTCACTGCGCGTCCCCGTGCGGACAATGGCGCTGAAGTAGAATCGCGCGTCACCAAGGTCGGGACCGTAGATGATGCGCAAGCCATTATTCAGTGTCGACATCGACCACTGGCCATCGAAGTTAGCGAGGATTGGGCTTTGCGCGGGTGGCAGTTCTGGTTGCATGGATTCTCGAGTCTGTTGCGGCGCCAGCCGCCGTGGAGTTTTATGGCTAGCTATCGCGCCACACCAGTCGATCAGCAAGCGTTTCCAAGTCAGTTCGCGCTGCGCCAGCCGGGAATACCGCCAATGCATCTTTGGCGCGTTGAGTATAGTCGCCTGCGCGGCTCAGTGTCGCGACGGCCGTACCAAACTGCTCCACCAGTGTGTGCACCCACTCGCGTTCGTCGCTGGTAAGTACGCCATCCTTGAAGATCTGCCGCAGCCGAAGTGCGTCCGTTTCGCCGAGGTGCTCTCGCAAAAGCAACACGGGTAGCGTCACCTTGCCGTCTTTGAGATCGGTCATGGTCGGCTTGCCGAAGTTTTCAGACGATGTCAAAAAGTCGAGGGCATCATCGACCAATTGAAACGCCATCCCCACCGCATGCCCAAAAGTGGCTAATGCTTGACACTGTTCGGAGCTGGCGTTGGCAAGTATGCCGGCGGCGCGACAGGCCATGGAAACGAGGACTGCGGTTTTACATTCGACAATTCGCAAATAATTTTCTACCGGCGCATCGGCGTCAAAGATGTGCTCAAGTTGCAGCAGTTCGCCCTCGCTCATGCGGCGGATGGCGTTGGCAAAACCTTTGACAATTTCCAGCGAGCCGGTCTCGGCCATCATCTCGCTGGCGCGGGCATAAATGAGATCGCCGACCAAAACAGCCGCTTCATCGCCCCAGATAGCATTCGGCGTCGGCTTATTGCGACGCAGGGTACTGTTATCCACCACGTCATCGTGCAGCAGGCTCGCCGTGTGCACATATTCGCAAACGGCAGCGATGGGATAAAGATGAGGGCCTTGATTACCAGTCAACCGCGACGCAAAAAAATACAACGCCGGGCGAATCCGCTTCCCACCCGAGGCGAATACGTGCCGGGCGATCGCATTTGAGGTTGGGGTCTCCGTCGGAAGATAACAGGGTAGCAAAACGTTGAGCTGTCGAATTTCGTCGGCGACAGGTCGCAAAGCTTCGCCAACGAGATCAGCCTGGCCGAGGGAACGATCGTAGGCCTGCCACACGGGCACGTCCGCCCTTGGAACCAGGGTGTCCGTAGCCGCCAGTTCTGCCGTGTGTTCCTGCATCCCGCTCCGCCAGACAAGTTCATCGAGGCCAATAAGGCCCTGAAATCAAAATGATTTTAAAACCCTCACCGACTATTAATCTTTATTGAAATGATTAATAGAATCAGATAGAATCCGCCGCCTTGACGGCACCCGCTGATGGAAAACCTGAGTTGCCTGCGGCCGTAAAGAAATACCTAGAGGAGCTGTTCATGGCAAGCCGATTGTCGGAAGTTTCCATAAAAGGAAACCTCAGTCGAGGACATCGAAGTCTACCGTGGGAATTGGAAGCACCGCAACAGATCTTGCCGGTCTTGGATCTCGATGACGTGCTTGAACGCGCCGACATTGCCGAGTACGTGCCCAATCTGCCCCCAGCCCAGTTGTATTACAGTCTGGTGCAGCGCGGTTTAGACGAAAGCCTTGAAATCATGAAGCATGTCAGCGGCGAGCAGCTGACTCGATTTCTTGATTACGATGTGTGGCGCGAAGACCGCCTGCAGCCAAAGGAAGCCTACCGGTGGTTAAATCTTTACCGCAATCTGGGCATCGAGCAGATGGCACAGCGCTACCGTGACTTGGACGAAGAGTACCAGATCTCTTTGCTACAGGGAAAAGTTCGCACCTACGATTTGGAAGAGATTGAGCAACTGCCGGATCACTTGCGTGATCAGTTGATTCCATTGCCGTGCCATGAGTTGTTTTACGAGATCATAACCGACGACAAAGAAGACGAGGAATTTATTACTTCGTTGATTGACTCCGCTTTGGCCCAGGACCTGCCTTATGCTTATGCCTTGTTGGCCTACGCGGCTTATTCCGTCCCCGCCGAGCCGGAGCATGAATTGAGTCGATTCCGCCGGGCTCGGATTGAAGAAGACGGATTCGTAACCTTTGAAGAGAGCCTAGCTTCCTTCCTGCCGATCGATTTGGACGCCCTGCATGCGAAGTACCCGCAACGGGAAGAGCAGCCAACGGGTGCTTTGGTGACCCGACAAAACGCGGAGACCAATTCCTGGTTCTTGGAAGAAGTCAAAGCCTACATCCATCAATCGAGTATCGGCGCGAACGAGGCGATGAATCTCGAACTTGGATTTCTCTATGTCGCCAACAGTCTCTGTGCGGCCGAAGGGCTCGAACCGGATGACGTGCACGGCATCGTGCGCGTGCTTAAGCAGGCCCGCGCTTTGGCAAGCTTGGGTCTGGAGTATTTGGCTGGCGGCGATCCAATTCGCGGCACTGTTATTTTGCAGGCCGAACATCCGAAGTTGCTGCTACAAGTTGGGTTGAGCCTCGTCTATAAGCTCCAAGATACCGTGCTTGCACAACTGGCGAGAATGGATGTAGACCGCGTCGACGACGCTTGCGCCTATCGCCAGCAGCTGCGCCATGGCGAATTGCTCTACTTAGTTGAAACCGAATGGATGCCGATATTAGGACTGGAGCTCGGGGAGGTATTGCGGGGTCTATTCAACCGCCTGCCAATGCGGGCCAAGCTCAATCGAGAGAAAAGTCGCTACACGTTCGAACCGATGAGTTCGCTGCAAAATCTCAACGAAATGGCGCTAACTATCAGCCGCCTCATAGAACAAGCAAGGACGGTACACTAATGACGCAAGCACCCCAGCAGGAATTTTTGACTTCAGAAGAATGCGCCGAGCTAGCAAACGTCATGAATCGCAAGCACGAAAGCCTGCGCGACGATCGGAAGTTTTCTATCGAAGCCAAGTATGAGGGAGGCGAAGTCTATGTGACCGCGGTCCTGCAGAACGACAATGAGACATTTTATTATCCCGTCGAGGCCCGTCTGGACTGGGCTGAGGAAGAAATGCTGCATCGCGATGCAGCCCTATTCCTCATCGACTTTATGGATCTGTATTTTGAAGACTACCTCGAGAACGGCGAGGACCTTTACTTGCCGATCGATTGGGCGCCATACGAGTATGACGCTGTCAAATTCCAGATTCGCGGACAAGTTCTAAACCGGCTCGTCGATCGCATGGCCGACGAGTTGCTGGCGCAGGCTCCGAGCTAGCGCTGGTGTCGCCTGGGTGCGGACTGCAGCCACATACATCTGACCAATGAGTCCAGCACCTGCCTCCCATGAGTAGCGTTGCATCACCAGCTGGCGCGCGGCTTCGGCCATGCGCCGGCGTAGATCCGGGTTGTCAAGTAGCTGCAGAATCTCTCTGGCAAAATCCTTAGCAGTTTGCGCCAAAGCAAAGTGGGTACCGACGATACCGCGCATTCCGGCCGCGGCAGATTCGGTAACGACGCATGGCACACCCGACGCCATAGCTTCCAACACTTTGTTTTGAATTCCCGATGCAGCGCGCAACGGCATCACAGCTAAAGTCGCTTGACGCAAATGATCAGCCATGGACGGCACATTCGCATGCACCCGGATGTTTTTAATGCCGTCTAAATCACGAATCCAGCGGGGCGGTTGCGCGCCCACGATGTGAAACTCGCAGTTAGCGTCGTGCTGCCGCACCAGTGGCCAGACCTCCTCGACAAAGTGGCGAATCGCATCCTGATTGGGAGAATAAGAGAGATTTCCGGTAAAGATCAGCCGTCGCTCGTCCCCATGTGCTAGCGACACACTCGGTTGAAACTGGCGGATGTCAACGCCGTTCGGAATCACACTGATGATGCTTTCTGGGGCCGTCTGCTGCAAGGCGATGCGGTCGCGATCTGCGACCACGATCTTGTGTGTAAACTTATTGAGAGCGCTGCGCTCATAGCTTTGTATTCTCTGCAACTCGATGAACATGACGGGACGCATCCAGCCGCTCGTCGTCCGCAGCTTCTCTTTGAGGTTGAGAGTCATGGCATCTACCAGCTCCAATATAACCGGGCGAACGCGCCTTGTCAGATACGGCACGCTTCGCAGCAGCATTCCGTGCACGGCATCAAACTGATCCCTTTGCTCCAAGCGGTCGATAAGTCGCTGCATGGTCCGCGAGAAATAGTAGGAGACCTGTAATGGCCAACGGCTGAACAAGGTCATGAATAGAAGAGTCATGAGGCGGGCCACCGGATGCTTCACGACCACGTGCACCTCGCGACAGTAGCGTTTCACCTCCGCGGCCAAGTGATCGGGCACAGCTCGATCAGAGAGAGCCACCAACGTCAACTCATGTTCCGCTGCCAACGTCTTGATCCGCTGCCACGCGATGAGCTGATCTCCCTTATGAGCGGGGAGCGGAAAGCGGGTCGAGACTAACAGGATGCGCATCTCGAGTTCCTCCTGGGTGTTGTGTCAGTTGACGATAAATATTGAGGTGCAGGGCTGATGCTCGCTGCCAAGTAAAGCTTGTCTGCATGTCGCGCGCAGCCGCTTCGCCCATGGCCGGCCATCGATCTTTGACGGCAAAGGCTGTTGCCAGAACTTGGGAAAGGGATTCACGCGATCCGGCTTTGGCGATCCAGCCAGTTGCGCCCGATTCGACGCATTCGGGAAGGCCCCCCACGTCCGTGACCACTGCCGGCAGCCCGTAAGTCTTTGTCGAAAATAGGACACCGCTGTGGGTGAGTTCGCGGTAGGGCAGTACCGCTAAATCTGCGGCACGCAAAAAAGTCGCCACTTGATGCTCGGGAATGAACCCCGCGTGTATGACAACTTGCCTTGGAAACCGCTGCTGCAGGGCGCTCGCACTAGCCAGCAGGTCCGTGCGATCTGGGCGCCCGGCGATGAGCAACTTGTGGGTGGGCGATCCCTGCAGCAGCGGCTCTATGGCCGCCACCAAATCATCCAGCCCCTTGTATGGCTTTATAGCGCCGAAAAACAGGGCCACGGTGTCATGCGCGTCGAGACCAAAAGCCTCTCGTGCGGATGACTTACTCATGGAGGCTGCAGTCGCATTCATCGGCCCAAAAGGGGTTACCGCCACGCGGTCGCCTTTCAGACCCGGCACCTGCGACATGAGTGCAGCTCGATTGGCCTCTGAGTGAACCAACAGCCGGTGGCACAACTGGTAGATGCCGTGCAGAGCCCGGGTCGAGCCGCTCAACCGATAGAGCGGCTGAATATCGTGCACCGTCAATACGACGGATACGCCAAGAAGACGCAGAGCCCGTACCAGTAGCCAGTCCAAGAAAGGCATGCGGCACCACTGAAAGTGAACCACCGACGGACGATTTGTTACCACTTGCAACAGGAGTCGCAGATGTCCGATGGGGTAAAACATGGCGCGCCAAAATGGCCGCATCCACGAGCCCGGCTGATTCCAACGCGCCGGAATATGGGAAAAGTAGAGATCGTCTCGGGCCACTGCAGGCTTTGCACCCACCTGCGGATCGTAAGTAAATTCTGCAGCGATATGCCGCACACTCCATCCTTCGTCGTGCAGCGCCGCCAACAAAGGACGCATGTAAACTGCGACCATATTGCACGGGTCGAGGAACCAAACACTCTTCTGTTCCGCTGCGAGTTGCAAAAGTGAAACTCTGGTTACATTTGTTGACCGAAACTCAACGCCACCAAGACATGAGCAAGATCAGGGCCAAGCGCAGAATTGCCGTCGTTTTTCGCAGAATGCGCCGCGAGAACGAAGTTGGTACCAATCGTGCAATGTCATGCCACGCGGTTCCATTGTTCAACCAGTTACCGGCGTGGTGTAGCGTTGAGAAAGAAAGATCGACTCAGTGGAGTGCTGGAAGAGATTGGTCTCCTTGACGCCCTGTGGAAGCGTCGACAGGGCCAGTTGACCAGTCTGTGCTTTCACCGAATCGGCGTACCCGCTGACGATCTAAGCAGCGATCCATCTTTATTTACGATGAGCGTGGAGGAATTCTCTGCAGCCATGCGCTGGCTGCGCGATCATGCGGATGTATTGCGCGAAGACGAACTACTTTCTTGCCTGGACGGATTGACACCCTGGCCAAAACGACCGGTCTGCTTGACCTTTGATGATGGATACATCGACAACTATTCCAAGGCATTCCCCATACTCTTGGAATTGAACCTTCATGCGTGGTTCTTTGTGGCCCCCGACTTATTGTCGGGGGCTGCGACTCCTTGGTGGGATGCCATTTACCAGCGACGAGCGAATGGGATCATATCGGGTGCAGAAGCCAGGCAACTCTCTCACCAGATCAAATCGTTGCCGGACGCAGCTACCCAGCAACTTCTATCAGATCTTCGATCGTCCTATACCGCAACTGCTCGCGGGTCCTTCATGCAGCCCGAGCACGTGCGCGTTTTAGCCGATGCCGGAATGTCGATCGGCGCCCACTCCATGACTCATCGAGTGCTCTCGACATTGCCCGTGGCGGATCAGTATCGAGAAATCATCACCAGCAAGCGAAGTCTAGAGTCGTTGACGGGCCGCAGCGTACGCAGCTTTGCCTATCCGGTGGGAGGCGATGAGAGCTACTCGTCATTTACGCCGTCTTTGGTGCGCGAAGCGGGATTTCGGGCCGCCTTCACCTTTAGCGATCGCCGTTCGCAGTTCGAGAACTTGGATCGACTGCGCTTGCCACGCATGGCACCCATGGCGCGGCATGTGACCACCAAGGCGGCCATGGTGTTGCCGCGGATCTTTACTGATCATCCGGTGCACTTATGAAGCCAAACCTGAGCATCCTCATCTGTACCTACAAACGACCAGAACATCTGCGGGCGCTGATGCGCGATCTCAATACGGCTTCTGCAAACATGCCCTTCATCTGCGAAGGTATCGTTGTTGATAACGACAAAGATGCAAGCGCCGCGCCCATCGTTCGGGCTGAGGCAAATATGACGAATATTTCTTGGCGATACGCAAAGGAGAGTCAGCAAGGGGTCAGTTCTGCGAGAAATCGTGCGCTCCGAGAGTCTTCGGGAGTTTGGCGACTCTTTCTTGATGATGATCAACGAGTGGCGCCAGACTTCGTCGCAGAGCTCTGGCAATCGCTCCAGTCCGTTGCCAGCGAGCGCGGGGCTCTCTGCTTGGAAAAGCGCTTTGTCTTTGGCGAGCAGTGCCTGCATGCGGCCACTGTCCTAAAGGGTAAGACGCAAGTGCATTTGACACCCTTGGAGCGTCGATGCATGGGAACCGGCGGCTTTCTGCTGCACGAAGATGCCCTCCGCAAGATTGACAAAGGAGCTATCTTCGATCGACGCCTCGATCAGTGCGGCGGCGAAGATATTGACTTCTATCTGCGACTTAAAGCTTCTGGTGTTTGTATGCGCTATGCCGCATTGCCGCATGTGATCGAGCAACGACCTGAAGCCGATACCCATTCACAGGCTCGAGCTCGGCGCGCCATGCAAAGTGGATACGCCGACACACGTATCGAGCACCTGCATCGATCACAGGCCGCATTGCGGGCCCGATTATCTTGGCTTGCGCGTGATCTTGCTTATTTTCTATTGACCGCCATATTGGGTGGCGGTGAACGCTGGTGGCGCCAAATTGGAAAGCTGCGCGCCCACCTCGGCATTCCTCTACAGCGCTATGGTGCTGACCAGGCCGCGCGCGTGACGGTGGTGACTCGCGACCTCGCAGCTGGAGGCGCCGAGTCGATGATTCGCCGATTAGTGAGCGCAACACACGCCCCAAACATCCGCACCCAGCTGTTTCTCTACGATGTGGCCGAGTCGGACAGTGTCAACGTTGAAGAACTGGCAGAACATGTCCAGGTGACGCGGCACCGAAAGCGCGGGCGATTTGATCCGAGTCTGTGGTGGCATTTGCTGATGCACTGCCGCTGGGAGGGCATTCGCATCCTTCACACCCAGGACGTCGGCAGCTTGCTCTACGCGGTGCTGGCGCGCCCTTTTGTTCCAACTCTCAAGATAGTGCACACGGTGCACACGCTGCACACGATCGTCGCCCATCCGCGCCACCGTCTGTTGATGCGGTGGCTTTTGCCGCGGGCAGACCGGGTCACGACGGTGTCTAGCGCGGCAGCTCATTCCATGGGTCAACATGGGCTGCAGGGGCGACGGCCGACTTTGGTAATTCCCAATGGCGTTGACGCAGTTGCCTTGCAGGATTGCGGGTCGTTCTCACACTTGCCGGGTCAACCTCTAGCGATGGGCACCCTCTGCCGCATTTCTCCCGAGAAGGGCCTTGATCGGTCATTGGCATTGCTCCATCAACTGCGCCGTCGCGGAGTCCGGTTCTCCTTCACGCATGCAGGTAGCGGCGATGCTGCGCTGCAGCAAGAATATCGGCGCTCCGCCGAAAAACTCGATATTGCGTCGGACATGCGTTGGCTCGGCTATCAAACAGACATCACACCGGTCTTGTCAGGTCTACAGATTTACCTCTCCCTCTCTCGTGAAGAGTGCCATCCCGTCTCGGTGGTGGAAGCGATGATGGCGGGTAAGCTTTGCGTCCTCAGCGATATCGCGCCGCACCGAGAGTTGGCCGGCGCCGGAGGAGCTATTCTGGTCGGCGAAGATCTGGCTTCGGCAGCGACCGTGCTGTCCACCATCGGTCAACACCCAGAAAATTTTCGTGCGACAGCAATGCGAGGACAGGAGATCGCTCGGGGCCAGTTCGACTTGGCCCGAGTCATCCAGCGTTACGACGATCTTTACCAAGAAAGTGAGGCAGGGACATGCAAGACGTGGCAACCGCATTTGCACCAAGAGCAGCTGTTCTGTCACCAGCTCTAGAGCAGGCAGGAGTCGGTGCAGACTTTGTGCGCGAATCGTCAGTATCCGTCGAGACGGGCACGGCACGCGACCTCGCTGAAAAAGTTTTGGCGGCAACCATGCTGTTGCTGCTAGCGCCCGTATTCGTGCTGATTGCGCTGGCAGTCCGCTGGTCGTCTCCTGGCCCCATTTTCTTCTCTCAGCGCCGCGTCGGTCGTGATGGCGAGTACTTTCCGATCTTCAAATTCCGAACCATGGTGCTGAACGCGGAAGATGCCACCGGGCCGGTATTATCCTGGCAAGGCGATCCGCGGGTCACTCGCATTGGCAAGTTCTTGCGCTTGAGCCACTTGGATGAGCTGCCGCAACTCATCAATATCTTGCGCGGCGAAATGGCCTTTATTGGCCCGCGCCCCGAGCGGCCTGAATTTACTGAAATGTATTGCCGTGAAATTCCGGCCTACGCCTGGCGCGAAATGGTTCGCCCGGGGGTGACGGGCCTGGCGCAAGTGATGGCTCCGTATGACGCGCCGGCGGCGGAAAAGCTGGTATTTGATTTGGAGTATGTACGTCATCGGCATCTTTATCTGGATATCAAAATACTCGGACTCACGTTGCTGTCGCTGCTTGGGATGCGGCGACATTGGCGCGAAGTTTAGTCTTGCGTTGTGGTGTCTGCCTTGACCGAGTTTTCGATCAGGGCATTTTTTGTCTCATGTTCCAACATTGAGGGAGAAGTTGTATGCGATTTTCGAGGAGGAATGGGGCACTGGCGTGGCTTGCCATGTCATCACTAGCGAGCCCAGCGTTGGCGGCAGAAGAGAGGAAGCTGTTAGCGCTAGAGCAGGGGATTTATCACGGAGCTTTCCCCGACATCGCCGATGATGCTTCGGGCAACCTCGTCGCTGGCAAAACGACGGAGTTTCAGCGCCTATCCGGCAAGGACATCGCTTGGGTTGTGCTCGGCGATCAATGGTTTCACAGTGAGCTGAAATTTCCCGACCATAAGGTACGAGAAGTACAAAAGTTGGGGAAGCTGCCACTGATCCAAATGATGCCCTGGAGTGTACGGCTTCGCGATTACGGTCCTGATGAAAAGTACGACCTCTTGCGCATCGTGCGCGGCGAGTTTGATGCCCAACTAACCGACTACGCAAAGGCGGTCAAGGCCACGGCACAGCCCGTAGCGATCAGCTTTGCTCCCGAGATGAACGGCCACTGGTATCCTTGGTCAGGGTATTTTCAGGGTGGTGGCATCACCACTAGTTACGGCGACCCGCAACTGGCAGATGGTCCGGAGGTCTATCGCGACGCTTATCGCCGCGTGATTCAAACCTTCCGCAATGCCGGCGTCGATAACGTCACCTGGTTTTTCCACTACACTGCAATCAGCAGCCCGGCCGAGACGTGGAACAATGTGGCGGAATACTATCCTGGCGATGATTTCATCGACTGGGTGGGTGTATCCAGCTACAGCGCCCAAGAAATCACCGATTATTGGGAAGACTTTTCCGTCATTATGGATGACGCCTATTTAGCCTTCGAAGCGGCCACTTCGACCAAGCCCTTTGCGGTGATGGAGTTCGGCACGATCGAAGATCCAATGAACCCCTATCGGAAAGCCGACTGGATTAGCAATGCCTTTGCCGCTATCAACAGTCAGCGATACCCGCGCCTCAAGGCCATCAGCTATCACCACGAGTCGAGCTGGGATCAGACCACCGCCGACTATAATCTGCGTATCGATTCTTCGGCGGCTGCGAAGACTGCGTATGCCGAAGGCGTCACCGCCGGTACGTTTATCTCGGGTCCAAAATTTAGCGGGCCAGCACCCGTTGATTACTGCTATTGTGGCTTTGTAAAGGTGAACGGTATCTATCACTGTTCCGCGTGGAAGCCTGGTGATCAGTTATTGAAAGAGTATCAGCGTTGGACCACGTGCAGCGTGGACTTATGTAAGAACCGCATGAGCGCCGCAACACAGCAGTACTGCGGTGGAAAGTTTGTACTCAGGAGTCCATAATCTTGCGCTTCTGGAATGTAGGAATGAAAAGTGCGGCGACGATCTTTTTGCTCGTCGTGGCACCTCTTTTTCCGCATGCCGATGCCACGGACGAAAAAGGAAAATCGGCGCCACCGTTGGTGACTCTGCGGTTTGGCGTCGATCCAAACTTCAAGCCCTATGCCTATCGGGATGAAAATGGCAAACTCCTGGGCATCGAAATTGACTTCGTCAATGCGCTGGCCAGGCGCCTACAAGCCGATGTCGTGTATGTGGAAGGACAGCCCGAGGAATTAAAGGCCAAGTTGGCTCGTAACGAATTAGATGTCGTCCTGGCCAGCATCGAACCGACGTTTGATCTGGCCTACGACTTTATCAGTACAAATTACATCCGCGTGCCGGGGGTCTGGATCACACGCGGCGATGATACTCAGGATAAACCTCCGGGCAAAACCAAGCCCGTCGTCGGTCTGGTAACCCAGTTAGTTTTGCGAGACGAGCTAAGTCAAAGGGCTGAGAAACTGAAATTGGGACGAATTCGCGGTTACGAATCCCTCGACACAATTCTCTTGGCCCTCAAGCGTCGCGAGATCGATGCCATTCCCTTTGAAGCGATCCAAGGCAAGCTGCTCGTCGAACATGATGCTAAGGCATTGCGGTCTATGCCCATGCATGACCTGGGAATCCCGCTTGCCGCGCTGATCCGCAAGGATGCCACTGGCACTGTGGCCGAGATCCCGAAACAGCTTGCAGAGTTGATCAAAGACGGCACGAGCCAAAAGATCTGTAAATCCTGGTTCGGGGATCAATGCCCAAATCAATGACCACCAACCGTACACCGCAACTACCTTTCTCCTTGCGTCCGAGATGCCGCCTGGTCTAAATGCCGCTTTTGCCTTTGACCTGGATCAGACCAAATCTCAGACGTCTGAGATTTTCTAAGTTCGTGATTCTTGTTGGAGATATCCGCGAATCTTTGCCATCAATGCCGCATCCGCTTTGGCATCAAACTTCGGCGCCAGATTCCAGTCATAAAACCAGATGGGCTTGGTGCGCAGATCTTCCGATTCATCTTCGTAGCGCGGCAGAACGTGCGCGTGTAAAGCTGGCTCCAGATTGCCCAGCATCTCGTAATTGATGCGAATGGCGTTGGTGGCCTTTAGAACTGCATCACCCAAGGTGGCCATGTCGGTCAGAAATTGTACGCGACCCTGCCCAACAAGGGCGTTTAGATGCGGCACGACGGGATCGGGTAGCAGCAGACAATAACCATGCATCACTTGCGTTTCGCCCATGACCGCCCAACCAGATGCCATCCGCCGGATGACGCGGTCGAGTTTCTGATCACGGGCCGCTTGCACGTAGCGATGGATGGCGGTGGGCATAGCTTCGCGTCTCCCTGCGTGTTTTCGTCAGTCATACCGTCCCGGCAGTATGCAATGTTTGCCGAGTCCCTGCACCTGATATGTACCGACAGCTAAGCTATAAGTATGAACATTTTCGAAAGAATCATCTGGTTCTGGCGATCGCGGCATTGGTTGCCGCCAACAGTCGTTTGCCTTGGTGCGGCGACGACGGTGCAAGCGGCATCGCTGCCCCGACTTTGGACGGAGGGCTCACAGATCATTCAGGTGGGGCGCGGTCCGATTCGGTTGCGCGGCGTGAATGTGGCCGATCCGGAACACATCGCCACCAAACGGCCGGGAGCGACCATTGAATCGGTGATCACCGCCGCTGCTAAGCACATGAATGCAAACGTGGTACGCCTGCCGATCTTGCCCGAGCATGATGTGGATGGAGGAACGGGTTTTTTTCGCGATGGGGAGCGGTACTGGGATCGCTTTGTACGGCCGGCGATTAAAGTCACAGAAAAGTTGGGCGTGTACTTGATCATCGAGCCCCACTTTATCGGCGATTATCGCGAGCAGGGGCCAGCGCTTTGGGCGTTCTGGCGCCAAGTTCTGCCCCGGCTGGGCGGGCACGACCATGTTTTGGTCGATCTGATGAATGAACCGACGACGCCAGATTCCTGGCCGGTTTGGTACGAGGAAGTGGTGGTGCCGTTGGTGCGTCTCGTGCGCGAACACGATCCACGACGTCTCATTCTGGTCAGCGGCACAAATTACGCAACCAACTTTACCGGCGTCTTGAAAACCGGATTGCCAGACAAGGGAGTCGTGTTGTCAGCCCATCTTTACCCCAAGCTGTGGACGCGTGAGCTCCAGCGCGAACTGGGAGCGATCGCCACGCACCTGCCCCTGGTCATCAGTGAGTGGGGATTTGGTGAACATCTGGACGCCGCCCTGCGCGGCACGGCTTCGAAATTTGGTGAGCCATTTCTGCAGTGGATGGATGAGCGACAGTTGAGCTGGCTGGCATGGGTATACGATTCCCAGTGGGGGCAAATGCTGGTGGATCAGAGCTGGCAACCGCGCCGCGGCGACGGATTTATGGCCGACTTGCTTATGCCGCACCTTGCGCCGGAGCCAGAGCCAACAATAGCCAAAACACATCGCTATACGCAATCGGCAGAGTTTGCTGGCCCACGAGAACGATGAGCATGGTAAGCGCTCCAAAGATCCACGTCGATGGTTGACCAAGTACCTCAATCCGTCGCCAGCACAGCAGCATCATCCCCGCAAAAACACCGAGACCAATGAGACCCTGCTCGGCCAGCACCTGCAACCAACTGTGATGGATGGTCAGCGGTACGGAATGCTCGGCAAAAGATGGCGGGTCGACATAGCGATGCATGACGTGCGCCGCCTCATGCATGCCAAATCCCGCCCACGGTCGATCCACGAAAGCTGAAAATCCAGCCTGCAGGGAATGCACACGACCTAAAGCGGATTCATCTGCCAGCTGCGCCAGGCGCCAAAGAGATCCTTGCTCATCCGTCGCCGGTGCGAGAAAGAAAGTGGCCATCACCGCTGCCGTCATGACCACAATGGCAATCCACCGCACTCGCGGTTGAAGAAATCTCCAAGCTAGGATGCCAGCACACAGAAACGAAGCAAGCAACGCCGTGCGCGACGCAGAGAGCATGATCGCTCCCATGAAAATGGCGATGGCTAAAACATGCAAACTGCGGACCGCAATGGATCGAGCCCCAACTAGCATTTCCCGCGCGTGCACCATCACCCCGACCAACAAGATCAACGCCCAAAAGTTTGGATCGCCGTGTCGTAGCTGTAACATCATGCGACCGGACTCAGAATTGACATCGCCAAGTCCATAAAATCGATACAGACCATGCAGTAACAGGACCCATGCCGCAGCAAGCACCGTCAGACGCAGAACCTTCGTCGCTTGCGGCACGGATCGCATCGCGAGCCAGAGAAAGGGAAGGAGCAGAATCGATTTTCCAAACTGACGAAAGGGAGCTTCTCCCACGACCGAAAAGGGCGCCGGTGCCGTGGCGGAAACGATGGCCGGCCACGCCAGGGATCCCGCCGCCAACGCCATCGCAGCAAAAAAAGCAGATACCTCACGGCTAGATACAACACTCATGCGGCCCTCACGGTAGGCGAGAGCGACGCCACACATGAACGCCAGCCCCCAATGCAGCGTTTCCCAACGCCAGCGGGCGAGCCACTCGAAATCGGTCGAAAGGCCGGAAATGACCAAAAAGACATAGCTGGCCAAGACGAGAAGTGATGCCGGTGGCAGAATTCGCGACGGCATTAGGATTTCTTGCGCCGCAACCACCATTCCACTCCCGACCATAGGGTGAGAGTCGCCAACAGCGCGACAGCGATGGCCAGCGACCAGCGTGGCCACACTTGCTGAACGACGGCGCCATCTGGCATCAGCACATCGATGAGATGTTTCGTGTCGGCTTCTTGCTGCCAGCGCAGCGTGCGTACACGCTGCAATTCCTGCGGCAAGGTTGAACTCGCGCGCTCGGCACCACCTGCCGGCAACGCCTGAATCGCTTGTTGCAACTGATCTTCATACGATTGGAGGGCATCGCCATACCAGGACTTGAGGTAGGCACCCAAGGAATCCACCAGAGCTCCGGGCACCTTTTTCGCCAACTCTGCATCGGCATAGGTGGCCTGGATGGTAAAGAGATTGCCATCGCCGCCCGAGTAACGCACCTGCAGCGCTGCGGGACGAATCGCGTGCATCGACGCCTGCAATCGCTCGGCTGCCGCCGCGATGGCCGCATCGCTTTTCAGCCACTCCTGAACAGCCATCCCATCCCGCAGCCAAACAAAGCGGTTGCGGGTAGACTCATTCGGTGTTTGGGTGTTTTCCAATTGGGGGCGACGCAGGAGAAACTGCAGTTGACCTTGATAACGGGGCGAGGTCCAGGCGGTCAAACCCAAGGCCAAGATCCAAATCGGGGCGGCGATGAGCAGGAGCCTGGTCAGCGAGTCGGACCTGCCGAGGACCTTCGTGCCAATTCTTAAGGCAGGCGACATAAATGGCTCTCCAGACTTCATGGTTATACCACCGGCCGCAAGTGGTTGCCTTTTGCAACCGGTTGCCGCCCGTAGGACGCTGTCTATACAATCTCAAAACGCTTTCGCCAAGCGGGTTTAGGGCGATGGGCTAATATGGCATACCTATTGCTGAACTTTCCCTGTAACGGCAACCGAGATGGGGAGTGATACGCATGTGGACGAGGATCTGGAATGGGGTAAGGCGGCGATTGTGGCCACTTTGCTATGTGCGGGTGAATGATTTCGTGGACCGGCTCGACCTGGCTCGTTTCGATTCCAGCCAGTTCCCCCCACCACAGGGTTTGCAGATACGTCGGTTTGACGCATCGACCGACCGCTCCATCGCCGAGTCATTCAGCCCCCAACTCTTTGCCGATTTTTGCCATCGAGCCGAAACCGCCGAGGGCTGGATACTTTGGGATGGCATCCAAGCGTGTGGTTATGTGTGGTGCACCGATCGACCGCGCCAGAATGAGGGCGAGCCACCATTCCTCTATGCAGTAAACCCAGCGGCCGATGCCGTGTACCTTTTCGACATGCAGGTCCTGCCAGTAATGCGGGGTCGCGGTGCGGCGGGAGCCTTGCTGGCAGCGGCTCTGGAATTCGCCAAGGCGCGCGGTAAAACGTCAGCCGTGGCGACGCGCGGCAATTGGAACGTCAAGATTCATCGTGTGCTGCAACGACTTGGCTTTCAGGTTGTCGGTCAACTTCACTACCAAAGAGTACTTGGTTGGAGCCGGAGTGACACGAGGGCTCTGTATGCGTGATGCCACTCTCACTTGGTACACGCAGGACGATGCCCTCCAGCAACTGAGCGGCGCTTGGCAACAGCTAGAAGCCGCCGTTGGTCCCCTCGAATTCTTTCAAACGCATGCCTGGCTCAGCTCCTGGTGGCACTGCTATCAACAAGCTGGGGACCGGCTGTTGGTGGGTCTTCTGCAAGAAGGCGAAACTGTATTGGCCATCTTGCCGTTCTTTGTCCGCCCTCGTCGGCTGGGGCCCATCACTCTGCGATGGGCGCAGTTTCTGGGCGTCGAAGAAGTGTCTCCCTCGACCATGGACATTCTGGCAACCACCCGAGGCCTGGATTTACTACGAGGGGCTCTCGCGTCGCAACTCCAGAACGGATGGCGGGAATTTGCGGATATTCTCGACCTAGCCCCGGTTAGACTCGGAGCGCGGGCCCATCGTCTATGGAGTGAGGGAAATTCTGGACAACACCGCCCATTCGCCGCACCCGTCGAGGCCACTCCGATCTTAGACGCCCCAGCATCGTTCGACGCCTGGATGGCCAACCTCGGATCATCGACGCGGAAAGATGTACGGCGCAAGCGCGGGCAGTTCGCGAAAGATCTGGAAATGCGGGTTGAGTACATTCACGAACCGACACGAACGCCAGAGGCCCTGAATCGCCTCGCCGTGCTTAATCGCAAACGCTTGGGGCAGCAGGGTAAGCGGGGTGGATTCCTCCTGCCGCGCTTTGCGCAGTTTCAACAGCAGTTGGCGAAGAGTCTGGCGCAAAGCGGCCAATTGCATATATTTGAACTCTGGCGCAACGACAAACATCTTTCCTCGGCCCTGCTTTTTCGCCACGGCCACAAGTGGTATGCCTATCAAACTGGGGTCGACCCGGACTTTCTGGAATATTCACCAGGCGCCATTTTGGACTTTCACGTGCTGCATCACATCTTGGAATTCGGGCAGGCACAATTTATCGACTATGGTTTGGGCGAGCAAGATTACAAGATTCGCTTTGGAGCGGTGCCGCGGCCAGCAATGCGGTTGCGCCTTCCCGCAAGAACGTGGCGAGGACGGATGCTACGCCGGCTGCTGCAATGGCGAGAGTGGCGTGCCGAACGTGCGAAAATATCCGCGCCCGGAGTGTTGCAGCCATGCGAATCCTAAGATCCGCATCACCGAGTACGGTGTTGGTGGCCGGACAAGCCGTTGCTCTCGGCATTGGCCTGGCTGTGCCCATGCTCCTTTCTCGGCGTTTAACTGTTGAGGAGTTCGGCGCCTATCGCCTCCTGATGCTGCTGCAACTGATGCTCAGCATCCTCGGCAGCATGGGTTTCGATGGTGGGCTTTTCCGGCATGTGCGCACCGAAGGATTTAAACCCGCGTTTCAGGGGGCCTTGAGCGCCGTTTGGGGCCTCGCCGCCGGAGCGACGCTGGCTGCCACGCTCTATCTGACAACCCCACTGTGGAGCGCAGGCCTGGGCGCGCCAGAACTAGCGCCCTATGCCGGATATCTGTGCCTGCTCGTGATCCTCGCCATGCCGACAGCGCACGTGGAACATCTGCTATTGGCTACGGATCGCGTGCGAGCAAGTGCGCTCGTCGTGGCGTTGCAAGCGCTGGGCTGCGCCGTGGCGGTGGTTGTTGGCACGTGGGTCATGGACTCACTCGCAGCGATCTTTGCCGGCCTTGTCTTTTGGTATTCGTTGCGACTCGTTGTGGTTGCAGGCATCTATTGGCGATTACTCGGCAAAGATCCCATCCCACTCCGGCAATGGTGGGCCCAGTTTCGCCATCATCTACACTTTGGTCTGCCAATCGGCGGCAACAATTTTTTAATCGCCCTCGGTCGCATGGATCGTTTCTTGGTCTCCGGACTTTTTGGGGTGGCGGGGTTTGCTCGCTATTCCGTTGGCTGCCTAGAAGTTCCCATGGCGCGCCAATGGATCGAGACAACCCAGAATCTGGCTGCCGTACGAGCCGTCGACTTGCAACGTGATGTTGGGTTTGATGAGGCCCGCCGCTACTGGCTGCGGGCATGCGGCAAGGTCGCTCTGTACTTACTGCCGATCGTAGCGCTGTGCGTGCTGATGGCCGAGTCATTGCTAACCTTGGCATTTGGAGGCAATTACGCCGATAGCGCCCCCATCTTCCAAATCTTTGTCATTGGAATTTTAGTCGCGGCGTTTGACCCGGAGCTTTTCTTGCGCGCAACGAAGTTCGCACATCTCAGTCTGTGGATGAATCTAGTGACCATCGGCGGCTTTGTCGCCGCCGTGGCCCTCCTCGCCATGACAGAGCAACTGACGCTTACGGGTTTGGTGGCGTTGCGCGTCGGAACCGAGGCGCTGGCGGCGCTAGGAAAGTATGCGCTGCTCCCAGCCAAAAGCAGAAGCGACGATAGTCTCCAATTGATCGTACTTGGGGGCCCAACCGGTCACGCCCCGAATCTTGTTAGCATCGGCGATCAATGAGCCCACGTCGCCCGGACGCCGCGACCCCTCGGTGATGTGGAGCTTCTTGCCAGAGACCTTCTCGACCATCGACAATACTTGACGAACTGAGTAGCCGCGACCGTAGCCGCAGTTAAACAGTTCGGACGCGCCGCCAGCATGCAAATATTGCAACGCCGCTAAGTGGGCCGAAGCGAGATCCTCCACGTGGATGTAATCGCGCACACCAGTGCCATCGACCGTTGGGTAATCCGTACCAAAAATGGCAACGCCTTGACGCCTGCCCACCGCCGCTTCGCAGGCGACTTTGATCAGATGCGTGGCGTTCGGAAAGCGTTGGCCGATGCGCAGTTGCGGATCGGCACCGGCAACGTTGAAGTAGCGCAACACCGCAAAGCGCAATCCGTGCGCTTGGGCGACATCTCGCAGCACCTGTTCATCCATCAGCTTGGACCAGGCGTAGGGATTTTCCGGTGCCGTCGCCGACTGCTCGGAGACATCGTTCACATGTCGATCGCCATAGACAGCAGCAGTTGACGAAAAAATAAACTGAGGGACCTTGTGGGCGACGCAGGCTTCGAGCAGGCGAATGGTGGCAACCGTATTGTTGCGATAGTACTTTAAGGGATCCGCAACCGATTCGGGGACGACGATGGAGGCGGCAAAATGCAGAACCGCATCGACAGGACCCATGTTGAAAGCGGACTCGAGAACTTTCGGGTCGCCCACATCACCGCGGATCAGCCCCTCACCGTGCAACAGGGCGTCGGCAAAGCCGGTTGAAAGGTCATCGATCACGCGCACCTTGTGGCCGGCTTCCGACAATTGCCGGGTTACGTGTGAGCCGATGTAGCCGCAGCCACCGGTAACCAAAATGTTCATCGCTAGTCCTCGAAATGGATGGAAACGTGCGCCGCACGGCAATTCCAAGAGACTTCATAACATTCATGGGAGTTTAGGCACAAGGGGAGGGATCAGCCAGCTTTTTTCGGTGCCGCTGATCCATGGCAAAGCTCTAGTAGATTGACGCCATTGTGGACCGTGATTCGGTTGCGGCCATTGTGCTTGGAAGCGTAAAGAGCCTCATCAGCGCGGGCAATGGTGGCTTCGTATTTCTCTTGACCGATTTTGACTTGGGCTAAGCCACAGCTTACGGTGACGTGAAACTTGGTGCCTTCAAAGTTTACCTCTTCGGCCGCTACACTGGCGCGGAATTTTTCGACAGGAATGGTTGCTAGGTTCAAGTCTGTGGTCGGCAAGATGACCAAGAATTCCTCACCGCCGTAACGACAGACGACGTCGGTCTTACGAAATGAGTGACTCATCAAGCCGGACACCAATTTCAAGACGTAATCGCCTGCTTGATGCCCATGCACATCGTTGACCTTCTTGAAAAAGTCGATGTCGACCAGTGCCAGTGTCAGGTTGCGCTGTTCGGCATTGGGCGGTAGTTGGCTCAGGGCATCCATTTGCAGATTCAAGTAATCTTCGAAGTAGCCACGAGTATAAAGACCCGTCAAGGGGTCTGTGATCGACTTCAGTGCCGTCGTTCGATATTTGTGTTGCAGCGCGGTCTCTGCGGTGACGTCGCGCAGCAAAATGAATGCGCCCAAGAACTCGTTGGTCGTCCCATCGGCAAATGGATAGTAGCCAATGATCAGATTCAAGTCCTTGGAGCGGCCATTATCCCCCCGAACTTCATCGAGTCGGTTAGGGGCTCGTCCTTCCAAGAGCTTTTTGACCGAGATCAGTTGATCGTTTAGGTAGAGACTCAGCATCTCATCAAACGACGCCGTCTTCAGTATCTGCTTGGACGTCTTGTTCACCAACTGGGTAAAGAGTTGATTGCTTTTCAGGACGTGACCGTCCGCGTCGACGACCACATAGGCATCGAGCATGGATCGACAGAAATGTTCATAGGGCTTAAAGAGATCAAGCACGTTGATGGCGTGATTTTTCTGCGCGGCGCTCGACATGGGCTATTCAAATCCTAGAAGCAAAATTTAACTGGCTTCCAAAAACGCGAAATACTCGTCTTCGAGCTCTTCCATTTCCATTTCGTGTTTACATTTGGAGCAATGCACCGGCGGAAATTCGAAGTTGCCGTCTTCGGGCAAATTCTTTCCAGCTTCGAACAGCTTATTTTCTTTGTTTCCGCAGTTCTCGCAGTCGTACGCGGCGTATACCGACTTCACCTTGGCGTTGCCGCGAAAGCTCGGAATCATGTTCATCTGCATGACGATTTCTGAGGTGCATTCCTCAAACGTCACTTGGCGATTCTTTTCCAGTTCACGCATGAAGTTGATCCACGCGCGCACACCGCAGCTGTTGATGTATTCGACTTGCTTGAAGTTCACGACGACCTTGGCGCCGACTTTGCTCTGCACCTGCGCCAAATGCACTTCCGCTTCCTCATTGATCGGCCCCACATAGTGAATGTGGTCCACGCCGTCTTTGTTAATAAGTTGTAGCGTGATATCCATGTGGATCCGCTCCCAATGAGCCTGCGTTAACACTGAACACTTGTCTCTCTGGTTTGTCGGCAGTGCGACGGAGAACTTGAGTCACAGGCAAGGTGCTGCTTAATTTTTAAGCAGCAAAAGGTGCAAAGTTGCCAAAGGGTTGACGCCGCAACCACAAAAGATTAAAAGATTAATAAGATCAATTTATGGCAGCGGTTTGTGTTTATTGGTTTGGGTTCCACCGCCGCCAGTTTACATCGGTCTTTTCATCCCATAACGGGAAAACATTGAGGGGGAGAGTTATGCGTCGTATTGCTTTAGTTGCTGCTGGAATGGTTCTGGGTGGAAACGCGTTCGCTGACAATCATGGCGAAGGCAAGGCGAAGTTCACAATGCAACAGTCGGCTCTGACCTGGGGCAAGCTGGGCATCACCCCAGATGGCGGTGATGAGGTTTCGACGACTACTTTGACGACTAGAACTGACGATCTATACGTCCAGGCTTCTTGGAACGGCATGAGCGTCTACTTGTACCCACATGGCACTGACCAATTCAGCGTCAGCTACATGGTCATGCCAGAGTTGGAAGTCGGTTTGGATCTGGGCATGCACTCTGAGTCCAAGTCAGAAGGCGACGAAGCGACTGACGACATGAAGTGGGGCCTTTGGGGTACATACTACGTATCACTCGGCAAGCCGACTGTAGAAGTGACAGTTGCTGTCGCCAACGATGCTAGCAAGGACACCGATGCTGCTAACGTTGAAACCAAGTCTGCGACTATGACTTACGGCTTCCAAGCTCAATACGTATTGCCATTGGCTGGTGGGTTTAGCTACGTTGCTGGCTTGAGCTACGCCATGGGTTCTGAGAGCGAGTCTAAGACCGACCTCACCAACCTGGGTGTGAAGCTAGCCGCTTTCCGCTTGGAGTGGTAATTCCGGCGGGATCGCTCGCGTAGCGGTTCCGATGGATACGAGAAATGAGACGGGGCGCTTAGGCGCTCCGTTTTTTTTTGCATTGATGAGGTATCTGACGGCACCGGGAGCCGGGTTAGTCGAGGGAGAAAGACGCAGCGGGAGGTGTAAAGCCCGTGGTATAACGTCGAACCTGACTAATGCGCAGATCGTCGACGGTGGCAAAGTCACCATCAAATGCACCTGCGGGGGTCAAGAGAAAGCGCATGCGTCCTGTCGATGCCTCAGGGATATAGACCCGGGCGTTGGTTGTTGAACCAGCGAGTTTCGTACCATCCACGTACAAGTCGATCGAAGAATTTTGATCGATGACGACGGCAAAGTGATGCCAATTCAAAGTCCCGCTACACTCGGACTTATGGACGGCAGATCGACCTTTGATCGTGACTGATGAATTGCTGGTACCAGCGACGTTATGATTGTGAACGAGCTCCACATTGAAGTTCGAACCCTGCTTACGCAGGACGAGCCTAAACCCGACCTTGTTCGTCGTATCGGAGGTATCGACCCAGGACAAGATACTCTTATCCCAGTTTCCTGAGGGAGTACACGCGCTGAGTTTATGCCAAAACTCAATGGTTACCAGCCCCAGTCCCCCTGCGTCCGTCAGCAGGTCGTAATCCGAATCTGTGGTCACGTCCAAGCGATCATCCGTGTTGTCCAGCACCCGCCCCTCGGCAAACTTACCGGTACCGGACGTGGTCGAGGTATGGCTCATCTCCTTGCCCGATGTGGACAAGTTGGTACTGACATCAAAATCACTGCCGGAATTCATGCGATAAAGAGCCAATGTCTTGTAGCCAATGTGCAAGAATGTCCAAGTCGAGGTGGGAGACACATTACCCGCCAAGTCGACCGCACGAATCGAGAATGTGTATTCGTTATTCGAATCTGGCAGCAAATTTGGATACAAGCGCGGCGTCGGACCGCACGGGGCAAAGTTGACGCTACCGCCACCCGCCTTTTCGATTTTGCAGTCAAAGCTGAACGTGTTGGCATCCGAGCCCGTATAAGCAAACTCGACCACGGCGACGCGGTTGGGGTCGGATGGACCCGTGAGAGTGTCGATCGTTGGCGCGATCGTATCCCGAACCCAAGTACGCGTTGTCGCCGGCGATGGCGATCCGGCGCCAAACTGCTGCACCAGGTTAAAAGCGTATGTGCCATCGCTGGATTTAGCGATGGTGAAGCTATAGGCTCCTGCGCCGCTGCAAGTCATAGTCAAGCTATTGGCTGGGTTTGTTACGTCTCCAGCCACGACGTCACCGCTCAGGGTGACCGTATAGTTGGCCGTGCACGCACCACCGAGCACAATTTGGCTTTCGGCTGTGTACACCGTCGCAGCAGCTACAGTCGCCACAGTCACCGGCGTAGCGACGTTGCTGTCGCGGTCCCAGCGCAATCCAGTTACGGCGGTAGACGTGTTACCGGCGCGATCGACCTGGTGAATGTCAAAATAGTAGGTTCCGTCAGCTAGTCCGGTGACGCTCAGAGAGTACGTGCCATTATTCGTTGCACCCACCGGTACTGGGCCCGCAGAACACGTCGTCTGGACAGTGGCGTCACCAGTAAGATGCACCGTCGATCCCGCCTCGCAGGCACCCGTGATCGTCAAGTCGCCCGCGGCGGTATATGGAAACGTTGGTAACGTGATCGTCGGCACAGCAACGGCTGCATCGTAAATCCAGGTTAAGTTTGCAGGCGCGGACACCGACTTGGCCGGTTCGGTCTGGGTCACGTTCAAGGCATAAGTACCCTGCGAGGCCTTGTTGATCGTAAATGAGTAAGTGCCACCGGATGTGCTGGCACAGGTCACTAAAATAAGTCCGTCAGCATCAGCACCGGTCGTCTCATCTGAGCCGCCCGCTGCTTCGCTTTCCAATACCTGACCGCCCAAGACCACGTCGGTGCCGGCAGCAGTGTAGACACACCCCCCGGAGATTGTCAGACTGCCGGTGGTGGTGAAGCGCGGAGTTGCAGCTGGGGTGGTAATGGTCGGCGCAGCGGAAAGACCTGCGTCATAATTCCATACGAGCTGCCGATCCTCCGACGCGTTGCCGGCGACATCGGTTTGATCAAGGGTGAAGGTATAGCTACCGACGCCGGCAGCTGTATAGGTAAATGCAAACTCCCCGTTGGTACAGGTCTTGGCATCTGACCACGAGGGACTTGCCAAACTAATATCAACCGTCGCGCCATTTTCGCATGTACCCGAAATATTGATGGTCGACGCCGCGGAACTAAATGGATTCGAAGCTGGCAATACGATCACAGGAAAGTCCGGTGGCGTGGTGTCGATGGTGATGGAAGCCGTTGCTGGCTGCGTATTGGCGCCGCCGTTATTTTGCACGACGGTGTAGTTGTAGGTACGGTCGGTCATGCCTGCGTGGGTAAAGGCAAACTCGCCCTGAGCGTCACAGACAACCGAATCGTCCTTACCACCTGAAAGAATCACATTCCAGCCGATGTTACAGGTACCAGAAATCTCGTGCGTGGTCACATTGCTGACCGACTGCTGCGTTGCCGGCACTAATATCACCGGCACGTTAAGAGCCTCGGCGCGGAATTGGTATGGATTGTTGCTGGCGGCTTTGGTCAGATTGACCGCGTCCGTCGCCACAATACAAATCCAATAGTCCGTGTCTGTCGAAAGGGCATCGGTCAGAGTCGCCGAGGTACCAGAAACATCGGTGAATTCTTCGTGCACCGTACCGCTGCAATCATTGTCGCTCATTACCTTAACATTGTAGGTGACGGCCGAGACATCCGATGCCGCACCCCAATTGATCGTCGGCAACAAATTACTGGTCTTGTTACTAGCAAAGGCTGTGATGCTGAAGTTGCCGGGCGCCGTTGTATCGACGACGAAGGACTTCGAATCAGTGATCTCGTTCCCCGCCAAGTCGCGAGCACGGACACAGACATCGTAGGATCCATCGGCAAGCGCCGAGCTAATGGTGATGCTGGTCGTGTCCGCCGCGATATTTTCCTGCTCGAAGGCCGCGCCATTGGTACAGTCGACGGGGTCGGTACTCGTGTTTACATATACGTCGTAATAGTCTTCACCCGTGGCGTCGTCCCAGGTGACATCTGGAGTTGTATCGGTGACATTGGCGGCTGGACCCGTCACTTCCAGTCCAGTCGGATCAACTGTATCCACGGTAAAGGCATAGAACTGATTGCTTGCATTTGTGGTGTTGCCGATGGCGTCGCGCGCCGTCACACAAAAGTAATAGGTGACATCATCCAGCGCGACAGACGAGGTATAAGTCCGGCTGGTCAAACCTGTAGCAGAAGCCACGGGAGTGGCGCAGTCATTGTTGTCGTCGATGATGACGTCGTAAGTCAGGCTGGTGATGTCGCTTGGTTCGGTCCAAGTCAGCGTCGGTGTGGCGCTGTTGGTGCGATTGTTGGTCAGAGCGTCGATGGAGAACGAGCCTGGAGCCGTGGTGTCGACGATGAATGACTTATGATCGGTCATCTGGTTGCCAGCCAAATCTTCGGCGACGACGCAGACGTAGTAGGTGCCGTCCAAAGTAAAGGACAGGGCTTGCGATACTGTTTCCGGTGCCAGCGTCAAGTATGTCGCGTGGTTGCCGGCAGCACAATTGTTGGCGCCCGTGTTTACATAGACGCGGTATAGGTCTTCGCCGTTGGCGTCATCCCAAGTGGCGGATGGTGTCAACGTGCCGACGACATCCGCCGGGCCGGTCACGTTCAGGTCGGTGGGTGCCTCGGCATCCATGGTAAAGTCATACGGATACGTCGTGGCATTGGTGCTATTACCGGCCGCATCAATCGCCGTCAAACACATGTAGTAGGTGGTGTTAGCAAGGGCGCTTGCCACCGTATGACTCGTGCCTGAGATATTGTCGGCGCTGTACTCGGGCGAGGCGCACGAGGTGCTGTTGTTATCCAATCTCAAGGCGTAGGTCACCGCCGTACCCGAGCCAGCACTGGCAGCACTCCAACTTAGCGTCGGCGTGTCGTCGTTCGTCAGATCGTTGGTCAGGGCAACGACATCAAAATCGCCCGGATTGGCGGTATCGACGACAAACGAGTAGCCGTTGTTGGTCGCCAGTCGCGGGCCGTTATTCAGGTCGTCGACGGCGCTGACGCAGACGTAGTACGTACCCTCGGCCAGCGCCGAACTCGGTGTAAAGCTTGTACCCGCTTGGGCACCCGATGACTCTACCGCCGACGAGCAATCGACATTATTGCCGATAGTGGCGGAATAGCTGACATTCGATGGATCGGTGGCGCTAGTCCAGGTAAACGTTGGCGTCGTGTCGTTGGTGGCGTTGTTAGTGATCATGTTGATCGAAAATGTCGACGGCTGCGTGGTATCGATCCGGAAGCTCAACGTGCTGCTGTTTGAGGCGGTACGCGCGTTACCGGCAACGTCGCTGGCCACCACACATACATAGTAGGTGCCATCGGCCAGATCCGATGCTGGCGTGAACGAAGTCCCTGCCTGTCCCAAGGATTGGGCCTCGGGAACGGCGCAGTTGCTGGTATTGTCGATGCGCACATCGTAAGTGACGCTGTAACTATCGGTCGCAGCTTCCCAGCTGACGGTCGGCGTGGCGTCGTTGGTCGGGGTCGTAACGGCATTGATGGCAAAGGTGCTTGGTGCCGTCAAGTCGACGGTAAAGGCATAGCCGTTGTTAGAAGCAGCGGTCTCGCCGTTATTCAGTTCGTCGTCAGCCCAGACGCAGACGTAGTAGGTGCCTTCGGCCAGAGGCCCCGTAAAAGTATGCGTGCGATTGGTCAGTGCGGTCGCGGTTTCGCCAGCGATCAGTGCATCACATGTGTTGGCGCTGTGCAACTCGACGCGATAATCGACGGCGGTATCGTCCGCAGCCGCCGACCAAGTAAAGGTTGGGGTTGTGTCATTCGTAACATTGCCCGTGAGGGTGTCGATGTTGAACGAGCCCGGCGAAGTAGAGTCGATGCGGACCTGCAGCGGCACGGCCTGCGACTCGGTGGTGTTATCGTGGTCGTGGCGACGGACGGCGTAGTTGTAGAAACCATCGGCATTCTCGATGACTTGGAAATTGTACGAAGCGGTGTTATCGCAGGGGGCGGCGTCGATTTGCGTCAGACTTGGGTCGACACCGCGGTAAAGATGTAACTCGTGGTTGGTGGCGCCCATGCAGTTCGAACCGGTACTGACCACGATATTGACGGTCATTTCCTTTTGCAGGTGTGGCGAGGCCGGCGACGTAATGACCGGCTCCGGAACCAACGACGGGTTGAAAGTCCAGGTGCGGACGATGGGCGTGGCGACGTTGCCGGCGGCATCGACCTGTGAAGCGGTAATATTCGTATAAGTGGTTGCGGCACCACCGTGATCCCATTGATACGACCAGGTTCCACCCGATGTGCAGTTGACCGACACGTCACCGCCGTCTTGGACGTCACCCGACAGAGTTACTTCGGTGGTCGAGCCGGTAATCGGTTCGCACGTACCATAAATCTGCAGGGGCCAGCCGCCCGTGGTTGAAGCATTGGTCGGCGAAGTCACGGCAAAGTTCACCACCGCTGCGTCAGCCATAAATTGATAGTAGTTGTTCGATGCGCCGTCAGTTGCGGTGCGCGTGTGCTCGACCCCATCCTTCGCCGTGACGCAGATGTAGTAGGTCGTTTGATCGGTCAAGGCCGAAGTCACTTCGAACGACGTGCCCGTGATCCCCGACTGTGTCTGATGCGGCGTCGCACAATTCGAGGTGGTGGCAATGGCTACGGTATACGTCACCGACGTCATGGTGTCGGTTGCCGCCGTCCAAGTAATGGTCGGCGTCAGGTCGTTATTGCGGTTATTGGTGTAGGTGTTGATCTGAAAGGCGCTCGGCGGATTCAGGTCAACCTTGAACTCAAACGGACCGGTGCCGGCCTTGGTGTTTCCCGCCAGGTCTCTGGCGGTGACGCACAGGTAATAGGTGCCTTCGGCCAGCGCCGTCGAGGGCGTCCAGGCTGACGAGGTCAAGCCGTTGACAGACTGGGTCGGCGAGCTGCAGTCGCTGTCATTATCGATGATCGCGTCGTAGGTGACGGCGCTGTGATTATCCGATGAGTCTGCCCAGTCGAGGGTCGGCTGGCTGTTGGCCGTTGCTGTTGGCGACATGGCGCTGGCGATCGAGAAGTCGGCTGGCGCTTCGAGGTCGACTACGAACTGATAGGAGTTATTGCTGGCATTGCGAGTCTGTCCGTGCTGATCGACAGCTTGGGCGCAGATGTAATAGGTGCCGGTGGCTAGCGCGTTGAAGGTGAATTCGCGCGGATCAGCCGAGGCGATGCTGGCCTGCTGCTGGATGGGGCTCGGACAACTGGCGTCGTTGTCGACCTGGATGCTGTAGGTGAAGGTGCTGTCATCGGTAGCCGCCGTCCAGGTGATGGTCGGCGTCGCGTCGTTGGTGACGTTGTTGGTGATGGTATTAATCGCGAACGTTGCTGGTGGAGTCGTGTCGACACGCAATGACAATGGGTTGCTAGTGGCGGCGGTCGAGTTACCTACGACATCGCGGGCGGTGACACAGATAGAGTAAAGGCCGTCCGACCACATGGCTGACGGGGTGTAGGTAGTCGTCGATAAGTTGGTGATCGTGGCGATGGGACTCGAACAATCAGCGCTGGTCGCGTAAGCCAGATCGTAGACGACAGTCGTCGTGTCGGTTGCTGCGCTCCACGAGATGGTCGGTGTGGAATCGTTGGTGTTGACGTTGGGGCCGATCGTGAAGTCAAAGGCCGCTGGATTGGTGGCATCGACGACGAAAGAGTACGGACTGTTGGTGGCAGCGGTCGTGCGCGCCGTGGGTGCCGACGAGTCTGTGGCGCTGGCACAGAAGTAATAGGTACCCGTAGCCAGGGCTGTCGGGGTGAACGATCGGGTCGCACTCGAGGTGATGCCGGTACTGACCTGCACCTGGGTGCTGCACGCGCTGTCGCTGAATACGCCCACATCGTAGGTAAATGCTGTGGTGTCCGATGAGGCCGTCCAGGTAAAGGTCGGCGTTGTGTCATTTGTTGGGTTGTCGGCTAAGGCATCGATTGCAAACGCCGATGGAGCAGCGGTATCCACATAGACGATGATGTCGGTGCCGGTGGCAGCCTTGGTATTGCCGGCGGCGTCCGTCGCCGTGACACAGACGTAGTACATGCCGTCCGCCCAACCTGTGGTCGGCGTGTAGGACGTTGCTGTAATGGCATTGATGGTAGCGAGCGGTGAGGCGCAGTCGTCGTCTAGGTCGTGAGCAAAAGAGTACGAAAATGTCGAGGTGTCGTTCGACCCATTCCAGGAAATCGTCGGCGTGTTGCTGGGTGCGATAAAGGTTGCGGCAGTTACAAAGGTAAAGTCGTCAGGGGCCGTGCGATCGACGATGACTGACAAATTTTCGGCAGCCGAGGAACGATCCAAGTCGTCTTTCTGGGTCACGGCGTAGGCGTAGGTATTCTCGACGCCGAGAGCCACGGCCGCGCTGAACGTGCCATTCGCACACGTAGTGCTGGTGGTGGCGGCGCCAGAGATGCTGACAGTCGCGCCGGTCTCGCAGGTGCCCTGGATGTTCAGGCTTGTCGCGTTGGTGTAGTGCGTGAGGTTATCGGGTGAAGTGATAGCGATGGCAGCTGGGCCGGTGCTATCGACGGTCAAATTCAATATAGCCGCCTCAGAGGCGGAAGGGTCTGGCGTCAGCTGCGTTGCTTGCTGTGTCACGCGAATTTCGTGTTCGCCATCAGAGAAGGTCTTCGTAAAGCTGAAGGTCCCGCCGGCACTACAGGTGGTGCTGGCATTTAGAGTTGTATCGGGTGATACCAGCATATTGACGAACCGTTCAGGCAAGCAGGTACCCGAGATGGTCACGCTCTGGGAACCGACCTTCTTGTCGCCCTCTCCGGGGGAGGTAATGATTGGGCGCTCAATCTCAACGGAGCCACCGCCAGCGCCCGGGTCGACCTCTTCCAGCAACTCTGCCGGGATCTGGGCTCTCTTCACAACCACGCCGCCGCCGCACGCACTCAAGAGAGTGGTTAGCAGTGTGATCCAACTTGTCATATGTCCGAGGCTCATACTTCCGCCCTTCCCACTTGGGACTGGTGGTCACGGATTTTTTCTCGTACACCAAAGGCCATCGTCAGAATTTTGCGGAACTTGAGCGGGGGGGGATCAATTCCTGTGGGTCCGGGGGGTTAGCGTGGAATTTTGCACTCCTAAAATAAGGCAGATTTTATAGAAACCTTAAACTTTATGAATTCGTCAGGTTCGAAGTTATTCCTATTAAGTTATTCAAGAGGGTTGGGAGAATGGTTGCTTGACTATGCAACGCCCCTAGTTCATGTTTTGTTTTCGCTCAGCATTTCTGCATTTGCATTAGATGACAGGCGTCGCATGGGGTCCCGTAGCTCAGCTGGATAGAGCACCGGATTTCTAATCTGCAGCTGGGGATAGCGAAGAGTTCGGAAGTATGACATTAATTGAGTGCTTTGAAGGACTTCGAGTGAAATCAGTTTCTCACTGGTACGCAGTAAATCGCACCTCTACGAGTAGCGTGGGGGGCGTAATGGGGGCGCTGGTCCCGTAGCTCAGCTGGATAGAGCACCGGATTTCTAATCCGGTGGTCGCAGGTTCGAGTCCTGCCGGGATCGCCACCTTTCTTCTCTTTTTCCCCGACAGTACACACTTTTTTTGCGCGCGCTTTTCCGCCCCCGTTCAGCAAGGGGAGTCTGGTGCACTATTGGGGCACTGGCACTCACCACGGGCTGTTCTCGACCGCATTTTCAATACAAGCGAAGTCAGAAGCTATCACTCAATTAACATCTGGGAGGTATTGCGATGGCCTACATTGAAAAAAGAAATGCAAAATACGGCATACGTTATCGGGCTAACGTCAGGGTCAAAGGATTTCCCTCGAAGTCGGCAACCTTTCATTCCAAGGCGGAAGCTCGAAGATGGGCCGAGGCCGAGGAGGGTAAACTCAAGTATCAGCGGGCCATCGAGGGTCACAACTCGACTTACCATACCTTGGACGATGCCATCGTGCGATATATGCGCGATATTGCCATTCGGACGCCAAAAAGCTTCGACGCAAAGCGCTTTGCCCTGGGAGTTTGGAGTCGGCTCATTGGGCCTTTACAAATTCAAAAGGTCACGGCAGTGATGATATCTGAAATTCGTACCAATATGCATCGTGGCAGGTTGGGAAGGGAACTGGCCCCAGCTACTGTCAATCGCTATATGGCGTGCCTTTCGCATGTTTTGACGATCGCTGCGAGAGAGTGGGGCTGGATTCCGGCTTCGCCCATGTCGGCGGTCACCAAGCTCAAAGAGCCACGCGGCCGAGTTCGCTTCCTAAGCGATAACGAGCGCAAGCGATTATTGGACGCCTGTAAACTGAGCTGCAATTCTCAAATGTATGCAATCGTCGTAGTTGCGATTTCGACAGGCATGCGCAAGTCAGAGATTCTGGGGCTTAGGCGTTCGGATGTTGACCTTGATCGTCATCGCATTATTCTTCAGGACACCAAGAACGGGGATCGAAGGTCTGTACCATTGGTAGGATTGGCGGCGACCCTGGTGGGCGAGCTGTGGGATCGCGATCAAGATTCAGAGTTCTTGTTTGCAAGCCCTACGGGCGGAAGATTCTTTGACCTCAAGAGACCTTGGAAAAATGCGCTCAGGCAGGCGCAAATTTTTGATTTTCGATTTCACGATCTACGGCATTGCGCGGCGAGTTACTTGGCGATGAGCGGGGCCACTTCGCACGAAATTGCTGAAGTTCTTGGTCATAAGTCACTCGACATGGTTAAGCGATACACACATCTCTGCGACACCCACGTCAGCAAAGTAGTTGAGCGAATGACCAAGCAGATTTTCTAGGGAGATTGATCAGACAAGCCGTTCGCAAGCCAAGAGTTAATCGAGGCAAAGACGTCGTGAAGCTTGGATGGTAAATCCTTGTTACGGCTCACATGCGACTGCCAAGATTTCTCCATGAGGGGATTAATCCACTTTTTCTGTAGCTCAGGGGAGACAGTTCGTTCTCTTAGTATTTGAGCCAAAATTCCCCAAGACACCTCGGATGAATTTGCGACACTGATTCGCCAGAGATCATCAAAGTCTTTCATGCGACTATTTCCGGATCCATATTGATGAGCAGCAGCTAGCTTATCGCTGATGATATTCTCGAGAGTTACTGCTGAGATTTTGACCTCCGGTCGAATGGGCGAAGCAATGTGCTGAGTGACCGACAAAAGTTTGTAAACGATATCCAGCTCGAAGGTGTTCTCTTGACCCTGGTCTGTCTTAAAGGAAACGCGAGCGGACGCGCCTCGATTTTCGATCGGGTCAAAGTCAATCAATGCGTACTTTATTCCCTCTATAGCTCTGTTACAGGCGTCGTCTAGGGCCTTGCGGACGTCACTATGATTTGCAAATGTCTTGGTGACAAAATCAAGATCTACGGTACTCCTGGGCGTTTTGATGTACATCCATAGGAGATTTCCGCCTTTGAAGACAAATTCATCACTCGTCTCATTCAGTTGCTCGACAAATGTCATCATGACAAAGCGCAGAAATGCGTGAGGCCCACTCAATTTGTGCTTGGTGGTCCAGGAGCGAGCTCTCGCTAGGAAGTTCTTTGAGGGTTCAGCCATCTGCGATCTCCTGTTTTACGGCACGTAGCACATGGGTCCCCAGGGTGCCGTCATAGCGCACCAACTTCTCGGGTCTGATTTTCCCTTGATGTACATAACGCTTGAGCGCTTTAATAAAGAGCGCGCCGTCTGGGTCCAACATGTAGGCATCGCAAAGCGATCGTTCGCGGTCATAGACGCGAACCTTATGGCCGTGCATCGTGATGGTTGCAATACCAAAGAGTCGTGACTCTTTGACCCTACGGGTCCTGAGCAATTTATTTCGTATGGAAGTCCCGCGTTCGATATCCACGTCAATCTTGTCGATTCGCTCGTCGGTCAAATCGTGGATGACGAGGGCCGATATTCCCGAGACGACGGCGTGCGGATAGAATCGCGCCACCGCGATGATGGAGGCGATGAACGGATCGAGTGAGGGATGGGCATAGAATCCAGCGCCGAGTAGGATCAACTGTCCGCCATCGACCAGTCGCCGTAATTGCGTTCGAGAAACCGAAAGCTTCTGCAGCTCCGAAGCGCGCATGACGCTAAGCTTTTTGATTGCCCGCATAGGTTCTAGCCGCATATTCAAGGATAAGCTCCCGGGTGAATGTTACAAATTTACCACAAATGCCATCAGCGTGGTAAGTTTGTAACGAAAGTTGCTTTCTGGGCGCGGATTTTAATAAAATCGCCGTGGGGTAATTTGGGGGGAGCGGCTCTGATTAATTTTGTCGGCAATAGAAGATGTGTGTGTCCAATTTTATATATAAATATCATGATGTTATGATTTTTGTGCCCGAGTCGTTTGGCGCAAAAAATTCATTTCTAATCCGGTGGTCGCAGATGTTCACTCGAAACCATCATCCGCAAATACTTGCATGGCAGATAGTACGCGTTCCGTTCGTTCACTATTCTGGCTAGTTGGAAGGCAGTTTGCAATATAGTTACCGAGCCTCGAATCCTTCAGGAGCAAAGCAAACTCATGGCGAATGAACGAGCGCACTTGACCCGTCGATGCGGCAAGTTGCTGATGAATGCCAGCAAGTCCGTCGATTAAAATGATGATGTCTTCAAGATCGTGATTAACATCAACCTCATAACTCAGGAGATTCACGGCGTCGCCGCGCGACCGAAAAGCATCGAGCTTTGTGGCGATAAAATACACGGGGCTTAGAATCCGAATGGGTCGTCCAGCATCAATCTTAACAGTGGATGCTTCCCTTACACCTTCGTCGAACCAGCGATTGGTGGCGTGAGGTCCGACGGCCTTGACGGGAATCACATCTAGAATCTGCGAGTCATATATCCAGCGACACGGTGGATCATCTTTTCCTTGTGCGCGAACAAATCCCTTGCGAGACAGGTTATCTTCAAATTCAGTGAATGCCAGGTATGAGTCATTTGGATATACGGCATCGACATCGCGAGTTGCGCGCACATTTGCCTTTGCCGCAGAATCGACGAGGATCGTGTTAATGGCACCGCCAACAAAGATGACTTCGTCGGCAAGTTCGCCTAAAGCCAACACGACTTTACTAAGGTCCATCAATAAGTCTCACTTGATCACCAGTGAATCAAACAGCTTTAGAGCAAGAGAAATCTCCCTCGATCGACCGAGGCGCAGGCAATCGATGATGGCAGCAAGCTCGTATACCCGATCGTTAGCCTTACATGCCACCGGCAAGGAATCATATAGCGGCCTCAGGCTAGGCCCGTAAACATTGCCATCGATTAACGGCAGCACGGGAATCTCTGTGGCGCTAATTTCTGCTGCAAGACGCGGATGCCCCCATGCCGTCGCAAGCCCACGCGCGGGGGCTCCCAAATGTGCAGGGAAAACGTACTTTAATCCATGATGTAGGAACTCGCGTAAATTACCTGTCAGGCATTTTCGCTCATTGCCTGAAATCGCAAGGAGATGTGAGGAAGCGAGACGCTTGATCGCATTGCTGACCTCGCTCTTGCTGATATGAAGCAAAGCGCCGAGCCCGACCACGGTCATTGGCGCGTGACTCGCCATTGTCGCAGCAACCATGACATCCTGTGCCTTCATGAATCTTCCATAAAACGAGGAAACTAATGCAGTATATCAAATAATATCATATATAGTGAATACTTCCATGATTTATGGAACGTGGAAATCTTGATATTTGGTAAGGGTCCGGTCAGACTTGCGATTCTTGAATCTGACCATTATCCGCCAAGAAATCAGCGCCCCCGCCACCTGGGGGCGCAATTTTTCCACAAATCAAAAAGGGTACGGGGGCGAAACGGGGGCGTGGCAAGGGGTTGCGGCGATGCGGCCCTTGCGCGGCTTGGATTCGATGTCGAAGCCCACCATATTTCTAATCCGGTGGTCGCAGGTTGGCTGCGCCGTCACGCTGTGCGGGTGCGAGTCCTGCCGGGATCGCCACTAACCCTCAAAGATATTGTTTCAAATGAAATGCCGAGGCCGCCAAGTCAAGCGCAATACTCCGGAGATCATTTCAAGCAACTTGTACCCTGCGAAGAAACTTGAAGCTCGCAGCTCTCTTTCCTTAGGATGCTAACAGTCGTCGCGCAATGCATCGACCCGATCGGGGCTCGAACAACAAAACTGACGTAATGGTAATCTCCAGACTTTCCAATTGTGCTCAGGTCCGAGCCGCGCGAAACAGATGCCGTTCCATCGCCCGAAAAATTGCAGTCGTATTGAGCTTTCGTATCTTTGCTGGTCAATGTGCAGGTGCGAATCGGTCCCTTTCGGAGCGGATTCAAGTGAGCTGCAACCGAATTCTAATTCATTTGAAAGCGGGCTTGAACGACATTCAGCTTGTTCGTCAGTTGAACCTCCTCAACGACGAGATCTTGATCAGATTGGATCGATGATTTCGCATCATTGGAACACGCAGGAAAAATGAGTACCGCTGTAGCAGTGCTCGCAGAGATGAAACCTCAAGGATCGCGCGCGGAATATTTCACTGTCCTGCAACGATAAACGCTTCTCGTTAAACACTGGGAAAGCCAGTCCACATCGTTTGCAAACATGTAAACGCTTGCATTGGCGAGAGAAAAGTGCGACATCCCGCGCTATTCGGAGCGCAAGCAGGCTCCTCTATTCTTCCCACTTTACGTTTCTTGGAGGTTGTCAATCATGTTCGACCGTACACTCGTTTGCCGTTTCTTTCGACAGTCGATACTTGCGGGTATCATGGTACTGGGTATGTCGCCAGCGGCAGCTTTTGCTGGCAATGGTTACGTTTACGCCGGTGGCGCCAACTCGGCTGCCGCCTGTGGCGGAATTGCGACGCTTGTTCGCTCTTCACATTATCGGTTTGGTCCAGGATATGATGATGATGGTAGGTACTATCCATACTGGAATGCTTGCTTTGTCAGCGTTCAAACTCGCGGGCGCGCTCCGAACAATCCAGTTCAGCCCAATCCGCGACCCCAGCCCACCCAGCCCAATGCGGCAACGGCGTGCAAAGACATCAATCGAATGCCCGCGACTCTGGTTAGCTTCCAAACGGTATCCATGCACACCCCTGGCTATGAATCACTGCACGGACCTCACTACTACTTCCAAGAAGCCATCAACGATCTTATCGACCGTTGCCGCGACGGCATGTCCATGCAGATCTTAAGGGGCGCATACCAAAGCGCCAGCAGTCGCTTTGGAGATCTCGCAAATGCGTTCTATCCCGTGCACCGAACCCAGCAGAATCTTGAAGCTGACAAGCGCTGGAAAGAACTCGCGAACGAAATGACAAGAATCGATCGCCACTTCCAGTAATCTGGCGCAAAGTCCACTGGGGCATCTTGGAAGGGTGGATTTACCTTGATCCGTGCGTGGAACGATTTGTACGACCGGCGTCGAGCAAAGTTTGCTCGACGCTACGGGATACGTCCTTTATACCAGTCGACTTCAGCAAGCCGTTGGCCGCGAATGTTCTGGAATTCGGTCAGGATCAGAACAATCGGCCCAGCCCGAATTTGAGCCAGTTGAGCCAGAACCGGTCCCGCCAGTACCGCCAGTTTCAGTAGCAGTGGGCGTCGATGTCGAACTTACCTCAGGCATCGTCGTCTCAGACTCGTCTTGATCAGGTTGCGGCTCTGGAGCCGAGTTCGCACACTGATTCGAGTTAGCGGTTCCTTGGCGCTTCTCTTGCTGTTGGCCGCTGAAAGCTGTCGTGCACCACAATGGTACTTTTTTTGCCTGGCAAACAGGATGGTCTGTAAGTAGTAACAGCGCCGTTGCCGGTGAGGCCGTGTTGGTCACCGCATCCTGTTGCTGTTGGCTAGCCTGGTGCTTCTGCAATTTTGCTGCCTTGCCGGCTTCTATATCTTGGGGTGACAATACCAGGACAATAGGCTCTTCGTTTGTCAGCTCTTGGCCGTCGCAACTTGGCTCTTCGCCTTGCCCCTCAGTTGGGGGCTGTTTCATAGGGCACCATACGAAGACTTGCCCGTTAACTACAGTCTCTCCGCATTCCCACGAGGTGCCTTGCAGCAGGCGCAGGTCTGAGGGGTAGCCGTATTCGTTGTTTTGACTCGTCTCAGTGCCGGCGAGAATGCCCACAAATGCGTCAAAATCTGTCGCTCCCTGCTCGTTAATCAAGGCCCGTAGCAGGTCTTGCGCCGCATCCAGTGTCAATTCAGATTCTGCCTCTGCAATCGCCGCAGCCAGCCAAAGTTGCTCACGCTCGGCCAAAGAAACGCTGCTGATATCAATATGTCGGTTTACATCTGAGTTTTTGCTCTTTGACAGATGATTTGTTCGCACCTTGCCTTCGCCATTCAATTGGGGATCCTTGTCACACCCGATGAGAGCGATTTGGGATGCCATAGCGAGGCTCAAAACCGAAATGAGGTGACGCATGCTGTCCTCCCTTTTTTACCATTCGAATTATTCTGCTTTGGAGATGTGGAGGGCTATGCGAGTCCCGTGCCGCCCGTCGCCCTTGGAAATTTCCCTGTGCTTTCGCTAGCGAGCAGCTCACGAACGAGCCGCAGCCAAGCATGTCGGAGCGATTTGGCGGCCAGCATGACCTAGTTCTGTCTAGTCAAGTCAGGGAGATATAGCTGATGCCTGTGACTTGGCGGCTGCAATGCGCTATCAATGAGATTTTTAGCTCGTCATACCGGCATGTTGTGATCGCAAGCTCGCCAAACCGTCAGAGCTGGAGACGCGGCGGCGCAGAGCAATAGTCGCCAGCGGCGCAAAATTCTCTGCGATCACAGGGCAACGCACTGGGCAAGGGGTCGTGGCAGACGAATTGCACCCGACTTGCAATCACTGCAGCACACTCTATATCGCGAGGGATGTCATGCTGAAGGCACGCATCATCAGAGCTTGCATCTTGTCGATGACATTTGCTTGCCCCGCAGCGGCATATGCTGATGGCTTAGAAGCTGTCATGTTAGCACCCGAAAATCCGGCATCTTTTCTCAATTCTCCCCAAATTTTCGTGCTCAATAATGGTGTGTACTCGCGTTTCTCACCGGGAGAGCTTGGAGACTTTATTGATGGCGACAGCGCGTTAATGAATGCTTATCGAATGGCGGGAGTGCCCGTGCAGTTGGTAAGCAATCACGGACATAGCCCGGAAAGTGTGCAACGACTGCATGCGGTTGTTCCACCGACGAGGCGCGGGTTCCTACACTCCTCAGCGTGCGGATGGCGTGGTTCTGACGGACTCACATGGAGCCAGCTACGGCCAGGTACATCTGTAGTGGCGACCAATCCCGGATATGTGACATATAGCATCGACCTTAGCCCTGATCAAAATCTAACGGTTTTTGCTGAACCGGGTTTGCTGCATCGATTGACGAACGGTCGCTATGGCAATTACAAGCTGGCACACCCCGAACAGGCCCTAGGTGTCTATCGTAATGGCGTTCGCGTCACCAATGTTTCCCAACCCCAGCGTCTCATGCCAGAGGGCTCTTACTATTACACACCGGATGGTTATGTAGCAGGTACACGCAGGCATCTTCCCAACAGCCCTTATCTCGGGGATGGACGCCGCAATTTAGTCACACCTGACAGGCCTCCCTCTCTCGACAGGTGCCGAGTATCAGGACTTGGTCCCCGACGCTCGTCGTCCTTTGCACCACGTTTGCCGTCGCCTCATGTTGCGATACCTACAGCTGTTGCCACCCTCGCTGCGGATGGACATACGGGCGATATCTTGAACGAAGCAGGATACCACGAGGCCTATCGGCGAGCCGTCGCTAGCGGTGATTCGCGCCTTGCTGCTGCGGTTCACTCGCGCGCTGCCAGCTGGGGATACAACGTCCTTGATCCCAATTTTGCCGAGCACTTCCGCAGCCGCAACCAGGGGTATGGCAACATGCTCTCACAGCCTGCTAACTGGTTCTTTGGCTACAGCCACACGCCCGAGAGCTATCTGGCCTATCACGATCCCGATCTACCGAATCGTATCTTGAGCCAAATAAGGCGCGAACTATTTTAGCGGTGCGAGCGGTTGTAGAGGATCGCTTGAATGAGGCACTCGCTCCACCATCCGCCAGAGGTTTGAGCAGCATACGGGCGAGATTAGACCAGAGAGACGCAACTACACCCACAAGCATGGCAGGGTAGTTGCGCTTGACCACGTGAGCTTACTGCTCAACGCAAGCTAGACTGCCCGTTACACCGCACCCGGGAGCCCCGCCAGCCAACCAATGCGTCGCTGTAAGGTAGTAAGGGTTTGCCACCATCCCGTCGGCAGTCGTGCCGGTTGCGGTCCAGGCGGTGCAGTTATTGCCTGTCGATTGCCAAGTTGAGTCAAAGCCTCCCCAGATTGGGTAGTTAGACGTCGGATCTAGTACCGCCAGGATCGGGTCTGGCAAAATACCGTTGGCATCAGTTACGCCGATCAATGTCCCGTCTTTGCGACCATACGGCGTGCTTGGCGCGAATACCCAATCAACCTGCCCGGTTGTTCCGGTAGACACGCATCTAGGCGAGGTGCAAGCCTTGCGCCAGTTCGAGCCAGCGATCATTGCTTTATAGGTAGAACCATCCGTCGGTTTGCCAGCATCGGATTCGCAGTAGGCGTCAACTGCTGCAGCATTAGCGAAAGAAGCAGCCATTCTGGTAGTCGTGACAAAAATGCGCTTCGGAAGTGTGGCTTGTTCTGCTGGCTCATAAATTGAGCTCTTACCCTCGCTATTGGTAACTACCACGACGACCGCATAGGTCGTTGCAATAGTCAGTCCGGTTATTGTTTCACTCGTAACTGTTGACGCGAGTTCATCGATGACCGCACTACCTGTGATCGCATTTGCCTCAGCAACGGAATCGATATCATTCGCCGACAAAGCGTAGACAACTTTATAGGTAAAGCTCTTTTCGCCCGGATCAGTAGCTGCACCCCAACTGACTGTGAAGCTGGTTGGTGTCACGTCCGAAAACGTTATCGCGGCTCCCGGTTCTGGTGCACCAGGCTCAACCTCGTTTCCAGAACCACCGTCGGTACCACCGCCTGCAGTTTTAGCAGTGTCCTCTTCTTCTGCTTCCGCTTCTACTTCTGCTTCTTCTTCGCCGCATGCGCCCAAGCCAGCTGCGAACAAGATTACCATTGCCAGAGAAATTGCGCGCCTGACCATAGTTGACCTCTTTGAGATTCAGCCAACAGCATCGGACAGTGCGCGACTTTCTTTAGAGAAAGTTCAATTCATCAAGAGCTAGGCCTGGTTGTGGTGTATTCGCAATAATCAGCTATAAACTGGTGTCGTTAACTGTGCTTTGGGTATCCCCTAAGCGATCTGGGGCACCATCCTTTCTAGTGTAGCTCGCGCCCTGGAAGTTGTTAAGGGGTTGGAAGTGACATGGGCGAATCACTACTTCATCCACGCCGTGGAGAAAGTACAGCCAAGTTGGGGGCTCAATGCGGCCCGCGTTCTTGATACTGCAGGGACTGGTGCAGGGCACCTGGAGCACATGCCAAGCCACATCTACTTTAGGGTCGGCAGATACTGGGACACCGCCCGCGTCAATCGCCGGGCGATTGATGTCGATGAACAGTATCGCCAGGCGTGTGATCCAACTGATATCTATGGGCACATGTACATTCCCCATAACATGGATTTTTATGTCGCAGCTGCCAGCATGTTGGGTAGGAAGGCCGACGCCTTGCGCGAGGCCGAGCGATTAGCGAATTATGCACGGCCGCTAGCAGCTTTGCATCCAGAAATGGCGGAACTTCAGCAGTTCCTCGCCACGCCCCAGTTGGTGCGCGTTCAGTTCGGCATGTGGGGTGAAATTCTTACGCAACCCCTGCCAGAAACCAACCTGCCATACGCTCGTGCCTTACACCACTACGCGCGGGCCGTCGCTTTCATAAATCAGCGGCAGATGGATCAGGCTGCACACGCCATCACTGAATTGGCAGCTGCCATCGATACACCCCAGATTCAGCAAGCGAGGGTGATGTATGTCAATTCCGCAGCGGATATTCTAAGCATCGCTCGCGATGAGTCCAGGGGCCTATTCCTCGAAGCGACGAGCCAAGACGCTGCGGCAGTGGCCTTGCTCGCTGCTGCCGCCCACAAGCAAGAGTCGTTGAACTATATGGAGCCGCCTCCTTGGTTTCGATCGGTCCGAAGGATACTAGGCAGCCACTATTTGCAACGAGGAAACTTCAAAGAGGCGGAGTTGCAGTTCCGCGCCGACTTACGCCAATTGCCAGAAAATGGCTGGGGCTTGCTTGGTCTGAAAATGACTCTAGATGGTCAGGGCCATGCCGACGATTCCAATGCGATTCGCGAGCGATTTGATAAAGCCTGGGAACATGCGGATATCGAACTCGCGTTACCCGTCATTCACTAACTTAACCGCTGCGCGATACGCCGCATCGAGGTATCGCGCGCCCAATGCTTAGAGCTCTGTCGTAGGCAGGTCAAAGAGAACTAGGTTGCTCTTTCTCGTACGGAGGAATCCCGTGCGATCTGCTGCATACTGCTGGGGACCTGTGCTCTGCTCATAGTCACTTTCATCTTTTCGCAAAGTCACGCCGATATTCAACTTTTTAGACCAAGATATCCGTGGCTTGCAGGCTTTCCTCAAAGCCATTTCCCTACCCAACAGCACTTCTAGCGACGTGTGCGTCTCCTGCAAGGTACCCTACGTTGAGGGAAGCAGCGGCTACGGCGGAATGCAGCCTGATTATTACATTGACGAGAACTCGCGCGAGATCAAGCTCATCTTGGACTACGGAAAGAGAGTAAGTACCGAGGAAGGAACCATCTGGGAAAAGATTTCGCGCCTGCATACCTTCGTGAACGAACAGCTACGGAAAAAGGAATACGATGCACCCGAGTATGTCGCGACGGCAAAGCGTTATCGAGAGACCGGCGGTAATGTGCCGCTGTCGGAATATCTGGTATGTGGTGCTTGCGTTTGTCGTGAACACGCACTTATCACACATTTGCTGCTGAAAGCAGCTGGGATACAAAATTTTTACGTGTACGCGCAAATTAGACGATCCAGCAGATACGACAATTTTGATATTACGGAGGATCACGCATTTACGGTTATCAAAGTGGCGGGACGGTATTGGGTTGTTGATTTTTACTACTGGGGCTTTCATGGTTTTCAACTAGAAGACCTGATGTCGGAGCGGGGGATCACGGAAAGTTCTGAGAGCTCTCCCGTCGCACGTCCTGGCCCAGGTTTTCGTCGAATCATCAAGATCAACAGGTTTCCCAGAATCTGGATCAAGCAAGAAGATGCTGAGGGACTTGCAAATGTAGAGATTACTCTGCCAAACGGCTGTGAATTGATGAGCTTTCAGTTGCGAAATTCGCCCTAGCAAAAAATGTTCGCTCGAACTCGCCGCGGACCGTCTGTCGCGAGACAGTCGCAATCAGAATGGGATAACTAGGCGCTGGTGCGCCAAAGTGCGGGTGCCGCACCGACCGCACGATTAATCAGTCGAAAATGCTACGGGTCGACACCAAACAGGGAATAAATCGTATTCATGATACTGTGCATCGATAGGTAGTGTGTTGGGTCATTAGATAATTGCCCACGGACAAGCAACTTTCTTGCCAGACGCCAATAGCTCCATTTCCCGAATGACTTTCTATTCGCCACTCTAAAGTGGAGGGACGCTGCAGATAATTGTTTACGTTTAGCAAAACCCAAACACATTGATGCTCAGACCGCGGGGAAGTCGTTGACTCATAAACCATTGTGGCTGTAGGTAGCGGCCATCAAACTCTTGGCGCTGTTTTATAACCACGTTGTGTGGGTATCAAGCAGGCTGAAACCAGAAGGAATCGCATGTTATGCTAAAGAGACTAAGTTTGTCTGCAATGTTGTTATCGCTACTGATATCCTCGTCTGCGCTTGCTTCCAATGCTCTCGTATTCTCGGGTGTAGCGGATTGCGGTTGGGCGCAAGACTGGCCACGAGATCGCGAGTTCTCGATGTGGAATGAGAACTGCCGAGTCTCTTTATCCCTCCTTCCGACGGAGAGATTCACTAACGGCACAAGCTCTGGCGACGTCGAATGGCAGATTAGTGACATGATTTTTGTCGGCAGATACTTCCGAAGCGGCTCAACGATCGAAATATATTTCAACAATGCAGAATATCGAGGCCCACGGATTGTTTCGTATAGCACTGGCCGCTTGCGTCGACCGGCGACCATCGGTATCTCAGTCCCAGTTGGCGGAAACTACTACCGAAACATTACATTGACCCAAGTCAACTAAACTCGACGAAGCGCTATAGAGGCAATCGACAGTGCGGCTGGGAGCAGTCGTGATGAAGTTTACAAAATTGGATCCGGCGGGTCATAGAGAACCAAGTTGCTCAATTTTCCGTCGAAACCAGCTCCAGCGATCCACTTCAGCGCGATTTTTCCCGACCCCGGCGTAAATATACCGTATTGAACGACTCGGTGCTGCTCAACGGAATAAGGCGCCATAAATATGATGTGGATCCTTCCGTCTACTTGTCGTTGAGCTTGCAGATTCGCATACGTGAAGTTGGAAACTTCAGCCGCAAGCTCCATGGTCACGACTTCAACATCTACGGCGCCAGCCGAGGTCACCGTCGCATACCACATATGTGCCGAGGATCTACTTCGATAAATCAGATGCATGGTCCCTGACGCGTCGAGCTGCATGTATGGTGGCGATTGACGAGAGATAGTCGGAAAATCGGCCGCATCTGGCGGCGTGATAAGGAAATGGCTAATCGTATCTGGGCTAACTGTTTCCGACGCTATCAACCGCCCATACACCAGCCTAGATGTATCCGGATTCGATTGGCCATCCTCATGACAGGCGATGGCAAAGTGAACAACATCATTGTCATCCACAATCGTTGCGCCAGAGGTTAGGACTTGATTGCACGGCTCACCTTCGAGATATAACTCTGCATGAACTTGACTGGCCGAGCCGACACTAGGGTCAATCAGATTCACAGTGGCCGGTGTATGTTTCGAAATTGCACCCATCAACACTCGCTTCTGGCTCAAGCTGCCGGCGTGCAAGTCGTCGGCGCGACTCGCGAGTGTGAACTTCGAAAAGTTACCTGATGCAGATGCCCGACGTTGGATCTCAAAGTCAGGTTCATCGTAGCCGGTGAAGCCATTCAGGGCTATCGTGATTTCGTTAGCACCGTCGTTCCATATCTGAATGTCAACGATGGCGTTATCCTGACCGTAGCCCCAGGTGGTGTCGTAGGCGCCTCTTTGTGTCCAGGTAGCGTCAGTTTGCCGCTCACTTATTTTAACTACGCCTGTTCCAGCGATAAAGCTGCCATCATTTCGAGGAAGCTGCCTCAGGACGAGGGTAGAGGAATAAGCCTCGCCAACTTCCACAACCTCGCTAGTCCAATCTCCCCGTAGATTGCTGCTGCCAATGGCGTTGGTAATAAATCTTGTGGACTCCGAACCATTATAGACGCCGCCAAGGACGTCGCCAGTAAAAAGAAATGCCACCGTACCGGCAAAGGCCTTGTAGCCTGCGTCTAGCGGCAGCGCGGGGGCGACTACCAGCGCAGTACATGGAAGTCTTGCATCAGCGGCATCGAAGGTAATGGTGAGAGACAGTCCATCCGGACTTAGACTAGTGTCGCTTTGCATGATGAAAGTTCGCGCTTGAATATGCTTTTCTTCGCCCGCCCAGCTGCCACTCTCAATCTCAGAGGCGAACTCAGAGCAAGCCTTGCCAAGTGGGGGGGCATACACAGCGACAGCATACTCACCGCTCGGGGGTGCTGTATTGAGCGAGATGACGGCAGAACCGTCGGTGGCCACCTGACTGAATGGCGCAATGATAATGTCGGAAAACAACTGATCTGCAGGTTGAAATCCAAAATAGCTGCGATCGATCAGGTATCCGGGGAGTGCATCCGGGTTCTCGTTTGCTTTGCGGCTTGAGGGGGGCCGATTTTCGGCGGTGTTAGAAGACGCTCGCGTGCAATTGAGCACGGCCGCCAAGGCCGCAATCGCCACCAAGACGGATCGCACGTGCCCAAGTGAACTTGAGAGACCGTCACGGAGTGGTCGTGATTGGCGCATTATGAAATTCCCCTGATTCTTAGTCTATCGGCGAATGAGATGGATGACTTAACTCAGCAACTTATGCGCCAAGGAGGGCAAGTCGTGGGGTTGGGCCAAGTTGCTGTGATTGCTTAGGCTGGATCGCTGCCGCCGATCGTAGATCTGACATGCACACTGCGGAATAGGACCTAACCAGATGTAATGTAAGGTGGTAAAGTTAAGTTTGACCTGGTGCTGACGGTCAGCGCCGGATCGAGCGACGGATATAAACGATGATATCCGCCGGTTATCAGCTTGGTCGGGCTTCGACGCCCACTCGACTACTCTGGCAGAGGCCTGTCCTGACGAACGGCGTTATAGCCACTGCGAGCCGGATCAAGCATGGTCATGGGATCCGCGACATTGGATGTGCTGAGCCACTGACCTGAAACCTGCCCCGGGCGAGTTGGATCGTCGTAAGCAGTCGTCTGCTCGGTCAACATTCGCCCGTTGACGCCCCACCTTTCTGTCATCTTGGTCACGATGCCGTTTGGATCCTTTTCGGCAGTAACCTCTTCTTCAACGCTAACCCCGTTACGCGCCATGATGACTTTTCCGGCTTTGCCTTCCTCGTCATAGACATATGTTGCCACAAGACCGTCTGGATAAGTAATGCGAATGGGACGATCTTTTCCATCGTATTCTACAGCTGTGGTTAACCCCAATGGGTCGGTCGTGGATGTCACATTGCCACGAGCATCGTAGGTGAATTCTTGAGTGTGACCAAATTCGTTTGTCGCCAAGGCCACCCGACCATCGCTATTGTAAACTGTTCGCTGTTTCAACTTGCCCGCATGATCCCTGACTTCCGTCAGTCGACCAGCCGAGTCGTACTGCATGGTCTGTTGCGTGCTGCCGTTAAATTTCAGCTCGATCAAGTCCCCCTCACCATCATAAATATAGTCCCAAATGTACTCCCGATCGCCGCCCACTTTCTTTTGCGTGATGCGTATAACGCGGCCAGACTGATCGTAAGTCCATCGCTTCTCCATGTTGCTGGCATCACGCTGGGCAACCAGTCGCCCTGCTGCATACTCGAACTGGGTTTGTACGCCAATCGGGTCGATAACCGTCACCACATCACCATCCGCATTGCGCAGATACTCAGTGGTCAAGCCGTCCTGGACAATCTTGGTTAAAAGTCCGTTGGTGAAAAATTGGTGTGCGTAATTCATCCCGTCGGTTACTTTGACATTGTCCGCTTCGCGAATGACATGTGTGACCTGACTGAAATGCAGAGTCTTCTCAAGCAGTCCATTCGCGTCGAAAGCATAGTGTGTGTCAACTCCACCTGGGTCCCGAACCAGACGCACCAGCCCGCTGCCATGGTACTTAACGGCATAATGCGCGCCACCCGCTTCTGCGTGTTCGTAATTGAGACGCGCTAGGCGACTTTCTTCGTACCTCAGGGAAATCTTCACGCCTTCGCTGTCCGTAATCTCTGTAATCAGACCAGGAACGCCCTGCACAAAGTTATAGGATTTGCCTTTGGCATCCGTAATCTGTTGCAGTCGGTGGCCTTGACGCACAATACTCATGGACTTGCCGTCGCGAGCCACCACCTCCGTCAAGACATAACTATTTTGGACTGGCATGGAAAAGTTCCAAACGAGGCCGCTGTTGAATGTAACGGACGCTTCATTACCATCGATAACAACACGGGCATCGCGCAAACGATTATCGGTTACAACTCCCTCACCACCCGCCAAGTCAATTCGGATTACGGTAGCGTTGCCTAGAGTCAAAATGGCTTCCGTCGCCGATAAAACATCCAAATCGATCATCAAGCTATGACGAAAACCCCGGCTAAAGCCGTCATTGTCGGCGTAAAGACTATTATAGTGCAGTGCGCCGCCTCCGGACTCTGGTGTGAGCGGCAAGTCGAAGGCCACGTTACCCGTACAAGTTCCATCACCCCAGTATTCAGATCGGGGTGTGCCTGGAACCTGCTGGCATCCTTTTGCACTGCTATCTGCAAACGCCAGTTCAGCATTGGCCTTTTGGGCAATGCGTGCCGATGTTTCTTTGTCTCGCGTCGGACGCTTCGTACACCCAGCTAGGGCGAATACTGTGAGTATAAAGTACATACCGGAATAAAAAGCCAACCCTCTCATTTCCCCTCCACCGCACTATTCATTATTCGTTTGAACTTCAATTTCGATTCGTTCTTCCGCAGAGGAACGCATCATGGCACCGTAGCAAAACACTGAAATATAGGACGTCGACATCAAAGGCCCAAAATTGCCGATGGACCCGGGCTGCAGCCAGTTTATTCCCTGAATCAAATTTGACGCCTCGGTTGTGTCAGCATAGGCGCTGCAATAGCTCGCCCCGTCAATGTCCCAGCTGAAGATCACACTGCCACCTACATGGATGGGAAAATCAGCATCGGGGGCGTTCGGTGTTGCGCTCAACTCAATTGATGGCGGAGGGGGTGGATCGATCTGCAATTGCACCCACTTTGTATGCGTCGCTCCATCCTTTGTTCGCTGACACCAGACCTTGACGCTATCCGTAATATTCGTCACTAAAACTTCGCCTTGAGTTTCCCCGTCATGCACCTTCACTTCACCACGATAGATGCGGCACTTGGACGCATGCTGGCTCGAATAAGTGATTCGAGCTTCGCCGCCGTGTGGAATGCGAATCGGATCGGCGGTGGCTGTGACGGTAATGGCTGGCACAAGATTTGACATACCCATGTCTCCGGCAAACGAGATAAGGCAGTCGACCGGCGTATGGCCATTGAGACGTGCCACTTGGGAAGTGGCAAGCACATTCGGAAACACAGTGTTGCAAACAAAAGGTAAAGTGACGATACGATTTTGGGCTGATAGCTTCACATCTGGACGGGTCATGATAAAAAGCGCATCTAGCCAACATCCGTCGGCAAGATCGCTAGATCCACACGCTTCACAACCAAGTTCGGGAAAACATTTGGGTGAATCGACCCGGGTGCTAAGCACATACCGGTCGTAGTTAGGCCGCAGAATTGCTCCACCGCTTGACGACTCCAAAAGCGCACGATTTTCCATAAAGTACTTTGGACCGCTACCGCTAGACTGGTCCCAACCACCCCCACTCTGGGCGTGCAGAGCCGCCCCCCAAACCAGGGAAAGACTGATCAAAATTGGCATGATCTGCCGCATCAGGGTTGTCCACCATGCTTTGCACTTTTTGGCACTATAGGAAACTTATCGGATAGACCTCTGCGAAAGATGAGCTTCTTAAAAAAAAAGTTTCGCTCAAGAATGAATCGCCATTTGCCGATATATCCTTATCAATCTGCGAAACTTCAACGAACGATGGGACTTAGCATGTATTATCAGGCGATGATATTGACCCTCGCTACCCTAGTCCTTACCTCGTGCCACGGTGCCGTCACCGGAACTCAATCAGGCAAGGTCGCACGTTCCGGGGGTGCCGGCGGTCAGCAAGGCAGCGACTCCAACACTGCAGGTACAACTTTCGAGCCAGGAATGGAGTCGGATGCAGATCTTACAACCGATATTGGCCCGCATCTGATGCTGGTCAATAGTCTGCAGCCCTGCCCCACAGTGAGCACCATCGGCGCCGAGGACTTGGAAAATAGTCCCTGTGTCGGCGAGGTTCCTCTGTCGCTATCTGCGGGCGCGCTGATGCTGACCACAAGTATCGGTGATTTGACATTTGATGGCGGCATCGGCAAGGGGGGATGGCGTCTGACAACTGATTCACTCATGGAGAGCTCGGCAGACGGGAATTCTTATGCATTGCTCGGCCAGCAGGGCGAACGTCTCATCTTTCGCCAGGATGCAAATGCGCCAGCAACGTTTAAGTCTAGGCTTCCGGCACTGAAAAAGCAGACTCTAACGACGGTCGATAGCAATACCGTGCAGTTGGCGAGCGAAGACGTCACCACGACCTACAAGCGAATTACCGGCAATCGCTTTGGAATTCAGTCGATCAGCGCTGAAAAAATTTCGGTAGCTTTCACTCGGAATTCAGACGGCTTCCTGACTTCGATACAATCCACTTCGGGGCAACCCAATCCCCAGACTCATACCGTCAACCTTAACTACGCCGCGGGAAAACTTGCAGAGGTTGTTGCCAAAGACCTTACAGCTGCGCTGACTTATGAGAATGATTTTCTGACAAAAGTGACGCTCACGGGACCCCAAGGATCAATGGATACATTCCTGGATCATGACGCCTCAACGGGATTGCTAAAGAGCATGCGCTCTTCGACGGGCTCGGCGGTGCTTTACGCCTTCTACCAAATGAAAGACGCGTCTTTTGCCATGGCCAAAGTGGTGGATGCGGTCAGCAACTTCGCCACCAAGTACATGTACGCAGATCGGCGGCATGGCATGAAGACGGTATCGAGCACGATGGATGTCACTTATGACGAAAATGGTCGCCCTGTGCGGGTCGAGCAAAATGGACTTGTGTGGCGAACGGCCTATGACGCACTCGGTCGCGTCATTTCCAAGATCGACCAATTCGGGCGCGAGCAAGAATTTGCATATGACGACAGCGATGCAAGGTATCCCAATCGTCTAGCGTCTGCTCTGAATAAGGCCACCGGGGTCTTGCAGAGCATCACTTACGATAGCGAGAATCGCGTAGCTCAGGTCGTGACCGCACGAGGGGATAACGAAAACTCCGTTGCCTACATGCGCGACAGTCGCGGCAATCTGACTCAAACTCTGGTGAATGGGCAGTTAGCAGGTTCCGTACGTGCCTTTGACGGCAAGGATCGTTTAGGTTCCATCGTGTCCGGAGGAGATACCTTGACGTTCCAATACGACGACCTTGATCGCATCACGGCGGCCGTATCTGCGCAGAAAGGGCCCACGACGACGGAATACCTTGACGACGGGGAAGCTAAAGAAGTGACCCGGACTGATCCGTTTGGCAACGTCACACGCTCAGTGGTGTCGGACAGCGAGTCGATAATCTATCGATCTGATGGAACGGTGGCGCGTACGATTCGCGACACTAACGGCGGTACGCGCTCGGAAGTGACCGGACCGACTAACACCTATAGCAAAATTCAATTGGCACAGGTCAGCGGCGGAAACCAGCGGGTCGATGAGTTTACCATGTTGGGAAGCCAGAGACTGACTGGCACAACCACAACTTCTGTCAATGGCAAGCATGACAAGACATGGGTTGAAACTTACCTGCGCGATGCCCTCGTCGATCCTTTCGAGGGCGGAAACATCTTTGGGACTCCTGATCCGGGTTCATTCGCGCTATCAGACATGGTAGCGCCCGCTGCGCGTGACCTAACTCATGCACAATGCACACCGGTCCAGTGTGTACAAGGCGCCGATCCAGGTGCAGGTACTGCAGGGTATTGATAGCAATGCGTTGATAGCTTGGAGTTTTTTGTGCCGGGTCACCTCGTCGCCAATTTCCGGATTATCGCAGCGCTGCTTGCGACGCTAGCGCTGGTGGCTTGCGCGAAAACGGCCGGCAACCAGCCCGATGGCGGTAGGCGCTCGGGAGCGGCGGCACATCCAGGCGCAGTCCAACCGGGACCAGGCACCGTATCCGTAGACCACGGCTTTGGTGGAACGCCGCCGACACCTCCTGGAGGCTCACTGCCCGATCTTGACGGCAGCAAGTTTGCCAACCAGCCAACATTTTTTGCTGGTGACGCCTTGCGGATCGGCGACGAGTGCCGCTCGGGCCTCCCACCCTTTGTGACGTTTTTAGCCGATATCTGGACCCAACGTCTGCTGCTCGACATGTATGCGCATGGTCAGCCTTGGTTTCAGCAGGCGCTGGAATCATTGCAGGAACAGGGCCCACGCGGGCAACTGCATCGCGCGACACTACCGGTCCATCCTGACTTGTTGCGACGGCTCAATCAAGGTGTGAACCCCGACTTTTGGTTGTTGAATGGAGTGCGCTTTCGTTTGTTTGGCGATGACCAGGTACAGATCAAGCTAAACTACGAATTGCGCATCAAGGATGCCGGTGTCTTGCCCTTGTCGGATAGCGATTTAACACCGTCTATCCTGTCGGCATCGTTAATCCACAGCATCGCCATCATGCCCGAGCACATCATCGCTCTCAAACATGACGTACTAGCCATCGGCAGTGACACAAGTGTCACTGGCTGCCGCATCCTAAAGGTACTTGAAAAGTATGTTGCCAACGCGGGCCAGAAGGCTTCCGACAAGCCACGTGGCAGCTACTTTTTCTTGCACGCCAACATCTTCGATGTATCGCCCAGCATTGGCCAATGGGTCTTTACCGAGTTTAAGGTTGTCACCAATGATGATCTGCCTTTCGTGCAAACGCTTGAGGTTTTGAATGCCGCTCCTCCGCCGCCGAACGATGATCCCGTGGGCGGCATGAGTGGTTTCCCGTCTCCGGGCCGCATTAACCTGACACAGTCTTTCGATCCCTTTGCCTATTATGGTGTCACACGTGGACAGCATCTCATCCGCAATATCAGTGAACCCTACGACAATCCGGTTACCGTCAACGATTCCCGACGCAGTTTGCGCATCGTCCCTATGGAGTTTCCGCTGCAACGCGCCATAGGAACACAAGGAGATATTGAGCCGATCACCGACCAACCGCCTGTGCGGCTGTGGTTTTCCGGTCATCTTACGGATGACGGAAAGCATCAGCAGCAGATGATGGGGATGAATTCCAGTATTCATTTGTTGTTCGATGCGGAGGACCGACCTATCACCGATCGTCGGCATCCGGCATTTCGCAACGACAAGGCATTCACCTGCGGACAATGCCACACGCGAGAGACCAATAGCGAGCTCGAGGCCAGCAGCGGCAAGCTGAAGGAAGCTCCGTCCATGCAGATTCGCCACATCGGTTGGGGTGACGGCGGATATGCCACCTCCAGCTGCAACCCGCTTTGGGGCCGAGTGCGCGCCAGTCTGCGGCCGTCCGTCTCAAATTTCCTACTCACCATTTCCAACTCGCATCAGATGAACAGCTATCATTCGGAATGGTCCGGCCCAGCGAAGCCGTTGCCGCTGACCCAATGCCTGACCGATGGCAGTGGCGGCTGTGCCACCGTGATAGATGATACCCGCTGTGTCATCTTCCGAGATCCCAATAGTGGCACCTCTTTCTGATTTTATGCTAAAATTACAGGATGGATGCTCCGTCTCGCAACATGCTTGGTCGCGCCCAGTGGTTGATCCTATCAGCCATCGCCGCAGCATTCAGCTTTCAAATCGTTTGTCACCACGGTCATTTTGAACTTGAAGATCAGCGCCATGTCCATGTGGCATCAGAGTCTGTCTCAACTCATATCGCGACTGCTGACTGTCACCTTGCCGATCATGACTGCCTGGACCTGGTCGAGTATCGGTTATGGCGGGTAGAATCAACGAAATCCCGACCGCTGGCCCCCGTGAACCCGATAGCGTGGTGGCAGGTACCCTTTCATGTGCCAGCATTGCCGCGAATCCTTCTCGATGCTCCTTGGCCTCTCTTTCAGAAAGCCTTACGGCATGTGTCGATGGTTCTGCTGCAGTAGTCACGATATCTCGACAGATCCGGCTTCACTCATTTAGCTGTTTGAAATCTTGAATCAACCTAAAATTCCATACGGGAGCTCTAAATGAAGCGTTTTTCCGCAACCATGTTGTCACTAGTCGCCGCCGCCGCTTTCGCCGCTACTGCCGTTGCCCATCATCCAGTGCACGAAGGCGAGCACGAACATGAGCATGGCCCCGACTGTGGCCATGAAGCCGTGGCCCATGAGGGCCACACAGACTATGAGCACGACGGTCACACCCATCACAAGGATAGTGAGCATTATCACGAGTGTGAATAGTTAGTATTTCTTGGCCGCCACTGCGCATACGTGCGAGTGGCGGCATCATCGGCAAAGACCAAATTTATCCATGTGAGGAAACCTAGCATGTCATCGGCACTGGGCTCCGGAATGAAGATCACGGCTCTATTTGCCGCACTCGCCAGCACTCATTGCGTGCGAGCATCCCTAGGACCAGGGTCAGCGCTGGTCGAGATGAATGGTCGCGACGTTCCAACCCCCAACGGCACTCTTGTTCTGGACGGGTTCATTGCTGGCGGCAGCTATAGCGAACGGCAATCCGAGGCCGTCAGCAGCGCTATCAGTCAGTGCGAAAGTCTCATCGTGCAAATGATGGAGTTTGTCGGACGATTTCGTCTGCATTACAAGCGTTCCCAGTCCTACTCCGAGCGCTGCGGCAAGCCTGAAAACGAAACTCCATTTGGCCGAGGCTACCTCTACGTCTTTAGGCCGCAGATGCAAATCCAAGTCGATCCGGAGGACGAGATCATCGAAGTGGCTGGACCGGCCATCGAGGGTACTGAGGCACCGCAGCACATGCTTTATGATGCCTACACCAGTTTCAACGCCCGCTGCTTTGCCGAGGGTGCTCGACTACGATCGGAGATGGGAACCGCGTTAGTTGCGTTCAGCTGCGGCAAGGCAGAAACCAAGACACGTATGGAGTTTCTACCCAGTCACGGACGCGAAATGCCGAACCTCCTGCTCCAATCACAGATGAAAATTTACTTGCGGCGCAATGATCCAGGTCGCACGGCGGAAGTGCAAAATGTTCGGCTGCAATCTCTGTTTCAGGTCTCGCTCGTCGACTCCATCGAGAGTATCGTTCCTGGTCACACGGAGTATCCCTCCGTACTGACGACGCACTTTCCTGGCGTCATCGCCAAAGTCGACTTGCGACAAAAGCGGCTGCTCTGGGAGAAAAACTTGACCAACCCCGAGCCCAGTTCTGTGCGGCAGACGACCGGCCTCACCGCCGTATCGGCTTCGCACGATGGCGAAGTCGTCGCCGTCGGAGCCAGCTACGGGTATTTGGCGCTGTTGGATGGCGATACCGGCATCAAAACCAAGATCCTGACCTGCGACCGCAAGATGTTTGCCGGCAAACATTACACCGCTTTGCACATCGAAAGCTCCAAGCGCTATCTATACTCCGTGGCTCAACTCACGACCTATCCCGATCAATCCACGAACTACAACCGGATGAGCTTTCCCGATCTGCAGCAAGCCAAAGAGGTCAACCTCGAACTCACGCAATGGGATCTACAAACCGGCAAAGCACTCTGGTCGATTCCACTGAAGGGTGGAGGCGCGCTTGCGGCTGGCACCAACCACGACCTCTCGTTTGTCTACGCCGTGACGACGGATCGAGTTACCGTCTTTGCGGCTCTGGATGGCAAGCTCATCAAAGAATTTCCGTTGTCGCACTATGAGGCGCATTTAGCTGGCTCGCTGATTACCGGAGCCTCGTTTTCCGATGATATGCGCCTGCTGGCGATTTCGGCCTTTTCGGGAGTGATGTTGATCAATACCCAGACCACCAAGATGGTTCGTCGCTTTCGGGCGCAACTGAAAACTGAGTTGGGTAATCCCGAAATTTCTTTGGAAACCGATAGTATCCGTGCCTTTGATGCCTACGGAAATATTTATCAGTGGAGTATGGGCAGTGGCGCCCTCATTGGCCAGGGTAAGGACGAGAGCATTGCTCTGAACTACAACGGCCCTCTGAACATGCCCATTCTCAGTATGGATCGCGGCAGCTACATGGTGCACAGCAACTTTCATTCAGCAAGTGGCGGTGTTGGTGTGAGCATTCCACGCGCACAAACAGTTCATGCCCAAGAAAATATTTGTCAGGCGGGACCTGGATCCGAATTGCCAGCGGTGACTGTTCGGCGGGGGGCACAACTCAATGTCTGGTCGGTTGAATTTGTACCTAGCGAGTAACGATCGGACAGTGCTAACGCACGGCAAACCAATCCATGGTCAAGGCCCAGATTTTCTGCTCGGATGATGGCCCGACGACTGCATCGGTTTTTTCGATGGCCTGCAGCAGAATCTCTCGCACCCGCGATGCATCCTCGGCCGAGAGAGTCACGAGAGATGTGAAGTGAACGTGCTCTTCTGTGCGCATTTGCGATGCGCTGATCGCTTTCAGTCGCCAGTGATTGTGGTAGGTCTGCAGCCATGGGCTATCGCTGGCCAGATGTAAAGCTTTACTGGTAATCTGATAGCGCCCCTTGCTTTGGGACACCAGTCCCCAACCGACCAGCTGCTCCAGTGTGCTGGTGACTTCCGAAAGATTTAAGCCGAGGTGTCTTGCGATCGCTGTTGGCTCATGAAGCTCAGGAATGGACGTGGCCATATGCACCGCCTGAAACTTCCATGACGCGTAGTACCGCGCCTTCGCCGTCTCATCCAATTCCTGTGACGGTTTGATGCGGTGTTGAATCTCGGCTCGACGTCGCGCCAATTGCTTCAAACGTTGCCCCGCATAGTCACGCAAGCCATGACCGCCGGCTCGGTCCTTGATAATTAAAAAGAGAAAGTATTCCTGCTCCTGTTCATCCAGTCCCAGCAGCTTGGCGATGGTCAGACCATGCTCCAAGGAGAAACTGCCAGCTCCTCCTAGCACCTGCGAGATAAACGATGTTTGGCACCGCAACTCGCGTGCGAGGCGAGCGCGAAAGCCACGGCCAGTCGCTTTTCCATGCGCCAAAAGGTAGTCGCGGTAGTCTAAATAGCTAAAAATATTCATAAATATAATACTTAGTGATTACTAAACAATAACGTTAGTATTTTTAGCATAAAAACCTATTCGCCGTCGCGGATTCAGTGTTGTAATGGCTGCACCAGCTGGCTTGATATACCGATTCACAACAACGACTTCAGAGTTATCGAAGGATCAAACCATGAACGCCCTTTTTTGGCAGAAGCCAATTGTTCAAAGTTCTATCGTGCCAGTGGCACTTCTCGCTTCGCTTCAACTTGCCCACGCCGGAGCTCGCACGAGCGGCGGCGCCGACGGGGCATTTCCCGATCGAGGCTCGGCCTGAAGCGCGTTCCAACCGACGCTGCGCTTTGCCATGCTCTTTTCGGATCAGTGCGAGCAGGCCGACCTGCGCATCGTCATGGGCAAAGAGAATGCGGAAATTAAGGCGATTCGCCAGCAGTTTGTCGATCCCGTCAGCTTTGCGTATCGTCAATCTTATGATTTGGACAAAGGCTGGGGCAAAGGCATCATTTGGGTAGCAGACCCGGCAAAAACGAATTCAGAACATCACCCGGACCTCAGCAAACCCCGCGTGCTGAAACTCTTGCTGGCCCATGAATTTGGCCATGTATTGGGAATTGGCCACGTGCCACTGACGATTATGGATGAGAACATTGTGGCGCAGTTGCAGCGATCCATAGAAGCACCAGCATACATGGACAAGATCGACGGCTTTTCTCAGCTGCTGATCTGCGATGCCTGTGAACGCACCGAGCATTTCTACCTCACCCTGGATGGATTCAAGAAGTTGATGGGCCGGGCGCCGGGTGGGGCCACCATGGGTACTCTCCGGGTAAATGAATTGGGTGGGCATGAAGTCTGGATCGGAGAATCTGGGGCAGGACGCCCACCCGGCTCGACAGACGCCATCAGCAAGTTCGCTTTTGCTCGTCCCAATGGCGCGGATTCCAAATTTATCGCCGCTGGCGATCTCTTGAAAGCTGTGCGACGCATCGATGGAACGGTAGCCACAGTTAGCCACATGGTCTCTGGACAGGTGATCTATGGGTATCTACGTTCGTCAAGTGGCCAGGAATTCCCGGCTGCGTTGGAGTACAACGTCTGGTCGCCGCGAGCTTTTCAGATCAATCTGCTGGATGGTGGCTGGAGCACTCCACTCGTGCAATAGCAGCAGCGGCGAGGCGGTCATGGCAGATGAGGGGCGGGTTAGGCAGCTTTCTTGGCAGCGCAGGCCGCGCGCAGGAATGCCAGGAGCTGGTCAAACTCACCCGCCGACACCGCCAAGTCGAACTCCCCAGCCGCAGGGAGGTGAGGTCCTCGTAAAGCGACGCCACCAAGCACCACTTTTATCTGCTCACCAAATTCCGCTCGAACCTCCTTAGCGAGTTGGGCGGCGCTGGCAACCTGCTCGGGCACAGCCACCGATACTCCCACAACCTGCGGGCCAAGACTGCGTATAGCACCCATGGCGTCAGCCGTGGGCATTCCCGGAAACAGGGCTTCCACCGTGAATCCTAGTTCCTGCAGCGCAAATTTGAGAGTGCGAATCCCAAGGGTGTGGTGATTATCCTCGGCTGCCACCAGCAAGACATCAATATTTTTGTTGTTACCCGCACGATCCAGCATCAATTGCTCTTGGATGTGAAAGAGCACCTGCTCTGAAAAGGCCGTGAACTGATGTTCGCGAGCGATGGTAATCTCCCCACACGCATAGGCTTCGCCAATGCGATAGAGAAGCGGCTGCACAATTCCCATAAAGAGGTCTAGTGGACCAAGACCCAATGCCTGCCCTTCGGCGACGAATTGTCTGGGATTGACGCAGACCGAGCCATCACGCGCCATGGTGAAATAGCGTTGGGAAAAATCGCGCATGGCCTGAAATCGCAGTTCTTGGTCTTTGCGCATGTGCAAACGCTGCGAGTGGCAGGTGACGCATTGGCCATGGGTGAACGAATAGTCCTCGAAAGGAGCCTTCTCGCCCATGAACTTTTGGCAGTATGCGCACCAGCGAATCATCGGCAGCCCACCTCGCAGAAACTCATGACCCCAAAAGCTTTATCGGCATTCTCCAGGAAAACTATACGCCCAAAATTATTGGCTTTTTTTGTTATGAACTCGCATCCACAAATAGAACGGCACGAAAATCCCAAAAGCGGAAAGACTTAGAAATGCGTTCAACGGATCGCCCCACGCCGCATCAATCAGCATCCAAAGATTAATCACGAGAAAAAGACCAACACCCCAAGGAAAAAATGGAGTTTGAATTTGCGGTCGATATGCAGACAGGCATCGCAGACGAAAGATAACACCGACCGCCAATAAGGAAAGTACACCAAGCCCAAATCCTGTGAAGTCGAGAAGCGCGGCAAATGTCCCGGACCATAGCAAAGCGATGCTCATGGCCCCGACACTCACAATGGCGATGACCGGAATTTCACGCATCGGATGCATTCGACTTAATACGGACGGACTCAAACCATCGCTGGCCATGGCCGAGAGAATGCGAGGGCCAGTCATCAAAAAAGCGCTCACCGATGCCAGCATCCCCAGACTTAATAGCATTGATATGACGCGAGTACCCTCTTGGCCAAAGAGGCGTTCGCACGCCATCAACGCAATTCTACCCGTCGCATCAGAGTCGGCCGCTAGGATTTCATCCATGGGTATGGCAACGGTATAGAACAGGTTAATGGCGACATACAATACCGTGACGAGCAATGTGCCACGAACCAATGCCTTTGGAACATCACGCGCTGCATCCTGCATTTCGCCCGCGAGATAGACGGCGGCATTCCAGCCAGTATAGGCGTACATAACCAGGATAAAGCTCGATCCTAACTTGACCTGCCCAGTCGCGGGAGAAAGCGAGGCGAAAAGGTGTGAGAGGGAAGCCTTCTCGCCGAGAAAGACTCCGACCAAGAACAAAGAAAATACGGCCAACTTAAATTGGGTGCTGAGTGTCTGCACGCGATTGCTTTCCGCATGCCCGAGGCAATGGGAAATCGTGAATACCGCAATGACTAGCGACGCAATCATCGCCTTCAGAAACTCAGGTGAGGCTTGCCATGGAATGGCCTGCATAATAGAGGTAGGCAGTAGCGCGCTCAGGTAATTCGCCACCGTATAAGATATGAGCGCCACGGGTGCCGCGTAGCCAACCACGACCATCCCCCAGCCATAGACGACGGCGGTGCCATCGCCAAAACCGGCGCGCACGAAATTATAATCGCCACCTGCGCGGGGCATAGCTGATGCCATCTCAGCCATTGCCAGACTACCCAGTAAGGCGACCACACCACCCACAGCCCAAAACAGCAGCAGCATGCCATAGCTCTGTAGCGATTGGACGATGTATCCCGAATTGGTCAGTATGCCCGTACCGACCATACTGGCGATGACCGTGTACGTGGCGGCGTGTAAGCTGAAATAGCGACTTTTCAATGTTTGATCCAGACGACTTGGGTTTGTAACCCTGCTATGCTATCACGACCACAGGGAGCGCATACGTTGAATTGGCGATTGATCATTTTCGGCTTTGCCATGCTCCTGCTGGCGTCCTTCTTGGATAATCTGCGCGGGCCACTCCTGCCTCAGATCACAGAGTCCCTGCGCATACCCTATGGCCAGTCCAGTTCTCTGATCTTTGCTGGAAATATCGCGTCGGTCGTGGCGACACTGGCTTTGATCTGGGCAAACAAGAATTTCCGGTCGCGCACGCTGGCAAAGGTAAGCCTCGCCATTGCCGTGGCGGCCTGTCTTTTAAGCCTGACGGTTGATTCGTTGGCGAGCCTAATGCTGTTTTCGATTGTGTTGGGCAGCAGCGTCACCATCATGGGCAGTCTAAGCAATGTTTACGTGATCCAAGGCTCCCCCGTGCACCGTCGGGCGCGTATTCTTTCTGGTCTGCATTCTCTATATGGTGTGGGCTCGGTCATCGCAGCACTGGCCGTTGCCGCTCAAACACGCTACCAAATGCCCTGGCACGCCATCTTTATGGTCGCCTTGATATTTTTTTCTGCCATGCTTGTGGCGATTAGCGCTACCCGATCGCGCTCGGGTACCGAGGCCGCAGAATCCACAAGCGCCAACGAGAAATCGCATTTCGCACTCCGTGATCTGTTCATTTGCTTGCCATTGACGCTGTATGTGCTCGGCGAAGTCGGCTGCTCAACCTGGCTCGTAACCTTCGTTACGCAGTCGCGCGGATTCTCGGAGACAGATGCCTCACTGCTGCTCTCTGCATTTTTTGCCGTTATGGCTGTCACTCGGATCGTCACGTTCTTGGCGGTCGGACATGGGCGAGAGTGGCTGTGGATGCGTTGGTCAATGACTGCTGCGGTCGTCAGTTTTGTGCTGGGCATCACCGTGAATCCATACTTTTTACCGGCCACTGGTCTCTTTGGGCCATTTTTCCCCCTGTACGTCAGCCACATTCGCGTCGCTAAGCCGCAAAACTGGCAGTCCATGGCCCTCATCAGCTTCGCGATGATCCAGGGGGCCTTGGCCTGCCTCCACTACAGCATGGGATCTTTCGTCGATGCCATCGGGGCGGAGAGTGCTTATTGGCTACCGGTTAGCTTTTTGGTCATCGCCTGGGCTACGACCTTGCGGCCCCGACAAGTTGAAACTACACTCTTCAGCACACCTGCATAATTCATCAGGAGCAGATCCATGTCGGAACCTGTCGTCTTGTACCAAGGACCGCGCGCCTGGGGACATCCCAACGTCAGCCCATTTTGCACCAAAGTCGAACTATTCTTGCGGGCTGCAAAAATCCAATACCGCACCGCGGGCTTCAATCCGACGCGCGCTCCGAAAGGCAAGATGCCGTACATACTCTTTGACGGACAACTGCTGCCCGACTCCAGTTTGATCATTGAGCATCTTGTGAAAAAGTATCAAATCGATTGGGATCGACACCTTTCTCCAAAGCAGAAGGCCATTGGTCATCTGCTCAAACGCACACTCGAAGAGGCCACCTATTTCTGTGAGCTGTGGAATCGCTGGGGTGACGATGACAACTGGAAGACGGTAAAGTCGATCTACTTTGGTTTCATGCCAGCACCGATCCGAGCCGTCGTGCCAGAAATCCTGCGACGGAAAGTAAAAGCAGCGGCCTGGGGTCAGGGTGTCGCCAGATATTCGCGCGCGGAATTAAGTGCCATCGTCGACCACGACTTTAGCGCGATCGCCGAGATCATCGGCAGCGGGCCGTTTGCACTTGGAGAGCAGTTTACAACCTATGATTGCACTGCATATGCGTTTCTGTTGGCCGGCACCGCACCCATGCCCAACCCACTGTCGCCAGGGTTGCGCGCACATCCGAATTTGACAACCTACTTGCAACGTGTGAAGGAGTTGTATTTTGCCAATTAAAAATGCTGCGCCCTTTCGTTTTCTCGAGCGCAAACCTGCGAAGAAGATCGGCTATTTTTCTGCTTTCGCACTCAGCTTCCTACTGAGTCTTGGCACCGCCCTTGCCCAAGGCGAACAAGGCTTCAGTACGGTCATTCTGCCAACAGCCGCCACCGATGAAAATCAGAATCCCATTCGCATCGATGTTGGCGAGATATCACTAGCTGATGTTCCAGCCTGGCTTGATCGAGCCAAATCAGTTCTACCACCGACCGAAGTTCTAACTGTAGCCGTCTACATACCGCGCGAACTGCCCAGGCCTGCGGCAGATTCGTATGTGGCACAAGTGGAAAGCTCTTTCGCTGGACGCAAGGTTAAGATCACGCGCGTCGTCGCTGATGCCTCGACGGGCGCAGTCGCCGTGTCGAATGCCAATCGAGAACTGGAGCAACTAAAACTCAGCCGAGAGCTGCCGCTTGAACCCGTGGCCATCGACTCGGCCATCGCTGCCAATCAAGAGCAAGCAGCGCAGGTCAAGTCATGGTCAGGTCGCGTCAAGGAGTTTGCCAGCACCGCGTTTTCGCCGAAAAAAACGCTGGTCGTGGGCTCCGTCATCAACGCGGCACGTGGCGGGCTCTCGGCCACACTGTGGATAGCCTCGGGATTTAACCCCTACTACGCGTCGCTGGCGGCCATCGATGGCTACCTGACCTACTGGTTCGGAAAACGCGCCGTTGCCTATAACGATTGGGTGTTGCGGCATGAGATACCATTTTGGAAGAGTAACCCCCTGGTCAGATTCTATGACCGCTCGCGCGCCATCAAGACGTTTGTCTTCAATATGGCCGTATGGAGTATCGCTTATCGCACCTTTCAGAATACGTTGGTTTATCTCGGTGCCGAGGGCACCAAGGCAGGTCCATTGTCGCCGGAGATTTTGCGTGACGTCCTCATTCTGGGAACTCTGCACACGGCCATCGGCGCGTTGACCGCCGATGGCGTCGCCGGTTTGGCTAGTAAAGGGTATGCGTCGAAGGTAGCTCAGAGCTACATCCTTTGGAGTTTGTCGCTGGCCGGCCAAGTGGCAGTATTTGCACAGGTACAGCAAATGAATGACGCCCTGCCTTGGATTCTGGCTTCCTACTTCGGGGCCCAAGCTGGTCTCTACCTAACTGCAAAAGTTCTGCCGGCAAAGTCGCCCAGATTCGTCGTTCTACATCCTCTGTTGGGTGAGGGGGGGAGGAGCGATGCAACGGCCATTGAGCCTCTATACAAATCCCTGGCGGCGAAAGATATGCCCATCGATGAACTCGCCAAGGAATTGGCCGCCATCGAGGAAAGGATCAAGTTGCAAGCACGGCAGCCTGCTTGGCGTCTTCGCGTGAAGGATGGGTTTGCGGTTGTCGCCAATTGGGTAAAAGGAAGTTGTGAGAGACTCGGGTTGCGCTTTCGATCGCAGTAGCTACTGAGTCAAAATCATATCTTGAAATTCTGAGATATTGGCATCGGTTACCATGACACTGGATGCCGAGAAGGCGCCACTGCCGCTCGCCGTGGCAATGCGAATGCTGGTGCCGGATCGCCAGACGACATAAACGGTGTCATTACCATCGATGGCCATTTTGGCGCGAACTGCCGCCCCCGAATACACCAAACCATCGGAATAGGTATTTGCCGCCGTGCGTATGGCTCGCCGCACTTCGTTAGTTGACGACTTGAAATAGGACATGTGAGCTCTTCCCGTTGAATCAAGGGCGATATCGGGGCGCCAAGCAGGAATGGCACCACCACCCGCCGTGCCGATACCAGTAGCGATGGTCGCTACCTCTTCGTATGCCCAAGATCCACCGCTATTTGATGCATACACTAACCGAACCGTTGAATCGCCACCCATGTAGCAGCTCATGGCCACATGCGATTTATTGTTGCTGTCGACGACCAGCGATGCTTGACCGACACTCGTACAGGTAGTCAGTAATGAAGTTGAATTCTGCGCACCTTCAACATTGTCGATGTGCCAGACTCGAAAGGTTTCCGTAATGGGCATCTTGGTAAAGACAGCCCTCACCACGCCATCGGCACCGACCGCCAAATCCGATGACAGATAGGATTCACTGCTGGTGACCGCCATGCTATCGATATTGTAGTAGGTTACAGCACCGTCGTCCTTCATGTGCCGCAGCATGATTGTATCGCCAGCAGAATTTGTGAAGCCAGCGATGGCTCGAATAATGCCGCTGCTGCTCACATGCATCGAAGGCTGCCCGGAAATCGACTGCTGATCTGCAAAGCCAAAATTTCGATCGGTTCCACCGCTCCAAGAGGTCGTCAGCGTTTTTACAGTGTATTTGTATCGAGTCGGCGCCGTGCCATACATGTTAGAAAAAATCGCACTGACATCTCCATTTGTATGCGCACCCATTGCGACAAGCCAAGGCGGGCTCATTGTAGCAATACCATTGACACCAATAGATGTAACCGTCGAGGCTACCCCGTCATCCCACGAAACGTGTTTTGCAGGATAACCATTTCCCGAATCGGCACTTGTCCAGGCGACGTGAATCACAGGGTCCACCGCGCCGCTACTGCTCGAACTAGATGTGCTGGATGAGCTCGTCGACGAGGAACTGCTACTGGCGCCAGGGCCATCCCCGCACCACGGTGTAGCTGCAGACTTCAGTTCCCGCGTAGCAGTGCCCTGATTAGCAGCCGCCAGCGCAACCCGAGTCACTTGCACCGGATACCCTGCTTCATGCACAGCAAATCGACAGAATTCCTTGGTTTCGCCGCTGGGAATTGTTCGTACGCCACACGATTTGGCCTTGCGCAAACACCCCTTGATGGGCTCTCCGTCGGGATCATCTGGAGCATAAACATCGATCGCTATGGCGATAGAATCCGGGTCGTCATCTGGATACTCAGGATCTGAGGCGATGCTAACATCAAAGGCACCAACTGTAGTGGCTGGAGCTCCATCCTGGGTGATGATAACAATACCATTCTGGGGCGAACGTGCTGCGACCCCTTCTGCTTCCTCGTCGACCGTTGGGGCCGAACCCTCCAGAGATACACTCTTGCCATCGGAGGTGATGCCAACGGGGACATCGACAATTGCAGTTCCACTTGGCTCAGCAACCGTCGTATCAGTATCAGGATCTAGATCCTGAGTGTATCGATCATAGCCCGCATACCGGCCGCCATTCACCGTATTGTTCGTGACAATGGCATCGCCAGTCCTTGGTGGGTCGCTCTTGCCATAGCAAGCTCCCGCAAAGACCATGAGCACTGGCAAGAATGGCATCCTAGGTTGCAAGCTGGAGCTCCAAGTCGATAGATCGATACAAGGTTATCGGCTGTTTTACCCAGAGCTTGACGAATGGTCATTTTCACTTGGAGTATAGGGTGGTTAGGCGCCAGATCTGCTGGCGCGCGTATGAATTTTTGCGCCAGAATCACTGGCGCTTTAAGGGCTTACCGAAGTTGGTGCACAGTTGGAACCACCATCACCGGGCAGTTCAAATTCAGCATGGCGTGAAACGGCAACTTGCCGATGGAAAACGGCCGACGGTGCAGCATCTCATGTCTTCCAAATACGAGAAGGGTCGGCTTTTCGCTAGCAACCGCCGCATCCAACTCACGCGTCACATCGCCAAAAGCGACGTTCTGCAGATAGTGCCCGCCATGGGTTTCGAGCAAGTTTTTCACAAAACCAAGGCGCTCGGTCATCACATGTCCGACCCGTTCGCGCGCATCCGCGATAACATTTTGCACGCTAAAACTTGGATTGTGGGGGATCGTGTTGCTGGCCATGGCTTGCAGAACATGCGTTGCGAATTCTTCCATGTCCTTCTTGCTTTGTTCGAAGACGGAAAAGTGAACGAACTTGGCCTTGCCAAGATCGTATGACAGTTCGGCAGCAACTCCCAAGGCATCGCGACTGGTGTCATGCAGGTCATCAGCAACCAGTATCGTCCACTCCGGGTGCGCAAACTTTACGCCTGCACCTGCGGGAATCACCAGGACCGGCACGGTCGCATGCGCCATCAAATCCATCGCTGTGGATAGTCCCTGCGGCATGAGGCGCTCTTTGCCATGGCGCGTTCCACACATGATCAACGATGCCCGCTGCGCCGTGGCTTCGGCCCGCAAGCCTTCGGCGGCATACCCGTAGATGACTTGCGTCTCAAGTAATGCCTTGCCCTGGAACTCTTGTGCAACCTCCTGCAAACGCCGCTCCGCATCTCGCATATGCTTTTCATCAGCCATATGCGAAATCTGCGACGAGATATATTCGCCAGGATAGGTTGCGGCGAGGTGCCTTCCCCGCCACGGCTCTGTCACGTGCACCAGGCGAAGGGTCATGCCGGTGCGCTGAGCCAGGGTAACCGCGGCACTCAGCAGATTCGACTCGTCACCCTCGAGGGCTACTCCCAAAATAATTCTGCGGGCTTTGCCTTTAAAGCGATCGTACATGTGTGGCTCCTTTACTTAAGAACACGGGCTGCCAGAATCCCCCGAAGGGGCCAATTTTTCAAGGTGAAAGCCTTGGCAACTACTGGATGTACGATAGCGTCCTGATCATGGCCTGGGGCCTCCGTCCGGATCGCAACTGGGCCGGCCAACCACCGAAACTCCGCGCTTATTCAGTATGTTAGCTCCACGTAACAAGTCATTTTTGTTGTTAAAAATCGAGCAGCAAAGCCTCTGCTCTTCGCTGCGGGAGTCACACTTGGCGTTTTCTATCGCCAGCTGCTAAAACTATTTTCCTGGCGGTTTCTTGAATCACGGAGGCAGAGATGCGGCGATTGGTATTGGGTTTGTTTACTGGTTCGATATTGCTTGTCGGTTGCGGCCAAGAGGATTTGGGCAGCGAGTTTCATATCCGCAATATGTCGCCAGCAGAAATCTCCGCAGATTTTCAACAAATGGTAAACGCTGTGTCCGACTTCTACGGTCCGCTACAATACAAAGAAGCCCGCTTCGGCTTTCAATGGCAAGACCTCGTGGCACAAACCAGGCAAGAGTTGGTCGCGGCAAAAGACGACGCCGAAGTATTTGGAATCTACGCCGGCTTTCTCGCAACCCTGCAGGACGGCCACGTCGGCATTCGCTTCCCTACCACCAACGGCGCCGTTGGCAGTTATGTCATTGATATGACTATTGCACCCTTTCAGCAGGCGGAGTCCAAGGAATTTCGCGCCCATGTCTCCAAGATTGGCGATGCCTTCAAGGATTCTGGCGTCGAGCTTTGGGATGAGCTGGTATCTGTCGACGGTACGCCAACCATGGATTACCTACCGATCATTCGCCGCTATCAGACGTTCGGCTACGAAGGCTCCGATCGACACTTTATTTATCGCGTATTGAATCGCCCATCCTACATGACTAAGCTCAAACCCGTTAGCAACCGGGCGAAGCTAGTCTTTCGGAAGAGCAATGGTCGAGAGCTAACCATCGACGCGGTTTGGGAGATCAAAAAGCCAATCGATGTTAGTTACGTCGATCAAGGACTCGTAGCTGCCAGAGCGCTAGAATTGAACGAAGTTGCGCAAGGCACTCTGAATGAAATGGGCGCGGTAAAGCCTTTCTTTATATCGGATGCTGTTACGAAAGCCCTAGATATTCAACCTGTCATCGCCAATCGCAGCATGCTGGAAAAGTACGGCTTTAAACCCGAAGACAAGGTTCCCGAGATTTTTGCGGGGCTCTATCGCCACAATGGTAAGACGGTGTTTTTGATCCGTAATCGTGGATACCACCACGACAAAGCGACCGAGGGCTTCAGCAATGAAGACTACATGCAACATTATCGCGCCCTGTTGGATCAATACGACAGCGTAGCTGACGTGCTCGTGGTCGATCAAACTCACAACGGCGGCGGCAGTTACTGCGAGTCATTCTTTACACTGTTTATTCAGGACGAGAAAAAAGGCTTTGTGCAGGCGAATAATGCCGATCGGCGCTGGATTCGAACACTGGAAGCGTGGGCAAAGTCAGGGCTGTTCGGAAGCATGCCAGTCAGCAGCGAGCTTTCTCAGTCTTATCTTGAGAACGCTCGGCAGGTAGAGCGCGCCATCGACGAAGGGCGGAAGATGACGGACCCACTACCCATTATTGCTTTCAATATGTCGAGACCCGATGCCGGCTATCAATGGAAGAAGCCAGTCCTGGTTCTGATTAACGAGTTGGCAGGATCCTGCGCCGACGTGTTTCCCATGCTGGTCCAACGCAACCAAGCGGGCCAACTCTTTGGCCATCGAACGATGGGCCTTGGCGGTAATGTCGAGCCTGTAGCAGAACTCAATACCTCAGGCGCTAGTGTTCGAGTGACGCGCGGCTTGTTCACGACATATGAGCCCAGTGGCCTCTATTTGACGGAAAATTTTGTTGAAAACAACGGGGTGCATCCGGAGATCGCGCATGAAGTCACGATTGAAGACGCTCGGCAAGGGTTCGTCGATTATACGCGCGCATTTAGCGATGCGGCAGTAAAGTTGGTACCGTGAGTTAAATGCACACCATGAACGCGGCCATCGCCTGAAAGCGCGGGCCGCGCTGACTTTGAATCAGGCGATGAAAACTTTTAGCGATATAGTCCCTTGAGTTCACAAGGGAAATCGTCTCGTCT
>CAZLMG010000011.1:0-115795 GCA_964560765.1 uncultured Oligoflexales bacterium
GGAATCGAACCGGGGACACGAGGATTTTCAGTCCTCTGCTCTACCAACTGAGCTAAAGCGCCCTTCGGCTGCGCGAAAGAGCTTAGGTTATAGAGGTGACGGTTGGGATAGTCAACGAAATGTTCATTGGCAAAGATTAGTTGTCGTGATAGCCGCATCAAACGGAGGTGCCTGTGATGACACGTGAATTATTCCCTGTCGGTCGTCCGCTAGAAAGTCCAGTGGTAATTGCCGGTCCATGCATGGCCGAGAGTCCGGAGCTTCTTCAAGCCGTGGCGGCAGCTCTCATTCCGCTTGCCTCCGAGTTGAATTTTCAATTTGTGTTCAAAGCCAGCTTCGACAAGGCGAATCGCACGTCGATTCACAGCTACCGCGGTCCGGGACTGAAGCAGGCCATGCAGTGGTTCGAAGACCTACGACGAACTTGGAAAGACTTGGCGATCCTTACTGACGTCCACGAAACGGATCAACTCAACGCCGTGGCCGAAGTATGCGATGTATTGCAGATTCCTGCGTTTCTTTGTCGGCAAACGGATCTGGTCTGTGCCGCGGCCCGTACCGGCCGAGCAGTGAATATCAAGAAGGGACAATTCCTCGCTCCAGGTAGTGCCCAGCACTTGGTCAACAAGGTCAAGGAAGCGTGCGAACTCGATGGGCGAGCGGCGAATGTGGCCCTGACGGAGCGAGGGACAACCTTTGGCTACGGTGACTTGGTCGTCGATATGCGGGGTTTGAAGACGATGGCCGCGACCGGGGCACCCGTGATCTTTGACATCACCCATAGCACGCAACAGCCTGCAGCTGGGCAGGCGGTTTCCGGCGGCGCCCGTTCAACAGCGCCCCTTCTAGCCAGGGCGGCCGTTGCGACCGGGTATCTGGGCGGTTTGTTTCTTGAAGTGCATCCGGACCCAAAGGTCGCCAAGAGTGATGCGGCCACCCAACTTTCCATACCTCAAGCAGAGGCGCTCCTGCGGCAAGTCATTCCGTTGTGGTACGAGTCGGAATTTGCTGCCAAGATTGACGGAGAATTCATCTAGCGCTCCTTAGTCTTGCTGAACCATGGAAGGGTCAAAACGTGAACAATAAGTTCGTGCGAGTCGCCGTGTTGGCGATGCTGGTTGCGTTGGTCGTGGCGTTCTTCGCTCTGGATTTGGGACAGTATTTCTCATTTGCCTACCTGAAGTCACAGCGTGAGGCATTTCAGGCATTCTACGAACAAAATGCGGCCATGACCGTCCTCGTCTTCTTTAGCATATATGTGGCTGTGACGGCCCTATCGATTCCAGGTGCGGCCGTGATGACGCTTATGGGTGGCTTTCTTTTTGGCTTTTGGGGCGGCAGCATCGTCGTCTCGTTTGCCAGTACATTTGGGGCTACCTTGGCTTTTTTGGCGGCGCGCTTTCTTATGAGGGAATACGTACAAGGCAAGTTTGGTGACCGATTGCGCGGCATCAATGAGCGACTGGAAAGTGAAGGGGCTTTCTATCTCTTCACGTTACGCTTGATCCCAGCCGTTCCATTTTTCGTGATCAATTTGGTAATGGGGCTGACCCCCATGCGTACAGGTACCTTTTTCGCCGTCAGTCAGGTGGGGATGTTGCCGGGGACGATGGTATATGTGAATGCAGGCACACAATTGGCTCAGCTAGAATCGCCAGCCGGCATACTTTCTCCGGCGCTCATAGGGTCGTTTGTCTTGCTGGGCCTATTTCCCCTCATCGTGAAGAAGGTCGTGGGCGCAATTGCCAAGAAATAGTCGGGCACGTCCTAGTGCTTACGAACCCGACTGCCAATTGAAGGTAGCTGTTAGTGCCGAACCAGTGATGGAGATTTGTATCAATCGATCGACTCCAGATTCAGCTCCATTCGGAAGGACGTGCCAGGTCATCACATAAGCCGAACCATCACCTGCGGCCATGGCGACAGTTTTTCGTGTCAGAGTCCCGGTGACGCCAGCTAATACCACGCCGTCGGTGGTTGTTACCGCTCCACAAGTTATTACTGCTTCCGATATGGTGCCTGTCTCTGCATTGAAACGGCCGCCCGAGTTGGTGTTTTGATCGTAAGCGAATTTCCCGTGGTCCGTCGAGTCCTCGATGACTGTTCCAATCCAGCGGTGTGACGATAGCGAAATTGATAAAGTTGCGCTCGAACTCGCAGCGTCCAAAACCAAATTACCCAACATGACAAATTCCGATTCAAGCACTGATTCGAAAGGAGATGCGCAGCTATTGAAGATGAGACTTGCGGCCATTGCACTAGCGGGCGCTGTTAATCCTTCAGCCGCATTATTGTCGCTTGTAGGGGTGCCTGTGCCGGACTCGGAAACGACTTTCCGGTCACTCTGTTCGTCCTCATCCTTATTGCCATTGCCGACCTCTGTGCCGCAATTCACGAGACAAAGTGCGGCGATGAGCGACGCATAACGCGCAAAATGCCTATGCCAAGTGACCGCTGCCCGCCTCATGCGGAACCCCGCTTGGTGTGAGGAAACATTTGAAAGTTGAGCTGAACGACAGTGTCCTTGCGGGTGTCCTGCGCAGCCTGCACGGCCCAGCTATGCAGCTCTTGCCGAAATGACTTGAGGCGAAACTTCAATTCGTCCAAAGCCTCTTCAGGGAGGATGAATGTGAGTGCACCAAACTCACGCTCTTCGACCGGCAAAATGTCGAGGGTTTCTTTGGCGAGATCCACCATCTGTCGGTGATAATTGCGAATGGCAAGACTCTTAACTTCATCACTGCTAATGACCATATTGTCCTGCTGCTCCCAAGTGCCGTCGTCGCGGCGCTGGATATAGCCTTCTTTTTTCAGGAACTGTAGTGCCGAGCTAATCTCAGGTATCGTCGCGGGGCCATTGATACGGCGAGCAATCCAATAGGGGTCATCGCGAAACTCGGGTAGGCTTACCATCTCGCGAATAACGGGGTAGAGCCAATGACTGAGATACTTGAGACCTTCCGCCTCTAGGAGGCGTCTTTTGGCGTTAGGAATGAGTCGTCTCAGTTCTTCAAACCAGTGCTGTTTCTCTTCGTCCGTTTTAGCTTGGTTCATGCGGACGAGTGCCCGGAAGTAGTCCGCCATTTGCGGCTTAAAGCGCAAGGCGCGCACAAAATTCTCCAGTGCCTCAGGGCCAACATTGCGCTGACCCTCGATCACAAGCTTCAAGAAATTGGGGGAGCTAAATCCTGCGGCCTTACTGAAGCTTCTATAGCTGTATCCGCGGCGGCCATCCTTGCGAAATGCGTAGTAGTCTTTTAGATAGGCGCGAAAATCGGTGTACCCATAGACGCTCAGCGTCGGATCTAAGTCCCTGTCCTGAACGCGAGTTTGTAAGTCTTCGGCGCCCACCGCATCTCTCCGTTATGCCCACAGTGTATTCGGAATTTTCCCGAAAAACTTGAGGGCGATCTTGGAACATACTGTTTTTCTTCCTAAAAATTGATCCTTGTGTATACTAACTGCAGAGTGTGGCCAGTCGTTAGGGATTGTTGTTGGCCGCAAGGGAGCTACAGGAGTGATGGTTATGGATCGACGTTCAGGCGCGAGATGCCCCGTCTGTCAGGGGCCGACAAAAGAGGATCCGTCCCGCCCGGAGGGGTTTCGGTGCCGCAAATCGATATGTAGCTACAACCACGAGGGCGAGAAATGCCCCCGATGCCAGTCGGAAAGCCTCTCACATGTTGAAGTTACTGAATTGGGCTTTCGATATACCTGTGGGGACTGCCTACATTCTTGGAAGAAGGGATAGTTTGTCTAGCCCCCCATGGTTCCAGCCATTGAGAATACAGGTAGATACATGGCGATCATGATAAAGCCGATGATGCTGCCAATGATGACCATCATGGCCGGTTCAATCATCGCGGTCATGGCTGACACTGCATTATCCACCTCGTCTTCATAGATTTCATTGATTTTGGCGAGAGTCTCATCCAATGCGCCCGTTTGTTCGCCGACGGCTACCATGGAAATGACCATAGGTGGAAAGAGTTGCTCCTTTTTCAGGGGTTGAGCAAAGCTACTACCGCGAGAAATTTCCTCGCGTACATACAGTACGAACTCTTCGATAATCTTGTTTCCCGAGGACGTGGCACAGATCGTCAATGCCTCCAAAATCGACACTCCGGATGTAAGCATCGTCGACATGGTGGCGCAAAAGCGGCTGACGGCAATCTTCTGCATGACATCGCCGATAACTGGCGCGCGCAAAATGTATCGATCAAATGTGCGACGTCCGCCAGGAGAGCTAAACCAGACCTTCGCAAGCCAGAAGGCAACGGCAAAGCCCATTGCCAGCTGCAAGGTATTGGCCTGTACGGTGCTTGACAAATCGATGATGAATTGCGTGACAGCCGGCAATTCTTGGCCGGCTGATTCGAATTGTTCTGCAAAAGTTGGTACCACAAACGTCAACAACCCGATCACCACTAACGCCGAGATGACGACGACGGACGTTGGATAGATCATGGCCTTCTTAATCTGAGCCTTGAGTTTGGCAATGCGCTCGATGTAAGCCGAAAGCTGCCGAAGGATGACATCTAGGCTACCAGAAACTTCCCCAGCACGAATCAGTGCCACAAAAAGTGTGTCAAATACCTTTGGATATTTTGCGAGCGCATCACTCAGCGTGGAGCCGTTTTCAACCATCAGCTGAACGTCGCGAATGAGGTTGCGGAAATCTCGCAGTCGTTGTTGACCGGAGAGGAGGCTCAGAGTTTGCACGAGTGGCACGCCGCGTTCGATCATGATAGAAAATTGCTTAGTAAAAATAGCCAAATCTCTGGTGCTGGGTAATTCTTCCCCTAGGCGAAGCTGCACGACGCCGTTGTCGTCAACATAGTAGAAGCGAGAAAGCAGACCTTTACTTGACTTTCCCCCGGCGACAGCCGCCTTGCCACCATCTCGTTCCATTCGCACCAATACGGGTTTTAGATTCATCGCCCGCAGCTTTGAGCGTGCACTCTTTTCGTCGGTGGCGCTGACCTTGCCGTCCTTGGTACGTCCATTTCTGTCTTTGGCTCTGTACGCAAAAGTTGCCATAAATTAGCTCGACTTTCGGCGTGCGGATGGCCCGTGTGGGTGTGAGCGGTGCGAATCAATCAACTCGGCGAGCTCATCTGGATCCATCGATTTCTGTAGGGCCTCTTTTCGATCGATGACGCGCCTTTGGTAATGTCTGAGTAAAGATTGATTCATGGTCGTCATCGAGGTGTCTTCTTGGCCTGTTTGCATGGCCGAGTAGATCTGGTTAAATTTCCCCTCGTTGATCAGGGCGGCAATAGCCTTGGTGTTGCGCATGAGCTCTAGGCCTAATACGCGACCGCCGCGAATCGCGGGAATCAACTGTTGGCTAATGACCGCGACCAGCGTCATGGACAGCTGTGTGCGAATTTGCAGTTGTTGGTGCGGTGGAAATACATCGATAATTCGGTTTAGAGTCGATACGGCCGAATTCGTGTGCAGCGTACCAAAGACTAGATGACCAGTCTCGGCGGCAGTCAGTGCAGCTGAGATTGTGTCGAGATCCCGTAGCTCGCCCACCATAATCACATCTGGGTCTTGCCGTAGCGCGCTACGCAACGCCTTGCCAAAGGAAACTGTATCATCGCCAAGCTCACGCTGATTAACGATACAGTTTTTGTGGTCGTGGATGAACTCGATGGGATCTTCAATGGTAATGATGTGGTCAAATCGAGTTAAGTTGATGTGGTTAATCATCGAGGCTAATGTTGTCGATTTACCGGATCCTGTTGGGCCGGTGACAAGAACAAGACCCTTTGGAGTTGCGCAAAGTTCGGCGATCACTCCTGGCATACCGAGCTCTTCAATGGTCTTAATCAACGAGGGGATGACGCGAAAGGCGCCACCCACGGCACCTTTTTGCAAGAAAATGTTGGCGCGAAACCTAGCTAACTTCCCAACCGAGAAAGCTAAGTCAAGTTCCTTGGTCGTTTCAAAGTCGCGACGTTGTGATTCAGTCAATACACTGTAGCAGAGCTGCTGCGACTCCTCTGGTGACAATGGCGGCAGCTGCAGCGGAATGAGAGCCCCATCAATGCGCAGTCGCGGTGGCGAGTGCGCAGAAACGTGCAAGTCGCTCGCGCCTTGGTCGACCAGTGTTTTGAGAAGTTGCGGGAGTGTATAATTCATAAAACCAATTGCCTTTATGCGGCACTAACTTGTTTGTTGTGCGAGTCGGTGTCTGAGTTTGTATTGCGAATGACTTCTTGAGCGCTAATCACTCCCTGAACCATTTTGTTCAGAGCAGCCTGTCGTAGAGATCGCATACCAGTTGCCATCGCTATGCGTTTGATATCCATAGCGGGTCTATTTTTCAAAATGGCGTCGCGGATTTCATCGTTCAGCAGCATCACTTCGTGTATCGCGACGCGTCCCTTGTTGCCTTGGCCGTTACAATGACTGCAACCGCGACCGCGGTAGGCCTTCACCTTGGTGGTGTACGCTGGGTGAATTCCCAGCTGTTCGAGTTGCTCTGGTGTTACGGATTCGTCGACGATCCGGCATTTTGTGCAGATTCGACGGGCTAATCGCTGTGCTACTATGCAGTTGAGGGCGGATACTAAGTTAAAACCCTCAACTCCCATGTTTAGCAGTCGCGAGACCGTGTCGGCGGCGCTGTTGGTGTGTAATGTTGACAGCATCATGTGACCCGTCAGTGCCGCTTTGATCCCGATCTCCGCGGTTTCTAGGTCGCGGATTTCACCAACCATGATCACGTCTGGATCTTGACGCAGGAAGGCCCGCAGGGCGGCGGCAAAGTTTAGTCCGATCTCGGACTTCATTTGGACTTGGTTGATGCCGTCGAGGTTATATTCGACGGGATCCTCGGCTGTAATGATGTTCTCGGTTGTTTTATTGAGCTCTGCCAGAGCCGAATATAGAGTCGTTGTTTTGCCCGAGCCTGTGGGACCGGTGACCAGCACCATGCCATACGGGCGGTGAATCGCTTCTTTTAACTTGTCGAGATCATCGGATTCAAATCCCAGCGCGGTCATGTCTACCTGCAGGTTTGATTTATCCAATATTCGCAGAACAATTTTTTCCCCGTAGACCGTTGGCAGCGTGTTCACTCGAAAGTCTATGGGCTTTTCGCCAAACTGGACCCTGATGCCTCCATCCTGCGGCAATCGCTTTTCTGCGATATTGATGCCCGCCATAATCTTGACTCGAGAGAGCAGGGCATCGCGAATTTCGAGCGGGGGGCGCGCAATGACGATAAGAGTGCCATCGACGCGCAGGCGGACGCGCATCTCTTTTTCATACGGTTCAATGTGGATATCGGAGGCACCCTTTTCGATGCACAAGCTGAGAAGTTTATTTACGAGCCCGATAATGGGGCCATCGCTGGAGCCCGACTCGCCAATCTGCTGTCTGCCTTCGCCAAGGCCTGAGCCGCTATTGCCGAAGTCGATGGCAGCGTCGGCAAGTTGGTCGAGTCCAAAATTCTCGCCATAGTACCGTGACAGCGCACCTGTGATCTGCGCATCTGACGCCAGAACAGGTCGAACCAGAAAACCGGTCTTTTGCCGGATGCGATTGATGGCAGTGAGATTCTTTGGATCGGCTGTTGCAACAATTAGATTGTTGCCAGCTTTATCAATAGGAACAACGCGCAGTTCGCGAGCGGTTTTTGCATCGAGCAGCTCGAGGATCCCTGGCGCGACGGTCACTTCGTCCATGCTGCAGGCCTGGACGCCGTAAAATTGTGCAAATGCAGCCAGGACTTTCACGTGATCAATGCTGGGAAGTTCTTCGACAGCTCGCATGAGTGAAGTGCGATTCTTTATGCTCGCTTGCTTCGCCGTCTGGACATCTTGAGCCGTTAATCCGGCGAGGTCCATGAGCAATTTGTCGATGGTTGCCATTACCAGCATTCCTTCCGTCGTCGAGACGCACCTGTACGACAGAATCATCGGTACTTTTGGCGAAATCTTGATGGCTTACAGAAGGGCGGTCTAGCCTATTTCCTGGGCATAAGTACGGCGAGCGTCGATGTGCGAATGGCGAGCGTGCCTCAGCTCTAGTCGGGCGAATCGAGCCAAAGCTTCGCCTTCGTGACTATCCTGCCGATTAGAAAGCGCTTTCATGGACTTTAAGAGAAGTTTCCAAGCGGATGCGGGGTGAAAGATGATCCCTTGGCTTAACACCCAATTATTGTCTTGGGTTTGATAAAGGAATCCCTGAAATATCTGCTTTTTTGCCATGAGCTTAAAGGACTGCGAGGGGCGTGCGACAACGGTCACTTTTGCATTGCGAAACATGTCGCGCAGGAACAGTTGATCTTCGGATGTTTTCAAAACCTCAAAGATGCCATGGCGAAAATTGACCACCGGACAAGTATCGAAGGGGGTAGCGCCTCCGAGGCCCTTTTCGATCTGAAATGTCGCAAAAGGTGTGGCCCATTGATCGTCGGTGCGGACCCCGTCCGGTAATGGCCGCTCAAACAAGAAGAAATCAAAAAAGTAACCCATGCGATCCTTGTAACAGGCATCATCATGGAAGACCTTGCCGGTTTTCCAAAAAAACTCGTCGCGAGCTCGAATGATCTCAGCTTGGCCGAAGCGATCGTAGGCCCACAGTACCAAGCCTTCAAGGAGTTCATCGACGTCATCATTGAGCGGAGATGTAGCTGACGTATCTTCAGCCATGACTGGCATGAGCCCTGCAGAATCAGTGGCTAGCTCTTTTGAACTGTTGGCTTCCAGCACCATTCAAATACTCGATCGCCGACGATAGGGAGTCGCATTTTTAAGGGAACCCAAACGTAGATCCTACCTTTGCCACAGATTTTCTGCATGAGAAAAACAGCTCTGTTGCGCAACCCCGCCTTTTTATTAACCACAATGATGTCTTCCACCGGCAGGTAGACGCCATATTTTAAGAAGTGCTTCTGCAGTGTGCGGCGAATTCTCAGCTCGGCACTGTCGTCGTTCTCAGCACCGTCAGCAAATGCGATGCTTTTTGTTGTGTAAACGGCGGCTACAGCCGAAAGTGTCGGGTACCCAGACCAGCCAATTGCCATTGCGGCTGGCGTCGTTAGCGCCAGCCACCAGATCCAAGTGCTCAGTCGCGCTTGGATTCGACTCTTTTTTGACTCCACAGTACTTCTCCAACGTCCAAGCATTTGCTGACGTGACGCCCCAGCACGAATAGCCAATCGCTCAATCGATTCAGGTAAATAATCGTCGCGGGGCGGATCTCTTCCGTGTGTCCGAAGGCGACGACACGTCGCTCGGCACGCCGGCAAACCGTCCTCGCCAAGTGGCAAAATGAATTTGCTGGATGGCCACCCGGCAGCACAAAGTTTGCCAAAGGGCTTAGCGATGCATTCATTTCGTCCATCTCTCGTTCCAGCGACATGATGTGTTCATCATGAATAACTGACTGCCGAGACGTATCGAGGCTTCGCAGTGGCGTGGAAAGCTCGGCGCCCAGATCGAAGAGTTCGTTTTGAATGCGAAGTAGGCGCTGCGTCGCCACGAGAATCGCCGGATTGGGGGCGATCATCAGGTGGTCCCTCAATAGCCCGATGACAGCGTTCAACTCGTCAACGGTTCCGTAGGCTTCGATTCGTGGCGCGGACTTTTCAATACGCTCGCCTGTTGCAAGCAGGGTAGTGCCCTTATCGCCGACTTTCGTATAGATCTTCGTCAAGCGCATCTTTTCCGTTGTCATGAATGAATCTCCTGGTGCGGCTCCTTTGGAGCATGCAGGGCGTTATGCTGGTGCATCCTAGGGGCCCGGAAAGATTTCGGCCAACAAAAAATAGCGGCCAGAAGGGCCGCTACTCTTATGCTTTAGGTCTGTGCCGAAACCCTTGCAAACTGGAATCGCTATTCGTTGGTTGCGAATCGGCGATTGACGGCGTTTCTCAGTTTATCTGATGGGTTGAAGGTTACAACGCGGCGCGCAGAAATTTCAATGCGGTCGCCCGTGTGTGGATTGCGTCCAGGGCGCGCCTTCTTTTCTTTGACCGTCCACTTGCCAAAACCAGAGATTTTGACTTCTTGGCCCTCTTCCAGTTTCAGCTTGATCTCTTCGAGAATGATCTCAAGGATTTCCTTGGCTTCCGTCACTGGAAAACCAACCTTGTCGTGAATCATTTCAATGAGAGCATCTTTTGTCAGTGTCATCCTCGACTCCTATGAAGGGATCAGCTTCGAAATCCTGGCTGCAATCCTTGGCGCGTATTCAGCCCTGGTAAATGGCAACTTATGTAAATATATTAGCAAGTTCTTACTCAGGGGAAAAGAAGCCTCTCACACTTTTTCATCGGAGTGGGATAAGGGTGCTGTCGACGGGGTCCCGATTTTGGGCTAGGATGAAACCTGTAAATATCTGGAATTATAATGGAAAATAAGAAAATTCAGAGGGTGCTAACCGGCCTTCAGCCGTCGGGATCCCCTCAGCTCGGCAACTATTTCGGAGCCATCTTGCCGGCCATTCAGTTGGGCCAACAGTACGAATTATTTCTATTTATGGCCGACCTGCATACTCTAAACACGAAAATGCCGCCGGCTGAGAATCGGAAGAACTCGCTGGACTTAGCGGCCACTTTACTCGCGTGCGGTCTCGACCCAAGCAAGAGCGTGTTCTTCCCGCAATCGGCAGTATCAGAAGTTGGCGAGCTGATGTGGTATTTATCGTGTCAGGCTCCATTTGGTCTACTTTCGCGGGCGCATGCCTTCAAAGACAAACAAGCGAAAAATGTTGAGGTCAACTGTGGTCTGTTCAACTATCCCATTCTGATGGCCGCAGATATCCTGCTGTACGACGCCAATCTTGTACCGGTCGGACAGGACCAAAAACAGCATCTGGAAATGGCGCGCGATTTGGCCATCAGGTTCAACAACCAGTACGGCGAGCTGCTGGTCGTACCTGAGCCATTGATTTCTGATGGCGTTGGGGTCGTTCCCGGAACTGATGGCGAAAAGATGAGCAAGTCCAAGAACAATGTCATCTCAATCTTCGCCACCGATAAGGTTTGGAAGTCGCAAGTCATGTCTGTGAAGACAGATTCGAAGGGGCTTGATGAGCCAAAGGATCCAGAGACCTGTGTTGTTTTTCAGATCTTCAAATTGCTTGGAACTGCTGCCGAAGCTGAGGATATGGCAAGCCGGTATCGTGCCGGTGGATACGGCTATGGCCATGCGAAATTAGCTTTGCTGGAGAAGGTCAAAGAGCGCTTTACGCCTATGCGTGAAGCTTATGACAGATGGATGGCGCGCCCTGATGATTTGTGCGATGTCCTGCGCAGCGGTTCGATCAAAGCCCGCGAAATTGCCCGGAAGAAGATCGAAATCTTGCATGACGCGCTTGGACTGCTTAGTTAGCGTCTTCCAGACGCTGTCCTCTTCAATTTGAAATTTTAGCGTCATTTTGGCGTGTTACGTTGGCTGAGGGGCCAACTCTTCGGTTGATTTATAGGTGACCTTTCATTATTCTCCGCGAGTCCAGCGGTGCCCGCAAACGCGCCACCTGAAACGCTTTCGGAGGAATTTCATGCTTCATTGGCGAACCTCGTTGTCTCATTTGGTCGTAGCATCTTTCTGCGTCGTCATCGCAGCAAGCGCCGCTCACGGCATCGACTACTCGCGCAAGTCCATATCCGTAAACATGACGGAAGAGCCCCGTAACATGGATCCACAGAAGGCGCAGGATACGGTTGCCTTCAAGGTGTTAGGGCATGTGCTTGAGGGTCTGACGCGTCTCGACCCGCAAGGAAATCCAGTGCCAGCACAAGCGGAAAGCTGGCAACAAATTAGCCCAACTAAGTACACGTTTAAACTGCGCGCAAATGCGGTTTGGAGTGATGGTAAGCCGGTAACGGCCAATGATTTCGTTTTTGCTTGGCGACACGGTGTCGACCAAAAGACGGCGTCGCTCTATGCGTTTATCCTTTTCAATATCAAGAATGCAGAAAAGATCAACAAAGGCGAAGCCAAGCTAGATACACTTGGCGTCAAGGCCCTGGACAGCAAGACTCTTGAAGTAGAGCTCGAGCGACCAACGGCTTATTTCTTGCGCTTGGTCGCATTCGGCACCTTCATGCCAGCCCGCGAAGACTTCGTAAAGGCGGCTGGAGAGAAGTATGCGGCTGATGCGGACAAGATGCTTTACAACGGCCCGTTCGTCCTAGCCGAGTGGAAACACAATAGTTCCATGAAGTTGGTTAAGAATGAAAAGTATTGGAACGCAGCCAATATCCATCTGAACGAAATCAACATGCCGTATCTGATTCGGGACCAGAATTCTGAATTCAATATGTTTAAAGACGGCAAATTTGATCTGATTGAAACGTTAAACAAAGAGCTATTGCCAGACGCTCAAGCCAACAAGATGAAGATCAACCGCTACAACGTTGGAACGGTGTGGTATTTGCAGTTTAATACGACTCGCAAAGTTACTGGTAACAAGTGGATCCGTAAGGCATTTAACGTTGCCTTGGACCGTAACGAGTTCGTTGCAAAAGTTGTGGGCATTCCCGGAACAAAGCCCATTTACAGCATCGTGCCAAGCTATATGCCAGGCGTTAGCAAGACCTACGGCGAAGAGTATCCCCTGACGTTCAAGGATGCGGATATCAAAACGGCGAAAGAATATTTGGCCAAGGGCCTAAAAGAGTTGGGTTTGAAGGAACTGCCAAAACTCGCCATTTTGATCAATGACAACGATCAGCATAAGCGCGACGCAGAGTACATGCAAAGCTACTACAAAAAGGCATTGGGGGTTGATTTGACCATCGATGTCCAAACGTTTAAGGTCCGGCTGCAGAAGACCACGAATAAGGATTATGACATCGTGAAATCTGGGTGGGGTCCAGACTACTTGGATGCCATGACCTTTGCGGATTTGCATACGAAGTGGAATACGAACAACGACACGGGCTGGTCTTCGCCTGATTACGACAAAGAGATCGAGGCGGCCATGAATTCGACCGATCCAAAAGTGCGACTGGATGCGATCTACCGAGCTGAAAAGATTCTGGTCGATGAGGCTCCAATCATTCCTATGTTCCAGGCCATGCGGGTCTATGTTCAGAACCCCGACTTGATCGGTGTCGTACGTCGTCCCATTAGCCCAGATCCTGACTACTACTACGCTCGAATTCGCGACAAGGTAGCTACTAAGAAGTAGCACTGTTTTTACTTGCCGAGTGAACGGTGGTGCCAAGTTTGGCGCCACCATTTGGCCTTTTACTTAGGTTGGGTGTGTGAATGCTGCGTTATGTTTTTCAGCGCGTCCTGATGGGTCTGGGTGCGCTATTCATGATCGCAACCGTAACGTTCTTCTTAATGCAGGCTGTTCCCGGTGATCCGTTGCGGCAAGAGAAGAATGTACCAGAGAGCGTGCGCCGTAATCTGGAGGAGAAGTACGGTCTGAACAAGCCAGTGCTGGAACAGTACGCGGTCTATATGACGAAAATGTTCCTGCAGGGTGACTTTGGTATTTCCTTCAAGCAAGAGAATCGAACTGTCAACGAGATCATTGCCGAGCACTTCTGGGTATCTGCTTTGTTGGGAGTCATGGCTCTGACATTTGCCGTCATATTCGGGCCCATGCTGGGAATCGTCGCCGGTTTGAATCGGAATCGATGGCCTGACTATGTGTCCATGATCATTGCCGTGTGCGGCATTTCGATTCCAAGTTTTGTTTTAGCGTATTTCCTCCAGTACTTCCTGGCTTTGAAAATGGGATTGTTACCAGTTGGTGGCTGGGAGGGCCTTTCCACGATGATTCTCCCGTCGATGAGTCTGGGAATGATTGTCATGGCGAGCTTGGCGCGCTTGATGCGTAGCTCTATGCTAGAAGTTGTTCAGCAGGATTACATCAAAACTGCAAAAGCCAAGGGCCTGACGCGTTTGCAGATCATTTTCCGTCACCAGATTCGCAATGCGATTCTGCCGGTCGTGATTTACATTGGGCCACTTTTTGCCGCGATTTTGACCGGCAGTTTCGTGATCGAGTCGATTTTCGGGATACCTGGCCTGGGTCAGTTTTTCGTCTTTAGCGTTGCCGAGCTAGACTATACGGTCATCATGGGGCTGACCGTATTCTACGCTGGATTTGCTATTGGCATCATCCTGCTCATCGATTTGCTTTATTCGGTAATTGATCCCCGCATTCGTTTGGCAAAGTAGAGGTGTCTGTGTCGGAATTGAATGTTGAATCGACGGTTCAAAGTATTGCAGGCGGACGGAGCGATGGCGCTAGGAGTCCGTCACCCCAGCTCTTCCAGGCTTTGGGAGCCGATCGAAAATTGGCAGATAAGGCGCTTTCGCGGCCATCGATAACTTACTGGCAGGATGCGTGGCTTCGCATTCGTCAGAATAAACTGGCGTTGATCTCTGGCGTATATGTGATCTTGTTGGCGATTGCTGCTGCCTTTGTGCCCATGATTCTGCCGTATACCCACGATGAACAAGAAGTTTGGAACGCCCACTTGTCACCAAGTCTTGGGCGCCCAGCGACAGTGGTGCCGGATGCTGGACTTGAGTTTGATCCTGTCGTGGACGAGCTGATGGCGGCAAGCGCTGATCCCGCCGCAGAGCCGGTGGTCGAACCTGCTGATATCCCAGAAGCGCCATCTGGATTGAGAATCGTTGGCGAAGCGGTTAGTGCCGGAGTCATCTTGCAGTGGGAGCGGGTGCCTGATGTTCAAGGGTATCGGGTATACCGCAGCATCGACGCGGAAACATCTGGCTTGCCCCTAGAGGATGTAGCGGCTGAGCACCTTTCGTTCATGGATACCAACTCAGTACAGGCAGGAGAAAAATACTATTATCGTGTCGTGGCCTTTAACTTCTTTGGTGAGAGTGAGCCCAGTCAATATGTTGAAGTTCGAGCTGAGCTGTCGCTGCCATTGGCTGATGCGCGCCTGATTAACCCCGATGCGAGTGTGGGGGATCATATGCTGACACGGCCGCATTATTTGGGCACAGACTACTTAGGCCGAGACCTATTGGCCCGTGTGATGATGGGCGCACGAATTTCTTTGTTTATCGGATTCCTTGCGCCCATTCTCTACATCTTGATTGGCATCATTTATGGCAGCATTTCTGGTTATTTTGGCGGACTGATTGATGACCTCATGATGCGATTTGCGGATATGGTTTCGACGGTCCCTGAGCTGCTGACAGTCATCATGCTCCAGGTGTTTTTGGGAAGCGGTGTTGGCACCCTGATTATTGCACTGGTCTTATCAGCATGGGCGCGTAGCGCACGGCAGATTCGCGGTGAAGTTCTGAAAATTCGCGAGATGGAGTTTGTACACGCCGCGAAAGCCCTTGGGACGCCCGTCAGCCGCATCATCTTTCGTCATCTATTGCCAAACGTTACCGGTACAGTATTGGTTCTATTCACTCTCGCGATCCCGCAGGCAATTTTTACCGAAGCGTTCTTGTCCTTCATTGGTCTTGGAATTGCGCCGCCATTGGCTTCGTGGGGCACCGTTACGCGTGAGGGTGCGAAGGTGTTTCTGACTTATCCGCATGAGCTCATTGTTCCGGCTCTGTTGATCTGCGTTTCCATTTTTGCATTCAATATATTGGGTGACGGTTTACGTGATGCGCTTGATCCAAAGTTGCGAGGTGCAAAATGAGTCAAACAGGCGTTGGTCAGCCGTTGCTCAGCGTTCGGGACTTAGAAGTTGATTTTGCGACCTATGGCGGAACCGTGCATGCTGTGCGAGGTGTGAGTTTCGACGTGTTTCCTTCGGAAACGCTGGCAATTGTCGGTGAATCTGGGTGTGGAAAGTCGGTGACCTGCCAGGCTTTGATGGGCCTGATTCCCTGTCCTCCCGGAAGAATTTCGGGAGGTTCGGCCATGATGGAAGGACAAGACCTTCTAAAGCTGTCTGGCCGCGAGTTGGAAAAGATTCGCGGATTTAAGTTGAGCATGATCTTCCAGGATCCACTAACAAGTCTAAACCCGACGATGAAGGTCGGAAAGCAGATCGCCGAAGTCATTGTCCAGCACCGGGGCTGTTCTCAATCCGAAGCCATGAAAGAGGCTGTTGATCTGATGCACTTGGTGCAAATTCCGGAGGCCAACAGCAGGGTCAATCAATACCCACACGAGTTTTCTGGGGGAATGCGGCAACGGGTAATGATCGCTATTGCTCTTGCTTGCCGCCCAAAAATCCTGATCGCGGACGAACCGACGACCGCGCTTGATGTTACAATACAGGGTCAAATGCTAGAGCTGTTGCGGCAGTTGCAAGCAGAGATCGGCATGTCCGTCATCTTGATTACGCATGACTTGGGAGTTGTGGCTTCCGTCGCTGATCGCGTTGCTGTCATGTACGCCGGTCAAATTATCGAGACGGGAACCGTTGATGAGGTTTTCTATCAGTCGCGCCACCCTTATACATTGGGATTAAAGCGAGCGATTCCAAATCCGTTGGACCCGGGTGAAGGGCGACTTGAATCTATTCCGGGTAGTCCCCCTGATTTGTTTTCACCCCCCCCTGGCTGTGGTTTTGGTGCTAGGTGTCCTTTCACCATGCAGGTATGTGAGTCATTTAATCCACCGATCTTTCGTGCCGCTCATGAGCAGGTTGCTAGGCGAGGTGAACGGTATGCATCCTGCTGGTTGCATCATGCAGCGACGCCACATGCATTAAAATCTAGCTTCGCCGATGTGGGCGGAGCGGTCATGGGAGTCTAGAAGACCATGCAGGAAAAAATCGTCGAAATCAGGGATTTTTCTAAGATTTTTAAGGTTGGACGCGGACGCTTTCTGCATGCTGTGAACAAGGTGAATCTGGACATTTACCAGGGCGAGATTCTGGGCTTGGTTGGTGAGTCCGGGTGCGGCAAATCAACGCTCGGTAAAGCACTCATCAAATTGCACACGGAGTCGTCTGGGACATTTCTTTATCGAGGAGAGGACTTCTCTGGAGATCTGAATCTGAACCGTCGCCGGAAGTTTTCGCGCGAAGTTCAGATGATTTTTCAGGACCCGTACAGTGCCCTCAACCCTCGGATGACGGTTGAAGATATCATTGCCGAAGGGCCGGATGCCCATGGTCTTTGGACTGCGGATGAACGCAAGCGACGTGTTGCCGAGTGGCTAGAACGTGTGGGTTTGCATGCGAGCCATGCTTCAAGATATCCGCATGAATTTAGTGGTGGGCAGCGGCAGCGGATCGGCATTGCCCGTTCGCTTGCGCTTGAGCCAAAATTAGTCATTTGTGACGAGCCAATTTCGGCGTTAGATGTTTCTGTTCAGGCGCAAGTCATCAATCTTCTGAAAGACCTGCAAGTCGACCACGGCCTAACCTATTTGTTCATCGCCCATGATTTGAGCATGGTACGAGTGATCTGTGATCGCATGGCGGTCATGTATTTGGGTCAAATTGTCGAGCTAGGGACTGCGGCCCAGGTTTACGATAATCCACAGCATCCTTATACCCAGGCGCTGGTTGGCGCTAATCCATTGCCGGATCCAATTGCCGAGCGCAAGCGTGAGCGGCGATTAATCAAGGGCGAGATCAGTTCCCCGATCAACCCAAAGCCAGGTTGTTTGTTCGCGGCACGCTGCACGCATGTTATGGAAAAGTGTCGGTCGATGTCTCCTCAGTTGCGCGAAATCGACAATTCAGGGCGTTCGGCCTCCTGTCACCTATTTGCGCACTAATCCATATTAGATAGATGTCTGTAGGAGTGTCTTTGGCAAGGATAAGCCGAAGCGCTCCTGTGCTGGGCCATGGCGAATGGTCGTGGTATCTTATCGCCAGAATGTGACCAAAAATTAAGATGCACAGGGAGGCGAGTTTGGGCACGCTTTGGCGCAAAATTACTGTTGTTGGCTTGCAAATCGGATTGTTAGTTGTTTCGGGATGCCGACAGGGTACCAGCAGCCCATTGCGAGTGGCAGAAGCTGTTGACGGGCGCCTCGAAGAACCAACGATGTGCGTGGCTTTGCGTGGTAACGGCAACTGGATCTCGACGCATTTTGCCAGCCTAGCGCGCATTCTGGAATTGTACGGTCCCATCGACGGGATGGCTGGCAGCAGCTCTGCATCAGTCACGGCCTTTCTCTATGAAAGCATGCTGATGAACGATGGGTTGGACGACTGCCCTGAGGGGACCTGCAGCCGTCAGGAAACAGCGTGGCGACTATCTTTGCTTTTCAAGTCTTTGCTTGGCTATTATGAGTTTTTGGCGCAACGAGCCTATGAAATCCATGCCATGATATTTCCGCAAACGGTGGATGGAAAACCATTGGATCGCGTGCTGAAGCTGGCGAAAGATCAGCAGACGATGAAGTTAATTCTCGAGAAGCTGGACTCCGAGAAGGGGGTCGCTCGTCTCGTCAACCCAGATCTAATCGCATTTTTAGCCTATGAGAATGCACCTCAGGACTATCGAATTCGGGAAGTAAAAGCCGCCTTTGAGGTGATGCAAGCGTTTGCGGTGACGGACCAGAAGCCGTTTTTTCGCCCAGGCGTTGTCAATTTTGGTGTCGAGGGCTTGCCCAAGATCGTGGCGCGAATCGCCGATTTCTTTGCGGGGTATCACTATAACGAGCAGGATTCTATTCGCTTCAAGAAGTTTCTTGATACATGTGCTGCTGCCGCGGTCGGTAAATCATGGTCAACGATTTCTACCGAGCGAGCTGGCGTATTAGCCCCCTGTCGGGGACTATTCGAAGATTGGCTGCAAGGCTATCGCGAGCGCCGAGTTGCGCTGGAGCAGTCTGGCGATATTCGCACTCGTGCAGATGACAACATGGGCCAAGTCATCCCCATCATGGTTTCGACGGCTGTTGTTACCGGATCTGATGTTGTTGCCGACTTTCGTCGCGCTCAAGTTGAATTTTCTGCTGGCAATGGCACCGCATCTATTGGCGCACCGCTGGACCGTTTGCGCGTTGGATATTGGTCCGGGGGAATTGCATCTCGAAAGAAATTCGACGAGCGCCGACGTGCCATGGAAGAAGGTGATATCAAGGTTCGCAAATTCCTGGACCTGGGCTCTCGCCGCGTCCGCTGGAAGACTCCATTGTCCTATTCTCCAGCTGAGCCAGGTCTATCGTCTCTAAAGCCGATTAGCGACGAATTGCTGTCGGCAGGTGGCTGGATCGACCTACATCCGGTGCAGGTATTGCGGGCCGCGGGTTGCCGCCAGGTCATCTATGTCACACGAGCCGGTGAAGAAACCGTGCTGGCAACGGGGGTGGGAAGGTTTTTTGGAATGGATGAAGCGGCTGCTCAGCAATTTTATGGTTTGAATTCGACTGGGAATTCTGCGGCAGATCAGAATCACAGCTCCTTCCAGCGAGCCATCGATGCTGCAGATGCAATTTGGTGTACAGATTGGAATAGGTTTACCGGACAACAGGTCTTAGAGATGGCAGAGGAGTCTTACCAGGCGAAGTTGGTGACTCGGAATATTTGCCTGCGCCAGGCAGCAGGTAGTTACGGCAATATTCTGGACCAAGGGCCTCTCGGTTGCCGATTTGCCGCGCCAGCCACTGGGCAGGATGCAGAGGGGTTATGCGAAAGACGTTAATCATAATCAGCTCCCTCGGACTGATTTTGTTTTCCATGTTTCTCTATGTTTTTGGCGACCAGGGATTGGATACTACCCAGCCGCTGCAGATTGGCGATGTTCGAGTCGTATTTGACGAATACGGCGTTCCGACGCTGGAGGGTCCGAGCTGGCCAGCAATTATCGAAGCACAGGGGTTTGTTGTCGCCGGCGAGCGGCTCTTTCAGATGGACCTTGCCCGCCGCAGTGCTCGCGGCGGGCTTGCCGAGTGGTTCGGGGATTCGGCTTGGAAACGCGATGAAAAGGTCGTGGCTGAGGACTGGGTTGGCGTGGCCGAGCAAGCCGAACAAGTTCTACCTCAGAATGATCGCGTCTGGTGTGAAGCATTTGCCCGCGGCGTCAATCGATTTATCCGAGAGAATAGTAACCAATGGGGGGTCGAATACTCGCTGATGCGAATTCAGCCTGAGGATTGGTCGTGTCGAGACTCTTTGCTCGTCACACTTTCTATGGCCGACCGCATGAGCGGTTTTGCAACGACAGAGTATACGTTGTGGGCATGGCGAAAACATTTATCGAGCCACTGGCAGCGCTTCCTGTTCCCCGATGACCATCCTTGGAATCAACCTATCTTTGGCAAAGCACAATCCAATGTCATCGTTCCTCCGCCGCCGAAGGAGCATCTTGCGACTGTGCGCATAGATTCAACAAAGGTCGAGGATGTAACCGGATCGCCGCACGCCACCGGTAGCAACAGTTGGGCGTATCGTGGGGAGAGGGGTCAGTTCTTGGCCAATGATCCGCACTTAAATTATCAGGTTCCGCAAACCTGGTATCCGATTCGCATGCGTATCGACGCGGACCAGTGGGTTGCGGGCATGTCGCTGCCGGGGCTGCCTGGTGTCGCTTTGGGAATGAATGAGTCATTGGCGTGGTCCTTTACCAACACCGGAGAAGACGCGGATGATTATCTATTAGAGGAAGTATCAGGAGATCAGCAGCAATATGTCGCCGGCGTCGATGCTCGAGGAGAAAAGCAATGGCGACCATTATCGGTGAAACGAGTCTCGGTGCTGATCAAGGGCGAGAGTCCGCGCGAAGTCATGGTGCGCAAAACTCATCGCGGCCCCATCGTGCAGCGAGAGGATGCGCCAGAGAAGTGGCTTACTCGGCAATGGGTCGCATTGAAGGACGGCGTCCTTGGTCTGCCAATACAGGGCATCAATCGAGCAAAGGATTGGAGTGAATTGAATAGTGCGATCGATCGACTGGGTACCCCCGCACAAAACGTTGTGATGATGGATCGAGAGGGTAACATTGGTTATCGGGTATCTGGTACAGGTGTTGAGCGTGTGGTCAATGGCCGCTGGCCACAGCCTGCTGTTGTCGGAGAATGGAAGGGACTGGAGCCTGCTTCCATGAGGCGTCGTTATTATTTGGCAAATGATCATGTGCAGACGAAGTTTCCTATCACCCTCGTGACGGCGAATCAGAAAATCTGGAATTCGGAATTTGGGCACAATTGGTTTGCTGAAGATCGCGCTGATCGTATTCGCGAATTCTTGGCGGCAGCGGCCTCCTATGAGCAAAAGGATATGGAAAATCTCCAGGTCGATACGAAGTCGCGTTATATGCGCCTGCTCACCCAATGGATTGAGCAACGCGTGGGTTCTACTGAGGGCGCGGCAGCTGAGGTATTGAAGGCCTGGCGAGAATGGGATGGCGTTGCCCAATCGGGGCGACGCGCCTTTACGGATGCTCTCGTCGCGGATCGCGCGCTCGCCAATCTGCTGGTTTCCCGTGTAAAGCATGAGCTGATTGGGAAGGAAGCATCGCTGCCACAATTCAAGTACTTCCAACAGCGGGCCTGGATGGTTTATCTACTCAGTGAGCCAGATTCCATGCGCATTTTTGGTTTGATTGAAGCTGATGTTGCTCGCTTTCTACTGGATGCTATCGTCAAGGATCGGGCCCGAGATGGAAGGCAACTTTATGATCGAGATAATAGGATGTCCGTTCAGCATCCATTTGTTGGTCGCATTCCATTCCTGGGTGAAGTATTTCGCGTCAAAGAGCTGCCCCAATCTGGGTACGACTACCTTGTAAAGGCGGAGGGAAACAGGTTTGGGGCATCGGTTCGGGTTGTCTACGATTTGAAGAACCCCACCGCGAGTACTTGGGCTTTTCCGGTTGGGCAATCTGGTCACGTTTTTTCAAAGTATTATCGAAGCTTTCAGGATGATTGGCATCGGAATACGCGGCTTCCTATGCTTGACAGCAGGTTTACTTGGAATTGATGATTTCAGGCGGGCGCTCAGGCTCGCCGCGGTCAATGCTATTGCATTCGCAGGCTATCCCAGTAATATGACAAAACTTAGCACTCGATTTGGGGGATGCGATGATTGAAGTGTCTGGCTTATGTAAGCGGTTTGGAACAGTGCAGGCGTTGAATGACGTTTCGTTTACAGTGGGAAAAGGTCAGATAGTCGGATTCTTAGGCGCTAACGGAGCGGGTAAAACCACGACGATGGACATTCTCTGTGGCTGCATTGGCCCAGACCAGGGTTCGGCAAAGATTTCTGGTTTCGACGTGCTCGAAGAGCCGCTTGAGGCCAAGAAGCGATTGGGTTACCTGCCGGATGAGCCTCCCGTGTACAATGATATGCGAGTTGGCGACTTCATTGATTACTGTGCTGTCTTGAATAAAGTTTCAACCGCAGATCGTGCTCGCCGCGTGAGCGAGACCATTGAAAAATTGTCTTTGGGTGACGTGCGGCATCGCATTGTTGGCAACCTTTCTAAGGGCTATCGCCAGCGAGTTGCGCTGGCACAAGCACTTGTGCACGATCCGGATGTGCTTGTTTTGGACGAACCGACAGAAGGTCTCGACCCCACTCAAATTGTTCAGATTCGCGAGCTGATTCGGTCTTTGGGCGGTCAGCACACCATCATTTTGAGCTCGCACATTCTGTCCGAGGTGCAAAACACCTGCGACCACATCGTCATTATTCACAAAGGACACATCGTGCAGCAGGGAACTTACGACGAACTTGTTAACAGCTTTTCGGGTGGGGGCGGCTACACGGTTCGGGTTCGTCAAGACGCCAGTCGGTTGGCTGAAGAGCTGCGCAAGTTGGGTTCAGTTTCAGCGACGCGCTTGGTTGCCGAGCGTGACGGAGCTGTGGATGTGACCCTGCGCGGAGCGAGCGTGGCGATAGATGACGTCGCTCGACACGTTCTGGACGGCGGATATGGTTTAGTGGAGATCGCGGCTCACACCAAGTCGCTTGAAGACATCTACTTCCAATTAACCAAGTAACAAATTCAGCGGAGGATATCGCTTCATGGGAACTATATTTGCGATCGCGCGGCGCGATTTTCTTAGCTACTTCGCCTCCATGAAGGGGGCGACGATTTTTTTCTTTTTCCTCATTTTCATGGGTTTCTTCTTTAACTCCTTTGTTTACACGTTCACGGAGATGCAACAACGAGCGCCGATGATGGGAGGGCAAGCGCCAACCCTCGATCAGCTTCTTCGGGCATTATTTTATAATCTGCACTTCATCCTACTGTTGATTGTGCCAGCGGTAACGATGGCATCTTTCGCCGAAGAGAAGCGAACCCACACCATCCGATTGTTGCAGACGGCGCCAGTTACGTCGGCTCAGATCGTTTTGGGCAAGTTTTTTGCCTCAACATTCTTATTGCTGGCCGTGCTCGCCTGTTCGAGCCTGTATCCACTTTTCACCGTTATGTATGGGAATCCTGACCCAGGTCCAATCTGGACGTCTTACCTCGGTATCGTTCTGCTGATGTGCTCACAAATTGCCTTTGGAATATGGATTTCGGCGATGACTACCAGTCAGTTCATGGCCTTTATTTTTACGATGTTTGGGCTGTTTTTGCTGCTGATTTTGAACTGGATTGCGCCCAATATCTCTGGATCCGGATGGATGGAAGCGACCTTCAAGTACGTAGCGTCGACAACCCACTTAGATGTTTTGTTCAAGGGTATGGTGTCCGTAAGTGACGTGGCCTACTTTGTCTGCTTTACCGGTCTATTCCTATTTTTTACGAACGTCGCGATTGATTCGCAGCGCTGGAGGTAAGAGAAAATGCGTCCTGGACTCTATGCGTTACCATTTTTTGCTGTAGTCATCGCCGCCATGGCAACGGTCCTGAAGTCGGCATTCCCAACGATTCCATGGATGGCGCAGATTTCGTATGCGTCGGCGGGTGCTTTGATCGTGCTTTGGGTGGTGCTTGAGTATGATCATATCAAGTCGGCGTTTTCTCGACGTGGCTCGAAGTATGGCTTTGGGAGTGGCGTCTCTGTTTTGCTGGGCGTATTGATTATTATTGGCCTGGGTGTTTTGACGTCGCGTCCGCGATTCAATAAGTCGTTCGACGCAACGCGCGGTGGTTTGAACACACTGTCTGAGCAAAGCGTGAAGATGGCCGAAAAGTCTGCCGCGAGTGCTGATCCGGTCAGTGTCACAGCTTTTCTACAAGAGGACGAGGCAGGAAACACATTTCGAGACTTAATGCGCCTCTATACCCAAGTAGCGCCCGGGCTGCAGGTTGAGTATGTCGATCCTAGGTCTGACCCAGGGCGAGTGGGGGCCGAAAAAGTCACTGCTGGCAATACGGCAATCTTCCGCCGAGGAATTCACGAAGCGCGCGTGACTCAGTTTACTGAAGAAAAGATTACAAATGCCTTAGTGGCGGTGCTCAAGGACACTAGCAAGAAGATCTATTTTACCAAGGGCCACGGCGAAGGCGAGCTTCGCTCGGATGAGGCAACCGGATTTTCGGCTGCGGTTGCTGAGCTGGAAGGTAATAAGTATGAGGTCGCAGACTTATCGCTTCTGGAGAAGGGTGCGGTTCCTAGTGACGCTGATTTAGTTGTGATTGCGGGACCCGTCTATGATTTCCGAGAGGAAGAATTACGGATGCTGCAGGATTATTTGAAGTCTGGTGGCGCACTGCTGTCTTTGGTGGACGCAGCAAAGCCAGTTCGCATGCTGAATAAGTTGCTTGCAGACTATGGAATTCAATTTAATGATGACTTTCTAATTTTGCGGCCTGATGATCCACGAGCGGCAATCTTGGGCCAAAACATGGCGCTCATTAGTAAATTTGACGCCTATCACAGCGCCACCAAGGACTTTGCAGAAAAATCCTCAGTTGTCTTGACGATGGCCAACTCCCGTTCCATTACGATGACGGAAAATCCAGCTTCTGGCGTCAAAGTTGAGACTGTGGCGTATACATCTCCCGTCATTGTGGGGGTTTCGGGCGTCGTCGACGAGCAGAGTTTGAAGCAGGTAAGCCCTGAGCGCATCCAAGAGAAAGAGTTTGGTGTTGTCGCCATCGCAGCCGGCAAGGTATCAGGTGCGACAGTGGCGGAAGCTGGTCACGCAAAGTCAGAAGAGGATCGTAGCGATGTTGCTCAGGCAGATTCGGCTGCGACCGGCAAAGAAGTGCGCATCGTGGCCGTGGGGTCGTCGCATCTGGCGTCAAATTATGGCGCGCAGCTTTCGGAGAACAGGGATATGTTCGTTAATCTTGCCAACTATCTCTTACAGGACGAAGACTTTATCTCTATCCGGCCAAAAGATGCCGAAAAGAGCACGTTCAATCTGGCATCCGGAGGGAGTCAGCTTTTGCTCTTCTTCCTTTGCTTTGTTTATCCTTTCTTGTTCCTGGGTGGCGGGGCGTTGGTCTGGATGCGGAGGAAAGCTGCATGATGCAATCTAAGCGCGCGCTGGTTCTGCTTGGTGTGTTACTCGCGCTATCGGCAGTTGCGTATTGGGATGAATGGCAGACCAAGCGAGACGAGAGTGCGGAAAAACAAAAGAATCTGGCATTGAACATCGTTGAAACTGAAGTGGATGGCATTCGCTTTATTGATCGCGAGCTTTCTCTTGATGTGCACCTCAAGAAAGACGGCGATGGGTGGCAAATGACCCAACCGCGCGAAACGCGGGCGGATGCCGCAACCATTGCCAATTTGCTAACGACATTGCGCGAATTTAAGTTTGAAAAAGTCGTATCCGAGTCGCGCGATAAGTGGCAGAGCTTCGGCTTAGCAGAGGCCGTTCGTACCATCGAAATTCAAGGAGGTGGAAAGACCCAGACCATTCATGTCGGATCGAAGGCACCTATCGGGTATAGCGTTTACTTTCGGATCAATGACCTGGAAGAGTCGTATATCGGCAGTCAGTACCTGCTGACCGCCACCAGTAAGACAGTACGAGATTTTCGGAACAAAGAGATTGTTAAGATCAGCGCTGAGCAAGTTTCCAGCTTTACCTACATGCGTGACCGCGATTTGCTGGTGCAAGGATCCTGGAGTTCGGGGAAGTTCTCGACGGCGATTCCGACCTCTGTCGAGATTCAAGAGAGCGAAGTGCGAGCTGTATTAGACGAGTTGAGTCGAGCTAAAGCCCTGGATTTTGCCAGTGTGGTGGGCGCGAACGCCGTACAGGGATGGGCGGGAGATCATGCCTCTATCACGATTTCTTGGGAAGAAGGGGCTGCGAGCAAGTCGAGCGTTCGGTTGAAGAAAATTGGCGATGCCCCTTGGTTGCAGGTTGCTGATGGCGATGATCTCTATAAGGTTTCTGAGGAAGCTTGGGCTGCCCTTCGCCGAACGACCGATGATTTTCGAAGTCGAGCCCTGATGAAGATGGACACCGAGCAATTGGCTTCCGTAGAAGTCGATGGAACCGTTTATATGCGTCGAGCGGACGGAATGTTCTATGACAGTAAAGATGTGGCGGTAGATCGCATTAAGGACCTCGTTTTTGACATCGCCTATGCGAAGGCCGAGAAGTTCTTGGATGCGGCAGATAGCGTGCGTGAAGTGCAGAAGCAGGCGCCCCAGATCATCGTCAGGCTGGCTTTCAAGGATGGAGTGGCCATCGAGCCGATGAGTCTCCGTATGTTTGCCGACGCCAGCGACTCGAGTAAGTACTGGGTTGAGTCAAGTGGTCGTCGCGGCCTCATGCAGGTGCCAAAGGATGTGTTTGCGAATGCTGTACCTCGCGACCAGGGGAATCAGGGTGCTGCCGGTGGATTGACCGGAGATGAGGGCAGTAAAGGTTAGAGAGAGGAGCTCCTAAGCTCCTCGTTTTTCGTTGCAATCAGCTTGGCGAGTCAGGGAGCGTTATCTCCGCCTTTGCCTCTCTGGTGATGAGGTCGGTCACGGCCTGAACTATCGGCTTATTTTGATAAAGAACATTGTAGACTTGTGCGGTAATGGGGGCATCGATGCCTAATTTTTGCGCAAGTTCAAATGCAGCTTTCGTCGTTGCAACGCCCTCGGCGACGGACCCCATCGTCGATATGACCTGATTCAACGGCTCGCCTTTGCCGAGTCGAAAGCCGACACTGAAATTTCGGCTCTTTTCAGACGTACAGGTCAAGAATAGGTCTCCAACTCCCCCTAAGCCCACAAAAGTAAGGGGATTCGCGCCAAGAGCCACTCCAAAACGGGTCATTTCTGCTAGTGCGCGCGTGATGAGTGCGGCGATGGAGTTTGCTTGAAAGCCAATGCCACGAGCTGCACCTGTCGCAATCGCGAAAACGTTCTTCACGGCACCTGCCACTTCTAGGCCGATGGGATCACCGGAGGTGTAGACACGAAAATGTGCCGCATGCATGAGGGTCTGCACCCTTTGTACGGCAGTCGGGCCAATACCTGCGACGGAAACCGCAGTTGGCTGCCGGGTAACAATTTCGCTCGCAAAACTTGGCCCCGAGAGCACTGTAGTTTGCGCCTTGAACTGTTCGCCCAGCACCTCGAAAACAATATCGATGGGCAATGCAAGGGTCTTGTTCTCGATACCCTTTGCGGCGCAAACAATAATCTGGTCTGTCGAGGCGAATGGCTTCAGGAGTTGGAGCGCATCGCGCAGGCTTTGAGTGGGTATTGCGAGCAGGAGAAAACCCGCTGAATCGACCAATGCAGCATCAATTTTATCTGTGGCGCGAATGCGTTTGGATAGGGTAATGTTACTGAGATACTTGGGATTTCTGTGTTCTTTGGTGATGATGTCGGCCACCTCGCGGGAACGAGTCCAGATGGTGACGTCGTTGCCCTGTTCGGCCAAGTGCTGGGCTAAGCACGTTCCAAAGTTACCGGCACCAAGCACAAGAATGTGGTTATTTCGATTGGTTTCTGGCACGAATGATACCCCTTGCGAGTCCAAATCTTAGAGAGCGACCATCTCGATGAATGCATATTTACCAGTTTTGATCATCCTCGTCTTTTCTATTGTCTTCGGCATGATCATCAGCGGCATTTCAATGCTGTTGGGGCCAAAGAGGTCTACCAAGATTAAGAGCGAGCCTTATGAATGTGGTACGCCGATGGTCACAGACGCCAAGCAACGGATGAGCGTCAAATTTTTCCTAACGGCGATTCTTTTTATCTTGTTCGATATTGAAACGATCTTTCTTTATCTGTGGGCAAAGACCTTTGGTGACCTGGGATGGTTTGGGGTTGCAGAGGTTGCAGTCTTTGTCGCGATTCTGCTTGTTGGCTATGTTTACGTTCTGAAAAGCGGAGCCCTGGAATGGGAATAGATGTCAGTCAGGTTGATTCGTTGTGGGTGCAGCTCTTCGCCTTCGCGGTTAAATTTGCGGTGATCTTAGTGGTCTGCCTGCATGTTGCGCCGATAATGGTCTGGCTGGAGCGACGCGCGCCAGCGCTCATGCAAAGACGCAAGGGACCGAACCGCGTGGGTCTGTTTCGCTGGCGCCTCTTCGGCCTGTTTCAACCGCTTGCCGACGTCATCAAACTGGTCTTCAAGGAAGAGGTTGTACCCGAGGGGTCCCATAAGATCTTTTATCACCTGGCGCCGGTATTCTCGTTATTCCCTGCGCTGCTCATCGCTTGTGCGATCCCTTATGGACCGACCTTTACCTGGGATGGCCATCAGATTGCCTTGAGCATCATTAGTGTCGACGTAGGTTTTCTGTTTATTTTCGCCATATCGAGCATTGGGGTCTATGGTGTCGCGATTGCTGGATGGGCCTGTAACAACAAGTACTCCCTTCTTGGTTCACTGCGCGCAGCTGCGCAAATGGTTAGTTATGAGATTCCTTTGGGTTTGGCCCTCATCCCAATTGTTGTGATCTACGGCACACTGGATTTGAACGAAATTGTGATCAAGCAAGAGAGCGTCTGGGGTGTGTTCTTGGCGCCAGTTTCCTTCGTTATTTTTCTAATTTGTATGTTCGCGGAAACGAATCGCGCTCCTTTCGACTTGGCCGAGGGAGAAAGCGAATTGGTTGCCGGGTTTCACACTGAATACAACTCCTTTAAATTCTCCCAGTTCTTCCTGGCTGAATATACTGCGATGTTTGTGTTGTCTTGTTTGGCATCGACTGTATTTTTCGGAGGCTGGAGAGCACCCTTTCTAAGTCAGGAGTTGCTTTTGTCAATCCTTGGCAGCGAGTTTCTAGTGGCTCTATTTGGCTTCGTGGTTTTGCTGATGAAAGCGGCTTTCTTTATGTGGATATACGTCTGGGCACGCTGGACGCTGCCTCGATTCCGCTACGATCAGCTGATGGGCGTCGGCTGGAAATTCATGATGCCGGTGGCGCTGGTTAATGTTGTGGTATATGCCGCGGTTGTGGCAGCACTTCGATTCTAAGTTAATGTAAGGCGGCGGAAAGCTGGCTGAGGCTGTTGGAGTGGCGTGATGGCAGAGCAAATAGTTTTCTACGTAATTGCGGCGCTAACTTGCGTGACCTCTCTCATGGTTGTCACGCGCAAGAGCCCAATCTCATCGGCGGTCTTTCTTGTTGCGACATTATTTTTAGTCGCCGCCTGTTTTGCCCTGATGGGGGCCGACTTTTTGGCGGCTATTCAAGTGTTGGTATATGCGGGTGCCATCATGGTTTTGTTCCTCTTCGTCATCATGCTACTGAACGTGGAGACGAAGGAGCTCAAAGAGCCCGCCCTGCCTTTTTTGGATAAATTTGTGCTCGCCTTGACAGTTCTTGGCTTCATGGCGATTGGTCTTTACCTTTTTGCTCGTCCCCCCGCAGCTCCCCAAGGGAATTTGACAGCAGAAGCGATTGCGCAAGCGGGGGGCAATACGCATATGGTCGGCATGAAGTTGTTTTCTACCTATCTTTGGCCATTTGAATTGGCCTCTTTTCTGATTCTGCTAGCGATCGTCGCCAGTGTCTTGATCGCAAAGAAACGTGCAGCCGATAAACCCGATGGATCGCGCTGAGGAGGTTCCAGTTGGTACCTGTTGAACAGTTCATCTTTCTTGCAACGTTCATGTTTCTGTGCGGGGCCATTGGCGTGCTTTTCCGCAGAAACCTGCTCATGACCCTCCTGTCGCTAGAACTTATGTTAAATGCGGTGAATATCGTCTTTGTTGCGGCATCACGCGAAGTACAAGGGCTTGATGGTCAAGTGATGGTGTTTTTTGTCATGACGGTGGCCGCTTGTGAGGCGGCTGTTGGTCTGGCAATGGTGATCGCATTTTTCCGTAAGTACGGCACGATTCGAACTGACTTTTTGCGCGCCCTGCGTGGCTAGTTTTTGATGCGAGGACTTCCTATGTGGTTTTACTTAATATTGTTCGCCCCCTTGTTGGGCGCCGCACTGAACGGCCTAGTTCTGCGCAACGCCGACAAGCGGGTTTCGCATGTTCTAGGTTCAGGCGTTATGGGGCTTGCGTTTATCGGGGCTGTCTTGAGCTTTACCAGCTTCATGAGTGCAGGCGGTGAAACGCGCGTCATTCATGCATTCGACTGGATCGCGGCAGGTGGCTTTGAGGCCCCCATGCGTTTTATTTATGATCGCCTTTCTGGCTTTATGAGCCTGATAGTCACAGGCATCGGCTTTCTCATTCATGTGTATGCTGGCGGTTACATGCACGAAGAGGAGAAGACGAGTCGCTTTTTTGCCTACTTAAATCTCTTTGTGTTCATGATGCTGTTGCTCGTTTTTGGCGACAACATGCTTGTCATGTTCATCGGCTGGGAGGGCGTTGGCCTTTGCAGTTATCTCCTGATCGGTTACTGGTTTTCGGAAGATGCCAACGCGGCTGCTGGAATGAAGGCATTTATCGTCAACAGAATCGGCGACCTTGGTTTTCTGATCGGTGTGTTCCTGACTTTCAAAACCTTTGGCACGGTGTCTTTTTCGGAGTTGAAGGACATTATCATGGGCGCGGAGGCGCTTGAGCCAGCCGTCCTTAGCGCGATCACAGTCATAACCATCGCCCTCTTTGTCGGGGTTTGTGGTAAATCGGCACAGATCCCGCTCTATGTTTGGCTACCAGATGCGATGGCCGGACCAACGCCAGTTTCCGCACTCATTCACGCCGCGACCATGGTGACCGCAGGTGTCTATCTCATGACGCGCACTAATTTCCTTTATTTCCTATCTCCGGTCGCGACAACGGTCGTCGCAGTTGTGGGGGCACTCACGGCGTTCTTTGCAGCGACTATGGCCATCACGCAAACGGATATTAAGAAAGTCTTGGCCTATTCGACCGTCTCTCAACTGGGCTTCATGGTACTTGCTTGCGGCGCCGGTGCATTTGGGGCTGGGGTATTCCACCTGTTTACACATGCCTGTTTTAAAGCACTTCTATTCTTGGGTGCCGGTAGCGTCATTGTTGCCATGCACCACAAACAGGATATGCGGGAAATGGGGGGGCTGAAGTCCTACATGCCCATGACCCATGTGGCTTTTTTGGCGGGAGTGTTGGCCATCATCGGAACCCCTGGTTTGTCTGGATTCTTTTCCAAGGATGAGATCCTGTGGTTTGCGTATCTTAAGAGTCCAGTTCTTTGGGGTATTGGCGTCATTTCAGCGGCACTTACCGCGTTCTACATGGTCAGGTTGTACTGCCTAACGTTTCTTGGACAGAATAGGGCTGACCATCATACGCAGGAGCACATTCATGAAACCCCCGCATACATGTGGGGAGTCCTTGGTGTTTTGGGGGCGCTGAGTGTAAGTGTCGGTTGGCTCGGAATCCCGGCCGTATTGGGTGGCAGCAACTTGCTGCATCATTTTTTCGAACCTATCATTCAAATTCCGCCTCTTGCCGCTGCAAACTGGGCGGCGTTGACCAGCGAGCACTCTCACAGCCTTGAGTTAGCGTTAATGAGTACATCAACGGTGATCGCGCTTTCAGCGGCGGGGGTTTCCTATTTTATGTACCGCAATGGCCCATCCGCAACAGCGGCAGCTTGGGCCGATCGCTTTCCTGGTGCGTACCGGCTGCTAAATCATAAGTATTTTGTGGACGAGTGGTATGAAGCGAATGTCGTAGTTAGATTACGAGAGATGTCTATGTTCCTGTACCGGATTGTGGACGTGAAAATCGTTGACGGCATCGTCAATGCCGCCGCCCAGATCTGGTCACTTATGGCGGGGCTACTGAGCTTCCGCATGACTGGAAGTTTGCACCGACATGGCATGGCCATCATCATCGGACTTGTTTGTTTAGTGGGTGCGATACTCTTTTGATCGAGGTGAATACTTCATGCAGCTGATTATGGACCACCTGTTGTCGATACTCATTTTTCTGCCGCTGGCGGCGGCCTTGATCACGGCGGCTTTACCTTCGCTGGCTATGGCGCGTACATTTTCAATGGGCGCAAGCCTGGTGCTTTTTATTTTATCACTCGTCATGTGGGCGAAGTACGAGCCAACGGCGCCAAGCTTTTTGGGATTTGTTGAGAATTATGAGTGGTTGCCAGCTTTTGGCATCCGCTATGTGGTTGGGGTCGATGGGCTAAGTCTTTTGCTCGTGGTTCTAACTACATTTTTAACTCCGCTCGTTTTGCTAAGTCTCTGGCACGGCGATGAGCCTGGTCAGAAACCGTTCTTGGCGCTGATTCTGGCCTTGGAAAGCGGCATGTTGGGCGCACTGCTGGCGTTAGATATGGTTTTCTTCTACGTCTTCTGGGAAGCGATGCTCATTCCCATGTACTTCATCATCGGCATCTGGGGTGGTAGCCGCAGAGTCTATGCCACGACTAAGTTTGTGTTGTATACGGTGATCGGCTCCCTGTTGATGCTGGTGGCTGCGATTGCGCTTTACTGGATGTTTGTGGATCAGTTTGGTCGACCTTCGACCGTACTTGCAGATTTGTTGAACCTCAATCTCGAACCATCCAAGCAATACTGGCTTTTTGCAGCTTTCGCTTTGGCTTTCGCGATCAAGGTACCAATGTGGCCGTTTCATACTTGGCTGCCAGATGCGCATGTAGAGGCGCCGACCACAGGCTCGGTCATTTTGGCTGGGATCTTGCTGAAGATGGGAACCTACGGTTTTCTGCGCTTTGCCATCCCTTTGTTTCCTGATGCCGCCATTGCCTTTGCTCCAGCGATCATTGGGCTCGGAGTTGTGGGTATTGTTTATGGCGCACTTACGGCGTGGATGCAGACGGACGCAAAAAAGCTTGTGGCCTATTCGTCGGTGTCTCACCTGGGATTTGTTGTTGTTGGTTCTTTAGCAGTTATTGGGGGCGCTGCCTTGTCGGCTGAGGCGCTGACAGGTGCAGTCTATCAGATGATCAATCATGGCATTAGCACGGGAGCGCTGTTCTTTTTGGTCGGCGTCATTTATGAAAGACGTCATACCCGGCAGCTGGAGGATTACGGTGGACTCGCTAGCGTCATGCCTTGGTTTTCCGTATTGCTCATCATTGCAACTCTGAGTTCGGTTGGCCTGCCAGGTACAGGGGGCTTTGTCGGCGAGTTTTTGATTTTGCTCGGCCTCTTTCAGGCGCAGCCGTTCGCAGCAGTTCTTGCCAGCCTTGGTGTGCTCCTCGGCGCGATTTACATGCTCACCTTGTGTAAGGCTCTGCTTTTTGGTCCCATCAAACACGAAGAGAATCGAACTCTTGCTGATATCAATTTGCGTGAGGCTGGTTACTTAGTGCCGCTGGCTATCTTGGCGATTGTTATGGGCGTCTTTCCCGGCGTCTTTCTCGAAAAGGTCAAACCATCGGTTGAATTTTTAGCAAGAGATTTCAAGCAATATCGGCTGGTGGTGATTGAGTCGCCCAATGTTGCAGGGCAGTCGCCAGCGCAAATCGCAAAAGAATAGAAGAATCAAACGTACTCGGGAGTATTGGCGGTGGAATTTACGTTACCTGATTTGGGCTTTCAATTCGTCCGGCAGTCGGCTCCCGTGCTGATTTTGGCCCTTTTTTCACTATTCGCACTGATGCAGTCCGTATTTAAGGCGATTTCTAGTGAGTCCGCTATTAAGGCTTGTACCTACATCGCTCTCGGTGCGGCTTTCGCGGCTGCCGCGAGTAACCTTGGTTTAGCAGAAACCGAGTTCTTGGGTGGCGCCTACATGAGCGAAGGAATTTCTCGTTTCGGCTCTCTGCTCATTCTTCTCATCGCGATCCTATTGCCGCTTGCAATGTCCGGTACTTACTTAGCATCAAGTTTTTTTCGGGGTGAAATTGTCAGCATCTACCTCATGGTCATCATGGGTATGCTGGCGATGGTTTGCGCCGACGATCTGATTTCAGCTTTTGTTGGCCTGGAGATTTCGTCCATCGGCATTTATACGTTGGTTGGCTATGTCCGGCCGAACCGCCTAAGCCAGGAAGGCGCCATAAAATATCTCATCCTTGGCGCATTTGGCACGGCAATTTTCCTCTTCGGCCTTTCCCTACTTTACGCCGGAACCGGTTCACTCCGAATCTCAGAAATCGTAGAAGCGCTCAGCCGTATCAGTGACCAAGGCTGGGTTCGGGCTGGCGCGCTGCTTGCGATGGTCGGAATGTGTTTTAAGTTGGCGTTAGTGCCGTTTCATCTTTGGGCGCCCGATGCTTACGAATCTGCGCCGACGGGTATTACGGCACTCATGGCAACTGCGGCCAAGGTAATGATTGTCGTGCTTATGTTGCGCTTTCTGGCAAGTGGAATGGCGCCACTAGCTGACGTTTGGGCGCCACAGCTAGCATTTGTCGCCGCTTTGTCGATGCTGCTCGGCAATATGATGGCGCTAGTTCAGACTAGTCTGAAACGTATGCTTGCATATTCGTCAATTGCGCACAGCGGCTACATGGCAGTGGCACTTTGTGCAATGGGCCAAGACGCTGGTCTCTTGCCCGTCGGCGCTGTGCTGTTTTATCTTTTGGGTTACGCCATTGTTTCCATGGGTGCGTTCGCGGTTATCATGTGGCTCGAGTCAGAGGGCCGAGACAACTTGCAGCTGGACGACATTGCTGGAATGGCCAAGCGGCACCCCTGGGCTAGTGCAGCTTTAGCAATATTCATGTTCAGCTTCGGCGGTTTGCCACCGACCGTCGGCTTTATCAGTAAGTTTTTTGTCTTTACTGCGGCCGTTCGGGCTGACCTCATTGGGTTGGTACTGATCGGTGTATTGGGTAGTACCATCTCGCTCTATTATTACCTTCGCATCATTGTTCGTATGTACATGAGTGAGCCTTCCTTGGCGGCGGAGCCTCTTCATCCCCGAAGATCACCAACAATGCTGGTCATTGTCAGCGCCATGGCGATTGCGGCTATTTTGCTTGGCACGTTGCTGCCGGGAATTGCCATGGAGTACATGGAGTTTGCGACCACCGCGCTGACTGTCCATTAGTTTGCACCATGTACCCCATTCTCGTTGATACGCCATATTTCTTCTTACCAGCGTGGCACGCCATGGTCGCCTTGGGTGCCTTGGCTGGGCTGTTCTCGCTGCACCGCCTTTCTCAAAGGTGGTACCCAGAGTTCGACTCGGTACAGCTATCCCGACTGTTCGTCGCTTGCTATGTGTCGGGCTATTTTGGAGCGCGAGGACTCTCAATCATCATCGAGGTTCCGAACGCCTTTCGACCGACGGTTTTTTTCTCCGAGATTTTTCGGATAGGTTCGATGACGTTTTATGGTGGATTCGTTTTGGGATTTCTTGCCGGGCTGATTTATGTCCGGTGGCGAAGATGGGACGTGCTGCGGGTCATGGATCTTGCGATGCCTTGTGTTTTTGTGGGGTTGGCGATCGGCCGAGTCGGCTGTTTCTTGAATGGCGATGATTACGGTCGAGCTGTGGAAATCGCCGCAGATGGATCGTGGCCCTGGTATGCTGTTATCTTTCCCAATCTGGGTGATTCGCAACCGCGTATCATGACCCAGCTGATCGAGTCAGTGGCAGCTCTTGGACTAGTGGTCTTGGCGATGGTCGTCACTCCCCGCTTTATTAGACTGGGCAAGTATGGCTACGGGGGTGCCCTAGGGATTCTCTTGTACGCTATCTACCGGTTTTTCGCTGAGTTTTTGCGGGGTGACGAGAGAGGCTGGGTAATTACGGATGTTCTCTCGCCAGCACAGATGATAAGTATTTGCGCCATCACGGCCGTTACCGCCTGGTTTTTGACTTTGTCGCGCCAGCGGATATAGTCTCATTGCGTTTATCTTTGCTGCCACCTCTTCCTGTCATTTGAGCGGATAGCAACCATATGTCCCGAGTTATCGGCATCAGCAACTTTGCCAGTGAGATACGAGATGCATTGCGCGCAAAGGAGCCCGTTCGTCTCGTTGGATCGACGGCAGCATTTGGGCAAATTGGCTTAGCATCATTCATTGAGGCTGAGCTCGAACAGGGCTGCCGGAAGTTAAATGTTGCGATTATAGCGCCACAGCAGAAAGCCCTGGGAGCCTGGATGGGATTTGCGGAGTACTCATTACCCGCTTTGCGACGCGAAGGTCTCCTCGTGGAAGCAAATGCTCTTCCGCACTTTGCGGGATGGGGTAATGACCGCTTCGTAAACCCAACTCTAAACCGGAGGCAGCGCCTATCGAGCTTATCCGCATTGACCAAGCCACATGGTGTGCAAGTTGTCTTGACAACGGCCATGGGGCTGTTTCAGCGAACAATGACACCTGCAGCGATGCAGGACGCAACGATTAAACTCCGGCTAGGTCAGCAGATGGACCAAGACGACCTTATCAGTCGCCTGCAGGACTTGAGTTACCGCTCGACGCGGCAGGTCGATGAAGAGGGTGCATTTGCTCTGCGTGGCGGTATTTTAGATATTTTTCCACCTAATGGCGAGGTCCCGGTTCGGATTGAGTTTGTCGGTGATGAAGTGGCATCGATGAGAGCCTTCTCTATTGCCAACCAAAGATCAACGCATGCGCTCGAATCCGTTGCTATTGGGCCAACTTTGGAGGCGATTCTATCCAGCAAGGAGCGTAGCTCGCAAGCTCAGCGGCTTTTTGCTCGGCTGCTTGAGCTCAAAGCCAACGTTGAGGACCGGGATGGAATCAACGCGGCATTTTTATCAGGACAGTATTTCCAGGGTTTGGACGGGCTTTTGCCAACCCTGCGACCAGAAAGCTGTGCGGGATTTGACTACGTCAATGACGAGCAAAGCGTTCTTGTGATTCCTGGCAGTATTGATGCGGCCGTTGCTGCTTATGAGGAATTTTACGCTCAAACTGAGGAGGCTGCACAGCGCGACCTAGCGCAAGGCAGAGCGGTATTGCCAATATCGGACCACTTCATGGCGCCCGATGACGTTCGAAGGCGACTATCAGAGTTTGACCGGATCATCGAGTTGGAGAATCCATTCTCGGATGAACGTCGAAGATTTCTCACTCTCCGCGGACGGGTTTCTGTCGAGGGTGCGCCCCACGGGGATGGTCATTCTGCCAGCGAAATGTTCGACAAATGGGTAGATATTATTCGCCGCTATACGGCTGAGGGAAGGGGTGTCGTTCTGCTCGCACATCACGAGGAGCAGCTCGAGCGAATCAGCAGCTTGTTAGAGCACCGAGGAATTTCTTTCCAGCTGAAGCAAAACACCTTTCGGCGTCTCGTTTCCTTGAAGATGCGTGCAGGGCACATTGCGTTAGGCATAGGTGATCTTCCGTCACCTGTGTGGCTTGAGGATTTACAGATTCTGGTAATCCCTGAGACCTCACTGTTTGGCGCGCCTCGAAAACGGGTGATCTCCGCCCCTGCTAAATTACAGAACTATTTGAGCTCCTTTAAAGACCTCAACGTTGGCGATCTTGTCGTACATATTCAGCATGGAATTGGACGCTATCTCGGAATGAAGGAACTTGCTGTTGCTGGTCAGTTGGGGCACTTCCTTCTGCTCGAATATGCCGGTGCGGACAAAGTTTATCTACCGGTGGATAAACTGAATCTGCTGCAACGCTACAATTCCGGCGAGGGTCACGCGCCGGCACTAGATAAACTGAAGGGCCAGGGTTGGACACAGCGCAAGGCCAAAGTCGGCAAGGCCATCCGCGATATGGCGGAGGAGCTGGTCAAGTTGCAGGCCAAGCGTGAGCTTGCGGGTGGCCATGCATTTTCTCCCTTGTCCGACGAATATTTCGCATTTGAGGCTGAATTCCCATATGAGGAGACCGAGGATCAACTTCGCTCGATTCAAGACATCATGGCCGACATGTCGCATGCTAGGCCGATGGATCGGCTGGTTTGCGGAGATGTGGGATTCGGCAAGACCGAAGTGGCACTGCGTGGAGCATTTCGAGCTGTTTTAGATCATTATCAGGTGATGGTTTTAGTGCCAACAACGGTACTCTGTTACCAGCACTATCGTACGTTCCGTGACCGCATGCAGCATCATGGAGTTCAGGTTGCGCAGGTCAATCGCTTCGTCTCTACGGCGGACGCAAAAGAAGCATTGGAGGGATTTGCTTCAGGACGAATCGACGTGCTGGTGGGAACACACCGCATGCTATCCAAAGATGTCAAACCAAAGCGCCTTGGCTTGCTCATAGTTGATGAAGAGCAGAAGTTTGGTGTGGCTCACAAGGAGAGATTGAAGCAGTTTCGCGCGGACTGCGATGTCTTAACGCTCACGGCAACACCTATTCCTCGTACGCTACACATGGCAATGGTGGGATTGCGTGACATCTCTATCATCGCAACAGCCCCCACAAATCGCGTGTCTGTTAAGACATTCGTAACGCGATTTGAAGAGAGTCTGATCAAAGATGCAGTTGAATACGAGGTCAAGCGAGGGGGGCAGGTCTTTTTTGTACATAATCGAGTTGAGGACATTGCCGAAGTTGCAAATTTTGTGAAGGCTCTCGTGCCGCAGGCATCCATGCGTTACGCCCATGGCCAGATGCCTGAGCATCAACTGGAGCAAACAATCGTCGACTTTATTGAGCAGAAATTTCACGTGCTGGTATGTACTACAATCATCGAAGCTGGTGTAGATATGCCGAACGTAAATACTCTGATCGTGAACCGAGCTGATCGGTTTGGCCTATCTCAGTTGTATCAGTTGCGCGGCCGCGTCGGGCGATCTGATCGGCAAGCATTTGCATATTTTTTAACGCCGCCGCAAGAGACCTTGACGGCAGACGCCCAGAAACGCCTTGATGTCCTAAGCGCTCATCAGGAATTGGGCGCTGGATTTCAAATAGCCAGCCATGACCTGGAGATTCGGGGCGCGGGTAACCTATTGGGTGGTGAACAGAGCGGTCACGTCGCTGATATCGGCATCGAGTTGTACACGGAGATGCTGGAGGCAGCTATCAATGAAGCGCGCGGCGGAGACGGCTTTCAGGAGCGTGTCGATGTTGAGTTGAAGATGCCGATCAGCGCCGTCATACCGGCAGAATACATTTCTGAGGAAGGACAGCGGCTTCAGACCTACAAAGCGCTGTTCAGTGCCGAGTCTGCGGCGGAGTTGAAAGAATTGAAGTCAGATCTGGAGGATCGATTTGGGATTATCCCAAGTCCAGTGAAGTTGCTTCTTCGTATCGGCGAACTAAAGCGAATGCTGCGAGCTTGTCATGCGGTGCAATTCGCCGCCAAGGGTGGTCGCAATGCAGAGATTCGCTTCGGATCCTTGAGAGAGAAGCAGATTGATAAGATACTCAAAGTAGCAATGAAGCGGCCTGATCGGTACAAGTTGTCTCCTGATTATCGGTTGACGCTGAACATCGGATCGTCGCTTCATCCAGAGCCGAACTTTGAATCGGCTGATACTTGGCTGATGGATGTGTGTGCATTAATTACGCCTTTGGCTGAGGAAATGGCCGCAAATTGATGAGTTGTGATGAGTAGGCCCATTTACATCATTGCTGTTATCCTCTTCTTCGCCGGAGGAGCCTATATTTGGAAAGCGACGCACACTGGTCGCCGACCCATAGCCAAACTTGAGGTGCCAACGGCGTCTACGGAGGACCGTCGACAGGTCCGTGCGACTTTGGTTTACGTTGGCGATGTGGCCATCACTTCAGATGATTTGGATTGGGAGTTTTCCTTGCATACGCAAGGCGTCTTCGATTCTGATGAACTGATGGCAGTGCCTGATTTGGGTGCCAAATACGAGAAGGAACTTGATCCTCTCAAGCAGCGATTGCTAGCTGGCTTGATCGAACGCAAGTTGCTGTATAAGTACATCGAACAGGATTCTAGCTTCAATCTGCAGAATCCGGGTCGATTTACTCGATGCCTAGATCATTGGCGCAAAGTTATGGAAACGCCTCTACATGCCCAGGCTTCCAGCATCGAGCGCGAGCGGCTAAAGGCGCGTGTCTGCGAACGTGACATTATTGCTCAATACCTAAAGGAGCGAGCTTTTTCATCGATCGTCGTCGAGGATGGTGAGTTATCGAAGTATTTCCAGGAAAATCCAAAGGAGTTCAATCGGCCGGAGAAGGCATTGATTCGTCAAATGGTGCTGGCCTCAGAGGATGAGGCCAAACGATTAAGGAATCAGGTAAATCGCGATAATTTCGCCGAATTGGCTCGAAAATACTCCATTAGTCCTGATGCCGAGGATGGAGGCAAGGTCGGCCCGTTTGCGCGCGGAGAGGTGCCACGGGTTTTCGACGAGGCGTTTTCGATGCGTCCCGGGGAGATACGTGGAATTCTTAAGTCGACGTACGGATTCCACGTCATTATGCTGGAAAAGAAGTTCAAGAAGTCGGAAGCGGATTTTGATGAATCAAAGGAAGAGATTCGGGCTAAAATCACCCAGAAGAAGCGCGAAGAGGCCTATCGGACGCTGGTTGAGTCTGCCCTTAATTCCATACGAGTACACCCACCAAAGCCTGCCTGGTAGGTCAGCGGAAGCCTTCTGATTTTATTCGACATGCGGTTCAGCTGGAACTATTCTCCTGGTAGGGATTGGTAGACAGGAGATTGGCTTTGATTTTTCCTATGCGCTTATTTTCGGCATCACTTTTGTTGTTGGCTCATGCAGTTCCTGCAATTGGCGAGGAGCTTGTGGACCGTGTTGTAGCCATCGTTAACGGCAAGCCGATTCTTCATTCCGAAATTGAGGAGAAGGTTGAGAGCGGTCTAATCGTCACTGTTTCCTACTTTCCTGCTGAGGCTGCTGACTCGAATTATCAGAAAGCACTTGAGGACGAGATCAATATGGAATTGATCTTGCAAAAGGCTGAAGAGCTGGGAATTGAAGTAACCGAAGATCAAGTAGAAAAGCAGATCGATGATGGACTGCGCGCTCGGGGACTGACGCGTGAAGGCTTGCTACGCGAGCTGGAGCGGTCGAATTTTAGCTTCGCCGCTTACAAGGAAAATTATCTGCGGCAGATGGTCTTCCGCCACTTTCAGGGGATGGTCATTAGGCCGGCGGTGAAGATAACGGACAAGGACGTAGAAACTTACTATTTGAAAAAATCAGGTTCTAGTGCCGAGAGCGTTTCCATTCTCCTTCGACAAATCGTGATTAAGGTTCCTGATGGATCCAATGAGGAGATCGAGCGCGGTAAGCATAAGCTCGCACGGACAGTACATCAGAAGATCGAAAGCGGAATGCCATTTGAGGAGGCAGTAAGGATTTTTTCTGACGACGATTCCACCAAAGCGACGGGCGGCAGCATGGGGAAAATTCGGGCTGCTGATCTGGCACCGATGATTCGAGATGCGATTAAGCCGTTGGATGTTGGACAGTATTCCCAACCTGTCCGAACGCCAATTGGGTTTCATATTTTCAAGCTCGAGTCGAAAGAGTTTTCCGGAAGTGAAGACTTTATGCGGGAGAAGGATCGTTTAGAGTCTGAATTAGTCCTTCAGGAGAATGAATCTCAAACCAAGAAGTGGCTGTCAGAGCAGCGTCGGCGCTCGGAAGTTAAGACCCTTCAACTGTAACCCCTTAGGCGCGTCTGGCTCGGTAGATTTCCAATATTCCGGATGCACCGACAAGGACGTTTGCAGCCCATGCCGCAAGCCAGGGCGGGAGGGCTCCGTGTTTGCCAACGGCGGCGCCTGCCGTATAGATCACCCAGTACATGATTCCCAGCAGCATAGCGATCAGCACATTCTTTGCCGATTCGACGGTTCTCTCTGATTGGTATGCAAACTTAATTCCCATTAAACAGACAACAACCGAGGCAAAATAGAATGCAAACTTAAGATGCCGTTCGACGTCAATGCTAGTGACGTCGGCTCCGGATTGCCGACCTCGAGAGACGATGTCGCGCAACTCTAACAAGCTTAGTTCGTTCGGCTTCCGCCGCTCTCTCTGCAGCTTTTCGGGCTCAATCGGTATTTCAATCAGCTGATCTTCTAATTTGGTGACCGCTTGTATCGTGCCGAGTGGATTAAATTCTATCCTCCGAACGTCATGCATCTCCCAAACGCCAAGTCTTGGCTCATAGTGCGCGCTGCTAGCATGCAGAATGTTAGTCGGGCGATTGTTGGTCCCGGTCTCAATGATTTTGGGTGCGAAGATCGTTTGCGATAAGTAGTCGTATTCAGAAAACGTGACGAGTCGATTCTGGTCTCGGAACCACCGCGTTCCACCAGCGGCTTCGCCCTTGTTGCTGCGCTCAATCAACACCTCTTTGACGTAGTGCATGCGTGCAGCAGATCTTGGGACGACAATCTCTCCAAGAAAGAATGCGGCGAAGCTCAGAATGAGGCCACCCGCAACGATCGGCATTCCAACTTGCAGCGGCCCCATCCCGGCGGCGCGCATCGCGGTAATTTCGTTCGTCCTGCTCATCAGGATCATGCTGATCACCGATGCGAGCAGGCCGGAGATCGGTAGGATCTGAATGAGCTGAGAAGGCATCTGGTAGATGTAAAATTGTATCATGTGGTCGGTGCTGGGCTGATGAACCTGAAAATAGCGAGTGGTCTTATGGATGAAGTCGCCGAGTATAAAGAGAAACAGGCACAACGCGACAATGCCAAGGACATACTTGAAAAAGTCACGCAATATGTAGAGAAAAATGGTCATTTCTGCTGCTATGGTTTCTTGCTTGCAGGCGCAGACTGGAGGGATTTGGCAAGGACAAAGGGTAATCCCTTCTTGCCGCGTTCGACGCTGCCTAGAATCCGAATGTTCTCTTGTGAAAACCGCTTCAAGGTCTGTTCAGCATCCGGGAGATTGGTCAAGACGATCATAATTCTAGCCGTTTCATCCGCAACGACGATGTGTGAGTAGTGCTTGCCAACGCTAACGATGGATCCTTCTATGATCACGGATCGCCCAAGTAGCCCGCCGTTATCCAAGTGGATCTCTTTCATGGTCACTTGGTTTGGGCTGCTAAAGAGTGTGCCACCCCACCAACCAAACGTCAGTTGATCAATGGAGTCGGCAATAGACTCTCCCGCATTGCAGCCTGCAAGCAGCGCGACGAGTCCGAAACTACTGATAAACCGGCCCAGCACACAAACCTCCACCCGGGGTTGTAGTATTAAACATTTTAACACATATTGAGGTAGTAGCTGAACTTTTTGCCTGATTGAGGACCATACTTGGAATCTGTTCGGTGATAGACAGACTTGCCACTGCCGCGAGATTCACAAGGTCACGATTTGAGCTGGCCTTTGGCCTGCTTCTATTTGCCATTCCCATGGGGGCAGCCGGGCAGAACATCATTTTTTCGATTGTCCTCGTGATGGCCATATTTACGTTTGGGCTTGAGTCTTCGACGACAAGTTCCAGACAGCAACTCTTGCATCGAACTCGTCGCCGACTTCGACCCTATAGCGCTTATTTCTTTCTGTACTTCATGTTTGTCGCTTGGACCATCGCTGCAACCCTGATTCAGGGTGAACCTCAAACAGATCATTGGTTGGGACACGCCTTGGGTCTTCTATCGCCACTTTTATTGCCGATTTCCCTCGCGGTGCTGGCGCACAACAGCTCGGAGGACCTATGGGCACGATTGCAAGCATGGGTGCAAGTTGTCGCCATAGTCTTGGGGGTGGTGGCAATGTCGCAATGGATTTTTGGTTGGCAGTTCTTTGGTGGTAGGTTGCACTTTCGTGAGTATCGCGCCTATGGATTTCATTCTCACCCGCTGACATTTTCTTATGTGTTGCTGCTCATGGCGCCCCTTTTGGTGGGTTGGGCGCTGACCGACAGGCGGCCATTGTCAATTGCTGGAACCATGGGGGTAGCTGCTGGGATTCTTGCCGCGCTTTCACGCACTGTTCAAGCAGTGTTTGCGCTTGAGGTCGTTGCCATGTCTTGGCGTCGCACTCATGGCAGGGGACGTCGGCGAATTCTGGTTGGAGCGGCAGTTGTCGGTTTAGTTTTATCGGTTTTTGAAAATCCCATACGGCGCAAGTTTATTGGTACGATTCATCGCACACAGGACGTTCAGAGCGACTATCCAGACGATCGACTCGCTTTTTGGCATGCCCATTGGACACTGATTAGGCAGAGTCCATTCATCGGACATGGCCCCCATTATTCCGAGACGCTGTTGCACCGGGCATATGCGGATATTGGACTTGGAGCATTTACTAAAAAGTATTCTGCCCACAACACGTTTCTGCAGGTTCTGACTGAATTTGGCGCCATCGGTTTGCTCCTGTTCCTTGGTTTTTGGCTAGCATTGTTGATGGCAACGTTTCGCCAAGCTATGCAGAAGCCTTGGTTGGCAGGATTTTCGGTGGCCTGGTTAGGATTTCTGCTGGGATCTTTGACCCAAAACGCCTTTCAGGACAGTGAAGTTAGAGGGGCTTTTTCGGTGGTTCTTGCTTGGCTGATCGTTTCAGGCGATCGAGCAGCCCCTTCAACCGCTGTTTAGCATAGTATTGATCACACTCCCATTCTCGACCTCGAACAATCCTTAAGCCGCGATGCTTGCCGTACTGAGCCGTGATAACGGTCCATTGATGCCGATGTGGCTGCGACGCCGCATCATCAGCATAGATGACGACCCAGTCATGAGTCATCCCTAACTCATTGGCGTGCGCCGTATTCGAAAAGAGTGCTGTGTAGTGCCGCTCGCCTCGCTCGGCATGCAGAATTGGCAGCCAAGCGGCGGCAGATGGATTGAAGCGTCGAGGAGCGATTCTTGGCAACTTTCCTGACTGAGCGCTTTGTCGATACTCTTGATCAACGTCAAGAAGCTCCGCGACGTCTGGCTCTCTCTGATGTGCGAGCATGGCGTCGCCGTATTCAGCTTTCGGCGGCAATCGATGCTGCCGTGACTGCAGAAACTCGCTAATCGCACGAACTCGCTTAGCTCCGAGTCCGCGCATCGTAGAAATGCGGCCGGATTGTACTGCTTGTTGGAGGTCATCGAAGGATTCAATGCCCAATTCGTCGTGCAGTCGATGCGCCATATGGGAGCCGATTGTGGGGATGCCCTGCAGAAGCCACTCGCTGGAAGCTTCGCCCGTTAATTTGTTGAGTAGCGGGAGCTTGCCTGTACTGCCTATCACTTTAATGGCAGCGGCGATCGAGGCTCCGATTCCTGGCAGCTCTTCAAGGGCGGCTGGATTTTGGCCGGCGACAGCAGCGATAGAATCTCGGTGATTTTCAACGACATCTGCAGCATGCCGATAGGCCTGCACTCGATAGCGATTAGCGTTCTGAATTTCAAGATGGTCGGCGAGGTCGCGCAGTAACCTGGCAATGTATCCATTGGAAGGGCTAGTATCCTTGACCCTAGACTCGGTCATCTGCCTCGCTCCGGTTTGCATCCTAACAAGGGAACCATGGTAGCGCCGATAGCCAGCAAGAAGAAAACACCAACTGTCGAAAGTGTCCAGCTATTCCCATTATGGTCGATGCTGTAGCCAATCAGCGGACCTATAATCGCAAATCCACCCCGAAAAAGCATGCTGACAAGTGAATTTGCCGTGGCGCGAAATTTTCCAGATATGTAGCGGTTGAACTCACCACGCAGTAGGACTTGATTCAAGCCCCGACTCACTTGAAACAAAAACCCGGCGGCGATCAAGCCCGGCCCTACCAAATGAGCGATGGCTAAGTAGCCGATCACTGGCAGCACGGCAATCATGGCGTAAGTGGCCCGTTGACCGATTGTATTTTGGATTTGGTATGCCATTTTGCCAACAACGCCAACGGTGAAATTGTAGGCAGCCCAAATGATACCAAAACTGCCCAGAGCGACCCCAGCATCTTGCCAAAGTTTCTGGTACACCCACACGGCAACAAATGTCGCCAGCCCCCAAACTACAATATTGATCGTTAGGAGATTCAGTCGGCGTGAGTTTCGAAAGAGGAGGCGGAAAATCTCATTCATATTTTCACGGTGAGTTGTCTTTTGGGCTGTTTCCCGGCTGGGTTCGCGCAGAGATAGGGCAAAGAGCAAGGGGATCCAAGCAACAACTGCCTGCGACCAGGCTGCGTGCCTTAACGATACGACGGCGATGAGCCCGCCGATGACCGACGCAACAGTTTCTCCTATGGTAGAGGCAAACTGCAGATTGCCAAGGGCCGGCGTAAAGTCCGGATTGGGAGTGGTTGAGTCTTCCGAGATTCGATCGCAAAGTAGCGACACATCAGTGCCTGACACTAGGCTCAGCGATAGAGCGAGCAAAATTTCGGCGATGGCAAGCGTCAGGAGCGATTCGGCCAGGGCCAATATCGTGAAGCCAATCCCGTTCATGATGGAACCGCAGATCAGAGTTCTGCGGCGACCCCATAAATCGCTCAGATAGCCAGAAGGCACTTCGAACAATACGACGGTTACGCCAAACAGGGCTTGCAATCCGTACACCTCGGACATCGAAAGGCCAATGTCTAGAAAGAAGGGTACGATGACCGGGATGAGAATCAGGGCCATGTAGGTAAAGCTGAAACCATAGATGCGCTGCAGCTGATTCATGCCTTAATCGCCGCCAAGGCAATCATGCGAAAAGATTTAGAAATGCCAGACATCAAGGTTGGTGACCCCGATAGGGGGGGGGGATGGGGTGGCATATGGGATTTGAACCCACGTATGCCGGAATCACAATCCGGTGCGTTAACCGCTTCGCCAATGCCACCACAAGAGGGCCCATCTTACCTAGATTTCTTCTCCTGTCAATTGTTCGCCGCTATGGCCCGGCTGCTTCGAGGGTTGTGCCGCCTCCCTGGGTGACTCAAAAATATCAGTAATATCGAATGTATGACACGTATTACGCGTAGCGCGGATCAGGGAGGGGTTAGCTGTCCTTGCTCAAAACGAAAACGGAGGGCCTTTTCGTCAGACCAGCGCTGGCCGTCTTCGGATATGGCTAGGCTCACTTCGAACTCACCGCCAAAGAGGATGGCTTGATCAAAGAGAACTCCTCGCAATGGGCTAAGTGGGCCGGTTAGCCAGAACTCATAGTTTTGACTCGTTATCTCCGTCGTCGCCGCAGCGTCAAGCGCGGACTCGAGGGGGCTTACCGTGATCACTTGCTCCGCTAGATTGAACTTCCCGAGCTGCAATCTTCCCCCCTGATCGAACTTCACGTAAACCCTGATGCTCGCCCCTGGTGTTACATTTTGTGCCTGCATGCGCACGAAAACATGACGCGTCAGAATCGCTTGAGCGCTGGCGTCATCGTCGTCAGCCTGGGCAGAAGTCAGTTCCTCGACCAGCGCTTCGGGGATTTCCTTTGCTCCGACACTGATGCGTTTCGCGATCGGACGACTACGACGTTCTCGAACGGCGGTCGGAATAAATGCGAGTAACTTTTCTTTGGCTATGCGTTGGCGTTCGGGTGGCAGCCAAGAGGCGCTGGACTGAAACACTTTCCCGTCTAGTGAATCAAACTTCTCTTTGACTTCGGCAGTGCCAGACCCTCTGGCGCGGGTTACGAACGAGACGCTTCGGGGCACCTGCGCGAGTTGACTTAATCCTAATAGGGCACGTGTCACCTTATCTGGGTAGTCAGAAGCAAATAGTTCATAGAAGGCATTTACTTTTTTTAGAGGCTCGTGGGTACCCCGTATAGTCCGCAACGCTGCAATGCTGCGCTCGACCTCCCGAAAAAAGTCAGCGTCTTGGTTGTAGAATCCAAGTAGTCGCATGGGGTAAAAGACAGTGCGGTTCAGCCAGCGAGTAAAGAAGCTGACCTCGTCCCGAAAAGCTTTGCGGCTCCAGTCGTTAGCTGATCGGCCAAAGGCTTCGGCGAATTGGCCCCACATACGGTTTTCGCTCTGACGAACGATATGGTTCAATTGTTCATAGGAGACCCGCGCGGCAGCGGTCGCGCTGAGCCTCCCGAGGAAAGTTGGGGGTGTGTGCGGCACCAAGCGATCAGTCGTGGCATCGTTCAGTGCAAGCGCGTTCCTTCTGGTAGCAACCCGCCTGGCATCGCGCATTGGAATTTTTGGTACCTTGTCGAGAGGCAGGCGGGTGAATCGTCGAAGGGACTGAACATAGGAGTCGTATTCTTCCGCATCTGTGTACCTATCTTGCAAGCGCATGGCTAACGTCAAAGAGACAGGATCCGACTCTGAAGCAGAAAAAACATAAGTGTATTCTTCGGGATGGGTTCCTGGCCGAGGTATGACTCGATTGACACGTAACTCGGCAATGCTCTCGGTGGCGATTCGCTCGGAGCCGAGCAAGGCGTCCCAGCTCTCTAGCTCCTGCTCTTGACGCGCCTCTAAGACGTAAAGTCGGCCTCGCTCATCGACGATCTCCAGCTCTGCGGCTGTGCGATTGTTAAGGCGGCTGTATCGCGTCAGCAGCAAGTTTTGAGTATTATTCACCGATCCCTGGTCGCCTGTTTCATTGCGCGTGAAGTGATACCAAACGCCCGATTCTTCATCTTTTTCCTTTTTGTCCAAGTATCGCCGATGTGCTGTTACGAAGTCGCCGGCGACGGCTCGCTCATAGGCCTCGATGGCGGCTGGGTTTCGTAAGTCAAACTCATACAGCATGTCGAATTGCATGAACTTAGCTTTCGACATTTCCAGACTCACCGGAAAAAGAGGCAACTGGACGCCGCTCCACCATGGACTGATTTGGTTAAGTATACTGACCTTGCTGCCGATTTCTGTCGAGAACGCCATGCCCAGCTTTCGTGACCGACTGAGTCCTACCCAAGCGATGTTCTCTGACCTGCGAAGTACGTTGATGCGGTGTTCTCCAGTTAGAAAGATGCTCAACGGGAAGGTGAATTTCAGGCTCTCAATTCTGCTTAGTGCCTTTTCTACTTGGTCGCCAAACATAGCGGCGATGTCAAACGGCAGTCGCAGACCACTATTCATGGCATAGCTCACGATACTGCCAATCGCCATGTGCCGAAAGCTTTCGGCATGAGATGGAAAGATGAAGGGGGTTCCTAGTTGTTGAATTGGATCGTAAAGTTCATTAGCGTTAAACGATGGAGGCAGAACTCGACTCAAGATCGGCAGGAGTCCGAACCAGTTATTCAATGTTCTGCGGTACCACGGTAACTCACTCTGCTCTGCAAGTCGGATAGCATCGGAGCGAAGGTATATATGATAAATGTTGGCATTTGCCGAAATATTCAAGTTGAGGCTCAGGCCTTGGATTTCTGCAAGCTGCCGACGATATTCCGGCCCCATGCGAAAGCGATCTACGACAACGTAGTGACCTGAAGTCGTGTTAAACAGATCGCGTTTCAATCCGGTTACCATATCGGCGCTCGCCGTTACTTCTTTGCTGATGTCGTTGTCGAGAAGCGAGTAGAAAACAACTTCCATGATGGATTCGATGGAACGATTGAGTGCATCAGATCCCGATTCCAAGCCTGAAGCCAAGACGGGATTGCGAAAAAGTCGCTCGATACCCGATTCATATCCCAGCTCATCACGGGCATCTTCCTGTGCATCATATTGATAGCGAATGACATTCTTTTCAGGTGGAGGCTCAGGCGCTGGCGTATCGGGATCGGCGGCTCGAGCGGTCACGCCCCAAAACAAGAAAATAGATAGTAAGGCAGAGGCGTCGCGGCGGCATGTGCAAAGCTTTCTCATATGGAAACCTGAACGCCAGATGTGAGAAACCAATAGCTGCGATCCTCTTTCCGGCCGCGAATATAGTAGGAAGCGGCCAATCGAAATAATCCATAGTCTGGCATCTTGAAGTCGTACCCAAGGGTGGTCAGTCGATAGCGCTTACGGTCATCCTCATATTCAAAGAGCCAGCGAGTCTCGCGACGGAAGGCGCCGGCAAAGCTCAGTCGAAAGAGTTGCTGCATAGATAAATCGCTGCCGTAAATGCTTGATCTCATTCGTTGCCATTCCAGGACCGTGTGGTGTCCCTTGGCGTCAAGGTTAGTAAAGGCCGCGCCGAAGCGCCGTTCCCCAGTCTTATCGGCATACCAAAAGGCTGACAGTCGCGATCCCTCCAGTGCGGAGAAGTCGTGGTGTAAGCGCAGGCTAAGGGCTTCGTTGCCAAATGGGTCAGCACCGGGATTGACAAGCCCGTGTTCGACAATGGCTTGATCCTCTTTGCTGGTGGGCGTCCCTAAAATTCGCTCTGAGCCATATCCTAAATCCAGTTGCGTGCTGACCATGTTGTCGATCGTTGCGCGCGTCACGAATCGAGGAAACCGCCAAAAACGCTGAGTCTTGATGTGCTCGCCGTACAACTCCATGAGCGGATTGAAATCAATGCCGTAAGGCATATCCAATTGCCCGAAGGCCAGCCGCCAGGGGTGATGCGCTGGGTTACCTAGTTGTAGATAGGCGCTGCGAACAGTCTGATCGTTGCGAAGGAGAGCGACGCTTGAGCCGCCAAATGGTGCGACGCGAAGGTTATCTCCCGCCAAGTGTAAGCCAATCCATGATTGAGGATGCAACCCCAAATATCCTGTGACGAAAGTCAGTGCTAAATTATCGGTCCTTCCCGGTTGCTTTAGTGCAATTTGACCGGCGCCGCGCAATTGAAGGCAAACAGCGGGGTAAGCCTGCTCAGGCTCATCAATGCCAGCGGCGCAGTCATTCCAGCGAATGTGACCATTCACAAGAGAAGTTAATGGCTGAGCAGAATAGGCGCGGGAGCCGAAGAGGGCCGCGATGACGATGAGATATCGATGCGCTGAAAAAAGCATATCGGCCACAAGTATGAATGATCACTTGAGGCGATTCTAGAATGTTCAGGCACTTAGGGAAAGCCATAATCAACTAAGCGGCGATCTTCGACTTTTCATCCTTGGCTAAGCAGGAAATCAGTGCACGAAAGGGCTCGTTGGCGAGCTTACTTCCAACCATGTTGTGCCGGATGAAGTCCAGAGCTTCAAAGCGACTACGCTTGTTCTGATAAGATCTTGAAGAGGTTAGGGCGTCAAAGACGTCTGCGACCGTCGCGATCTGCACTTCTAGCATGAGGCTATTGGCATCCAGAGCATCGGGATAGCCGCTGCCATCAAGCTTTTCGTGATGATGCAGAATGATCTCGCGGGGCGTATGGCTCAGAATCGTGTCTGCGATCGCACTGATACCTTCAGCTGGGTGCCGACGCATCAAGTCCCATTCCTTGGCCGTCAGTGCGCCGGTCTTATTGATGACATCAATGGGCACTGTTTTCTTGCCTATGTCGTGGAAGATGCCGCCAAGGGTAATATCTCGGAGCATGGTTTCATCTGTGAGTCCCATTTCAACACAAATTGCGGTCGTATAAGCAGCAACGCGAACGCTGTGGTAATAGGTGTAGTAGTCATGATCAGCAAGACCGCCTAGCGCTTGGACGCACGAGGTGTCTTCAGCAACACAGGCGCTGATTGACTCAGCGACTTGCTTGGCCTTCTCCACGGCCCCTAATGTAACTCCGGACTCATGCAGACACTGAACAAGAACAACCCCAACCTGCTCGAGTGATTGAATTCGCTCGTGTGGCGCTAGCGACTTCTCGATCAGCGGAATTTTAGAGACCTGCTCGTAAACGGTAACTTTGTGCTCGTCCTGTGGGCGAATCAAAAAATGGGTGAACCCGCTGGAAAGGAGATGCGTCAATTCCCGCCGGGTCCAGTGATATCCCTCTGGTCCGTAAAGCACGAGGTGCTTGCTAACATCGATGAATAGATCAAAGTCAGTAACCGAGTTATCGACAATCCGATCGACAGGAAACATCTTGAATTCAGTTGGTTGGGACTGCGTCGTGAGGGTCATCATCGTTCCTCCAAAGTGGGTGCTAAAGTCTTGGCTTCAGCACCTTCTAAGCCTCTCGGCAGCAAATCGCTGCGCCTTAAGAGGTCTTTGGAGTCATCGGAATGAAAGATAAAATATGATTACATATCAGTGTGTTACTGATTTTTTTTGATCGGACAAATAGTGTAGGGAAACGTACTCGTTGTCGCCAATCCTGGCCCAAATTCCCTCACGTTGCTGCATGGCCACTTGCTCGCCTTTGCGCAAAGTTCGCACAACAGGGAACTCCATGGAGGGGCCTGAACGCACGTTGAGCGCGGCAATATTCACCCAGAATGGTTGTACGGATGGAGAGATTGTTACTGCAGGCTCGCTGACATCTGGTCCGAGCTGGTCGACGGCGACATATTCTGGATCCATTTTATTCAAGGCCGGCGCTGGGACTTGCGTTTCATTCGGGGTTGGCGAAGCATTGGCTTCTGCCGCGGGACTTGCGATGTCGCTGACTGCCGGGTTGATCGAGGCCGCCGGCGTTGCCGCAATATCTTGCCCGGCCGCTTCCGTCGAGGCTGATGGCAGCTGTGCTGCTGATGTAGGGTTCACTTCTAGATTGGATCCAAGATCTGGCTTTACCTCGGCCGCGGCGGTCACCGGGCATGCGGCAGGAGGGATGTCTTTTAAAGATGTACATGCACAGGGCTCTCGCGAGCTTTGCGTGGTCGCACAACTAAACATCATGGGGGTCAAAATCAGCACAAACAGCTGATTACGAATATTTAACTCACTAAGCATAACAAGGCCCTCTTATCTTCTTATTCGTTGATCAACTTTAGCTGAATACGCTGTGTGTAAGTCTCAGCACACTGGCTGTTCAACTGAGCAAAATTGCGAGCATCGATTTCGCTGCAGCAGCGTTCGACTTCTGCGACCACCATCTGTTCGCCGCGTGCCCGCGGCTTGGCGGCCTTGGCAATTACATCGTCAAGATAAATGGCGTTTTGGGTCGTACCAGCAGTGGCCGTTGCGTATTCCCAATCATAAATCGTCTCGTCGCCTGACCGTGCGGTGATTTTCTGCGCGCGGCAAGATAGCAGCCGATCCTTTGGAACCGAATTCTCGATCAAGGGCACAAGTGTTTCGACGAGCGTGTTGTCCGTTAAAGGCCATGCTAACTGATTCGCAGAATTGACGACGGGTCCCCCCTTGCGGGCCGCGGGAATGTGAGTCAGTATCTCCGCAAGAATAGCCTCCATTTGCTCTTTGGCATTAAATGTGGCCGACGTGCCGAGGCCGCGAAAGCACCGTGTGGTCGCGTTTGTATAATTAGCGCGATCGGCATTGGTGACGGGCGTCGGCAATTGGGATGAATCTGGAACAAGGTAAAAAAACTTGAACTGCTCGGCATTACGCAGGGACTGTCCATAAGCGTTAATGTCCTGGACAACAGATGCAATACTGCAGTCTCGCTGGGTGCTACTTCCGCCCCCGTTATGACCGACAACATCAGTTACTGCCATGACCATTTTCACCGCGTCTGCGCGCCCTTCGCCGGAGCGGAAGGCTTTGACAGCTTCCCGAATAGCTAAAAGGGATGCCTCAGGATAGTCCTGATTACCCTTGGTTTCGAGTCGATTGATGAATGCTTCAAGCTGAACTGCGTCGCTTGTTAGCGCATGCCGATTCGCGACAGTGGTCACTCCGTCACGGTCTGAAATGATGCGATGCGTGCTCGCCTCGTCATCGACGAAACCGATGAAGCCGGCCCAGAGGTCAATGCTCTTACTACGTAAATCCGTGGCAAGTTGTTGCACGCCTGCTTTGATATTAGATATTTCATCCGCCATCGAACCCGTCGTATCAACGGCGAAGTAGAGGTCAACAGGTCTCACTCTTCGCTCTTCGCCTTGAAACGTCCGCTGGCCCTCCAGTTGAATCATGAAGTCTACGGTATCAATGCGCTTTACTGAGCGGCTACCGAGATCTAAATCTTCGATACCGTTGATTGCAACAACATGATTCTCTGGTTCTGTCGGTGCCTTCTGACCAGCCTGAAAGTCCTGCTTGTTACAGGAAAGGGAGAGCGTGAGGGCAATTCCAACCAGTGTAAGAGCGCGCGAAAACGTCTTCAGCATCAGTAACCTCGGCTTCTATAGCAACATCTACAACTCGACGCTTTCTTAGAGCAACTCGCGTGCCGAATCCGATTCCCTTAACATTCAGCATGTTACAGTGGAAACTCGAGCAGATGCCTTGTCGAGAAAGGCCCGCTGCTGTGCATCTCTGAGACACTTCAAAAAAAATCAGGAATTATAACTTGACCATCCGCTCCCGCTGGTTTACAAGCTGAGACCTTCGGGTATGCCTGCACCTTGTGCAAGCCACTGCCATGCACACCGCAAAGCAGTAAGCTGTCACGTTAGTGGCCTATCCGATTTGTTAACCCAGACAAATTAGCTTCCAAAGCAGAGGGTTAGTTAAAATTATGAAGAGTCAGAAGATCCGCATTCGCCTAAGGGGCTACGATCATCGACTGCTCGATCAGTCGGCGGTCGAAATTGTTGAGCGCGCTAAGCGAACCGGTGCACGCATTGCGGGCCCGATTCCTCTGCCAACCAGCATTAACCGCTACACGGTACTGCGAAGCCCGCACGTGGATAAGAAATCCCGCGAGCAGTTCGAAATCCGCACGCACAAGCGCGTTTTGGATATTCTTGATCCGAAGCCGCAAACCGTCGACGCTCTCATGAAGCTAGACCTGGCGTCGGGTGTGGATGTTGAGATTAAGTTGTACTGATTGTTGGATGTTGGGAGCGCCCTCAAGCGCTGTCGTTAACACTAGTAGGTAGTTCAGAGATATGAATATACCAGGTTTCATCGCAAAAAAAGTTGGCATGACTCGGATGGTGGACGCCGAAGGGCGCATGGTTCCGGTAACCCTGATGCAGCTCGACGAACAGCGAGTTACTAAGGTTATTACGCCAGAGACTCAGGGCTATCACGCTGTGCAAGTTGGCTACTACGTCAAGCCAGAATCACGCTTGAATAAGCCGACGCTGTCTCGCCTACGCAAGTCAAATATTCAGCAAAACTTTGCGCGCTTTAAAGAGTTCCGACTCGATGGGGCGATCGAAGGCGTCGCGGTTGGTGGCGAGTTCAGTCTAGCAGACTTTGCTTCAGTTGCCGCAGTCGACGTAACAGGTATTACAAAGGGTCGCGGCTTTCAAGGTTCTATTAAGCGCTTTGACCTGGCCCGTGGGCGAATGAGTCACGGATCATGTTACCACCGCAGGCCGGGTTCACTTGGCATGCGCCAAAGCCCTGGCCGAGTGTTCAAAGGCAAACCGCAGCCCGGTCACATGGGTGACGTGCAGCGCACGATTCAAAATCTAAAAGTCATGGATATCGACACAGAGAATCGCGTTATTGCCTTGAAGGGTTCAATTCCAGGCACTCGTGGCGGCTACGTGTTGATCCGTCCCTCGGTTAAGGCAAAGTAAGGTAGGTGGCTGACCATGAAAGTCGAAGTCAAAAATATTCAAGGTAAAGCCGTAAAGAGCATCGAGCTATCGGCTGATGTCTACGGCGTGGAAATGAACGAGCACGTGCTGCACACGGTTGTAAAAGCAACCTTGGCAAATCAGCGGCAAGGCACGCATGCAACCAAGACACGCTCCATGGTGTCTGGCGGTGGGCGGAAGCCATATAAGCAAAAAGGAACTGGCAACGCCCGTCAGGGATCAACTCGTTCCTCTTTGATGGCTGGCGGTGGCGTTGCGCTAGGGCCGCAACCACGCGAGTACACGCAGAAAGTGAATCGAAAAACACGCCAACTTGCTTTGCGCGTGGCTCTTTCGGACAAAGCAAGGCATGGGCGTTTAGTCGTTGTGGATGACTTTGCCATGAGCAAGTACAGCACCAAGCACGTCATACAAGCGCTTGGCGCCCTCAACGCTTCCAAACCGTTGATTGCTGATGAGCGAAAAGACGATTTCTTGCATCGATCGACGCGGAATATCCATGGTGCAGCTTGTGTACAGGCATCGGATTTGTGTGTTGTCGATGTACTGGCGCACGATACGCTGGTGATCAGTGAAACCGCGTTAAGCACAATTCAGCAACGGCTAGGCTAAGAGGGGTTGGCAGTGAATCCGTATAACGTCATTTTAAAACCGATCCTATCTGAAAAGAGCGCCGACCAGCGCGAGAATTTTCGAAAGTATTCTTTCGTAGTGGCGCTTGACGCCAATAAGGGCGATGTCAAGTCAGCTGTCGAAAAGGTGTTTTCTGTAAAGGTGGATGCAGTGCGAACGGTGGTAACACGCGGTAAGATTCGTCGCCGCGGCATGCAGTTTAGTAAGCCTAAACTGTCGAAGAAGGCAGTGGTTACCCTTCGCGAGGGTGACAAGATCGCACTCTTTGAAGATCAGTAACGGTCTAAGGATTTGGTGGGACAAAAATGGGAATTAAACTCTACAAACCAACGTCACCTGGCCGGCGCGGCATGTCGGTCGTCGACTACAGCGGCTTGGACAAGGTCGAGCCGCTAAAGGCGCTCATCAGTCCATTGCGCTCCACGGCGGGCCGCAATTCTTATGGACGAATTACGACGCGCCATAAGGGTGGCGGTGTAGCTCATCACTACCGTATGATCGATTTTCGTCGCACAAAGCGCGATATTGAGGGCCGGGTAGAGTATCTCGAGTACGATCCAAACCGTACCGCATTCATTGCGCGAATACTTTACACCGATGGTGAGCGACGATACATCATCGCTCCCGATGGCTTAAAGAAAGGCGACAAGGTTGTCGCTGCGGAAAGGGCGGACGTTCAGTTTGGCAACGCTATGCCATTAAAGAATATTCCGCTTGGAACAGATGTTCATAACGTTGAAATGCGACCAGGGAAGGGCGGGCAGATTGCGCGCAGCGCTGGCTCGTATGTGCAGTTGATTGGTCGAGTTGACGGTTATGCGCAGCTTCGGATGCCGAGCGGTGAGATGCGCCGTGTGCCGGAGACTTGCATTGCCTCGATCGGCAAGGTTAGTAATCCAGATCACTTTAACGTCTCTCTTGGTAAAGCTGGGCGAAAGCGCTGGATGGGTATCCGCCCGACGGTACGTGGTGTGGCCATGAACCCGGTCGACCATCCTCACGGTGGTGGTGAAGGCCGAACATCCGGCGGTCGGCATCCCGTATCGCCTTGGGCATTGCCAACAAAAGGTTACAAGACGCGTCATAATAAGCGCACGAATAAAGATATCATCCGACGTCGCGCGAAGAAGAAGTCGGGTTAATATTAGGAGGTCGTTACCTTGGCTCGTTCGATTAAAAAAGGTCCATTTGTCGATTCCTATCTGTTCAAGAAGGCAGAGAAGGCTCAGCAGGACAAGAAGCCTATTCAAACTTGGTCACGTCGGTCAACGATCGTGCCAGACTTTGTCGGCTTGACCTTTGCAGTGCACAATGGCAAAAAATTCGTCCCCGTCTACGTAACCGAGAACATGGTGGGTCACAAGCTGGGCGAGTTCGCCCCGACACGGACTTTCCATAGTCATTCCGGCGACAAGAAGGGTGTGAAGGCTTAATACTTAGCTTTGAGATAAGAGGCTCTTAACATGTCTGGTACGTTTCAAGCTGTGCTAAATAGCGTTCGAGTAGCGCCCCGTAAAGCGCGCCTCGTTGCTGATGTCGTTCGCGGTAAACCCGTTGGCGTCGCTTTGGATACCCTCCGCCTTATGAATAAGAAGACGGCTCCGGTTATCAAGAAGCTCATTGAGTCAGCGGTGGCGAATGCGCAAGATCGAGCCACTGTGGACGTGGATCGACTGGTGATCTCCGAAGTGTTCGTGGACGGTGGCGTCGCCTTCAAGCGATTTACCCCGCGGGCGCAAGGACGGGCAACGCCGATTCGTAAGCGGACTTCGCATATCACGGTGCGGTTGAAAGAGATTTAACGAGCGAGAAGGACCTGATCAGTGGGACAAAAAGTCAATCCAATTGGTTTTCGAGTCGGGATTAACAAGCCTTGGTCTTCCAACTGGTTTGCTCGGCATAAGTACGCGGACCTTCTTAAAGAGGACATGCGTATTCGCAAGTACATCAATGAGAAGTTTGAGTCTGCTGGTGTTGCCCGCGTTGATATCGAACGCGCTGCGCAAAACCTGAAGATCAACATCCACTCCAGCAGGCCCGGCATTATCATCGGGAAAAAAGGCGCTGGCGCGGAAACTTTGAAGGACGAGTTGAAGCGTAAGTGCAAGATCACTTCTGGCGAGCCGAGCTTGAACGTGTTTGAAGTCAAGAAGCCGGATTTGGATGCTCGCTTGGTGGCTCTCAACGTCAAGACTCAGCTGGAGCGTCGAGTTTCATTCCGACGCGCCATGAAGAAGGTTATGTCGAGCTCGATCAAGGCTGGTGCAAAAGGCATTAAAGTTTCCTGTGCTGGTCGTTTGGCTGGAGCGGACATCGCTCGAACAGAGCGATACATGGAAGGTCGAGTCCCGCTGCACACGCTGCGCGCGGATATTGATTACGGTACTGCTGAGGCTCATACAACGTATGGAGTCATTGGCGTCAAAGTTTGGGTTTTCCGTGGGGATATTTTCGACCAATAACGGACGCGCGATTCGGCTGGAATTGGCTGGCGGGTATAAGAGGTAGTTTATGTTATCGCCAAAGAAGATGAAGTTTCGAAAGCAGTTCAAAGGACGCTTGCGTGGCAAGGCCGTTCGAGGTAACGAGCTGCACCTGGGTGACTATGCTTTGCAGACAGTAGAGCATGGGAAGATTACGGCGCGCCAGATTGAAGCGGCACGTATTGCAATGACACGGCACATGAAGCGCGGTGGTGAAGTCTGGATTAAGATTTTCCCGCACAAGCCAGTCAGCAAGAAGCCCGCCGAGGTGCGGATGGGTAAGGGTAAGGGCGCGGTCGATCACTACGAAGCTCGAGTGCGACCTGGCCATATCCTTTACGAGATTAAGGGAGTTGAGCCGGCGGTGGCGATGGAGGCTTTGGCCCTGGCCGCTGCCAAGTTGCCAATACGTACGAAGCTATTGATGCGTAATCTTGACGTCTGGAGTCAGTAATGGACGTGAAAGTTTGGTCAGGAGAAGAGGTCCGTGCCTTTGATAAGGCGCGGTTGCGTGAAGCTGAACATGAATTGCGCAAGCAAATCATGGATTCGCGGATGGAATTCTTTACACAGGCTAAGTCAGCCGGGTATCGGCGCACACTGCGCCGCAATTTGGCGCGGGTTTTGACGGTTAGAGGCGAAGGCAATGGAGCGGCTGCGAAGCGCTAGTCCTGCTTTGATGAATACCTGAGGATGGTGAAACGTGAGTGAATTGACGCAAAAGAAGGTTAATGTTCGTCCGCTGGTTTGTACCGTAGTCAGTGACAAAATGTCGCTGTCGCGAGTCGGTGAAATCGAGTCGCGAGTACTGCATCCAACCGCACATAAGCACATCAAGCGCACCACGCGGCTGATGTTCCATGACGCGAAGAACGAAACTCAGGTTGGCGACAAGGTGTTGGTTTCTCCCTGTCGGCCCATGAGCGCCCGCAAGCGATTTGTCCTGGTTGAAGTGATTGCGAAATCTAAGGGACGTGCAGACGTCATTGCTGAGTAAGGTGACAGACGATGATTCAGATGGAAACAGTACTACAGAGCGGTGACAACTCTGGCGCGAAGAAGCTGAAATGCTTCAAAGTTCTTGGTGGAAGCAAGAAGCAATTTGCGACCGTCGGGGACATTATTGTGGTTTCTGTGCGAGAGGCTTTGCCCAACAGCAAAGTTAAAAAAGGCTCCGTGCAGAAGGCGGTGATTGTCCGTACGGCGAAAGAAATTAAGCGCGCCGATGGCAGCACCATCAAATTCGATGAGAACGCGGCTGTGCTAATTAAAGGTAAAGAGAACGAGCCTGTCGGAACGCGTATCTTTGGACCGGTTGCGCGGGAAGTGCGTAACAAGGGTTTCATCCGAATCGCGTCTTTGGCGCCCGAGGTTTTGTAAACATAATTTCCTGTAGATGGGTGTAATTGTGACTACGACGTATGTACCAAGATTGCTGAAGCTATACCGTGACCGGGTGCCAGAGTTGCAAAAGCAGCTCGGTCTTGAAAACCCGATGCGGGTTCCCAAACTGAGCAAAATCGTGGTGAACATTGGCCAAGGCGAAGCGACCAAGAATATCAAAATTCTGGATGCTGCAGTGCGCGAGCTCGAGGCTATCACGGGCCAAAAGCCGATTCAGACACGAGCTAAGAAGAGCATCGCGACGTTCAAATTGCGCGAAGGCATGCCTATCGGCTGCTGTGTGACGCTGCGCGGTAAGCGCATGTATGAGTTTCTGGATCGGTTGATTAATATCTCTGCGCCTCGTATTCGCGATTTCCGCGGATTTTCGGCAAAGGCATTTGATGGTCGTGGAAACTATACTCTGGGAATCAAAGAGCAGATCGTATTTCCAGAAATTAACTATGATAACGTCGACAAGATTCGCGGCATGGGCATTACCTTCAATATGAAGGCGGAGAATGATCTGCACGCCCGCGCTTTGTTGGAAGTATTTAGTTTTCCATTTCGTAAGAACTGACGTCGCCCGCTAACGAGGAGAATCCATGGCGCGTAAGGCAATGATAGAGAAGTGTAACCGGCTGCGTAAGCACTCGAAGTTTTCGACTCGTGCGTATACACGTTGTAATAAGTGTGGCCGCCCGAAAGCTGTTTACCGCAAGTTTGGCATCTGCCGTATCTGTTTTCGATTGATGGCGTTGAACGGTCAGTTGGCCGGCGTCACCAAAGCTTCTTGGTAGGATTGGGAGCAAACTAATGAACGTCAATGACCCCATTGCAGATTTGTTGACTCGCATTCGCAACGCGCAGAAGGCGGGCAAGGAAGTGGTTTCCATCCCGGCTTCCAACATAAAGATTGGCATCGTCCATCTTCTTCGTGAAGAGGGCTTTGTTAAAAACTACAAGTGCATCCGCGACGAGAAGCAAGGCGTCATCAAGGTGGCCCTTCGGTATCGTGATGATGGACTTCCGGTTATCAATGAGTTGAAACGAGTGAGCACTCCTTCTCGGCGAGTCTATCGACGCTCTGATGAGCTTCCATACGTTCGTAACGGTTTTGGAGTTGGCCTTTACTCGACATCACGCGGGCTAATGACTGATCGCCAGGCTCGCGAGATGAAAGTTGGCGGCGAATACATCTGCAGTGTCTACTAAGAATCGGGGATAAGATATGTCGCGCATTGGAAAGCAGCCCATCGCGTTACCTAAGGGCGTCGAAGTAAAAGTTGAACCTGGGCATATGGTAAAAGTGAAAGGTCCGAAGGGGACGTTAGAGCGCCAGTTTCACGCTTCTATGAATTTGAATATTGATGGCACCGCAGTCAAGATTGTGCCGGTCGTCGATAACAAGGAAAGCAAGAAGTTTCACGGACTCACCAGGACGCTTGTAGCCAACATGGTGCACGGTGTTTCCGCTGGGTTTGAGCGCAGTCTGACGCTTGTTGGCGTTGGCTATCGCGCGGCGCAAAAAGGCAAGGGCCTGACGCTTAGCCTTGGTTACAGTCATCCCATTGAGTTTGATCCACCGGCTGGTATCGAGTGCAAGGTTGATAAGCAGACCACTGTAATCGTTCAAGGTGCGGATAAGGAACTAGTTGGGCAAGTGGCTGCAAAAATTCGCGGCTTCCGTGCTCCTGAGCCGTATCATGGTAAGGGTGTTCGCTACACGGATGAGCGGATCGCGACGAAGGTTGGTAAGGCTGCAGGTAAGAAGTAACCGAGTTAATTGATCGGGGAATGATATGAGCAAGACAAATCAAAGACTGAAGCTCAGGCTGCGACGAAAGACAAGAATTAGGGGCAAGGTTTCCGGTACGGCGGAACGTCCACGCATGACTGTTTTTCGTTCCGCAAAGCACATGAGTGTTCAGGTCATTAATGATGACACCGGCGCGACGTTGGCCAGCGTGCACAGTTTCGCCAACAAGGGTGCAGGACCTCGTGCTGGAATTGAGCGCTGCAGTGAATTGGGGAAAGCCATCGCTGCGGAGTGCAAGGCCAAGAACATTGGCAAGGTCGTTTTCGATAAGAACGGCTATGCGTACCATGGTCGTGTCAAAGCATTGGCAGATGGAGCTCGTGAAGGCGGACTGCAGTTTTAGTGCGGGGTGGCCTTTTACTTCTTGGAGGGGTTGTTTTGAATCGCGAACAGAAAAATGAAGAGCCGTTACAGGATCGCGTAGTCAATATTGCACGCGTATCAAAGGTTGTAAAAGGCGGACGCCGCTTTAGTTTTAGCGCACTCGTTGTCGTCGGCGATGGCAAGGATAAAGTCGGCTACGGCGTTGGAAAGTCGGGTGAAGTTCCTGATGCCATTCGGAAAGGCTCCGAGCAGGCTAAGAAGGACATGGTTAGCATTTGTCATCGAGATGGAACGATTCCATTTGAAGTGATCGGAAAGTACGGCTCTTCCAAAGTTCTGATGTATCCGGCTCAAAAAGGTAAGGGCATCATCGCTGGTGGCGCTGTGCGAACTGTGGTCGAATTGGCGGGTATTGAGAATATTGTATGTAAAGTACACGGCACTAAAAACCCGCACAACGTAGTGCGGGCCGTAATCAATGGCCTTGAGCAGCTAATGCACATCGAAGATTATGCAAAGGGCCGCGGTAAAGCTGCTGGTGAAGTGCTGCAGGTACGAACGCATAGTGAAAAGTAGTGGCGCTTAGGCGTCTTGAGGAGAAGGGCAGATGAGCTCGATTATTGTAAAGCAAGTACGAAGTATTGCCGGCCAAAGCCACCGCCATCGCCGGACATTGATCGCACTTGGGCTGCGTAAGATGAATGCAACGCGCAAGCACAAGGACAACAACTGCACGCGTGGGATGATTAACAAGGTTTCGCACTTGGTATCCTACGAGCTTGTGAACGACTAACACACTGGGAATGCACGCCATGGAAATGAAGAACCTCGGCAACCTAAAGCCTGCTAAAGGATCGAATACGGCGCCAAAGCGCCTCGGTCGTGGTATTGGTAGCGGTCTAGGTAAGACGTCAGGCAAAGGTCACAAAGGTCAGACCGCGCGCAAAGGGGGCCACATCGCACCCGGTTTTGAAGGTGGTCAGATGCCTTTGTATCGCCGGTTGCCAAAGCGTGGCTTTACGAACCGCTCTCGAGTAAGTTATAACCCCGTAAATCTTGATTCATTGGAACGGTTTGATGGCGCGCAGGAAGTTACGCCTGAGATGATGGCTAAGGCTGGACTACTGCGATTCCCGAACGAGCCGGTGAAGCTCTTGGGTAACGGGGCTTTGAAGAAGCCGCTTAAAATCCGGGTTCACAAGGTTAGTGAAAAGGCAAAGGCTGCAGTTGAATCAGCTGGTGGGCAAGTGGCCATTATCACCGTCGAACGGAAGCCGGTGGTAAAGAATAAGATGAGAAGCTCCACCAAGCGCTAGCGGGAGTTGTAAAGGGTGGAACAGCGCATTTCGTCGCTACCGGAATTCAATCATCTTCAGCGAAAACTGATGTTCACCCTCGGATTTCTGGTCTTGTACCGGATCGGCGTGCACATTCCCATTGCTGGGGTTGATGCACAAGCCATGGGGGAATTTTTCTCAAGCCAGGGCGGCAACATGTTTGGCATGATCAACATGTTTGTCGGCGGGGCTTTGGAGAGGTTCAGCGTGTTTGCGCTGGGCGTCATGCCTTACATTTCAGCGTCGATTATCGCCCAGCTATTGACGGTTGTTGTTCCAGCGTTGGAGCAGCTTCAAAAAGAGGGCGAAGCCGGGCGCAAGAAAATCACTCAATGGACACGGTATGCGACCGTAGTTTTGGCGACCATTCAGGGCTATATGATTGCCCAGTCGTTGCAAGGGTCGAGCTTTAACGGGCAGCCATTGGTGCCAGACGGTGGTGCGGGTTGGATGGCGCTGACTGTCCTATCCTTGGTCGCAGGTACTTGCTTTGTCATGTGGCTTGGCGAACAAATTACCGACAAGGGTGTTGGCAACGGCATTTCTCTGATTATTTTCGCTGGTATCGTTGCCGGTTTGCCTTCGGCAATAGGTAGCACCTACACTCAGTATACATCTGCGCAAATGGACCTTTTCCGAGTTCTGTTGGTCGGTGGTGTGATTATCGCAGTCACGGCAGCGGTTGTGTTCATGGAGCAAGGCTCTCGTCAGATCCCAGTCCAATACGCAAAGCGACAGGTTGGTCGGAAGCAGTACGGGGGCCAGTCAACGCACCTCCCGATGCGTTTGAATACCGCAGGCGTCATTCCTCCCATCTTCGCGAGTTCCTTGCTTCAGTTTCCGGTGACCATCGCAGCGGTCGCGCCGAATAGCTGGATGGCAACTATGGTTAATACAGTGATGATGCCTGGTGGCTGGCTGTATAATACTGTTTACGTCGGGATGATTATCTTTTTCGCCTATTTCTACACAAGTATTGTGTTCAAGCCGGACGACATTGCTGAAAATCTTAAGAAGAACGGCGGCTACATTCCCGGAATTCGACCTGGTGTTCGGACGGCTGAGTATTTGGCGAAGGTTTCCTTCCGCTTAACCGGTACTGGCGCTCTATATCTTTCCGCGATCTGTGTGGTGCCGACGATCTTGACGGGCGAATTCAATGTCCAGTTTTACTTCGGTGGCACCAGCCTGCTGATTGTCGTCGGGGTTGCATTGGACACGTTCCGGCAGATTGAAGCACATCGACAATCCTTGCGTTATGACTCTTTCTTGCGCCGTGGCGCGATTCGGCCTCGGGGACGTCAGGCATGATTTTGGTTCTGACTGGGGCTCCTGGTGCTGGCAAGGGCACGCAAGCGGATTTGATCCAAGAACGGCTCAAGTTTCGTAAGGTTTCTACAGGTGATGCCCTTCGGAAGCATGTCGCGCAAGGGACTGAGATCGGCAAGAAAGCTGGAGCGTTGATTGCAGAAGGCCGGCTAGTTCCGGACGATATTTTGTTGGGTGTTTTGAAGACTGAAGTCGGTGCCGATCCATCTGAGCGTGTTCTGCTGGATGGTTATCCTCGAAACGTGGCGCAAGCTGAGTCGTTGCGGCAGCTGCAGAATTTGCACCCGGTCCGTGCCGCTATCCACTTGGATGTGGAGCGGAATACACTCATTGCGCGCCTGACGGGACGCCGAGTGTGTTCGGGTTGCGGCAAGAGTTTTCATGTAGCATCTAACCCGCCCAAAGTCGCAGGGATTTGCGATTATTGTGGCGGTCAACTTGTCCAGCGTAATGACGATGCGCCTGAAAAAGTCGCCGTGCGCCTGGATGTCTACGATCGAGAGACGAAGCCTGTGCTGGATTACTATTCCGGCAAAGGACTCACTCACGTCGTTGACGGTAGCCAAGCTCAGGAAGAGGTTTATCGGCGATTGGCGGAGATTATCCGCGGGATTGCTTGATTTCGGCTCGAGATTGCGACTAATGAGCCGTTCATTAGCTTGCTGATCTGGAGTGATTAGTGTAGTGTTTCGCAACATTTGTGCCTGAATGCAACATGTGGTGCATTTAGTAGCCCGAAAACACAGGGAAATTCTTGGTTAATGTCCAAGGAAGATGTCATTGAAGTTGAAGGAACTGTTCGGGAGCCACTTCCGAACGCGATGTTCCGTGTGGAGTTAGAGAACGGTCACACCGTGCTAGCGCACATCAGCGGGAAAATGCGGATGCACTTCATCAGAATCCTTCCGGGAGACAAGGTGAAGTTAGAAATATCACCCTATGACCTGACGCGGGGACGCATAGTCTACCGCGCTAAGTAGTTAAATAGGGACGAGACAGGAAGAGCGGAGCAGTCATGAAAGTAAGAGCTAGTGTCAAAGCAATGTGTGAGAAGTGCAAAGTGATTAAGCGCCGCGGTGTCGTGCGTGTCATTTGCGATATTAAGAAGCACAAGCAGCGCCAAGGTTAATAGGAGTTCGAAATGGCACGTATTGCAGGTGTTGACTTACCTGGTAACAAGAGAATCGATATCGCTTTGACGGCGATTTACGGTGTTGGCCGGGCGACCGCTTACAAAGTGGTAAGGCTCTCTGGAGTGAATCCAGCGACTCGCGCACAAGAGCTGACAAGCGATCAAGTGAACGCGATCCGTAAAGTGCTGGACGATGGGCATGTCGTAGAAGGCGACTTGCGCCGGGAAGTTCAGATGTCGATTAAGCGTCTGCTCGACCTCGGGAACTATCGAGGTATTCGCCATCGGAAGAAGCTTCCGGTGCGAGGCCAGCGCAGCAAGACCAATTCGCGTACGCGTAAAGGTCCGCGCAAGACGATTGCGAACAAGAAGAAGTAATTGAAAAGTTGCCTGAGGACATAAAGGAGCGCTCTCAATGAAGCAAGGGCTTCGTAAGAAAAAAGTGAAGAAGAATGTGCCGGTTGGTGTGGTGCACGTTCAGGCTACCTTCAACAACACGATCATCACGATCAGTGATGTGAATGGTGAAGTAGTTTCCTGGTCTACCTCTGGAGCCAAGGGTTTCAAAGGGTCGCGCAAAAGCACCCCGTTTGCTGCGCAAGTTGCGGCAGAAGATGCAGCGCGGAAAGCATTTGACGCCGGCATGCGTACGGTTTCTGTCCTGGTCAACGGTCCGGGATCGGGTCGTGAGAGCGCCGTGCGAGCAGTGGCTGCTGCTGGTTTGAAAATTGGTTTGATTCGTGACGTAACGCCGATTCCACATAACGGTTGCCGCCCTCCAAAGCGCCGTCGCGTTTAAAGTCTTTATTTTTTGTATTCCGTAAACAGCCTTCTTGCCGAGGCTGGATGAAGGAAGAAAAGGAGTTTCTAGTATGGCAAGGTATACGGATTCCTCGTGTCGTCTATGCCGCCGCGAAGGTGGTAAGCTCTTCCTAAAGGGCGAGCGATGTATGACTGACAAGTGCTCGTTTGAGCGTCGTAACTACGCCCCGGGCCAACATGGCCAGCGCCGAGCCAAGCTGTCCGAGTTTGGAGCGCAGCAGCGAGAAAAGCAGAAGGTTAAGCGCGTGTATGGGATGCTCGAGCGCCAGTTCCGCACTGAGTTCGATAAAGCCGCCCAGACCAAAGGTGTGACAGCTGATATCTTCTTCCGCAACTTGGAGCTTCGGCTGGATAATGCAGTCTTCCGCATGGGATTCGCAACATCTCGCAATGACGCTCGGCAAGTTGTTCGTCATAACCACATTTTGGTCAACGGCAAGCGTTTGAATATTCCTAGCGCCAAACTCAAAGTTGGCGATGAAGTTTCTCTGGCAGAAAAGAGCAAGCCTATGGGCCGCTTCGCACTTGCTAAAGAGCATTACGCTAAGCGGGCAACACTGCCATGGGTTGATGTTGATCATAATAAGATGCTTGCAAAGGTTATTGCGCAGCCACAGCGTGACGATATTCAGCTCAATGTTAAAGAGCGTATGATCGTCGAACTTTACAGTAAGTAAGCGCGCGATCCCGTTCCTAACTTTTTTGCCTTTACGGAGTTTGACATATGCATCGAAATTGGCAGGACCTCATTACCCCGAAGAGCGTTGAAGTCGAGAAACTCTCGGATAGCTACGGCAAGTTTGTTGCTAAGCCTCTGGAGCGTGGCTACGGCACAACTCTTGGTAACTCACTGCGCCGTGTCTTGCTTTCTAGCATCAATGGCGCTGCTGTTGTTGCTGTGAAGATCGAGGGTGTTCGTCACGAATTTTCGACGATTCCTGGCGTCAAGGAAGATGTGACCGATATCGTTCTGAATCTTAAGCAAGTTAACTTGCGCTATCTTGGTGATAAGAGTGCGATCATCAAGCTCCGCAGTAAAGGGCCTGGTGTTTTGAAAGCCGGAGATATCGAGACTTCGGGCGAAGTCGAGGTATTGAACCCAGAGCAACATGTTTGTACGGTTGGTGCTGACGGTAAAGTTGACATTGAGATGATGGTGAAGCATGGGCGGGGTTACGTTTCTTCCGAAGAAAACCGCGCGAGCGAAGATGTTCCAGCTGACTGGATGTGCATCGATTCGATTTTTGCTCCATGTCGCCGTGTTGCTTATTCTGTTTCCAATGCTCGTGTTGGTCAGATGACTGACTACGACAAGCTAACGCTGGAAATCTGGACAAATAGCTCTGTTCGGCCGGATGACGCTTTGGCGTATGCAGCCAAGATCATCAAAGAACAACTTTCCATATTCATCAACTTTGATGAGACAGAAGAGGTTGAGGCAGCGGAAGTTCGCGGTGATGACGAACGTCCTAGGTTGAACGAGAATTTGTTCAAGACCGTGGATTCTCTTGAATTGAGTGTCCGTGCAGCAAACTGCCTTGAGAATGCCAACATCAAGTTTATTGGCGAATTGGTGACGCGCACAGAGGCAGATATGCTGAAGACCAAGAACTTCGGTCGCAAGTCACTGAACGAGATTAAGGACATCCTGGCCGAAATGGGATTATCGCTCGGCATGAAGATCGATGGTTTTGATCCATCATCTTTGAGAGCTGGCGAAAAGAAAGAAGAAGCCTAGTACAACTTCATAGGTAAAGAGGCAACGTTATGAGACATCGTCATGGTTATAACACGCTAGGGAAAGAGTCGTCGCACCGCCGCGCGATGCTCCGGAACATGGCTACTTCATTGGTTCTGCATGAGCGCATCAACACGACTTTGCCGAAGGCAAAGGAGTTGCGCAGTGTGGTTGAGAGGTTGGTGACGCTAGGCAAGCGCGGTGATTTGCATGCTCGTCGGCAGGCTGCTAGCTATTTTCTTGATAAAGAGGCCACTGCTAAATGCTTTAGCTCTTTGGGTGCGCGATTTAAGGATCGTCCAGGTGGCTACACTCGCATACTACGCCGGGGAGTTCGGTTTGGTGATGGAGCTAAACTGGCAACGATCGAGTTCGTCGATTTCGCTCCGAAGGTGAAAGACGAATCAGGTAAGTAGTTTTGAGTTTATGCAGAGTTTCAGAAAAGATTGCGTCCGAGAGGGCGCTTTTTTATTTCGCAATTCGCAGTCTAATGCCATCGAATCTTGCTGATCGTGTCGCGAATTGGCGGTACACGGATCGGAGGAGATGCGGCTCCACTTTCTTCCGATTTTGCATCCGATAGGCGCTTATCGCGTCATTGAAGTTTCGGTATGCGAGTTCTTTGGGTGTTGGATCTTGGCGGAAGCGGCCATTTCCGTCTAGTTCTCTCATCAGGGAGGTGCGAATATCCTGCGGGGGAAGTTGTGCTGAGTATTTCAGAGACGCGTGTCGCACTGCTAGTGGAGAGCTCAAACTAGTGCCTGCGCCGATCCCCAGCCAACTGTCTGGTGCTGCAGTCACTAGGCCGTATCCTTGGGCATATAACTCCACGCAATCGCCATAATTGCTGAATGGGGCGACGAAGCCAAAGTGATCCGTTGCTCCGACTAGGATCATGTTGTCGTCGGGCATCGAACAGTCAGCGCTTTCCGTTAGGTCGTCGATGCGCAATCCCTCATTTCCGGCGGCGCGGAAGTAAAGTGGGCCGTCTCTCAACTCAGGAAGATTGCCGGCTGCTCGCATGGCGTTTGTAAGGGCTGCTTGTGCGGAAAAATACTCTCCTAAGTTCAGAATTCCGCAGCCTTCTTGCTGTAGCGATTGCTCGAGAGCTAGCCTGGGAAGCTGGCCGAAGCTCATATTGACCATTGATATTCCCTTATCGCGGATCAGTGCGTGGACCTCTTCAGTCTGTGATGACATAGGTGAGGCTAAAAATGCCTGGATGACGTCTGGATCGGCTAGGACTCGTGCCTCAAGGTCGATTTCTTCCTGGGATGGGCAGCGTGTCTGATCTGTGCTACTCGCTGCGGGCTTGGATAGGGGTACTTGGATCACGTGCAATCGCACTTTCGGATTTTGATAAGCAATCAACCCCGCGGTGGCTGTTCCATGATAATTGTAGGACTCTCCTGCTGCTGTGAGTACGCTGAAGATTTCATTGATAGTTTCTTCGGCGAATGACGCGTCCAGATTTTTATCTCGGGCTGACTGGTTCCATCTGTCGCGGTGTTTCTCTATCAAGGCAAAACGCGGACTTCGGGCGAAGGTCAGTCCTTCGACAAGGTGGCATCGTTCGTCCTTTTTTTGTAGAGCTGTGACTAGCGCCGACTTGAGTTCTTCAAACGTACTGGCGGATTCACCGCCTGACCCGGGCTCGGCGAGGCATTCAAAGGACTGAGTGGATGCTATTTTTCCTTTGAAGACTGGATGCTCTAAGTCAAACCCATCGTCGATTATCAAGACATTGTGGTGGCTAAGATCGGCGGTAGCATCGGCGCTATTTCGGCGATTTCGCTTCTCATCAGTGGCGTCTCCACAGCTGATCACCATCGGCAAAGTGATGATGCCAATCAGGATGGTGGATCGTGAAATGGTGGCGTGAAACGTCATAGTGCGCTGCTCCTGGATGATGCTCTCGTGTTGGATATATGCATTATCGCATATACACCGCCCGCATACCGAAGCTTCACAGTCAACCAGCGCGTTGAGGCATTTTGGTCAATTGCAAAATGTGCCTGATTTGTGGGGTCTAACAAGCAGAGGTAGGGTCAGTTCTGATGTTGAGTCAGGGATTGATAATAGATTTTTCTGCCAAAGCGCATAACAGTCACCTGATCCGTTTCCTGCAAGCGCTTGAGCATTCTCTTTGTAGTTGCAGGGGAAATAGCTAGTTTATTTGAAAGTTGCACACTGGACATGGGCCCCTCGGTTAGCAGGCGAATAATTGCGTCCTTGGGCGCCTCTTCAGAGCGTGCGGACTTGATTTCAATCGCTTCAGCAAAAATTGCGATGTCGTCTGCATGAATAATGATGGGTGCAACTGTATAGGGAATGCAGTCACGCAGACGCATGATCGTGTTTCTTATTTTTTGTTTCCAACCTTGCAATGTCGTGCTCTGACGCCAGACTTGCTCTTGAATTTCCTCAGCGGTAGCTTTGAAGTTAGATTTATTCATCAGATAGCGCAGTAGGTCTGCAAGCGCTGGCATCTTTTCCAGATTGACCGTGTAGCATGACGAAACCATGAAGATCCGGTCATCAATGCACTCCAGTACTGGACGGAAATAAATCCTTGTCGCCGTTGAAATCAAGCCCTTTTGCCAATTGGAATGGATGCGAAAGGCGTGCCCCTCAATGGTCGCAATCCAGGCGCTTAGTACGTAGCTGTCTTCAAAAGACAGCCCAGGTGTCTTAGCTGCTCGTTTCAGAAGCGTACGGCATTGCTCGAACTCACCCTGGTGATAGGAAAATGCAGCCAACACCATCTGGATCTTTGCCTTGACTGGCGTGTCACCCATTCGCGCTGCGGCGATCTCAAACTCTCGAAACTCTGATTCAACATCTGCAAGTGGACGGGCTCCGCGTAGATAGACTTCCACAAGTCCGAGGTGGGCAAGACCCGTGTGGTATCGGTCGCCGAACGATTTGGCGCGGGTCAAGCACTCCCTGAAAGTCTTCTCAGCATCTGCAAGCTCATCTCGGCTCAGAGCCAAGAAGGCAAGTGAAAGCTGGTACTGGGTCCACTCGGCAATATTCTTCTTTAGCCCCTCGGAGATCTGTATAGAAGACACCGTGGGCTCCTCGCCAAGTAGCGCGCACTGGGAATAGTATCGACTGACGGTGGCCAATTCTTCGAGCGTATGTACGCCTTGACCAACGAGTTCACTACAGGCTGCTTGCAGAAGCGCCTGGCTGCTCTCGACCTCTCCGCCTTGCCAGCGCAGCTCCGCCTCTAGGTTCTCGTAGCGCACCGCAAACCGATCCGACTGCTCGAGCGACGCAATTGCCAATGTCCGCTCACCAAATTTTTTTGCTAGATGGAAGCGTCCCGTCCGCAAGTACGTGAACGCAAGCATCGACATAAGGTGCAGCCGTCGATAACTTTGGTCTGAAGCAGGCAAGTGTTCTAGTGCGCGACGATAGTGATCACGAGCTCCCGCGAAGTTCCCACGCCAATAGTCATTGTGGCCGTAGAAGGCTTCACAATGCGCCAGCGGCCCCTTTAGGTCATGCTGTTCTGCCAAACGCCGGCAACGCTCTACATAAGCGAATCCGTTACCATCCACCTGAGCGCGCCCGCCGGCATTGTCGATACTAGCGGCGGCATTGAAGTAACCTTTCGCAGCGTTTTCCCAATCCCCGAGCTCTGTATAGCGCTCAGCAGCTTCAGAGAAAGGCTTTATCGCATCATGATATCGTCCAAGCAGGAACATCGTGCGGGCCACGTATGTCAGAAAGTCCGCGTATTCTCGAGTTGGCAGGGGGTGAGAACGAGCAAAGCCCTCCAAGCGGCGCAGGAGCTTTACGGCTACGGAACGCTTGCCTTCCTCAACGTAGGAGCTACAAATGATCATTTCCAACTGCAACGTTTCAACTGGCAACAAACTAACGCGGCGGAGCGCCTTTTGCGCCAGCTCTCGTGCCATAGACGCAAAGCCACTTTCGAGAAAAATCTTTGCAGCGGGTATTGCGACCATCGTCGGCATGGATCCGTCCCATCCCTCGGCGATCTTTCTGCCGAGTTCAAGGTTCCAGGCGGCTATGCAGCCATCTAAGAGGTCTCGCCAAATATTTGGGTCGTACTGCTGGCTTTGTGCATCGGCGCTCAGAAGCCGAAACAATTCGTCGAGCAGCTTTGGCGGGTTGCCGGTGCGAATTATGGAACGATATTCAGCGAATAGGGTTTCCCACGCGGCCTTTGTTTGGCAGTCCCTTGCGGCTTTTAGAACCTCGTCCCAAGACTTCATCATGCGTCCCTGATTGATGCACCGTTTATACCAGAGCTCGCTAGCAACCTCTACGTTTCGCAGCGTATCAAGCCTGAGCTGTGTGGTTTCCAAGGGACGAACACGAAGATCGTTATCTATCTGAAATGTATCTACTTTTTATCCTGCGCGGACCTTTCTGTGCATTGTCTAATCCGATCGCAGGCATAACTATCCGAAATGACAACACAAATAAAATCGTCAAATTTAATACTGGGAACAGCAAGTTATCCTGTGTAGGCTCAATGCAAATCGAGCCAAGTTAGACATATGTTGGAGATTGCATGGATCGCATGTCCAAAGAGCATGTTGCTCACGGTGCAGGGTTGCACCAAAGCAGAACCGTTCGTCGATTTATGATCGGCTTCGGAGCGCTAGTTTTCGCGGGATCGGCATTCGCTGGCGGAGAGCTACGAAGCTCGGTCATGTGGCAGCCGGCGGCCAAGTTCGTTTATCTGCCGGGGATTCCGGCAGTTTTGCGTGCCAATTCAACACCTGAGCAGCGGCACTTTCGAATTGAGCAATATTTTGCGCAGGCGGTGGACGTTTCCTCCTTGCGTCCGAGAATTCGGGGCACTTGGCCGCTATCGGAAGACGACGGTGAATCGAAAGCCGATTCTTCAGCCATTAGCTACCAAAATCGCTATGTAACGATTGGTGCGACGCAATGCGATTCGAATGTCGGCAGCTACGGATTCCGCTGCCTAACCGATATTTCCATCGCACCAGATACGCCGAAGGGTACGATTGGCGTTTCGATTAGTATGGTGCAAAATGGAAAAGAATTTGTGCACCCAAACGCCGTTTTTTGGATCATTCTGCCAGAGGAATTTTCGGCTGGCGCGGATACTGTGGGTGCGACCGCAATGGCTCCGTCGCCAATTGGAATTGGCGGACTGTCCTCAGGTGATGAGGCTGCAGCAATGAATCGGCGAGTTCACCTGCGATCACTGCTTACTAGCACCAACGGTGCTTCGCAATTTGCACCAGAAGACTATGTCGTTCGCATCACTTTGGATGGCAATCTGTCTTTAGGTACGGGATTTTTGACGCGGCAAGTGCATGACTTGCGGTGGTTGTTTACCGAACGAACCGATCACTATGACGATTCTGATGGTCTGTACATCATTACGGCCGCGCATCTATTTCCTATTGCGTACACCCTCGACGGTCCTAGTTTATTGCGCTCCTATTGGGAGAACTCTGGATTCGAATATGACATCCATATGCGCGATGGCACTTATCTGAAAAAGGGCGCATTGCTTTTAGCGCGAAATGTTGAGATGGACGTCGCGTTGTTGAGAGTTACTCCGCAGGCCCTTGCTGAACTGTCAGCCGTGCGCGGGTTAGCGGATTCATACGCCATTACTGGTCTGGAGCGTTCCGAGGTTGTGGCGCCAGACGACTTTCATTATTTATTAGGGTACCCGGCTGCGGGTCGACGCCTTGTTCGAAGGATTGGTCGAATATCTGGAGCCGAGTGGCCGACAGACGACACGTCGAATTTTGGAGCGTTGCCCAAGTTTAAGTTAGAGCCGCCCTCTTCCATTTCATCAAGTCTGGCGGAAGGGGGAATGTCGGGTGGTCCTATACTTGATCGCCTAGGTAGAGTCGTCGGAATTGCTGCGGAGCGGCCTAATGATAATAACAGTGTCATTGCTGTTTCGCTGTCGGCCGCAGATGTCTTGAAAGTGAGTCAGTGGGATAACGTTGAAGGGTGTCAGTTAAAGTTCAATCCATTCGACCGTGTCTTGAGGATATATCGCGATTTTCCTGAGTGCGATTATGGCCGGTTTGGCAGTGCCCAAGAGTTTTCGCCGCTATCAGGTCGATGGACCATCCAAGAGGTCACTGGTTTCGCCAATGAAGGGCCCGCCTTGGTTGCGGGGAACTCAGCAGTAAACCGGTCCGCCTCTATTCACGGACATGCCATCATCAATGGTCATTCGATCATCAACGGCCATTCGATCATCAACGGCCACTCGATCATAAATGGAGAGGTTCCCTTCATCAGCTTGGAGAACCTAGTGGAAGTGAACGAGAAGATGATGCGATATGGCTTTCGATTTAACCCCGACTCATTTGGCCATTTCGTTCCTTACGGTGTGCGGATTTTGGACGCTCCATCGGGATACGCAGGGCTAGGGTCGGTAGTCGGTAGGCTCATCGTGGGTACCAAAGAGTACGAATCGCAGCGTAGTTTCAATCCAATTTACTCCGTGCGGGAATTCGCTGTTTGGCTCCATCAACATGGAGAGAACGATGTCGCCAGACTGTTGAATGTCCGCTAATGCATCCTTGATCACGCTTTCGGAGAAGCGTGACGATTACAGGCAAGTAATATTTCGTCAGAAACAAGTTCTGGGCGTTTGGAGCGGAGCCCGCTCAGTACCCAGAACGCCATCCTTGCCGCCGATGCATCCGGCTCTCGGTCGACTTGCAAAAGGTCGCCGGGTGAGCGCATGCCGCTTGGATCCTGCTGGGATCGGCTCGTGGAAAACTTGTTCTTCCTGATGTCTACTTGTCGGTATATGTCGTGGTCCAGCATAACTAACATGCATTCGCCATCAGCCTCATTGAGCAATAAATCCACGGGACCATCTCCCCGCAGGACGCGAAATCCTTGCCGTCGATTTTCAGGCTTGAGAAACTCGGGAGCAATTTCAGAGAGAGAGTCCCCCATCCGGAATGGCTCTAGCATTTTGCGTAGCTCGACAAGCGTACTCGCATCCCGGTGGATGAACGCGTACCCGATCTTCACGCTACTTTCGTGGACAAAGGATAAACGCATGTTCAATGTCTGGCCGTTGGCAATCAACTTCGCTTCATCACCGATATTGCTGGTTTGCCGATAAGCCTGCGGAATGGGTCGAATGGCGATTCCTCCATAGGAGATATCGATAACTTCCGCGCGTGTACTGTCAGAAAGTAGAAGGTGAAATCCCATGGACGCTAATGACTCCACATTCGATCGCCAGTGAATACGCATCTCTGCGGTGGGCTTCTTCGTAGCCAAGTCGTTGGCCGAAGGATCACGCATGATACGAGCCAAAGGTTGTAACAGACGCTTGAACATACCGACTCCTGTTATGCTGCTGCAGAGTGATGACTGGATTGATTTGCCTTATCGAGCTCAATGTTCGCGGCAGCCATGAACTCCTCGACAAATGGTCGCTGCGACTGCAGAGGAGCATTGGCGAGTACCAGAATGACTGTTCGGAGCAGTTGCTCTTTTGTAGACTCTGATTCTCCATCGCCTGCGGAAAACCCGTGGTGGGTCACTGCCGTTCGCATTTGAATACGTCCATGATCCAAGGCCACCTCATAAACGCGCCCATGCTGCAGAAATGTGGCGCTGGCAAAGAGCAGCGCATTACCCCGGCGGACGAGCAGGACTTCAGTGGGGCCGTCACCGCGGACGGATAGACGATTGTCCTTCCAGACATCGCGATCTGACTTGCCTGTAGACAGCGTGGTTCCCCACCGCAGCGGTTCCAGGATATCCCGCAGAAATATAAGTGTATTGTTATTCAGGTGACGCCAGGAAGCGGCAACAATTCCCCGTTCGGTGCGTACGATGGTCGCTGAGGCCGCGATGGTTGCATTTAATACGCGCAGAGTGAGTTCAATGCAGCTTCCAGGTGTGAGCGACTCCTTGCTGTCGCCGAGAGACGCCTGGAAGGCGATCCCGCCATAGCTCAAATCCAAGATCGGAAAGCGTGATTGGTCCTGACCAATCACCACCGCTGCAAGGTCCGTTTGTGCGATCGGAAAGCGACCATGGAGTCGTTGCTCCACGCCCAAGCCGTTCGGTGAGGAGTGCACTTGTGGCTTTAAGAGCAAAGATAGCTTCAGATATTTAAAAAAATCCATGCGCCTGCCTGCGGCTCCAAATTGAGGGGGTTCGCCGAGATCTACCAGTCATCGATCGGCGAATGTTGCTCGTACCTTGAGGTCGCTTCCAATGGTGGCTGCAGACCGCGTGCTGCGCGTAGGGGAGTAATTATAACCAATTGAAATCAATCATAAAAATATGGAGCTTGTGGGTGCGTGTGAAAGCGGTCGGAGTCTTGCGTCCTGACTAGGGATGTGTTAAGAGACTAGCGGCCGGAATATGTTCGTCCAATGTAAACCGGGCCTTAGCCAGATCCGAAGCGACGGATTTGCGCTAAAAGGCCCTTTTTATTTAGGAACTCATGAATCGTCGTCAGCGAGATGACCTGATCGAGCTTGCTAACGCAGGGATCGCTGAGACGGGCTGTGAGTGTCTGGAAGTCGAGTGGGACTCTGCTAGCCGTACGCTTCGGTTATTCGTCGACCGAGCGGGTGGCATCACAGTGGACCATTGTGCGACGGTTTCTCGTATGCTCGACACGAATGCGGCTTTGGAGTCCGTCATTGACGGTGCCTTTAACCTCGAGGTGAGCTCACCCGGGGTCGATCGTCCCCTGCGCAAACTCGAACATTTTGCCAGTGCGGTAGGAGGTACCGTCGACGTGAAGTTGGCAGTTGCCGCTGATGGCCGCAAGCACGGGATTGGCAAATTGCAGGCCGTCGATGGCCAGGATTTGTTGATCGAAACCAGTCGCGGATTGTGGCGTGCACCTTGGGTGCAGCTCGATCGGGCGCATATTGTATTTGATTGGGAAAATTGGGCGCCGGAACCGGCTCCTGCACCATAGTTAGAGCTTGCTCACAATATTGACGAGCTCTAGTTGGAAACGAAACTAACAGAGGGGATGTAGAGTTATGGCGCTCACGGAAGTAGATAACGACTCCGAATTGCGTAAAGTAATTGCTGGGGTCAGCCGCGAGAAGAATTTGGATAAGGCGGTCATTGTTGATGCTCTCGAGCAGGCAATTCTGCACGCTGCGCGGCGAACTTTTGGTGCTGTCGCCGACTTAGAAGCACACTATAACGAAGAGTCGGATGAGATCGACCTGTTCCAATTCCGGACGGTGGTTGAAGATGATGACGTCGCCAATGAGTCGCTAGAAGTGGCGCTAGAAGAGGCGAAGAAACTGGATTCGGAATCGGTTCTAGGAGACTCAATTGGCGTCAAGGTGGAAACGCGCAGTTTCGGTCGAATTGCCGCTCAGTCCGCTAAGCAAATCATTATTCAAAAAGTGCGCGATGCAGAGCGCGCGCAGGTGTACGAAGAGTTTAAAGATCGAGTCGGCGAGATTCTCAGTGGCCACGTTCGGCGCTTTGAGCGCAATGATATCATCGTTGATTTAGGTCGCGTGGAAGCCGTTATTCCCGGCCGCGAGCAGGTTCCTACGGAGCGTTTCAGGGTAAAGGATCGAATTCAAGGCTATGTGCTTGAGGTTAAGCGTTCTTCGCGTGGCCCTCAAGTCGTCATTTCCCGAGCTCATCCGGGTTTCTTGGTTTCGCTGTTTGAACAGAACGTCAGTGAGATATACGACGGCATCGTATCCATCGAGGCTGCAGCGCGTGATCCTGGCTATCGGTCGAAAATCGCGGTTTATTCGCGGGACTCAAGCGTCGACCCGGTTGGCGCCTGCGTTGGTCTGAAAGGTGCTCGTGTGCAAGCAGTTGTTCAAGAACTTAACGGCGAGAAAATCGATATCATTCCTTGGGATCGAGACCCAGCTCGACTTGTGTGTAACGCACTGTCGCCAGCGTCGGTTAGCAAGGTCATCGTCGACGAGAACAACCACAGTATGGAAGTTGTCGTGGCAGATGACCAGTTATCGCTTGCGATTGGCAAACGCGGACAGAACGTGCGCCTTGCCGCGCAGCTCACTGGTTGGCGCCTGGATATTAAGAGTGAGTCAAAGCTGGTTGAGCAGATGTCGTCATCGAAGGATGAGCTCGCAGCCATTGAAGGCGTTGGCATGATGAAGGCAGAAATCCTTATCAATGAAGGCTTGCCGACCCCGAAAGCCCTCTCCGAGGCAAGTGCTCGTTCTGTTGCTCGCATGCTGAATCTGGAGCCTGAAGAGGCGCAAGCTATCATCGATCGCGCCAAGGCGGCCGCGCCTGCGCAACCGGCGAAGAGCCCAGACGAAGAGACCGCGGAACTGCTAGCGAATGCTTCGGCGGATCCTAAACAGCGTGCGGCCGAACAGGCTGCATCAGCAGCAACCGACGCACGCATGGCACGCGTCAACATGTTCTTGAAATTGACTGGAGTGGGTGAAGCTGCGGCGCATGCGTTGGCTGATTCTGGCTATGGACGAATCGGAGATATCATTGCAGATAGTGCTGATGAAGTGAGCGTTAAGACTGGATTGCAGCTTGCCGTAGCGAGAACCATTCAGATTGCGGCCGATCGTTATTTGCAGACGCAAAATTCCCGCAAGGGAATCGGTTCTGACGACGATGAGTAGCCAAATGTATTGAGTCATTGTTTGTTACTAGATTTGGAATTTTCTGGGAGATGGCATGGCGAGGGTGAGGGTTTACGAGTTAGCACGTGATCTAAATGTCGATAGTAAGACGATGATGACGCGCTTGAAGTCGATGGGCATTGAAGTCGCTAGTCACCAAAGCACGCTCACCGACGAGCAGGTGGTGTTGATTCGTAAGGCGATAACATCCGGCGCTCCCGCCAAGGCCGAGGCCAAGTCGACTACGGTGGTGATTCGCCGCCGGCGTCGCCCAGGTGAAGAAGAGGAGGCTCAGGAAGCAGCCCCTCCGGCCACCGAAGCTCCAGCAGCTGTGGCCAATGAGTTGGCGACTCCGTCGCAAGTGGCGCAAGTCGCGATGGAAGATACGGAGGAACAGCCTGCTCAACAACAGGTTGCTGCCGCCGCAGCGCCAGCGGTCATAGCGGAAAGAGCGTCGACCGAAATGGCTGCGCAGGAGAGAGTTGTTGCTGAGCCCCCCTCGGCGCCTGGTGAACGAGTTGCGGATCGGGCGGCGGCAGTTTCTCGGGATCGCCCACGTCCAGGGGTTGGCGTTGAGGCGAGCGCAACGATTGTTCGGCGAGCCAGCCCGGAAGAGATTGCGCGTCGACAGGCTCAGCGTGAAGGCCCCCCTCCGGGACCTCGGGCTGGAGCAAGGCGTGAAGACAGTCGTGGAACCCGCGTGTCCGTAGGGCAGTCGTCCGATGAGCGTGTAACGGCTTTCCACTCAGCGACACACGAGGAAGCAAATCGAACCTGGGTTCGCAAAGGCAAGGACGTTAAGGAAGCGCCGGTTGTTGAAACTCCTGAGGAAGAGGCTCTTCGGAAGGCCGTACAAAAGCAAAAGCGAGCCAAACACTTGAGCACGCGCGCTCTGCTGAGCCAACTTGATGGTGAAGATGATGATTTGCCAGAAGCTGACGCGGAAGTTGAGGCTCCCGTAGCGCAAGTGAAGACGGTTTATACTCCAAACGCCCAGATGCGAAAGCGTGACTTGCGTCGGCGAAAGGACTTAAAGAAAACGCAAGTAACTACACCGCGAGCCGCTTACCGCGTCGTGAAAATGGGTGCGGAAGTAACCGTGGCAGAGCTCGCGAAGCAACTGGCCGTTAAGGCAACGGATGTTATCAAGCGGCTTATGGAGATGGGTGTCATGGCATCCATAAACTCAAACATCGATTTTGATACAGCTAGCTTGATCGCCGGTGAGTACAAGTTTGAAGTCAAGAGCATGGTGCGGTCGTTCGAGGATATTCTCGGAGCGGCTCACGCGGAATTCGAAGAAAAGGCCGAGAAAAATACTCGACCACCAATCGTCACGGTCATGGGTCACGTCGACCACGGTAAGACGTCGATACTTGATGCGATCCGTAACGCCAATGTCACAGAAGGCGAGGCAGGCGGGATTACTCAGCACATCGGTGCCTATACGACAGTGTTCAACGATAAGGTGATCACCTTTATCGACACACCTGGTCACGAAGCCTTTACTAGTATGCGTGCCCGCGGTGCGAACATTACGGATATTGTCGTTCTCGTGGTTGCGGCTGACGATGGTGTGATGCCGCAGACGATCGAAGCGATTTCACATGCTCGTGCAGCAGGTGTCCCGATCATTGTCGCGGTCAACAAGATTGATAAGCATAACATTAATCTAGATCGCGTTTTCACCGAGCTTACTGAGCACGGGATTCAATCTGAAGAGTGGGGCGGTGACACGCAGTTTGTCAAGGTGTCTGCCTTGAAGCGCATCGGTATTGAAGACTTGTTGGATGCGATTTTGCTGCAGGCAGAAGTTTTGGATTTGCGCGCCACGCCAGATGGACCTGCTCGTGGTGTTGTTATCGAAGCGCATCTCAATAAGGGCCGCGGTCCAGTTGCTACTGTATTGATTCAATCAGGCACGATGCGCCGTGGGCAAGATGTGGTGGCGGGGACTATGTCAGGGCGAGTGCGCGATATGCGCGATCACCACGGTCGTTCGGTCGAGACCGCAGGTCCATCCATTCCTGTCGAGATTATCGGATTGGACGCTGTGCCGATGGCAGGTGACCAAGTAAACGCGGTTGAGGATGAAAAGAAAGCCCGGGAGGTGGTTGCCTGGCGCCAGCAACAAGGTGCATCTCGACTTGGAAAGTCCAGCGCACAGAGCCTGGAAGACCTGCTGGCCAAAGTAAAGAACGAGGACCATATCGAGGTTCCGGTCATTGTGAAGGGCGATACACAAGGTTCGGTGGAGGCCGTTGCTGAGGCCATCAAGAAGTTGAATACGGAAAAGGTATCTAACAAGTTGATTCATACAGCCGTAGGCGGCATTACCGAATCGGACGTGTCTTTAGCGGCGACTTCTGGCGCAGTCGTGATTGGGTTCAACGTCCGAGCTGCGACCTCGGTTGCGGACCATGCTGAGCACCAAGGCGTCGTTATTAAATACTTCAGCATTATTTACGAAGTCGTCGACGCCATTAAGAGCATCATGACAGGTAGTCTGCCGCCGATCGTTCAGGAAGTTGTGATAGGTCATGCAGAAGTGCGGAACCCAATCAACATTCCGAAAATCGGGCTGATTGCTGGCTCTGCTGTGACGGATGGCAAGATTACGCGCCAAGCTCACTTGCGCCTGATCCGTGACCAAGTCGTAATCTTCAAGGGCCGCTTGGGCTCATTGAAGCGCTTCAAGGATGATGTCAGTGAAGTTCAGCGTGGCTATGAATGCGGTATTGGCATCGAAGGATGCAGTGATATTCGCGAAGGCGACGTCATTGAAGCATTTGTTTTAGAGGAGCACGCGGCCACTCTGTAGTGTTTGCGTGATTGGGAGAGCGGATGGGCTTACGACAAGAGCGCATGGCGGATGAGATACGAGATATTCTCGCGTCGAAGTTTTTGGCGGGGGCCATGGAGGATCCACGGCTTCACGACGTGACGATTACAGCTGTAAAGATGTCGGGCGATCTACAGGTTGCCTCCGTGTATTATCGAGTTTACGACAAGGCCAATATTGATAAGGCGCGGGCGGGGCTCATCAGTGCTGCTGGTCTGCTCAAGCGGTCCGTTGCCGATAAGATAAGATTGCGGCGGATACCGGAACTTCGCTTTTTTTATGATGAAAGTATTGAGAACGCGGAAAAGGTTGAACGCCTCTTGCAGGAAATTTGATGACCCGAATTGCTCGAAAAGCGCCCCTTGATTTGCATGGCATGCTGGCTGTCAATAAGCCTGCTGGCATGTCCTCTAAAGACGTATCCCGCTTTTTGGAAGGATTGATCGGTCGCGTAAAGATGGGACATGTCGGAACCCTTGATCCGATTGCCGAAGGCGTGCTGCCCATTTTGTTGGGCAGTGCCACTCGTGTCCAGGACTTCCTATTGGATTTTCCAAAGACTTATTTGTTCGATGTAAATTTCGGATATGAAACCGATACTTTGGATAGCGAAGGTCAGGTGGTCCACGTCCAGCCAGCAGACCATGTTACTGAGCCGGCGATTCAGCGAGCTATTCAAGAATTCATTGGCCAGATCGAGCAAGAGCCGCCGGTTTATTCCGCTGTCAAATATCAGGGCAAGTCGCTTTACAAGTACGCAAGGGCTGGGGCGACTTCCGACCTGCCCATGGAGCAATTGCGCCGTCGCGTGACTATTTATCGCTGCGAACTGCGTGACTTCAGCGATGGGATCGCGCGCATCGAATTGGATTGTTCGCGTGGGACCTATGTGCGGGTACTGGCCAAGGATCTGGCGCGCGCGTTGGGAACCTGTGGTACAGTCACTCGTTTGATGCGCCTTAAGTCTTCCGGAATTGAACTTGTCCAGGCATATTCACTGGATCAGATTCGCGAGAATATCGAGCGGATCTCAGATTTGATCATTCCGCTGCGTAGTATCGATCTGGGTTTGGCAAATTTTCGCTCCTTAGCGCCTAGCTATACGCAAATGCTGCAGCGCGGCCAGACCCTGCAAGTGCGGCCTGACATTTTTTCGCAGTGTATTGGTGCAAGTGACGCGGATGGCGAGGTCGCTAAGCCGCGAACTTTGATGTTGTTGTCGGAAGACGGAGTTGCTTTTGGCATTGGCCAGGCTGTCTCCCATCAGAACGGCAATATGGTTGTCTCCATGAAGCGAGGGCTAATATAGATGAGCGTTCAAGATTATCTTTTTACTTCCGAGTCGGTGAGCGAAGGACATCCAGATAAAGTATGCGATCAGGTCAGTGACGCGATTCTAGATGCGTTATTGGCGCAAGATAAGAACTCGAGGGTAGCATGCGAGACTTTGGTAAAGACCGGGTTGGTCGTTATCGCTGGCGAGATTACCACCAGCGCCAGAGTAGATTATGCCAAAGTTGCTAGAAATGTAATCGCGGACATCGGTTACACCGACGGCCATCTTGGCTTTGATGCCAAGAGCTGCGGAGTTTTGACCGCAATCGAGGAGCAATCGGCCGATATCGCCATGGGTGTCGATGAGGGGCAGGGCTTGCACAAGGAGCAAGGTGCTGGCGATCAGGGAATGATGTTTGGCTACGCCTGCAATGAAACGGCCGAATTCATGCCCGCAACCATTAGCTATGCTCACAAATTGCTGCAAGATTTGGCTTGGAAGCGCAAGCACAATTCTGTTCCATTCCTGCGTCCTGATGCCAAGAGCCAAGTAACCGCTGAATATCGCGGAGGCAAGCTTGCACGGGTCGATGCGGTCGTCATCTCAACACAACACAGTGAAGATGTGACCCACACGCAGCTGACGGAATACGTTGTTGAAGAATGTGTGAAAAAAGTGATTCCTTCGCACCTGCTCGACAATAAGACAAAGTATTACATCAATCCAACCGGACGATTTGTTATCGGTGGCCCACAAGGCGATTGCGGCCTGACGGGACGAAAGATCATCGTTGATACTTATGGTGGGCATGGCGCTCACGGCGGCGGTGCATTTTCTGGTAAGGATCCATCGAAAGTGGATCGGTCAGCTGCTTACATGGGCCGCTACATCGCCAAGAATATCGTTGCTGCTGGATTGGCGGAGAAGTGTTTGGTGCAGTTAGCGTATGCCATCGGCGTCGCGGCTCCGGTCAGTGTTTTCGTGGACACATACGGTACTGGGGTCGTGCGTGAAGAGGCTTTGGCCGATCGCGTTCGATCCTGCTTTAACCTCACGCCAAGGGGTATCGTGGATACATTCGAGCTGTTGCGCCCTATGTATCGTGAAACGGCATCCTACGGGCACTTTGGCCGCGGTCACTTTCCTTGGGAGCGACTCGACAAAGTAGATGCGTTGCGCGCCTGATTTGAAGTATATTGGGGACTATGGAAGTCCCCATGAGAAAAAGAATTTTCCTCGTTAACCGAGATTTTCAGCTGCGGTATTCGGCCGCAGCTGTTGTTGTCGGTTTTCTGTCTACGCTCTTGACCACCGGTATCTTGCTCATTCCCCTCTATATTTTTGAAATTCTAAGAATTCCGCGCTTTCTTCCGACGCCAATTCTCCTCGTCATGGCGGTAGCTTGCTTGGTGAATATCTTAACAGTTGGCCTACTCGGGATTTTTGTTACACACAAGATAGCTGGTCCCATGTTCAGTTTGGTTCGTCATTTCCGCAAGGTTGAGGGTGGCGTATGGTACGGCGAGATGCACGTGCGCCCACAAGATGACCTGCGATACGTTGTGCGTAACTTCAATGAAATGCTGAATGGAATTAGAGGGCTTGCTAAAGGCGACCTGGAGCTGGTTGAAGAGGCTCTAGCGATGCCGGATAAGGCACGCGAAAATTTGCTGGGACTTCGTGAGCGTGTCCGTGAGCGTTTGCATCCTCCGGGCTTTCAGCAGCACAGTTCTTGATCAATTCCTGGCTATCTGCCAGTACGACTCCAATTCGAGGTAATCGGCGATGATTGAGCGAATTTCCGGCGTTCTCGTGAAGTGTTTGCCCACCCATGTCATCGTAGATGTGCAGGGGGTGGGCTATAGCTTGGAGTTGCCGCTTTCAGTATTGGTGGAGATTCCGCCGGAAGGTAGTTCGTTAACACTGTGGGTCTATACGCATGTGCGAGAGGACGCAATTCGCCTGTATGGATTTTTGCGATATGCCGATCGTGTTGCGTTTGAGATCTTGCTGCAGCTCAACGGCGTGGGGCCAAAGGTTGCTTTGGCGACCATGTCAGCCTTGTCGGTGGCGACACTGTGCCGTGCCGTAGAATCGAACTCCATCGAAGCGTTGCAGCGCATTCCAGGTGTCGGACCACGTAAAGCGGAGAAGATTCTTGTTGAATTGAAGTCGAAGATTGTCAAATTGAAAGCCGCCGCAACCGGCTTGCCCTTACCTGCTCCCGGCGCCACGAGAGTGAAGTCAGACGAATTTTTCGACCAAGATATCGGTGTAGAGGCTGGTGTGCCGCTTGACGATGTTAGATCAGCCTTGGAGAACTTGGGCTTCAAAGAGAAGCAGTATGAAAGCGTTTTAAAATCGGTGAGCAAGGACCTTCCAACGGGTAAGTTTCAAGACTTACTGCGTGCCGCTCTCGTAGCCTTGGCCAAGCCTTCTCCAGAAGCAGCTGATCTTTCCGTTGGTGTCGTTGACAGCTTGAGTGTTGATGGCCGCGACAGCAAAATCTTTTAGCTGAAACGAGCGACCGAGTCATAGGGAGATAACATGACAGAAGCGAACAATACCCCCGCAAGCACGGCAACGGCCTCGGTTCGTATTGACCGATTTGTTAGCCCAGAGGCGACCCCAGACGATCGGCATTGGGAAGACCAATCCGGTTCAACGCTTCGGCCAACGACGTTTGCGGATTATCCTGGCCAGGAGCGCGCCAAGCGAAACCTGCAAGTCTATGTTCAGTCGGCGTGCCAACGCGATCAGGCCCTGGACCACGTTTTGCTTCACGGGCCCCCTGGCCTGGGTAAAACGACTTTGGCGCGGGTGATTGCTCGGGAGCGCGGCGTAGCCTTTTATCAAACCAGCGGCCCCTCGATCGAGCGAGCTGGTGATTTGGCTGGAATTCTAGCTGGCATCGAGCGCAACGGCGTCCTCTTCATCGATGAGATTCATCGATTATCGCCTATCGTAGAAGAGGTTTTGTATTCAGCTATGGAAGATTTCACGATGGATCTTGTTGTGGGGCAAGGACCAACCGCAAGGACCGTTCGCATGCCAATTCATCCATTTACGCTCGTCGGAGCCACCACACGTGTGTCTTTGTTGACAGCGCCATTGGTGAGTCGCTTTGGAATCCAAGAGCGACTTGAGTTCTACGACGAGGCATCGTTGGCAGAAATACTCATGCGCAGCGCACGCCTGCAGGAGATGAGTTTAGCGCGTGAGGGTGCTTTGGCGTTGGCGCGTCGATCGAGGGGTACGCCGCGAACCGCGAATCGGTTGTTGCGGCGTGTGCGGGATTTTGCAGAAGTGCGAGGTGATGCTACAATTCAACCCAGCTTAGTTTCCGAAGCGCTGACGCAGATGGAGATCGATGAGGCCGGACTAGAGCCGATCGATCGAGTCATTTTGGCTACAATTCGGGATCGCTATGATGGCGGGCCCGTGGGCATAGAAACTCTGGCGCATACGATTGGCGAAGATCGAACGACGCTAGAGGATGTTTTTGAGCCGTTTCTGGTGCATCGGGGTTTCATAACGCGCGGACCGCGTGGCAGAGAATTGACGACGCAAGGTTTGACTCACTTACAGGATGTGAGTTTCTAGAAGGGCGATTCATGGGCAAGGCTCTGAAGAAAGCGGTCGCGCACGCCACGAAGGCGAGCCGGACGCAAAAGCCTGAAGTGCGACTGATCCAGCCAGCTGTGAGTATTCACGATCGCACCCAGATCGAAATGGTTTTCTCTTATAGCCTGAATAAGGAAGTTTTGGCGACAAGCCAGGACGAGTGGGAATTCTCTGTCGATGCTTTCATGTTTCTTGCGCCACAGATGCGCATTACGCCTGAGTCGTATCCAAAAGAGAGATTTTACGAAGACTTACAGGTTTTTATCCGTCTTCGAGAGCCGCGACTGACATTCAAGCAACTGATGGGTTTTGGGCGAAAATCCAGCTATTCGCCGCTCAGATATGTGCAATCCTATCTGGCTGCGGCCAAAGATGGGAATATCACTGACGACCCGCAAGTAGCCCTTGAAGAGATCAAGGTATTTGGGTGCAGCTATGTCAGCTATTTCCTGCGCCGGGTAGAAAAGCATCGAGAGCGTCATCGCTTTGCATGCAGCCTTGCATCTGTGCGCGAAGCCGAACGATTGAAGATGCAGCGGGAAGCCATGGAGGACACACTCAAACTTATCAATCGTGCCTATCGGCTGTTGCACGAATGGCGGTCAGTCCTCGCGACTACCGAAGCTCTCCCACCCAAGTATCTTGAAAGTTTGAAAAGAACGACGCGACTGGTTAGCGAGTATTGCGCCTATGGCTTTCGCGATGGGTTGTTATTCATCCAGCGGATGCTAGATGAAAACGCAAAGTTGTTCGAGGACTTAGCCTCTTTGAAATTGCGTCGGCGGATTAAGGCACTTTTGCGGCATGAGCGTTGGTACGCCCGTCGCGCTGGCATTTACTGGACTGAGGAAGGTGATGCTTTTGATCAACTCGAGCGCTATGTGTTGCGACGGAGCGAGCTCAAACGCAGTATTTGGCGCGTCTTGTACTTGAATGTTCGATCAACGAAGATCTTTCGCATGCAGCGCCAATTTGGTGCCATGATAGCTGCTGCAATGGCTGGTACCTGGGCTTTCATTGCGCAGCTCATCATTTGGAATACATCCAGTTTTGATGGGTATCGCGGCCATATGGAGGGAATCAGCGCCTTCTTGGTCGTGACTGCATTTGTTATGGCTTACGTTCTCAAGGATCGGATTAAAGAGTTAGGTCGGAGTTATTTCCAACGCGGGTTTTTGAGTTGGATTCCAGATTTTGCCAACCAGATTCACTTCATGGGATGGAGGTCTAAGCGCACCATCGGTAAACTGAGAGAAAAGGCTCGTATCGTCCATTGGAATGCTCTACCAGAGTTTGCCAAGGAGCTTCACGATGAGCACCTCGGCGAAAGCATGGATACCGATGATCGCTATGCCAATATCATCCATTATAAAAAGGTCGTCACCCTCGATACTGCTAAAATTCACGAGAATCCACAGCCCGTGCGCGCTATCCACGATATCATTCGCATCAACGTGCACTCTTTCCTACAGCGTCTGGATGATCCTTTGCAAAAGGCGGTCGTCGTTCGAAAAGATTTGTCGGCGGTTACATCGCACCTGCCAAAGGTGTATCCGTTGGACCTGGTGTTGCGGTTTTCTGCGAGATCAGGAGTCAAAGAGTACGTCGGATATGACGTCATTCGGCTGTTTCTCACGAAGGATGGCTTAGCCCGAGTTGAACAAGTTATGCGCGTCAGCTAGCTCTGTGGCTTTTGGCTCGGGTTTTTTGACTCCTGGCTAGGTGCACGGAAATATCGACCCAGATATCGCTGACATTTACGAGGCTCCTAAAGCCTCCTTACCAATTGATTTTCCTGTATCCCATTGGGAGCCGCCCTCACCGATTCTCCTGCTTTTTAAAGCCGCACCTAATCAATTAAAGCCCTTGGGGCTCATGGCCTTCAAGGCATTTCATGATTTACATTTGTAGTTTCAAATTCCGTTGAAACTCGTTCGTACGGCTGGATTCGTAATATTCGACGCAGTGAATTACTTGGATTATTTCGATTAATTCATTACACTTCGAATATGAATACCCAGTGTGTTTAATATTCATGGAGGAAGCTGCAGTGATAACTCGATCACTAATGAAGTTGGGCTCAGGGGCTGTTGCCGTTTTAATGACAACCAATGGAATGGCTGAAGAGGGTGCTGCCGCCGGGCCAAAGGTCGGCTTTGAATATCGTGGCGGCATGACTTATTCCGATAATAAGATTTATGACGAAGATGCGAGTTCATCCACGGATGTGTCCTTGGAGCGCGCTAACTTCACTGTGAACGGTACTGCCGGCAAAGGTATGGATTACCGCGTACGCTACAATTTGCTCAAAAATACCCTTGAGTATGGCTATTTCACGCAAGATTTTGGCATGCTGAAGCTATTGGTGGGTCGCACCAAACTGAAGCAGGGCGGCTGGGAAGTTCGCAACAATGGCACGTGGATTCTGAACACTTCGGAAGCATTCAGCAACCTGCCTTTGAGCAAGTATTCCGACGTTTTGGCTGTAGAGCTGGATGTTGCGGGCAAGCTAACTATCCAGATTGCCAACGATGTTGCGGGCCGCGTGCGCCAGCCGATATACGCCTTGGAGTGGATAGGCAATTTTGGCGGTATCAGCCCGTTGGTTCAGTACGGACGCTATGATCTCGATAACTCCCAGTACTTCGATGTGGGCGTGAAATACAAGCAAGGTGGCTTGGATGTCGAATTCGATTATTTTGCAAAAATGGATGTTACGACTGTCGGTGACGACAAATTCACGAAGACCACGTCCAATCTCCATGCGCAAGCCGAGTACAGCCTAAAGGGTTTTACTCCTTTTGCTAAGTTCGACATGTTCAATGTTGCCCAGCCAGAGGACTCGGACTTAGGTATGGAAGACGGAACGACAAACTCTGGTGTTGATGCCAATGGTAATTTGGTTATCGACGATAACTCGACTCGAATTACGGTGGGTTCGTGGGTTGACGCATGGGGCGAGCATTTCCGACCTTATGCGGCTCTCTTCTACAATACTGGTAATTTCATGAACGCAGACGGTGACGAGGAGTCGCGCAGCAACATGGCGCTGAACGTCGGCGTCGCTGGGAAGTTCTAAGGATATTCTTAGCCAGTGGGTTCGGAGATAGATTCGGAATGGTTTATCGCTGAGTTGCTTTTTGTGCTGAATACCTCTCTGGCTCGGACGTTTTCTTTTGCTCCCTGAGTGCTTCTCAGGGAGCTTTTTCTGTTTAGAGTGTCATGAAGAGGATGCCCGCTAAAATCACCCGATAGACAGCAAATGCCAGGAAGCCAAAGCGCCGAACATAGCGCAGTAGGAAGGAGATGGTTAGCAGGCCAACGATCAGCGAGCTGGAAAAACCAAGATAGAAAACTGGATCGTCAATACTAGCAGCGATGCTCCTGCTCTCGAGGAGTGCGGCTCCACCCATCGCAGGTGTGCCCAATAAAAAAGAAAAGCGCGCCGCTTCGCCGCGCTGAAAGCCTAACCAGCGGCCGGCCGTCATGGTCATGCCGCTGCGAGAAGAGCCAGGAATCAGGGCGACCGCTTGGGCAAATCCGACAATCAGCGCATGGCGCCAATTAACATCCAGCACCGTGAGTTTGCTTGGCGCACGCTTATCGACCCACCAGAGTAGGAGGCCGAAGAGAGCTAAAGGCGCGACTGTTGTAAATGGTGTTTGGTGGAACACGGCCTCGATCTGCTTGTGAAATAGAAGTCCGATCACTCCAGCGGGAATCGAGCCCAAAATGAGGCAGATGAGGAGCCGGCGGTCGTTCGCATCCACGGCCCTTCCCAGGCAAATGCGAAGAGCCACCAAGATTAAGCGTCGCCAGTCCCGCCAAAAATAGGCGACCACCGCAGTCAGTGTGCCGACATGCAGCGCTACATTCAAGGAAAGTGGTAGCGTCTTGCCATCTAAGATCCAGGACATGATGAGCAAGTGAGCAGAACTGGAGATGGGCAGAAATTCTGTGATGCCCTGGATGGCACCCAATAGGATTGATTCCATTTACGGACTCCCTTGTTCAAGGAGTCCATCTTAACAGTGTCAATTTACCAGAGATAGCCCATGCTGATTAGGGCCTTAGGCATGGGGAGTGCAGAGAGGCAAATTAGGCGGCTACTTTTTGCCAAATAGCCGAGCGCCTGTTGCCATTAGCAAAGACACCAAGGACACCGCAAATCCAATTCCGACCAATAAAAGCGCCCAAAATGCAGCGATCGGTATGAAGACCACGCCGAGTATAACCATGAAGGGATTCTTGCGGGAGTAAATATCAGACTTCAGCCAATGAGAAAACTGACCGGTACGATCGATGGATTTTTCTTGCGCGCGCGATTTTTCACGCTTGGCAATCAGACTGTCATGTGTGACGACTACTTGTGACAAGATGCGATCCTCCGAGCGTGGATTATGCGTTATTGCAAGGCATTTAGCAATCATGCACGCTGGTTGGGTACTAAGACAAATGTGTATGGGTGGGGGTGAACTCAATGGCTCCTGAACTACGAAGGTCTCTCCCAACCAGACTGGTGGCTATAGCGTTCATCGCCATGATTTTATTGGGTAATTACTGGCTCGTCGAGCGGCTTTTGGGCCAACCGGCCCCTGGTTGGCTTTCGGCCAGTTTTGCTTTGGCCATCTTAACTGCGGGTGTCGGTGGTTGTGGCATGATGTTTGTTGCTTGGAAGTTGGGACGCAGCCAGCCTAGCGAGGCCGAGGATGAGCAGTGAGTCTCTGGAGCTTGGATTTGATCGCGGCGTTCTCGTCGTCAAGGGCCCACTCGCGGCGGAACTTCAGCAATCTGCGGGCCTGACTTGGGACGTGCGATTGGAACGCTGGAGTTGTCCTGCGAATCAATATCGTCAGGTTGTGACCTCTTTGCATGAGAGCAAAGTGCCGTACACGGATCTTGCAAGATCCTATGAGCGTATGGAACTTGAGTTGAAGGAGCCCATTGTTCCTAGGCCGCATCAGCAAAGTGCTTTGGAGAGGTGGCGGCAGGCCCAACTGAGGGGTACCGTTTGCCTTCCAACTGGAGCTGGTAAGACCATCCTTGCGGTGATGGCCATGGCGCATGCCCAGAGACCAACGCTGGTGGTCGTGCCAACCATAGATTTATTGCACCAGTGGGTGGATGTGTTGACCACATATTTTCCTGGTCCCGTTGGTGCCTTGGGTGGCGGCAGCCATGAATGCGCACCTATTACTGTTGCCACCTACGACTCTGCTGCCATGCATATGGAGCGCTATGGACGACAATTCGGACTTCTGATCTGCGACGAAGTTCATCATTTGCCGGCACCTCATTATCAGCTTGTAGCCTTGGCTTCCATTGCACCTTTCCGCCTTGGTTTGACGGCGACCCTAGAGCGGAGTGATGCGGGCGAGGCATTTGTCTTGGAGCACATTGGGCCGCTCATTTATGAATCCCAGGTCAGCGAACTCGTGGATACCGTTTTGGCACCTTACGATGTGGAGACCATTCAGGTTGATTTATCCGAAGAGGAGCAGCGCGAGTACCGAACTGCGCGTGAGCTATATCGGTCATTTTTGCGCCGTTACCAGGTATCTTTTGATCGGCCTGGTGGCTGGCAGGATTTTCTCCTCAAATCTGCGCGATTTCCCGGGGGAAGGGCGGCCTTCGCCGCCTATTTGCAACAAAAGCAGATAGCAATGGCTGCTGCCGGCAAGTTTACGGCGATTTGGAAAATCTTAAAGCAGCACACTGGCGAGCGGACCATCATTTTTACTCATGATAATGAAATGGCTTATCAAATTGGCGAGCGGTTTATTGCACCTGTCTTGACGCATCATACGAAACTCAGTGAACGGCGTGCCATGTTGGCCGCCTTTCGGTCTGGCGAATTTACAGTTCTAGTCACTTCACGCGTGCTCAATGAGGGTGTCGATGTGCCCGAAGCCAGCATTGCAATCGTTGTCTCAGGAAGCGGTGCCGTGCGCGAACATGTGCAAAGGTTGGGCCGAATTTTGCGCAATGTTCCCGGCAAGCGAGCCAGACTTTTTGAGTTGGTGGCCAAAGATACGGGTGAAGTTTCGACCAATCAAAGACGAAAGCAACACCATGCTTACCAAGGACTTACTTAATTTTCGGCGCCGGGGGACGCGGTTATATCCCCAATTCATCGATCCAGGGTCCGCCACCATCACGGCAATTGCGGACACCTTTCTAAAGGGCTACGCGGAAGGTTGCGGGCAACCTTTACCAAAAGTTCGCGCTGCTATTGAGGATGATTTGGGAGATTTGCCGCCGTACGCGGACGGATTTTTTAAGATTTGTGATGATCGCAGTAAATTGGAGTCTGTTCCAGAAGATCTATTGGAGTGGCGTTGGCGGGCGCTGAAATTGGGTGAATCCCTGCGAGCGACGGCTGAATCCTCGCAGCATTTAGTCAGCAGCGTGAGTGAGGTCATGGAGATTGGCGCTAGTCAACTCCGCGAGCGTCTATACAGCGATCTACCGCATCGACTGCGGTTAAAGGCAGGGCCGCATGACAATTCACGAATGTTGATCGACCGCTATAACTGTGGCCAGGTACAGGGGCTGCTGTTGAGCGCAGCGATGGTGCGCTGTACGATTCGTGATCAACGCCCCGCCGTACAGCGCCGGGTCTTGCAAAGCCTCAAATTTCACGGTCTGGTTGCAAATGTTATGCAGCGCAATTCTGACGGATTTGAATTTGAAGTCTCAGGTCCTCTGTCGCTATTTCAGCATGTACAGAGCTATGGGTTGCGGCTTGCGATGTTTTTTCCAAACCTGACGTTGGCGGAAAAGTGGGAGGTTCAAGCAGACATCAAGTTAAACAAGCGCGGCCTATTCGAGTTGAAATTGGATCAGCGCTCTGGAGTGACAGCTAACTTTGCCCGTGGAATTCCTCATATTCCCGAGGAGTGCACTTCCCTTGTACAGCGCTGGAACGACCAAGAGCGAGCTTGGGCCATGAGCTTAGCGGATGGCTGGATTTTGGGGCTGGATGGCGAGTCCTTGGTTCCGGACTTCATGCTGCGACAGGAGGGGCAGTCGCCAGTCGGGCTTGAAATATTTCACCGTTGGCACGCGGCCCAGGCGGCTTTGAGGCTCAACCTGCTTGCAAAAAACCCAGAATTTCGACTAATTGTTGCACTTGCCAAAGAGGTGGTGAAGTCGGACGGCGTGCAAATGGCATTAAGCACGCATCAGAGTTTGAAGGAAAGAGTGGTTATTTTTCGAGAATTTCCTACATGTGCAGACATATGGCGAGCGCTGCAGCCTTGGCATCAGTCATAGCGACATCTGTGTTATTGTTAAGCTGGTAAGTGGCCGCGCCGATAGATCAAGGGAATGAAGACAGATGGCGAACCAATCGACCAGACCTGATGCGAGCCGACTTCGTATGAAAGAAAGTAAGACGCCGGAAGGCTCTACCATTGAACAGGAGATTAAGCGCAAAGAGGCGGAGCTCGTTCGCTTGAAGAATCGAGCCAAAGTGCGTAAGCCAGCTCCGTCGCCGTTGAATGCAGTCGCTCCGTCCGCACCCGTCGAGGCTAGACCCATGACTCAAGAAGTTCGAACAGTTGATGTGCCATCGGCAGCTCCTGAAGGGCGCGCTGATAAGCTATTTCACGTACTGAAAGCAGCCCAGGGCAAGCGCTTGCTCATTTGTATTAAGGGTTATCCTGATCCAGATAACATTGCGTGCGCATTGGCGCTAAGTTGGCTGGCGTCGCGCTTCCATATCGACTCCCGAATCATTCATTTTGAAGAGATATCTCACCATGAAAATCGGGCGCTGGTTAAGAAACTTGATCTCGATATGGAACACTACTCCAGCGACACTGATCTAACCGGCTTTGATTATTTTGCCATTAATGATTCACAAAGCCCGGAGCTGCCGATCAAACTTCCGGAAACCTGTAAGCTGCTGTCTTTTGTCGATCACCACAAAACACTTGGTACAGTCGAATCTGCGTTTCTGGACATACGCGAGGATGCCGGTTCTACGGCAGCAATCTACGCGGAGTACCTCATGCACTCCTCTGTAAAATTTGAGGGTCATGATGACTATGAGAGCAAAATAGCGACAGCTTTGATGCATGGAATTCGTTCCGATACAGACAATTTCCTGAATGCTCAGCCGATCGACTACGCGGCAAGCGAGTTCCTTACAAAGTTTGTGGATCGCGATTTGTTGGCGCTAATATCTCGCCAATCCATCCCGGCAAAGACCATGGATTTGACCCAGATCGCCTTGCAGCGCAAGGATATCAAGGGCAATTTCATGTTCTCTGGTGTGGGTTATGTTCGCGACGAAGATCGAGATGGAATCGGTCAGTGCGCGGATTACCTATTGCATCGCGAGGGCATAGACACCGTCGTAGTCTATGGTGTCGTCAATGGTGAATTCATCGATGGCTCATTGCGTACCAAGTCTCATACCTTGGACCCAGATAAGTGGATCAAAGACATCTTTGGTAAGGATCCGAGTGGAAATTTCTATGGTGGCGGTCGGCGCGATAAGGGTGGATTCCAGATTCCGTTAGGGGTCTTCTCCCATTGTTCAGACAAAGAGTTGCTCTGGATTTTGATCAAGAAGACGATCGACGAGCTCTTCTATGAGAAGATCGGTGTTGATGATCGGGATATGACTAGCCTCGATGCCGATTGATTTTCTGGCAACCAGTTAATATTAGCGATTGGGCTCGTCTGCTGACGAGATGGGGCCCAAATTTGCTGCTAGCCAATCCAGATACGGTTGATGGCCAGCCTGGATAGGTATTTGCACAATGCATGGTACTTCGTAGCTATGCATACATTGCACGCGAGCGCATAAAGTAGAAAACTGAGCGACACTGGTCTTGGCGATCATGGCCGTTTCCGTGCCCTTTTCGACTTGCCCATCCCAGCGATAGATGGACTTGATGCCGGGTAAAATATTGACGCAGGCCGCGAGTCGCTCCTGGACGAGGACTTCGGCTATCTTGCTTGCCGCCTCTTCTGACTCAGCGGTCATATAAGCCCAACAGAATTCCACCTTTCCCTCCTAAATCTGGCGAGAGCTATCCAAAATGAACGTCACTGGTCCGTCGTTGACCAGTGCTACTTGCATCATCGCTTGAAATTGGCCGCAAGCAACCTCCAAACCGACACTTTGCAGCCGGCGCGCGCACTCTTCGTACACGCTCTTGGCTTGGTCGGGGGGAGCGGCTTCACCAAAGCTCGGGCGTCGACCCTTGCGACAATCGCCATATAGGGTGAATTGGCTCACCAAGAGAACTTTTCCAGCTATATCCAAAATGGAACGGTTCATTTTTCCATCAGCATCAGGGAACGCGCGCAGGTTTGAGATTTTATCTACAATGTAATCGAGGTCGTCGTCGAGATCTTGTCGAGCCACGCCCAAAAAGACGAGCCAACCAGCCTGGATTTCTCCGACGTTGGTTTCTTCTACGGTGACGGTGGCGCGACTAACGCGTTGCAAAATGGCTCGCATGCTCATCCCGCTATCGGTGGATAGATTCCGTGAGATGAAAACGCTATAACGGTGCTCCGCGTTGTGCAAGCAGGTTTATTTGAGTAAAACAAAGCCTTGAGGCTGTTTTACTTCGAATTGGAGTCGAAAATGCGTCGGGTTCTAGTGGTCGTGATGGATGGTGTTGGCGTACGTGCGTCGTCATTCGGTAATGCCGTCGCTGCAGCAAGGACGCCGCAATTGGATTCTCTGCGAACAGCGTCTCTGTACAGAACTTTACAAGCACATGGCAAAGCTGTTGGGCTGCCATCTGATGCCGATATCGGTAACAGCGAAGTTGGCCACAATGCCCTCGGTGCGGGTCGTGTCTTTGATCAGGGAGCGAAACTGGTACAAAACGCGATCGACGAGCGCGTTTTATTTGAGGGTGAGGCTTGGAAGCAAGGCATCGAGCGTGGTCAAATGGGGCATACCATGCATTTTATCGGCTTGCTCTCGAACGGCAATGTGCATTCACACGAAGGCCACTTGTACGCCATGCTGAGGGAAGCCGCCAGTTTGGGGGTCAAGCGCCTGGCCGTGCACGCTATATTGGATGGCCGTGACGTTGGTGAGAAGTCAGCAGAGGTTTATGTAGAACGCTTGAACAGCGTTTTGCAGGAGCTGCAGGCAGAGGGTTGCGACGCCGTTGTGGCTTCTGGTGGCGGACGCATGCGAGTGACCATGGATCGCTACAACGCCGATTGGTCGATGGTGGAGAGGGGATGGAAAGCCCACGTCTTGGGTATCGGCGAAGCGAGCTTTCCAAGTCTAACCGCAGCCATCATGGCTTTTCGCGCAGATCCGAAAATGACCGATCAATACTTCCCATCATTTGTCATTACCGACCGCAGCGGCAAGCCGGTCGCTCCCATTGAGGATGGTGATTCTGTTATCATGTTTAACTTTCGTGGAGATCGGGCCATCGAGATTTGTCGGGCATTCACCGAGGCAAACTTCACCGAGTTTGATCGGCAGCGTGTGCCGCAAATTTTCTTTGCAGGCATGATGCAGTATGACGGTGACCTAAAGATTCCCGCTCATTTTCTAGTTCCCCCTCCATTGGTGGGAGATACGCTCAGTGAATACATTTGTCGGCATGGTTTACGGCAGTTTGCCTGCAGTGAAACGCAGAAGTTTGGCCACGTCACATATTTTTGGAATGGTAATCGGTCTGGGATGTTCGATTCTCGACTAGAGACCTATGTTGAAATCCCTTCCGACAATGTCCCATTCGACCAGGCGCCAGCGATGAAAGCGGCGGAAATTGCTCAGGCAACCATAGAAGCCATGCGAGCCGATAGTTTTGACTTTGGGCGTATCAATTTTGCAAATGGGGATATGGTGGGACATACAGGTGTATTTCAGGCAGCCGTTGAGGCCGTTGAGGTTGTCGATCATGCCATCGGCGAGTTGGTAGAAGCTGCCCGCGAAACAGATACGATCCTCTTGATTACGGCAGACCATGGCAATTGTGACGAGATGTTTGCGGGCGAAGAGGCGCAGTTCCCGCGCTGGCGAGAGGGGCAGGCCTACTGGCCCGCGCCAAAAACAGCGCACTCACTGAGTCCTGTGCCTTTGTATTTGTACGATCCACGGGGTGTCTGCCAATACGCGTGGACGCAGGTGGAGCCTGGCACTCTCGGGCATGTCGCCAATACCGTCCTGACGCTGATGGGGCTGCCGGTGCGAGCCATCTATCTGCCGTCTTTGGTTGAGGTGCGAGCATGATTTCGATCGATGGAGTTGAACCAAGTATTCACGACGAAACTGGCCCAGACTACGAGCGGGCGGGTAAGGCTTTCGTCGAGTTTTGTCGAACAGTTGCGGCCCTGCGTCATCCCAAGTTTGGGTGCCCCTGGGACCTTCGGCAGAACCACAAATTGCTGGTTCGCTTTCTGTTAGAAGAGTCCTATGAGGCTGCTGAGGCGATGATGGCCGAGGATCGGGTGGAGATTGCCAAAGAACTAGGTGATGTGCTGCTGCAGGTTGTGCTGAACGCACAGGTTGGCAAAGACGAGGGTCACTTTGACATCATCACTGTTATCGAGGGCATCAATCAGAAAATGCGGCGACGCCACCCTCATGTTTTTGCGCAAGAGGAATACGGCGACGAAGCTTCGCACCGCCAACGCTGGCACCAATTGAAGGCGGAGGAGAATTCAGGCGGTGCAAAGACGGTATTTTCAAAGATTTCGGTACGTGCACCGGCGACGATCGCTGCGTATGAGATTGGCAAGCGTGCGCGCGAAATTTCCTTTGATTGGAATCGGGTCCAAGATGTCTGGAAGCAATTTCAAAGCGAAGTTGTCGAGGTGGATCAGGCCTTGACTCGCTCTCAGTATCAGTCAAGCCAGGATGTCGAAGACGAACTTGGGGACGTCTATTTTTCCCTTGCTCAAGTGTGCCGACATTTGGAACTAGACCCAGAGGTTGTGGCTCTGCAGGGAAATAGGAAGTTTCTGACACGTTTTGCAAAGATGGAGAGGTTAGCCGATCAAACCGGCATCAATCTCAGTCAGTGCGGGCAGGGAGTTCTTGAGCGGCTGTGGCTTGAAGCTAAAAAAATGAAACAAAAAACGGTCACACCTTGAAAGGGTGTGACCGTTAAACTCGAAACGAAGGTCGATTATTTTTTCTTTGCAGTCTTCTTCTTGGTGGCCGCTTTTTTCTTTGAAGCAGCTTTCTTTGTTGGAGCAGCCTTCGTTGCGGTGGCCTTCTTCTTTGTGCCAGCGGCAGCTGCCGGAGCTGCTGTAGAGCCGGTCGCAGACTTAACGTATTTGTCAAACGCAACTGCTAGGTTGCTGATGCGACGACTGGCGTTATTGCGGTGAACGAGGCCTTTTTGCGCAGCTTTTGCCAGAAGAGTTTGTGCGGTTTGCAGAAGCTTGGTCGCTGTTTCGGCGTTGCCACCAGTCGTCATGGCTTCACGAAACGACTTGATTGCAGTCTTTACTGACGAAAGGTACTGACGGTTGCGATTGTTTCGACGCACGTCCTGTCTGGCGCGTTTTTCCGAAGACTTATGGTATGCCACGTTCGATCCTTTTGATTAAATCCAGTAACAAAGAGCCTAGCTAATAACGCCTATTTGATTGTCATGTCAAGGAGTAACAGGAGATCTGTGCCCCCGAATATTCTGCCTGCAAGCTGTGTCCGCCTAATCCGCTAAAGGCTGAAATCTAAAGCCATTTCCAGGCCATGCCAGACGCCATTGTTGGTTTTGGCCGGTGACGGTGTATCCGCGGAATTCGTGGCGATGGTCCCTGCTGCCGTCAAATTGCCACTGGAATCCCCGCGGTGTATGCCGATAAAGCCTCCCCAGCTAAGCTCCACCCGGCTTCCTTGATGGATCAAGCGCCGCCATCCGGCGACATAAGCCCAGCCGCTTGAGCGATAATCTAAGGACGAACGGTCAGCAACGCCGGATTCTCGGAACCAGGCAGCTGTCAGATCAAGGGTCCAGTTCGCAGATGCCGCAAACTGAATCATTGGTCCAGAGGCAAGCCGATAATAGTGGCCCATAGGTGTGCGGCCGCCAAGTCCTAAGGTTCTCAGTCCAAGTGTCAGGGTCTCGTCCGTCTGATACTTCAGGTCGAGAAACAGGACGGATCCAGACGCGGGCCCGCGGTGTTGAGTCGATGAGTCTAACATAGCAAACCCCAGATGGGTGCTGCTCCGCCAAGGTCGCGCTGCTGGTTCGATATTACGGGCTGCATCAATATCTGACTTGGCAACGCCACTTAAGAGTGCGATCAAGAGGGCGATAAAGCGCGCGAGAGTGGGCATAAATCGAAACCCCAATCAAGTTAAGGGTGTGCCGTTGAGTAGTCACTAACTACTCGGATCTTTTGATTAATTTCTTGATTTGAAGATCATCGGACGGTGGAATAGGTGGCGTGACTTGCAGCAGAAATCAGTTGCGGAATAAAAAAAAACGGCGGACTAAGCCACCGTTTTCCAAACTCTATAATCGTAGGGCTACTCGCCAGCCTTACGCGTGACCACGCTGGGAGTGGCACCGCGTGCGCCAACTTTGCGGCCGCCGCCTGTAGCTTTACCAGCTTCCATCTTCTGGCGAAGGCGGAGCTTGTTACGACGCCAGCTCTTACGTTGGCGTGTTTTTGGAGTTTTACGATTGTCTCCGCGACCCATCTTTGTTCCCCTTTTTACTTCAACTTGAGCCCGATTTTTCGGGCATAGGCGTCTAATCCCAGCTTGTCAATCGTACGGATTGCCGCTGTAGAAACTCGCACGGATACAAATTTTGCCATATCAATGGACCAAAAGCGCTTTGTCTGAAGGTTCGGAACAAAACGATGTTTGGTCTTGATGTTAGAGTGGGAGACTCGGTTGCCTACCTGCACTCCCTTATTTGTAAATTCGCACCTTCTTGACATACTAGGCCTCAACGAAAGAAAGCGTGGTTTCTTAATCTAAATTTTCTTGTTCGCCGCTGTCATCATCACCATCACTGTGGTGCGAGGGAGCAGAGTGGCCCATGGGCGGACGCATCGGCCGAGAGAATGATGCAGCAACAGCCGCCATCTCGTTGGCGAAGCCACGCTCCGAGCGGTGAGTCACGGCAAATGGAAGCAAACCAATGTATCGTGCTCGCTTGACTGCTTTGCAGATCTCGCGTTGTTGCTGCGAGGTTGCACCGGAGATGCGGCGAGGAATGATTCGGCCGCGATCGGTTACAAACCGCTTCAAAACATCGGGTTGCTTGTAGTCGATCGGAATACTTGGATCGAGAGTCCGCTTACGTCGGAGCAACATGCGCCGCTTTTTCTTACCACCAACCATCAACTTCTCCATTATTTTTCAGAGACTTATCGCGATATTGCGCGCAAATTCTTGTCTCTTCGAGCGATAGACCCTACCCAATACCAAAACTTTCTGCAATAGAATAGCAAAATTGTTCTCCTGAAAGCCGCGCTGGCCGGGCATTTCACTTGTATCCTGCCGGCGAATCATCCATCGTTCGCTTGTTACGATAATTCTTGGCAGCACTCGGGTCAGACGCCTGATGGGCTGAACATAGGAGCATCATTGGAAATCCAGGTGGCGGTCCCCGCGCCCGTCGATCAGACCTATACCTATTCGGCTCCAGCGGATGTCGCCAGGGGCGTTCGTGTTTTGGTTCCCTTCGGGGGGCGGGCAGTGGTGGGCGTTTGCTTGGGTATGGCTCCGGAATTGCTTGAGGGTCGGGGATTTCAGGTTAAGCCCGTGAAGGAAGTCCTGGATCATGTGCCGGTATATTCCGAGCCGATGCTGCGCCTCGCCCAATGGATAAGTCAGTATTATTGCCACCCGCTGGGGGAAGTTTTGCGCGCGATGCTCCCGGCTAGCGCCGCCAAACAGGTTCGGACGAGCGTTGAACTGACCAAAAAAGGGGTCAAGGCTCGCAGCGAGTCAGGAGGAGTCTACGGCCGAATATTGGCAGAGGTTTTTGCCAAGAAAACTCAAATGACCATCCCCACTTTGCGAAAGCGACTCAGTCAGTGGCAGCAGCAGAATTCCGCGGACTGGTTAGCGGACTTTGATCTACCTCGCCTCTTGGACAGTGGCTTATTAACCAAGAAGAGTGGGTCTCTGGTGAAGGCAAGACGCATAGCCAGAGAGGATTTTTGGGGCGAAGCGGCCGGGCCAGAGGTAGCGATGCAGGCCGCCGAATCTCCACGAGAGTTGAGCCGATCACAGCAAAACGTTTACGAGAATATAGTTGCGCATGGCTTGAATACGCAGGCCAGCAAGCCGTTTTTGCTGTGGGGTGTGACGGGCGCCGGCAAGACCGAAGTTTATTTGCACTTGATCCAGAATTTGCTCAGTGGCCGTGCCGAAGTCGGCTCGCAAGCCTTGGTGCTGGTTCCTGAGATTTCACTGACGCCGCAAATGACGCGGGTGTTTACCCTCCGTTTTCCCGGGCAAGTTGCCGTCGTGCATTCGGCGATGACGGACAAGGATCGTTGGCAGCAATTGCAACGAATCCGCACAGGCGAAGCGTCCATTCTGATTGGTCCTAGGTCGGCCGTGTTTGGCCCATTTCGCCAGCTGCGTTTGGTAATTGTAGATGAAGAGCATGACGGCAGCTACAAACAAGCCACAGGGCTCACCTACAACGGCCGGGATGTCGCTGTGCTGCGCGCTCAATTTGAGGGAGCAACTGTAGTCCTTGGTAGCGCAACACCATCATTGGAAAGTTATGCCAATGCTTTGCACGGGAAGTATCACCTTTTGCGCTTGCCGGACCGGGTCTCGGGCCGGCCATTGCCAAACGTTGAAGTGCTTGAGTCGAAGCCGGCCTATCGATCGGGGCGCAGGATTGCTTCGGGTCCCAATGCAAAGGATATTCAAGAGGCCGATATTCCCGTGCATGCGCGGGTATTACAAGAGCTGAGAGAAAATCTGGCCCTTGGCCAGCAGGCCATGGTGATCGTCAATCGCCGAGGCTATGCCTACTATCTCTTTTCGCTAACCGAAAGAAGGGCGCTGTCGTGCCCCGAGTGCAGTATCAGCATGACGCTGCACAAACGATCCACGCTACTAAGGTGCCACTATTGCGATTTCAAAATGAGTTTGGCCGAAGTCCTGCGAGCGCATCCAGAGGCACAGTATGTGGCGGTTGGCTATGGCAGTGAGCAGGCCGAGGAATTTTTGCGAAGCCAGCTACCAGGGGCAAGAATTGCGCGTTTGGATTCGGATGTGGCAGCCGATCGAACCGTGTTGCCAGAGACGCTGGGCAAGTTTCGGGCAGGTGAAATCGACATATTAGTCGGCACGCAAATGCTGGCTAAGGGTCACGACTTTCCTAACGTCACCCTCATCGTGCTGCTCGAGGTGGATCAGCAACTCGACTTGCCCGATTTTCGTGCGGGTGAACGAACATTTCAGTTGATCGTGCAGGCTGCTGGGCGTGCCGGTCGAGCCGAGCTTCCTGGGCGCGTACTTGTTCAGACTCATCGAGGCGAGCATCCCGTCATCATCGACTCCATTCGTCAAGACTACGAGGCTTTCGCGCAACGTGAGCTGACATTTCGCCAAGCGCACATTTATCCTCCATTTGGGAGGTTGGTGTACTTGGAGATTACTTCGGTCGATCGATCAGCTTTGGATCAATTCTGTCAGCGACTACAACGATGGTTGGACGCGTTGGCGGAGGCTCATCCTGAGGCGTTGACGGGAGTCCGGCTGCTGGGACCTTCGGTGCCGGCCGTGGAAATCATTCGGGGACGCCATCGGCGTACACTCTTGCTAAGCGCTGAGCAGATGAAGCCACTGATTGGCCTTGTCAATCGTATCACCAATGTCTTTGACCGACTGCCTGCAGATTTGCGTCTGCGAATCGATGTGGACCCGCAGACGTTGATGTGATCTCAGAGCTGATGGGCTACTGGGGTTGATAGCAGGTCACGCGGACGTCCGCACAGTAGATATAATTGCCATCTGCCCCAGTCATCACCTGGTTGAAAAAGCAGCGGTTGCCTGAAGTAAGCGATCCATAGCCGATGCGGACGTCGCAAGTATTGCGAATGCGGTCCCAGCCTTCGGTGGTAAACGGCCTGCCTGCTCTTTGCTCGGCAATCGCATAGCCTAGGCCAAAGATTGCAGTCGCCGCAGCGCCGAGAATCATTCCGGTTATAAGAGTTCGCATTGGCCCTCCTGATTCAGATGGGTGTTGGGGATTCAATCACTGCCACGGACTCTTCCTGGAATCTTTTCACAAAAGGGGGATAAAGGCACGAATAATTGCGAGTATACATGGTGATGGAAGCGACTACGAGCAGGGTCAAAGATCTTTCTGCTCGATAACGAGACGGACTCTCTTTTCCTGGGCGAGGATCCATAATACACTAGATATCTTAGATCTTTAGACAATCAATGCGAGGGAACTGGCATGGAAATGAATCATATGGGACTAGAAGGATTGGGCGCCCTGCTCAACGAACAGGAGTTGTTGCGCAATCGGATGATCTACATCTCCGAGGGCGTAAACTCGTCGGTCGCCAAGCGCGTCGTTTCCAATCTCCTTCTGCTGGAGGCGAACGGAAAGGGTGAGCCGATTACGATCTACTTAAACAGCCCTGGGGGCGAGGTAAATAGCGGCTACGCAATTTTTGACATGGTCCGCTTTATTACCTCCGAAGTGCGCATGGTCACCTGTGGGTTGTGCGCAAGTATCGCCACCGTGATCAATGTGTCGGTGCCAAAGGCGCGCCGCCTTGCAACGCCAAACTCCAAATTCCTCATTCATCAACCTCTGATTGGAGGAACTTTTCGCGGTCAGGCGGCGGATCTTGAGATTACCGCCAAGGACATTGTAAAAACCCGTGAAAAGATTAATAAACTGTTGGCCACTGAATGCGGGCAGCCCATGCCAAAAGTTGAAAAAGATACCCAGCGCGACTATTGGATGTCGGCCGAGGAAGCGCTCGAGTACGGTCTGATCGGTAAGATCATCCCGTCCATCAAAGATTTGCGTTAATCAACGTGGCCACTTGCCATGCACGTGATTTTTCGCTTATAAAGGCGTGCACGCGAAGGTGGTGGAATTGGTAGACACGCTAGTCTCAGAAGCTAGTGCTCGCAAGGGCTTGGGGGTTCAAGTCCCCCTCTTCGCACTCTGCCTTTTAAACGGAATGGGTTTGTGAAACCCTCAATCATCCGTGATTCTCTCGGAAAGTATTGGATAAGCGTCGTCGTTGCCAGCTTTTTGGTGCTGGTCATGGCGATTTCTTCGTCAGCCATGGGTGTCTTGATAGGGCCGTGCTTGCGATTGCTCTTCGATGGCGGTCATGCTGCTGCGGAATGGGTCGATCTGGTTGGCCCGGTGATCGGCAAGGTTTTCACCGTCGTTAGTGGCAACACGGGCTTAGATGCTGGCGGATTGTGGCAACAGATCCCTCTTTGGTTGCTGATGTTGGCCAGCATCAAGGCAGTCAGCACACTTGCTCAATGGTTCATGTGGGAACGTATTAGCGAAAAGATTGCGCGCGATCTGCGTCGAGGAATTGTTGAGCGTTTCCTACGCTTAGATCCAGAGCAGCGATCAGAGCGGAATCATGGCGGAGAGAGCAGGATCGCAAGCGCCCTTTCCACTGATATCAAATATGTGCAAGAGTTGGTGTTGCGCTATTACGGAGGGTTGCCCCGAGAGGCGCTTGTTCTCCTGTTTTATGGAGTGACACTTTGGGCGTTGTCGCCAAAGCTCCTGGCGATTTTTGCTTTTGCAGTTTTACCAGCCGTTTTGGTCGTCGGTAACATCGGTAAGCGCCTGCGCCGACGTGCAACGGAGGCACTGAATAATGTCGCCGAACTCACCGAGTGGTTGCAGCAACGATTACTGGGAATCGAAACAATCAAATTCTATAAGACTGAGGCTGGTGAAGCCGAGCGCTTATCGCAACTGAATTTGCAGTTGTTTCGTCGACATCAAGCCGCAGCGCGGGTCAAATCACGCGCTGGTCCGGCGATGGAAACGATCGCCATCATTGCGATGGCTGCTGTAATCTGGTTGGCGGGTCGTGAAATTAGTCTGGGTCGAATCAGTCCAAGCGTTTGCCTCTCGTTCTTTGCTACTTTGGGTCTTTTGTCTCAGGCAGCCGGCAAGTTGGGTAAATACGTCAACGTTAGTAAGGAAGGCCATGCGGCTCTTAACAGGTTAGTTGAGTTACATCGTTACTTGGATTCTGCAAGGAGTCCCGTGATTCAGCTTCCGGTTGAGCTCGCCGCAAATCAGGAGCCAGCGACGGTTTCCGTCGCGGGTGTATCTTTCCGCTACGACGCAAGTTTGCCTTGGGTCCTGCGGCAGTTGACTCTTCATCTTACCGCAGGAAAGATCTATGCAATCTGCGGCTCGTCCGGCGCCGGCAAAAGCACGCTTTTCAAGATGCTGCTGGGCTTGGCGAAGCCCACTGAGGGCTTGATAACTCTTCGAGTTCCCCCGGGGCAGCAACGATCTGCGTCAGGTTTGGTGGGCTTTGTGCCGCAGCAAATCGAGCTGTTTTCTGGTTCCCTGGCACAGAATATCGCGTTTCCCAACGCACAGTTTGATGGCGAACGCATTCAAGAGATACTTCGCGAATTGCGATTGAGTGAAGCCCTCGAAAGTGAGGCAGCAACTTCCGCCATAGATGCCGATGAAACGCTGACGCTATCCGGCGGGCAGGCACAGCGGGTGATGCTTGGTCGAATCTTTTATCACCAGCCGCCATTTGTACTCATCGACGAAGGCACTTCTGCCCTTGATCCGGAGACAGAAGCCTTGATTCACCGAGGACTTCGGCAAATTGCCAACTCAGGAGCCGTTGTCATTATGATTTCTCATCGCTACGCAAGCACCAGATTGGCTGATGAGGTCGTGCTATTGGATCGAGGTGAGGTGGCGTTCCAGGGAACCCCTGCCGAAGCAGAGGCGCACCCGGTTTTTAGGAAAGTATTAGCTCTTCAGTAGCTCTTTGAAGCCTTTGGTCAAGAGTGGTACGGCTTCAAATAAATCAGCAACGATACCATAGTCAGCGATGCCAAAGATGGGTGCTTCCGCATCCGTATTCACCGCGACAATAACTTTTGAAGTACGCATCCCCGCCATGTGTTGGATCGAGCCGCTGATCCCACAAGCAATGTACAGATTTGGATTCACTGTTTTACCCGTTTGACCAACCTGCATGTCATGGGTGGCGTAGCCTGAATCGACCGCGGCGCGAGATGCGCCGACAGTCGCGCCAATCACATCAGCGCACTCATGCAAAATCCGGAAATTATCCGCATTCGCTAACGCGCGCCCACCCGAAATGATCACGGTCGCCTCCGTTAAATCCGGCTTCTCGCTTTTGCCTTTGCGAATTTCTTTAGTCGTCAAACGACCATCGGACGGCAAGGTTACGGCTAGCGTACTTGCCGTGGCGCTGCCCTGGCCAGACTTCATTGCGCCAAAAACGTTGGGGCGAGCAGTGATGAGCTTTGGTCCATTACCAGAAAGGGTAAGTGTCGCTAGGCACTTTCCTGCATACATTGGCTTGGTGGTGGTTATGTCTTCACCCGAGACTTTCACTTCGGTCACATCAGTGGCGAGGGCTCCATTTAAGCGTGCAGCCAAACGCGGGAAGAGATCGCGACCAGTTGGTGAGGCGCAGCCGACGATCACCTGAGCTCCAAACTGCTTCGCAGCAGCTTCCACGGCAGCCGTGTGATTGAGAACATTAAACTTGTCGAGTGCTGGAAGTTCGGCGACCAGAACCGTGTCCGCTCCAAAACCAGCTAGTTCTGCCGTCAGTCCTTTGACGTTGCTGCCGACAAGTACGGCGCAAACATTGCTCGCGGCACCGCCAATTTTGGCGGCCACGGTGAGCGCTTCAAAAGCGGCGGGCTTTAACTTTCCGTCTCTCTGTTCGATATAGGCAAGTACTTTCATACGTATTCCTCAAGTTAAGGCGCTAGATGACTTTAGCTTGCTCGCGCAGCAGTTTTACAACCTTCTCTACCATCGCTGCCGTAGGTTCGCCTTTGAAGACCTGACCTGCGGGCTTCTGCGGAGGGTACGCATAACTGATTGTGCGCACCGCGATACCACCCTTTAATGCGCCTGCGTCCAAGCCATAGTCCGAGGGCATTTTTGCATCGAGCGGCTTCTTTTTAGCTTTCATGATGCCAGGTAAAGATGCATATCGAGGTTGATTCAGCGACTTGTGAGCGCCGAATACTGCTGGCAACTTCACATCGTAAACTTCGACCTGGCCGCCTTCGACCTCTCGCTCAACGGTGGCGCTGCCGCCGCCCAGCTCGATCTTGGTGACGACATTGACGTGGGGCATTTGCAGAAGTTCGGCGACCATAATACCAACATGCATGTTGTCATCGTCGATGGCTTGCTTTCCGCAGAATACGATATCAGGAGCTTCGGATTTCAAGGCGGCGGCCAAAACCTTCGCGACAGTCAAGGAGTCGGCATCTTCGAGGCCTTCATTGCTAATCAGCAAGCCACGGTCCGCGCCCATGGCCAAACCCTTGATGATAAGTTCGCGAACCGAGGCATCGCCAAAACTCATAATCAGGACTTCACCGCTGCCAACTTTCTCTTTGATTCGAAGTGCTTCTTCAATCGCGAATTCATCATATGGATTCACGATAAACTTGGTGTCCCCGCTTTCGACACTTTTGCCATCGCCGCTGAGCCGAATTTTCGTCTCAGTGTCGGGGGTCTTTTTAAGTAACACGACCAGCTTCACAGTTGCCTCCTCACTGCAGGAGTTTGCGTAATTTTAGAGGTGCCGAGAGTAGCAGCAGACGCTGCGTTTAGCAAGGCAGACAGGCGGTTACGAAGTTCGGTGGCGAAGCTGGAGTTAGCGGAAAAACTCTAGAGCTGCAGCTGTTCCGGCTCCGGGTCGACAGGAATGGCCACTGTGATGCAGCGCTAGCTCGAGGGCCGCCAATCCCGAAATGACATCGAAAATATCGACGAACCCAAGGTGTGAAAAGCGAACGATTTTCCCCGCCAACTTGTCTTGGCCGCCAGCGAAAATTGTGCCGTATTGCTGGGCCAGTACTTTAATGAGTTTTTTTCCATCGACGCCATCGGGGACCGTGAATGCAGTCACAGCATTGGAGTGGCCCGCTTGGGCAAAGAGCTTTAAGCCCATGGCGAGCCCGCCGCGTCGGACGGCCTCGGCCAGTCGGGCGTGGTGAGTGACGACACCGTTGGGTGTTAGTGCGGTTAAAGTCTCAAGCGCCTTGTCTAAGCTGACGATCAAGGATGTTGCTGGCGTCCACGCGGATTCACCCTTTGCTTGGCCGATTAGTTCGCGGCGTAAATCAAAGTAAAAGCGTGGCCGCTGACCCATGCGTGAGACGGCTCGGTCCGAGAGACAAATGAAGGCGAGTCCCGGATCGATTCCAAATCCCTTCTGGCTGCCTGCCACGACGCAATCAATACCCCACGCGTCCATATCTACTTGGTGAGCGCAAAGCCCCGAGACAGCATCGACGACAATCAGGGCATCGGTCGATTGCCGTATTTTTGGAATCAGCTCTTGGATCGGCAGGGCGACGGCGGTGGAGGTCTCATTTGCTTGCAGAAATACCGCTCGCCAGTCCTGATATCTACGAAGTACCTCGGCAATCTGATCCCACTGGGGAATATTGCCCCAGTCGATGTCGAGTGAAACAACATTGCAGCCAAAATAGCTGCCGAGCTTTTGCCACCGCTCGCCAAACTTGCCAGCGTTTATGACGAGGATGCGATCACCAACATCAGTCAGGTTGGTGATCGCCGCTTCCATTGCGCCGGTTCCGGAACTTGCCAATAACACAGGTAAATTCTTTGATCCAAAGAATGGTGCGAGCCGCTCACGACAGCTTTGGAAAAGGTTGTAAAAGTCTTGAGTGCGGTGATATACGGTTTGCTCCGCAGCCGCCAGCTTGACTGGTAGTGGCACCGGCGTCGGGCCGGGGCAGAAGAGTCGGTCTTTCAAGAACGGTTCGCGTGTTGCCATAGTGACGAACAAGATGAACGAAATCCTGGCCGTTGACAATTGTAAAGATGGGCGGACTTGCCTTGGACGATGTAGAGCATCTTTCTTACCTGTTCTTTAGCTTGCTAGCATTGGCGCTGGCTCCGTTGTTGCACCAGCTCGTGCAACAGCTTGGCTCACGTGCGAAGTACGTCGACCGAATTGCTTTTTGGATTATCGGGCTGCTTGTTGTTGGGCATATTTTGCCAGACAGCATAGCCCATTCGGGGTACTGGTCGGCAGCCTTCTGCTTGCTGGGATGGGGCTTGCCCTACCTCTTTGAGCGCATCCACACGCATCACACGTTTCCAATGATTATCTTGCTGGTTGGTCTAGCGGTGCACGGTGTTTGGGATGGCGTGGCGCTGTCGCATCCCTTGATTCAGCACCATCATGACCACGGAAACTCATTGTCGCTAGCCGTGCTGGTACATCGCATTCCTGATGCGACATTCATCTGGTGGGTGTTCATGCCGCGCTATGGGCGAACCATTGGGGCTAGTATTCTCATTATGATGGGCTTGGCGACCATCGCCGGGTATGTCGCAGGTGGCCCCGCACTCGTGTATTTGGAGCAAACAAAGTGGCTTGGGTACTTTCAGGGATTCGTTGCCGGATCGCTCCTGCACTTGGCCTTTCATCGGCATGCTGAGATGGCATGCTGTGGGCACGATCATGATCATAACCACGCACACGGCCGAAATCACTGATTAAGCCGTATCACCATCCTGTTTCTTAACGACTACAACGCTTGGAATTGGAATGGCGATGGTGCGTCCAACTCGGAGGGCGCGTGGATTCAAGCTTTGATTTACGGAAATGATTTGATTCATCCGGACGCCGTGTCGTCGTGCGATTGTAGATAGGGTATCGCCGGCTTTGATTTGATACATTTTGACATCGCGTATTTCTAAGTAGGAAAGCCGGGTGGATATTTTAGTGAAGGTTGGGACATGGCTGGAAGGCAGTCGAAGTTGATAGGCAATGCCATCCAGAAATTTCTCTGGTGGTGTAATCGAGTTGATGAGTTCAGGGTTCCAACGGCGCAGAGTTGACTCGGCGATATCTAAGTGTTGAGCCAGTTCCGCTAACTGCACAGGTCGGCTCAGTTCGACCAAGCTATCTGGCATGTCGTGATAGCTGTCCGGAACATAATTAAATCCATGCGACGCGGGATTTGATGCGATCTGAAGCGCTGCGAGCATCTTCGGAACGTAGTGTCGCGTTTCAGCATGTATGTGTCGCGTTTCCGCAATTTTCCAGAAGTCCCTACTGCCTGTGGCGCGAATAGCCCGCGAAATCTTGCCCGGTCCGGCGTTGTATGCGGCCATCGCGAGGTACCAGTCGCCAAAGCGGACGTACAAATCTTTTAGAAATCTTGCGGCCGCAACCGTCGACTTCACCGGATCACGTCGTTCATCAACCCAATGGTTGATACGAAGACCGTATAGTTTCGCGGTCCCATGCATAAATTGCCAGGATCCCGTCGCTCGGGCACGGCTGTAGGCAGTGTTGCTGTAACCGGACTCAATCATGCCGAGAAAGAATAACTCGATAGGAAGACCCTCTTGGCGCAATAGAGGCTCAACTGTTTTTCGCACTGATTCGGCGCGAATAAGCCAAGTTAAGAAAGTGTTACGCCCATTCTTCTTGAAGTATCGAATCCAATATTCCACCATGGGATTTGATACGACGGGTAGCGAACCATAATAAGAGTCCATCGAACCGAGTAGCCGGCTCCTCGCATAAAAGAGAGCTCCTACTTCCTGATCGGTCTTTGCCTGCCGTGCTCCGCGCCCCTTCACGTTGGAAGATGGGTTCAGGCGGCGATATTCAGAGATGAGATAGGTGGCGTAAACGTCGTCCTTGCACAAATCTTCCGACGCAATATCCTGATTAAGAACGTCTGTACTGTCACTTTCTTGGGATTCTTCTGCATCGGCACCGACTGGGTCAGAGTCATTCGATGCAAACGTAAGTTGCTGGTCGCGCGGAGCGTGCCGGCAAGCTGTCAATAGCGTGAAAACGACGATCAGTGGAATGCGAGGACTCGCTCCCATCAAGGCTCCTTAAGGTCTTTCGTGTGCACAGTGACTATCATTATATGAGACGAACAAAAAATTTCCTATTCAGTATCGACAGTGGAAGAAAATGTATTTGAATTTCTTAAGCTTGCGGAGTTGGGTGGCCAGGATGTGGGCTATCAATGGGCGCCCAGCATGTTGCTGAGCCGATAGTAGAAAGCTCCTTTCACGGTCAACTTTTCGAGCTTCATATTGCTCGGCAGTGGCGCAAATGGTGCGGCCAGCTGAATGGCTCGTACGATAGCGTCGTCCAGAATTTTAAACCCAGAGGATTCGATGACTTTGATACGTGAAGCCGTTCCGTCGGATTCGATATTGAAGGCCAAAATGACCTTACCTTCCATTCCGCGAACAGCGGCTTCATATGGATAGTTCCATACCAACTCAATGCTCTTCCGCATGTTGGTGAAATAACCTACGTAGCGATATTCAGCGGTGTTAATATCAACGGCTTCGCCCAGGTCGACAGTGTCGTCAATAAACTCCTGATAGCCTGCATTCATCCGGCCCATTAACTCACTGGCAGAAGGTAGCAAGGCTGCGATCTCGGCCCTGTTCTCCTGAGTGGCGGCTGGCCCAATGCTCATCTTTGCCTTGGTTGGATCTGTGACTGGCTTTGGAGTCACCTTGAGGGGTGGCTCGGCTTTTGTGGCGGTCTCTGGGGCTTTGAGTTTGGCGATAGCCTTATCCTTTGCCTTTGTGGGATCGTCGGTGGAGCCCCTTCGCCCTGCTTCGGCATCGACGCGGTGCGTCTCGTCTCGCTCAATACGCGTTTCCCTTTCTGTTTTATGGGCTACCTCGCCGGCGTATTTTGCGTCTTTCGGTGGCTCGGTTTTTTCCTGCTTGGATTCGAGGATTTTCTTGGGGTCATTCTCAACTATATTTTCTGGAAACTTGATGCGCACAGTTGTTGGCTGTTGTGGCGCATTGCGAAAGGCTTCGATGCGCGGGTAGAGGAAGCGAAGGCTAACGAGAGACGAGAAATGGAACGCCAATGATAGGACCGCCGCAAGTATGAGTACTCGCGTCCCCTTGCTGGCTAGGGAGCTCGCGTTGTTGTTGGCTTCGTCTTTACGTCCCTGTGACAAGATGCATCCATTGCCAAGCCATCGCTAAGCCCCATCTTGGAGTCAGCGATGTTAGTTGCCAAAGCCTATCATATGGCGGATATATTAGTGGAGCTAGTATAGAGCTGCCGCATACATCGCCAGATTTGGTATCGGCAAGAAAGCTGCGACTTCAAATAGGGTTCCGGACAATGATATTTAATGCTCTGAATTTGTTGGTTTTTTCTGTTGTGATTATGTCGCTGCTGGGGTCCTGCACAGAAAAAGAATTTAATCCCGATGATCCCGCGGGATCATTTGCAATCGCGAGAGAGCCTTACGACGATGAAGAGTATGACATCGCTCTGAGCAAGTTGGGTGAATACAAGGCGCGGTTCCCTTACAGTCAATATTCAGTTCTTGCTGAGCTGTATATGGCGAATAGCCTTTTTGAGTTAGCTCGATATGACGAAGCAGCTGTCTCTTACGAACAGTTTGTGAAGCTACACCCTAAGCATGAGAAAGTTGACTTTGCGATGTTCCGTGCGGGCGAGTGTCATTGGGCGGACGCGCCGGGTGAACCTGACCGAGATCAAGGATTGACGAAGCTAGCCGTTGAAAGCTGGAAGAAATTGCTGGCGAGATTTCCGGAGTCAAAATTTGCCGAGGAAGCGCGTCGACTCATTGCTCAAGGCGATCGGCGAGTGGCTGATAACATGGCCTTTTCTGCAAAGTTTTATTGCAAACAAGAAATCTATCACGCATGCGCCTATCGTTATTTGCAACTGGCTGAGCAATTTCCAAATTTTGCCGATCTTCGGCAGTTGTCATACGCAAAGGCGGCGGATGCATTTGATCAGTTGGCTAGGCAGAAGGAAGCTGAGCCGAATAGCGATAAAAATGTATACTTTCAAAAGATGAGTGCAGCCGAGCTTTTGGCGCGTGCGAATGAGTTGCGCAGCCTAGCAAAGTAACTTCTTCCACCTGAAATCAGGTGGGTCCTTGGCGCGGCGCTCTCTCCCATGCAAGGACAATAAGTTGTGCAGTCGCTCCGTTCAGGCCATGTTCTCGCCATCGCATGCGCAGCCTTTTGCGTCGTCTTGACGATATGCGCCGGCATTGCGGTTGTCCTCATCAGTCGCAGCATTCCAGGTCCCGATTCAAACTTTTGGCACGATCCTGGTGAGTCTTCGGCTATTGTTCTGGATCGCCGTGGAACCTGCCTTACCTGCGAGCATGCCGCGAATGCGCGTGTGAAGATTTCGAGCCTGCCTCCACATGTTATCCAGGCTTTCTTGGCAGCGGAAGATCGACGATTTTTCCGACACTGGGGCATTGATCCTTGGGGCATTGCCAGGGCCCTCTGGGCCAACCTAAGGGCGGGTCGAGTGGTGGAAGGCGGGAGCACGATCACGCAGCAGGTAGTCAAGAGCTACATGCTCGATAAACGACGCCGATTAGGCCGCAAATTATTTGAGGCAGCGTACGCCATTGCCCTTGAGCAAAGGTTATCGAAATCAGAGATTTTTGAGCTGTATTTACGTCGTGTCTTCTTTGGCCAGGGTGCGCATGGACTGGCTGAGGCGGCTCACATTTATTTTCGAAAAGCTCCGACGAAACTCTCAGTATCGGAAGCGGCCATGCTTGCCGCTCTCCCCAAAGCCCCCAGCTACTTTGATCCGGTAAGGTATCCAGAGCGTACGCGGCAGCGGCAGAGGTTGGTCCTGCATCGGATGCATTCGCTCGGATTTTTGACAGCCGCACAGCTACGCTCAGCGATTGAGCGACGTGTCGCTATCCGAGGTAGGGTTGGGTTGGTCTCGTCGGAAGATATTGTGTTGCGTGAGCATATTTTGCGCGAATTGCGCTCTAGCATTGAGGCGCCTTCTGTGTCTCTATTCGAGCATTCCGTGCATAGCACAGTGGATTTAGAACTACAGGCGATTGCCCGGCAAAGTATGGAGCGTTTGCGCCGCCAGCTTAAGCTGTCTCCGAGCGACCTTGCCGAGGTGGAAGCGGCGACGATTGTCGCGGATGTTCAGAGTGGCGAGATTCTAGCAACAGTTGGCGGATTGTCTGCACATGGTTCACAGTTTGACCGAGTCACATCTATGCATCGGCAACTAGGCAGCGCGTTTTTGCCGCTGCTGTATGCGATGGCATTTGACCGAGGTGCTCAATGGAATACCTCGTTGTATGCGACAGAATGGGCGGCCGCAGCACCGCATCATCCCGTAGATGGACGCGCTACAGAGCCAACGCTGTTTGATGGGTTAAGGGGACACCTCGCATTTGAGTCCACCAGGCTGGCGGGAAATATGGGCCTTGGCACGCTGAATCGGTATTGTCGAAGTCTGGGACTCAACTGTGATTATGGTGACATTCGGCTAGCAGCTGGCATGAGCGAAGAAACACTACTCGGGTTTGCGCAGGCATTCGCCTGCTTGGCGCGTGGCGGTGCATGCGTGAAGTTGCGCTCCGTCGCTCGGGTTGTCGACCAAGCTGGTCAAACTATGCATCAAGCCGACTCTGCAGCTTCAACCCGAGTTATGAGCGAACATGCAGCATTCTTGGTGAATGCTGGCTTAAGCCGCTCCTTTCGCGGTAGCGGACTAGCGGCTTATGTGGGGCGAGATGAGCGTGGTCACAATCTATGGGCTGTCGCCTACGACGACCGCTTCTTGGTGGCCACTTGGCTCGGTGCCGAGCGAGGACGGGTAAGTATCCTGAGTCGGCATCCAGCCATCGCTGACAATTTGTACGAGCAGATCACCGGCTTGTGGGAGACGACAGCGCACAGCCCGCCGACTAACGAATGGCTTCGTCCTCCGCCGATGATCGCGGTGCAGTCGCTCGCAACCCTTGAAGGCGCCACAAAGCTTCCAGTTTCATTGCGAAAATCTGCGCCAGTAGTTCGTTAGAGGCGCCAGCTCGGTGTCGAAATCTTTGTCAGAGCCCCACGGGTAAGGCAGAGCTGGTTTG
>CAZLMG010000012.1:0-94521 GCA_964560765.1 uncultured Oligoflexales bacterium
CTCCCGGTGGCATTCCTCCCGGTGGCATTCCTCCCGGCGGCATTCCTCCCGGCGGTATTCCTCCCGGCGGTATTCCTCCTGGCGGCATTCCCCCTGGCGGTATTCCTGGCGGCGGCAAGCCTCCGTTCAATTATCCCGGAAACTGCATCCCGAATACACCTCCGGGACCACAGATTCCACCTCCAGGCGTGATCGTTCCAGGTATGCCAGGTCAGTCGCCAGTACAGGTACCGGTGCCGCCAAACGTTCCATTTCCTGGTCAACCAGGCATGCAGTTCCCGGGACAAAGCGCACCACCGCCCAACAAGTGTGGAACCCCCGGCGTTTACTGCCAATTCGGTTCCTTGAGCAACGAACTCAGTCTCCGAAGCTCGGAGCAGGCTACGGAACCGGCACCAACTGCGGTGTCCGTTAATGTTCCGCCGCCTCCACCACCTGTCATTCCACCGGTGGATATCGGCGGGCAGCCCCTTCCTCCAGGACAGATACAGCAATGCCTCGCACTCTTTCAGGGCGTTCAAGCACCAACTGAGGGAGTTTGGCCGGTATCCCAGGCGACGATCGATACCAAGTCGGTCATCGTAAACTCAGCACTGAGCCAATTTCTATACGGCGCGCCAGCTCCGACGTTTGTTGATCGCACGATCGACCACCGACTATGGTTGCTGCAAGGCACCAATTACGGCGGAGCTCTTTTTGGGCCGCAAGTTTGGTTCCTGACGAATCCGCGCGCCCTCTATTGCATCGACATGGACTTGATCGGCACAGCCGTAGATATCGTGACCTGCTATGCGAATAACGTTGTTTTCAACACGGAGCGCGCCGATAGCCTGAATCTGATTCGCCGATTCACGGTGCCGTGCCTGTAAGCGCCAACCGTTCCCCAGAGTGATTTTCCTACAGTATCTTGTTATAAAAGTAGCGGGGCCGTTGGCCTTGCTACTTTTTTGCTTTTGGGAAGACACGCGAGAGTTTCGTGACCGAGAAAATCCTTCTCATACAATTACGCCAGCTGGGCGATATCTTGCTCACGACGCCTTGCATTCGTGAGATCAAGCGCGAACGCCCTGACAGCCACATCACTTTCCTGTCAGCCCGCATGGGGCGCTTCATTCTTGAAAACAATCCGTTCATTGACGAATATTTTTTCTATGACGATCGCCCTGGTTGGCGCGAAGAATGGCGCTTAGCACAGACCCTGCGACGTCGAAAATTTGATCTCGTCATTGATTTCATGAACAATCCACGAAGCGCCCTATACTCGTGGATGAGCCAGGGGCAGCAGCGCATCGCCTTTGCCTCAAGTCGTCGCTTCGCGTATTCGGATTGTATCCCCAAATCGTTGCGGGGAAAGGGCTACATCGTTGACGAAAAGTTTGAGTTGCTGCGCGCCGCCGGCTTTTCACCTCGGCAACGAGGGCTAACTCTGCCGTGGTTCGAGCCCCACACCCGGCCCTTGCTGCAACTCCTAGGTGCGTCACCTGAATTTGCGCAAGCGCCTTTACGCGTCGTCCTTTCTCCGACCCACCGACGTGAACACCGGCGCTGGCCACTTGCGCACTATGCAGAATTGGCGCAATGGCTCGTGAAAGAACGGGAAGCACAAGTTGTCTGGATTTGGGGGCCGGGGGAAGAAGAACTCATCGATTCGTGCCAGGCCCTCTGCCAGGTGCCGACACTGAAAGCCCCCGCAACGACGTTTCGCGAAATGGCGGCGCTAATAGCCAACTGTGACCTATTCATCGGCAACTCCAACGGTCCAAGCCATGTCGCCGTCGCCGTAGACATTCCCAGTCTGCAATTGCACGGCCATACGATGGGCACCTCATGGTGCCCTGACTCCAGGCGCCATCGGTACATCCAATCGCCAGCGGTGGATGGCGACTTACAGCAGCTGAAGCTCACCGCGGTTATCGATGCATTAACTGCAATGGATCCGATCTTGAAGACACAAGCAGTCGCGCGCTCGGGCGGGAAATTGCGCACGTCGTGGTCGAAATAGCCACCGTCAAAAACCTACTAAAACGTACAGGCGAAGTTTTCAACCTTGCCGTTATACGTTTCGCTGCACAGACGATGCTCCAATTCGATTTTCTCCATGCGCCCGTCATCGGGGTAGTGCGCTAGAGCGTTGATTCGGCGAACCACCTTCCGAATCGGATCGATGCGATAAGTGTTGCGTCGATTGAGCGGGAACTTGTCATACAGATTACCCTTGTTGTCTTCCGCAATCACCATGTCGGAAGTGACGACGATCTCAGTGGGCGTACGACTAACCAAATGCAACGTCATCGTAACGTTGAATGCACCGCCGTTTACCCGTGCCGTGTAGACCTTATCTGCAGCAGCCAAGGTGTCGTATCGGCTGGCTACCGCGGGAACAATGTAGGCCGGCAAAGGCTTAGAAAATACATAAGTGGTGCCATCCCGCGCTGTTACCGAGTCAGCAAAAATGGCATAGAGCTCATTGGCGAACCCTTGACGCGCCAAATAATCAAGATCAGCCTGCGGCGTTCGGAAGTAGGTCGACGTGCCAACTTGCGTTTTGATTTTCTTGTCGACCTGGTCCGTCGAAGAGCGAAATTTGTCGACATGCAGGCGAAATTTTGCATCATCTACGTCGATGCGGATGTCTTGCGTAATCTTAAAATCACGACCGTCGTTAAAGAGCTTGCCTTCGCCATGATAAGCTAACGCCGGATACATTTGCGGCGTTGGGCTCATCGTACCAGTCGGAGTTGGCGCAGGTGACCCTGTTCCGCTACTTGATGTGCCGCTTGAGCCCGGAGACTGGTTGGGATTTTGCCCACTGTTGTTGGTGGTATCATCTGTCCCAGGCAATGCCGTCCCGGGGTTCGTTCCAGAGCTTAGTCCGCTACCAAGCTGATCCTGCGTTTGCCCTGAATTCCCAGTCTGGCCGATCTGCCCAGCCTGCCCCATCTGGCCCGATTGCCCCTGCTGTTGCCCTGGTGTCAGACTACCATCCGCACTTCGCCCCGTACCGCCGATTTCCTCGCGCGTTTGCAGCTGACTCTTGCACCCCCCAAGACCAGCAATGATCATACTGCAGAAAAGGCCCAGACCTGGCCCCGCGTGCGGCTTGGTTCGCGCGTGCATGTTGACTCCTAAAGCGAGGATAAAGGCTATGGCCGGGCACTGCCATCATGGGCAAACGAAGCCAACTCAGGAGCACTCAATCGGCCAATGATAAATCCGGTTGCATCGGGCGTTTGCCGCCACGCTACAATGTTAAAAAGATCCGACGCATAGGTTTGATAGATCAAACCTCGAAAATTGCCTGGATCGGAAGGTGGCAGCTGGTTCAAGTTTCCTGGCAGCGCAAAATGAAATACCGATTCACGGCTCTTGGTACTCTCATATTGCACCACAGAAACTTTGACGCGGTCGTAATCGATGATTGCTGCTCCTCGCGCAACCCATTGGTCGTCTCCTGGGCGCAAAATTCGCGGAGTAAAACCTAAGTCCGGTGCGCGAGAAAAATATTCAGCGATCTCATCTAAATCTTCTGAAGCGATGGTCAGGCGTTCACCTGGCTCTTCCATCATGGCACCAGCTTCGTAGGCGATCACTTCTAGCGCCTCAAATGGCCGTTCACGGCGTGGGGTGAGTTGATAAAGAGACACAACAACAGCAGCGGCTACCAATCCAAAAATGATCAAGCGCCGGCGAATGTGCACAAACATTTCTGAGCGATCGACTTCTTCAATCTTCTGCATCTCGTTGGTCTTACGGATGTCGGACGTCTCGATCAAATCATGTAGCTCGGCTAAACGCTCGCCGCCGACATAGTAGCCTTGCATTTGCAGCTGCAATTGGCCAAGGGCATCATGATAGCCTTCGACCGTGCCGCGATGGGCGTCAGATGCCATCACTTTCTGGAAGCGTTCCTTGTTGGGACCATCCAGCTCTTCGTCGATGTGATCGACCAAATAGGCAAAGATAAACTGTTCATCGCTTAGCTTTGACGTATCAAACGTCATACCCCAATCCCCCGCCGCAACTATGCTTCCTTGGTCCGCCACTGCTGCACAAGAAACTTACGCCCTTCGGCTAAAACCTTACGCAATTCGTCTTCACTTCGTTTCAGCGCCACCTGCGCCTCCGGTACGGAGCAACCACAGATATCAATTGCAAAAAGCGCTGCACGAGACATTAGCCCCAATTTTCCCAACTTCTGACCTAACGGCGACGTCGGCGTCGAGGAAGGGCGGAAATGTTTGTCCTCAACATCTTGCCAAACACTGGCAATCAGAAATCGCCTAACATCTTCGATCGGCTTTTGGCTTAACTCAGTTAGCTGATCCAAAGCTCGGCGATAAGCGGCCCGCACTGCCGCAAAGGCAGCATCTTGATCCAGCAAAACGGCGTAAGCGAACCGAAACAGTCCGTCGGCCTCGCCACAGACGTCTTCGATATAAAAAGTATTCACTTCCTCGTTGTACGTTTGTACGGGAGGGGTTTGCCCCATCGTCTATCGTCCCCAAGCATGAATGAAAAAAGTAAGTTTTTCACAAGATTGAGATGTATTAGTATGTTATCAGCGAACAGCATTTGTTAACAAGTCCAGATACGGAAATATCCACCGGAGACCTAGGTTGGCCATCTCTGAGCTGTCCGAATGGTTGGTAGTGATCCCGGCGCGCCTAGGATCCCAACGCTTACCGCGCAAGCCGCTGGCTGATGTTGCCGGCAAGCCACTCATTGTGCGCGTGGTTGAGAACCTGGCACCGTTGGCCGAACACGGGGCGCACCTCGTGGTGGCTACCGATCACGAGGACGTTCTGCGGGCCTGCGACAGCTCTGGAATAGCTGCGCAGATGACTCGGGATACGCACGCCAGCGGCACCGATCGCTGTTGGGAGGTTGCAAGTAACTATCAGCGAAGTTTTGTGCTCAACGTCCAGGGCGACGAGCCATTCGTAAGGATTGGAGATCTCCAGCGGTTATGTCGGCGCTTGATGGAATCACCAAGTGCCGACATCGCCACTTTAGCCTTCGAGCACACTCAACCGCAGCCGCAGGCGTTTGCCAGTCCACACGTGGTAAAGGTAGTCCTCGATAGGTCCGGGCGAGCCCTTTACTTTTCCCGGGCTGGCATTCCTGTGGATCGGGATGCGGCGGCACCCAGCCAGGTCGCCTTCTGGCAGCATCTGGGCGTTTATGCATTTCGTCGACCGGCGCTGGGCCAATTTTGTGAACTTCCCGTGGGCCGACTTGAGGCGCTGGAGAAACTGGAGCAGCTGCGCGCCCTCGAAAACGGCATGCAGATCCTAGTGGTAAGCGCTTCGCAGTTGAGCCACGGAATCGATACCCCTGCCGACCTTGAGGCTGCGCGTGCACACTTTTAACATGAGATTTTGGCGGCTGTTTCCCTTTGGCCTCGTAGCGAGTCTGTGGACCATACCGTCCTATTCCCTGCCCATTGGCTTTGGTCATAATCAAGGTCGACTGTCTTATAAGGAAGTCGGCAACGAAAAGGTCATCGTCTACTTCGACGAGCGAGCACCTGGCGAAGCGCGCATGGTTCTCGAATCCATGAGTGCCGGCCAACCCATACTCGAATCTTGGTTGGGTGCGCGCCGCGATCGACGCTTGCCCATAGTCATGACGGCTGTAGCCAGCGGCGCCTCGTTTGCAAATTTTGTCACCGACGCCATTGAACTTCAGACATTGGGCCAAGGCACACGTGACTTGGCTTGGCATGAGCTGACTCACATGCTGATGTATGGGCACTTGGAAAATATCTTGGGACACACGGGTGCCATCATCCACTTAATCTGGATGCCCACCTGGTTTCTCGAAGGGCTAGCCGAGGCCATGTCCGTCTCCGAAGGCTCCGACATGCAAGCTGGATACGAGCGCTTTCATGCTTTGACAGGACGATGGCCCACCTACGAGCGCTTGCACAGTCTCTACAACGTCGGCAACGTTGCCGTCCAGGGCTACAATAGCTCCGGTGCATGGGTTTCCTATATTTTGCGCCAGCACGGCGGCGAAAAGTTGCCCGACCTTTTGCGGAATTTTTACGACAACTCCATGCCCTGGTGGTGGCCATGGGCTGCCGTACCATTTGGACCATTCCTGCCCATGGACGATGCGATTCAACAGGCCACACAGCAAAAGAGTCCCGAGCTCTATGAAACCTACAAGCAGGCCGCACAAGCATACTGGCGAGCCAGCGCCAAGGGCCCGTTTCTTTTCGCCAAAGCCGGCGCACGACGCTATTTTAATCTGTTTCAAGCGTTTGATGGCGACGGCCAGCGGGTTTGGTACTCGGCGCTAGATGACGATAAAATCGTCCGCAAAGAAGTCATTTTTGATGCCACTTCTGGCTGGGCCGTCGATGCCAAAGCGATCGATACAGCCCCCGAAGACGCGGAATTTACTTCCTTCGTCCGCGACGACCAATGGGAAGTATATGCGGTGGAAGCAGACCGCGATCCCGGTATCGATACCGGGTTTGAATTGCAGGCCACCCATCGCCAAACGCGTCGCGAACAAACGGTGCACGTGAGCTCTGGCCAATTGGTTCGTTTACACCGCGGCCGCACCCATTTAATCTGGCTCGAACGTCGACAGGAGCAATTTCTGGTTTGTCGATTGCCTTGGGCGCAATGGGCAAAGAAAGATGCCTCCACTGCGTCTAATCCCGATTGCGGTCAGAACTGGAGTCAACCCAAGTTGGTGAATACGCTGGGCGTCCGTCGCGGCAAGAGCGCTGACGACTCCGACCGCGTTGAGGAAATCTGGCTTTCAGAACAGACGCAGACCCTGAAGGGCGATCGCTATCGCATCATCGCGTTGGATCCCGATGATGCTGGCCGCACCCGCACACTTTCATTGTCGCATGGAGGCACACCCCATAGCGTGGCGTTTGCGGGTGAGCAAATCTGGTTGCTCACGGGCGAAAGACAACGCCGCACCCTGCGCCGCATCGATGCTCATGGAAAGTGCCAAGAAGTCCGCCATCTCGAAGATACACCATATGCCATCTCCGGACTGAGCGACGGAACTCTGGTAGCAGGACTCTTATCGGGACTCGATAGCTACATGCTGCGATTCAAACCTTCCGAGCTAACTACCGAGCCGTGTTATCAGGCGCCCATGCATTCTTCACCACTCTTGGAAGCTCAGCGCGCCGGTAAGCCCATTTCTCTGAGTGAGGCCGTAAAGCTTTCCTCGATTTGGGACGAAGGCCGAAAGACTGCGGAAAATGGAGAAGCGGCCGCTCGCACCGCACCGGATCTCGGCCGAACGACTCAGGAGTCCATTCAAGAGCGACCAGCAGGATGGCGACCACGACCTCTCTTCGGCGTGCCCTGGATTGCTGCCGATGCTCTGGGTTATAACTTTGGCGTCTTGTCGGTTCCGTTGATGGACAACATGCAAAATGAAACCTTGCGCCTCACCAGTCTTTGGGGCGTAGAGAGTCGCTATCCTTCCACCCAGCTAACCCTCACCTCCACCCGCTTTCTACCAACTCTCGACTTGGACCTGTATCGCACACAAGCTTGGAATGGCGTCTATACCAATAGCCTTGGCGGACTGTCGTCGGCCTATTCAGACGAAATTGGGGCCACGCTCTCGGCCTCCTATTACTTGCGCAGCTGGCGCCTCGGCATCCATGGATCGATGAAGACAGCCAAACTCGAACCCTACATCGGTCCGCGCATCGACGAAGGTCAGTTAAGCGAATTGACGCTGGGCTTGAGTCGTAGCTTTCGCCTGGGGAGCTGGATTTGGAGTCACGGCCTTTCTGGCGTCGCCGCTCCCGAAGGGATGAATGAGGAGTTCGATTACAACAAAATCGGCTACAGCACAAAGCTCACGCGCTATCTCAACTGGCGCAGCGCCCGCTTGAGCTTAGGACTTTCAGGTAGCCGCACGCGAGGGCCGAAGCGACGATTGCTGCAAGAGGTCTACCGCCCGCTCAAGACTTTCATTCCTGGCAGCGGTGGTGGCCTCAATAACGTCAACTTTCCGATTTACGGCGTTGGCGGCCTATTTACGGGTCATTTTGGCGACACACAGGCACGCTCCAGCGTCGACTTCACGTTCCCCCTCGTGCGTAATCTGGATACGTTGATTCGCATCGTTTACTTGCAGAGCATCGAATTTTCCGCGTTCTTTAACTACGGTGCCGCCTGGCGCGGCGATCAACTCCCCGGTCCGTCCGACATGATTGCAGCGCACGGCTATAACTTGGATCTGTTGATGGACATTAAAGGTGTGAATTTCAATTTCGGCTTGGGATCCGGCCAAGTGCTGGGGGATCAGTTTGAAACGTATGCCAGCTTTGGTTTTGACGCCATCTTGTAACGTAACCAGTCGAGGGCACCATGAGTAGCTCCTTTGGACAATTTTTTCGCATCACCACCTTTGGCGAGTCCCACGGCGGCGGCGTTGGCGTCGTTATCGACGGTTGCCCAGCAGGTTATCGCATTGACTTAACTCTTGTCCAAATGCAGCTCGATCGCCGTCGACCCGGTCAAAGTGCTCTTAGCACTCCGCGCCAGGAAAGCGACACGGTTGAATGCCTATCGGGACTGGAAAACGGGGTCACTCTCGGCACGCCCATCGCTCTCCTGGTGCGGAATAAGGACGCCAAGAAAGAGCATTATGCAGATATGAAAGACGTCTATCGTCCGTCGCACGCTGACTTTACCACCGAGGCAAAATACGGTGTTCGACCGAGTAGCGGCGGCGGGCGGGCCAGTGCTCGCGAAACCATCGGCCGTGTTGCGGCAGCAGGTATCGCCGAACAAGTTATGCAGCAAGCCATTCCACAGTTTCGCATCGTTTCCTTTGTCGAGTCCGTCAAGGAAGAGACATGCCAGATTGCCGACGCAAAACCGATCACCCGGGCAGACGTCGACAAGTCCGCTTTACGCTGTCCAGATCTAAAAGCTGCAGGACGCATGGAAAAGCTCATCCTGTCGGCCAAAGCTCAAGGCGATAGTGTCGGCGGAGTCATCTATACGCTGATTCAAGGATGTCCGGTTGGTCTGGGGGAGCCGGTATTTGACAAGCTAGAGGCTGACCTGGCCAAGGCCATGTTGAGCCTGCCGGCGACGAAGGGTTTTGAAGTCGGGCTGGGGTTTGCTGCCACCAAGCTATTTGGCTCCCAACACAACGACGCCTTCACATCCGATGGTACTCGGGTGCGGACCATCAGCAATTTTTCTGGCGGCATCCAAGGCGGTATCAGCAACGGCGAGGACATCTACTTTCGCGTGGCATTCAAACCTGTCGCCACCATCTTTAGGGAACAGCAGACAGTGACCCGTGCCGGTCAGAACATAACCTTTCAGCCAGAAGCAGGCCGCCATGATCCCTGCGTCCTACCGCGCGCCGTACCCATGGTCGAAGCCATGGCCGCCTTGGTGATAATCGACCATTTTTTGCGAAATACCATCTATCTGCATGCCCGTGGCCCCGAGCAAAACTAAGGGATCTTTACAGTTTTCCTCGATCACTCCGATAAATCCAAGGACGCCTCGGAGTGCATCACATGTTCTGGCACCGGCAAAATCGGCACCCTACGCACGCAAGCGCCACGCCGCCATACGCGCTATGGTCTGCTATGCTCGCCGTGTTTATCGGCATGGCGTCGATGGGCTCCCGTTCCGCATCTGGCCAAGACATGAAGTATATCCCAACTTTGCACTTCTCTGCAGATGGCGGCACCAGCACTTATAAGAGTGAGCTAGTCGAAAGCAACGATACGGCAACAAGCATTCGCTACGGCATGGGCCTTTACGCTGGCGCGGATAAACTCCTGGGCTTCGGTCTGCGGATGGACTCCCAGACCACTCCATTTGCGCTGAATGAAAGCCAGATTGTTTCTTCATGGCAGGAGACTTTCCTCACCTATCGCTGGGGCTATATGCATGCTGGCGCCATCATCAGTCTGGTGAATATGTCCGCGACCCAAGGCGAAACCGACCTCTTTGACCTCACGGGCAACGGCTATGGCGCGACGTTTGGTGCCTTCTATCCATTTTCCAAGGACGGCAGCGTCCGCACGGAAATCAACTTTGTGCAAATCAATACCATCAAAGAGACAAATCAAGTCGATGTCAGTATTGGCCAACGCTTGGATGTGGACGTTGGGGCTAATTTCCACCTCGTCAAGAAGCGCTGGCTTGACCTGCTTGTCGGCTACCGAATGCGCACTTTGAGCATCACCCTCACTGAAACTTTTGCTGAACAGATCACCTCGACCTACCTCGGCCTGTCTACGGTCTTTATTTTCTAAGCGCAATTGCGTACAACCTGATGAACTGAACCCCAGAACCTGCTCGCAAGGAAATTGCCCATGAGATTTCGCTCCGCCATCTCGTCCTCCCTCTTGATCATCGCCTTCTCAAGTCGTGTTGCGGCTGCCGTGGAAACCGAGGCCAGTGTGCGCCTGGGCGGAGTTGGTGTGCGGCATCATCACGTGCAATTTGGCAAGGATGGCAGCAAATTCAATTATCGTGAAGAGGGTGGGCAAGACATCATTTTTCCATTCTCGCGCTTTATGGTCACGCTCAAGACCGAATCGGATGCGCGCATCGAACTACAATACGTGCCGATCGATATCGAGACAGAGAGTGTTCTGCAACGGGACATCACCATCGATGGTGCCAGCTTCCCGCTGGGAACGAATATGAAGCTGCGCTACAGCTTCCCGTTCTATCGCGTCGGCTATTCCGTGCGGATCGGCGATGGTGCGAACCCGCTGCACCTTGGCGCCGCCCTGCAGATTCGCAATGCCTCCATTCGGTTTGCGGCTGCCGACGGCTCGCTCATGCGGGTCAATCAAAACGTTGGGCCCGTGCCGCTATTCACAGCTGCCTGGCACTGCGCCAGCTGTGAAATACCGGTGTTTACTCGGCTAGCAACCTTTTATGCGCCGGTGAAGTATCTGAACGGTTCCGATTCGGATGTGGTTGGTGCCTTTACCGACTTTGAGTTGGGTTGGCGCGGCGCCACCAGCGACCCCCGTCCGACGAACTTCATCGCCAGCGCCGGCTACCTGGGTGGCGGCGCTCGCGGAACAAGTACGCGAAATAAGGGGTTTTCCGACGGCTTTTCGGCAAATTGGTTGGATCTGGTTTTCTTTTCCCTGGGCCTTGACCGGGCCATTTAGCGGATAGATGATGGTGCTTAGCTAGGAAACTAGCTGATTTCTTTGAAAGTTTACAACTCGATGAGAGCCGAGATCTTATTCTCATCTCATGCACTCAATTGCACAGTAAAATTTCTCATGAACTGCAGCCGCTAGGAGACCAGCAACATGACACTGAAGACCAAAGACCTCTTCCAACGCACGGCCCGCCTCGCGTCTGGCGCCGCTCTCGTCCTTTGCCTTTCTGGCTACAACATTCCCCAACCTCGTCCGGCGCGAGTCGATGACGAGAGCATCGCCACCCTGCAAAAGATATCCCGTGCCGTATCCGATATCGCCAGCGAGGCGCAAAAGTCGGTCGTGTTCGTTTCCGTCTCGAAAACGGTCAAAGGCATGCCCTACGGCATGATTAACCCCTTCGAATTTTTCTTTGGCCCACAGCCCGGCCCCGGCGGCCAACAGCAGCGCGCGCCCGAACGCAAGCAAGAAGGTCTTGGCTCCGGCTTTATCATCGATTTGGAAAAAGGCTATGTTCTGACCAACAACCATGTGGTGGACGGGGCGGATGAGATTCATCTTAAGCTGGCAAATGGCGAATCGTTTGCGGGTACGGTCATTGGCCGCGACAAGAACACAGACGTGGCCGTCGTACAGATCAAGGACAGTAAATTCAATCGCAAGGGCTTGAGCCAACTATACCTGGCGGAATCAGACAAGGTGAAGGTCGGAGACTTTGTGATCGCCCTCGGCGCCCCCTTTGGCCTTGAGTCTAGTCTTTCATTCGGGGTGGTCTCCGCCCTTGGACGTGGCAGTCTGAGCATCACCGAACTTGGCGATTTTATCCAAACCGATGCGGCCATCAATCCCGGCAATAGCGGTGGCCCGCTCTTGAATACTTATGGCCACGTCATTGGTATCAACACGGCCATCTACTCGCGCTCCGGAGGCTATAATGGCATTGGCTTTGCCATTCCCTCGAACTTAGTACGCTCAGTCGCCGAGCAATTGATCAATGGCGGAAAGATCGATCGCGGCTATTTGGGAGTTGGCCTTGGTCGTGGCAGCGACCCAGAGCTCGTACGCGACATGGGCTTGCCAGAAGGTACCGAGGGCGCCTTTGTATCCGCTGTGGAGCCGGACGGTCCTGCGGCCCGCGGCGGTGTCGAAGCCGGCGACTTCATCTACGAGATCGACGGCAAGAAAGTCCGTGACGACGCCGATCTGCGCAATCGTATCGGCTTGATGCAGCCAAAATCAAAGATCGAATTGTCTCTGTATCGCGACGGCAAGTCGCGCAAAGTCAAGGTTACGTTGGATCCATGGCCGGAGAATTTGCAAGCAAGCGCCGACCAACCCGGCGGGCAGGTCCAGGCATTTGGGCTCACGGTCAGCGATGTGAAACCACAATTACAAAAGCAGTACGGTTTTCGCTCCAAGCAAGGTGCGGTCGTGATCAATGTTGCCGAAAATTCCAGTGCTGCCCGTTCGGGCTTGGAGCCCGGTGACGTCATCGTCAAAGCAAACAATCAAGCGGTCAACAACGCCAAGGACTTCAACGCCATTGCGAAACAATCCAAGCGCCTGTATATCCGATTGGAACGAGCCGGTCGTTTCATGTTTATTCCCCTGCGCCAGTGAGCAAAATAGTCCGAAATGAGTCAATTACCTAATCTTGAGCAACGAACAAGCGGCATTCTCCTACACATCACGTCACTTCCCGGGTCGCCTTACAGTGGCGATCTGGGAGATGCCGCCCACGCTTTTTTGGACACTCTGAAAGTAAGCCGGCAGAGCTGGTGGCAAATGCTCCCGATCAATCCGGTCGGCGATGGGGACTCACCTTATTCAACAGTGAGCTGCCTGGCAGGGGAACCGTTGCTGATTGCTGCGAAGCCTTTGGTCGCCGAGGGTTGGCTGACAAGGGTGCCACGCGCACCAAAGGGTTCTGCGGAACGTCGCGCCAACTATGCGGCTTCGCGCCGCTGGCGTCGCGCCTGGCTGCAAGAAGCCTACGAGGGCTTTTTGACGCAAGCGACCCGGGAACAAAGGCAAGCGTTTCAGCAATACAATAAATCGCACGACCAGTGGCTGCATGACTTCGCCTTGTTTCAAGTTATTAGCTCGCAACACGGCAAGGATTGGAGCTTATGGCCCAAGCCCTTGCGCGACCGTGACCCAGCTGCGTTACGGCAAGTGGCGACGCAACAAGCCGCCGCCCTAGGCTTTCAGAAGTTTCTGCAGTTTGCCTTTGATCGGCAATGGCGCTCTCTGCGTCAGGCCGCCGCCGCTCGCGGCATCGGTCTCATTGGTGATGCCCCCATATTTGTTTCGCTGGGCAGCGCGGATGTATGGGCCAATCAGAGCCAATTCCTCCTGAACGCACAAAAACGCCCCACACATGTTGCGGGTGTTCCGCCTGACTACTTCAACCGGGATGGCCAACTTTGGGGTAATGCCCTGTACGATTGGGACGAAATGCGGCGCACCCGCTTTCGTTGGTGGATTCAGCGCATGCAGCGAATGACGGAATGGTTCGACATCATCCGCATCGATCACTTCATTGGCTTTCATCGTTACTGGGCCATTCCTGCCACCGCGAAAACCGCCAAGACCGGAAAGTGGCGTTTAGCGCCAGGACACGCGCTTTTTGCAGCGATGCGCCACGCCATGGGCTCCTTGCCATTCATTGCTGAGGATCTCGGGCTTGTCACCCAAGAGGTCTGGGATCTGCGCGACGCGTTCCATTTGCCTGGTATGCGCGTGCTGCAATTTGGCTTTGGCAATGATCAGGGTTCAGCCTATCATCGGGCCCACGAATTTACGAAGAATTGCGTCGTCTACACGGGCACCCATGACAACGACACGACGCTGGGTTGGTACCGAAGCGCACGTCGACAACGATCCGTCAAGAAGCCCTCCTTTGATTGGCAACGTGTTGCCGCCATTGTTGGTGAGAGGGAGCCCCAGGCGGTCCAAAATCTCATGGAAGTAGGCTTTCAAAGCGTTTCCAACACCATCATCGTACCGGCGCAAGACATCTTAACGTTGGACGGCAAACATCGGATGAATGTACCAGGAACAGCGCGTGGAAATTGGCAATGGCGCCTTCTAGGGACCGATTGGAAGCTAAGCCATTCAAGGTACTTGGCTCAGATAAGCCGGGCGACCGACCGTTGCGGGAACGTAAATTAGATCTGCTTTATCCTTTTGTTTTCAATGGTTGCAACTTGCCGCTCAGGGTCTCGGCCACCCTGCCGAATGTCTCTTAACTCCGGGGTGATTTTATTGAGGAGTCAGAGAGATGGGAGTTCGGAAACCGGCGATGCCAAATATCGATTCCGCTTTGATCATGGATCCTTCCGATCTGGGGCAAGCGGCCGCCCGGCATTACTTGCAAGAGTTGGGCGTCACCAACATTTACCTAGCCGATACGCGCCAAGCTGCTAGCAAGATCTTGCTGGCGCACGAGCTGAAGCTCGTTATCCTGGATTGGGACATTTTGGGTGCGGAAGCACTCGCCAGTTTCAATCGCATCCGCCGGGATCCCCAACACGCGGCAACTCCGATCATGATCACGAGTCACGAACTGCATCCCAATGACATTCAAATGCTCAGCGAATTTCCCGGCACGTCACTACTGCATAAGCCCTATACCGAGCCAATGTTTCTGGAGAAATTTGAGGCGGTCGTTAGCGAGATCGCTGATCTCGATAAACAACGACCAGTCATTGAAGCCCTGCTTGCATCTGCAGATGACGACCGTACGGACTGTGTGCCGCTAGCGCGCCGCCTCTCGGCGCGACTCAAGAACCCGACTCCTGTATTAGTGCACGCCGGTCGCCGCCTACGCGAACTTGGCAATTTGCAGGCCGCAAAGCGGGTTCTAGATGCTGGTCTCGAGTCAGACGGATCAAAGCTGCCACTGTACACGGAGTTGGGCCGGGTACATCTCCTGCTCGGCGAGGACCAAGAGGCCTTGCAGCTGCTGCGTCATGCGCAAAGTTTTGCCAAGGGCAACATCGACCGGGTGCTGATGTTGGGCGAGTTAGAGCTAAGGCAGAAGAACCCGCGGAAAGCGCGCGCATACTTTGGCGATGCTTTAGCTATCGACGACCAAGACACGAAAGCGCAATGCGGGCTAAAAGTCGCCGAGCGAATGGAAGAGTATCTGGCGCAGCATGATTTGCGCGACATCCCCAAGTCCTTTGCGGGCATGATGAACGCCATGGCTGTCGCCCTGGCCCGTACGGAACAGTATAAGGAGGCGGTAGCCCAATATGAAGCTGCTATCAGCTACGCACCGTCAGAACGCGATGCCTGCCGCATTGCCTTCAACGTCGGGTTGGCGCACTTGCGTTGGCAAAAAATAGCCGAGGCCAAATCATGGTTCGATCGGGCTCGCGGCGCCAAGGGATCAACCGGCAAGCGGGCTGCGGAAATTCTCAAGCTCATTGCCGAGGGACGTCGCGATCGTGATGGTCAAAACAAGGCGCAGATTGTGTCCGAAAAGCCATCAGCCGCGGCCACCCTCCCCGAAACAACCACGCCGGCAGAAGCCGGCGGTGGTGAAGTTGGCGAAACGACTGAAGTCCCGAAAGCTGCCTAGACTCTTTACCGAATCGATAACTCAACGCTGATCGGATAGTGGTCGGAAAATCCGGCTTGGTCTGGATTGAGAGTTTGGTGGTTGGCTGGCCAAGGAATCCAAGTCTTGCCATCACCACCATTGGCTACGCCGATTTTACCAGCAGGTTGCGATACGCTTCGCATAGCATGAATCTTATAAGTATCGATTTGAATCTGCATACCTTTGCCGGCAAGCAAATTTTCATTGACCATGATGCGATCAAGGACGTTCCACTCTTGATCCTTGGCATAAAAATAGGTGCCAGGATTTAGAGCCCGCTTTTCGGCCAGCGATACTGATGTGTCGGCTAAGAACAGCGCATGAACGTCATGTAACGGGTTGGGGCTCTTAGGATGAAACAAAACCGACTCGAGCGGATGTGGATGCTCGTCAGGAATGGTGTTCAGGTCGCCGCCGGCAACGATCGCCGCTTGTGGGTTACGACGAAGGGTCTCATCGATCACCGCTTGCAAAGCGCGGGCCGCTACCAAGCGATTCGTTGTCGGGTTGGCTTGCGATGGCCAGTGGTTGACGAAGACACTTAGTTGCTGCTGACCGCCGACCAGGAAGTCCACGCCCAGTAAGTTACGAGTGGCCTTGCCGCCCTGCTCATTCATGCGCAGCTCGATCTCTTTGTGCCGGACATATTCCAAATTAGGACCCGTCTTGGCCATGATCGCGACGTCGATTCCACGACCGTCCGGACTATTCGTTACCCAAAATCGATCGTAACCCAATTCATCAGCCAGCAATGCCACGACGTTTTCGTTTTCAACTTCTTCCAGTCCGAGGATATCCGGCAGAAACTCAGAGGTGGCACGTACTGCCTTTGCGATCTGGCTTATCTTCACCGCCAAATGAGCGTCCGTCCAATCGGTCGAAAGGCAAGCTTGGCGAAACTTCGGCACCTTCACCCGCTGGCAGGCTTCGGCCTTGCCGGGAAAACTCTTTGGTAGAAACTCCCAATCTTCTTTGCCGGAATCATGCTCGTTATCAAATAGATTTAAGACGTTGTAGTACATAACGCGCATCGTGCTACTGCCAGGCTGCTCCAGCGTAAACTCGCTAGCGAATGCACTTGCGGAGCACAGGCTCCAGACACACAAAAACAATCCAGCAATTCGGGATGGAATCGTTGACCGCATGCAGCACCTCACATGAGTTTTGGATGAGGCTTTTTAGACCAACCGGCCAGTCAGGGCAAGCAGGGTTCCGTTAATTGTCGGTAAAGATAGGGATTCCCCTTGTCGTGGCGAATTACCTTGACCATCCCAAAAGCATTCAGCTACACACTGCTCGCCCTTGGCAGCAACAGTGAAAACAACAATCATTTCCAGGAGATTTCACATGATTCGGACACTTTTAGCGATCGTCGCACTGTTCATGTCTGGTAGTAGTCTCGCCACCACAGATGGCACCACCGATCAATGGCAACAGTTTCGCTGCGGCGACCATTGGCTCAACGTGCAGATTTTGCTCAATGACAGCGACGAGACCGCCATCGTGAGTTTTGACGGCGACTCAAATCCGAATCGCGACGATGTGGCCGCCAGTGCCGCGATCGACATGGCCAAGGGCAGCATCACGGTCTATTTGCAAGATGAACTCGGTGGTTCCTTGGTGCTGACGCAAGACAGCGTCAGCCGCGTCTGGACGGCCCAGTTGCAGTGGTCGCTGAATGACGAGCTGAGTTATATGGGTGGAAACTGTCGCTAAGCGAAATGTCAGCCTCGCGCACGCAAGGCGATCCAAGTCCAGTTGCGGCCGCCCGTGCGGCCGTCGCGGCGGTAACTGTGCCAGTTCTCGCGCCCCTCGAATGTGCAAACGCGCCAAACCGCCATGCTGCTAGGCGCGAGGCCACATTGAGTTGCTTGCAAGACTGCAGCCACGGCTAAGTCCGCGAACCAGCGGTCGCCTGTCCCCTTCGTCAAACACCAGCTAAGATCCTCTCGCAAGTTCATATTTGGCCTGGCAAGTGCGTCCACCACTTCCGGACCAACTTCAAATTTCCCTGGACCAATCGCGGGCCCAATCAACATCTGCAGCGAAGTCTCGGGAACCCGGCTAGCGAGAATGCGTATCGCCTCGGGCAATATTCCAGCCGTCAAACCTCGCCAACCGGCGTGGACGACGGCGGCGACTCGGCCCGCCCGATCCGCTAGCAAGATAGGCAGGCAATCGGCGGTTTTAACACCGATCACGAGATTTGATTCCGCAGTCCATAGGCCATCGGCCTCCGGTCGCTGCGTGGATCTCGGCGCGGTTTCCGCCTGGGCGGCGACGACGCGCGTACCATGCACCTGCACGACATGGTGGCAATCGGGGTCTGGCTGCTTCAGGCCCGTGCCCCCCCAAGATGCTCCGGTAAAAAAGGCGTTCAACTCAATTTGATTGCGGGTCCAATGGACGGCGTCAAGGACGGCACGGGCATTCACGACAGGGACCGCAACAGCCCATATAGCGCCGTCGTATAAGACTCTATGCCAAGGCCAAAGACGACACCGCGAGCGTGCGGCGCCAAGTACGACTGCTGTCGAAACTCTTCACGGCGCGCTACGTTCGAAATGTGTACTTCGACAAAGGGCAAGGCTAAGGCAACGAGACGATCAGCAAGTGCCACCGACGTATGCGTCCAAGCGCCAGCATTTACCAGCGCACCTGTCCAGCCTATGGTCAACTTCTCCAAGAAGGCGGTCTCGCTGTTGGTCTGAAAAAAGCTGATTTCGCATTCATCCCAGCCGGCCGCCTTAGCAATGGTCTGCGCTTCACGCGTCAGGGTTTTCTCCAAATCCAATAGCGAAAAATTGCCGTAATGCTGCATTTCGCGCTGGCCGAGCAGATCCAGATTGACACCGTTGGCGATCAATATTTTTGCCGAGCGGGACCGAGTTTTATTTGTACTCATGTTAGGATAGTCGCTCCAATATACCGTTCAGATAACGGAGTTGGGTATCGATAATCTCCAGCTGCTCCATTTGATCGACTACCGCTGGATCAACTTCCACGCGTTCATCTTGCTGTGCTCGTTCTAGACGGGTCAATTCCGCCAATTTCCGTCGCAAAAGATCGTTATTTGGATTCAATCGAACCAAGCGTCGATAGACGCCCAAGGCTTTACCGTAATGTCCCTGGCGCGCATAAATTTCAGCGAGAGTCGTCGAATCCAATTCGACGGCATCGTCCACTGGTCCACCCGCCGTATCGCGACTATCTCGCGGGCGAAACACTTCCCCTAAAGGGACCACGTGAAATCCCGCGACTCGATCCTCCCAGCGCGATGCGGCCGGTGCTTCTTCATCGGCTGGCGCCTGTGGTTGAGATGCAGAAGGCGCCATGAGGCGTGGCGGCGCGGTCGATGGCGCCAAGGACTCTAAGGGAATTCCTTGCTGCACTAATTCCCGAACCAGCTCTTCGCGACAGCGATCCAAGCCAGAAATAGCCAATAAATCTGCTAAGCGCTTGGTTTCATTATCCATCATCTTGAATGCGTCCATATGACGCTGCAAGCGTAATACGGCGGTTTCGTCGCGCAACAGGATGGCCATCTTATACTGCAGTTTTTGAGCTAAGACGTTTTCATCGAGAGAGATGGGGGAATCCTGCAAGCATTGCCATGACTCGAGCACCATGCCCTTGCGGAAGAGTTCCCGTGCCAAGACAACGCGCGCCACCGTGAATCGAGGATGACGGTTGACACCCTGCACCAGCAACTCAAGGCTTTCATCCACCTTGCGATGAGCTCGCAAAATATCGGCCACCGGCAAGAAAGCACGCCCATCGGGGTCAGCGCGAAAACGCTTCACCACCTCCCGCTCTGTGCGTGAAAGTGGCAATTTTTCTAGTAATGGCAGCCATGGCTCAATCATGAGGAGAATGTACCGTGAAAAAACGGCGGTTGAAAGGGCTCTGTTGCCGTCACGGCGTCGCTGTCTCTTCTTCAGTTTCGTTGTCGAGCGCAATATTTACCAGATTCGCATCGTCCGGGAAGAGGCCGCCTGAATGGATGGAAACGGTCACATTGTTGGTCGCTCCCTCAATGCAAACCGGCTGGACTTCAAGGCTCACGACACCGCATGAATCCGAACACCACTCAGCACTGGGCGTCTTAACCCCGGCGTAGCGGTAGGGCACAATCGTAGAACCACTCTTAAACTCATCCGCTGTCGCGGCCTCGTCCATAACCCCCCGGATTAATGGCTCAATACTGATATTGCGGACAGGAATCTCGCGAGCTTTGGAGCCGTTTCCTGTGCCCAGATCGGCCTCCTTGATCACCATGAACTGAACCAGAATCGGACCGCCGATCGAGCGCGTTCCGGTAAATCCGCCGAGGCAGGTGAGATTAACGTCAGGGGTCACCTTTTTGATTTTAAACTGCGACGAGCCAATCTTGGCGTCAGCACAGCTGATTTCGCATAATCCACCCGCACCGTCGGGCTCCGCTGAGCAGCCACTGATTCCCGCCGCTAACGCGAGAACTCCGGTTAACATCCATGGACAGGTTGACCCTTTCATCCCGCTCCTCCGCGCTTCTGACTAAGAAGCCTGATCGATTGGCAACATGAGTGGCTCAGGTTCAGAAGACGTTGCTATTGGCCTGTTGTCCGTTGGCATAGTCGCTGTTGTTACCTGAGTTGGCGTTTCCAGAGTTGTTGCCGGCGCCGTTATCGGTGTTGGCTTGTTGACCTTCGTAATTAGCCTGCGCATTATTTTGGGTGTTGTAATTAGCCTGGACATTGTTAGCCCCCCGCCCTCCGTTACCGGAGTTGTTGCCATAGTTGTTGTTATTGTAGCCGTTTCCGAGATTTGCACCAACGTTACCCGTCAGCGAAGCGGCACTGCCGTCCGACGCCGACACCATGGTGGCCCCATCTGCCTCAATTACCGTCGGGGTTATCATAATCAGAAGCTCTGTCTGTGTTTCCGTATTCTGCGTCGAGCGAAACAATGCGCCCAGAATTGGAATCTTCGACAGAAAGGGGACGCCAATCACGACGCGGCGTTTATTGGTATTGTAGATGCCACCAATGACTGCCGTCTCGCCGCTGGCCTTGACGATCTCCGTTTCTAAGGTACGCGTATCCGCCGCGATGACTTGGGCTGAAGCATTAGGAGTATCGCTATTGACCTTGATGGGCATGGTCACCCGGCCTTCGCGGCTGATGCTGATGCCACGAGCTCCTTCACCAATGGCCAAGTTGAGCTTAAATTGAACCTCTTGTAACTGGCCGGCCCCTGTGCCCTGAGCACCGTTACCCGCATTGGCCGCATTCGATCCCACGACCTCAATCGGGCGCACATACAGCTTAGTCCCGGCCTCAATTTTGGCACTCTTCCCGTCTTGGACGACAACCTTGCCTGACTGCAGAATCTCGGTTGTGCCCTTCTTTTCTTCCATGCGCAAACGCAGATCGAGATCGATGATATCGTTCAAACTACCCAGTTTTAGATTTATGGAGCCCGCTTGCGGTGCCAAACCGGTATCGACCGCGAAATTTGAAGACACGTAATTAGGAAAAGTCACGGATCCGAAGCCAAGCCCTGAGCCCGGGTCGTAATTCATCCCACCAAACCAGCTCAGTCCCAGAAAGTCGGAAGCATCCCGCGAAACTTCTACAATCCGGGTGGCGATCTCGGCCTGAGGAATGGGCACATCTAATCTTTCAATCACGGCGCGCGTCTTCGCGAGAACGTCAGGACGACCCTCCACAATCAGAGAGTTGGTCCGCTTGTCATGGCTCACCCGCGTGCCAGCCCCTCCCGCCCCTCCTTGCTCATTAATAAAGGCTTGAACGGCTGTTTGCAGCTCGTCGGCACGGGCATGATTGAGACGCATCACCAGCATTTTGCGTGGCGTGACTTGTTCACGAACCCGCTTGGCTGTGTCTTCCTTTTGTAAGTAATCGTTGACGTTTTCGATGCGATCGACACGAATGACATTATTGCCGACCCGAGTCATCGCCAAACCTTCACTCTCCAGAATGGCGGTTAGAGCCTCTTCCCACGGAACATTCTTCAAAGCTAACGTCACCCGAACTTCTTGGCCGATGCGTTGGGGAACTACAAAGTTATAACCACTTTCCGCCGCAAAAACCTTCAGCACGTGGTCGAGTTTGGCATTGATAAAATCCAATTCCATGGCCTTGCCGCCATAGCTGGTTCTTGGTCCGTCCACGTCCTGTCCCACCAATTCACCAGCAGCCACTGGCACCATATCCATACCTGACGCCGTCGCATTCATTTCACTGCTGACCGCTGTTGGATCGAACAACTCCATACCGCCAGCAGGTGACATCGAGGAGGACGATGTTTCCGCTACGGGAGGTACCGCTGTTGGATCCAGTCCGCTATCCTGAGCAACTGCAAAGAATCCAAATGCCTCCAGGACTAGGCCATCATCTCGATCTTGGTGCCGTCGCACTTCGAACTTGTTGGCATCGTCTTCCGTTCCTTCCGAGTCAAAATCATCAAGACCAGGATTGTCCAACTTGGGCTCGCCTGGCGCCGGGGGGGAGATAGGCTGGGGAGCCGTACCCGCCGGTGGCACTGGTTGAGAATACCCGGGGAAAGGAGCACCGTAAGGCTGTGCGTAAGGCTGCTGATAGATCGGTGGTGCGGGCTGTTGATATGCGGGCGCGTAAGGCTGCTGGGGTGGTGCAAAACTCTCCGCTTGGCGACTGACTGCCGGCACCGGCAACTTGGTTGCTGGTTTCGGTGCGGATACAGCCGCAGCATTGACCGGTGCGGCAACTGCTGCATTCGTCACCGTATCCGCCGTGACGTTGGCGGCAACATTGCTTTCCCTCGTAAAACTTGGTGGCGTTAGCTCCTCGGTGATGGGAGCTTCAATCGGGGCCATATCGACCACAGGCATTGGCTCAACTTCCTGACCACCGTCTACAGGTATCATCTTGAAAGCTGTCGCCGCTGGATTCGGCACATAGGGGCGCTTCGGGGCTTTGGTGACCTCTGGCATCGCGCTCCCAGTCACAATTTCTGGACGAAGGTCCACGTTCGCCAACGGCTCGGCAGCACCGACTGGCTGACCCCGAGCTACATCTTTGCCGAAGTAACGCTCAGGGATGGCGAATGTCAGCAGCACATTGCCGTCTTTCACGAACATGCGCGGGCGAACGTTGTCGCGCAGCGTCATGACCACGTCGACCGATTGTTGCACGGCATTTTCCCGTGTGCGCACATAAGCCACGGGTGAACGAAATTCCGTCGCATCCACATCACGCCGAACCTTACGCCGCAATTGTGTCTCATAAAAGCGCACAATCAACTCTGGTTGATTGCCTTGATTGCGTTCCTGCAACACGTTAAAACGCGGATTGCCTCGAGTCAAAAGTTCAATGCGAACAAGCTTGTCTTCTTTGCGGAAGTCATAGCCGATCCACCATAGATTCGCATAAACAGGCGCGAGGTCGCGGAGCTTGGGTGTAGCGATTGTCGGTGAAATCGCCGTAGCTGGCGCGTTGTTGACAGGCGCTACAGCATTGCTGATGGCGTCGGCTTCCATGGCGGCGAAGTTTTCCGGCCCACCCAGCGGAGGTGGCACATCAGCCGCGCTGTTTACCGGCAAAGGATTGTTGTAATTGCCTACACCAAGATTTGGATTATTCTCCGCGCCGTAGTTTGCCGCAAAGTTTTCATTCGGACCATTCTCGATAGCAAGTTCATCTTCATCGTCGTTGTAGGCATTCGCTTGGTTGGCATTCTCATCGTATTGGCCATTCACATTCGTCTGACTGTTTGCGCCGGCGTCAGCCCCGTCCAGCCCTTGATCATCGTTGTAGTTCTCGATGTTTCCGTCGTAGTTTTCAGACTGCTGTTGCGTGGAGCTACACGTCACTAGGAGAGGCACCACCAACCATATGATGTAGCCTAATCCTGACAAACTCTTGTGCTGCGTCGCCATATCTCGCCTCGTCTCGTCCATGCGTTTTGCACCCATTCTGGGGTCAGAGCCTGAAATCTATTGCTGCCTCGTCTCTTGCTTCTCTTTCTCGATAACTTGATTGGATTTAGGATCGATGCGAACGTTCGGCGCGCCAAACTTCTGCATAAATTCTGCAGACGATGACCGAACATCCAGCTGTGGATCTTTGCCCGGCGCCAAGACATAGGTCTTGTCCGCATCCAATCTTTGCACCGCGTCTGGCCCACCCAAGAACAGCGATATGTCATCAAAGGCGCGTACGCCGTCCCGCTGCAGCTTGTATTGACGGGTCACGACTCGATCCGACAGGATCTCGAGAATTTTCCCTGACGGGCCGATGGGATCTCCCACCTTGGCCACGACTCCCTCTTCGGCTTCTCCCGCCGCATTTCCCCGCCCGCCGAGAGGCCTTTGCGTAAAACCTCCTCGCCCATTGGCACCAGCATTGAGAAGATCCTGCGGCAACACAATCACAAGTGCGCGTCGCTCGCCGTTCGAAAGCTGCCATATGCCGCGTACGGTCAACTGATCCAGTGGTACCTGCAAACTGTTAACGACGGGGATTCCATATTGCAGCTCGCCGCCGCGAGCTTGGCGCATTTGCTGAGTCAGCTGCGCCGAAGGTGGCTGAAACGGGTCTGGCCGCCCAAAAGCGGCATAGTGGTATTCGGCAGGTGGCTCGACAATATCTTCAACTCGCACAACTCCGGAAAGATCCTCGCCAGATTGGGTGTCCCTTGCGGAGTCCCAGGTACGGTCAGATCTGGTCGGTGCGTTGGTGGCTCCCGCAGCCCCATCCTCAATCGGCTGCATGGTTTCTGGCAACAACTCATCTTGCTCTGGAGCGCCAGCAGGAACTTCCTGCGCCCGCACCGGTGTGCCCGAAATGAAGATGACTCCGACCAACAAGCTTGCATGGTGTCGATGTGCTCGGTTTATGCGCAAAGGCCAAGCCATCATCCGCCCGCCCTTTCCCCAGTTGGCGCATTCGCCGCTGGATTTACTGCAGGATTGGCGGCTGTACCAAACGTCTCGCCTGGCTTCAGTCCGCGAAACACAATCATGGTGCCGGAGGCCTCAATGGTCACCGCCCCGTCCTGATTCTGATTATTTGCCCCGCCACCAAGCACGGGATCGCGCTGACCCATAGGGCTGTTATTCGTCAATTTCAAATTGCGAAAATTGGTCACACGCTCCAAATGTAGGAGCCGATCGAAGAACACCGCGATATCGCCATAGCCGCCGCGCACTCGGATCTCGACCGGCTGTTCCACAAATTTCAACTTGCCCTCCGGCTGCCGTTCATCCTTGGGTTCAAACAGGGTCATCTCGATAGCCTGCTCGCGGGCGATCTCTGCTGTCGTGTGCAGCACCTCGTCGAAGGCTAAGGTATCAGGCAAATACCGCTTAACCCGGTCTAGCTGTTCTTCCATACTCGCCAGCTGTGCCTGTAACCGGCCTAAATCAGCCTGTGCCCGCTTCGCCGTATCAAATTGAGATCTAGCCTGAGTTTCATTCAGACGAGCTGTATCCAAGCGCATGGCCGCATCTTCGTACTCCAACACGTAGATGGCAGCAGGCGGTAGGCAGCCCACGACCAAACATAGGGCCAACCGCCCGGCCATGGGCCACTCAAGGTATCGCGATTTCAGCTCAGCAAAATCCATGCTTCATCCTAAAAGTTCAAAACACGCTTACCACCCGGCCACACCACTTCCGATATGGTCGCACTCCTCTGCTCCATGGTCCGCTCTCGGTACTCAAGGCGAAGTTCAAATCGAAGGGGCGATGGCCCCGTGTTGTTTTGTGCCAATCCGTTTTGTTCCGAAATCGAGCGCTTCAGTGACACGACGCCAAAGTAGATTTGAGTTCTCAGATCACCCGAGTCAACATCTTGCATTTCTGTTGATTTCAGCGCTGACAAGAACTCCGCCAGCAGCACGTTGTCCAAAGTGTAACCCACCACCATCAACTCGTTTGCTCGCAGGGAGTTTGCTCCATCCGCACCAGGCGTCGGAAGGCGAGTTGCTCCGGCGGCTCCGGCTTGATTCGGCTGGGCCTCTTCCAACATCCGCACCTCCTGAAACCAGATTCCTTCTGGCTTCAAAGTTTGCAGGTGCTCCATGAGCAAGACAGGCCGATACCGTGTCAGCTTCGATTCGGTGATCTTTTGTAAAGATGCGACTCGATTTTTCAGATCATCAAGGCGGGTATTCAATTCACGATACTTGCGCAAATCATCAGCTAGGAGTCGAGCGCCCTCTTGGTATCGTTGCGTCTCCGCCGTAAACCCGTTGATCTGCTCTTCCATGTCATTGAGGAAAAAGTGAACCATGCCGAGTCCAATGGACACCGTGAATATCAGCACAACGAGGTCGGGCAGCCACGGATATGGACTCGACAGCTCTTCGTCTGGTGCTAAATTGATGCGAATCAAAGCATCATCCCCTTTTCAAGGCGACCGTACTAACTCTCGTGATCACCAATAAAGCGCAGACCCAGTCCTGCGGCGACACCATACAGGTGTCCTTGCGACAACAGATAATCGAGATCAAAACGACTCGGAGACACATCGATGTTTTGCATCGGCCTGGCCAGCTGTACCGGTACCTGCAAAGATGCGGCTAATGCGGCGTCCAATCCAAGTGTGCGGGCTCCACCACCGGATAAGAGCAAGTAATTGATCGGCCCGCGCGCACCGTCTGACTCGGGGCTTTGCTGAAAAAATTCGAGCGAGGCACGAACTTCACCCACTAACTGCTCATTCAATTCGTCCATCACCCGTTGCACTTCTGCCGGAGCTTGCTGTTCACCAACGCACGTTGCGACCTTCAGACCCTCAGCATTCTCCACGCTGATACCCAAAACCTCGGATATCTGCCGCGTGTATTCATCACCGGCCAAGAAAATATCGCGACAGAACAGGGGTTGACCTCCCTGCAAAAGCACCAGTTGTGATGCCGACGCACCAACATTCAAGATGCCGACCAAGGGCTCGATGGCCGGATAGTTGAACTCAAACATGTTGGCCAATGCCAAAACAGAGCAGTCGACGACCCCAATCCGCAAACCAGCACGGCGCACAGCGGCAATCTGCTGCTCGACGAAGTCGCGTCGAGCCCCGGCCAACAAAACAGGAACAGCGCCACGCTGATCTGGAGCTTGGCTCAAGACTTGAAAGCGAAAATAGAGATCGGAAACGTCCTGCTGTAAGTACTGCTCGGCCTCATAATAGATCTGTTCGTTCAAATCGCCATTAGGATCGACTTGCACCGAAATCCTCTTCACCGTCACACCGCTGCCACCCATCGCAATCGCTGCGCGACGGCTTTGCGGCATGATCCGCAATTTATCCAACAGCGTGCGACAGGCATCCACGACAGCATTCTCATCCTTGATCTCGCCGTCGACGACAGATCCAGGCGCAAGCAATTCCAAGCCAACAGCCGCCAACTTACGGTGACGAGTTCCGGAGAACTCCAACACCTTGACGGATGAAGCGCCAATATCGATCGCCACTAATGAACGCTGTGAAAGCATCAACCTTCCATCAAACCTAAACGTTGCACACGATTCCATCCGCAATCAGGAGCGCGACTGGCCAGCGAAGAATCAGCAAATGGCGGATGTTTGAATTCCGAAGAGACAATGGACAACTTGTAAGGATTCCTAAAATCAATTTTTTCATCGCTGTCTGAGCGTGTCAACCAGCGGCAAGGCCTTTCCATACGAGGTAAAATCTGCCCAGTTTGGACCGATTCCACGTGGAGAATCTTGGCTTTTTTGCTACAATTTGTCTTCGATAGGTCGAATTGCACTCGTTTATAACTCCGTTGACTTCGCCACGAGGGGGGCCGCGCTCATGCTCTGCAACACCATTTTGGATGCTATTGGCCGCACACCGTTGGTTAAATTGCATCGCGTTGCGCAAAGTCTAAAATGCAATGTTTATGCGAAGTGCGAATTCTTAAATCCTGGTGGCTCGGTGAAAGATCGCATCGGGTATCAAATGGTCGTCGATGCGGAGAAGGCCGGCCGAATCAAGCCGGGCGACACTCTCATCGAACCAACCAGCGGCAACACCGGCATTGGTATCGCGCTGGCCGGTGCCGTGAAGGGCTACCGAGTCATTATCACCATGCCTGAGAAAATGAGTCGAGAGAAGCAGGTGGTCCTCGAAGCGTTAGGGGCAGAGATCATCCGCACACCAACCGAAGCGGCCTTTGACGCGCCAGAAAGCCACATCGGTGTCGCCCGCAAACTGCAGCGAGAGCTGCCAAATGCACACATTCTCGACCAATATGCCAACCCTTCAAACCCTATTGCCCACTATCAATTCACAGCTCAGGAAATCATCGACGATCTTGGTGGCAAGGTCGATATGGTCGTCATGGGCGCTGGTACCGGCGGAACCCTGACGGGCGTCGCTCGCCGCATCAAGGAGCATAATCCCAATGCTATTGTCGTCGGGGCGGACCCAGTTGGCTCCATTCTGGCTGGCGGCGATTATGTGGCTTCGTACAAGGTCGAGGGTATCGGCTACGACTTCGTCCCCGAGGTTTTGGATCGCAAGTTAGTTGATACGTGGGTCAAGACCAACGATCGCCAGTCCTTTCTTTTGGCACGACGACTGATCCGCGAGGAGGGCCTCTTGTGCGGCGGATCCAGTGGATCCGCATTGTATGCTGCACTGACCGCCGCAGCCTCGTTGCCAGCTGGAAAAAACTGCGTCGTCGTCCTGCCGGATGGAGTTCGCAACTACATGACAAAGTTTGTGGATGACAAATGGATGCAGGATAATCGCTTTTTTGGCGGTGAGTTAGATGGCACCATCGAATTGCTTTTGGCTCGGCAAAAGCCCCACGACCTCGTGACAATCAGCACTGCGGAGCCCGCTGCGAAGGCCGTGGCGCTGATGCGGCAAAAGGGCATTTCCCAGATTCCGGTACTTGATCACGGCACCCTCGTCGGCCTGCTGACCGAGCAGGGATTACTCCAGTCATTGGCATCAATCGACCACCCAGCACAGGTAACGGCCGGTTCCCTGATGGATCGCTCCATACCGACCGTGGAGCGTAATACGCCGCTGGCACTGCTGCAGGAGATTCTGGGCCAATGTGGACGTGCCGTAGTGGTAGATGGCAACCGCCGGCCAACCCATATCCTGACCAAGATAGACCTGGTAGAATGGATGTTGGAACGAAGCCAAAAGTGACGCGGGCCTGGGCGCCCGCCAGGCGAGGCGACGATGACCGTAGCCAAGATGCACCACCTGATTCCACCTGAGCTCGGCGAACGATTCCGCGATCCGGAATGGGGCGCGGAGAAGCTCAAGGGGATTTCTATTTTTCGCTACTTCTCGCAAGAGGAAATGAAGCTCCTCTACGGCAAGGGCGAAGTCCGCTCTTTCCGACCAAAGTCCTACGCCGTCATCGAGGGCGAGCCCACGCGCGGCATGTATATCATCCTGGCGGGCACAGTTTCAGTTTATAAGACGCATGATGTCACTGGCACTATGCATCGACTTGCCTTGCTGGAAGAAGGCTCCAACTTTGGCGAGTTAAGCTTGTTTGACCAGGCGCCACGCACGGCGACCGTCTCGGCCGAGACGACTTGCCACATGTTCTATTTGGATGCGACCGTCTTCGCAGAATTTCTCGATCAAAACGGCGACAGCGCCAAGGTGCGCTTCTATAAAGCCTGCGCTGAGGAATTGGTGGGCCGCTTTCGAAATTTGAATTCGGATTATGTTTCCGCCCAGCAGCTGCTGTGGAAATACGCCCTGCGCAAACCGGAAGACGCCGGACCGCAGGACGCTTCTTCTCCTAAGTCTTAAGCCACCATCGACGCAGGACTCATCCGCCCTGGGATCGACTCGGGCGGCAGCTGGCCGCGTTGCGCACCCGTGCTGCCCGAGAAGATGAGCTCGTTGATATCCAAGATGCTGATCGCTCCGTTGCTGGCCAAACTGCGAACTCGACCCAGTATCTTCATTTCGACCAAGCGATACGCCGTCTCGTCGACGGATGCCATGTTCTGCAAATCTTCGACCCAACTTTCGGCCAACTCGCCCGGCGCTTTGCCCAGCAGCAGATTGCGGATATGCTCGCGGGTACCCATCAGGAACGCCAGTAGGTCCTCGCGTTCCATACCCATAATTAATTCCAACAGGTGACCGTCCTTCAGGTATGGCAGCATCTCGATGGTGACCAACTTCATGCGCAAACCCCGCGCCGCATCGGCATTGGTCTTTTGCAGGTTCGCCATCAAGCCGCGCTGCTCTTCCAGGTCCGCTCGCTCCATGAGGTCGAGCAAGATATCGCTGCTGCGCAAATTCTCCGTATCGAACTCCGGACGCGCCTGAACTTTCTTTGCTAGTGCGCTGGCCACGTTGGCCAGATAGTCCTTAGGAATAGCATCTGCCCGGCACAACTCACCCATTAGCTTCAGTTTGGACTCACCTTGATACATGTTGAAAACGGTCATGCGCCGCTTCTTGTCCAATTGTGTCAAGACGATGCTCTGGACCTGCGGCTTTTCATCGACGATCAAGCTGTAAATTTGCTCCGCATCCAGCTTGCCCAAGAAATCGAATTTATCGAGAGACTTCCGGGACAGTATCCGAATTTCCGAGGCCGTAGCCCGCGTCTTCAGGGCTTGCAGCAAGCGAAACTCGTCTTCCACGGTAAATTCATAACGGGTGTTATGGTAGTACTCCGACAACTGATACAAGTCGCGCTGGACTTGTGGGTCTTCGAGCAATTCGAAAATCACCATATGGCCAAGGATGTGCACATATTTGGCCGTTTCCTCAACGCCATCTTCCTTCAGCAGCCGCCCAAACGTTTCCCGGGCCACCTTTGGCGAATCCATAAACAGCTGAATGAGTTCGCTGCGCAGTTGATCGCATTGCATGCGCAATTTGCCGACCCGCTTCTGCTCGATATTGGTAACCGTTGCTCCACCACCCTCGGCCGAGGCCGCGGCTCCCTGGCCATCTGCAGCGCCAGGTTGCGGAGCCGTTGGCGATGCTCCTTGGCTAGGAGCTGCAAACGACGCAGGCATCATCATCGCCTTTGCATCGCGATTGGCACCCATGACTCGCATCAACAAGGCGATGACCAAGCCGGCGACAACCAAACCGATCAAGCCGTACATGAGCCATTCTTGCGTACCAGTCTGTCCGTACTCCTGCATTGCACTCGTCGACAGGCTACGATCGAGTCGGCTGGATGACTCGGTATTCTCGGCCTTCTCCGTTGAGTTGGACAATGAAGAGTTAGTTGAGGAATTCGTCGATGAGTTGTTGGTGATAATCTCTTTCGTACCTGCGAGCTCGCGGAACATCACCAGCATCTGGCGTAGCTTCTCCAGACCGTATGGGTCTTCAGCGCTTGCTTTCTCCTTTTCACGTAACTTCGCATATGGCTCGGGAAAAGCCGTGGTACTCACGTTGACACTGACCGGCGATACAAAGCGAGTCTTTGCCCGGATAACATTGACGATCTTTTGACGAACAGCCTCATCTAGCTGTTCATCCATAGAAATCTCGATGGTCACATCATCAATCTTGAAGGCGCTGCGTGCCGAATCATCCGTCGAGATCTGGGTACTCGGCAGGCGCTGCGCTTCATCAAAGGGAATATTACGCCCCTCAGCATTTATTTGCGCAATGAGGCACTGTTCTGGACAATAGACACGCAAAATATCTTCAACAACTTTGCTCAAGCGCCGCTCGAGATTATCGCGAAGTTGTCGCTCTCCATCCGCTCCCTTGCCAATGTTAGGCAGAGTCACGGGTCGCCACATAATCTCCGTCTTCAGGCCAAAGTCTCGCGTATGATTTTGCAAGATTCGCAGCAGTCGATCGCGATTGGCTTCTGTGACACGATCGTCAATCTGCACTTCAACCGCAACGCGTGACACTTTAAAGGAGACAGCCGCGTTACGATTGGAGGCCCCCTCAAAGCCGATGTCGTCCGTGTCAGCAATCTCTTCATCAACCGCTACGTCGACATGCACGATCTCACAGGAATCAAAGCAGTATCGGTTCAAGATCGGGTTCAGTCGGTTCTTGACCGAGTTGATCGTGTCAGCCTGCAATCGTTCTGTGGAGTCAGGGTTGGTGACTGCAAAGGCATCGTTCGCCTGGCCGCCGCAAACGGCAATGAGCCATGCCCACAGGACTAGGTGTCGAATAGGTAGACAAGTAACCACTGTTGCCCCCAAACCGATACGAATAAGTCTTAACTGACAAGGCTATCGGCAATGGCATCAAAAGCTTAACGGGGAAGATTTTGCCGAGTGGCGAGGATGGTTGCCATCCGTGGGCTGAGAAACAATCCACGGATGTAAGTCGATAAATTAACTACTAAGATGCTTTTTGCTTAAGTTCTGCTTGAATGGCGGCCTCGACGCCCTCTTCGCTATGGCCACCGACAAATTTCTTGCCATTGATATAGATCGTCGGTGTTCCGCTGACCCCGACGCGCTCGCCCTCTAGGCGGCCACGCTCAACTTCAGCCTTAGCCCAGTCAGATGCGGCGCAAGTCTTAAACTCAGACTCATTCAGCCCCAGCTTCTTCGCAAACTCTTCTGGAGATTTATCGGTGAGCTTGGCTTGGTTATCAAAAGCCATGTAGTGATATTCCCAATACTTGTTCTGCTTGGCGGCACAATGCGAACCTTGGGCGACGATACGCGAGATCCCTGATGGATTGATGGGAAAATCCACGAACGTCAAACGCACATTCTTTCCATATTTATTCATGAGCTTCTTGAAAGCCTCGGAAGCGTGCTTGCAGTGTGGGCATTGATAGTCTGCAAACTCCACAACGTGGACCGGCAGCGTCGCCTCACCCTTGGTCGGGAAACCATCCACGCGCAGGGCAATACGTATGGCTTCTGGAGCTTGCAAAGTTACCACAACCTTCTTGTCTTTGCGGACTTTCTCGACAAGCTTGGTGCGAGCTTCATTCTTCTTCTGCGATATCAGAATCTTTTTCACTTCTTCTTTGATCTGATCATAAGGATATGGGATGCGTGCCTTGTTCTCGTCATAAAAAGCTTTGGTTTCCTTTTCCGTAGGGTCCTTTACCTTTAACAAGTCGGCTTCGACTTCTTTGACCGGTTTTTTGCGTTTCGCCGCTTCTTCCTCAAAGTAAATCGACAACACGGCATCGTCCAACGCCGCCTGCTTTTTCATGTAACTCTCTTGATCGATATCAAAAACTTGCTGGGCCGCAGCTGGGCTCAGATCTGCTGCTGAGTAACTCTTGCCATTGTATTGGAACAAAGTGGAAGCCATCCCCACGGACGAACCCACCACAGAGCCTAACAACAGCGCGCGAAATAAATGAGCTGACAACACGTTTGCCTCCACGCCAAAAAATAGTCTTCAAACGTCGATTACGACATCGGGAACATTCGTGCCACGATACCGCAATCAGCTAGGATTTGCCAGCGATGCTAGAGCTTTGGTGACTCGCGACGGGCCTCGGAGGAATCGTCATGACCATCGTCAATCGGATCACCGCTGAGAGCGGCAGATCGGCTCGGGTCGCGGGGTTCAGGTCCTGCCAGAGTGGCGAGTTGCTCGGGGGTGTAGGCGATCGTCTCTAGCCGGCGGCGCTCAAAGTCCTCGTGAACGATACGCCATTGCCCTAGCTCATCCTTATTCCAGTAAAGAATCTTGCGGCCATTTGAGATAAATCGATCGTCACCGTTAAAGTCTTGATTCATGATAGTGACGGCATACTTTGGATGCGTAACGACGCGCAGGTCATCGACGCGAACGAGCATCGACGTATAGCTGTCGAAAACTCGCTTCTTATAATCTCGAAACTGCTCAAGGCTCCATCCGCGGAAACGAAAGCGCTCGCGATCATAGTAGGAGACATAGTTCGGTAAATCTCGGGTTTTCCAGTGCTCCACCCAGGACTCCGTGGACTGGCGCAAGCTGGCCATGTCTTCAGGCCTATTCACCTTCTGCGCATCGTCAGCAATGACGATGATGCCTTGGTGAGGACGCAGCCATCGTGCCAAGCGCATGATGTCGTCATTGTAGAACGCGACGCATCCCTCGGTCACGTTCGCTTCTTCGATGCGGGCGTCATTCTCCACCCCGTGCAGCCAGATGCCGTGTCCAGACTTGCGCGACATCACGTCAATGGGGTTGGGAAAATTGATCGGAATGGCCTTCGGGCCGTATTTCGCCGGTAACTGCCCGCCGTCGATGATACCCCGAGAAAAATACACACCCTCCGGAGTCCGATTGTCCCCTTCCTTCTCCTTATCGCCAGCTTCTTTGCCAATCGCGATTCGGAAGGTTCGCAGCAGGGCCGCGCCATCGCTCGTATCCGGCAGCGTTCGCAACTCCGCCAGGAGCCGCGACTTATCGACTGCCAGCAGGATCACTTCTTCTTGTGTTGAGGCTTTGATGGTGTCGTCATTCTTCGGCAACGGCAATGCCTTGAGATCCCCGGCTTCGGCGGTCGCTGAAAACCACGAAGTCCAAGCGAGAAGCCCGACCACCCATGTAAAGGGTGCCATCCTCACTCCCGATAGTCATAACGTCATGAAAGAGACTATAATCTACTTTATATTGACGTAATAACTTGCATATTTCAAGCATCGAGAACCCTGTTTCATGAAAACTGCTGTCCTAGCCCCGAACGGTTTGCAGGAACCGACGCGTTGGTGGGTCCCACAACAAAACGAAATTTTGGGCGATCTATTCCTATTTTCAGGGCCTGCGGGCACACAGCCATGGGCGCAAAATATTTGGTACGACGTCATGGAACAACCCATCGAATCCATAAAGCACGCCGTCCGAATTCTGCGCGATGCCGGTGGGCGCTGGGCTCCTTATGCGTTTCAGCTGCACCGGCGAATGACCTTGATTCAAGAGCAACTGCCGCGCTGGCGTATGCCACCGCTGGAATTCCCGACCCTCTGGCCGAACGCAACCTGCGGGGGGTGGACCCTTCGCGACGCCAACACCTTGGTTTACGCCGCCAGCACGGATTCGCCTTGGCCCAATGGCGTGGTCAGCTTTGCCGAAAACCATAGCGATCCACCCAGCCGCGCCTACCTCAAACTCTGGGAGGTTCTAACGCGCACACAACTGTTCCCAGGTCCCGGGGAAATATGCATGGACTTGGGAGCGTCGCCAGGTGGCTGGACTTGGGTTCTGGCGAAACTCGGTGCCAAGGTCATCGCCGTCGATCGCTCCCCATTGGACCCAAGGCTGATGCGAAATCCAGGGATCGAGTTTCGCCAGGCCAGTGCTTTTTCCATGCAGCCGCGCGACGTCGAGTCGGTGTCTTGGATCTTTTCCGATGTGATCTGCTATCCAGAGCGCTTGCTCACCTTCGTCAAACGTTGGCTCGACTCGGGAAAATGTGAGCGCTTTGTCTGCACGCTTAAATTTCAAGGCACGGATCAATACGGCGTCATTCAGCAGTTTCTAGACATTCCAGGTAGTCGCGTGTTGCATTTGTACCACAACAAGCACGAGCTAACTTGGGTACGTCATCCCGCAAACGGCTGAAGTGCCGCCAAGACGGCCGCAAAATCTGCGGGCAAAGGCGCCTGAAAACGCAGGGGCTGTCCCGTCAGCGGATGCTCAAAGCCCAATGTTTCCGCATGCAGCATCTGCCTCTCGATCCCAGCGATGAGCGCACGAGTGGGTGCTGGAAAGGTGTGCGGCAGCTGCGTGCGCTGATGATAGACAAGATCACCAACGATCGGTGCACCGAGCACTGCTGCATGCACGCGAATCTGATGCGTTCGCCCGGTATGCAGGGTAACGCGCACGCGTGATAAGCGTTCGTTATAAATCGATTCCACCTGAAAGTGACTCTTGGCCCATCGCCATCCTGCTGGCGGCTCCGCCCCGGCAAATCGCTCGGCAACCAGATCGCTTGGCATGGATGCGAAACGCAGTCGATTGATGGGATCACGATAGAGGTACGACTCGACATCGCATTCACCGGCAGGCAAAACGCCGTCAACCAATGCGACATAGGATCGATGATTGGTTTTTTCCTGAAACTGTTTGGCAAGTCCAGCATGCGCGCGAGAGGTCTTGGCGCAAACGATGACTCCGCTGGTGTCCTTGTCTAATCGATGCACAATGCCTGGCCGATCGCCGGTTCCAGGAAGTGGCCCGTTGTTTTGCAAATAGTATAAGAGACCTTCCGCCAGTGTCGTCCCATGCTCGCCAGCTCCTGGATGCACAACCAAACCAGGCGGCTTATCGATGACTAGAAGATCATCGTCTTCAAAGAGAATGTTGAGGTCGAGGGGAGCAGGCTTTAATCGGGAAGGAACGCTCGGCGGCAAACGTACTTCTACCAGATCGCCCAAAGAGACTGGTAGGCTCGGCTTGCAAACTTCGCCATTCAACAGAATAGCGCCGACACGTAAGCGCGACTGCACCTGAGTCCGACTCACATCCGGTAGCAGTCTAGCCACAGCCACATCCAGGCGAAGTCCACCCAGTGACTCGTCAATTTCGAAGGTGCTTACTTGTTCTTGCTGATCAACCACTCAGAATGCCTCGTCGCAAAGGCAGCGACCATAGCTTCGACCTGCGAAACACTCAAGGCATTCAGGTAACTCCTCAAGAATCCTCTTACAAAAACAATTTGCGGCAGTCGGTCAAATGCGTTGTCTTCAATGGCGCGAATGTACTCTCGACTGATTTTGGTGCGTGCATGCAGCTCTTCTTCCGATAGGGCTGCAGCCTCGCGCAACTTGCGAAACAACGCACCGTCACCTTTGTCGGTCGCCGCCTGCATTATTTCTTCGAGTCGAGCCTGCATCGCCGGGTCGGCCGCGCGCAATGGAGTCACCATGGCTCGGGTGAACCCCCCGCTGCGCTGCGCCGGAGCGGCCGGCTGATGCGTGACCGGAGCCTCCCCCATCGCCGAGCGGCTGTCTACCGCATGCGTGCTGCGATTGGGTGCTTCTTCGACATCCACGATGCCGAGCTGAATATCATATTGCCGACGTTTCACGTCGTCGTTCAACACCCGAAACGCGTCCTCAACGGCGTGCAGCATCCGTTGTGCCTCGTCGTCACCCATAAGCGAATAGAGCGCGGGGTTTTGCGAGCTAAACATATTCTTCATGCGAATGTAAGATTCGCGAACTTCCGTCCGCGTGGAAGTTGGGCTCACATTCAATAGCTCATACAGCGTACGCTGTTTGCCGTGTACTGAGGTCGCCCCAGCACTTGCGCCAAAGGGCGCCGACGAGTCAAAGGGATGCTTCTCCATAACTACCCCCCGATATATCCAAGTTTGCGTACTGCGTTCAAGCACATGCTCGAAATGCGCTTAGCCAAAACGCCGTGCGGAAAATCTGTCAACAACAAACGCCGATTGCGCAAGGACTTCCAGGCCGCATCGTCGTAGTTCATATGACCGAGAAAGGTCGCGTTAAAACCAAAGTATTGGCGACTGATCTGCTCCATGGATGTGCCGACGTCAATGTCATGCTGTGACCTCGTCTGATTGATGACGATACCCAAGGTTCGACTGCGCAGCGCGTCCAACACGCCACCAATCAATTCAGGATACTGCGCCGATAACTGCCGCAAGCAATCCGCATATCCATGATCGAAGGATTTACCAACTTGCGCCAGCGCGTGACGAACATCCGTCAAAGCTTCTAACTGCCCCATGCGGGTCGCGGCGTGCTCAAGCACTCGCCAGAGGCTTGTGCGCATGAAGACGTACGCATTTTCGACACTCGTGGGCTCGGGTAAGACAGTCACAATGCCCATGTGAGCAGCGCTGAAGAAATCCATCGTGTTCCGGTGCGTTCCTGCGCCCAGATCTAACACGACGAAATCAACTTGAAACTCAGATCGCGCCAGCATCAGCGCTTGCCAAACAGGTACTAACGCTTCTGGACCACGCTCTAGGAAGTTTCCCCACGACTCTTCTCTTCCACCAGCCACCAAGCCGACGTTTGGAACGCCCGTCGGCAAGATCACTTCTGCAAAGCGACGCCGACGATAAACGGCGAACTCTGCCAAAGTTGTCTTCGGCATCGAGACGCCAAAATGTGTATGCAAGTTGGCACAGCCCAGGTCGAGATCGACAACCAAGACGCGATAGCCCATCTTCGCGAGACGCGCTGAGACGTTGGCGCTGATAATACTCTTGCCGACACCACCCTTGCCGCCGCCGACAGCGATAAATGCCGGCAATGGCACATTTGGCACCGTGACGTATGGCGGCAGACCTCGTACCCAACCCGGAAATGTTTCGAGCAAATATGGAGACGAACGACTCAGTCGCTGCCCTGGAATTCCCGTTTCGATCGATGGATTCAACTCATTCATGCGTACTCGTTCCCCCTCGGGTTGTCGCTAACGACCTTCCTAGTCACTGAGAGTCAGCCATCAGGGTCGCGTCAATAATCCTGAGCAGCTGATTCGATTGGGGCTTCTTGGTATTTTCTATTCGGAATCATAACAGAATCCGACAAGTGCTCCCAGCACGGAAAAAACCAGTCGCGGGAACGAACGCCAGCTACGTGGTTATGGTTAGTTTATGCGCGGAAATACAAGATGGCATCGATAGCGGTCAGGGCAAATGCCAACGGATAAATCGCCAGACGAGCCACGATCCAGTACACACTGCTGAAACGCCAGCCGATGAATCCGACAAAAATCCCATGCACGAGAAACAACCAGCCGGAGTGAGCTGACAGTACGGAAAGATATTCCACACCGTTGGGCTGGGACATGACGTTGTAAGCCTCGGGATTGAGCTTCTCCACCATGGGTAACATGCGTACCAGGACAGGTGTGCCAAGCCACTGGAAATAAGCAATGTAAGCCGCAAAGATAACGCCAACCACCGTTGGCTGCATTTTAAAGAATCGCGAGCTGTTCAAGCGGTAGGAAATAGCGCCCAGCACGACGATCAACACGACTTCTGTCAGCAGCATCGGATCTAAATCGTCCCAAACGATCAGCGCATAAACAAACAGGAAGAGGGATGCACCCGCGGCTGCCAGCACTCCCGCCTTCATTCCGTACTTGAGTTCCACGAGCACGTACAAAACGAGCGGTAGCACCATGACAAAGAACATCTCAAAGGACATACAAACCTCAGGCGCATCCAGCGGTCATAAGAGCTAGGGCGAGTTAACGAGAACTAAAACCTCGTGGCCGACGCCAAGCGAGGCCCTGGCTGCGAAATAGAAAGGGCACAGCCTTGCGGGCGCCAGCACCAATCATCCGCACAAAACGTACGGCGCCGAAATACGTAACCGGACGACTGGCACGAGCAAACGCGACATTTGCCGCGCGAACCGCCGCGTCATGACGCTCACGCCGAAAATCAGCAGCAACATTCCGTTCAAAGGACGTCAACATGCGACCCTCCACCATCATGGTTCTCTGATCGATTTCATGGCTCTGACTTTGTGATTATAGCGCATACCCCGGCGGTGTGCCGAAATGACGTAGAAAAAAAATGTGTAAAGGCGGCGAAAGTCTGCCCACATCTTTGACGCAGCGCTCCGTCACCCTACAAACCAAGTTCGTTCTTGACTTCGAGCAGGAGCTGATACAGCGCGCCACGAGCCAGACCGCAGTCGCGATATTCGCGCAGCAATTCTTTCAGTGTCTTGCCGCTGCGAAAACCGGCGGTCAATTTTCCACGCAACTCACTACCCACCTGCAAATGTTCCTCTTGCACTTCCGCGGCTGTTGCAGCTGCTGGCGCGGGCAAATGCACCATCACTGCAACCTCGCCTTTCAGCGTCGCCTCGTTTTTCAACCAATGGCGGGCCTCTGCTACTGTGAAGAGGCGAACCTCCTCAAACATCTTCGTCAGCTCGCGTCCGATGGCGATCCGCGCCTCAGGATAGACCTCCTCCACGGCGCCAAGTGTTTTTGGCAGGCGTCGCAGCGATTCGAAAAAGACCAACGATAAGGCACCATAGCGCTGCCATCCTTGCACCTCCTGGCGCAACGCGGATGTACGCGATGGCAAAAAACCTGTGAACAGCACCCGATCGGTCGGCAAACCGGCCGCTGACACCAGCGCGGTTAAGGACGAGGGGCCGGCAATCGGGTGGACGGGAATCCCCGCCGCATGCGCCGCCGCCACCAACCGATACCCGGGATCTGCAACGCATGGCGTCCCCGCATCGGAAACGATGGCGACGGTCAACGACTGTTGCCGCATGCGCTCCACCAACTGGGCGGAACGGGCTTCTTCAATATGATCGTGGTAGCTGACCAATTCCTTGCCCGCAATGCCAAAGGCGGTCAGCAAACGGCGAGCAACTCTGGTGTCTTCGGCAGCGATGATATCCACCGCCTGCAGGACATGGCGGCAGCGAGGACTCGCTTCGTCCAGGTTGCCAATGGGAGTGGCGACGACGTAGAGCGCCGGCTTGTCAGGGTATAACATGAAAACTGATGACCTCAATTGTGCCTAAGCAACCGCTCATCCGACCCAACACACCAGATTATAAGGCAATTTATCGCTTCGGTCGCGAGCAGACTGCTCTCTTATCATGCCCGTTCAGGAAAGTCGGCCCTTTCCCATCGATACCGATGATCCAAGCACAATTAACAGCATCAGTTCAATTTCGCTGCCGCATGAGCCGGTGCCGGTGTTATGATGGTTCTGGGTTAGCCCCAGTTAGGCTGTTGATGATCGCCGGAGAACCGATGCTTTTAATTCAGGGAGCCTGACGTTCGGCGGTGTGCAAGCCCCCCCGCTTTGGCGATGTAGGGGGAAGCCTAATGCCGATCTACACGGCACCCACCTAGTGAAGGTGGGTTCCCCTGGCACTTCGATAAGGACTGCGGGCTAGCCTACTTCATCGCTGTGATTGGTAATGGATGTGACATGTTGCGCTTTTGTTGGATTTCCCTCGCATTTGCTGTCGTCAGTTCCCTCGCTGCCGCAACAACACTGCGTGCTACAACCCGAGATGGCAAATCACCACCCGACTTCAAGAAGATGCAGCAACAGTGCGACCAGGACAAGGTGCCCGCTGCCTGCGTCTTCCTGGGCGAGCAAGCTTGGAATGGGGGCGACCTGCGCGTTGCCCAAGGCTGGTTTCGCAAAGCCTGCGACGAAGGGATTGCTTCCGCCTGCAGTCAGTCTGCCCAGGCCTGGGTCGCCTTGGGCGAGAAAGAGTCTGCTTTGCGCGACTACAATCGGGCCTGCAGCATGCCGGCCGATGATGGCACGGCCTGCATGGCGATGGCCAGCATGGCGATTGAGGCGCAAGGAAAAGATGCCGCCCAACGCTGGTACGGAAAGGCATGTAACAAGGGGCATCAGCCAGGATGCGACGCCCAAAGAGCCCAAAAACCAGCCAAGCCCTAATGACATTAACCGCTAGTAACAGATGAGTGATTCATGAAGCCGCAGACCCCTTTTGTCCTCGACATTGAGCAACTGAAGAAAAATATCAGTCGGCCGACGAAAGCTGTCGTTACGGCGGGAATGCCTTACGCCAACGGCCCCGTGCATCTTGGCCATCTGGCTGGGGCGCATGTGCCCGCAGACATTTATGCGCGCTGGCTCGGCATGCTCATCGGCCGCGATAATGTGCTCTATGTCTGCGGCACCGACGACCACGGCTCAACCAGCGAACTTGCGGCCCTGCAGGCGGGCAAGACCATCCGTGAATTCATCGATGGCATCCACGACCGACAAATGGAAACCATGCGCCGCTTTCATATTGGCTTAGATGTGTATACCGGCACGTCTCGACCCGAGTGCTTTCCCATTCACCAAGAGATCGCCCAAGACTTCATCCGCAAACTGCATGACAACGGTATGTTGGAAAAGCGCACGACGCGGCAATGGTATGACCCAAAACTACAACGCTTCCTGCAGGATCGCTTTGTCCGTGGTCAGTGCCCTAATCCAAAATGCGATAACGCGGATGCCTATAGCGACGAGTGCGACCGCTGCGGCCAGCATCACGAGCCGACAGCGTTAGTCAATCCACGCAGCGCTCTGAGTGATGCAACGCCCGAATTACGCGATACGGTGCATTGGTGGCTCAACATGTGGAAAGTATCAGAGCCCCTGCGTGAATGGATTCAAAGCAAGCAGAAGACCTGGCGCGGCCCTGTCTATAATGAGGTGATCAACACGGTACTGCCAGGGCTATGCTTTGATAACGTCCACGAGGAGACTTATAAGTCGATCAAAGAGTCCTTGCCCAAGCACAAGAGCAAGTATGCGGCCGGTAAAAAGATTCAGGCTCAGTTTGACAACAAAGTGGATCTCCACGTCGCGCAAGAGCAGCTAGAAGCAAAGGGAATTCCGACGCAGCTCGTGGACGGATGGGCCCATCGCGCGATCACCCGAGATGTGGCTTGGGGCATCCCCATGCCCGTTGACCTCGATCCGGACATGGCAGGCAAAACGCTCTACGTTTGGCCAGACTCACTGATTGCTCCCATTTCCTTTTCACAAGTAGCGCTGGCGCAAAGAGGAACGGATAAGTCAAAATTTGCCGAGTATTGGCAAGATCCGGGTGCGAAAGTGTATCAATTCTTGGGACAAGACAACGTCTTCTTTTATGTCCTGATGCAAGGCGCCATGTGGCTTGGCACGCAAAGCGATCCGCAGAAACAGCCGGAAAAAGGCGATTATCAGATGACAGATATCTTCGGCTGCTTCCATCTGATGGTGGGCGGAGAGAAGATGAGCAAATCGCGCGGCAACTTTTATACGGGCGATCAGCTCATCACAGAAAAGGGCTATACGGCCGATCAAATCCGCTATTTTCTGGCGCTGCTCAGCTTGCCAGAAAAGTCGTCAAACTTTGACTTCGCGACGCTGGAAGAGCGCAATCGCTTTCTTGCCGGCCCGATGAACGCGGCGCTGGAAAAGCCAATCTCGGCCTGTCACTCCAAATTTTCAGGGCAGGTGCCAGACGGTAAGTTGAATGAAAAGGTGAGTACTGAGACCGGCAAGATGATTCAGCGCTATCTACGCTCGATGGAAAAGGCCGAGTTTTCGACGTTGCTCTTCGCCATCGAAAATTACGCGCGCCAAATCAACAGTTTGTTTACTCAGTTTAAGCCCCACGACGATCGCCAGCCGGAAGAGTCTCGCCGCGATGCCTTGTACAGCTCGTTCTATGTGCTGAAGAACTTGATGATCATGCTTTATCCGTTCGTCCCGGACACCATGGAACGACTGCGCGCTTCGTTGAACCTCGGAGCCGAGGTTTTTTCTGTCGATCAACTCGGCACGCCGATTCCGGCCGGGCACCGCATTGGGGAAAAGGGAAGCTACTTTCCCTCAGTCGACATGGGATCTTCGCCCGAAGCATAGCAGCCCCCTCAAGAAACCAGCCACGTTGGCCGATAACGGGCTTGGTGTTTTTAGAGGGGAAACCATGAAATTCTTGCAACTTCAGTTACCAGTCCTGGTCACACTTACTTGTCTAACCGCCTGCACACCGAGCGGTGGTGCGCTGCGCTCGCGAGCAGCACAGTTTGCAGCTCAAGAGGAGTCTCCTCTGGGATCAAAAGATCTCGTGATCGACAGTGAGCGCATCTCGACTCATATAGCTGCCCCTAACCAAGCAGATGCGGCGAGCCAAGCTGTTGACGCTGCCAACAGAGCTAACTTGCTGAATGATGCCGAAGCGGCCGCGCCTACCGCCATGACGACGGACGACAATTCCACCGACGCTGCGACCCAGAGCGATGCCGAATACGGTTCAGCAGAAGCCGGCGATACAGACGTGACCGATGCTGATGAGTTGGATGCCATGGACGACCCAGGCATCCCCATGGAGACGAGCGACGATACATCTGTCGCCGAAAGTGTAACCCAGGACACAAGCCCTATCGTTCATGCGGGCGACGTCACGAATGGCACCACGACCGTTGATGAATTGGATGCGGACTCGGAGCCGCGCAAGAAGGATAAGAAGGACAAATCGAAGCAGGACAAGAAGGGCAAAAAGGATAATAACGAAAAATCAAAGCCGGACAAGGGTAAGAAAAAAGAGAACGGAGCGCTTGCGAGCGCAGAGCCAGTGCATCTAGCCTTTATCACCAGCGCAGCTTATTCCGGAAATTTGGCTGCGTCGTTTCAAGAGCAAAGTTTTCGCAGCGGCTACGAAGGCGCTGACGCGCGCTGTACCTGGCACGCCGCGCAAGCTGGACTCGGTGGACGCTGGCTTGCCGCCATTTCCGGCCACCCCATGCTCTTGCTGCTGGATCCAAGCTCTGCCGTCAATGACCTGCATAACGAACGAATTGTGTCACGGGTGCCATTCTTGCTAGCAGAAGATGCTCGCCTGAATGTCGCTCTGGTAACGGATGAACATGGTGAAAAGATCCAGCGGCGTCCTTTTGCCTGGTCGCCGACGGGCAGCCGTTCCGGCGAGGATCAAGAATGCGATCAGTGGCGCTCCGACAGCTCGACTGATTTTGGTGTCTACGGCAACACACGAAGAGCCGCCAAGAGCAGTTCGCTGAAGATGCGAGGAAAGCTAGCGCGATGTGATCATTCGCTGCGCCTCATCTGCATCAGCGAGTCGCCGTACCCCTAGGGGCGGCCTCTCCTTGCTGGTGCTGACAATCGCCATTTTTCTGGTGTCATTACAGTTGGGTAAAAATATTCATGGCGCAATATTCAAGTCCCTCGCAAATCCTCCGATCGCTTCACGGTCTCTTTTGAATGACCCCCCTTCGGAGGAACATATGCGGAAGTTAGGATTAGGACTGGGACTGGTTGCTGCCATGGGTTGCAGTAAGTCCTCGAGTGATGGCGACGCGAACGGCAATGAAGGTTCGGACACAAACATTGGAGCGTTGCAGCTCTCCGATCTGCAAGTATCGAAAGCGGTAGACGCACCGATCCCAGCCGAGTTAGTCGCTAGCAGCACGGCGCTTCGGCTTCAGGGCGGGGCAAAGTCCATGGAGTTCTGCTCCTTGCAATCGGCAATTGGTGAATTTAAGCAAAACGCACAGATGGTCTCCATGCAGCTTTGCATGCTGGAAAACACCCCAGGAATGGAATGGGGTGGGAAGTACGAAATCGACTTCGCATCCATGGCTGGCGGTGGTGGCGGCGGTGGCGGTGAATTTGAAGGCCCTCCTGGCGGCGAGTTTGAAGGCCCCCCGCCTCCCATGTTGCAAGGCGGACCTTCCATGCCAAACCTCAAGGTTTGGCTAGACAACTCTCAAGCGAGTGCCGGCAAGTACAACGTTTGGGTCTGCGAGGACGGCGAACTCACCCAGAAGATCACCCTGGAAGGTGCTAAGAAAGGCGAAGGCTCGAAAGGAAGCTACGCAATCAAGATGGAACTGGATGGCTTGGGCAGCATTCAGTTGGCTGGTAACTTCGACAACAACTTGACGACAGTTGGCCGCTATCTGGGCAATGCGCAATTCCGATTTGCCATGGACCAAATGAATGTCAGCTCCAATATCGTCATGGACCTAGGTCTCGACTCGGGCGTGCACAAGGTTAGCGTGGCGAAGGAAATGGCTGCATCTTTCGAAGGCGATCTATCCATGTCACATAAAGAGCTGGTCGCGGGGCGCCTCGATACCTTTGACGTGATGTACGGGCAAGCCTTGAGCCAATTTGCCGGCTTGAGCCAACCGATCTTTGGCGAGCCGGAGTTGGGCCTACAAGAAGGTGAACCGCAAGTTGAAACCACCCGCTCGTATTTCGATAAGGACGGCCTGGTCGCTGCTAGCGATGCCACCGAACAATTCGCAGATGGCGGCACGCTTTTCGTCGCTCCAGAAGAAATTGCAAAATTGTTGGCGCAAGACTGGACCGTTGATTTCGGCGAAGGCGCGTGGGATTGCTCAGGCACATCCGCACTGGACATGAGTGCCGAGCCGAGCGCGGAAGATCAAGAAGCCATGATGGCCTGCATGGGTGACTTTCAGCCAGCAGATCTCGATTGCTTCGGCGCTGGATTCGAGCCTGGTGAAGGTGTAGAAGGCGTGGATCCAATGATCGGTGAGCGCGCAGATGAGTTCCACGAGTTTGGCCCACCGCCAGGCGCTATGTAATACTCAACCAAGCTGATCATAGTAAAAGAATCGATCGATCCCCGAAGCCTTAACTTCGGGGATTTTTCGCTATTGCCGACGCCGAAGCTTTGGCGGCGCGCTTACATCGACTTTGAATTGGCAGCGCCTCCCAGGTCGCCTACGGCCGCAGCGCCTGGCTGCGCAACAATAGGCTGTATTCTGGGCAAGCGGGATGTCGACACTTCTTTCTCTAGTAGCGCATTTCCCTGTGCATCAACGGCGACGAGCCAGATGTCTTTGACCGAGCCGGTGAAGGCAGCGGGCAGCGGAATATGCAGATTGCCAGCACGATAACGGCGAATGGCAAAAGACTCACCCTTGGTCGGCCGAGTTGCCTTGCCAGTTTGCGGGTCGATCGCCAAATTGGGGGCCGAGCCTAAGTACGCGGACTTGCCATCCGGCTGCTCGACGCGCGCGATGGCGTAAAGATAGCCGCGAACTTTGCTGCCCTCTTGCGAATTCATCAGGCCAAACTGCACCCTCAACGTCTGCTCGGAGTAAGTGGCCTTTGGCGTCTGAAAGGCTAGCTGGGGCTGGGCTTCGATTTTTGGCTCCGCCAGTGCCGCCGGGGCGGGTGCCTCTTCTTGCGTCGCTGCCACTACAGGGGCAGGTGCCTCCTCTTTCGCCGCCGCGACTGCTGGGGCGGGTGCCTCTTCTTTCGCCGCCGCCACTGCCGCCATTGCCGGGGCGGCCACCTCTACGTTTGCTGCTGCGAGCGCGTTGGCAGCCACAACCTGTATAGCCGGCGCGGGTTCGGGTGCTGCCTTTGGTGAAACGGCACCGGCGGCATCGGGATAGGCCTCTTCGAAAACGTTTTCGTAAGATGCTTGATAGGCGAAGACCGACTGCCGCGCCAATTGCAGTTCAGTCTGCAGGTCATGAATGGCCACGTAATTGCGTAAGGTCCACAGACCAGCGAAGATGCTCCAAACCGTGACGGCCAAAGCGCAACTGATCAATGCCCAAAATCGGGCCGGTGTCAGTTCAAGTGTCCGGGATTTGCCAAGGGGCCAGAAGTAAACGATCGTCAGCCGTTGATTTCGGTGTTGCTTTAAGAGCTGCAATAGATCTTGCCACTTGGTCATGTCTCTTCTGGTCCTTGTTGCTCAGTGGGCAATAGGGGCGGACGCTAACACAGGGGCCTTTCTCTTGGCTAGTTTCGAGCTTTTTTCCCTGTCATTCTCAATACAATCTAGAGATTTGCCGGCCTGGATGCTAGCATGGCAACGCCACCCCGTCGCCTTATCTGGAGTTGTGATATGGATTTTTCGCGTCGTATCGCTGCCTTACCGCCCTCACCGACCGTTTCCCTGAATGCCAAGGCTAAAGAGCTGGAAAGCGCCGGGCAAAAGGTCTTGAATTTCACCGTCGGCGAGCCGGACTTTGATACGCCCGACATCGTCGTCGAAGCTGCCATTGCCGCCATGCGCAAAGGCCGCACCAAGTACGGTGCTGCTGGCGGCGGCTTACCACTGCGCAAAGCCATCGCTGCCAAGTTTGCCCGCGAGAATCAGATTGAACATAATCCTGCGGATATCGTGGTCGGAATGGGCGCCAAAGAGCTGCTCTTTCATCTGTCGCTGGCGTTGCTAAACGATGGAGACGAGGTTTTGATTCCGGCGCCATACTGGGTCAGTTACCCAGCTCACGTCATGGCGGCCGGCGCCGTTCCCGTCATCATTCCTATGCACGAATTCGAGCAGAGCGGCATTACGCCACAGACCATCGCCAAGTATGCCACCGCCAAGACGCGCGCCATCATTCTAAATTCGCCCAATAATCCATCTGGTTACGTAATGTCTCGAGAGAATATCGAGGAGCTCGGCAGCTATCTGGAATCCAAGTCCTGGTGGGTCATCAGCGACGAGATTTACGAGTACCTGGCCTTTGATCGGCCGCACGTTTCCCTGGCACAAACAACTCCGAAATTGCGCGACCGTCTGATCCTGGTACACGGCTTGGCCAAAGGCTACGCTATGACCGGATGGCGCGTCGGTTTTGCCCTAACTCCACCAGCCGTGACCAAACCACTAAATATCTTGCAGTCCCAGTCGTCCACCTGCTTGCCCGGCTTCATCGAGGACGCCTCGGTGGTGGCACTGAATCACGGACGTTCGCTGCTAGAAGACAAGTTTACCGATCTGCAACGCCGCCGCGACTTGGTGGTGGATCGGGTCAAACAACTTCCCGGTGTGCGCTACATCCCACCCGAGGGGGCCTTCTATATCTTTCTCGACATCCGTGAAGCGCTTGCATCGGCCAGGAAACTGAAGGATAACAATAGCCTAAAGTTTGGGGAGTATCTGCTGTCCCAGTACCATGTCGCCACGGTACCGGGCGATGCCTTTGGTGCCCCTGGATACCTGCGGATCAGTTACGCGACGGCCGAAAGCGAAATACGCGAAGGGCTGGAACGTGTGGGGCAAGCTCTGCAATCGATCCAATGACCGGTACCAAGGCCCCTCTCCAAGTGGTGAATCTTCGACGCATTTAGGCGCCGACACAAGGGGAGCCCATGTCCGACACCGGTAGCATTCAAAATTTCCTGGCGCAGATTGAGGCGGTTCGTCGTCAGTTTGATCTCGACGCCGCCGCGCTAAAGTCCGATCCGCAACCGGACAAAGTTGAAGCTTTGCGCGTCGCCTACTTGGGACGCAAGGGCCACGTCACGGAAGTGACCGCCGGTCTGCGCACCGTCGCCCCCGAGGATAAACCCAACGCCGGCAAAGCGCTGAACGCCTTGCGTGAGCACTGTAGCGGCACACTTGATCAGTTAAAGGCCGGTGCCGATGATTGGCAGCTCGACCAAGTGCTGCAGCGCCCGGCCCTCGACGTGTCCTTGCCGGGCCGTGGCGACGAGCAACAGGGCTCGCTGCATCCTGTGACCCTCATGCGCCGCAAATTGACGCGCGTGTTCCGTCATTTGGGCTTCACCATTTATGACGGCCCAGAAATCGATTTGGACTTTTACAATTTCAGCGCCCTGAACTTTCCCGACCATCATCCGGCTCGGGACATGCAAGATACTTTCTTTATCAAGGGGCTCGACAAGACGATTCTGCGTACGCATACATCGAACATTCAGATCCACGCTATGCTAAACGAGAGTCCACCCATGCGCATGGTGGCCATGGGTCGAACGTTCCGCTGTGACTCGGACCTGACCCACACGCCCATGTTTCATCAGATCGAGGGTTTTGTTGTCGATCGTAACATCAGCTTTGGCGACATGAAGGGTGTTATCGATACGTTCATCAAGGCTGTCTTTGGCCCGGATCTAGCCACGCGTGTGCGGCCTAGTTTCTTTCCCTTTGTTGAACCGGGTGCTGAGTTCGACATGCAGTGCGTCAGCTGCAGCGGCAAAGGCTGTCGCATCTGCAAGCAGACGGGTTGGCTGGAGATTGGCGGCTGCGGCATGATTCACCCGAACGTTTTTGAAGCGGTTGATTACGATAGCGAGAAGTGGACCGGCTTTGCTTTCGGCTTCGGCCTCGATCGCATGGCGATGCTGAAATACAACTTGCCAGATCTGCGCCAGCTCTTTGCCGGCGATCAGGAGTTCTTGGCGCAGTTTCCCGGACGCTAAAACACCACGCAAATGAACCCGGCGCCAAGCACGCCAACGGGTAAAGGACGAATCGTATGCAAATTTCACTCAACTGGCTGAATGATTACGTTCCCATCAGAGACCTTTCTCCAAAGCAGGTGGCGGATGCCTTGACCAGCATCGGCCTCGAAGTGGAAGCGATGACAGACGCGTCGGCACTGCAAGGCGCGGTCGTCGTCGGTAAAGTCTTGGAGGCGCAAAAACATCCGAATGCGGACTCGCTGCGCGTCTGCCGTGTCGATGTCGGCAAGGGCGAACCATTGCGCATTGTTTGTGGTGCGCCGAATGCCCGGGAAGGGATCATCGTTGCGGTGGCCACGGTGGGCGCGGTTTTGCCCGGTGACTTCAAGATCAAGGCGTCGAAGATTCGGGGCGAGCCGTCCGAGGGCATGATGTGTAGTGAACGCGAGTTGGGCCTTTCTGACAATCACGCGCAGATTATTGAAATGGCCAGTGGTACTCCCATTGGCAGTAGCGTCGCTGACTTATATCAACTCAACGATACGGTGTTGACGTTGAATGTGACGCCTAATCGCAGCGACTGCTTTGGCTATCTAGGCGTGGCCCGCGATTTGGCGGCAAAGCTCGGTCGCCCCTTGCAAACACCGGCCATTCCGCAATCGGCATTTTCCCAAGCCCTAAAGACGGAATCAGCGGCCCGTATCGTTATCGAGCATGAAGAGGATAGCGCACGCTTTTGCGCGCTTCTCGTGCAAAATGTAAAACCGTGTCCGTCGCCTGCCTGGCTACAGCGACGGTTGACTGCCGCCGGCATGCGTCCCATCAACTTGCTCGTGGATGTCACTAACTACGTGATGTTGGAATACAGTCAACCCGTTCACGCTTATGACTTGCGCTTTGTGAAAGAAGGCACGTTGGCTTTGCGAAGGGCGAAACAGGGCGACCGGCTCACGACTCTTGATGGGATTGAACGAGAACTTGTCGCCGGCGACCTTGTCATTTGCGACGGCTCCGGTCCTATCGGCATTGCCGGGATCATGGGCGGCACCTCGAGCGAAGTGAAAGACGACACCCATTCTGTTTTGATCGAGGTGGCGCACTTTAACGCGGTGCAAGTGCGCAAAACCAGTAAGCGACTAGCGCTGCATACGGAAGCCTCACACCGCTTTGAGCGCGGAATCGATGTCAATGCGCTTCGCGACGTGGCCCAGCGCGTGGCCACGTTGATCTGGAGCTGTGGCAAAGAACTGCACGAAACCGACAGCAGCCTTGAGCTACCAGTGGTTGCAGGCTCGCTCATCGAGCATTATCCGAAAGCCATCGCTCCGGCACGTATCGCTTTGCGTCTGGAACGTTTGCGCCAACTGTCCGGCATGACACTGATCGATGCCCAGGAAGTGACTCGCCTCTTGGAAAACCTGCAATTTAAGCAGCTCGACAGCACCGATGGACGACTGCTCTTTGAAATCCCCACCTGGCGCCTCGACATTGTGCGGGAAGTGGATTTGATCGAGGAAGTCATCCGCCTCAAGGGCTATGAGCACGTTCCTGCCCATCTGCCAATGATGGAGATTGCACCGACACCAGAGGATCCATTCATTGATTTTATCGACGAGGCCAAACAGCTGCTGGCGCAACGGGGATTGCACGAGACCATCAGCTTTCCCTTTTTGGCCGCCGCCGATTTGGAGCGCTGCAACCTGGGTCCCAATCACCCTTTGCGCCACACGGTCACTTTGGCCAATCCCATCGTCGCCGATGTGGACCGGATGCAGACCAGCGTCGTTATCAATCTATTGAATGCAGTTAAAGCTAATCATCGGCAGGGCGTCAAAGGCGTGCGCCTCTTCGAGTGTGGACGCGCTTACTTTGCCCCGAGCATCATCGCTGGCGCTCCTGGTTACAGCTTTTGGGGACTCGCCACATCCCATGGGCGAACGCACAGTGCCCGCGCCCGCGCTGAGGTACGCGCTCTTGAACACACCATGTTCGCCGGCGTCCTAGACCAGCCGCTGACGCTACGCACGTGGCACGGCGCGGAAAGGCCCGTGGATTTTTTTGATGCCAAGGGTCTCATACAGACTTGGCTCACCGCACTCGGCATCAGCAACATCAGTTTTATCCGCGCCAATGCAGACGACCTCCCCTATCTGCACCCAGGGGCAAGCGCCACTATCATGAGTGGCAAACTCGTTCTGGGCTACATGGGGGAATTGCATCCACGTACGGCGCGCGCCTTTGAGTTCCCATTGGACGCCGCACCGTTGGTCTTCGAGTTCCACGCCGAGACATTGCTGCAGGCATGCCAGTCACCTATGACCATACACGCTGATCTGGAAAAGTTTCCGCCCAGCACCCGCGACTTGGCGATTGTGGTTGAAGGCAAAGTGCAACATGCTGATATCGAGGGTGCGCTCGGTTCTTTCCGCAAACGGAATTTACAACATTTCCACCTGTTCGATGTCTTCACGGGCGGCAATTTGGCCGAAGGCCAAAAAAGCATGGCTTATGCCCTGACCTTTCAGTCAAGTAAGCGCACGCTCAATGACCAGGAAGTCGACAAGGAGTTTGAACTTCTCGTGCAGCACTTGCAGCAAACTGTCGGCGCAACACTGCGGGCATAAGCTACGACGATTTGACCACTGCGTGCGAGGCTACTGGTGACGTTACAACACCAGCTCTTGCACCTGTGGTTTACTTATCTTACCGCGAACTCACATTACCTCCGTCGTTTCGACATCGCAGACTCATGCGCATGCAGCCAACCTGACGGATGCCGCGTCAATATGGGCGATGCCTCTCCGTCACAATGACCTTAAATCCGCTGCCAGGTGCGTTTGCGCGCTGCCTTGCGCCCCATTCGCGCCCAAGTAACAACTCAATGCGCACTTGGCACGTTCCTCGCACTCATTCCTTTCTGGGTAACACAACTCGACCAAATGTTTGGTCGGTTGCCGGGGAACAAGTGGGTCGGACGCATGGGGCGCTGATCCAGTTTCATAGGAGGCGAGATATGAAACAATGGGTTTACACTTCGATGATCGCGTTGGCGATGACATCCACCACAGCTTGGGGTTATGACGGTCCTAACCCCAGCGAGGTTTATGTCAATGGCATCAACACTGGTGGTACAGGTTGCCGCGCAGGCACGGTTAGCACCTATCTTTCTGAGGACGCCAAGGCGTTCACACTGATGTTCGATGAATTTGTCGCCCAATCAGGCCCTGGCATTGCGCCGACCGAGAGCCGCAAATTTTGTAACGTCAACCTGGATCTGCATATCCCGCACGGCTGGCAGTTCACGGTGTTCAAGGTGGATTACATTGGCTACGCGTCACTTGGTCGCGGAGACCGGGCGATGCTAAATTCCACCTACCGGATTTCGGGCGCAACGGGCCGCACCAGTCAAGTGACATTCAAGTCTCAACTGGTGGGTGCCATGGAAGACTCGTACCAAATCAGCGATGACATCGGCATCGTATCCGACGTCTGGTCGCCCTGCGGTGTGAGTCGCGCCATGAACATCAAGACTGAGACACGGCTCTTGCCGCGAACAGCTCGCTCACCTGCGCTATTGACGGTTGATACCATCGATGGCGAGTTCAAAACGGTTTATAAGCTCCAGTGGCGCCGCTGCCGCTAGGTTGACTCCCCAATTCTCTGCCGAGCGGCCGATTCATCGGCCGCTCGCTGCCTTTTTTATAAACTGGTGCCGTTTCCATTTTATCAAAGATCGCCACCTTGACTGGCAAAAGCTCTTTCAGATAGTCGTCATGCATAGCTCGCGCCCTGGAAGTTGTTAAGGGGTTGGAAGTGACATGGGGGTACCCAAAGCACATTTCACGGCGTCAGTTCATGGTCCAACGCCAAAAGATCCATGCGAGCAGCGTGCAGCCAACAATGGTCAAGCCGCCATAACTCATGGCCAGTGCCCAACGGCGCTCGTGGGCAAGATAAGCCATCTCAAAGGCAAAGCTCGACATTGTGGTCAGCCCGCCAAGGATGCCGGGTATGAGAAAGGTACGCATGGCTGGTGACCACTCACTAGCGTGCGCCATGCACCAACCAATGGCTGCCGACCCGGCGTAATTGCACAAGAGTGTGCCAAGGGGCAGGCCTCGACTCCAAGCCATCGACAATTCATTGACCACCAAGCGCATGGTCGCACCAGCGGCGCCGCCGATCATGACCGAAAGTAGGTTGGCGGCAGTCGGTAGGTTCATGGCATGACATCAAAACGCAGAAATGAGCGATCGACCTCTGTGCCACCTTTTTTCCAGATAAATGCCAGACGATTCAATCCCGCGATGGGCTCAAATTCATAAGCGATGGGACCCGTTCCCGAGGCACGAACAGACTTGACGACTTTGCTATTGATGGCAATAGAAACCTCGACGTCGCCGTGCAGTCCCTCTTTGCGGTTCAGCACCAGCTTCGCCTTCTTGCCAAGATAAACGGCGCCGCTTGTTCCTCCATCCAACTCCACGTCAAAGCCCGGAAAGCGACCCCAGTTCGTCTGCCAAATGGGCTCCATAATATCCAGAGGTGGATTGTTGGGATTGGCACCAATGGACTCCGCCCAGAGGCTAATCACCGTTTTGGGATCCACATGCGGGTTCGCCAGCGACTTGTTGCCATTGCCTGAAACGGGTTCCAGAGCGACCCAAACAAAATCCGGATGTGATCCCTGACTGCTGGCGTCCCACTCTCCACCGATAACATTGCCCGATCCATCCAGTTCAAGAACATAGCGATAGGTCAATCGCTTAACGCTACGAGTCGGATACGTGCGCGGCTCTTGTCGCAGTGCCGCCTGATAAGAAACCGTCGTCGTCACGTGCGCAAATTCAGTGGCGTTCGGGTTAAACACATAGTTATTGCCGCTGGTGCCGATGTAGCCAAGGGCTTGGCTCGCACTTAAATTACGGGTAATGGTCGATTCATAGGCGAATAATGGAAAGTTCCACACCTGATAATTCTCAGATTGATCGAATACCAACGCATGCTTGAGTACCCCGATCCAATTGGCGATGGCCAAGTGAAAACTCGCCGGGTTGACGTCTTCGCACTCGCCCATGACGGTGACATCTTGTCGAGATGTGGGTCGCGTTTGAAAGGTACGCGATTCGCAGCGCCTGCCACCGAGAAACACGGACTTGGCGCTCATATAGATTTCGGCCAGCAACGCTTTGATGTCGTGCGGCTGAAAGGTCACGCCATCGCGTGTTACGGGTAAGCGCGGTTCGGCATGTCGTTGCGAGGCTGCGCTGAAGCCATTGCAGTGTCCGGCCCAGTCCGCATCCGGATCGTTGGCCGATCTGGTATGATTCGCTCGCTCCCAAGCGACGGCTTTGGACGTTCCGCCATGAAATGCTTGGTCGTACTTGCTCAAAGGTGACGGGCTGCCCACATGCGTACCGCCATCGACTTCCGCATAGTAGCCACCGGCGTAAGGGATCTTGTCTGATTCAACACTGCCAGCCGGCGGCAGCTTTGAGAGATTCATTTCAAAGTTCTGATTCCAGATCAGATAGTGAAACTTTCCCGTCTGCCGAATCTCTGTCGTTGCGCTTGCGGCGCGTTCACGCTCGACCGCCGCGGGTGTATCCGCACCACGCTCAACACCAGTACCCGATTGGCCAGCCACCTTGCAAGCGGTCGACCCGACGAGACAGGTCAGCAACCATGCGGGAACTGGTTTCATCGGTACATCCCTCGGATTAGAACAGGCGATTTTTAGCGCAGTTTCATTATAGTGCGGCGTGCGCAGCCATGCCACGAAAGCGGAGAAAAAACAGTGATGCGTGCTTTTGGCGATTCCATAAGCTGCAGCAGGAATCGTACGCATCTTTGGATGTTAAGCCGGATGAGTGACGGTTGTCATCTAACGGTTATAGATCTGCTCAGATTCCTGACTAGTGATGATCGGCACCTGCAGCACACCGCGGCCCACTTCCTGGCCACGATGCGTATCAATCGGAATGCGGCCGCGAGTCGGTTTGTCAGCCTGCAGATAAGCCATCTTGGTGCTAAAGAGATAGGTGTCGTCGGTCAAGGCTTCGAGCCAGTGAACATTGCTGCGTTCGTCTGAGATGCTGTTCCACTGCCCCGCCGACTGGACGGCGTCCATCGACGGCAGGATCCACATGTGACCGGCCGCTTCGTCCCACTTCAAAGCATCATACTGGCGCGCACGAAACTGCCCCGAGACCACGAGAAAGGCGGAAACCATATTGCTGTGCCCGTGCGGGGGAATGCAGGCGCCCCTCTGCACATGGGCGATCTTATTAATCAGACTCAACTGACCAGGTGCCGGGCGGCGTTCGGCCTCGGCGGTGTTTTCTCCGCGCAGGGGTGTACCGACAAAGACTTCATGACGGCCAAGTTTCGGCAGCTCATCCCGAAGGCGGTCAAAGTCCACATTCCGCAACAACGCCGGTAAGTCGACCTGCGAGTACAGCAGATCCATCTGTAGCTGCCATTGGGCTGGCGAAATGTTACCGGCGCGCAACGACTCGGCCAAGCGATAAAGTCGCTCGATCCACGGCTCCAAGGCCGAAGTCGGCGACGCTGCGAGCAGGGACTGGCTCCATAGGCATTGAGCTAAGGCACTTACCAGCAGCCCCTGGCCGCCTCGCATCAGTAAGGCTCGTCGAGAAAGCGATGAGACATCCGTCGGAATTGCGTTCAATGTTTGGCCAGTCATGGGAATTCGCCCTTTCGCGGTTCACCGGTCCGTACCACATTATCGGCACTTCCTGCGAGAAACGTTTGTTTTTCGCAGCTCCGCATGCTAAGAGCCGCCCACACCTTTTGGGGGCCCTATGAGTCGGCACGTCGCCACTTATCTTTTCTCAGTCGTTTTCGCAAGTTACTCGTTCGTCGCCGGCGCCCAGTCGCTAACGAATGAAGCTATCGGCCTCCGCGCCCCTGAGACTCCCGAAACCCGCTGGTTTCACGTCGCTTTTTCGGAAGAAGCGTCCCTGCTCATCAGTGGCTTTCTCAACGGCAAAGCGTCGGACCCGGTCAACAGCAAACAGATCGATTGCGATTGGCAGTCGAATTGGGATGGCGACCCCATTGGCTACGGCTGCGCCTTCGACATCGAGAAGACGGGTACGATTGTCGACTACGGCCCCAAAAACGGCTACCTCAACGCCACCGGCTCGCTACCTATTTCCGTATCGGTGCAGAAGTCGCGCCGCGATCGCCTGTCATTGCAGTTGGGCGGCAAAGGCGTGACCGCCATCGTCAATTGGTTAAGCGATGGCAAAAATCCTGATGTGCTGTCGAAGGGGAACCTGCTCTGTTCGAAGCAGCATGATGCGAGCTACAGCTGCTGGCTCATGCTCAATCGTCAGGGCGAGTTCCAGTAGGCAAAATGCGACGTTTCCAGCGGATCTATATCGAGATCAGCAACGTCTGTAACGTGCAATGCTCCTTCTGCCCTACCGTCGATCGGCAAAAGCAGGTGATGAGCGCTGGCCAGTTTCGCTCGGTCCTGGAACGGGTGGCACCACATACGAGCGAAGTCTATCTGCATCTCATGGGCGAACCTCTGGGTCACCCGCAATTGGCGGAAATCATCCAGGCCTGTACCGATCTGAAGGTGGCGGCGAAAATCACCACCAATGGCCTGCTGTTGATCGGGAATAAGGTGGATCTACTGCTACAGCCCATCGTCCGGCAGGTAAACTTTTCTCTACATAGCTTCACCGACAATTTTGCCGAGCAATCGCCGCGCACGTATTTGCAACGACTTTTCAAGTTTGCTGCCCGCGCCCGCCTGGAGCGCCCGGACCTCTACGTCAACTTTCGACTGTGGGACTTAAACGAAGAACAACAGGGTTTAACAGTCAACGCCGCCATGCGGCAAATGATCAACGATGAATTCCAGGTGGACCTCGAACGCCTGCGCCAGGATGTTCGGCGTCGGAAGAAGGTGCTGTTGGGCGGGCGCATCGCCGCCCACTTCGATTCACGTTTTGTCTGGCCGGCGCTGGATGCACCGCGACAAGGAACGCGCGGTACCTGTCATGGGCTCGGCACACATGTCGGCATACATGCGGATGGTACGGTGGTACCGTGCTGTCTCGATAAAGAAGCTGTCCTGCGACTCGGAAACATTTTCGAACAGTCGCTCGACGAGGTGGCCGAGTCGCCGCGGGCTGAGGCTATGCGCGCGGGCTTTGAACGCGGAGAATTGGTGGAGGCTCTTTGCCAACACTGCCAATTTGCGACGCGGTTTCGCCGTAAGCTTAGCGCGGCTGCGGAACGCGCCGCAGACGCGGCAGGCCTCCGCCCCCATGCAGGGGTGGACGTTGCGCAAAACGCTCGCGCATAAAGGATAAAACCTTTTCACCCTGCTCTTGCTGTGCCAGATACGATTCGGGCACGGAGGGAAAGAAATCAACATGCCGGCTTGGCGGTGAGGTTATGCCGAGAAATTGCCGATAGGCTTGTGTCTGCTTGGCGACGTCATCAGCCACCTGCAAACGCAGGTCATGGGCCTCAGCGATGGCCGCGTCCAGTGCGACTGCATCGCCCTTGGCGCTGGCGCTAGGATGACCTTTCGCCAGCAGAGCTTCCAACTGAAAGGTGCGCAAGATGGCCTGCAAAGCCGGATAATTAGCCACACCAACCAGGTTGTAAGGGTCTAGTTGCTGACTCTTGATAATGTCGGCCGAGTAGCGCAACTCGGCCAATACGGCCCGCGCCTCCGATTCCATGGTACCTTGCGGCGTCATCAGATAATTTATCGCGGCCAGCATGGCGGCTGGTCGGTCCAAGGACTTCTGCGCCTGCAGATAGTCGGCGATTTCGAGCGCGTGCTCCACATGTGCCCGTTCATGCGCCACGGTCATATCTTCGATGTGACGATCGAGAACGAGTAGCGGACGGCCGTTGGCTTGCACGGTAAAGCCCCCGGCCGAGAAACCTAGCTCTGTGTAGCGCACATCGGCACCCAGCTTCTTGACCAGCAATTCGGTCTCTTGTCGCATCCCGGCACTAAGCCGAGGAAATCTCTCGGCCCAATCGGCGCCCTTGGCCAGCACAGCTCCGCCGGTATACTCCGTGACGTCTTGCTGGATGCGCTGCATGACGAACTGGCAGCTCGGCTTGGGCAACTCGTTTTGGAACTGGATGGGGACAGATTGCAACTGCACAGCGATGCGTGACTCGAGCCACTCGCATTCCCGAACGCTGGCGAACGCGGCGCTCGCCCAGAGAAAGAGGATGCTGCAAAGAAGTTTTGAAGTCTGCATGCAATGCCCTCCCTCTAGCTATTTCCATGATGCCGCCTCCCGCCAATGAATCATACCTGCCCGCGACTCATGATGAAAGGCGCGGCCCACCGCAGGCGAAAAAAATTCAAAGATTTGATAAGGCGATGTCAGGAAACACGCGCCGAAAGATGGTGCGAATTCCCTGCACATCATCCGCCTGTGGCTCGGCAAACGACGTGTTACACATGATGGATTGGGGCTGCCCGGGCCGGCAATTGCCACTTTGCCCATCTTGGTACGTGTCAGATAGGGCGAAAGCGTGCCCAAACTCATGCAGTAGCACGTTGTAGCTGCCAAAGTACCCATCGCTGGCCATCTTGATCAGCGGTTGCGCCCCCACTTGCGCTGATGCGTGCACACCTGGAATGACCTGTACCGTCGCATCGCAGGATTCGCCCAGCCGGTGGACGGTCACGTCAGCAGTCAAAGCCACTTGGCTGATTTCGCGCAATGGCTCCACCCATTGCAAGACCGCACTGCGGATGTTCTCCTCCCACAAGCTCCAGAGCGAAGTGGGCGAACTCACGCCACCCAGACAGATGCGAATCTCCGATTGCTGCACCTTGGCCGTCAGACCCTGAACGTTGGGCCCGAAGGTCAGAAAATGAGTTTCCGAGCCAACTCCATCCGAGCCATGCTCGGAGAGAGCTCCGCAACCGACATTGAGCAGTATCGCCGCAAAAAAAATGACAACAGGGCCTCGAACTCGAGGCAAAAATTGCGAGTCCATATACAACCTCCACAACAGCAACAGCGGAAACAACAGCAACAACGGCTGGACTATGGCAAAGGCGCACAGTGCGAACACAGTGCGAACACAGTGCGAACACAGTGCGAACACAGTGCGAAAACCGTAAATTAGGGCCTTTGCTGAGGAACGTCTCCCTAGACGGGAGAATGCTCCCCTGACACGACACGGGATTGGAGAAACTTGGTAGGTGTAAACATGGGGAACCTCCTCTTGGCGCTACGGAAACAACTTCAGCGTGTAACTCCTCTGGGCTTCAGCCCAGCCCAACTTTAATGTATTTTAAAGATTTCATCAATATTATTATTAATTTTATTAAAATGTCGGATAGTTAATATCTACTGGGCAAAGTTCGCGAGGATTTGCGACAACCCAGACGACCACTCTCGCTTCAGCATCTGCTCCCAATCAAGATCGGTCGGCGCAAAGAGTTCGCGCCATTCCTGGCGAATGCGCTGGCCCGCCGCCGGCGATGCAGCACCGTAGTGAAACATCTGATTCTCGCGAATGACCAGATAGAGCGTATAAGCTTGGCTGATTGTATCGCGTAGGCCTCGCAAAAACCGCTTGTCGCCAGATTTTGGCGGCATGAGCGTGCCAAACTCCAAAAGCATATTGGTGCATTCTGGCGTCTTGTGTACCGCCTCGGCATACATGCAGACGAAGTCAGCAAAGTCGCCATGCGACGAGTAGAACGTGCTATCACCGGTGGCTTCGATACCACGACCGACCAGGGAAAATATTCGTTCGATGCGCGCCGCAGCCGTGGCATTTCGTGGCGGATTTGGTAGCATCTGCATCTCGCGACGACCGAGCCCCGTATGCAGGTCCAGCATCAATACCTGGCGATAGCGCGGTAAGTAGCTATCCAGGACCCGGCGAATGACCGCATGATGTGGTTCGTAAGCTTGTCCGCCAAAAAAGATCCCCTCAGGATATCGATGCTGCCCTTGGGCTGTCGCTTGGGTCATGCTTCCATCGAGCGCGGCAGGTAGAACCGGTAAAATCTTTGATGCAAGAAACCAGGCAAAATCCCACCGACCGAATCGCGCCGGAATCTCGGGGTTCAATAGCTCGGCAAATGGATCGTAGAGTGTGTCATCAATATTCGTAGGAAATGTTGGATTTGTGTACCAATTACGATTCAGATCGACGCGATTCGCCGTGTGCCGAAGTCCATGTTTCATGCCGTACGCATTGAGGCCGTGCCAGAGCAGAATATCCAGCCCATTTGCCTGCGCCTGCTCGAGTTGCTCCTCCAAGAATTTTGACTGCAGCGCACTGCCCGTGTATCCCTCGGTCCCGTGCACACCCGACGCGATGATCACTAAGCGGTACTCGCCATTCTGCGGCTGCTGTCCATGAACGGATTTGCCTGCGGCCCGACTGGGAACAAACAGCATGTCGATGCCAAACTCTCCCCCTCCTGGAGATAGAATCGGCTCAAACCAAAGTTGCGATCCGGGTGTCCGATCCAGAATGCCTTGAGCTTTAGCCAGAAACTCGCTGCGGCAAGTCTCATAATCGGCACAGAGCCCATTGGTTTCTGCACCGGGAGACGCCGCCAGCGCGCCCGAATGTCCGACGGACCAAGAGAAAAGCAAAAGAACTTGCCAGAATCTCAACAAGAATTGTCCCCTGACGATTGGCGGCCACCATACGAGTAAAATCGGCAAGTGTCCAGCTGACTCGGGGACAAAAGAAAAACCCGACTGCAGCAGCAATCGGGTTTCTTTAAGGGACGATGGGACATGCGTCGAGGGAGGAACAGAACGGGCCGGGAGGGACCCGCCTATTCGCAACGCACAGTTTCGCTTACAATCTCATCAAGTACCGACTTGAGCGCCGAAGAATCACTGACTTCAATCAGGCGGCGTTCGCACAGGGCACCCGCTTGGTCCTGACAGTTCGGATCGCGCTTCGAGGTCATGCGCTGAATCAAACTTGCCGTTTGCACATCACCCATCAAATCGCGCAGGTACTCGTCTACGTTTTTATATTGAGCCTTGTCGTACCACGTACCCTGGCCAGCGCTGGTCAGCGAGGTATCGTTGCGGCGCAACCAGGCCATGTGCTCGTTGCGACGATCTTCCCGAGTCTTCTTGCCGGCAACAAATACGGTGACGACTTCCACACCCAAGCTGCGCAGTTCGTCGGCCAACTTTATGGTAGCCGCTGGGTTACGATCCGTCGGCTCACCGTCGGTGACCATGACCGCCAAGCGGTTCTTCTTGCCTTTGTCACCCAACTTCACAAACATCTCTTTCGCACTCTTCAGACCGGCACCGTACGGTGTAAAGCCCAGGGGCTTACGGGTAAAGGCTAGGCTATTGCTCAAATTACCTTCGGTCTCGGCAACCGTCGCATACCAATTCGGCGTTTCAATATTGTAGCCTTCGCGGAAATCATTGGCCGAAGGAAAGGAACTAATGCTCAACTCGCTCTTCGACAATTCCGGCTCTTTCTTGCTCGCTGACTTGGAGAAATCTCGTAGAATGGTGTATGCCGATTTCACCGCCTGCTCGCGATTGGTGGACGACTTACATTCATAGCGTTCAATGGTCCGACCTAGAGCCGCCTCATACGAGCTGAATGCCGTCGCCCCTGGACAATCCGTTTCCGCATTGGAATTGGAGTTATCGATCAGAAAGGCCACTTGCGCACCGATAGAAGTCTCGGTGTTTTTGCACTGCTTGCCTGCTTCTTTGCCGGAAAATTTGGCTTCATTACAGCCGATTGAAAGGAGAACCGGTAGCACTAGAGAAAAACTTAACAGGGACCTCATACTCGACACCCTCCGCAACAACGTCCGCATAGTCCACAACAACAGCTTTTAGGTCACGTCCCAGGGCCTTCTGGGGCCCTTGCAGCAGTTTTATTAAAATATCAATACAATGTCAACATATTTTTATAAAAATGTTATATTTTATTGATATTGTTATGAAATTTATATGGACGCATAGGATGGATCAAAGCCATTACCGACTGGATAGGCATTCGCAAGGTATTCGTCTTTGCTGATCTTCCACGTATGAATGGACGTATCCCGGCGGCGCACCTGTACATAATTGAAGCGATCAATCGACAAAATGCGATGGCCCCTGGCAAGGCAAAGGTGCAAAAACTCTACATCCCCTCCCCCCGTGCGATCCGAAAAACGAAGTTCCGGAAACAGGGACCTCTTGAAAAAGAGCGTGCCCCCAGCGACGTTGCGCCCGTAGGAAAACTCGTGCCCCGGCCGACGCACATACAAGCTTGCATCGTCCTCCATCCAAGTATAGACGCTGGTTTTGCCAAGAACGCTCGCGTCGGTAAACCGTGTCGCCAGCACAAGGTCGGACAGATAGTTCGGGAAATAGTAGTCATCGTCATCCATCTTCGCCACATAGTCACCACTGGCCCGAGCTATCGCTTGGTTCAAGGCCTCGCCCAAAGAAACCGCCCCCAAATCCAGCCAAATCACAGCCGGGTGTGCGGCCGCATACCGCTCCCGAATGACCGGCAGGTCCAGATTCTCAATGTTATTGAAGGCGACAATCAGCTCCTTGTTTTCATAATTCTGCTGGCAGAAACTGCGCATCACGTGCTCAATCTGCTCCATGCGACAAGTCGGCACAACCGCCGTCACCCTCGGCCGGGAAACCAGCTCATCGCCGATAGCGAACGTGGTTAAATTTGCCGTCTTACGAAGTGAACATGCATCTTCGCTCATGGCGAAACGAATGGCCACATGTCGCCGTCGCTCCAGCTGCTCACGATCGCCACGAGTGTCTTGACCCGCTATGGACCGCGGCGTTGCCTTGGGCGTTAGCGGCTGTGGGTGCCGCGTTAAATAACCCAGTAGTCTACGAAGCCCGCGTGCAACGCGGCGAACAGATGGTGGTGCCATGCGCTGATAGAATGCGTTGAGCTGACTAATGATGCCTGAATGTGAACTCATGTGCTTCGCCGTTCCGCCGGCCCCAAGATCAACAGCTCATTTGCCGAGAGATGTTTTTGCAAAGAGCCAACCGATCGAGATGATAACGAACGATCCCTTAAAAGATCCTGAATGGCTCGAAACTCGACTTTACGACGGCGAATCTCATCCTGACTCCATTGATCATACGCACCTGTATCGCTCACTTCGTTCAGTCGACGAAGCGAGACGATCTGGGAAGAATGATAAATCCTGAGTCCAGAAAACTGGGCGCGAAAGGCCAGATCCGTATCGGCCGCCGCCAGCAAATCCGAGTAGCCATTGAGTTCCGCAAATGCGGACTTGCGAATCACCATCGCACCATGGGCGATAGATCCCTGCGGCGTCATGGCCGTCGATAGACCACTCTGGTGAAAAGGATGCGCTTGCAACTTCTCGTAGAGGAAAGGCGAAGCATGGCGATGATCCACAAATTGCTCGCGACATCCGCCAAAAATATCCGCATTTTTTTCCTGGAGCAGCGTTACGGAACGCCAGATGCGATTGGGCATAGATAGGTCATCAGCATCCTGAACGGCGATAAAATCTGTGCGCAAGTGCGGAAAGGTCCAGTTTGCTAACTTAAACTGTCCAACAGGACGCCGAGAGCGATAAAAATACAGGCGTTCGTATCCGGCATAGGAAGCCCGAAACTCGTCTTGGCCGGGAAATTCTCCGTCAAACGCAACGTGCACATGACAGCAGGCAAAGGCCTGATTCAATATCGAATCAACCGACTCCGCCAAAAACTTAAGATGCGGGGGGTGGCAGGCGATCACGACATCACAGTGAACAATTGGTCGCGGGCCTGCATTCACTGGGCACTCTAAATACGGCTCCAATTGGATGACGGGCAGTGGCTGCTGAAACTTCAGGGGGTTCGCAGCCGCTCGCCGGTAGAGCCAGAGCAGCAGCGGTTCTTGAACTGCGGCTATCCATCGCCCCCACATACGGAGCCCAGCGGTTTTCCAACGATAACTGGCCAAACCCAGTCGGGACCTTGCGAATCCGGCCAGGCGCACGAAATTTTGAGCTGCAACCGACTGCATCAGGCTGAATCTCCCGGCCGACCCTGTCCCTGACCACGCACAATGCGGAAGTCGACACCGCCCATGAGTCCGGGGGTTGGAACTCGATTCAACTTGAGATCGATCTTGATGTGTTCTTGCGCCGCCTTTCCTGGTTGCTCCGAGAAAAACGGCTTGAACGTGATCTCATAGGCCTGATCTGTGAGTATCGACGCATCAAACTCACAAACAACCTGATGCCGACCACGAGTTCCAATGTCGGGAAAGCTCAGACAGCGGCCGCCGATGAAACTCGCCAATGCGTCAGCTGCCTTGCGCGAAATTCCCACCTCGACCAACAAATGACCGCAAGGGTTCGTAACATTCAAATCCAGCTCAGCGCGCACCACATCCGAACTTTCGTCATGCTCAAGCCTAACTTCCGCTACGGAAACCGTCGCTTGTAGGGGGTTGCCAATCCTCATCGGATTCAAGATGACTCGCCGTGCAGGCTCATCGCCATCGGCTTCAGACAGGTATTGCTGAATCGCGGCTTCCGGATCTCCATCAAATCGAATCTCGCCATTGCGCAGATAAATACAGCGATCGCAAACCTTGCGTACGTGATTCATATTATGCGAAACAAAGAGGACCGTGCGCTGGTCGAGATACTGCTCCAACATGGCGAACGACTTCTTTTTAAAATTTTCGTCCCCAACGGCCAATACCTCGTCCAACAGAATGATATCTGGCACCGTCATCAAAGCAGCGACAAAGCCCAAGCGAACTTTCATCCCCGATGAAAATCGGCTCAGCGGTACATCCAAAAATTGAGTAACTTCAGCCAACTCAGCGATGACACTCACCAGTTTCTTAGCATTCTGGCGAGCGATTCCATGCATGGCACAGGACAACATGATGTTCTCTCGGGCAGAAAATGTCGGCACAAATGCCGCCCCCAATTCAATCAAACCACCGACTTTGCCTTGAACTGTGACACGGCCCTGCGTGGGATGAGTGACGCCCTGAACCATTTTTAAAATCGTGCTTTTGCCAGCCCCGTTCCGACCGATGAAGGCGACCCGCTCCCCCGGCTTGATTGTAAAACTAAGTGCGCGCAACGCCTGAAAATCCGCAGGCCTTTGATGCTTGCGTCCGATCGTCCCATTTTTCAGCGTCGCCACGACATGACGAAAGGAATCAATGGCTCGATTGACATGATAGGATTTGCTGACCTGATCGAAGACCACAGCTTGCGGCTGCTCGCGCGTGCTAGAATTCATCCACAAACCTCTTTTCCAGGCCGTGGAATACCAAGCCCCCCAGGACGAGTAGCACGGGTGCAACAACCAACATGGGGACCAACAAACTGAAATCTGGAACCTGATTTTGTAAAATGATCTGCCGATAAGCAGCAATCATTCCCGCCATTGGATTGAAATAGTAGAGATACTTGGCCGGCCCTTCAAAGGGAAATGCAAATACCACGGGGGTGAACCAAAACCACAATGTTCCGAGTGTACCAACTAAAATACCGACGTCGCGCACAAAGACAAACAGTGATCCTGTCAGCAACATGAGACCCGTCGAAAACACTAGCTGCACGCCCACTAACGGCAGCAGAAAGAGCCAGGATATCCCGGGAGTCCAACGGTAATAGAGTAGCAGCAGCATGAATGCCAAGGAGGCAAACAGGAAATTAATGAACTCCGTCAGCACCAGTTTAAAGACGCAAAGCTCCCGGGGAAATGCGAATTTAGAAATGAGAGCTGAGTCTTTGCGGAAAACCTGGGTGCCGTTGACGAAGCAGCGCTTTACCAAATTCCATGGCAAAACTGCCGCATAGAAAAAGATGGGAAACGGAACGCCATCGGTGCCCGGACGTTCGATCAAGATAAAGACGGCGGACAGGGAGAGAACAAGCAACAAAGGCTCAATCAACAGCCATGCCATTCCCAAATACGAATTCACAAACTGAGACTTCAAGTCTCTAAGGACGGTTGCCCCAAAGAACTCGCGGAACTCTGCGTATTTTGTCAAACGAGCATAAGGCATGGCACTATTTCCGCGGACAGAATTGCTGGGTCCGTCGCCAAAAAACGTCTATTTTCTTTTCGCCTCGTATGCCATGAGATGGTACCTTACACCCAAGGTATGCTCAATCCGTTTTAGTGCTATGAACAGGGCAAGCGTCGTGATCACCAGTCTTCGACAATCGGTTGTCAGAGTACTGCATCCTCGGGATCTTCTGCCACACCATGCGCGCTGGTACCTCAAGCCTGCTTGGTGGGCGGCGTCCTGCCGGCGCTTTGTGCGTTTTGATATTTCCACGTCACTTCAGCTGGCTGCACATACCATGGTTGGTGCCGTGAAATACGCCCTCAGCCCAACCATGAACTTGCCTCCAAAATCTGTCTCCATGGACAACTGGGAACGAGTCAAGCCTGCTTGTCGCCTGCCGGACTTGCGAATCGCCGTCATCATGGATGAGTTTTCGGAGAAATGCTTTGGCTCCGAGGCTTGGATTAGGCAAATACCGCGCGATAACTGGGAGGCGTTTTTTGCGGATTTTAAGCCGCATTTCGTGCTCGTCGAGTCGGCGTGGAAAGGCAAAAATGGCGAATGGGAGTCTATCATCGCCAAACCGCGATTCTTTGGCTCGACACCGATCTATGAACTTATGGACTTCTGCCGAAAGCTGGGGGTGCGCACCGCGTTTTGGAACAAGGAAGACCCCATTCACTTCGAAGCGTTCTTACCGGTAGCCAAATTGGCCGATGTCGTGTTTACCACGGACCACAATATTGTCGAAGACTACAAACGACACTTGCGTCACGAACGCGTGTACGCTCTGCCTTTTGCGGCCGCTCCGTACATTCATAATCCGATACGAATGGGCAACGCTCCCGTGTATGACGTCTGCTTTGCCGGTACGTGGTACGGTCAGTTTCGCGAACGCTGCCGCATGATGCGCACAATGCTTGAACCGCTGGTACCTATTGGGCTGCATATTTTTGACCGTTTTTATAGAGCGAAGGGCTGGAAAGCCATTCTTATGCGTCGCTATCCGGCAACACTGGCACCTGCGATTCAAGGGTCGCTAAAGTACGCGCAGATGTTGCAAGCCTATCGCAGCTACAAAGTTTTCATCAACGTCAACACGGTTAATAACTCTGACACCATGTTTTCGCGCCGCGTGCTCGAAGCCTTAGCCTGCCGCACTCCCGTCGTCTCTAACTTCACCGCTGGTCTCGAAGCCGCCATGCCCGATGGTGTCTTCATGCCCCATGACCTCAAAAAAACCTGCAAGCTGGTGCAAGATTTGCTGCAAGATGATCAGAGGCGTCTGCGGGCGGCGCATCGCGGCTATCGCCATGTCATGCAGCACCATTCATGCGGAAAAAGACTGGAATTTGCGGTTGAAATGGTGCTGGGGGTCCATATTCCAAAGGCCGCCGAGTCCGTACTGATCATCGGCTTTGCCGACGATCAGCCATCGCTAGATAACCTATTACAAAGCTATTGCCAGCAAACCTACGAGCACAAGCAAATGGTTGTTGCATTATCCGATCTATCTATCCCTCGCTGCGTTGACCAAACTCGGTCTGACGTAGCTTTTATCGATCGAGAGAACCTTGACGAATTTGCGGCGGTGTTGACAGCAGCCAAAACCAGCAACAGCCCATATATCGCCGTTATGTCTGGGCGATCTGCCTATTTGCCCAACTATCTCACGGATATGATGATACCGTTTTCCTATTCTACGGCGAATCTGGTCGGCAAAGGCACCGTATTCACCCTGGCAGAGGGGTCACTCGATGAAAATAATGAACTCGGCGCAGAATTTGAATATGTGTCGTCTGTGCACTGGGAGACGGTCATTTGTAGACGCGCCGCGGTCGAAACTCTGCAGGTAACCCGACAAGGAAACAAGAAGTTAGCTACCATGCAGGTGGACAATCATAATCCCCAGACGTTATCAGCTGACAAATTTAACTTCATCTTGTGCCGATCGCACGATTGGCTCCATATCGCAGAACCGAATCGATTGAATGATATTATTGAGGCTTAAACAGATTTACTGCTGTTGCAGCAGTCGATCATACGTCGTAGTCATCGTTCGCGCCGCATGCCCCCAAGTGGCATGTTCTTCCACCCATTTCCGAGCGTAACCCGCAATTTGGAGACGACGTTCGGCATCGCACAATACAATCCGCAGCTTGGCCGCCAAATCGGCAACATCGCCTTTGCGAAACAGTAACCCTAGCTCCCCATCGCGCAAAACGGATTTAAGAGGCGCGACATCGGAGGCAACCACAACCGCTTGCATGGCGAACGACTCAAATGGCTTGAGGGGCGACACCAGCTCAGCCACGCCACCGGGCTTTCTTGGGATGGGCGTAATATCCATCAGCGATAAGTACGGCAACATATTCGCCTTCGGAACTGACCCAGTAAATCGCGTCTGCAGCCGGATACCGTGGGCATCGACCAAAGCCTCCAGTTCCTCCCGCTGCTTGCCATCACCAACCACTAGGAAATTGAAATCGATGCCAAATCCGTTGACCATTGACAGTGCTTGGATCAGATCATCGAGCCCTTCGTAGCTCACGAGAGAACCCGCAAAACCAATCACGGGAGCGGCAGAGAGGCCCAGCGAAGCACGAAAATCTGGATCCGGCGGTAACCGGCGGTAGGCCTGGGTGTCTACCGCATTTCCCAAAATACTAACTTTTTTTGCATCCATGCCCCAATTCAGCACGACCGCACGCATTTCGGGACATATTACAAAAACATGATCGGCATGACGGGCCGCCATGGCTTCGGCAGACTCGTGCAATCGATAAACCTCGCTGTGCAACAAGTGAGGTTGAAAAGTTGCTCTTGTTTCGTGCCAAAGCCCTCGCATTTCGTAAACAAACGGCAAGCCTAAGGCGCGCGCCGCCATCAAGCTAGGCAGAGCAGTCGTGAAGTCTGAGGACGCTTGAATGAGCCCACAATGGCTGCGAACAGCTGCCCGGGCTATAACCTTTGCAGCCCGATGAAAGTAACGGACTTGCATCGTCTGACCCCAACTCGGGCCAGGCAAGAAGGAATAACGCACACCTGCATCATCAACGCCAGTTACCGGTTTTCCGGCAAGAAGAGGCTGACGCCCGGCGGGATATCCGGGTCGAGTAACTGCGGCACACTCCCACTCTGTGGCCTGCACAGCGCGCATAAGTCCTTGCGTACGTGAAGTATAGCCGTTGATATCGACCTGCGGGCACATGTGGAATACCGCAAGAAGTTTGCGCGGATTCGGTGACCGACGCCGCTTTGCATTGGATAAAATGCGCGTCTCGCAATAGCGCAGAGCGAACTTTAGCTCTGTACTGACAAGAGAAGGGCCGGGATTCAGCAATCGACGCAAACGAAAAAATACGCGGGTGATCAAGGATCCTGGCCGCATCCGCAAGCCCGACGCATCGAGAGTTCGGTTGATGAGCTGCACTGACCGCGCCTTCAACTGAAAAATCTTTTGGTGGACATTGTACATAAATACAGCAAGCATGAAATTGACACTGTGTCGCGACGAGTTCAGCATGCCTTGAGTTAAGCAAATGCGACTTTATTTTGCATCTTGTTTTTTCCCTCCCACTCGCACGGCGCGCGCCATGCAAGTTGCGCGCTTAGCCCGTCACCTTGCGCTCAAGCCAATCGTTGTTTGTGCCGATGTCAACATGGACAAAGACCGGGAGTTCGAACCTGATATCGATAACGCCTTGCGTGTTCATCGGATTCGGATGTCTGGGAACGAGCGGAAATTCTATCGCCACTGCGCTCGCATTCCCTTTCTGCACTCGATACCGGACGAGTGGATTGCCTGGGCAAGGCGGGCGACAAGATGGCTATTGCGGCAAGAGCGCATCAATCGGCAGGACGTCCTCGTGACGTTTGCCATGCCTATGTCAAGCCATGCGTTAGGCCTCCGAATCAAGCTGAAAACGGGACTCGCGTGGATTGCGCATTACAGCGACCCCTGGCTAGAAAATCCCTATCACTCCTGGACGCTTCGCCAGAAACGGCATTTCCTGCAGATCGAATCCCAGATGATCAAACATGCCGACCACTTGCTTTTTACCAATGAGGAAACCCTGGTCGCGGTGATGGCTAAGTACCCTCCAGATCTTCGCGCCAAAGCCAGCGTCATGCATCATTATTTTGACCCCAAGGCATACACCCGACCTTATGTACCGCCCAAGACCGAGCCGTACGTCATTCGCTTTATCGGTAAGCTCTATGGCATACGCAATGAAGTGCCGCTGGCAGCCGGGTTGCAGCAACTTAGAAGCAGATACCCTGAAATCGCACTGCGCGTGCGCTTCGAATTCGTTGGTGGAACATCTAGCCGGCACCATGATTCTGTCGCCCGCGACATGATCGCGACTGGACTCATCAAAATGTGTCCGCCCGTATCCAATCCAGAGTCATTGCGACTCATGGGCGAATCGGCGGCCCTACTCTCCATCGATGGGCCGACGCAGGAAAACCTTTTCCTGCCCTCGAAACTCGTCGACTACTTGGGGGCAAAACGTCCAGTTCTCTGCGTCAGCGGCCAGGGCCCCTCCGCCAAGCTGGTGAGCCAATTGGGCGGATTTGTCGCCTCACCTATGCAACCGGATTCGATTGCGCAGGAGATTGTTCGTTTGGTCCAATGGCTTGATAAGCATGACGACCGCCCCTGGCTGCAAGATAGCCAGATCGCACCCTATTCGGTGATCACGTTGGCCGAGAGCTTTCACAAACTAGTCAAGTCCGTAGCAGATCAAAATCGGGCTCGCTTTGCCGCAATACGTGCGTGCGAAGCCCCAGGTAATCTGCATAGTGCGGCCCTAGAACCTCCGTACTAAACCTTTGCACGGCCAATCGGCAAGCCTCCGCATCTGCATGCCAAGAATGCCGGTTGATGGCGTGAATCATTGCCGCCAGTTCGATGGGCGAGCCTTGAATAAAGCGTTCAGGGTAGAGGTCGGAACTTCCCGCCCAGTTCAGCAACGCCGGTACAGCGCCAGATGCCATGCCTTCGGCGACCGCTTGATGACTTCCTTCATAATCACTCGTCGACAAAACAAAACCAATGCGCTGCAGCCACTTCGGAACGTCGGAACACGGCCCGTCAAACGTCACAATCTGACAAAGCTCTGGAGTCTGCAGCTGGCGCCAAAAATCTGCGTAGAGAGCTAACTCTTGGGGTCGGTCCCGCATCCAGGGGATAGATCGCGGATCCTGCCCAATGAAGCTCAAATGGTAACGCGCATCGAATTTCTGGAGTTCGCGCAATACCTCCAGAGCGCGATCAGGACGCTTCATCCAGGGCACCATTCCAATCATCCCGATTCGAAAACTCGCATCCAGAGTCTTAGGCCGATCAAACGCTTTGGTATCGAACGTGTTGTAGAGCAGGTGCATCTTATGCGCGTACTCGGGAAATCGCTCTTTCAGGATTCTAAGATTGCGGGGAGCAATGACGATCAAGCCGGCGACTCGTTCCCAATTCAGTTGCGTCAAGTACGGCAGATTCATCTCCTGCGAATGCAGCCGGATAAATAGGCGCTGATTTACGCCAACATTGTGCGAAAACCAAACCGCGTTACTCAAGCACCATTCGCAAAAAACGACCTGGACAGTGCTCAGATGTTTCTGGGCTATGAGTTTATCGATGCGCCCCATTTGGTGGCCAGGCCACTCTTGCACTTTAAGATTCACGACACCGTTTGCCCGGAAATAGCTGATTAGCGGCTGAATGAAATTGAGCTTGTGACCAGCAATCAGCATGGCTTTGCGATCCGGAAGATCGTCTGACGGAGTACCTGTTGGCCCCCAAGACGCCAGCTTAGAAACCGTACCTCGGCGCTGTCGACCAAACCTTCGCCATCTAGCGATCATCAAATTCATCACCCAATAGGCGCTGGCTCAACTCTTTGCTGGGCAGCTGACAGTGAATTCTTGCCGAAATAAGCTGCCGCCGTCGAGCCACGAAGTCGTAAATAGGATTACGAAGGAATCGCGGGATGATGCGCAGCAATGTCATAAGCTTCCAAAAACCCTGTAAATTCCCGGCGATGCGCAGGGCGGCATCTGACTTGGTATATAGATACTGACCGTCGAAAAGGCAAACAGAGTCGAGGCCCACGGACTCCTGCAGCCTTGTCCCCAACCAATCACGCACCCAAGCGGCTTGCAGCGGCGCAAAATAGAAATATCGGCGATCATCGCGGGCAAAAATAAACTGGACGCAAGCCTGACAAAATCCGCATTGGCCATCGTAGAGAACCAATGCGCCCCTACCGATTCTTGCAAGTACCTTAGCTCGCACGTCTCCGGCTGGTACGTCCACCCTTACTGCCCCTGCAGTTGGCGCCACATCTGACGGAAGGCCGTAAGCCCTCCCTGACGCAAGGTTTCGAGCGCATGGGTGCCGACGATCGCATAGTCGGCGATGGGTCGTAGAAAGCGCACATCATCGGCAGTACGAATGCCAAAACCAACGGCAACCGGCAAAGATGTGTGTTGCCGAATGCGTCCAACAAAAGCGGCGAGCTCTTGGCCCAACTCGGTCTTTTGTCCGGTCACGCCCGCTCGTGCCACCGCATATACAAAACCGCTCGCTCCGTGCAGCAAAGTCGGCAATCGCTCATTGTGCACATTGGGCGGCACCACAGGAATCACGGGCAGCGCAGGTATCTCGCCCCCCCACAAACCGGCGACAGCATCCATGGGCAAATCGGGAATGATCATGCCAGCGGCACCCGCAGCGGCAAAGTCCCGGCAAAAATCCTGGCAACCGTAAGTAAATGGCACGTTCAGATACGTCATCAAAACTTTGGGAATGGGAACATCGCGCACATCCTGTAGAAACTGCAGCGCATCCGCGACTCGCACCCCCTGCGCTAGGGCCGCGTGATTTGCGGCCATAAAAACAGGACCATCGGCCATGGGTTCCGAGAACGGGATCTGGATTTCCACCAGACTCACGCCCTCCTCGGCCATTATTTTTACCAACTCACGGCTGGTATTCGGATCTGGATAATCGACGATCAAGTGCCCGATCAGACCGATCTGATCACCGTCGCGGCGCAGCAACAGAGGCTGACTCATTTCGTCGCCCCCAATCGCTGCGCGCGCTTGGCTAAATAATACCCCCAGGTACGATCCTGGAAGGCTTCGGCAAAGGTGAAGATATCCTTGTCGCCGCGCCCCGAGAGGTTCACCAACAAAACATTCTCGGGGGAAAGCTCGGGCGCCTCGCGAATGGCCGCCGCCAAACCGTGCGCCGACTCAAGAGCGGCGATAATTCCCTCTTGTTGCATCAACAAAGAAACTGCAGCAATCACTTCCTCGTCCGTGGTCGCCTCGGCCCGCATCTGTCCTGTGTCATGCCAATGGGCCAAGATGGGCGAAACGCCTACATAATCGAGGCCCGCTGCCACGGAATGCGTATCCTGCATCTGTCCATCGCTATCCTGTAAAAAACGCGTCTTGTAGCCTTGAGCAATGCCCACATGCGCCGTGCCGCTGGCGAGGCGACTGGCATGCGCCGCGGTGTCGAGCCCATGCCCACCAGCTTCCACACCCACCAGTTCGACATCGTCGTTAAAGAATCCCTGAAACAGTCCGAGAGCGTTCGAGCCACCACCTACACACGCGTAAACGCGATCGGGCATACCACCAGTCAGTTCTTCGATTTGCTGCCGCGCTTCTCGACCGATCACGCTCGTGAGATAGGCCACCAAAGCCGGAAAGGGATGCGGTCCACAGGCGGTCCCCAAAACATAATGGGTGGTAGCAAAGTTCGCCGACCAATCCCGCAGCGCTTCATTTATGGCATCCTTCAGTGTTCGCGCACCACTTTCGACGGCGACGACTTTGGCGCCCAGACGCTCCATCCAGAACACATTGGGGCGCTGCCGATCAACGTCTTCCGCACCCATATAAATGCACGCTTCGAGGCCCATACGCGCAGCCATGGTCGCGGTCGCAACCCCGTGCTGACCCGCGCCCGTCTCGGCAATGACGCGGCGTTTGCCGAGGCGTTTTGCCAAAAGGCCCTGGCCGATGACATTGCTAATTTTATGGGCCCCCGTTTGATTGAGGTCCTCGCGCTTGAGAAAAATCTGCGCACCACCCAGATGCTGCGATAAATTGGCGCAGGGCGTGATCGGTGTAGGCCGACCGCTGAACAAGCAAAGTTCGCGATAATATTCAGCCCAAAAGCTAGGATCATTCACCAAGCTGGCAAAAGCTGCGGTTAACTCAGACAAGCTCGGATGCAATACCTCGGGAATGAATTGACCGCCATATTCGCCAAAAAAACCACGGGCGTCCGGTAAGAGCGGAGAGCTTGGCGGCCCTATATCAATGAGGGGGGTTAGCTTAAGGTCCACCCAGCGCCTTTCTCTTGTCGTCCGGAAAACTTGAGTTAAAGGAATAGCTGCCGACCTTTCCCAAGTCCTGCCAGTAAAACTTCAATTCCTTGGTATTCGACACGCGAAATAGGCGATGCTTGTAATAACCGTAAGTCCAAGTCTCGCCCTCTTGCGAACGCCCTACGGCAAATGGCTCGCCAAGCAGAGAGCGCACATCACTCTTTGACGTCTGACCCACCTTGATCCATGAGGTATCAGATGGAAAGTCAGCGCCTCGGGTTACGCAGCCCGTCGCCACGACAAGGGCACCAAGTAGAATCAGCTTTTTGAACATGATGACAGTCTCCTCAACTGCAAAGATGGTTCCAAAGTTTTATCACGATTGACGTGGTGCACGCGAAAAAAAAAGGAGCTTCCTTACGGAAGCTCCACAGATCTGAGCTAGGAGGATAAATTTTTTAAGCGCTGACGGCTCGGCCCGTCACTCCGGCCGAAGCCGCGGGACGCTGCGCAGGCATCGCCGCACCAGTGCGTACGATATCCTGCAATTGGAAGCCAATCAGGGACTTGGGAACCCAGAACAGAGCCGCCAACTCGGCCACCATATTGCGACGCGAATCCAAACGGGCCAGTTCAGCCAAAATCATATTCTTCGGCGCGAGAAGATTCGCCGTGAACAAAGCCTGTTCAAACTGCGCGGTATCTTGCTGATTGCTGCCCAATTCAGGGAAACGATCGCGCTCACCCTCAAAAATGACACGGGCCAAATCCTTCACCACGCTCATACGAGTCTGCGGTCGCAGGTCGCCTTTGCGGAAGTGAATGCAGTATTGACCAGGCTTGACGCGCAGGATACGGCTGAGCTTATCGATCATCTCGGTTGGTTGCGTCGAGACGAAGGCAAACGTTCGGACCACTTCCGGCAAATAGAGCGGCGGCGTGCGAAACTCTGCTTGCTGATGGATTTGGTTCACGAACTGCTCAACCCGTGCACGCACTTCCCGTATCGCATCCGCACCAAGCTTACTCGCTTGCTCGAACACTTGTCGGGCCGTCCGCGACTCGAGGTACTCAAAGTACGCCTCGTCGAGGTTAGCGTTGCCGCTCGCCACATCGTGGACCAACGCTGCTTCGACTGCCAACGCTTCGGAAAGCTTCGCCAGGGCGAAAACTGACTTGACGTTCTTTTCACCACGTTTCCAGTGGCTACAGTCGGAAGGGTTGAAATTGAGAATATTCCCGACCTCTTGGTCGCGAACCTTCCCGCCTCGTTGGTGCATCAAGACTTTTTGACAAAACTTGAACAACTGCACCGAATTTGGAAACTTCACTGTTCCCGCGCGTTTCATCCCTAAACCTCCGACGTCCCTGCGGATTGACGCTGGCATAAACATTAATTTTTCTGCGTGAATTGCTTACACTCACTATACCCAGTCACTTCAAACGATGTCAAGGAACCCAAACTAAATACGCGAGAAACCGCGCGCAGCTTGCTGTTCAAGCTCTGCATGTGGGGCTACGGAAGACTTGGTACTTCCTCCAAGTAGCATTTGTCCAATCGTGGCTCCGCCCAAAAATCGGAACAACAACCAATAAATGATGAAGGTCGCATAGATCGCACCCATCACTAAAGCCCATGCGAGCGGACTCTGCAATTCAACGGGAATCATGTGTTGAAAATTTTCGCGTGGATTGCTGGCCATCTCGGGAACGAACGCCATGGCCGCGACAAAAAACGCGGAAAACACGCTGCCGCCGACAAACGCCAAATCCAAGATATGGGCAAAACAACCTCGGATCATTTTGCCCAGCCTCGACGCGGCGCGCGCCGCTACAGGAGACGATTCGAATGGCGAATCGTACATGCTTGGCTCGTACATGTTTGGTTGCAGGGAAACGGCAGGCTGCGACGGGCCGCTGCGACGAGGCTTGGGAGCGATGGCGCGCGCCGGAATAGGTGCTGCTGTCCATGCTGGTTCAACGGGTGCCGACGAAATGGGTCGCACGGGCGGCTCCACAGATATCGGCTGGCGCTGCATTCCGGCCATCGACGCATCCAATATGGCCTGCGTCGATGGCTGCCGATCGATCGGCAAAACACGGCCCAAACCGATGCCGCTCGATAGGGCTCGAAATTCGCGCGCATTCAAGCGATCGATCCATGTTTGCACTTCCGGCTGAAAAGCCCGGTACTCTCGGTGATTCATCGGCGCCCTCGTCTCGATCGTAGTTGCTACTGAAAGAGATTATACGACTGATGGCGCCAATGGTCACGTAACGGGCATATCTGGATCAACTAGGTGATTTCAAGCCTGCAAAGTGCTCGCGGCAAAGCTTCAGCTGTGCATCACGCAACTTGCTGCAGCGACTTGAATAGCGCGCGGTGACCTGTCGAACATCTTCGTGCTTTTGCCAATTTGCCAATGACTGACCGACAGCCTGCACGCGATATTTATTGCGACCCGCGAAACCGTCATCAAAGCTAAAGGCCAACCTGTAGAATTCGTCCGTCAAGGCGGCGATCCGCGCGCTCTGCTCTGGCTCCGCCAGCCGAGCGCTGAGTAAAAGATCATTGGCAACCCACTGCATCCGCGTGGCGCGCCCCTTGGCGACTTCGCGGGCCTTGGCACTATATTCAAGTGCGGCCGTTTTATTTCCTAGCTGCTCTTCCAGCGAAGACAACGACGAGTAGAGATACCAAGGGGCCGGCGACTTTTTAATCTCTTCGGTCAACATCTGACGCGCCAGGTGCCCTTCACCGATTTCGCGCAAGAGATAGGCGGCACCGGGTATCACCGCAATGCGCTCAAAATCTGTCTTGGCTTCTTTGGCTGCCTGTTCGACCATCTGCCGAACTCGCAGTGTCATTGCCTTCGGATAACGCTTGGCCTCTGGGTGCTGCAACTTGTAGAGCTGCATGGCGGGATAGTTAGTCCACAAGCGAGCATCGGTCGATAGCTTGTTGTTGCGGCCAAGAGCGTCAGCGGCTTCGAGCCAGCGCTTTTGCAGAACATGGAATTTTGAGCTGCCCACGGGAGCCAGATACGTAAACACCTTATCCGCTTCATAGATCAACACGGATCGAGCAGCCTGCGCTGTTTCCGCATCGACTAGCATGATATCGACCCAGTCGTTGGCTCGCGCCTTGGATTGCTCCGCTATGGCGGCCATTGCAGCATCCTTGCTGACTGAGGCTTGCGCCATGGCCTGCAAAGCACGGGCAGCGAGTGCGGCACGCTCGATCTTCATCGTTTGGGGAACCCGATCCACCAGCGCCGCCCGCTGCTCCAAAACAGATTTACTTTGTAAATCCATGTCGCGCGCATCGTACCAACTAAACAATGCCAACACGCGCCACTCATCCACCGTGGCTTTGCCGGCAACAGCCGCTGCTAAAATGTCCTTGAAAGGCTTTTTCGCGGCGCGAGCACCGGTCAGCGCCACAGCAAACTCGTCGATGGTCAGAGACTCGGAAATGCGCATGACTTCGCGACCGTCGGCAGACAAGACAAGCAGCGTCGGGTAACCGCCAACTTGTAGTTTCTCCGCCCAAAGCTGAGCAGCCTCCGTATCGCCATCGAGATAGATGGTAACCATATTTGCCACCAACCCGGGGAACCGGCTGTGGCTAAAGACCTGTTGCTTCAATTCATTGCACGGCGGACACCAGACGGCACCCCAGTACAGCAATACTTCCCGCTGCTCGCTTTTTGCGAGCTTGAGCCCCTCATCCACCGAGCCTGAATACCAATTGTGCGCCGTGCCATGCCGCACGTCGACTTGTGACGCACTCGCTTCCTTCTTTTTTTCGCCCGTGACACAAGCGCTGAGTAGCGCCATCAGCAGGCAGACACTCGACAATATTGGCAGCATGAAATGACCTCCTGTGACCGATCCACATGACTTATCACTGCCTAGAGCGCTCGGCAATCGAACGATCGTAAACTGGTGCCGTTAACTGTGCTTTGGGTACTCACTGTACGAGGCGTGACACCGACATTGAAGGCGATCTTTCGTTCGGAAACACTGCTGCATAGAAGCATGAAGACTTGCTGATTGAGCCGAGACGTGCGCTGGCGGAATGTTGGGGTGCCAAAATGCGGAAGTTGTTAAGGGGTTGGAAGCGACATGGGAGTACCCAAAGCACATTTCACAGCGTCAGTTCACGATCAGTCCACTTGGTCACGCCGTCTTCCTATGCCATAATGAGCCGGACTCTTCCCGAAGGTGGTGCTGCTCATGCCTGCGAATCCCCTAGATCTCTTTGCTTGGATGGAGCACTCCGAGTTTGGCTATGCTCTTTTGATCTTTCTGCTGTTTGTCATCCCCCGCTTTTTTGTCACCTTGGGCGTGCCCCACGCACTCTCTGCCTTTGCTCTGGGGCTGCTCTGCTCATTGACCTCCAATGCCTTCGTCAACGACGCCACCATTCAACTGATGGCCTCCTTGGGCATCACCTCGCTGTTCTTGTACGCTGGACTTGAGGTTAACTTTGACGAGATACGGCAAAAACGCGGTGTCCTGGCCCAGCATGTGGGACTGGTCGCGCTGACGATCGTCGGTCTCGTGGTCGTGCTGATCGCCAGCATCCAACTCGATACACGCGCGGCCATCATCTTGGCGTTGGCCGTGCTGACGCCCTCGGCGGGCTTTATCATCGAGTCGCTTGATGCGCAGCCACACACGGAAGCGCAGGGATTTTGGATTCGCAACAAGGCTATCGCCGCCGAGATATTAGCCTTGGCGGTACTGTTCGTTGTCGTTCAGTCGGGTAGCCTATGGAAGTTGTCTGGATCCATTTTGGTCATGGCCGGTATGCTCATCATTTTGCCGATCAGCTTTAAGATTTTCGCGAAGAAAGTGGCTCCGGTCGCGCCGCACGCCGAATTTGGATTTTTGCTGATGGTGGCGTTCATGGCCGCCATGGTCACGAAAAAGCTCGGGGCATACTACCTCGTGGGGGCCTTTATCGTCGGCATCGTTGCCCGGCGTTTCGAGGACATGGCCGATGCGCCTGATAACCGCCATGACGTGATGCGCTCCATCAAGTTGTTCGCTTCCTTTTTTACTCCCATTTACTTTTTTCAAGCCGGGATGGCGATTTCTCTGGGCGATCTTTCGATCGGGGCACTGGCGTTTGGCGGTCTGCTTTTTGTGACTCTCGCGCCGTTGTGCATTGCCAAGGTGATGGCGCATCGACGGGTCAGCGTGAAAGAGGATCGAGCCGAGAGTTTCAACATCGCGACGAACATGCTACCGAATCTGGTGTTCGGCCTGGTGCTAGCGGATATCTTGCGGACGAAGTTTGCGACGCCGCCGTATGTCTTCGGCGGTTTGGTGATCTATACGGTGGCGATTACAGCGCTGCCGGCAATTCTAGCGCGGCGGACGCCGCGCTCCAAGGCAACAAATCAGATGGGAGCGCCCATCGCCTAGAACTCATCTAGCAACCCACCCGCGTCACTTTGACCTGACTGCCCACATGGACCCCAACTTTACCCGCTGCGGCGGCATCCGAGCCAACACTGACATTCACCTTGTTGTCGGCAAGACGCGCGCCACAGGCTAATTCGATCTGAGTCGAAGCCAGGACGTTCACATCAACTTTCAGGCAGTAGTAGGCATTCGGATTGTGCAGTTTGTACTGGATGCCACCAAGAACGTTGACGGCGGCGCCGATGAGCACAAGCTCGGGCCCCTGAGTTCGCACGTCATCGACGATAGGTCGCCCCACAGACAGCACCGATACGGAGGCGTTGATGCGTCGCACAGGCGCTGGCTGGGGCCCGGCAAAGGGGTGCTTGCCAATATTGCGTAGGCAAGTATCCAGGGCGGCGCGGTCCGAATCATCGAGGTCATCGCCTGTATACGTGGGCAGGTGCGAATTTCCGGCTCCGCCTTGCGCGGGATTGAGGTTCCCGGTTCGCGTGGTATCTTGTTCACCGGAGAAACCACTAGAATTACAGGATATTGTCATGAGCGAAACGCTACCTACCAATGCGCATGCAGCCAAAGCAAGCGACGTAACTCGGCGATAAGTATGAACGATCATGTGACCCCCAAGTTTAGCGAAGCAAAGTTCTGCAAGGCATGTTCCAGATTCGGCGGCAGATTTTAAACAAAGAATTCATAGTATTATAATTATTTTTATAGTATTTTATTAAAATGTGTTGACTTATTTTATAAATTATAATAAAACTTGTTCATCGGGTTAGTCTCCTGACCCGCACCTGATGAAAAGTTGTTGTTCCCGATGTTGTGGACTTGTTGCTGAGGAGTTATCGATGAAGCGTATGTTCCGCGTATTGGCCCCGTCTCTAATCATCACCGCAGCCCTGCTGAATGCCTGCACCGACGATCAAAAGAAAGTTGAAGACGTGATCGCAGCCTCGCCGGCGAAGAACGAGCATGAGTTCTCGGTCGATAAGGATGGCAAAGTCACCTTCAAGGCAGAAATCGTTTACTTCAAGTACGACGATTATTCGCTGACCCAAGAAGGTATGGAGCGGTTGAATGTTCTAGCCAACTACCTGAAGGGGAATAAGGACTCGAAACTCCGCATTGAAGGTCACTGCGATGAGCGCGGATCGACCGAATACAACCTGGCTCTTGGAGAATTGCGGGCCCAATCGGTTCGCAAGTATCTGGCCACGCTCAACGTGCCAGATGGTCGGCTTGATATCGTCAGCTTTGGCGAAGAAAAGCCAGCCGCTCAAGGCCCTGGTGAGTCCAGCTGGGCACAAAATCGCCGTGCTGAATTCACCTTCTTGGACTAAGCCGCAAGTAGCTTAGTCTGGGCACTGAAATCGGTGCCCGCTCCCCCTGCGGCCCCCTCGGGCCGCTCTCTTTTTTTGCCTTGGCTATATTGCCCATCCCGCCTTTTCCTCTGACTCTTCGCCAGCTTGCCTCCGAAAATGATCAACCATTCAAAATTTTAACCCAATGAAATCAAAGAATAATCCTGGATACGGATTTTTCTACTTAGGTTTGCGCCTAACCGCCCGAAGGAAAACAGGAGGTCATTAGAAAACCTCACGGTGCCCAGGTCAATAACCCGGGGCAACTTCCGGCGGGGACGCCCAACAAACTGGTCCCAAGGTTCCTTGTAGCAGCTGACTTTCTGGAATGAATTTAGAGGCAAGCGACAGCGATCAGAAGTTGGGAGCAGATCATGGAAGTTACACTCAATGCGCGAGTCCCCGGACCCGTTCGTCAGTTAGGAACCCTGTTCCTAGCTTTCACCGTGCTCTTTGCCGCCAGCTGCGGCAAGAGTGCGCAAGTGAAGCGACTGGGCAACGCTGGCGAAGAGCTTGTTGAGGACGAGGGTACAGGCGCGGGTAAAGATCCTGCGTCGGGCACCGCTGCCGGCTCCAATGCACCGGCGTCGATGAACGCCTTGATCGCCGGTGAGGTCAAGATTCAGGCCTCAGCCCAGCTGGCCTTAAAGTCTGCGACGAACGTCATCGAATCTCCGGCATCTGACGCTAAGATCGAAGTTTTACGCATTCTGAGCGAAGCCGAAGGCCGCAAAATCACCCAGTTGTTAAAGCCGATCAAAGCCAATGATAAGGGCTGGTACGAAACCGGCTTGGAACAGGTCAAGGCTGCCGACGTTTTGATGGTCGTTGCCTACGGCGAAAGTGGCTCATTCGGATCATCGCTAGTGCCTGTAAAAGCCTGGTTGGCACTGACTCAATCCTATACGCCGCTCAACCTGCGCGTCGACGTCAACTTAACGACAACCATCGTTTCCATGATTCTCGTGCGCATGGATGTCGACCTCAGTACCCTGACGGCTGAAGAAATGGAAGCCATCAACAAGCTGGTTGCCGCAGCTATCGAAACCCAAGGCGAAGCGGCCAAGACAATGACCATTTCCCAGGTCATGGACGCCGTCCTCAATGATCAAAAATTCCAACAGGGCATGACTCAGATTTTGACACCAGAAGAATTGCAAGCTCGAGACGGCAGTGATTCTTGGGTGTTCGCTCCGGGTCGGCAGCCGATCAGCGAGATTTTCCCCACTCCGCTGCATGATGTCTTAACGAGCATCACTTCCGATCCGGTTGACGCGGATGGCGTGTTGGTATTTGGCTCAGGCATGAACACGGGCACCAACCTTACCATCGCTGGAACTGGCGTTCGCGCCCCGGTGACAGCCATTCGCCTTATCATCAAAGAAACCAAGAGCGGTGAAACGACGAGCAATTGTTACGTCGGCGTCATGCAGCAGTTCGTTGGTGCCTGTCCTTTTGTCAATGAGGTGACGGTCGATGCGGTGTCTGGCAATTGGAGCTACAACATCGCTCTGGCGAAGTTGACCGACAAAGCCAAGTACGAGCTCACTCTCACGGCCATCACCGCCGATCGCGATACGGTTGTCGAAGAGTCTCTTGAGTTTCAGTGGGATAGCGCCAATCCAGTCCTGACCTTAGCAGGCGCTCCCAACTTCCCAGCCGACAACGGCACGAACTATACAGTTTCTGTAGCTGGCGATGCGGACGTGCATGAGTTCCGCTGGGTGCAAACAACCGGGGTCGTCGGTGATTGCAGTACGCTGACCTACAGCGCTTGGCAAGCTCGCACGGCTACTTTTGGTTTTACCACCGCGGCTGATGGCAACTACACCTTGTGCGTCGAAGCTCGCGATGTTGTTGGAAACTTATCGTCATCCCCGACACGCATCAACTGGACGCGAGATACGACGGGCCCGGCAAGCGTAACTCTGGTCACCGTTCCGACGTACGCGAATATCGCCAACGTGGCGGCGGTCGCAGTCGATGGTGCCTGCGCGGAAGATGGCGCCGATGTTGTGATCACTGCGACTAAGATTCCGAATACTGATGTCGTGACCACGGTAACTTGTGCCTCGAACGCGTGGACAGCTTCTCTGGATCTTTCAACTTTGGATCAGGGCACGATCAGCCTGAGCGTCGATCACGTCGATGCAGCTGGCAACGGCGTTGCTGCACCCGCCACCGGCACTATCATCAAGGATACGGTAGTACCCGCGATGGACATTACGACGCCCATGGTCGCTATCACCGATATGAACGAAGGTGCGTACACCTTTGGCGGCGCGTGTAGCGAAGCGAGCAGCGTTACTTACACGATCGCCAACGTCGCCATCGCGCCCGCAACTACCCTATCGGCCTCTGTTGCTTGCGCCGCTGGCACCTGGTCAGCAACCAGCGTCAACGTTTCGACTTTAGCCGATGGAACATTGACCTTCACCGCTGCGGCTACCGACACGGCCGGCAACACCGGCTCCGATGTCTCAGCGACGGTCGGCAAAGACTCCGTGAATCTGCCGCCTACGGACCTGGCCCTGAGCAACGCCACTGTGGACGAAGCGCAGGCTGCGGGTGCTGTTGTCGGCAACTTGAGCACCACGGACGGCGACCCAGGCGACACTTTTACCTACACCTTGGTTGCCGGCATTGGCTCCACCCATAACGCCAGTTTCCAAATCGTCGGTGACGAATTGCGCACCAATGCCGTGCTGGACTTCGAGACTTTGAGTAGCATGAGCGTCCGGATCCGTACAACAGACTTCGGCGGTCTGACGCACGAAGAAGCCTTCACCATCACCATCAATAACGTCAACGAAGCTCCCAACACCCTGGCCTTAAGTGACTCGAGCGTCAACGAGAATGCCGGCGCCAATGCTTTGGTCGGCTCTCTCAGCGCTTTCGACCCGGAAGGCGATACGATGTCTTTCAGTCTCGTCGCGGGGACGGGCGATGCGGACAATGCATCCTTCAACATCAACGGCAGCGAATTGCGGCTAACGGCCAGCGCCGACTTTGAAACCAAAGCCAGCTACTCCGTGCGTGTCCAAGTAAGCGACGGCAGCCTGAGCACCGCCGACACGTATACAATTACTGTCGATAACGTCAACGAAGCACCTTCGGCGCTAGCACTCAGCGCCAACTCGGTCGCCGAGAACGCCGCTTCCGGCACAGCCATTGGAACATTCTCCAGCACCGATGTGGATGCCGGAGATACCTTCACCTATACCCTCGTGGCGGGCGCTGGCGACACTGACAATGCCAGTTTCACCATTGTTTCTGGTGAGTTGCGATCCAGTGCCGTCTTTGATTACGAAACCAAGAATAGTTACACCGTCCGGGTCCGCACCACAGACGCTGGTGGCTTGACGGCGGAAGATGCATTCTCCATCAATGTAACCGACGTCAATGAAGCCCCCGCAGCCTTGGCTCTCGACAACAGTACAGTCGCCGAAAACGCCGGTGCTAACGCGATTGTCGGCACCCTGAGTGCCAGCGATCCAGAAAACGGCGCCCTCACCTATAGCCTAGTCGCCGGTATCGGCGATACAGACAACGCTGCGTTCAATATCGATGGCAGCAACTTGCGCCTGTCCTCCTCGGCCAACTTTGAAGTGAAGTCAGCCTACAGCGTCCGCGTGCAAGTCAGCGATGGCGCACTATCATCAGCTCAGTCCTTCAACATCACCATCACCGATGTTAATGAAGCTCCAACCGCGATAACCCTAGACAACAACTCGGTCGCCGAAAATGCGGGAGCCAATGCCGTTGTCGGTGCTTTGAGTGCTACCGACCCAGAAAACGATGCTCTCACATTCACACTAGTCGCCGGAGCCGGCGATACAGACAACGCCGCCTTCAACATCAATGGCGCCGACCTCCGCCTATCAGCCTCCGCCGACTACGAAACCAAATCCAGTTACTCGATACGCGTTGAAGTCAGCGATGGCAGTCTGAGTTCCAGCTCAACATTCACAATCAATGTAACCAACGTCAATGAGGCGCCGACTTTGGCGCACAACACTCATCCGAACATCACTATCTGGTCTGGCTCGGGTGCGTCCATCGATGCTTTTGAATTCACCATTCCTGAAGACAGCACCGATCGCGAGATTACATTCACCGCTACCGACGTCGATGGCGACGCGCTGACACTGACTTGTGACGGCACGACGCCTGCTTACGTCACCGTCGATAACGCCAACAAAAAATTGACCCTAGCTCCGACTAACGACCACGTCGGCGGGCCCCTAGCCTTTACTTGTAAAGTGAGCGATGGCACCCTTGAATCTGACCTGGTCTACTTTGACGCCACGGTGACCAACGTCAACGATGCACCGACCGCCTTAGCGCTTAGCAACAGCTCGATCAACGAAAACGCGGCCAGCGGCACGGCCGTAGGCACTTTCAGCAGCACCGACGTCGATGTCGGCGACTCGTTCACATACACGCTGGCCAGCGGTGCCGGCGACACAGACAATGCCAGCTTCTCCATCGTTGCCGGCGAGCTGCGCTCAGCCGCTATCTTCGACTTTGAAACCAAGGCCTCGTACTCGATCCGTGTTCGCACTACAGATTCCGGTGGCTTATTCACGGAAGATACATTCACCATTTCTGTCAACAACACCAACGATGCGCCTACGGACATCGCCCTCAGCAATGCTTCGGTCAATGAGAATGCTGGCGCCAACGCTGTTGTCGGCGCGTTCAGCGGCACCGATCCTGACAATGATACGTTGACCTACTCACTCGTCGCCGGAACTGGTGCCGATGACAATGCCGCATTTAACATCGATAGCGGCAACCTGCGCCTCACCGCCAGCGCCGATTTCGAAACCAAATCCAGCTATTCCGTCCGCGTGCAAGCGGCCGACGGCAATGGCGGAACTTACGAAGAATCCTTCACCGTCTCTATTGGCGACGTCAACGACGCACCGACCGCCATTTCCATGGACTCTTCGATTGCCCCCGAAGCTCAGCCAGTGGGCACCACCGTAGGTAACTTTAGCAGTTCCGATCAGGACGCTGGCGATTCCCATACCTACGCCTTGGTTGCTGGTCAAGGCGACACGGACAACGCCTCCTTTACCAGCGATGGCGGAGCGCTGAAGACTGCCGCCATCTTCAACTACGACACCAAGAATAGCTATGCCATCCGCGTTCGCACGACGGACTCTGGCGGCTTAACTCATGATCAAGAAATCACCATCTCCATATCCAATGGCAATATCGTGCCGTCCGACATCGCCTTGGACAATACAACGCTTGCCGAAAGCGCGGCTTCAGGCAGCAACGTCGGCAACCTGAGCACGACGGATGGTGACGCTGGTGACACTCACACGTATAGCCTGGTAGCCGGCACCGGTTCTGACGACAATGCCTCGTTCACCATCGACGGCGCCGTATTGAAGACCGCCATTGCGCTGGATTATGAAACAAAGACCAGCTACACCGTTCGTATTCAAACCAATGACGGCAACGGCGGTGTTTATGCGGAAGCATTCACCATCAGCATTACCAACGTCAACGAGGCGCCTACGGCTTTGGCCCTCAGCAACTCCGCGATCAATGAAAACGGTGGCGCCAATGCCATCATCGGCGCCCTCAGCGCAACCGATCCCGATGCAGGCACGACATTTACCTACAGCCTAGTCGCAGGAGCCGGCGACACGGACAACGCCGCCTTCAATATCGACGGCGCTAACCTGCGCTTGACCGCCAACGGAGATTACGAGACCAAGTCCAGTTATTCGGTACGCATTCAAGTCAGCGACGGCAGCCTAACATTCGCTGACACCTTTACGGTAACACTGAACGACGTTAATGAAGCACCAAGCGACATCGCCTTGAGCGCGACGTCTATCGACGAAAATGCCGGCGCCAATGCCATCGTTGGCGCATTAAGTGGTACCGATCCAGACGCAGGCGCTACCCTGGCTTATAGCCTTGTTGCCGGTGATGGCGATACGGACAACGCCGCCTTCAATATCGATAGTGGCAATTTACGCCTATCGGCTTCCGCTGACTACGAAACCAAGAACTCCTACTCGGTCCGCATCCAGGTCACTGACGGCAGCTTGACGTACGCGGAAGCATTCACCATCAGCATCAACAATGTTAATGAAGATCCGACCGCCATTGCCCTCAGCAACAACACCGTCAATGAAAATGCGGGTGCAAATGCTGTTGTTGGCGTGCTTTCTGGCACAGACCCAGACGCCGGCACGACGTTCATCTATTCGTTGACGGGTGGCATTGGCGATACGGACAACGCGGCCTTCAATATCAACGGTTCGGATTTGCGCCTGACCGCCAGCGCCGATTACGAAGCTAAGTCGAGTTACTCGGTGCGCATCCGAGTCAGCGATGGCAGTTTGAGTTTCGAAGATGTCTTTACCATTAACGTCAACAACGCCAACGAAGCTCCAGTTTCCTTGGCCCTAAGCAATAGCTCAGTCGCGGAGAATGCTGGTGCCAACGCTTTGGTCGGCAGCTTCAGCGCTTCTGACCCGGAGAATGACACCCTGTCCTACAGTCTAGTCGCCGGCGATGGCGATACGGACAACGCTTCATTCAACATCAACGGCAGCGACTTGCGTCTGACGGCAAGTGCTGACTTTGAGACCAAGTCAAGCTACTCCGTACGAGTTCAAGTCAGTGATGGCACTCTCGCCACGGCGAATTCATTCGCCATCTCGATTACCAACGTCAACGAAGCACCGACAGCTCTAGCCCTCAGCGCCAACTCCATCGCGGAGAATGCCGCTTCGGGCACTGCCATCGGCACATTCTCTAGCACGGATGTGGACGCGGCCGACACGTTCAGTTATAGCCTGGTCGCCGGCGCCGGCGATACGGACAATGGCAGCTTTAACATCGTCGCTGGCGAACTGCGCTCCGCCGCCGTTTTCGATTACGAAGTTAAAAATAGCTATGCGATCCGCGTCCGCACGACCGATGCTGGTGGTCTTTGGACGGAAGACACATTCACCGTGAATGTCACCAACGCCAACGAGGCTCCACACACCTTAGCGCTCAGCAACAACTCGGTTGCTGAAAACGCTGGTGCCGATGCCGTCGTGGGTGCTCTCAGTGCGTCGGACCCAGAGAACGACTCCCTGACCTACACTCTGGTCGCCGGTACCGGCGACACAGACAACGCAGCTTTCAATATCGACGGCAACAGCCTGCGTCTAACGGCCAGCGCTGACTATGAAACCAAGAACTCTTACTCGGTGCGCGTGCAAGTCAGCGACGGTACCCTGACCGCCGCCAACTCCTTTACCGTGAACATCACCAACGTCAACGAAGCTCCGGCATCGCTGGCTCTTAGCAACAGCTCAGTCGCCGAGAACGCTGGTGCCAACGCCGTCGTCGGCGCCCTCAGCGCCACCGACCCGGAAAACGACTCCCTGACCTACACTCTGGTCGCCGGCTCCGGCGATACGGACAACACAGCTTTCAATATCGATGGCAACAGCCTGCGCCTTACGGCCAGCGCCGACTATGAAACCAAGAACTCTTACTCGGTGCGCGTGCAAGTCAGCGACGGTGCTTTGACGGCTGCGAACTCTTTCGCGATCACCGTTACCAATAGCAACGAGGCCCCGCACACCTTGGCCCTCGGCAACAACAGCGTCGCGGAAAATGCTGGAGCCAACGCCGTTGTCGGCGCTCTCAGCGCCATGGACCCAGAAAACGACAGCCTGACCTACTCGCTGGTCGCGGGCGCCGGTGATACCGACAACGCCGCCTTCAACATCAGCGGCTCTGACCTGCGTCTTACTGCTTCCGCAGACTATGAAGCCAAATCGAGCTACTCGGTGCGCATCCGCGTGAGCGACGGCAGTTTGAGCTTTGAAGACACCTTCACCATCAATGTTAATAATGTGAATGAGGCTCCCGGCTCACTCGCCTTGAGCAACAGCTCTGTGGCCGAGAATGCTGGCGCGGATGCCGTTGTCGGTAGCCTCAGTGCTTCCGATCCGGAAAACGATACCCTGAGCTACAGTCTCGTTGCCGGCGCTGGCGATACGGACAACGCCGCCTTCAACATCAATGGCAGCAACCTGCGTTTGACAGCTAGTACTGACTTTGAGACCAAGTCCAGCTACTCCGTACGAGTTCAAGTCAGTGATGGCACTCTCGCCACGGCGAATTCATTCGCCATCTCGATTACCAACGTCAACGAAGCACCGACAGCTCTAGCCCTCAGCGCCAACTCCATCGCGGAGAATGCCGCTTCGGGCACTGCCATCGGCACATTCTCTAGCACGGATGTGGACGCGGCCGACACGTTCAGTTATAGCCTGGTCGCCGGCGCCGGCGATACGGACAATGGCAGCTTTAACATCGTCGCTGGCGAACTGCGCTCCGCCGCCGTTTTCGATTACGAAGTTAAAAATAGCTATGCGATCCGCGTCCGCACGACCGATGCTGGTGGTCTTTGGACGGAAGACACATTCACCGTGAATGTCACCAACGCCAACGAGGCTCCACACACCTTAGCGCTCAGCAACAACTCGGTTGCTGAAAACGCTGGTGCCGATGCCGTCGTGGGTGCTCTCAGTGCGTCGGACCCAGAGAACGACTCCCTGACCTACACTCTGGTCGCCGGTACCGGCGACACAGACAACGCAGCTTTCAATATCGACGGCAACAGCCTGCGTCTAACGGCCAGCGCTGACTATGAAACCAAGAACTCTTACTCGGTGCGCGTGCAAGTCAGCGACGGTACCCTGACCGCCGCCAACTCCTTTACCGTGAACATCACCAACGTCAACGAAGCTCCGGCATCGCTGGCTCTTAGCAACAGCTCAGTCGCCGAGAACGCTGGTGCCAACGCCGTCGTCGGCGCCCTCAGCGCCACCGACCCGGAAAACGACTCCCTGACCTACACTCTGGTCGCCGGCTCCGGCGATACGGACAACACAGCTTTCAATATCGATGGCAACAGCCTGCGCCTTACGGCCAGCGCCGACTATGAAACCAAGAACTCTTACTCGGTGCGCGTGCAAGTCAGCGACGGTGCTTTGACGGCTGCGAACTCTTTCGCGATCACCGTTACCAATAGCAACGAGGCCCCGCACACCTTGGCCCTCGGCAACAACAGCGTCGCGGAAAATGCTGGAGCCAACGCCGTTGTCGGCGCTCTCAGCGCCATGGACCCAGAAAACGACAGCCTGACCTACTCGCTGGTCGCCGGTACCGGCGACACGGACAACGCCGCCTTCAACATCAGCGGCTCTGACCTGCGCCTCACAGCCAGCGCCGACTACGAAGCTAAGTCGAGTTACTCGGTGCGCATCCAAGTCAGCGACGGGACTCTGAGCGCTGCCGACACATTTACCATCAATGTCACGGACGTGAACGAGTCACCGTCTCTCGCGCATAACTCGCATCCAAACATTACCATCTGGGCGGGCTCGGGTGCGTCGATCGATCCGTATGAATTTACCATCCCAGAAGACAGCACGGACCGTGAAATCACCTTTACGGCCACCGATCCGGATGGCAATGCCCTCACCCTAACGTGTGACGGCACGACCCCGGCGTACATCACCGTCGATAATGCGGGCAAGAAGCTGACCATGGCACCGACCAATGCGCATGTGGGCGGTCCCGTCGCGTTCACCTGTAAAGTCAATGACAGCGCTCTGGACTCAGATCTCGTCTACTTTGACGCGACCGTGACCAACGTTAACGACGCACCCACCGCGCTGGCGCTTGACAACAATGCCATCAACGAAAACGAAGCCAGCGGCACAGCCGTCGGAAACTTCAGCAGCACCGACATTGACGCCGGTGACTCCCACACCTACAGCCTCGTCAGCGGCACGGGTGATGCGGATAATTCTAGCTTTACCATCGTTGCCGGTCAGTTGCGCTCGGCTACCGTCTTTGACTTTGAGACCAAGGCCTCCTACAGCATTCGCGTTCGCACCACCGACTCAGGCGGCGCCTTCACAGAAGATCAATTCAGTATTGTGATCAATAACGTCAACGATGCACCAACCGACATCTCACTGACTAATTCCACCATTAATGAAAATGCTGGTGCGAACGCCGTCGTCGGCGCGATCAACGGTGTGGACCCAGAAAACGACACGCTGAGCTACAGTCTCGTTGCCGGTGCCGGCGATGACGATAACGCACTGTTCAACATCAACGCGGGGAACCTGCGCTTGACCGCCAGCGCTGACTTTGAGACCAAAGCTAGCTACACAGTCCGCATTCAAGCTGACGACGGCAACGGCGGCACTTACGCCGAGGCGCTATCCATCAGTGTTAACGATGTTAACGACGCTCCCACTGGCATTTCCATCAGCGCGAACAGCGTAGCTGAAGGCCAAGCTATCGGCACCGCTGTCGGTACTCTATCTAGTGCGGACCAAGATTCGGGCGACTCGCACACCTACAGCTTTGTGGCCGGTGCCGGCGACACGGACAACGCGTCTTTCACGCTCGATGCGGGAGTTCTAAAAACCGCTGCGATCTTCAATTATGAAACAAAGAGCAGCTATACTGTTCGCATCCGCACGACAGACGGATCGAGTGCAACTTATGACACGGCGATTGTGATCTCAGTAACCAACAACAATCAGGTACCAACCGATATCAGTCTCAGTGCCGCCACTGTGGCCGAAAATGCGGCCGTCGGTACCAGTGTAGGCAACTTGAGCACCACCGATGCTGACGATGGCGATACGCACACCTATAGCTTTGTCGCGGGTACCGGCAGTGATGATAACGCATCCTTTACGATCGACGGCGATATCCTCAGAGCAGGCGCTAGCTTCGACTACGAAACCAAATCAAGCTATACAGTTCGCATCCAAACTAACGATGGAGCTGGCGGCACCTTCGCAAAGGCTTTTGCCATCAGTATCACGAACGTGAACGAAGCTCCAACTGCCGTGGCCCTCAATGACCTAACTGTGGATGAAAATGCTGGTGCTAACGCCGTAGTTAGCACCCTGAGCGGCACTGATCCAGACGCAGGCAGCACCTTCACCTACTCCTTGGTAGCGGGTGCCGGCGATACGGATAATGCGGCCTTCAACATCAGTGGCAGTGACTTGCGCCTAACCGCCAGTGCTGACTTTGAAACGAAGTCGTCATATTCCATCCGCATTCAAATTAGCGATGGTTCCTTGACCTTCGCCGACAGCTTTACCATCACTGTCAATGACATCAACGAAGCTCCTACTGATATCAGTCTAAGCGCTACTACCATCAACGAAAACGCCGGCGCCAATGCGATTGTCGGCGCGCTGAGTGGAACCGACCCAGACGCCGGCGCAACCCTGAGCTACACCCTCGTAACCGGTGCCGGTGACACGGACAACGCGGCATTCAATATCGATAGCGGCAACTTGCGCCTCAGTGCTTCGGCCGACTATGAGACAAAAAACTCATACTCGGTTCGCATCCAAGTCAGCGACGGCAGCTTGACTTATGCTGAGTCTTTCACCATCAGCATCAATAATGTCAACGAAGAACCCACGGATTTGTTGCTGAGCAACACAACCGTCAATGAGAATGCGGGCGCCAATGCCGTCATCGGCACACTCAGCGCTACGGATCCGGACGCTGGCTCGAGCTTTACCTACGCTCTGACAGGCGGCGCTGGCGATACTGACAATGCTGCATTCAATATCAACGGCACGGAACTGCGCCTGACTGCTTCCGCCGACTATGAAGCAAAGAATTCGTACTCCATCCGCTTGCGAGTCAGCGACGGCAGCTTGACGCGCGAGGAAGTTTTCACCATCACCGTCAACGACGTGGATGAAGCGCCAGTCTCTTTAGCTCTGGATAACTTGACTGTTAACGAAAATGCCGGCGCTAACGCGGTCGTTGGCATTCTCAGCGCCAATGATCCAGAAGGACTTGCCATTACCTATAGCTTGGTAGCTGGAGCCGGTGACACGGACAACGCCGCCTTTAACATCAATGGCACGGAACTGCGCCTGACCGCTTCGGCCAATTTTGAAGTGCAGCCGTCTTACTCGCTGCGCGTCCAGGCCAGTGACGGTACCTTGGCCTCGTCTGCGAGCTTTTCCATCACGATCATTGATGTGAATGAAGCACCACATGCTTTGGCTCTAAACAACAACGACGTGGATGAGAACGCCGGTGCCAATGCCGTCGTCGGTACGCTGAGCGCCATCGACCCGGAAGGACAGGGGTTAACCTATACCCTCGTCGCGGGAGCCGGCGACACGGACAACGCCGCGTTCAACATCGACGGAACTAGCCTGCGCTTGACCGCTTCCGCAGACTTTGAAACCAAGTCTAGCTACTCAGTACGCGTCCAAGTCAGCGATGGCAGCCTCACGGCGGCTGCTTCGTTTGCCATCACGGTCAACGACCTGAGTGAGCCTCCAGCTTTGAGCGTCAACTCGTATCCAAATATCGGCACCTGGTCGGGTGCTGGTACGGTTGGCTCGCCATTCGCATTCACCGTGGAAGAAGACAGCACCGATCGCGAGGTCGTGTTTGCCGCCACCGATCCAGATAGCGACCCTCTGACCTTGAGCTGCAGCAGCGCTCCAGCCTACGTCACCGTTGATAACGGCAACAAGAAGCTCACCATGGCACCAACGCAGACGCATGTCGGCGGCCCTGTCAGCTTCAACTGTAAGGTCAATGACGGCACTAGCGATTCGGCACAGGTGTACTTCAGCGCGTCGGTCAGCAACACCAACGACGCCCCAACAGCTCTGTCCCTAAGCGCCAACACCATCAACGAGAACGCCGCCTCAGGCACGGCCATCGGCACATTCTCCAGCACCGACGTGGATGTGGGCGACACCTTTACCTACACCCTTGTCGCCGGCGCTGGCGACACGGACAACGCCAGCTTCAGCATCGTCGCCGGTGAACTGCGCTCTGGTGCCGTGTTCAACTACGAAGTCAAGACTAGCTATGACATCCGCGTCCGCACCACGGATGCCGGCGGGTTATGGGCTG
>CAZLMG010000012.1:94621-114357 GCA_964560765.1 uncultured Oligoflexales bacterium
TGCGCTCTGGTGCCGTGTTCAACTACGAAGTTAAGACTAGCTATGACATCCGCGTCCGCACCACGGATGCCGGCGGGTTATGGGCTGAGAATACTTTCACCATCAACGTGAATAACGTCAACGAAGCGCCGACGGCCCTAGCACTCAGTGCCAACACCATCAACGAGAACGCCGCTTCGGGCACGGCCATCGGCACCTTCTCCAGCACGGACGTGGATGTTGGCGACACCTTTACCTACAGCCTCGTCGCTGGCGCTGGCGACACGGACAACGCCAGCTTCAGCATCGTCTCGGGTGAATTACGCTCGGCAGCGGTCTTTGACTATGAAACGAAGTCCAGCTACTCGATCCGTGTTCGCACCACGGATGCCGGTGGCCTGAACACCGAAAACACATTCACCATCAACGTCAACGACATCCTTGAAGCCCCAACCGCACCGACCAGCGTTGCCGCCGCTACCTCGACAAGCGGTCAAACAACGGTATCTTGGAACGCCTCCGCAGGCGCCACCAGCTACGACTTGTACTGGCGCACCACGACGGGCGTGACCTCTGGAAACGGCACCCAAATCGCGGGCGTCAGTTCACCGTACACGCACACGGGCCGCGCTGATGGCACCACCTACTATTACGTGGTTGTTGCCAGCAACGGCGGCGGTTCATCCGCGGATTCATCTCAAGCTTCGGCAACCCCGATGGCGGCTCCGTCGATCTCGGTTGGTGCGGGTGTGGCACAAACTAGCATCACTTGGTCCGGCGTCACCGGTGCCTCGGGTTACGACCTGTACTTTAACAGCACGGGCTCGGTCACCACGGCCAGCACCAAGATCGCCGACGTGACGTCGCCATACACCCACACCTCGCGGGTCAATGGCACCACGTACTATTACCGACTGGAAGCCAAGAACGCTTCGGGAACGTCCAGCTTATCCACCGAGCAAAGTGCAACACCGCAGGCAGCACCAACAATTTCCGAGATCACGTCATCGCCATCGACAGGCTTCCACAACGAGGGTGATAGCATCACGATCACCGTTACTTTCAATCAGTCCGTCACCCTGTCCAGTGGCGGCCAATTGCGCATCACCTTGGATACGGGCGATCAGATCACCGTCACTGGCAGCCCAACCACGGGCACTGCCTTTAACTTTGCTTATACCGTTGGGGCGGGCGACACGTCGTCCGACCTGGATGTCACTGCCGTGACCCTGGTCTCGGGTACTCTGCAGAACGGCAACAGCACGGCGGCGACCCTCGGCTTGCCGGCTGGCGAAGGCTTGGCGGATAACTCCAGCCTTGTTATCGACACCACGGCGCCGACCGTAACCATCGCCTCCGGTGCGAGCAACTACATCAACGCCGCCAACGATCAGGCCTATAACCTGGCATCGGGTACCTGCACAATTGGCGAAGGCAACGTCACCGTTTACTATGACCGCACACCGTCGTCGACTAACGAAACCGTAGCCTGTAACGCGGGCAGCTGGACGTCGGGTGGCGTGGACTTGAGCGGTTTCTCGGATGGTGCTGTCACGATCACCGCCGAACAGACCGACGCCGCAGGCAACTCTGATTCGGAGGCAACATCGGCTACCAAGGACGCCACCGCACCGACTGTAGATGCGGGCGCGAACTTCTCCGTCGCCACAGCCACAGCTCCGGGTGCTTCCGCTAGCGACGCGGGAACGGGCATCGCCTCCTACGCGTGGTCGAAAACTGCGGGCGCCGGCACGATCACCTACGCGCCAAATAGCACCTCGGTGAATCCGACCTTTGAAAACGACACAGATGGTGCAGTTACCATGCAGCTGACCGTCACCGACGTCGCCGGCAACAGCGCATCCGACACTGTTGAATTTACCTGGACCGGTGAAGGCGGCGGTAGCTCAAGCTCCACTTCATCAAGCTCGACCAGCAGCAGCTCAACCTCCAGCGGTGGCAGCAACTCGGCTCTGGTGGTCACCGAGCCGACGCTAAACGGCGCAAACGTAGACTTTGGCACCGCTTACGCCCACGCCTCCGGCAAGAAGAAGTACAAGACCTGGACGGTCTATAACTCATCTTCCACGGCGACGGACAGCCTCAGCATCACCGTCAGCGACACCACGAACTATTCGATCGATACGACGCTCTCGACCTGCGACGACACCGCGGAACTGGCCGCAACCTCTGACTGTACTCTGGTGATCGCCTTTGGACCGACGAGTGCCGCTGTATTCACAGGCACCGTGAGTATTAGCGCCACCAACAACGGCAATGCCAACTACTCGCGCGGTATCACTGGTGAAGGCTTATCAGCCTCGAATCCACTGTCCTACTATGTCGGCGCGACTGCCAATTCGGGAGCCTTGGCCTTTGCCAGCGGCGGTAACATGGATACCAGCTACATGACGACGGGCTTGAACCCAGCTAACTCAGTGTTGTCGGTCATGATCAAAAACACCTCTTCCGAATTGACCGAAACATCCATGGCTGCCTCGCTGAACTCCTGTACGACCGGTGGCCTGACCATTAAGAGCGACCATACAACGCGGGACTGCTTGGCCAACGGTGGCGGTGACGACAAAAACGGCACCTTGCCTCCGGGTGACTATTGCTTCATCTCGGTGGAATGGCCAAACGCTGCCGCCATCGCCGCTGCCTGTCAGTTACACGTGTCCGGCACGCTACAGACCAGTGCCCGGCAGATTGACATTGATGGCACTGTCGCCAACACAGATGCCAACATTCACGTCGGTCGCGGTGGACACCACTTCGGCATCGTAGCACCTGGCGACACCAGCTCGACGGTGACCTTTACTGCTAAGCGTACAAATTCGGGTGGCGGATCGGCCGTCACCGCTCCGGTAGATAACCTGACCTACTTTGACTTGGACCAAACAGGTACCCTCGACTGTCACCAAGAAGATGCCTCACTAGCCAATGGTGATACTTGTAACTATGTTTGGAAATTCGTACCGCCCGCTAATGCCAGCGGCCAGTATTCTGAAGTGGCCGCTTTGACAATCGGTTCTGTTACCTACTACTTCACGCTGCAAGGTTATGCGGGCACGTCAACACCAAACGTCGCTATCACCAATGCTGACGGCAATAGCCTGACCAGTGGCTATGACTTTGGCTATATTCCAGTAGACCAAGGTGCTGGCATGGTTGATTATTCAGCAACCAACTACTTCGCCATTAACAACACCGGTACCGCTGCGACGAGCGATCTCACAGTAGACGTCTGCGTTAACAGCACCTGCGGTGCTACGGCCGGTCCATTCAGCGTGCCCACGACGTGCGATGGTTCTCTGTCCATCGGCGGCACCTGCATGGTACCAGTAACCTTTGCTCCAACAACCGAGGCCGACTACTCGACAACATACACGCTGAAAGCGTCGTGGAACAGTGGCGCTTCTTCGACCTCTGTGGCCATCAAAGGCAAGGCCTTTGCCGGCGACCCATACCTGGTCGTGACGGGACCCAACGACTATGTTTGCGATAGCTTTACGTGCCCGACATTCTCCGTCGGGGCCGGTGTACAAACGAAGACGTTGACGATGATCAACTACGGCCTGGGTGCCGCCAACAGCTTTACCTATACTCCATCCGGTAACGATTTTACCGGTGGTGAGTTCTGCGAAGACACCTTCGCCGGCTGTACAGACACGAACGCCAGTACGTGCGATGGCAACACAGTCCTCACCAACGGCGAGACATGCACCATCGTCATCGATTTCGACCCCGTTGGCTCGCTCAATGGACCAAACTTTGGCGGCAGCGGTGCCGAGGCTAAGATCGCCTTCCAAGCCACCGGCTGGAATGGCGGTAGCGCTCGAGACCTCGTGCTGAGCGGTATCGGTAAAACTCAAGGTGAACTGGTTGCCAGCTCTACGTTTGACGTCGGCTCGAGCCAGCCCGAGACCTTATCGACGATGACCTGGGATTCCTATGCCAGCCGTTGGATCATCGCTGGCCGCCAGGTGGTTGCCCAGCCAAATGCGAATACCGACATTTTTGTGAAAGCGGTGAATTCAGATGGCAGTTTCGATACTTCGTTCGGTACGCCAACGGCGGTCCTTAACATTACGGGCGCTGCAGACTACGCCAACGCGGTGGTGACCAACCCAACCAACGGCGACATTTATGTGTGCGGCGTCACTTATAACGGCGCCTCATCCGACGCCCAATTTGCCGTCCTCAAAGTTGGAACGGCAGGTGGCACAACCCTGTCAACCTGGTACACCTATAATCCAACAGTTGGCGGCCCTGACTACTGTAACGGGCTCGTGTGGAAATCAGGCGCATTGTATGCGATAGGATCCGTCAACAATGCCGACCTCGTCTTGGTCAAGATCAATACGAGTACCGGTGCCGCCGAGTCAGGCTATCCGGTTATCCTCAACTCGGGCGGTACGGACTCCATCGTCGTCGGCGGAAACAATATTGCCGTTGCTTCAAAGACAGAAAACTACATCTACGCGATCGCAACCTGGAACGGTTCAAAACGGGTCGTTAAGATGGACCTTTCCGGTACGTTCATCGCCCAGTCGAGCGTGGCCATGACGTACAACAACAACCGCGGCTTCACCATCGGCAACTGGGACGGCACCGAGTATATTTGGGTAGGAAGTGGCTCAGGAACAGACACGGCCATCCAGCGCTTCAGCACGGGACTAACCGTCGCATCGACGACGGGCCAAGGCTGTCACGGCCTAACGACCACAGCAGGTTCCGATATTGGCGGCGGCCATGGTATGGCTAACGCGTATGGATTGTTGGTCGACAACACGAACAGCGTGGATTCACTCTACGTCGTGGGTATCACGGGTACCACCTACGGCGCCATCCGCCAGTTCACCATGACGACGGGTGGTGGCGCAGCCTGCGTCGACAACAACGGCGCAGGCGAAGATTGGGACGCCGCAGGCACCGCTGGCCCACCTGACAAGCGGCACGAGGTGCGTGCTGGAACGCATGAAACTTGGACCTCGGTTGCCCAAGACAGCAGTAACGACATCCTGGTCGGGGGGTGCTACTCAAGCATTGCAGCGAGCTGTACGACCAGCACGACCACGGATGCCCAAATTATCGTTCGTAAGTACAGCGGCAAGTAGGACGCAAGAACAGCGCGCCCAGGAGGGGCACGCCACGAGCATCGACAGACATCATAAACGTTTTCGCAATGGATGGTTCTTATGATGGCAAGAGTTGAGGAATGGAAGAATAGATTGAGCACCAGCCGTTGGGTGGTCCCAGCGATTGTTGCCGCATTGGTGGGCATCATCGCCATTCCGCTGTTTACCCAAGAACGCACCATCTTGCACCTTGTGTCTAGCACGTCCCAATCTGTACGCGCATTGATCCCAGGCGCGAATGCCTCGACGGTACCGCTAAAGATATTCGTCACCGATAGCGACACAGAAACATTGCTAAAGACGCAGCAACCAGCGCTCAATCATTGGATGGCGGCCATCTGGACCATTGCGCAGCAACGGCCACGCGCCATCATCTTTGATGGCGTCTTTGAGTGGCAGCAGCAGCCACGCTTCTTTATTAGTTTTAACAGCATGATGACACGCATACACCATGAATATGGGGTGAAGCTCTATAGCAGCGGCATGCCGCATCCCGACATTCGCAAGTCTTTTGCCGCCACCGGCTTTGCGCCTGAGAGCGTTTTCGTGCCAGCACTGGGTGCAGAAGGTTTGCCGCTGGGGCTTTGGGCGGCCGATAACGTCACCTTTTCAGACGGACGGCTTGTCGCCGGCTCGCGCGCGATTACTTTACATGCGGACTCTGCGGTTTATGCGCCTTCAGTAGCTCCATCTCAACTGGCAAATCAAGTTCATAGCCTCAGCACGGCCATCAATGCCCAGGAGCTAGGACAACCCATAAACTCGGTCACAGCAGGCGATGTGGTCGTCATGCTGGGCAGATCTCGTTCGGTCGAAACCTCAAGCGCCGTTGCACTGGCCTATCAAGTTGCGAGTAACAGTTATCCGACCTATCGTGGCGGAATCTGGTTTGGCTTTTTGGCCTGCGTTCTGCTAGGCGCCTTCTTGCCCGTCGTCGTCCGGAAAGGTCGACGATTGCAAGCGGCCGCCATGACGGCGGGGGCCATTACTATCATCGGCATTCTACTGGATGTCACTTTTGCAGTGCAAAGCCCATGGCTTCTTGAACTCTTTGGTTTCACCATGGCCACAAGTGGCACAATCCTTTGGAAGATACGCCTTCGCTCTCAGCGTCGCGCCTCGGCTCGCGGTACCCTGGGGCAACTGGCCACAGATACGTTTATCGATGATTTCCTAGAAAGAGGGCAACAGGCTCTGCGTCGTCCCATGGCCGTTGATGCGACCGTGATGGTCATCCACTTTCATGGGATGAACCAAATTAAAGATGGCGACGCGGAAGGTGCTCAATCGCTTGCGGCCCTGCGCGAAATCGTGGCTCGCGAGGTCTATCAAGCGGGTGGCTGGCTGCTGCAGTCCATCAGCCATGAGTTTGAGTGCCTTTTCGGCCTGAATCCAGCCGGACATGCCGTCGCCAATCACGGTCCAGTGGCAGCGGATGTGGCGTTGACGTTGCAGAAGCTAGCAAAAGATTTCAATCTGCAGCAAATCAAGTGCAAAATGCGGGTGTTTCCCATCAGCATTGGTGTGGCATCCGGCTCGGTGACCGTCACCTTGTTGGATTCGACCGCCATGAGCATGAGCGGCCACGCTGTTGACGCCGCGCGAGAGCTGGCCGAAACCTGCGGCATCCAACACATCCTCGTCAGTGAGGCGACCCACACAGCGTGGCGGCAATCGGCTTTGACAAATGCAACAAACCAGTTCGATGAGAAGATGACCAACGAAGCCCGCAACCTTGGCCGCGTGTTTGATTACGATCCGCACAACGTTTGGCCATTGGAGTACTTGCAAATTGAACAGACTTATTTAAACGGCGTCGGCATAACTCGCAGCGAAGACAGACTGCCCGTGCCAGAGGCGGTTGGTTTTGCGATCCGGACAGCGGGAGCCAGCGGTCGGGTGGTGAATTTCTCAAAGACGGGCCTGGCTGTTCGCCTTGACCGGTCGCTCGCTCGCGGAGAATGCTTTGACTTCCGCCTAGACCCCGTCAGTGGCGATCTCCTACAAAGACTAGACAAGGTCGGCATTCGCGAAGTGGTAGGTGAAGTGCGTTGGGGTCGCCGCGTCGGTGATTCCTTCCTGGTTGGTCTCAGTTTGCGAAACCTTACGGCCGGACAGCGAGAAATGTTGTTTAGCGCTTTGCACGATACTCTGAACCCGGTTGCCATGCATCAGGCGGCCTAGCAGGCCCACGCGGGCATCAGTCATACATACCTGACGGCAATGCAAAAAGAGCGCCCCAAAGGGCGCTCTTTCTTTCGGACAAGCGTCCTAAACCGACTTACTGATTGTCTTCAGCATCGTTCCATGTATCGCAAGTCGTAGAGCCTGCTTGGCATGCACAACCTCCGCCGCTATAGGCGTCTTGCGTACAATGCGCGCCATCGCCTGCGGTGTGTTCAGCAAAATTCCAACCAAACACGTCCGCGGCAGCCCATTGATAAGACCAGCCCTTGCTGTAGGCTCGAGCGCGAACCTGGTCGCAAACTTTGCAGAACTCATTCTTTGCATTAATCGACAAGCCAGCGCATGGAGTCGCGCTGCTGTTGCTGCGGGTACAAGCAGCCAAGCTGGTGGAGCTTTGCAGATACTTGTGGGCAGCTGCCTGTGCCTGCGTCGCCGAACCGCCAGCAGCGAAATCACCGCCATCCGTCGTGTCTGGAGGGGTCACAAGGGCTCCGTCGATCCACAAATCCCAAACTTCACCGCGAGCAACATTACGCTGAGCCTGAACGCACAGGCTTGACTCATTGATGGCTACACAAGGACCGACTGCTTCAACTCTGCGGTTGTTGCCACTTCCGGCAAATGCCATGTTCACCGACACCAACTCTCCCTCAACGTCAGTTACGCGCGCTCCGTACATACCGTCCGATACGTCCTGCGAGTACCCTGTTGGAAGCTGAGTAGCCGGCGCACCAGTCGCTGGAGGGGACATCATAAAAAAATCATTCGCCATCGCTGTACCGCTCAACATCAAACCCAGAACTACACCACTCAAAATTCTCATTCCCAATCCTCCCTGAATATCGTCCACCTAAAACATAGACCCACAACCATGTGGGTCAAAAAAGACCGCGCAAATAACAACCGTTCATTTCGCGTAAATAGTAGGCTAATTTGCCAAGAGTGAGTTGTCCATATCGCTCTGTGTTAAATTTTGTAGCGATTTGTTTACTGGGGAAACTTTCTTGTATTTGAAGAATTCACCAAATCAGCGACGATTGCTGGGACTCGCATACCTGACGGTTGCCTTACTCGGTGTCTGCTACGCCTTGAGCTATGCCGGTGCCATGGGTCCTGCTGATGTTTATGCCCAATACATCCTCGGCGATGAAAGCATTGGCCAGTTGCAATTTCTTGACAAATGGCTGCAACCTACCTCTCCCTTTTTCAGCGCCATGATGCACTGGGTTCGCGTCTGGGGAGTCTTCCAGCATGCAGATACGAGTTCTCTGGCGAGTTGGATTCGTTGTGCCAGTTGGCTGAGTGCATTCGCTTGTCTGTGGGCCCTATGCCGTGGGACACGCGGGAAAGATGCGAGCCTTTGGCTGGCCTTGGCGTGTGTAGCCGTGCCCTTGTCGTATGGCACCATCACCTTGGGCGATACGGAGGCTTGGCAATGCCTGCTTTTGGTGTTCGCTTGGATGTATCGAGGTGTAGGACATATTTGGCTGCGCCCGCTTTGCTTGGCCGTTATGAGTCAGTTCAGTGTCTTTGGTTTCTTAACCAGCTTTGCCAGCATGCTCTTTGGCCTGGGAGGTAAAAAGGAGACATGGGCATCGTGGGCCATCTATTGCGCAGTCGTTGCAGTCCTGGCTGTGGCAGCCTGGCCGTATGTAACCCCTGTTTTCATGGCCAGCCCATGGTGGCCTCTTCCGGCTGCCCTGCTGGTGAGCGTCGCGGTGCGTGGTCTGTTCCAGCGTCACCCACAGCAAAGGCAACTCATGGACATGGGCGTCGCCCTGCTGCTGGCCTTCAGCGTGGTTATGCCGCAGATGGGACTGGGGTCCGAACTCTTGCTGCTGCCTCTGCTCTTTCTGCAAGGCCAGCGTCATAGCGGAGCCTATCGAGCCCTGCTCGTATTTGCCGCCTTCGTCTGGCTCGATCTGTATGCGACGCGCGAGTTTCTGCACATCGTCAGTCAGAACTGGAGTAGTATGCCCCAGGCCCTGCAATGGTCCATGCCATCACAAGTGATCACTATTCTCGGCAAGTCCATGGCGCTTGGACTGTGGTGGAGAGCGTCACGTCCCCTTAAAGACAAGAAAGAACCCCGTCGCGCTGGGGCGTCGACGCAATCTGCTGACCCTCGACTCATTGCGCCGCCGCTGAGCGCGACTTGGATCGTCGGTTTGCTCAGCATCCTGGTCGTCAGTGGAGTGATGATGCTGAGCGGGCTTGGCTCACGACACTTTCCCACGACCGGAAAAGATGCGAATTTTCAGGTCAGCATCGACTTTGCCCAACGCGACGCCGATCGAGTTGGACTCTGGATTGGCCTTTTGACTGGCCACATCCAAGTCGCGGTGCATTGTCAGGGACAACTGGCGACCGAAAAAACCATGGAACGAACTTATCAGTTGGGCTGGGGCTTTATCGAACTCCCCGACTCTTGTCGCCGCGATCGGGTTGACATCCGGGTGACCTTTACCAAACCCGGACGCGTCAGTGAGATCTACTTCACAGGTCAAGACCAGACACGCATCCCACCTATGCAGATTTGCGAGATGGTGAAGTGTATTGCACCAGAGCAGCATCCCCTGTTCGACGAGACCGCCTCCATTGCTGCCCTGCCCTTTCCCGACCATGGCGCCATCGTCGATGAGATGTATAATACCGGCCCCGGGGCCAGTGTTTTGCTGCACCTGCCTATCGAAACGACCAGTGAAACGGTGCATCCCTATTTCGGTCGTTGGTTGATTTACCAGAGCATGAATGCTTTCGGCATTGGACCCTTTGGATGGCGGCTGCCGTCGGCGTTGGCCGCGATGCTGCTGCCACTGGCTGTGTTTTTTCTGGCACGCTTGATCTTGGCAAGTAACGGCTGGAGTCTGGTAGCGGCCTTGCTGATACTGGCCGATGGATTGCGCATCAGCATTGGACGCACCGCCTTTGTCGATGCGCAAACCACGTTGTGGATCGTCGTTCATCTGATATTCGTTGTCGTATTCCTTCGCTCCTGCGGCAACAACGCCAGGGAAAATTCGCGACGGGCGCTCAGCGCTGTATGGGCAGCGCTGGTTATGGCATTGCTATTCCTAACCCTAGCGGCAACGACTAAGTTGAACGGCATCTTCATTGCCGCAGGGACTTTACCGATGATGCTCTGGGCGATTTACCAGCAGTGGAGCGGCAAGCAACGGTGGATAACGCTCACTAGCATGCCGCTGATCTTCGCTTGCTTCTGGCTGGCTCTCACCGCCATCAGCTATCGCCCCTTTTTGCTAGCGGGGCCATTGTGGTCGCAAGTATGGCAACACCAAACTCATCAATTACGTGGGCACGGCCTACTAAAAAGTACAGAGTCCGCCGCGCCCCCAGCAACTTCGTCGACAACGCCGAATGTCATTCCTGATTCAACATCGGCGATGCCAGCGATGCCAAGAAGTATTCAGCGGCCCGTTCCTCCGACCCATCCTAGCGCCGCCAGTGTTGGCGCCTGGCTGTCAGCCGACACCATGTTTCGCGCCCTTATGATTCCCTTTTATCCAGGCGGGCCGATGGGTCTTTATATCTTTGGCAATCCGATTCTTTGGTGGAGCATATTGCCGGCAGCATTATTCTTATTGATGGGAGTGTGGCCAAAGACTGGCGGTACCTTGAGCACAATACTGCCAGCGCCGAAGGCACGCAGCCCGTATAAGAACCCGCAGCTATTGATCTTGCTAGCCTATTTCTCGGTAGTCGTGCCCTGGGTTTTCATCCGGCGCCACAGCTTTAACTATCACTATCTGCCCGGAGCCACCTTGGGCGCGGTCATGGTTGCGGCTGCATTACAGAGCTTGCCTCAGCGTTGGGGGCGACCACTTACCCTTGGGCTCTTGCTAATGGTTGGCGGCGCCCTAGTGTGGTTTGCGCCGGTGATTTGGGGGATTCCCATGTCGCCAGAGCGCTTGCGCTCGCTGCTGTGGTTCGACCGCTGGTTTTTTGAAATGAGAGCGCTGGCGAGTTGAGAAGCAATTCCAATTGCCACCCTCCCCATTTCGTCGTACCGTACTTGGAGAAATCTACCCATGAGACTTTGCCTATGATCAGTGTCGTCGTACCTGTGTACAACGAAGAGCGTTCGATCCCATTGTTGGCGGACGAGATCGCAGACGCATGCGAAGATGCAAGACTCAGGTACGAGATTCTTTTTGTCGATGATGGCTCACGCGATCAAACCTGGCGCCAGATCAAACTGCTTAGCCTAAATTCACCGAGTATTCGTGGCATTCGTTTGGCGCGAAATTTTGGCAAAGCCTGTGCGCTACGCGCTGGATTTGCCGCAGCATTTGGCGACATCATCGTGCAGATGGACGGTGATCTCCAAGACGACCCCAACGACATCCCAAAATTCATTGACGCCATTGCTGCTGGAGCTGATTTCGCCTGTGGCTTCAAACGCCATCGGCAGGACCGCTGGTCGCGAGTGCTCGGCAGCCGTCTGTACAATCAGCTGCTGCGTTATGTGTCGCGCGTTGAACTCAACGACCAAAACTGCGGCTTTAAGGCCTATCGCGCCGAACTGGTGCGCGATCTCCCCCTCTATGGCGACCAGCATCGTTTCATCCCTATATTGCTCGACGCCCAGGGGGCGACGTATCGCGAAGTAGAAGTGCACCACCGCAAGCGTCCATTCGGACAGTCGCGATATGGTTCCGGTCGCATTTTGCGTGGTTTATTGGACGTCCTGACGGTCAAGTTCCTGATGTCCTTCCGCCAGCGGCCCTTGCACTTTTTGGGCACCATTGCCCTGCCCTTTATTTTGTTTGGCTTGGGCGGCTTGGCGTATTTAGCCATTGGCTGGTTTCGTGGTAGTTTCATCGGCAGTCGGCCAATGCTGCTTTATGCCAGTGCCGCGTTGATTCTCGGCATACAGCTGCTAGCGACCGGGCTCATCGGCGAGCTGCTTTCCTACTATCTCAATCGGCAGGGTGAAGATTATTTGGTGCGCGAAACGCTGCGCCCGAATCGTCAGGACGAGACTGCCAGCGCGGGTCTGGCGCATTCATCCACGTTGCCCACTCCCATCCGCGCGGATAATTAGGCGCTGGCGCGAAACCACCCACGCCTAATTTTGAAAACTAACGAGAGCTTCTGAGTGCATAGTCGTGAATCTGCGCTGAATCTAACCCGGGCACATCACAATAGCGGCTGGGAAAGCGCGGCCAAGCCTGCGGTCCACTCACGACCCCCTCATACATTCCATACAGCGCCGCTGTCGCTGCCTGCGGGTTTCGTCGCAACCATCGACTCAGTACGATGATTAGGATGCGGACAAAAAAGCTGACTGCAAACTGCGGAGCGCTGCCCCACGTCAGGTTACGCTTCCACAGGCGCACACGATTGCGACCTAGCAGATAAGCTCGAAAGCTAGAATCGCGATAGAGGCCACCGGTGGACGCAGAAACCTTATGCTGAATGACAGCATCCCCCACCAAGTGAATCTCATGACCAGCGCGGCGGGTTCGCAGGCAGAGGTCCCGATCTTCGTCGTAGGCGAAGAAGGTTGGATCAAACAGCCCGATCTGCCGCAGCAAAGAGGTGCGAATGAGCATTCCGCACCCCCAAACCAAATCCACGGGACCTGACGTCATCTGCACCTGGCACTGGGACTGACGATTTTTACGAACGCTCCAGTAGAGCTGGATATTTTTCCTTGAAAAGACCACCGACGGGGGCGGACTGGCACAGTCCAACCTAGCACCAAATATGGCCGCCTCTGGATGCCTGTTGGCATACCGCAGCATCCGCTGCAAAAGATCGCAAGAAACGACGGTGTCGTTGTTCAGCAAAAAAATAAACTCGGCACCGGCCTGCATCGCAACTCGAATACCGATATTACAGGCTTCGGCAAAACCAAGATTCGTCGCATTGCAGATGAGGCGAACCCGCGGAAACCTCTCGCGAATCAGGCTCGGTGTACCATCCTGAGAACCATTGTCAACGATGATGGTCAGCATGCTGGCTTGAGTCTGTTCCGCCAACGAGTTCAGGCAGTCCATGGTATCCTGGCAACCATTCCAAGTTGGTATCACCACAGCCACGATGGGTTCAGACCGCAACAATTCGACATGACTCCAACTGGAAGTACCGCTTGCATGGGACCGTGATAAATTCACAAGCTTTGTGCGATTTCCTCGGCTATTATAGGGACATCTTAATCGGGGAACAAGCCGTGAAATCGCCTGTCGTCAGCATCATCGTGCCGACCTACAACCGCGCTCAACTTTTGCCGCGAGCGATTCGATCGGTTCTGCGACAAACTTATGCGAACTTTGAACTTCTGATCGTTGATGACGGATCTACCGATGAAACCGCAGCTGTCGTGGCTCGAGCTTTTTCCGACCCGCGCATCACCTATTGGCGCTTGCCGAATAACTCCGGTGTTGGAGCGGCGCGCAATCATGGTTTAGAGCAGGCACGCGGCCGATTTATCGCCCTGCTGGATTCAGACGATGAATGGCATCCCGAAAAGCTTGAATTGCAAGTGCAAGCACTGGAATCGGCGCCGGACCCTACTCACTCGGCCTGTTATTGCGCCTATATTTACAATCACGGACGTGGCAACAAAATAAAACCGCATCGCGGCATCAACGACGACGAATCGCTTGGCGAGTATCTGTATTGTGAACACGGCTCCATGCAGACGAGCACAGTGATCGCCCATTGCAGTTTGGCGCTACAGGCGCGGTTTCCCACCAAAGGTGCGGAAGACACCGATTATTTTATGCAACTCGAAGGGCTCGGTGCGCAATTTATCTTTTTGGATCGCCCCTTGTCCGTTTACCATGCCGATCCTCGCCCAGGTCGCCTCGGCCCGCAGCTACCGCTCCGGGACTTGCGAGAATGGATGCGCCAGCGCTCCGCGTTTCTGTCACGCCGAGCTCGACGTGGTTTTGCCGCCACAATTTTGGCACCGCTCATGGTCGAAAGCGGGGATTTCAGACTGCGAATGGCTGCAATCCTCGTCTTTCTCAAAGGGGCCATTCTTGGTCGCATCTGCTGGCAATTATGGGTGGTCGGAATATTGATGGTCTGCATACCGCGACGGCTTTACTTTCTGTTGCAATCCATCCGACTCCATTGGCGTCGCAACCAAGGTCAGACCTTGAGCCTGGGGCCCGAAACGTCGTAAATCGTCTGTCAAGATACTTTCCAGGCGCTCAATCGCGCTTGACCAACGAAAACGCTGAACATCCGCATGCCCGCGTTGCGCCAATTCAACCCGCAACCTCCCATCAAGTAGAAGACGCCTAACTTGCGAGGCGAGTGCCTGAGGATGTTTCGGTGGTGCCAGCAACGCCGAAACTTCTGGCTGCATGAACTCCTGATGACCACCGATGTTCGTGGCAACAACTGCCACTCCACATTGCATGGCTTCGGCCGCCGTCAATCCCCATCCCTCCGTCCAACTAGGGGCCAAAAAAATCGCACTCGCATTGTATAGCTGCCGCAATTCCGCTTGCGACGGGCACTGATGATAATGCATCGATGCGGGGATTTCCGGTGCGCGGTGGCCAACCCCAAAGAGGTGCACATCAAGGTGCGGGAACTCGGTCTGCAACAAAGTCAGAGCCTGGATTCCATCGGCCGAACCTTTCCAAGGACCGCTGTGATACAACATCAAGACTCTCGCGGGGTCACGCTCTTCAGGCCGGCAATCCATGGAAAAAGCGTCGAAATTTAAGGCGTTCGGCAAATAGTGACACGGTTGCTGCCGCCCTTCGGCAAAGCGCTGTAGCCACTTGGCGATGACGATTTTGGTCAGAGGCAAGTCCCATGTCGCCAAGACGCGCGCTTCAGGCCCATTCCAAGTTTCCAAACTCTGAATGAAATAAAACTTCCGTCCCTTGCTGGCCGGGTAATCAGCTACCCATTCGGCGGTTTGCCAAGCCGTAGCCACGACCACGTCGGCGTCGGGAATATATTGGTGCGACAAATCAAGGACCAAGCGATAGTCCACTTGTGCCGCGAGGGCAAACCATTTACGCGGCAAATGAGCTCTGATGAGGCGGCGCTTGCCATTCACCGCATAGCGCGCCAAACGCTCGACCAGGGCGCAATCGCGACGTGCCACCGCTGGATGCACCAGAGTCACTCGGTGCCCGCGCCGCACGAGGCCATTGGCATACTCATAAACGACCTTAAGCCCGCCAATTGGCTGGTGCCCAGATACCGGCAGGCAAAATACGATATGCATGCGACGAGGATCCTAAGGCCACTATTGCTTAACGGGTTCATTGCGTGAGCTAGCCCCACTATATCCAAGCGGAACTAAGAAGGCCAGGATTCATCATCGTTACTGCAATGGCCGTTCGGAGCGATTTGTTGTTCGGAAATTATCTTAAATTCAGCTATTATTTGCCTTATTCTGAATTTGACGATGGCCAGTACGAGTTTGGGAAGGACAAGCATCGCCTCCAAGCGTGGTCCGTCTGGCGAAAGGGATCCGTACGTGAATCCGATCCGTTTGAGCATCATCATTCCTGTGTGTAATGGGTTAGACCGACTCGATGCGGCCTTGCAGCGGCTGTTTCAGAATGTTACCGACCGGACCGATGTAGAAGTGATTGTGGTCGATAACCGCTCGACGGAAGATATTCCGAGTTTAGAGAAGAAATACCCCATCCGTCTGCTTGCAGAGCATGAAAAACCGGGGCCCGCCGCTGCCCGCAATAAAGGTCTACGGATTGCTCGCGGTGATGTTATCTGCTTTACCGATGCCGATTGCATGCCACTCGCCGATTGGCCGCTGCCAATTGTTTCCGTCATGCAAGAATTGCAGGCTGATCTGGTTGCTGGTGCCATCGATTTTGAATTGGAGCCGGTGCCGGAAATAGCGCCGATTGTCGACTCGATCAGCTATTTACAGCAAAAGTCGGCAGCGATAGAGCGGGCCGTGGCCTTTACCGCCAATCTATGCGTGCGTCGCGAAGTACTGGACCGGGTTGGCGGTTTTGATGACCGCTTGGAAAACTCGTGCGAAGACATCGACCTTTGCCAACGGGCGGGAGCGGCTGGCTACGTCCTGCGGTATTCAGATCGTCTGCGCGTTAGCCATCCGGCACGCGACTTTCGGGAATTGACGCGGAAGGCCTTTCGCATTGGTTTGGGCAAGGGGCAAGGGCTCAGGCGAACTCAGTCAAAGTCTTTGCTACAGCGGTTGAACGGCGTCTTGCGCTCTCCGCAACTTCGCGTCGCCTTGGGTTTCGGCTTGACCAAAGCTTTGAATGCTCGCGGTTTACCATGCGGAGCCAGCACTCGTCTGCGGGTGGTGCTTTGCGCCAACTTTTTGCTGCTGGTTAATATCATCGGTGCCGGCTGGAGTCTTGTGTCGCGCTGGCGCCGCGCCATGGGCTTTTCGCCGAAATCCATGCCCATGGCTCAGGCACTGCAGCCATCCCTGACGGGAAAACAGTAGTCGCTTACTGACAGCCATTGGTAGGGTACGAGCCAAACGCGCCGGCATCCATCATCGCTGCCCTGGCCGTGCCCGCAGATCCCTTTCCATAACCGATGCGGCCACCATCAAGGTCAGCCCATAGTAGTGACTTCTTCAGCTGCACGCCCTCGACTTTGCAGATCTCGATCGTTTCGGAGTGGTTGCCAACTTCATAGCGAAACAGGATGCGCACGGACTTATCAAAAGCGATGCGATCGACTTCCTTTTCCTTGGCCAATGACGTCTCGACAGCCTTACCCACCCCTGATCCCCGGCATTTCTGCTGCAAGCAAACGATGCGAAAGCCGTTGCTAAAGGCATTGTTGATGGCCGCAGCTTCATTCGGCCGAAACTGAAAGGGCATCGCTTCCGTGGGCGACAGCGTTGTGTGGGCTTCGCCCTGCCGCGATTGTTCAATAAGAGGCATGATGCGCACGTAGAACTGCCGAAAGCGCTCGATGCGCGTCGCATCCAGGGCCAATGCCTGGTCGATCTGCAAATCGCTGCTGGGCTCCTCATCCGCACGTCCACAAGCCAAAAACGTGGTTGAGACCGCCAGCAACAAACCGAATCGCAAGAAAAACTTAGTCATATTGGCTCCTTGTAAAGGTCTTAGCGAACAAGCACCGACAGCGGCAGTGAGACCCGCGGCGCGCGCGGCTTGGCAATACTGTAGTCCTCACGAAAAAGCCAGCTAGACCTGAAACAAGTCCAGGTTCAACTGAAAGACTTCCTGCGCCGGTGCATCGGCAACGGCAGCCGAGGTCATTTTGACCGCGTCAAGAAGGACCTGACGGATGGCTTGCCTCGCCGACTCATCACAGGCGATGGTTGCGGTAAAGAAAAAGTTGTTGGGATCATCACTGACAACCCGCCGTTGCGCCGACCACTGGCGCATGCTGGCCGCATGTAGACGCGCTAGGGGGTGCGCATGCGGCAGATGAACATTGGCCTCGGAGACGCGGTAACCGCCTTCGCCGGGTTGCAAAATTCCTAGCTCGGAAAGGGTCGTCAACATGGACTGCAGACGATCGTCGCTGACACCGAGGCGTTGAGCGACCCGGCGGGGCTCGGCGGCGAACTCAGGCACCAGTAAAAGCATGTGCGCCATGGGCAACAGTGGATCCGCATAGTAACGCTCCATGTCGGCCGTTGCCCGCTTACCGGCTGGCACGAAGCGCTCCGTGGCCCGGGCCCCGCGCTGCAGTCGATCGCGTTGCGTCTGCAACCGCTCGCGCCGCTCAGCCACATCACAGCGCGCGATGGCCAACAAAATCTGCAGGTACTCTTCCTCTTCATCGCGCATTTGCATGCAGCGGCAGAGACGAAAGAGCTGGTCCGCATTCAGCTCGGCGCGACCGGCGAGGACATGCGATAGATAGGTGCGCTGAATCTGCGCCCGGCGGGCAAACCAGGATGTATTCCAGCGGGTATCCAGCTGGCGCTTGGCCTCCAGAGCCTGTTTCAGGCACTTTCTGTAATCATGATAGGCAAATACATCCAATTTTTTGGCCCTCCTATATGTGATTATTAATCACATATATCGCGCAAATGTGATGATTAATTATTACACATGTGCTCGGCTCCGGGATAGGTATGCCCCCGTTGTCGACGATGAGTATTGACAATCAATGACTTTAAAAAATATGGAAACGCCGGAGGATTTTTATGACCATTCTATCTTTTCTGACTGCGATTTTAATGACCTTACCGGCAACCGCCTGGGGCGGTGGCATGACGAGTTCCGGCGGCGAGTTTATCGTCGACGAAGTAAACCCTTGGTTTATCGGTGACGCCCCGGTGCGCTACTGCATCGTCGATGGCCACGCGCAAGGAACCTTCTCCCAGCCTCTCACTTTGACGCAACCACTCATCGAAGACGTGCTCACCGACTGGGTTGAGACCATCGATGCCTTTCAGCCAAAAGCCTTTACCGGCTTTCCGGGAAAATCTCTCAACCTTTCGCGCAACTTTGTCTTTGCTCACCCAGGACGTCAGCCCAATATCCTTGGCGAGGAATGCGACTTAACTTTCATACTTGGCGTTCCTAACGCTCATCCGGTCATTCACGCGGCCATGAGCCAAGCGTGGTTTGCCAAGGAAACGGTTGGAGCGGCGAAACGTCTAAGCTACGACCCAGCAACGGGGCGGGCCAAGGGCATCGTCTATTTGGCGCCCGATCAAGGATCGACGGAATTTATCCAGCAGTATGGCTATCACGGTCCCCGGCATCGTCCCGACTTTTGGGCGAGTGAACTCGTCTTAAAGCAGGTGCTCGCCCACGAGATCGGCCACATCTGGGGGCTCGGTCACGAGGTTGAATATGTGATGCGCGCTAGCCTACCCTACAAAGCGGTCGCCAAGGGACTGAAGCGCTACTTCGCTCCGCAAGGGTTCGCCCACATGACGGCTGGACTGCGCGGCGGTACGACGTGTTGGACTCCGTGGAACAAGGAGAACGCTCAGGAATTCCTGGCCGCAGAATTACGCGACCGAGACAGCGTTTGCCTATCCCGGCAAGACTACCAATTGACGATACTGCTGCAACTGGCCGACGGTGGCCAGCGCATCCAGCAACTTTCTAGCGGTAACTCGGGCTGGAAGAGCTCTCCCATCCGCGGCGGATACTTGATTGGCGGCGATTCTCTCGCGGCAACCGATGTCAAATTGGTGCGACACGAATTCATCGCCATACCCCACACCTTTGAAGGCTTTGCCAAGATGACCATCGACGATGAGGTGCGCCCGCTGATCGTGAAATTGGAATACATCACCAGCGCCAGCCTGATGACTTTTGTCGAAGGCGAATACGTAGAACTTGAACTTTACTCAACTGCGTTTGAAGAATAGGTGACTGCTATGTATCAACATCAAATATTCTCATGGCTCCTCGCCTTGGCTCTTTTAACGCCGCAGCCGTTGTCGGCACAATCGTCACCAGGCGAGCAACATTCACCAGGCGAGCA
>CAZLMG010000013.1:0-113721 GCA_964560765.1 uncultured Oligoflexales bacterium
CCCCACTGCTGCCTCCCGTAGGAGTCTGGACCGTGTCTCAGTTCCAGTGTGGCTGATCATCCTCTCAGACCAGCTACCCATCGTCGCCTTGGTAGGCCATTACCCTACCAACTAGCTAATGGGACATAGGCCGATCAAACGGCGGTAGCTTACAAGTAGAGGCCACCTTTACTCTTGCGAGATTATGCGGTATTAGCCACAGTTTCCCGTGGTTGTTCCCCACCGAATGGTACGTTCCTATGTATTACTCACCCGTGCGCCACTGTACTCATCCCGAAGGACTTTCTCGTGCGACTTGCATGTGTTAGGCACGCCGCCAGCGTTCGTTCTGAGCCAGGATCAAACTCTAAAGTTTAAATCCTGACTTTCGTCATATTCTAGAATTAACTAGACGGGACGAAAGTTTGCTTATGTAACCATTGATGCTTGCGCATCTAGTACACAGTAACTTTCTGTCTAATTCGTCGTCTGTTCACTATTCAGTTTTCAAAGAGCCGCTCGCTGCTAGAACGCCAAGGGTTTCATCGTCTTCCACCCTCTCGGTCATCTTCGCATCTGCGAGGTGAGGAAGTGATATACGTTACGACCTTTGCGGCGTCAACTTCTTTCAAAACATTTTTTTTATTTTTTTTCGATTTCTTATAAGCGTCTGTTATTAAATGCTTTTTTGAGATGATTTCGAGGAATGTCTTGCACACTTTTTGTGCAGAACGGGGGCGTTAAATCTTTTTCGCAAAACGATGCGTAGTTCGCGCAACTCGAATTCGAGTCATGATAAAATGTAGTTTTCTAAATGAATATAATGGTTTGTCGTTGCAGAATTCCAATTCAAAAACCGAAGTTTTAGATTTTTTTTATCAGCATGTGGAGGAGTCTGACTGGCTTGATGGCGTCGATTTGTACCAGGCCGGAAGAGTCAAAGACATTCATGATTTCAATGGATTAATCACAGGAAAAGTTAGTTCGCACGTTCGTGATTCAGCGGAAGTTCGGTTAAAAGTTCATCCCTCCGGTCGATGCATTCAATGGCTTGAATGCACCTGCCCGAAGAATCGCGCGAAAGGTCGATATTGCGAGCACATTGCTGCGATGATGATTCACATCGATCGCGAGCGGCCACAATGGCTCGTCAATCTTGATGCACGCATGCCCCTCACTCCACCTGCAACCTCGCGCTCTCGGACACCGGCAAAGATACAAGCACAAGAGGCAGCAGCGGCGGCAGCGACTGAGCGTGCAGGTGCTGCAGAGGCTATTCTAGATCAGCTGCAAGGAGGAATTCACAGCGTCAGTTTGATGACGGGTGGACCTTGTTTACGTGTTCGACTTGAGATCAAGGAGGGTCAATTAACCCATTACGACCTCAGCCTTGATCAGTCTGCAAAGTTTTTGCAAACGCACAAGCGACTACCCAACGCAACTCAGGAAGTAAAACAGCTGCTTGTGCATAGCGACTTCGTTGAGTTTGGATTCAGCGTTGTAAACGTCGACGCCGAAGAAATTGCCGTTGAACGCGTCGCGATTCTAAGGGTGAAAGCCAAGCGCGCAGCTAAGAGTAAGAAAGCTCAAACACGCGACGCGAAAGCACAGCAATGGAAGCGTTTGGATGCAGCAAACAGCACCTCGCGACCGGCCAACGTTGAGATAATTCCGCTAAAGAATGTGACCAAGTTTGTCGGCCGCGAGTTCTTTTACATACCCTCGCGGGGATACTGGCCCATTGCACGGCATCATTTGGCACCCTCATGGAACGAGGTGCCCTGGCGACAGTCCTATCGAGAAGACGCGGCAGCTGAACTAGTGCAGTCGAGATTTTCTGAGTTGATCGCTCATGCACCTGTGTGGATGCACGCAGATGCATTCGATACCTCCATAGCCACCGCACCACTCATGAGCGAGATTCGAATTGCTCGACAAGAAGACGGGTGGTTCATACTAGATCCGCGTTACGGTCAAGGCCAATCGAGTATTTCCATGGCCGAAATCATGGCCAGCTTCCGCAAGAAGAAGCGGAAATTCTACCGCCACAGTAAAGGCTGGGTAGAGATTCCGGACTTAGTAACAGGGCATGATTGGCAGCTGGACGAGACAGGACAGTATCTAAAGGTGGACGCCGTCGGCCTCATGCGTTTGCAGGCTGCCATTGGCGATTTCGATCACTTTGTGGGCAGCAAGCGCATCTTGCAAAAGATACGCGATCGTCTTGATTTCAAGCATGATGTCGAAGTTCCCAGTCTAGAGCACACAAAGCTGAATCTACGTAGCTATCAGCAGGCAGGCTTGCAGTGGCTGTGGTGGCTTTATCAAAATGACCTGCACGGACTACTCGCCGATGAGATGGGCCTCGGCAAAACTCACCAAGCGATGGCGCTCATGAGTGCTATTCAGAAGAGTCATCCAGAGGCGAAATTTCTTGTCATCTGCCCCACGACCGTCCTTGATCATTGGGAAGACAAAATTAACGATTTCTGTCCGAATTTGCGCGTTGTAAAGCATCACGGCGGTAAAAGATCTGCCAAACCAAATCAATTAATACCGCTTCATGCCACTATCCTCACCAGCTACGGAATCATGATTCGCGACGTCGCTAAGTTGTCGCAAATGAATTTTGATGCGTTAATTTTGGATGAAGCGCACTTTGTGAAAAACCAAGATACGGCAACTTACAAAGCGGTATGCCGAATCCCCGCCAAACTTCGCGTATGTCTAACGGGCACACCCATTGAAAACCACCTTGGAGAATTGAAGAACATCTTCGACTTTTTAGTCCCCGGCTACCTGGGATCTAACGAGTACTTTCGACGGCACTTTTTGTCGGCTATCCAGGCTGGAGATCATCCAGAACGTGAACATGAATTGCAGAAACTTATTCACCCATTCAAACTTCGCCGCACCAAGGACTTGGTGTTGAAAGACTTGCCAGAAAAAGTCGAAGACTTGCGCCACTGCTCTCTTTCTGATGAGCAGGTGCGAATGTATCGACATATCTTAGACATGAAGGCTAAGCCACTCATTGATCAGTTAAAAGATGAGGGTACTGCGATTCCATACCTACATGTATTTGCGACACTAAGCATGTTGAAGCAGGTATGCGATCACCCCGCCTTAATCGATCAGAGTCACGACTGGCGCAAATTTGAATCTGGCAAATTTGAGTTGTTGAAAGAGCTACTGCAGGAGGCTTTTGACTCAAACCACAAGGTGGTCATCTACAGTCAGTACCTGAAGATGATTAGCATCATCTCCGAATACCTGACTGATCTGAAAGTGGGTCACGTTGTGCTTACCGGACAATCTAGAGACCGAGGAAAAATCATCTCTCAATTCCAAACGGATCCCCACAGTCGAGTTTTCGTTGGTTCTCTATTGGCAGGCGGGATTGGTATTGACCTGACAGCCGCTTCGGAAGTTATTCACTTTGATCGCTGGTGGAACGCCAGCAAAGAAAACCAAGCGACGGACCGCGTGCATCGAATTGGCCAGGTGAGAAACGTGCAAGTACTGAAATTAGTGTGTCGCGGCACGCTCGAGGAAAAGATTGATTCTTTAATTAAATCCAAGCAATCTCTTTTCGAAAAGTTCATGGATCGTGACGAAGAAGTCTTCAAGAGCCTGTCGCGACAAGAGCTAATCGAACTTCTAAATTAATCTTAGTCAGGATCAAAACGCATGAGTCGCTTCGTTATTGAGGGAGGCCGCCCACTCATCGGCACGGTTCGTCCATCCGGTAATAAAAATGAGGCACTGCCCGTTCTCGCTGCGTGCCTGCTTACCGACCAGCCGGTGACTTTAAGGCGAATGCCTCAGATCGGCGACGTCATGACCTTTTGTGCCATTTTGCAGGCCATTGGCGTGAAGGTTGAGTGGACGGACGAAGAGACCGTCGTCCTAGAGGCGCAAAGTGCCGAGCCAATACCCCCACCCGAGCATCTATGCGGACGCGTGCGCGCGTCTATCCTGCTTCTCGGCCCTTTGCTAGCTCGATTTGGCAAAGCAAGTATTCCGCGTCCCGGCGGGGATGTTATCGGCGCTCGACGCATTGATAGTCACTGGGAGGGCCTACAGTCCTTGGGCTGCACCTTGAAGCTCGATGGCGTGCTGATGACCGGTTCGGCATCTCGTCTCAAAGGCACTGACATCTTCATGGACGAGCCTTCGGTTACCGGCACCGAAAATTTGGTGATGGCAGCAGTACTCGCGGAAGGCACCACAACCCTGCATAACTCGGCAAGTGAGCCCCACGTGGTCGGTCTATGCCGCTTGCTAAATGCCATGGGCGCAAAAATTAGCGGCATCGGCTCCAATCGACTCATCATCGACGGTGTCTCCAAACTAAATGGAACAACTCATGAGATTGGCCCCGACTTCATGGAAGTGGGTGGTTATCTTTGCCTTGGCGCCATGACAGGTGGGAAAATCCAGGTCGAGTCTGCTGGCATTGATGATTTTCGATTCATTCTAAAAGCGCTGGCAAAAATTGGCGTGCACCCGGATGTCTCCGGAGACTCGTTTATCTCGAGCTGCAGTCAACCCATGCAGATTCAGCCTGACATTAGTGGCCGAACTCCGACCATTTACAGCGGGCCTTGGCCAGCTTTTCCCACTGACTTGATGTCCGTTGCCATCGTTGCGGCCACGCAAGCGGAAGGCACGGTCATTTTTTTCGAGAAAATGTTCGAGGGACGGATGTTCTTTACCGATAAATTGATTGCCATGGCGGCAACCATCATTCTTTGCGACCCCCATCGTGTCGTGGTTAGCGGCCCCTCGCGACTGCAGGGCGTGCGCATGAGCTCACCCGACATTCGAGCGGGTATGGCGCTGGTCATGGCCGCACTCGTGGCCCAAGGAAAGAGCGAGATCGATAACATCGTGCAAATCGAACGCGGATATTACCGAGTCGATCGCAAGCTGGAGCAACTTGGCGCCGCCATACGACGCGTTGAAAGCACTTGAAGTGCTGCTAGAAGTGGAGTTGCGCCGAGAGCAGGCTCATATCTGTTTCGTGGCGCAGCTCGTGGCCTAAAGTGACCTCAACACCCTTACCTGCCCAGTAGCTTAGGGACATTGCGAACTGCCAGTCTCTGACTTGGCTCTGACCGTAAAGCACAGACCCGGTTGCATCCATGACAAATCGAAGGCGCGGAGCAACAAGCCACCAAATTCCAAACTTCTGTTGACCACCAACAAAGAAGTCCAAACCAGCCTCGGGCGAAGTCCCGAAACTGGGGCCGATCATCGCATAAACATCCAATTTCCCAGGGTCGAGAGTCAAACTAGCGCCAGCAGCTAGATCGCCGCTGATTCTCCAGCAAAATTCGGGGCTCATTCCGCAATTAGGAATGTTGAGCATTCCCAAATGTGTGGACCATGCCCAAGTTGCACCTACCTCATTCAATACGGGCGCAGAGAGGGCGGAGACCAGCACTAAGCGATCTATTTTGACGGCTTGATCTGCCAACACCATGCGGCCCGATAAAATCTGCAAATCCTCTCCTGGCGGAGCCCAAGGAATCGGTGAACCTCGAGAAAATCCGGCGGCACGAAAGCCAAAAACCCACATGTCGTGCTCATAGTTAAGTCGACCGTACCCGAGTGACAGCGTGGTCGTCCCGCCCGATAAACTGGCGCCCTCGACGACTGGCATGAAGACGTTCGGCTGCGCCTTCTGCGAAAAAGCCCCCGCCAGGGGGCTGTTAGCAACTCGAATCAGGGCATCGCGTGAAGTCTCCCAGCCGCTCCACGGACGCAGCAGCCTGTCAGCCCCTCCCGTGGCATCCAAAAGGCTCAAAACAAAGGTCGCATTGTTGCGACCAAACGCGTGAAAGCGGCCACGCTGCGCCTGCGTTTCATACACCAGATCGGCCAGCGTTCGAATCTGATCCTCGCTAAGTCTCAAATCCAATCGCCATTCTGCATCTCCATTCCGAAATCTTCGCCATTTCCTGAACTCAGACTCTAGCTTCAGGTTTACGGTTCCTTCCATGAATCCCAGGACGGCATTTGGCCACTCTACCCACGGCTCTTCGACTGGCGACGGCGGTGAAAATACCACAGCAAATGCTTCTTGGTCACCGCGCTTCAGGAGCAAATAGATGGCGCCCAAGCCCGTGGTCGGAGCACCAGCTTTATTGGCGATAAGCACCAACTCGGCCCCACTAAAGGGCTCCCTCTTCCAACTCAAATATTCGGGACAATATTTTTCTGGATTGGGAATCGGCAATCCCGTTTGTTGAGCAACAAATTTAACCCGCCACGGGAACGAGCACACCCGATCTCGCCAAGCATCGCCGCTGCCCGGCCGCTCGAGCAATTCGGCAATCGCGGAAAATTCTCCCTCATCAGAAATTGCCTCGCCTTCGCCAATGTAGAAGGCGCCACCGGTTATGAGTGGTCTGGCCTCTAAGCCTAAGCGTTGACGAAACATCAGCCCCCGCTGCCACGCTCGCTTCGCTCCAGGGGGAAGGTCGGCAAACGCAACTCTTTGAGGCTGTGACGATTGAGGCTGTAACTGCGGCAGCACTTCTTCGGCTGGACTAGCGGGTTCAGCTGCGGTAGCTCGAACTCCCTGGCAGCCCAAAAACATCGCTGCCGTCATTCCAAGGAATAATCGCATGAGATCGGCTCCTCGGAACTTTTAGGCTTTAAGAGGTGGTCTGCTGATGACATCACGTATACGGAATCGGGTCATTTCACGTCCCAATACCACCATAGACTCTGCAAGCGGCGGTGAGTCCCGTCGACCGGTAACGACCAGACGTACCATCATAAAATAATCTTTGGGCTTCCAACCGACGGTCTCTCGATGATCATCCATTAACTTCTGAACCGTAGTTGGACTCCATTCGTCCATTTCGTCAATGCGCTCCGCAAGCTCGGCCAAAACCACGCGAACTTCGCCCGGCTCTTTGCCTTTTGGAACCAATTCCAGCCCATCGTAGGCCAACGATCCGGAGAAGAAGAAGCTCGCTTTGTCGAAGAATTCATCAAACTTCGGAACACGCTGCAGCATGAGCGGGTAAAGCTGCCGCAAATAGTCTTCACTGACAACATGATCTCGCACGTACCTTACGAACTCGGCTTCAGACATCTTTTGTACATACTGTTGATTTAGCCAAGTTAGCTTCGTTAGGTCAAATACAGGGCCGCCTAAAGAGACTTGCTTAAAATTGAACTTATCGATCATGGCTTCCATAGAGAAGACCTCGACATCATCGCCGAAACTCCAGCCCATCAAAGCCAAAAAATTACACAATGCAGTCGGCAAAACGCCGGCACGTTGATAGTAGTTCAACGAGACAGGGTTCCTGCGCTTGGAAATCTTGGATTTGTCGTTGTTTCGCAACAATGGCATGTGAATCCATTGGGGCTGCTCCCAGCCAAACGCACGATATAGCTGCACGTGTTTTGGGGTGGAGGAAATCCACTCTTCGGCACGGATGACGTGGGTGATCCGCATGAGGTGATCGTCCACCACGTTCGCCAGATGATATGTGGGAAACCCATCTGACTTCATCAAGACTTGGTCGTCAATGCGCTGGTTTTCAAAGGTAATATCGCCGCGCAGGACGTCGTGAAAAGTCGTTACCCCGTCGTGAGGCATTTTCATTCGCACCACAAAGGGAACGCCCTCGGACTTCAGGCGCTGGACTTCGTTCGCGGGTAAGCGGAAGCAATGGCGGTCATAACCGGTGTTTTGACCCTCGGCCCGAAGGCGTTCGCGCATTTCGTTGAGCCGCTCGGCCGTGCAAAAGCAGGGATAGGCCTGGCCTAGCTCGACAAGCTGCTGAACGTGCTCTCGATAAATCGCCGTTCGTTCCGACTGGCGATACGGGCCGTGCGGTCCGCCAACGTCCGGACCCTCGTCCCAACTTAAGCCAAGCCAACGGATTGACTGCATAATCATGCGCTCACTGCCAGCACGAGCGCGGGTCTGATCCGTATCTTCAATGCGCAGAACGAACTTGCCACCATGAGCTTTGGCAAAGACGTAATTGAACAGAGCAATGTATGCGGTTCCAACATGCGGATCACCTGTTGGCGAAGGAGCAATGCGAACGCGAACCTCAGCCTTGGGGGCCATGTACCTTTTCTCCACGTTGTCCTTGAATCCCAGCTGCAACATCGTTATACACATTGCCTTCGGTTTCCGAAATCAAAATGGAGCGCTACTTGACGGAATTACAGGAAAAAAGCGGCTCGTTATTCATGCGCGATGTCACCCGCATCGACTGTGCAATATGGGACCCCGCACGCGGCATGATTGGTGAGTCGTGGTATATGGACGTGGAGCTTACAGGCGCTCTCGACGAGAATGGATTCGTCTATGATTTTAGTCATTTGAAGCAGCTGCTTCGACAGGTTTCAAAGACGTCTTTGGACCATTCCTTGCTCATTCCCATCGGCAACAGCAACGTGCAGTATGCCGAAAGCAACGGTAACCAAGTCTGGCGCCTCAAGACGACGCCCAAGGCACCCGAGCCAAGTTTCATTTGGGAATACCGTTGCCCAAAGGGTGCCGTGTTTGGCATCAATTCGGTGGCTCTGAAGAAGTCTGCTGCTGAAGTTGAATTTGCGAAGTTGATGAAGCATCGACTTCCCCCCTCCATCCAGGCCATCAAAGTAAAACTGCGAAAAGAAGATGCTGAGCCCACTGCAGCCTTCTTCCGTTATACGCACGGCATTAGCGGGCATGGTGGCCTCTGTCAGCGGCTGTTCCACGGCCACCGTAGTCGCGTGGAAATCTTTGTCGGCGACGACCGGCGCCCGGACTTAGAGCATTACGTTGCGCGCAATTTGCTTGGATCAGAAGTCCACATTGCAACACCTTCACAGATCACATCCGGACCATATGAAGTCGGCCGGCGCTTAAATACCCACGAGCCCCTGACGCTGTCCTACGACAGTACGCTTGGGCACTACGAAGCAAGTATCCCTTCCAATCGAGTCTTTGTTGTTGAACAAGAGACCAGTATTGAATGCATCACGCATCAGATTGCTATGCATTTGCGGCAAACCATGCCGGATCGGGATCCGATCGCCGTTTGGTGCTATGAAGGCATCGATAAAGGGGCTGTGGTTCGCCTTAATTGATGCTTGTGCCGAAATGTAACCTTGTCTTGAGGTGAGTGCTGCCGTGTCGCCGGGTGAGACTATTTGGCAAAATTGGCCCGATGATAGGCTTCTTGACCTACGTTTTTGTGACCTCGAATTGGATCTACAGCAGCCGGCGATTTCCAGACTTTCCCTGCGACTCCAGCGGGAAGTAGGCGCAGCCGGCCTGCAGCATTTGAAGCCAAGAATCTATTTTGGTGATGAGTGGTTTAGTCCAGATCGAACCGTGGCGATTTCAATTCCGTTCTATCTTGGCCACCCCAGACTCGCACGCTTAGAAAAAGCAATACTCGGCGAGATTGAGGGAGAAACCCCCATTCAGTGTATGCGCCTATTACGGCACGAGGCTGGCCACTGCTTCGAACATGCCTATGCATTGAGCGAACTTCCTGCATGGCAACGAGCCTTTGGCGACCCAAACCAGCCCTATGAGCCAGATGCCTATCAGACTTCGCAGAGTTTGGACTTTGTTCGACATCTGCCGAATGGTTACGCTCAGGCACACCCCCATGAGGATTTTGCGGAGACCTTCGCGGTTTGGCTTGCACATCCCAGCACGTGCGCCGTTAGGTATCAAAATCAGCCGAATGTTTTACGGAAACTCGAGTTAGTTGCGAGACTTGCGAAAAAGTACGGAAAATGCCTGCCAATTCGGCCGGATGGCCCTCCACTTAGTCCCGTCAAGGGATTGCGTCGTACGTTAGGCAAACACTACCAGCAGCGACTTCGAATACTTGGACCACGGCACTTTGCGTATTTTGATGTAGAATTAAGGAAACTATTCCGACATGCACCGCATCGAACTCAAGGAGCTGCAGCTCTTCTGGCTGCATACCGCGACGATATTGTTTCTGGTGCCGTCGCTTCCACGGGGTACCGTCCCCGAGTTGTGAGACAGCAGTTTAATCGGATGCTGCAGCGCATCGCGCAGCTAGACTTGCAAGCTCCAAAGGCTAGTATCGGCTCCGTGGTGGAGTTCAGCGCCTGGTTCGCAGCTCGAATCACCGCGCCAGATTTGCGAATGGCACAAAGGCTGGAACGGAATGAATCCAAGAGCATTAGATATTCGCCTTCTGTTCGATAGCCACGTTCCTCCCTCTGAAATCTCAGATTACGAAACTCTCTTTAACTCTAGCGACGACTGGAAAGACGAACGAGACGTCTTCGACACCCTGAGGGGTCTTGGTCACAAAGTCACTCCGCTACCCGTTTATGAATCCGCCAGTGACGTCATTGCGGATCTGCACCAAAATCGGCCAGATATTATTTTTTACATGTGTGAGTCGGTCGCCGGAAATCGCTCTCTGTCCGCCAACCTTTTGGCGACCATCGAACTACTAGAAATTCCTTATACGGGAGCATGTTCGGAAGCGATGATCCTTTGCCGAGACAAAGGCACCAGCAAAGCGATTCTCCATCAAGGCGGTATTTCCGTTCCTCAGTTTGAGATCCTGCGTCGGGGCGAGCGCGTCAGCAACTTCCATCGTTTCACTGGGCCCGTTATCGTCAAGCCTTTGGGACTCGAAGCCAGCGAAGGCATTCACCTGAGCTCAATTGCCCGAGATAAGGCAGACGCAAATGAACGCGCTCAGGTGATCTTTCAAGAGTTTGAAACGGACGTTATTATTGAGGAGTTTGTGCCCGGGCGCGAAATCTATGTAGGCGCTCTGGGAAACGGTCGCGTCGAGATCTTTCCACCTCAAGAGCTATTCTTTGGCCGGCTTCCTGATCAGGACCAGAGAATCGCGACCTACAAAGCCAAATGGGATAAGGGTTACCGACGCAAGTGGGGAATTGACAGCGGACCTGCAAGACCAATTGACGACAAGATTTGGCAGCGCATTGAGAAGCAATGCCGGAAGATGTTTAAATTACTTCGGCTGGGATCTGGCTATGCTCGCTTCGATCTGCGACTACGTGAGGATGGCACATTCTATCTCCTTGAAGCCAACCCTAATCCAGCGATTCACCATGAAGACGACTTTCCAGGAGCAGCCCGCCATCACGGCGTTGGCTACCCAGACCTCCTCAAAAAGATAGTTGATCTTGGCCTGCGCCGAGATCTAATTGGCGCATAAATTCAGCGACACGTGATAACCACCATCTACGCACTGGCGTCAAATCATCTGACAGAAAAGACTCCGGATGAAACTGCACGCCGAGAGCGGGAGCAACTGTCTCCAGCGCAAAGCCAATGGCCTGCAGCTCGCCCTGCGAACAATGGGCCAGATGATATCGACTTTCGATCGACGACGCTTTCACACCCAAAGAGTTGTAAGCGGCAGCGGAAAAGGTAGCGGGAAATCCCAACGACCACTGATTCGCCGTTACTCGTATGGATCGACATCGTCCATGCAATGGATGGATAGCCTGCGTGACCTCGCCTCCCAGAGCTAAGCCAAGCATCTGATGACCTAAACAAACTCCGAAAACAGGGACCCTACCTAATGATTGAAGCAGGAGGGACATAGTCGGTGTCGCTTGCTCAGGCGACTTCGGCCCAGGAGAAAGGATAAGCGGGGTCCTTTCAAGAAATAGATAATTCATCGTCTTTTGATCTTCACAATCAACGACCTGAATGATGGGACCTGCAGGATCCGCTTTGAACCATTCTATGAGATTCCAGCTGAAGCTGTCATAATGATCGATAAAGGCGATCTTCAGTGTAGGCATCTTGAAGGTTGCTCCCATAACTCTCATGACATCTATCGCAGCATGACTTATATAGGCAAACAATTATCTAGTACTCTGCTAGCTTCAGCAGGAAGTCTATGGACCATTGCCGCATCTGGATATGATGCAGCCACAGAGCACACACTAGGTAGGCTCAACCAAATAGTCCACGCCCAAGGAGCCGTTGGCCTGGCTGAACCCGTGCAATCCTTGGGCTCGCTTGGCTTCCAAATCGGCATTGGCTCGAAGCGCTCTCAATCAACCGAGGATGAAGTAACGTTTCGAGAGATACTGGGCCTAGATACAAAAAATGTCAGCGATTCACTGACGGCCTATATGACGGTAGCTTGCGGTCTCCCATGGCCCGTGAACTTGGGCGCGATATTTGGCGTAAACCCGGAACGGAAGACGATGATTGTCGGAGTACATGTGGATGCCATTCTTTGGGAGCAGTTTCTGTGGCCGACGTTCGGGATTCGTTTCAAGGGGCAGACCCTGCAGGGATCCTCCAGCAGTGCCTTTGACGAGATCAGCGCACTAACCTCGGCATCCTACGGCTACCGTTTCCTTTCAGGATATATCGGATACGAGGCTACTAAGAGTCGATTGCGATATCGCCCTACATCGCCCGCTCAACTTGCCCTATTGAGTTCTTCACCTAAAGATATTCGCTATAACTCGGTGGCAATCTTACAAGACGTAGTCGCAGGGATCCGGATGCAAGTCATACCAGGGTCTACGATGCTTACGGCTGAGCTCACTGACTCCCTGCAGGGTCAGCAAAGCATCAACCTCAAGCTTAGCCATTTGCTGTAATACCTAAATCAGAGCAATTCGTAGAAGAGATCGGGGCTGCCTGACTTGTAAGCCAATTCCGCCATTATGTGCGCAATTTTCTCTGCGTAGCGAAGCACTGATTCTTGCCCGACAATGTAACTTTGCACGTCATCGCTAACGTCCTTGGAGCTTATCAACCCACGCAAGTAGCGATTTCGCGACTCTTGAGAAATCGCCAATAGTGCGTCGACATCCAATTGAGCTGCTTCAAAATTCTTCTGAAGAACTTTCAACTCTTCTACTAACGACAAAACCGCAATTTCTTCGCGCGACTTTTCGACGCTCAAGAGCAGCTCGCTACTCATAGCCGTAGCAGCCGTTTGTCGGGACTGAGCCAACCTCTTACCACCAAGCATCAAGTCCCAACTGACACCGACATACAGCCTAGGACCAGCCGCAATAACTCCATCGGAATCTGGGCTCTGAAACTGATAGGAAGCGCCCGCGATAAGACTGGGAAGGTAGTTCAAATTCGCAGCCTGCGCTGCGCGTCGATCATGTACTGCTACTAGCTTGGATGTCTGGAGGAGAATGGACTCACGACCGCGCTGCAATTCTTGCCATTCAGCCTCCGAAAACTGAAAAAAGCGAAACTTCGCTGGTAGGTCATCCGAAAGTAAGACCGGGATACTTTGCTCAGCACCCAAAAGATGCAAAAACTCGGCCCGAAGCTGACGCAGCGACTCCTGTCGTCGCCGCAGTTCAGCTTCCGCACGCCGCACCGTCACTTCGGCTCTGCGAGCATCCTGCGTGGAAATGAAACCTCCTCCAAGGCGCTTCTTGGCAATTTCACTCGCTTCGTTAGCAATCTTTAGCTCTTCCTCACCATGCTGTAGCGAGCGTTGGGCAATTAAAACGGAAAAATACTGCTTTCGCACACTCGCCAAATGACTCTGCTTAACATTCTCTGCCGACAACGTAGCAATCGACATAGAGTCCTGGGCCATCTTGTGCTGCAGGTACCAAGAAAATGGCCGATCAATCCTCTCTTCAAATCCTATCTCGGTTACGGCACCAGACACCTTACGAGTAACGCCCGTTGATTCGATCTCTAAGTCCTGCGCGGAATGTATTCTTGAAATCGTAAGTGTAGGCAAGAGTTGTGAGTAGACCTCCAGACTCTGAGCTCGCTTTGCCTCAGCTTGCTTCGCAGCGGCACGTAGACCATCGTAGTCGCGCAGGGACACTCTTTCCGCATCCCGCAAGCTCAACGATGACTCAGCACGTGCCTCGTCCACTGAGATAGATGACCAGCAAAGTAGAATCAAACCAAGCAAGGAGCCTTTGGCGACGGAGCCACGATTCGGGATCCACTGCAAAGCTTTCTCAGACAGCTCGATAAGCGTTGGAAGGCAAAGGAGTATCAAGCAAGTTGAAATCCACAGTCCGCCAGTCACAGCAATACCTAGAGGCTGAAGGATCGCGCCACCAGACCCATAAGCAAAGGCAAGAGGCATCATCCCGAGAATTGTCGTCAAAGTCGTGATCATAATTGGGCGAAACCGCAGCGCTGCCGTATGAGCCAGCGCCTCCGCAATCGTCATCGCAGTCTCTCGACGGATTCGATTGAAGAAGTCCAAAAAGATAATGGAATTATTTACAGCGGTACCAGCCAACAAGATGAGTCCAAGCATAGAATTAACACTTAACGTACTATCAAAGACCCATAGTGAAAATCCCACGCCTATAAAGCCCATAGGAATAGCCATCATAATGAGCAGAGTTTGCATGATCGAGCCGAATTGCACCGTGATGACAATAAAAATCAACAACGTAGCCATTGCCAAGGCCACCAACAAGGAACCAATATTCTCAGAAATCTCTTCTTCAGTATCGGCGAACGAAAGTCTCGCCATGTCTATTGTTGAATCCTTCTGCAGTTGTTCTTTGATACGACCCGCTAATGTAGATCTCTCACCCTGATATGAGTCCTTCGCCCATGCCTCGACATAGGTTACGATTTTCCCATCCTCCGCATAATAGTCTGCCCAATCGCGCACGTGATTGACTCGCGCCACTGCCCGAAGCGGAATCACACTGTCCTCAATCCTAAAAAACAAATCCTCTATATCTCCAGGCCGCTTGATAATCTCTTTCGGCAAACGCAAACGCATCGGCACCTTTGCTCCCGCAATCTCCAAGTCCGACACATGAGTTTCGGTTAAATAACCCGTGATTAGTGCACTTATCATACCCTCGAGCGAGGCGCCCGAGGACAAAGGGTTCAACCAGTGAGCATCTTCTTTCATAGACACGCGCAAGTAATCATCCTGTCGACTCCTTGGTCGTGCGCGACGATTGCCTAGCTCTTCAATAGCACCCAGTTTTTCCTCAACCTTCCCGAGCAGCTCACGACGATCTGTCTCCGTACGCCCAGAAATGAAAATTTTTGCAACAGGTGGATTTGGAATCTCGAGGGAGGTCGGTGTCCAGTCCTCAATGTAGACATTTGCCAAAGGACTACTTTTAAAACGCGCTTCAAACGCCTGCTTCACATCTGCGATTTGCGACTTATCGCGCAGGAACGCAAGCAGCCATGGATTGCGATCGCTAACCTGACTCAGTATATGAGTTAGCTTACCACCAAATTCACTCAGCACCTGTTGTTCGTAGCTCGATAATATTTCCTCGGCCTCCTGAACGCTAACCCCGTCTTTCTTAATGTTCAAAAAAATAAAAAGTTTATCCGTATCAGGCTTCGCCATGACCTCGCGCTGAACCTCGCCAACAAGAAGATAGCCAGAAGCAGCCAGCGCAACAACGACCGCGGAAAGCATCAGTCCTCGATACAGTAGCCTTCCCCGAAGTCTTGCCAAAACGCGAAGGTAACTACTCTGCGCAGATGCCACAAACCCGCCAAACACCGCCGACAAGACATAAACGCCACGCCGTCCGTGCGCTTTGGTCTCCAATGACCCAAAGGAGCGAGCCCAAAGGTAAAACGCCGGAACTATCAGTAGAGTAACGCCCAACGAAACCAAAAGGACACAAACTGTGACAATAGCGAGGTCACCAAGTACCGCAGATGCCAGCGGTGAAGTAAAAGGTAGCGGCGCAAAGACAATCATCGTGGTCAGCAACGAAGCGAAAAGGGGCGCGCGAACCTCCTCCACTGATTTCCAGACGGTCTCCAGTAAATCGGAATAATTTCCTGGCATTCGCTCGTCCACATGGCGTGAAATGTTTTCAAGGACAACGATGGCTCCATCCACCACCATTCCGACGGAAAGCGCCATTGCCCCAAGTGAAATCAGATTGATTTCGATTCCAAGAATCTTCATGAGTATGAAAGCGCCCACCAGACTGAGGGGAATTGCGACGCAAATGACTGCCGTCGTGCGCAATGACCCTAAAAATAGAAAAACGACCGCAGTCGTGATCGCAATTCCAAGAATCACCGCAAAAAGCACGTTCTCAACGGCCTCATCAATGAACTTTGCAGGATTTAGTAACTCAATGATCTGAACGTCATTGCCAAGCGAAGATGCGAACGCCTTCGTCTCTGCCAGAACCCGAGCACACACATCAGAGATATTGGCATCGGGGCGAGGCTCACCACCCAAAATCAGAGCTCTCTGCCCATTGGCCTTGAAAAACCGCTGAGGCAGCTCCTCTTTGAGCTCGATGCTAGCAACCTCATCCAGCGAGATAGGACGACCTGCACGCGTAGCGATGACTGAGGCCTTCAACTCCTCAAAGGTTGTCTGTCTGCGTTCCAAAAGAACCTGATAACTGCCGCCTTCTTTGAAATCGGCAGCTCCGAGGCCAACATCGAACTCTTTGGCACGCAAGCGAGCCGTAACGTCGCCAACAGAAATGCCGAATGTCGTCAATAACTCAGGATTTAGGGTAACAAGCACATATTGCTCGTCATAGCGCGAGACGAACGTCTCCCCCATACCTTGAATCTGTCTTAGGCGCGGCAACAGACTGGACTCGACCAGCTCGGCGAGCTCGTCCGGGGTATACTTATCGGACTGCATGGAAATGATGACTCGGCCAGAATCACCACCATCAAACCAGACGCCAAACCGCCCCCATTCGCGCGGAAATCGCGATTCGAAAGCAGATAACGTCGACTGCAATCGTGACTTAGCTTCACGACTTTCGACACCCCAAGTATATTGCACTGTATATTGTACGGATCCATTTCGATATTCGGACGTGACCTTGGCTACATCTTCGATCGATTGCAAAGCAGCTTCGATGTTCTTTCCAAATTCATTCTTGAACTCAAGCGCACTAGCTCCACCCGTTCGCAACCAAGCGCTCACTTTTGGCTTGGACGTCTGTGGGTACAACGCGATCGGAAGATTACGAAACTGAAGCACCCCCAAGACAAGAATTGCAACACTGATGACGATCGCAGCTGATGGCCGTCGAAAAAACTCCTTGAGCATCGTCGCTATTTTCCTTTAAGACTTGGCTTTTTCGGCTGCCGGTTTGGCGGATACTTCGGGGCCCTTTTCTTCAGGCACAATGCGTAAGGCTCGGCCATCTTCTGGCCGCTCAGCAAAGCTAGTTACCAAGTTCATGCCCGCACTGAGCCCCTCAAGGACTTCAACTTCGGCACCAAAATAAGATCCTAGCTTCACTGCAAGCCATTTTGCTTTGCCGTCTTCGACAACTAAGACCTTCTTTCGTTGGCTATGAAGCTGCGAAACTGGAATGCGAATACCTCTTCGCAGGTTATTGCGTTTCACAAAATAGGCCATTGTACCAAGGCCGAGCTGCTCAGGGCAGGTCGCGTCTTTCATTGAGTTGCAGTAAAGTTTTAGCTGCACCGAGAATCCACCGGTCGCCGCATCAGCCTGTGGGGCGATGCCTGACACGACTGCAAAGCCAACACTCTCGCTGCCCATATCCCGGTTCTTTTGGATTTGCAGTTTTGCACCCATCTCGAATGCTGCCAGATCTTGACTTGCGGCAGTCAATACTGATGTCAATTCCGAGACATTGGCAATGCGAACGACTGGAGTTGACGTGTTCACCCTTGATCCGACTCGCTGGGTAATGCCAATCACAGTCCCACCGCTCGGCGCAGAAACGATGTGCCGCTGGAACTCCATTCCGCTGGTCATGGGTTGAACGGAAAATAGAGGCTGCCCGCGCCCAACACGCTGGCCAAGGCGAACTTTAACTTCGGTTAAATAACCGGTTACCTCTGGAACTAGAGAATACTCTTCTGTGGCATTCACAAATCCTGCGAAAATGATGGGATCATACATCTCTCGCAACTCAAGTGTTTGCGCATAAACATCAATCGGATCAAGACTCTTCTCCGATGCCTCTTCTTTCGCTTTGTCGTTGAGATCGCAACATGTGAGCAGAAGTATGCAAGTGAGGAAAAATTTCGACCGAGGAACTATGGTCATGACAGCTCCAATCCAAGACAATGTGCGTGCGGCGTGTGTTTACAGCAGCCGCCCACGCCTAGCAACAGATTTCAGCAAGATTATTCAGTAAATAAGATGAGTTTTTTCCAAGTCTTATAGTTGGATCCAGTTTATCGGTCGAACTGCGAGATGACTCTGACAACTGCAAAGATCGGATCGGGCGGAGCATGCTGAATCTGGGCCATTTGCATCAGGGATGCTTGGTCGGCAAGTTGGCTAAGCGCCTCAAGTAAGGTGCCGCAATTTAATTCCGATTCGGGCAAAACTCTGGCCCATCCGTGGGCAGCAAAACACCTTGCATTGTCAATCTGATCGCCTCGACTACCTTGGACTAAGGGGATGAGTAGCATGGGTTTACGGAGCGCCAATACTTCAAAGATACTGTTGGCACCAGCACGGCCGACAATCAAATTAGCGGCCGCCATGAGGTGCGATAACTCTTCACGAACAAACTCAAATGGTGCGTAACCGGGCTTGGCTGGTGCTAACATTTTACCCCGTCCGGTCAGATGGATAACCCGATAGTGAGCAAGCAGTTGGTCAAGTGCTTCGATGACGGCTCGGTTGATTCGATCTGCCCCAGTGCTTCCCCCCATAATCAGCACGACGGGTTTCGAATCATCTTCGGTAAATGAACATATGGATAAACCAAGGCTCCTCTCACCCTGAAGTAGCTCGGCTCGCACGGGGGCACCTACGTATTCACCCCGATCCGCACTTATATATTTCTTGGTTTCAGGGAAGGTGTAGAGCAGACTGCGAGCAAATCGGGCAATGATCCGATTAGCTAACCCTGGAGTCAAATCCGACTCGTGAGAAACAACAGGAATTCGCAATAGCCATGCTGCCACGCAAACCGGCACGCTTACGAACCCACCCTTGGAAAATACAGCGAAGGGACGCAATCGACTTAGAATAAATAAGGACTGCACAAGGCCCCAGGAGACACGAAAAACATCGATAACGTTCTCCACAGAGACATAACGCCTTAACTTTCCTGCGGCAATGCAATGGAAGGGAATCCCCTCCTTCTGAATGATGTCGCGCTCAATGCCCTGCGAACCCAGGTAGTGTAAATCCCATCCCTGACGCTCAAACTCCTGGCGTAGGGCCAGATGTGGCATCACATGGCCTGCAGTACCACCGCCAGTTAGCACCAATCTTCGAAGCTTCTTATGCGAAGTGACAAGCGACAAGGTGCTGATCTCCACTCAATTTCATGTCACGAAGCGCAGGCGCATCACTCCGGCAGCGAGCCTGAGCCAACGGGCAGCGGGTATGAAATGTGCATCCGGCAGGAGGATTCACAGGGCTCGGTACGTCACCCTTCAAAGTCTCCGCCGGCTTGCGACCGTCAATATTCGGCACCGATGCGATCAATGCCCGCGTGTAAGGGTGCAAAGGTCGAGAAAACAGCTCATCCGTTGCGCAGATCTCAACGATTTTTCCCAGATACATAACGGCGATGCGATGGCTAATATGCTCAACGACGGCAAGATCATGCGCAATAAATAAAAATGACAGGCCCAGCTCTCGTCTTAAGTCGCACAACAAATTCAAGATTTGCGCCTGAATGGAGACATCCAAAGCACTTACCGGCTCATCGGCAACAACCAACTTTGGCTTCAGGGCGATCGCCCGTGCGATGCCAATCCTCTGTCGCTGCCCACCCGAAAACTCGTGCGGCCGTTTCGAAAGTGCTTCCTCACCCAGCCCCACCTTGTCCAGCAACTGGCGAACATGAGCATCAATCTCCTTCTCATCCGTCAACCTGTGAATTCTAAAGGGCTCCGCCAAAATATCGCGAACCTTCATTCGCGGATTCAGCGAAGCAAAGGGATCCTGAAATACAATCTGCATCTCTTTGCGGAGCTCCCGTAACTCACTAGGCGGTAGCCCTTGCAGTGACCGTTGATTCAGAAATACCTGACCAGATGTCGGCTCAATCAGCCGCAAAATGCTCTTCCCAAGAGTTGACTTTCCACAGCCTGACTCGCCGACGATTCCTAGCGTTTCTCCTGCCTGAAGGTGGAAGCTCACATCATTAACAGCCATGACTCTTGGTAATGCACCAAAAACTGATCGCCGCTGCACAGTGTATGACTTGACCAAGTTACGGACCGTCAGCAAAGGCTCGCTCATCACCTCGCCTCCGAAACAAGTCGCCAGCAATCTGCTGCGTGATGCTCACTTATCAAACCCCGTGGCGGCACTTCCGCGGAACATCGATCCAACACGACTGGACAGCGCCCTGCAAAGCGGCAGCCAAGAGGAAATCTACCAATCGCTGGCACTGTGCCCGGGATGGCCGCAAGACGCTCAACACGCGCTCCAAGGCGGGGCATGGAGCCCAACAAAGCGTTTGTATATGGATGCTGCGCAGAATTGAGGACCTCGTGGACAGCACCCTGCTCAACAATTTTTCCACCATACATAACCAGAACGCGACGACAGTTCTGCGCAACGACTCCCAAATCATGCGACACAAGCAGCAAAGCCATTCCCATTTCCTGCTGCAACTGATGAATCAGCTCCAAAATTTGCGCTTGAATTGTCACGTCCAAGGCTGTGGTCGGCTCATCTGCAAGCAAAAGCTTTGGGCGGCATGCTAAGGCCATAGCGATCATGACCCTCTGTCGCATTCCGCCCGATAACTGGTGCGGATAGTCATGAACCCGCTGGGCCGCATCTGGTATCTTGACCAACTCTAGCGCTCGAATCGACTCTCGCCGCGCATCATGACGTGATAAACCACGATGTAGGCGCAATACTTCAGCAATTTGCTCACCAATTGAAAAGACCGGGTTCAGTGACGTCATCGGCTCTTGGAAGATCATACTGATCTCTCGCCCTCTGACGCCACGCATTTCACCTTCAGAGATTGCCGTCAACTCGCGACCAGAAAATACAACGCTGCCAGAATCAATTCGCGCAGAACCAGACGCCAAGAGTCGCAAGATGGCAAGACAGGTGACGCTCTTACCTGACCCGGATTCACCAACTAAGCCCACAGCCTCACCAGCGGCAACGCTCAAAGACAGCGAATCAATGGCTCGAACCCATTCTCCTCTAATAGAAAATGAAACTGAAAGATCTCTAATTTCCAGAAGCATGGTCAAGGGATAAACTCTCCACCATCTAGTTCATCAGAACAACTGCTCAGAAGCGGGATAATGCGTATCAATTGCATCTCTGACCACGGAAGATTCCGCAACGGCCAAGTGCACGCGACAGCCTGTGAACTTTGCGACCCTCTCGATCGTATCACCGCATGTTGGATCAGCAAACACCACCAACAGCGCGGATCGCCCCGAACTGGCGAAACTTAGAGGAATAGCGCGCATCTCCCGTGCGCGTGCGAACGGCAGCATTGACATCGCCTCTGGGTCAATCGCGATACTTGGCAATTCCTCATAGTGTGGAATAGCGAGGATCCGCGACAAGCTCTTTGACAAGTCTCGCTCAGACACCACACTAGTTTCCAGCAACGCATCAAATTCGGAAATGCTCCACTGTCGAGAAAAATCAGCCACGAGTGAAGCGCTGACCTCTGAAAGAACTCTGTCGCTCAGCAAGGCACGCATAATAGAGGAATATTCAGCCATTCAAATTCACCCAAAAAACTTGGTAATCTCCGAGTCCGGTAATAGATGCCGCCTTTGATCCATTCGCAGCCTCGACACAGTAATCCACGGAATGCCAAATAAACCAGAGCCAGGATTTCCAGCGTATGGTGGCACAAAATGACTTGGCTGCGTCAGCTGCCCGACCCTTGAAGACAAGGTCCACTTGGCGCCATCGATCTTCGCCAAAATAGCGGCGACTGTTCTTTGCACCTTCTACGGCCATGAGCTTTCCCTGCCAGGAATGAGGCAAGGAAAAACTGAGCAGGCAAGGAAGCTCCGACGCCATGATACCAGCAAAGGAGTTATCAACTATCAGCCGACCATGCCGATCCGCCTCAAACTCAGGGAGCTGGTTGGCCAAACCACCGGCCGCACGCATGGGTCCAGTGGACCCATCATAGGTCAAAGATACCAAAGTCGTTGCGATGGGTGTCAAAAGCTCCAACTTCCAGGAATTCACGTCCGAGACCCACTCCAGGTCGGCGGCTCCTAAGAAGGCCGATCCGCGATGCAGCCGTACATTTGATACCCCCTCCAGCTGATTGCATGATGTGAAATACTCAGCAAGAGTGGCCGATACTGGAGTATCAATCACTTTTGGTCGCGAGGCGCATGCCGTAACGAATAGTGGAATACAAATCAGGATCCAAAGAAACTTAGGAGCCATTATTTTTCAGATCCTGAAAGCGCTTGTGAATTCTATCGCGGTCCCGCACATCAAGCTCTGTCTTGACCGCCTTCTCATAAAACTCAATCGCTCGACTCTGATCACCCCGCTTCCAAAAGACCTCACCCAAATGCTCCAAAATAACTCCTTCTTCCGGGGCCAAAGCCAATGCCTGCATAAGTGTCGCTTCAGCTTTCACTAGGTCGCCACGCTGAAAATAGACCCAACCAAGCGAGTCTAAATAATAGGCATCGTTTGGCTTGATTTGCAGAGCTCGCTTGATCAGCTCCTCCGCTTCCGCAAGATTCTCCCCTCGCTCGGCATACAAGTATCCCAGGAAATTGAATGCTGCGCTATTCTGGGTATCCACCTTGATGACTTGGCGCATCGTGGCGATACAGTCATCTATTCTGCCGCCCTTCTCCTGATAGACGCCGACCATAAACAGAAGCCGATGCTTGTCTCCATGAGTTTTGTAGCCGCGTCGCAGAGTCGTAACAGCTTCATCAAACTTCTTCTGCTCTCCCTGAATGCTGGCCTGAAGGAGAAAGACTTCCCAGTGCACATCCGGAACCTTCAGCAGCTCCGCAACTGCAAACTCGGCCTCGGCGTACCTCTTAAGCTCCTTGAGCACAAAACCACGCCTAAGGTCTGCAGCAGATTTTAGGGATGGCTCGCCATCGACCTGTACGTACAAAGCCAAGGCCTCCTCAAGCTTCCCGAGCCGCTCCTTAGTGACGCCCAGCATATAGACAATTCTTTCGGAGTCGGGCAATCGCCGAAGGAGTGAGGCCAAAATTTGCTCGGCTTCGCCAAATCGCCCAAGCTCCCACAGCAAAAAAGCCTTTTGCATGGCGATGCCTGGCTTATCTTCCTCACCAGGGGTAGATATTTCACCAAGAAGGCCGAGGGCCTGCTCAAGGTCACCCAGTTGACGATAGATTTCCACCAGCCTCGCCATCAGTTCATCGTTGCTTGGATTCATGCGATAGAGTTGCTCATACAAGGCGACGGCATCGGCAGAACGACCATTAAATTCAAGAGCTAGTGCGTAGAGCAAAATGAGTTCTGGATTAGAAGACTGAAGCTCATACGCACCGCGAGCTGGTTCGATAGCTGATGCTCGAGGACCGTGCACCAAATACAGCTTGGTCAATGCCACCAGACCCGCAATCGACGACGGACTTACGCTTAGAAGTCTCTTGGCCCAATCGATGGCAAGTCCCGCCGCATTATTCCGCTGTAGGACTTCAATCAAACTCAAATACGCAAGCTCATTTTCGCGCTCGAGGTCAATAGCGATCTCAATTTCGACAGCTGCCTTATCGAACTCGCCAGTTCGCGCCAAAAGTTGGCCGTACAATAATCGCAATTCACTCGACTGCGGATAGAGCAGCACCATTCTCTTCGCATCTGGCAGCGCTGTCTCGGGTGTCTCGGCGATGGCCTCACTGGCAATCAACTTACTGCCCAAAAAGGGATTGGGATCCAAGTTGTAGGATGCTTCGAGTAATTTTCGACTCTGCCCCAAGTCTCCCGACATTCCCGCATATTCAGCGACGATATAGTAATATGACGCCTGAGCTTGACGCTGCTGTGGCGACCAGAGAAACTGGGGAACGCCTGCATCACCCTCGGGATCGATAGCAATGGGCGGATTTTCGCCGTCGACAAACTGCTGCTTCGGATCACTAGGGGTCGTTCGGCATTGGGCCAACCCGAGGGTAAGAGCTAAGAGAATTGGAACCCGCATGGAAACCGCCATTATGCTATCGGACATTCTCCGGCAATTTTATGACAGGCCCTGCTAAAAGGCAAAATCAAGCTGCGAAAGGGCAAAGCCGAGCAATTCTTGCTTGCTTTCAAGAAAGCGCTAGGACGAAGCTATGCTGGCGCTGATCCAAAACCGAGTCCAGACCTGACTCGTCATATAGCACGCGCACTAAAGTTAACCCGCTTGCCGGCGCAGTCCGACCAATCGAGGCTCGGTCACGCGCAGCAATCAGGTTTTGAATTGGAGCAATACCGGGCCGACCTGCCCCCAAATCGACGAGTGAACCAGTCAAACTTCGGATCATTTGCTTCAGGAATCCCTCGCCGCGAAACCAAAGCTCTACGAGGGGCCCCTTTTCAATCATCCGCACTTCAAAAATTTCGCGAACTGTGGTTTTTACGCTAGCATCTACTGAGCAAAACGCCTCGAAATCATGGCGTCCGCGGCAAAACTCCAATTCTCGACTCACTATACCAAGATTCATAGGCCAATTGACCCGCCAAACGATGGGCCTCAAGAGTGGATGTATGGGGTCAGCTAGCCATAGTCGATAACAATAGATCTTACTCTTAGCCGAGCGAATGGGATGAAAATCAGGATCGGCCTCTTCAAATTGTAGTACGGCCACATCTTCAGGCAGCAAGGCACGTAAAGACCGCAATGCCCTTATCGGTTCGAGAGGGTGCGCAGATTTTACAGTACAGACTTGCCCGTCAGCATGGACACCAGCATCTGTCCGGGATGCCCCGACAACCCGCACCGGCTCTCGCATTATAGTTGCGAAAGCACGCTCAAGTAACGCCTGGACGGTCTCGCCAGCCGCCTGAATTTGCCACCCCTGATATGTGGTACCAAGATAGGCAACGCGCATCTTATAGTAGTACATACCCTCTCGAAGGAATTCGGTGCAGATTACATTTCAAAAGTAAAATGCAGACCGTAGGAAACTCGGCTCAACAGGATACCCTTGTCGTCTGTGGCTGTTACGTACTCAACAGAGGGCGAAAGATTAACAGTCCGAATTCCCAGAGCGTCGGTCAGGCCGCCACGAGATGTCGAATCCAACCAATTCAACTGCAAATTAAGAGCCCCACCGATCACAGTCCCATTTTTAAATCCCTTGTTCACAAATGGCTTCACATCTGCCGAGGCAGAAGCCTCCTCTCCCGACGTATCCTCCCGAAGCTCTTGCCAAAAGGTCCGCTCGAATCCCCACCATCCTGAAAGAGTAGCCCATTTCCAAGGCAAGATGGGAGCGTTCCCGACAATGACGATCTGAGCAGGAACCATCGTGAAGGTGACGTCTGACTCGCCTTCCAATTCGATGTCAGACTCATCGGTACCACTACCAGCTGCCGACCCAGAATCATTGTATAAGCCAAATCGCACGCCAATTCCCAAAGTCGCGTACCAAGAGAAGAAAAAGTGATCGACGGAAAAAGTAGGATAGATGGACTCTCGACCGTAAAAATCATCGTACAATTCATTATCCGTGAATTTTGGACGACTGACCCCGATTCCGACCATAGTACTGCCAAAGTAACTTGAATTGCTTTCAGAGCTTGAGCTTGATCGTAGCGAAACTCGCTGTTCAGCGGGACTCTGCGTTTCACTTGGCGACGCTATTGGTTCATCGGTGGGCACCGCAGTTGGCTGAGTCACGTCCACTTCGGAAAAAGAATCCTGCGCATGTGCAAGGGAGGTCCCATATATCAACACCAAACAAGATAAAGCGGAACGTGCCAGTTTAGGTATTGCAGCCATGCCCACTATGCCCCCATCAGTAATGCAAGAATTCTGACTGCATTGGTGGCAGCCCCAACCATGAGATTATCCGCTACGTTCCAAAACAAGCAGCGATTTGCCGAGGCCGCGCCGTACGGAAGGCGAATGCGAGAAATAAACACTTCACGCTGGTCTCGACAAATACTCAACCCCGGCAATTGAGAATAGTCTGCTGCCTCGCTCACGATGACGCTCGGCGCCTGCTGCCAAGTACCTACGAGACTCTGGACCGTCATAGCCTTGTTAGTTTCCAGTAACACGGATTCCCCGTGCCCTACCAAGGTCGGAACTCGAATTGTCGTTGCCATTACGTCCAGTTCTGGCATGCCTAAAATTTTGCGAGACTCAAGAACGATCTTTATCTCTTCAAAGCAATGACCCTGAGCGTCGAGAGTATCAATCGCGGGAATCAAATCAAAGGCTATTGGCTTCGGTAACTTTTCTGGCACGACGCGCTCGCCTGCCAGATGCGCCCTCGTCTGCTGCAGAAGGTCGGACATGCCCTGTTGGCCAGCACCAGATACAGACTGATAGGAGGAGACAACGACGGACTTTAAACCAAACTGATCTGCAATTGGCTTCAAACACAGAACGAGTTGAATCGTACTGCAATTTGGATTGGCAATAATGCGTGGACCCTTCCGAGATAGCGCTACATCGCCATTTACCTCGGGAACAATAAGATCGACATCTGCTGCCATGCGCCACGCACTGCTGTTATCTATGACCATCGCGCCCGCAGCAACCATCTCAGGTGCATGCTGCCGCGAAAATGCTCCGCCAGCACTCATCAGTACGTAATCAACGTCGCGGATATGCTCAGCAGAATATGCCAGAACCGGAACCTGGCTACCGCAAAACACTAGTTCTTGTCCCGCCGAGCGTTCGGATGCAAACAGGGATAATTTGTCGACTCGGCCTGCAAAAAATTCCAGTTCGCTGAGTAAGCGACGTCCAACTGCTCCCGTAGCCCCAACAATGGCGACATGCGTCACGGACGAGACTCCTTTGGTTGCGTACTGGAAACATCCACGTCGTCAACCGGATCGATGACAGAGTCATCACCGGCGACTGGAGTAAAAATCTCATCGTCATCGACGGCCTTCTTCCAACCCAGGACCCACTCTATCGGTCCACTGATGGCATACAGAACGAACAACGAGAACCCGAGAAACTCAGGCGCATAGGCGATCAAGCCGGCTATGAGCACCGCCAAGACCAAAAGTCGAAACGGCTTTACGAAAGTCACGTGAAGTAGCTTATGTGAACGAAAAGCCAGATTGCTGACCATGAGGAGAGCCAGCCCAGGTGCCGCAACAAGTAGAAAACCTCGACGCCATTCGGGAGCCGTAAAAAAAGTCTCGAGTAATCGTAAAAGTTCTGGAATCTCTTCCGACTTCAGGCCGAACTCCGCAGCAGTCGCTACATAACAGGCGACGACTCCAGCAGCCATCGGAATAGGCAATCCAGTGAAGTCTCCAGATGCCTTTCCAATTGAGCTTTGTACGTTAAAGCGAGCCAAGCGCAATGCGCCGCATGCGAGAAAGAGGAAACAAAAAATCCAACCAATGCGTCCTGCTGCCGACAAACCAAACTCATACATCAAGAAGGCGGGCGCCAAGCCAAAGGAAAGCAGGTCGCAGAGGGAGTCATACTGCACTCCGAATTCGGAAGTTCCGCCGGTCAGGCGCGCTACGCGGCCATCGAGAACGTCAAATACTGCAGCCAATAAGATTGCAGAGGCGGCCCATTTGTAGTCGCCCTGTAAGCACTTCACGACTGAAAAAAATCCAAAGAACAAATTACCTGTGGTTATCAAGTTCGGCAGCACATACACCGCTCCACCCAACCGCCGCTTTTTCAGCAACATCTGCGCCACTACAAGGACCTCCTCTTTTCGATCGGTGCGGCATCGCGCATATAATTAGGCATAACTTCTGCAATATTCCCGAAAGCATTCGGCCACTGCGCTTTGAGATTCACTTCCGCGCTTTCCACAAGCAGCTTCGTCAACTGGCTCTGCTCAAGAGTCCGACAGTCTTTATCGAATCCACTCCAAGTCACCGCCGCAAAGTAAGGAGCCCTGAGCTGGAGTCCCGACTCCACTCCATAGGGTACGCCCGCTCTCAATTCGGTAGCATACACGCTGACATTACCATCATCGGAGACGGACGCGCCGTAGCCGTGCGTCTTTGTGGCAGGTAAGAGCAGGGTCAGCTCACAACCACCCAAGCTCTGGCTCAGCGCAGCAGCGCACCCGCGCAACGCATCCCAAGTGGTGGCAGGCACTGAGCTTGGCAAGCCACGAATCAGCCCATACGCGAATGACAGCCCAACCTTAATTCCAGTAAATGAGCCGGGTCCTGATCCAACCATAAGACCTGACACATCAGCCACCGAGATGCCGGCACGATCCAGGACATCCAGTACCATCCGACTCAGAGCTGCGGATGAACCAAGCACAACTTCATGATGTTCAAATGCCAACGTCAGTGGCCCATGAGGCGCAATTGAGTGCAATGCCACAAATGCACCCTGAATCGCCGTATCTATCGCGAGAACATGCTTCACTGAAAAGCACCCACAACACTTTCCAGCATCGACGTCCAAAATCTGCTGAAGTCATTATATGTGGCCAAGACAATGAGTGCCATGATCATCACAAAGCCAACTTTTTGAAAGTTTTCCATAGCCAATTCAGAGAGCGGTCGACGACGAATGGCCTCAGACCCAATCATGAGCAACTGTCCACCGTCGAGTACGGGAATGGGAAACAGATTTATCAGCGCCAAGTTGATACTGATCACGGCCAACGTCGCCAAGAACGTTTCCCAGCCACGTTTGGCAGACTCGCCAGCTACTTTTGCAATCAGAATAGGGCCGCCTATGGCCTGCATGGGCACTTCGCCAATCACCATTTTTCCAAGAGCAGATAGGATCTCACCGGACTGCACTAAGGTTTCACGACCACCGTACGCCAGGGCAGAAAAAGGATTTGTATAGCGCTCAATCACGGGCGGAGGCGTGATCAATTCGCTCAACAAAGACGCCGGCAGGGTAAAAACCGTCATCTTTCCAGCCGCAGCTTGAACCTCGACCGGCTTGAACACCACCGACAAATTGAGAACGCGAAAGTCCCTTTGAATCCTCACCTGGCCGCTCGACTCGGTTAGTGCTTCAATTTGTGTACGCAAGTCATAAACGTCCTGAACTCCGGTATCATTAACTGCCAGCAAAATATCTCCAGGCAGAAGGACGCCAGCCAGCGTATCCTTGGCTTCTTTAACGGTGAGTTGGCTATCGCGAATTCCTAAGGAGCGCACAAACTCCTCGGGCGAAACCGCCGAGATGTCGCCTGACGTTTGCAACTCAACTCTTAGGGCCGCAATCTCTGCCGTAGCTGTCGCAGGACGATTAACGGTCAGCAAAACACTTTCGACGCCACTCTGCTTGGCTCGCCATAACTCATTAACCAGCTCGCGCCAATACTGAACGGCCAATTCTGTATCGCCAACTCGTATAGCAACGACGCGGTCGCCGGTTTTCAGGCCTGCACTATCGCCAGGCCCGCCCTGCAAATCAACGGTAACGGTACTTGGATGTCGCGCCAGCGCAATACCCGCACGGCCGACCAAACGCTTCTTGCCCAAAATATCGGTGATCTCTGTCGGTGCGGGAGTAAGCGAAACCTCCTGCCTACTTCCGTTGCGCATGACTAACAACGAAACTTGCTTCCCGGGACTCTGACTAATGCCGGTCTCTAAATCACTCCAAACCTTTACCGGCTTGCCGTTTATCTCGACGATTTCATCCAAAAATTGCAGTCCGGAAACTTGCGCTGGACTACCCTGACGAATATCACCGACGATAGGCGGAGGATGCGAGACACCCGCTGCGCCCAGGACAGCGAAAGCGAAAATAGCTAGCAACAGGTTAGCGACAGGACCGGCGGCTACGGTTAATGCACGCCGCTGCCAACTGGCGCGAAAAAACTCTTGCCCTCGAACCGAATCGGGAACCTTCTCAGCTTTAACAGCTCCATAAAATTTGACAAAGCCGCCAAGAGGAATGGTGCTGAGCCGGTATTCCGTCACGCCTTTGCGCCAGCGCAAAATAGGCGGCCCAAATCCAATCGAAAAAATCTCGACTGCAATACCACTCATCCGACCAACTAGGTAATGGCCCAGTTCGTGGAAGAAAACCAAAACGCCCAGCAAGACGATAACCGCGGGCACAGGATGAGAGAGAAATTCCATAATTTGGACCCCCTACGAACTAAGTCGCGACTGGCAAGGCCCTAAAATTATACAGGACAAACCACATTACTGGAGCAGCAAAAAGTAAACCATCAACGCGATCTAAAAAACCGCCATGGCCCGGCAGTAGCTTCCCTGAATCCTTGACGCCACAAAAGCGCTTTAGGGCCGACTCGATTAAATCACCCATCTGCCCAGCAACACCACCCAAAATACTGGTCAATGCAATCACTTCCCAGGAGGCTAGGGCACCGCCGTAAACCATGTTCACCACAAGACCACCGGCAATGCTGGCTAGGATACCAGCAATAGCACCTTCCCAAGTCTTTTTGGGTGATATCGTTGGTGCCAGCCGATTTCGACCCCAGTACGATCCGGCAAAGTAAGCTCCGGTATCACCACTCCAGACCACGGCCAAGAGCAGCATCACGAAGCGAGACCCACTTCCCATCTGGTAAAGATCCCAAATTGACAGCCAGGGAAGCGCTCCGTAGCAAACGCTGAATAATAGCGCCAGCATGTGCGCGCCACGTCGCTCAACAGTCGTACCACTAAATGCCCCCAATAGGATGCTAGCCAAAATCCCAGCAACTGTCATTCCGCGCTCTGCCTCTGCAGTGCCCGCTAGCGATCCCGCAAAGACAAACACCGCCAGCAATGCCGCGACGCCTGCCGACGCCTTCGACGTTGCAGGGATTGAACCCTCACTTGCCGGGTCAGCTAGTGCGACAAGTTTTGGCGTCAACATCAGATAAGACTCGATGCAGCCCACGGCGACACAAGCGATGAACAGAGGGACTAGCAACCAATCCAAATTGGTCGCAAATGCGAAAATCAGTAACGGCAGCCCAATAACCGCAGTTAGAACTCGCTGCTTCAGCATACTGGAGGACTCACGGCACCAAGGTGCAAAGCGCTAAGATCAGAAGACACCACTGAATCGACACCACCAAAACGGCGCTCGCGACGCAAATACGCAGAGAATGCCTCGTGCAGAGAATCTATATGAAAGTCTGGCCAAAGCTTCTCGGTGAAATACAGCTCAGCATAGGCAGCCTGCCACAACAAGAAATTGGAAAGCCGCTGCTCACCACTTGTTCGAATCAACAAGTCCAAATCAGGCAAGTCCCCTGTTTGAAGGGCAGCCTCAAACTCAGTGCGATTAATCTGCTCCGCCGTCAATTCACCGCTTTGAACTCGAGCTGCAAGTCGTCGAGCGGCTTCAACAATTTCGCTTTGGCCGCCATAGCTCAAAGCTAAGGTCAGCACCATTCCCGTATTGTCTTGGAGCAGATCGCGGAGCTGTTGCAATCGGCGACGGCATTCACTAGGCAGGCGTGATTCATTGCCGATGATGCGCAACTGTACGTTATTTCGCAATAAACGCGACTTCTCAAGCCGAAGGTAAATGTTAAGTAGGCGCATGAGAAACTCGACTTCGGCGTTAGGCCGACGCCAATTCTCTTCGCTAAAAGCATAGAGAGTTAAGGCTGAGATATTTAGCTTGGCGCATTCCTCGACGATTTCGCTGACGCGGCGTACACCTTCGCGATGGCCGAAAATCCGCGGAAGACGGCGCTGCTTCGCCCAACGTCCGTTGCCATCCATAATGATGCCGACGTGCTGAGGCAAGAGCTGACCCGTCGATGAGGCCGCTGCCACGTAGCTGGTGCGATTGACGATTGACTGACTCACTCTGGCAAAGTTTCCGGTCAAATCCTAATGGTCTTGACCACTTATCACAGCCACTCTAGGTCCGCAATATGCTTTACAATTCCACATAAAAACACGACATTACCCGACTATGAGTACAGAATATAGCTCATCTACCGGCAGCGATCGCGGCAAATTGATACTTGCTGGTAACGCCATCGGCAATCCAACGGACATCCCTGTGCGCGCTCTAGAAGCACTGCGTGCTGCCGACCTGGTCATCTTTGAAGAAGACCGCCCAGCCAGAGCGGCACTGAAGGCGGCAGGAATTCATAGAAGCTATCTGAAGCTTAACGAACACGATTCCAAGGAGACCCTAGCACTAGCCCGTACAGCCCTTAAAGCGCGACAAACGATCTTGTACATGAGTGATCAGGGTATGCCCAATGTCGCTGACCCAGGACGAGACCTGACTTCAATCGCCCGAGAGCTTGGAGCCGCTCTGGTGGTGATCCCGGGCCCATCCTCAATCACAAGTGCTTTGGCAGCCTTTCCAGAATCGTACGACCAGTTTCACTATGCTGGTTTCCTTGCACGGGAGCCGGCCCGTCGAGATGCTCAGTTGCGGCAGTTCTTGGGCATGCCAATGCCCGTAGTGATTCTCGACGCTCCCTACAGGCTCAACGCGCTTTTGGACTCCCTGGCCAACAGCGCCTCAAGCCAAAGGCGCATCTTCTTAGCACTCGATGTCTCGGGGTCACATGAGACCTACTTGTACGATTTTCCCGCCGCTGTGCGGCAGCAATGCGAAGAGCTACCGGCAAAGCTCAACTTTGTGCTGATTCTTGCGGCGCGGTGAATAGCCCTGACTGCCGATAACTCTGAACTGCGACGCCAACGAGAATCTTAAGAACTGCGGCACTAGGAATCGCAATTAAGATCCCCCAAAAGCCGAACCAGTCACCAAATCCGAGGATAATGACTAACAAGACAAAAGGGTGAATTCCCAGACGACCACCAAAAACTCGCGGGGTAAAGAATATACCATCGATGGTTTGCACGGCGGTGATCACCGAAACGATACCTGCAATTTGCCACCAGCTGGTAAAAGCCGTTAGCGCCACAACTAGACTTAAAAAGCCGCCAATCAGCACATCCAAATACGGCACTAGCCGGCATGCCCCCGCAATCATCCCAATCACCACCGCCGAAGGCAGGTCGATGATTAAAAAACCGATGACGTAAAGGATCCCATCCAAAAACGCTATAACCACTTGCCCTCTGACGATAAGACGCAAGCTAACTTCAATTTGCGACAAAACGTTACCAAATTTTTCCGCCAAATCTGGTGGTACCAAGGATTTCAGGAGGGCGATGACGCGCCTCCCATCTTTTAGACAGAAAAATGTGGCTATAGGTACAATGATGACATCCACGACATGCGCCAGCAAAGAAGGTGATGCATTGATAAATCTCACCGCCGTATCCGTGAGCTGCGAACCAAACCGAGCGGGCGCGTTCATACCCTCGAGCAACTTTGAAGCAACACCAGGCCCAATGAACGTCAATTCACCCAAAAATTCATGAATGCGCGGAATGATATTTCGAGTCACAAAATCCAAGGCGAAAGGTGCAAGATTGCCGATAGCAATCGCCTCTCGATACAGGATGGGAACAATGCGAACGACTCCGAATACCAAAATGGAGATTACCAGAGTTGTCAAAATCAGAGCAATCCAGCCACGACCGATTCGCAAGCGATCATCTAAATAGTTTACAGCCGGCCAAGCCAAAAAAGTGACTATCGCGGTGGCAAAAATTGGCGCAAGAAACGATTGGTAAATGAAGAGAACGGCAGCCAGTCCGGCGGTCGTAACGAAAAACGAAATGACCGCCTTGCGAGATTGAGTCATGGGCGACATAACGTGAACTCGGCTCCGTCAAACGCCCCGGCAACGACGCGGGGGATTCCGCCGTAATCAGCAGAAATAGACAAGCTGTGCGCCCCTGCGCTGCTCAAAATTGCTTGAACATCGCGCTCCTGATTGACGCCAACCTCGACGACCAGCCAACCTCCACTTTGCAATAAACTTGAAGCCGATTGCGCCAAAGCCCGGTAGCAGATCAAGCCATCAGGCCCACCATCAAGAGCCAAGTGCGGCTCGAAACCTCGAACATCTTGCATCAGGCCTTGAATATCTGAACTAGGGATATAAGGTGGATTTGACACCACCAAATCAAATCGCCCACCACAGGTTAGAAAACTTTCATCTAACATGGATAACTGACGAAAAGTGACACGATCCATTACAGCCAAGCGCTCGGCATTCTTACGTGCGCATACCAAAGCCTCCAACGACACATCAATGCAAGTCACGCGAGATGCAGGGTACTCAGCGGCCAAAGTAACGCCGATGCAGCCACTGCCACTACCAACATCCAAAATCGAAATTGCTGCATCGCGATCCGTATACAAATTGAGGCAAGTTTCGATCAAACATTCCGTATCCGAGCGCGGTATCAGCACCGCTGGAGACACCAAGAAACTGCGCCCGAAAAAGTCACGACTTCCCAATAGGTAGGCCACAGGTTCATGTAGGGCGCGACGGCGCAACAGGCCGCGAAATCGATTTCGCTCATCAATGCTGAGGGGCTTGTCGAACTGGACATACAGTTGTACGCGCGTACATCCCAGAACGTCTGCGAGGAGGCACTCAGCATCCAGCCGCGCCGTCTCAATCCCAATCTCACGCAGATAATTAGTCGACCAAAGCAGAATCCGTTTTACCGTCCACGGCTCATCACTTGCCGCGACAGCACTAACGTCTGTATCGGATGGCCCGTGCATTATAGCGTGCGCCCTTGTTGCTGGAGCAATTCCGTTTGATGCGCCGTTCCGAGGCCATCCAGAATCTTTGTCAAATCACCCTCCATAACATCAGCAAGATTGTACAGCGTCAGATTTATGCGATGGTCGGTAACACGCCCCTGCGGGAAATTGTAGGTCCGGATACGTTCGCTTCGATCTCCAGAGCCGACCTGGCTCTTACGATCAGCGCGAATCGACTGATCTTGCTCACTCTGATACTTGTCGTAAAGCCGACTTTTCAAAACCTTCATCGCCTTTTCTTTGTTCTTATGCTGCGATCTCTCATCCTGGCATTCCACCGCAATTCCCGTCGGTAGGTGGACAATGCGGACTGCTGAATCGGTCTTGTTCACATGCTGACCACCAGCACCGGACGCGCGACACTTAGTAATCTCCAGATCTGCAGGGTTGATTTGAACCTCAACCTCCTCCGCCTCGGGCAGAACCGCAACAGTACACGCACTCGTATGAATACGTCCTTGCGCTTCCGTTGCCGGGACTCGCTGCACACGATGAGCCCCGCTCTCAAACTTCAGCCGGCTATAAACACGATCCCCTTGCACAAGAAGGATCACTTCCCGATATCCACCCAAGTCCGACTCAGCGGAACTCAACATCTCAACCTTCCAGCCCACAGTCTCCGCGTAACGCATGTACATCCGAAGAAGATCGCCGACAAAAAGCGCCGCTTCGTCACCACCAGTTCCAGCTCGGATTTCCAAAATGACGTTACGATTATCGTTTGGATCGCGTGGCAGAGTCAGCAAAATCAGCTGCTTCTCCAGCTCGGCCAACCTCGCCTCGGCTGAAGTTAGCTCCTCTTTAGCCATAGCGCGCATCTCAGCGTCCTTGTCGCCTAGCATTTCCTTCGCTTCGTCGCGCGCTTGCATGACCTCACGATAAGACCGATAGGTGAGAACAATGTCCTCAATCTCGGCCCGCTCTTTTGACATCTTGGTGAGCTCTGCCCCCGTCAACCCCGGCCGCAACATAGCCTGGCCGATTTCATCGTAGCGCTCGCTCACAGTCTCTAAATTCTGAAACATTTGATCCACTGACATTAAACAGCAAGCGCCGACATGTGCCGACGCTTGCAGGAATTAAAAAAGAATATGCAAAGACTCAATCGAACTAACGACTACCCCACCTAACTATTCATCGATTGAATAAACTCGGCATTGGTTTCGCACTTCTCGAGCTTATCCTGCAAGAACTCCATAGCGTCGACTGTATTTAATGGCGCCAGCAGTTTACGCAGAATCCACATGCGGTTCAAAACATCCTTCGGCAAGAGCAAATCCTCTTTACGCGTACCGGACTTATTAATGTCCATGGACGGGTAAATTCGCTTCTCAGCCAACTTTCGATCCAGCACAAGCTCCATGTTGCCCGTACCCTTGAACTCTTCGAAAATAACTTCGTCCATCCGTGAACCGGTGTCGATGAGGGCCGTTGCAATAATCGTTAGCGAACCACCCTCTTCAATATTGCGAGCCGCACCAAAAAAGCGCTTAGGCTTGTGCAATGCGTTCGAGTCCACACCACCAGAAAGGATCTTGCCAGAAGGTGGAACGACTGCGTTATAGGCTCGAGCCAAACGAGTGATCGAATCGAGCAAAATTACAACGTCATACTTGTGCTCAACGAGGCGCTTCGCCTTCTCGATCACCATCTCGGCAACCTGAACGTGGCGCTGCGCGGGTTCATCGAATGTCGAGCTAATAACTTCACCCCGCACAGAGCGCTCCATATCCGTCACTTCTTCTGGTCGCTCGTCGATCAACAACACAATCAGAACCGCTTCAGGATGATTCTTCGCAATTGCGTTGGCGATATTTTGCAACAGCACCGTTTTACCGGTACGAGGTGGCGCAACGATCAGTGAGCGCTGGCCTTTACCGATGGGGCAAAGCAAGTCGATCACGCGCGTCGAAATCATGCGTGGGTCAAATTCCATCTTGAACTTCTCCATTGGGTACAATGGAGTCAAGTTGTCGAATATGATCTTTTCAAAGCCAGCATCTGGCGGTGCACCATTGACCGATTCCACCTTCAGCAAAGCAAAATAGCGCTCGCTGTCCTTAGGTGGGCGAATATGCCCAGAGACTGTATCACCGGTTCGCAGGTTGAAACGCCGAATTTGCGACGGTGAAACGTAGATGTCATCGGGACCCGGAAGATAGTTGTAGTCAGGTGCGCGAAGAAATCCGAAGCCGTCAGGGAGCGTCTCCAGGACGCCTTCACCGAAGATAACCCCTCCGCGCTCGGACTGGGCTTGCAGCAAAGCAAAGATCAACTCCTGCTTACGCATGCCTGCGGCGCCCTCGATACCGAATTCTTTTGCCATCTTATTTAGATCAGCAATCTTACGGAGTTTCAGCTCCTTCAGATTCAACTGAGGGGCATCGGGGTCAGTAATAACTTCTATCTCTTCAGGTGCTGGTTCGCGCTCAAAACGATCCGGCTTCTTACCGTCGCGTGGTTGCATGTCTCGTCTCTTCTTGTTGTCTTTCTGGTTGGGATGCCGATCGCTCATAGGTTCTCACTGATGGCGGGTTATGGATGAACAACTCTAGGTTGGCCGTAAATTTTTATGAAAACTCCAAACGTCCACAAGTTAGTCTGCTGATTCTGGCTATGTGGGCTGTATGGAGACTTTTACTGATGCTTCGCTTGCTTTGAAGGGCGCAAGTCCAGGTTTTCCTTTTACGTATATCTCGGATACGCGAGACATCGCAAATTGTCAAGCAATATTCGACACCAAAGCTACCCACAGAGTCCTGAAGCTGCAGATTGCCTCTGCCATCGCAATTGCGCGCCTACGCTGACGCGCGTTATAATAGCTTCAGCAATCAACACATGAATGACTAGACCATTTCCCGGGAGGTACCATGTCCCCAGCAACTCAGCGCATTCCGATGTTCCATGCGCTCCTGGCTATCCTGGCCGCAGTTTTGCTGTGCACCGTACCAAGCCAGCCAGCAAATGCCGCCTCTACCGAAGAAATGTTCCAAGAAGTATTCATCACGGCCGGCTATGCGACTGCTTTTGGCGCAGCCTTGGGCGCCGCATCTCTAAGCCTATACGAAAATCCGCAGCGACATCTGCAAGCAATCGCCATCGGAGCATCCATGGGTTTCATCGGAGGCAGTATCTTGGGTTCTTATCTTGTCCTGGCCCCTGTCATTACCCAAGATGGCGCGCCCGCAAGCAGCCACCTCGCCAGCCATAAGAGTCGCAAATTTCAGGTAGCTCCGATTCTGGAGAGCGAAAGCATGACTTTAACAGGAATGTACGGCAGCTGGAATATTGCGGACTTCTAGGTGACTGCGTCGGCATTAGCTCGCAGGATACAACTCGACCAGCAGCTCGGCTGCCCGACGCAAGTGGGGAATGGTAATCGTACCTGCAATCACCGCACCCACATCGAGAGTCTCCGCGATCTCGGATTGCGTTGCTCCCAACCGATAAGCCTGAATAATGTGATAGAAGATACAATCGTCACAGCGCAGAACGAGGGAAGCAACAAGTCCCTGTAGCTCCTTATGCTTGGACGTCAACGCACCTTCTAAATATGCGTTATGGTCGATGTTGAATATTCGCGGGAGCAAGTGACTGTCGCACGCCGCCAAGACCTTTTGTTGACGCATTCGTCGCTCTGCAAACGACGCTGCCACCGAACCGCGAGTGGCGACCTCTTCCCACGTAAAGATATAGTCGGGCTCGCGAGTCGCGCGCTTACCAGCCATCAATGCGACTCCACGACATGACCAACCAGATCATACTCATGCGCTTCCGTAATTTCGACTAGCTGAATATCACCGACTCGAATATCGCCATCGTTGATATAGACGATACCGTCCACTTCCGGCGCTTGCGTCGACATCCGCCCCTCAAAGAGCAGCTCGGTTTCTTCGCTTCGACCCAAGACCAGGACCGGAACCACCGTACCGACATATCTCTGGAGGTGTTGACGGGAAATCTCCTGCTGCGCACTCATCACGATGTCCAGACGTTCCTGCTTCACATCTTCAGCAACTTGATCGACCATTCGACCAGCAACAGTGCCTTCTTCCTGCGAGTACGCAAAGCACCCTAAGTGGTCAAATCGCGCCGCTTGCACAAACGATACGAGTTCCTCGAACTCCTCGTCAGTCTCGCCTGGAAAGCCAACCATGACCGAAGTTCGAATCGCAATACCAGGAACTGCTTGACGCACGCGTTCAATGGTTGCCAAGAGCTGATCGCGAGTGACTTGACGCTTCATGCGCGCGAGTACGGCATCGCTGCCATGCTGCATGGGAATATCGAGATATTTGACCAGCTTCTTGCTGGAAGCAAAATGCACAAGAAACTCATCGCTGATATATTCTGGATACATATAGAGCATACGAATCCATTCGATCCCATCCACCTGCTCCAGTGCCGCGAGCAGTTCTAGCAGCATATCTTTACCGTGATCGCGCCCATACGCGGCCAGATCTTGGGCAATGAGATTGATTTCCTTCACTCCCTGGCTGGCGAGAACCTCTACTTCCTTGACGACGCTGGAAACGGGCCGAGACCGCAATCGTCCGCGAATGGCCGGGATGATGCAAAATGAGCACTGATGCTGACAGCCTTCCGCGACCTTTACGTAAGCTGAATATGGCGACAGGGTATTCAGCTTCGGCAGCTCGCCTTCATAAAGGTAATTTGTTCGGCGAGCGAAAACCTTGCTCGCTCCTTCTGCAAACGGCGCCTCGATCAAATCTGCGATCTTTCGAAACTCATCGGTACCAATAAAGAGGTCGACCTCAGGCAGTCCAGTTGCTAACTGACTCTTGTAGCGCTGGGTCAAGCAACCAGTGACCACAAGCTTCATGCTTGGATTCGCTTCTTTCAGAGCAGCACACTCGAGGATGGTATCGATGCTCTCTTCCTTGGCAGGCCCAATGAAACCACATGTATTGACGACGACAGCCTGAGCCTCTTCGGGCACGTCGGTAATCTGCCAGCCCCTTTCCACCATGCCGCCCAGCATCACTTCCGCATCGACGCGATTGCGCGCGCAGCCCAAGGAAACTAGGTGGACTTTTCGGGAAGGTGCAGCTATCTGTTGATCCATTGGAACTAGCTCCTATCTGGTAAACGCGCGACCTTCTAACATGCGGAATTTAATAAAATCAAGTTGATAACTATGGATGGCTTAATAGCGGTAAATGGCGATTTTAAGACTCCTGAGCTTGCCGCCATACCAGCACTCGATCGAGGATTTCTCTTTGGCGATAACGTCTTCGAGGTACTATGCGTTTTTGGATCTAAAATTCTAAATATTCACAAACACTTAGCCAGACTTCGTCACTCGGCCGATAGCCTCGAGATGGAAATTCCCTGGTCGGACGATGAGCTTACATTTGAGCTACAAACGGCGGCCGAGCAATTACCACACCCCAAGAAGTACCTGAGGCTTGTCATAACTCGTGGATGCGGCATGGGCTTATCAACGGCAACCCCCCTTGTGCCCAACCGGGTGCTCTATGCCTTTCCCGCACCCATGGAACCGGAACGTAGCTTCAGTGAAGGCTTGAAGCTGCAATTGGACCGCCTACCCTATACAGAGCGCGAGGCTTCGGCCAAGACAGGCAATTATCTCCGCAGCATTCTTGCCATGAAGCGAGCCCATCGCGAAGGCTTTGACGATGTGCTTTGGAGCAATGCTGATCGAGAAATCACGGAGGCTTCTACTGCAAACATTTTTCTTTTGGGACGAGAGGGCGATCTCTTAGAAATCGCAACTCCATCCATTTATTCAGGCATCCTAGCTGGAATCACTCGCTCGACGCTGATAGAACTGCTAAACCGCGCCCAGATTCCAGTGACTGAACGCGTCATCTATGCTGATGAAATTCCTCGCTTCGACGAAGCATTTGTCTGCTCGACCGTTCGCGGATTGATTCCTGTGCAACGGATCGGACAGCACCAGCTACATACACTGCGCCCCAACAGTAGCTTTCAGCACATCGTCCGACTTCATCGCGCTTGGGTAACGAGTCAATTGGGCCATGAAGTCGACTGGCGAACAGGCTTGCCCACAAAGTAAAAACCCCCGCTATTTGCGAGGGTTTCTTTAGAAAATGAGAAAGTAACTGAGCAGCCCTAGCCTGCGGTTTCGGGCTTAGCTTTCGCAGACTTTTTCTGCGCCTCTTTAGCCTGCTCAATGACATCTTGAACACTTGCGGTTTCTGTTTGAGCCGCACGCCGCTTCACTTCTTCCATAATGCTGTGGCGAGTCGTGTAAGTTGAGGAGTTCAAAATGATCTGCTTTCCCTTGCGATTCTTGAGATTGAAAATCAAAGGTGCTTTCAAGTTCGCAGTCATGTTTTGGGGATTGCTAGGCATAGTAATGATGACCGAGATAACGGCATCATCTTCGCTTTCGATGTGGAGATCAGAAACCTCAGCCTCGGTCACTTCGACCGTATAATCGGGCTTGAAAAGAAGCGGATTGATCAAAACGAAAGCAATAGCACCATCATCAAGCGACTGGAGCCACTTGAAAGGCGAGTCCTTTTCGTGGTCGAGAAGGACGTACTGTTTGAGTTCGGGAAAGCCAATCAAGCCTGCTGGAAGCTCGATTACATCCTTCTCGTCGATCTCAATCTCGCCAAATCGTGATGTTTTAACGCTAATCAAGACGGTCTCCCCCAAGCGAAATCTCAACTCTTCATGAGAGCCGTGGCCACCCTCGACATCCTTGACGCTATATTCACTGGAACTCTTGTGGAAATTCTACCTCAAGCCACGTCCGCAGAGCAACCACAAATCTGATATTCCACCACTACATTCTAATAATCTCAGGAGTCATCTCCTGGACGCCGCTTAATGGTACGGCGCAGCGGCGTATCGGCCGGCAGATCCCCGTCCCTTCTGCCAATAATTTCGCGAGCGTGATCCAAGCTAGCGCGGTCCGTGCCGGACTCGGCAGCACTTCGATTCTCATCTTGGATACGCTGATAGATTTCCTCGCGGTGGACTATCGTCGTCGGGCTAGCTTTAATGCCCAAGCGAACCTGCTTTCCTTTGATCTGCATGACGATGATTTTCACATCGTCACCAATCGCGATCCCTTCACCAACTTTGCGCGTAAGAACTAACACCCCAGTGCCCTCCCTGGAAAAGGGGTTCATTCACTCAAATCGGGATCCTGCTTGATCTACAAGACTATTATCCACCAAGGACAATGTCCTGACAAGGTACCCCTATTTACTCAGCAGTCACACTATTGCATGAAGTTCAACAGCGATGGCTGCAGCAGCTTATTGGACGCCAAAAGCGTACTTTGCAAAATTGACTCCGTTCTCCGAAAATTCGAAGAAGCATTAAACATATCCGCGTCTTCAATCTCAGAGACTTCGCGAGTCAGTAGCTCCTCTTCAACCTCGAGGCGCTGCAGGGTACCCGTCAAGGCATTGTATGTTGCACCGAGCGCTGCCTGATGACTCGTCCCCTTCTCCAATTGGTAGTCCAGTTCAGACATGGACTTACGCAGCATATCCTTGTCGTTCTCTTGCAGCCCCCGGTACAACAGGTCCAAAGTGTCAACGATGCCAGAGTGGCCTGCCTGTCGCTCGTCAGCGGTCGCCTCGAAAAGTTCACGACCACCAACATTGATTCGATGAAACTTGTCCGACTCCGTCTGCACAAAAATCACACCATCGTCACCCAAGAACTGTCCGTCATTCGAAAGTGGCGGCGTGTCGGTGCGAAAACCCGCAAAGACATAGCGGCTACCAAACTTCGAATTCGCCAGACTGACAACTGCCTCTATGATCTCCTTGACCTCGCGAGCAGCAGCTTCGCGACTCTCGGGTCCATACGTGTCATTCGCCAGCCCGACAGAGAGTTCCTTTGCACGGATCAAAAAGTCAGTCATCGACTGCATCGCAGTTTCAGAACGCTCGATGAATCCCTTGGCATACTCAACGTTCTTTTGTTGTTGCTTGGCCGTAGAAAGTCGATCCTTACCTTGCATGGCCCGAGTCAAACCTAGCGGGTCATCCGAAATCTTGTTGATCCGCTTCAAGGTCGAAAGCTCATCTAGGGTTGAGGCATTATTTGACTTCGCCCGCTCCACCCTGGAACTCGTCAGATCATAGCGCTGTCTTTCTGACACTCTCATGCTTCACACATCAGACTAAGGTTTATCGCTTCAGCGTCAAGACTGTCTCTAACATCTCGTCAACCGTTGTGATCACTTTCGAAGAAGCTGAAAAGTTTGTCTGCCACTTCAGGAGGTTCATCGCCTCCTCATCGATCGAGACACCCGATACACCTTCGCGCCGCGATTTCAAGTCCGCCGATACAATATCATTTGCTTGCTTGTCATGATCAGCTCGCATGACCTCAATACCCAGGCTGCCCACATAATCGGTATAGAATTCGTGCAGAGTTGACGTGCCGTCCCGCAAAATTTTAGCATCCTTCAGCCGAATCAGCTCATTGCCAACAACGTTATCACCAGGTGCTTTTGGACTAGACGCCACCGAAATGGCGTCGGTAGTTTCCATAACAGCATCAGATACGTTCAAGGACCTTGCAGACTGACTGAAGTCCTCCGACATTGAAAAAAAATCGCGCCCAACGCTTTCGCTATAGCCTTTGACTCCATATCCCTGCCTATGGACCGCATTGAACTCATCCGCAAACGCACGCGCTGTGCTGTTGTTATTGTCAAGTAGGTTACCGATGACCTTGTCGCGTACATCGATGAGCGCCTTCAAACGGCCACCGTCTAAGTGGTCCGTAACATCCGTCAGCGCCGCTGTATCGGCATTCCCAACTACCAAGCGGTACATGCCATCATTTTGATCGGCTTTAAGAACGTCGACTCGCGCAGAAAAGCCTCGTTCTACCAGTAGCGTATCGCGGGGGCCACGTATGGTCATCATTCCAAACTGATCTTCGTAGTAATTGATGTCAAGATCTTGACTCAACTCTCGCACGAGCCGATCTCGCTCATCCCGCAAGTCGTTGGCAGGAGAGGAGTGCCCGACCTCCATGGAACCAATCTGTCGATTCAACTCGGCGACGTGCTCCAACATGCCCGTGATCGTCTTAGAGGTGTCAGCCACCTTACCGTTCAAGTCATCTCGATTGTGGCGCAGGCTCGTATCAACGCGCTTGAACGACTGAATGAGATTTTGCGCGGTCTCACGCACAGCGGACCTAGCTGAGAGCTCCTCTGGAAAAGAACTTAGGTCCTGCAACGCATTGAAGAAACCTGTCAGCTCGTCCGAAACGCTCGCGGAAAGTTCTGGGCTGTATATGTTTTCAAGAGCCTTGAGACTGTCGCTGCGTGACTGCGACTCACCCACCTTCTTGTTGGAGATATTGATCTGCCGCTCGAGGAAGGCGTCATGCGATCTAGTGATGTTCTTGATGTGAACGCCATTGCCAATGACCAAACCACGATCTTCTGTGGGGTGACGAGCGACAGCATTGACACGCTGACGAGAGTAGCCATCTGTTTGAGCGTTGGCGATGTTATGGCCGGCCGTATCGACGCCTTGCCGCGCCGTAAAGAGCGCCTCCGCGCCAATATTCATAGTGTGATATAAGCCAGAAGCCATACTATGCCTGAATCCTAATTACTGAGGTATTCGCCTCACCTTTTTTCGCTCCTGAACCCGTGTATGTCGCTTCGGCATCGGATAGCACGGACTGCCAAAAGCGATGGCTTGCGCGATGATGCTCCTGCATGCTCGCCACAACTCGCTTGTTGATCTCGATTTTCGGCTTTATTTCGGCGTGCCGCTTCAGCAACTCGTCCATCGCACTGCGACAAAACTTTAGCTGCCGCTGGAGGACGTCGGCCGCTAATCCCTTTGGCGCACAAGCAAAGGAAAGATCAGACACAAGAGCAACGACTTCCTGAATCGCCATGTCTTCCGCTGCCTTATCGCCCTCTGCAGTAGACTTAAGCAAGAGTGCCTGCTCGGCAACTTTCTTTATTTTTCCCACGTGTCCTTCAATGGCATCTACCAGCATGACCTTCTCTTGAACGACAGGCGATAGCTGCTTGAGGTCTGCCGCCCGAACTGCATCGTGCTCGCGATCAATAGTGTCGGCAAGACGATTGTAACTCGATGTGAGCGACTCGATCTCACGGCGCAAATCCACCGTAAGCTGAACAAGCCGCTCGGCTCCTTGTTCATACGCAGTCATACGTGTCCCCTTACCTGACGACCGTCGCCATGCTGAACTGACGCTAAATTATGCAGCAAACTTTAAGATTCAAGATCTTCTGAAGTCTGGGAAAGATAATCGAACAAGGTTTCACGAATCATACCGTCCGCAACCTTTTCCGAATCCACTTGATAAGAGCCTTCTTGAATTCGTCGCTTGAGCTCAGCAACGCGATCTTCACGAATATCCGGCGTAGCCTTAGCAATCTCGAAAGCTTTCTTTCGCGCTTCGACTGCATCACGTGCACGATCCGAAAGGTCCACCGAAACGCTGGGTGCCGCTAGACCATCCGCTGCAGCCTGTCCGCCCGCCATCGTACTGCGCGACTTCTCCGCAGACTCTGCGCGACTCGCAATCGTTGCGGGAGTCTGCGCTGTCAATCCGGTGTTCCGCTGAATCGTTTTTGTGTCCATGCTTCCTCTCCCTCGAGTTGCTGCACTGACTCGGCCACAAGCACTATCACTAAATCTTGACTTGATGGCCGACTACGTTGGGCGATGCGACCTTGTTGTATCGAGACAATCCAAGCAACTCATTTTCGATCGATGCTGCAATTCCCGAAGTCCGTTGTTCCGCCATGGACTTCGCATACTCTGTGTCCAACATCGAGCGAAAAATATCCTCGCCGTTCCCACCATCAATCAACTCTGACTTTGGCACCGCATCTCGCATTGATTTTAACATAATCTGATGGAACATAGCTTCAAACTCGTTCGCTAGCTTTTTTATCTCTGCGCGGTCCTTTTCGCTAACCTGTGCGCCTAATACCTTGTCCTGCAAAGCCATTTCAGCATTGTTCAGAGCTGAACCAACCATGGGCCCAATTGTCGAACTCATGAAAACTCCTACATTATCTGCAATTCGGCATGAATGGCTCCGGCCGCATGCAAAGCCTGAAGGACCCCGATGAGATCTGCAGGCTTCATTCCCATGGAGTTCATCGTCTCCACAAGATCACCAATCGTTACGCCATCTAGACCAACCACCGATTTTGCTCCCTTACCGTCCTTGCCGCCGACCTTGATATTGAGGTCACCATGCGAAATTGCCACCCGGTCAACCATGACATCTGAACCCATCACTACCGTGCCTGTCCGCTCGTTAAGCACAACTTTAGCTTTCTGATCCACGGCAACTGTTAGTGCCTCTAACTCCGCAATGAATTCAACCACCTGACTGAAATAGAGCGAAGGCACCTCTACCTCAATGAGCCCAGAGTTGCTCGCCTTGGCAAAGTAGCCCCGAAAGTGTTCGTTTATGGCCTCTGCAATCCGCGCGCTTGTTGTAAAGTCCTGCTGCCTAAGACTAAGAGAGAGCTTTCTCTCTTGTTCAAACGCCGGGGTAAACTCTCGTTCCACGAGCGCACCACTCGGGACTAGCCCAACGGTCAGCACCCTGGTTCCGCTGCCATTGGCTTGCCCAGTCACCAAAGAGCCTTGCCCCACCGCATATACCTGGCTATCGCCAGCACGCAATGGCGCCATGATCAGCGTCCCACCTGCCAAGCTCTTGGCGTCGCCAACCGTAGAGACCTTGACATCGATTTTATCACCAATGCGCGCAAACGGCGGAAGCTCTGCCGTCAGGATGACGGCTGCCATATTCTGATTTGCATATCCTCCACCATCCTTTTTAAATCCGAGTTTTGATAACATGCTGTTAATGGCTGAATTGGTCGCCAAGCTTTTAGCCGAGTCGCCCGTTCCCTGCAGACCGATCACCAATCCAAAGCCAACAAGCTGGTTGCTTCGGACTCCACGCAGATTGACTAGGTCCTTAATGCGAGTTGTAGCTTGCGCACTCGCGCCCAACGCACTCCCATTCGCCAATAGGAAAGTCAAAATCAGCAGTAAATGACGCAATGTATTAAACACCTGAGGCCCCATCTTTCTTGTCCCCCGGACTTTCTGACTGCTTCTTCAATGACTCCAACTCTTCCTTTTGCTTTTCAATCAGCTCCTCACTGTCCTTCAATTTCGACTCAAGTGCCTGCACCTTGTTCTCAGAATCAAACTTCAAACTGCGCGCGTCTTCCTGAGCTTTCGCAACAACCTGCCGCTCCTTGCCCAGTGAGACGAGTTGCTGCTCCATCTTGCTTTTGGCCTGCTCGAGCTGCTTCCGCTTATCGTCAAGCTCCATGGCTTGACGCGATTTAGCCTCTTCAAATCCGCTCAACCTAGCCGTATAGACATCTTCCCAGCCGTGCGAAAATCGCTCAACAAGCTCTCCCTTTGAGCTTTCTAGCCATTGCACCTCAAAGAGATCATTGGTGGTAATGGGCTGACCCTCACCCAGTTTTTCATAGGGAATTCTGGCGCGAGCAACAATCTCATGCCCTTGTCCGCCCAGAATAGACGTTCGCTTCACCACAGCCAATACATCACCATTCTCAAAGACCTGGGCGACGCGCATTTTGAAACTATTGATCAATGAAGCGCCTTCCGCTGGAGGAGCCAAGTTGGGCAGAGAGGCCAGAATTGCGCTCTCAACAGGACCTAGCCCTGACTTGCCACCAGCGGCACTGGCCGCCTGATCTACGCCAGCGGCGCCACCTTTCGGCACGCCTAGTTTGTTCGTATCAACCTGAACCGTAAGATACTTCCCAAGGCTCTGAGGACCTTGGTAGCCGTAAAGAAAATTGCGCTCATCCTGTAGATTGAATAGTGAACCAGTTGTATTGGGTTCCGCGTGCGGATCAATCACGATCTGCTTTTTCCTAACAAAAATTTCGGGATCTTGAGACTCCGCACCCTCAATAGGCCGAGAATTTCCGACAACGCCCCCGGCCTTATCAATGCCACCAATGTCACGGCTGGACTTCGGCGACAGACCACTCTGACAGGCCACCAGACAGCTGAAAGCTAATACGCCGAGAAGCGGACTCTGCGACAGAATCTTATTCATCACTGTACAAACCTCACAGCATCTTTTCCGGTAACGATAGCAAATGCACGCTTGCGATTAGCCTGCAGCTCAATCGCAATGCGATCGCCGACGCGACCTGATTGCAGGGCGCGCCCGGGGGCTGTCATTTCAAGACCATTCTTTTCCATGTGCACACGGACGTCTGCTTGACGATTGACCATCAGCTCATGCACGACATCGCTCGTCGAGATCGCGGCGCTAGAGACGAGACGGCGACGCGCAACACCACCGACTACCTCCTCGATCCTGCGAACTATTGTGCTTGTACTTGCACCCAGCTCGACCCGAGAGAGCTGAAACAACTCGGGCGTCAGAGGAGTGCCTGGCTCGATCGTCAAAATCGGTACAGGAACCTCTGCTACAGTGCGAAGCCTGATCATCGCCAAAAACGGAAATCGATCTTCCGGCGCAGCTTCCCTTGCAATCTCCCCTTGAACCCGCACCATTCCCAGCAAAGCCCGTCGAACCCAAACCTCCGAATTCAAGTTGAAGTCCGAAAGACCAACCACCCTATAGTTTGCGCCCGCCCGAACAGAAATCGGCCGAGATAGCTGCACGCGGGCAATCTGGACATCGTCACGACCTTGGCCCGCTACTGCAACATATTGAACCAGCATCTCCCGCAACTCATCGCCAGAAATATCGTTCATGGTAGTTTGCACCTTGATGCGTTGTGCACCTGCCAGAACAACCTCAACGTCTGGGAGCTCCTGTTGCAAAATTTCGCCAAGAGAATCTCGCAGCAACCAAACATGGCGACCAGGTGCCGGGGCGTCTCCGAGATCGACGCCATTGATCTCGTCGCATAGTGGCGTGTAACCATCACAGGTCATGATATCTCGAACATAAATTCTAGACAGGGGTGCCGTTGCTTCCGACATAGCATGAAGCTGTATTCGCAATTGCACTTGCGGCGCCACATGCACCGCATCCGCGAAGGCCGATGGGCTGCTCAGCAAGATTACGAGAGCGAAGTTTTTAGCAACCCCGGAGAGCATGTCACCCACCTAAAATTAGCGAATATTGTTTGTCTGCTGCAGCATTTGATCGCCGGTCTGGATCACTTTCGAGTTAATTTCATACGCACGCTGACCCGTGATCATGTTCACCATCTCTTCCACAATGTTGACGTTGGAGTTCTCCAACTGACCCTGGGCGATTCGGCCCATACCATCTTGATTGGGTCGAGAGACAATAGGGTCGCCACTGGCAATGGTCGGCCCATAGAGGTTGTGCCCAAGCGAGTCGAGCCCGGCCGGGTTAATAAAGTTCGCCAAGTCAATCTGGCCGATAACTTCAGATGCCTCACCAATCCGCACTGATACAGTGCCATCTAGACCTACATTAATTCGGTCCTGAGATACTCCTTGCGGCACGATGATTTCCGGCACAATGGGAAATCCACCGGCATTAACCAAACGACCAGTCGCATCCAGCTGGAAGTGCCCATCGCGAGTATAGGCAATCGAACCGTCATCTTTCTGGACGCGGAAAAATCCTTCACCCTCAACCATCAAGTCCGTCGATCGGTCCGTAACCATGATGCCACCCTCTTTGAACACTTTGTCGACCGATGACAGGCGCGACCCCGAACCGATTTGAATGCCACTGGGCACGATGGTTCCAGTCGTCGTATTTTGACCCGGCGCTTTCAACGTCTGATAAAGCAAATCGTGAAAGTTCGCCCGGGAGTACTTAAACCCAGTCGTATTGACGTTGGCCAAGTTGTTGGCGATGGTATCGATGGTGATCTGTTGAGCCTCCATGCCGGTGGCCGCTGTCAACAGTGAACGCATCATAGCTTTCTCTCCTCAGTCTGAGGTTGTGAATCCAATTAGGCGCGAACTTCGCCCAGAGTGTTGGATGACTTCTCCATCATTTGATCAAAGTTGCTTACAGCCTTTTGATAGGCTTCGTAACTGCGGTGGGACAGAATCATTGCTGTCAAATTTTGGATCGCATTGACATTTGATCCCTCCAAGTACCCCTGGGAGATCTGAGGTGTATCCAATGCCAACAGATCTTCGGGAGCCCCATTGTGAAAGAAGTAGTTGAGACCAACGCGCTCGAGCGATTGTGGATTGGAAACGTCTTGGATCAAGAGCCTATCGACCATTTGGCCTTCTTGAAAGATTTCACCGATGGCGTTCACTTCGAATGGACCCTGCTTCAAATAGACAGGACCCTTCGCTCCCAAAATCGGGTCACCCATTTTGGTGGACAACACACCCTCAGGACTAACAGTCATCCCTCCATTACGCGTAAGCCGAAGGCCCTCGCGCGTGTTAACGGAGAAATAACCGGGACCTTCAATCATCATGTCCGTATTATTGCTCGTATGGATTGCTGGACCCTGGGTTGCATCTCGGGTTACGTCCGAGATCCCGACATACACGAGCTCATTGCCAACAAGCGGCATCATGTCGTGAATATCCATTTTGTAATTGGCCGGTGGAATCGGTGAATCGTAATTTTTGTACGGTTCAGGCTTGACGACTTCAAAGCTGACCTTATCTCCCTTGAAACCCGCCGTATTCATGTTGGCAAGATTGTTTGCCAGTACCTCCAGCACTCGCTCTTGTGCCAGCGCTCCGGAGACAGGAGTATAGATACTCTTCAACATGGTCACCTCAAATGACAGGAGGATTCACCCTGGCATGAAGCAAGTTCCGGACCACCCTGAGTGAGTCCAAGCAAACACCGCAGACTTCACTGAATGAATTCTCGATCTTTGCTCAATCAAACATACGAGGATGTGGTACCCGTCAACGTTTATGGGTGTCGAATTTACCGATCGTCAATTCACCAACGGGGGATTTTCGTCGAATTATTGACGGTGAGGAAAGACTTCAAGGAGGATGGTCACTGCATTTCCACCAAAGCCCATAGCATTGATCATGACATTTCGCCCAGCCAACTTCTGTGGGGATCGGCGGGACTGCGACATTCCCTCGATAACTTCGTAAGGAAAGTTTGGACAAATTAATTCGGAGCCTCCGCATACGTCCAGGGCAAAGACGATGCTCGCAAAAGCCGAAGCGGCGAGCATATGCCCGTCGATCCATTTATTGGCAAATATGGGGGGCAGCTTTGCGCCAAAAAATTGACGCATGGCGGTTAATTCCGCAAGGTCGCCTTGGACCGTGCCGGCACCATGAGCCAAGATGAGATGCACATCGTGTGTGCAGATATCTGCGGCTTTGAGCGCACGCGCCATGCTCAACTGCAACGCAGAGCCATCGGCACTAATTCCCGTCAATGACTGGTTTTCAGATGCGGCTCCAATTCCAAGAATGCGGGCTTCCGGGTTCGGCGGCAATCTTGATTCCTGGCTAAGCAAAATGGCGCCAGCCCCCTCTCCAAGTACCATGCCTGATCGAGCGGGGCTGAAAGGGCCATAAGGAAACTCGCCTGCTAGCGGAGTACGGCAATACACTCCCACAGCCCGCATCTGTTGAACGGTAAACTCGGTGAGGGGCGCTTCCGCCCCGACACAAAGCGCATCTTCAGCCAAACCTGCCCGCAAGAGACCAACGGCCGAGACAACGGCGTGCATACCGCTGGTGCAGGCAGAAGACACTGCATAATGAATGTTATCGGAACCCAAATCGCGGGCAATGGTCGCCGCAAATGCACCCATCGTTGATTGCGGACTGGTATTTGGCAGAACCTTTCCCGATTTCGTAAATCGAGAAAACTCATCTTCCAGTTTATGTGTGGCTCCCCGAGAAGATGCGGCTACGATCGCTAAGTTACTGCGCCCGCTCTGTGACGAATCTGCCATAGCACTTCGGGCGGCAAGTGTGCCGAGCAACACGCCTCGATCTGCCGACTTTAAAGAACTAGACTCGAGCCTCAATTGATTTAATAAGGATTCAATTTCAAGAGGAAGGGAGGCCGCCAGCATGTCCTGACGATCTCGCACTGCGGTTCGGCCATCAATCGCCGCACGCAACTGACCGCGAACCCCAGATGCAGATAGCATCGAGCTACGCGATATGTACAAATCAGCCAACGATTAGGATCTCACTACAGTCATCGTTCGAAGAGTGATAATCCCAGCAGGATCCTGCTTGGCAAAAAAAACGCGAATCTCAGTAGCCGACAGATTAACGCACTGGTCAAACTGGTATCCGGCCAAATCCCCGTTCAAATAACCATCCAGCTCTGCCACTCGCTCTTCACTCAAGTTGGCGCCAGAGATAACACCGACACGAGAGCAATTCAATCCCGTTACAATTGCAACGGCGGTATCGCAAATTCGTTGCTGACGATCGAAAAACTTTCCCTGCTGATTGCATTGATTCACTGCCAGTTTTTCCTCTGCAGTTCCCACATTTGCACCAAACTGCAGTTGAGTCGGTTGCTGCACATCCGCCGACGCCGCTGGCAGCGGATTCTGCTGGGATTCTTGGATTTGACCTTGGCTTGGATCTCGAGTTGAACTCAGTTCTGGCAATGCCGGGGGATCGGGTCGCGAGCAAGCCCCGATGGCAGCACTCATCCCCGCGATAAAACACAGATATTTAGTCGCCTTACGGCGATTTTCGCGCGCTAATTTCAAAGTAGCTCCCGGCTGTCCTGCCATCTTTATCGGCAACTCGCCCGAAACTCTTTAGCATTTCCCAAGAAGTGGAGCTTAAACCAATAAAAAAGGCGCCTTACGGCGCCGCCATAACCACCAAATTAGACCAACCTAACCGCCTAGCAGCTTCAACGCCACCTGCGGCAGCTGGTTCGCTTGAGTTAAAACCGAAGCACCGGCCTGCTGCAGTATGTTTGCTTGAGTAAACTCAGCTGACTCATAAGCAAAATCAGCGTCCTTAATCCGAGAGCGTGCGGCCGATAGGTTGGTAATGGCTGTATCTAAGTTTCGATCTGTTGATTCCAAACGGTTTTGTACAGCGCCCATCCCTGCACGAAACTCCGCTACCATTTTCATAGCGGAATCAATGCGATCAATCGAGCTCTGCGCGGCGACCTTGGTGTCAACCCTGGTTCCATCTTCGTTCGTGGACATGCCCAGTCCAAGCGACCCCTCGCCTTCGGTTGTGGCGTTGAACTTACTGAAATCAAGGCGAATGACGTTGATTGGGTTCTGTGCCTCTAACGAATCGGAAACTGGCAAGTAATCCTTGCCTACTTGCACTTCCAATGGCGAGAAATTGTGATCGGCCATCATTTCGTCAGGAACTTCTTTCGATCCCGTCAGGAGCCGCGTCCCGTTGAAGTCCGTCGACAGCGCAATGCGGTCAATTTCATCCTTCATCGCCATAAATTCTTTATTAATATATCCCCGCTCACGGACTCCAATTGTGTCTGAAGCAGCCTGAATGCTCAGCTCTCGAAGCCGGATCAAGATATTGTTAACTTCTTCGAGACCACCTTCCGCGACCTGCAACATCGAAACAGCGTCAACTGCGTTACGCCGAGCCTGTCCCATGGACCGAATATCACCCTGCAAAGACTCAGAAATCGCTAATCCCGCCGCATCATCTGCCGCCTTGTTGATGCGATAGCCCGAGGACAACTTTTCCATGTGTTGGGCCTGCTTCTTAGTGCTGATACCAAGATTCCGCTGACCCACTAACGACTGGATATTGGTTCTAACTCGTAGTCCCATAACGCTACCGTGCCCCCGAGATGGTGATGACCGTGGATGCGATCACAATACTTCTAAGCGTTTTTTTGGATTCTATAATGCAAGAATACATGACTTCGAGAAACGTGGGAAGATAGCAGCTCAAGAGACACAGGCTGTTCAAGACCCGGGTTCACCAGGTGCGGAGCACCAACTCGACCCAATATTCTTGGACAAACCGTAAGCTTTATCTCATCGACCAAGCCCGCTTGATAAAACAGATTATTAATCTGCCCTCCGCCAAAGAGAAGCACGGTCTCATACCCGCGACACTTGGCGTCCTCGACGACAGCATTGGCGATGGAGTCCTCTGTCGCCACCAATTTGCCTACCAACGGATCAGGAAAACTTGCCGCCGAGCTTTTAGCAGCTAAAACGACAGTGCGGGGAATTTGCCTTTGCCGCCAAAACTCCAGCTCAGCCTCAAGACCACGTCGACTCAAAACATACCAATGCGGAAACTGCTCCCGAGCATTCTTCTGGCTCCATGCCGAACGACTGGCGCGCATGGACTGAGCTCCGGTAATCACAGCATCTGCTGCCAGAAGTTGGCTGCGAACAAACTCCCTATCGTCCATGTTGGTAAAACCGTAGGCATGACGCTGCTCATCAGACTCCTGCTCCGAGAGCCCGATCAACCCATCAATACTGCTCGCCATGACATTGATGATCTTCATAAGGAATAACTATAGCAAAACGGGCAGCTAAGCTAGCTGCCCGTATCAGACTCATCTATAGATTCGATCAATTAGGGAGAAATTTTTCCAGCTCACACTCGATATCAGATTCGGACTTTGCAGAGGCGGCACTGATTTCTGATACGATCAGCTCTCGAGCCTTATCCATCATCTTCTTTTCGCCAAACGACAGATCCTTGGTCGCCCGCAACGAATTCAGGTCGCGCAAGACTTCCGCTACGTCGCGGACCGATCCCGTGCGAAGCTTCTCGCTAAACTCTCGAAAGCGCCGATTCCATGTTGTCTGCGCCACTCGGCCAGAAGACCCTAAGATGTCATAGATTTCAGAGATCTGCTTGCGGGAAATCAAAGAACGCATGCCAGCCCGCTCGCAAGCGTTGGTCGGAACCATGAGAGTCGCGCCCGAGCTGATGATCTGGATGACATAGAAGCTTTGATCCGTACCACCGATATTGCGAAGCTCGATGTTCTTGATCACACCAACCCCATGCGAAGGGTAGACGGCCTTGTCACCTACTTTGAACTGAATCATGCTCACCTCTTCCAAGAAAAATGGTTCCCGGGCATCTGGCGATGGTTCAAGTCTTGGCCCTAAGTAATCAACGTCCGGGGGAATGAGGCTGCTCAATACGGCATCAACGCAACGAACCATCGACTGAACTAAGTTAGGTAGAATTCGCCCAACTGTATGGTAGGGATGGTTGTACGGGCTGGGAGGTTTTTTGTCAAATACTTTTTTATATTTACCCAAAGGAAAATGCGGGACAAATACAATCTTTCTTAATATTTTCTTAAGATTAGAGGGTTGCAAGTCAGGGAGGCCCAAGGCCATCTCATCACTTGCGAACTCAATTGATTTTCGCTATGTTGCAAGCCTTTCGAAGGCAATGGAAACGTAAGATTAAGGAATAGAAATGTCACTGTCCCATGAGCAAACCGCTGAGATCGTTAAACAATTCGGAAAGTCTCCGACCAATTCCGGTGCTACTGAAGTTCAGGTGGCTCTGCTAACTAAGCGCCTAACTTTGCTCGGCGAGCACCTCAAGCAAAACAAGAAGGATCACCATTCGCGACTTGGCTTGATGAAGCTTGTAGGTCAGCGCCGTCGTTTACTGCGTTACCTAAACACGCGCAATCCGGAAGGTTACAAGAAGCTGATCGGCGAACTTGGCCTGCGCAAATAACAATCCCTAATGGCGCCGCTCGGAATTTCATCGTCTGATGGAATCGTTCGGCGCCTTTTCACTTTCCCGAACCAGCATCACATCGGCTTTTCCTATGAGGGACGTGCCGGCAAGAATTGGAGAATGAGTCATGAGCCTTATCAAGGAAGTAAGAATCGGCGATCGAACCATCAAGTTTGAGTTCCAAAAGTACGCCAAGCAAGCCAATGGATCGGTGATGGTATCCTGCGGAGGCACGCAGGTTCTGGTAACGGTCTGCGCCGCCGAAGAGCAAAAGGCTGAGCAAGATTTTTTCCCCCTTACGGTCGACTACATTGAGAAATACTATGCGACTGGCCGCGTCCCGGGCGGATATTTCAAGCGCGAAGCCAAACCGTCCGATCGCGAGTTGCTAACCGCTCGCGTGATTGACCGCCCCCTGCGACCCAGTTTCCCGGATGAGTTCCGTTGCGAAACGTTTGTAACCGCATTTGTGGTTTCTCTCGATACATCGATCCACCCGGGCCCATTAGCTTTGCTTGGCGCTAGTACCGCATTGATGATCAGCGACATTCCTTTCAACGGACCCGTCGCCATGCTGCGCATCGGTCTCAAGGACGGAGAATGGGTTCTCGATCCATCGGAAGTGACGCCCGGCGACCTTGAGCTGAACCTTGCCGCCACCCCGGAAGCTATCCTCATGGTCGAAGCCGGAGCTAATTTCCTGCCCGAAGAGAAAATGCTCGACGCGATCGAAAAGGCGCACACGATGATGCGCCCTCTTTTCGATATGCAATATGAAGTGCAAAAGGAAATCGGTCAGCCCAAGCGCAAGCTAGAGATGTCACCAGTTGACGAAAGCCTTGTTGCGAAAATCAGCGAACGGGCTCAGGGCCAAATCATCGATGCCCTACAGATTCGCGCCAAGGCAGAACGCAGCCGCGCCCTTAAAGCGATCAGCTCCTCACTGCATGAAGAACTGAACCCCGAAGGAACCAGCGCCGTCAAATTCGAAATCAAGCGCGCCTATGAAGACGTCATGAGCCGCATCATGCGGAAGATGATTCTGGACGACAAGAAGCGCATCGATGGTCGCGGCTTGAAAGATATTCGCCAGATTTCATGTGAAATTGGCGTCCTGCAGCGAACGCATGGTTCTGCTCTCTTCACCCGCGGCGAAACCCAGTCATTGGGCTCGGTAACCCTCGGTGCGCGCGAGGACGATCAACGGATCGATTCGATTCTAACGCCAGATGCTAGCAAGCGCTTCTTCTTGCACTATAATTTTCCACCGCTATCCGTCGGCGAAGCACGACCGCTGCGCCCGCCAGGACGCCGGGAGATTGGACACGGAGCCCTTGCTGAACGCGCGTTGGCTCGCGTCATCCCACCGGAAAAGGAATTCGGCTACACAATCCGCGTGGTGTCGGAAACACTTGAGTCGAACGGCTCGTCATCCATGGCCGCTGTTTGTTCGGGAACCTTGGCCCTTATGCATGCAGGCGTTCCGATTAAGGAGCCGGTTGCCGGCATCGCCATGGGTTTAATCCTGGAAGGCAAACGTTATGCCGTGCTGTCTGACATTCTGGGTGACGAAGACCATCTCGGTGATATGGACTTCAAAGTCTGCGGCGGTGAAGAAGGTATCACTGCCCTACAGATGGATATTAAAGTTGGCGGCCTGTCGAAGGAAATCCTTGCCGATGCGCTTGCACAAGCACGTGAGGGTCGAAAGCACATCCTGTCGAAGTTGAAACAAACCATCTCGGCACCCGCTGAGTTGAGCGAGCATGCGCCGCGTATCTTCAGCATGAAGATTGACACCAGTAAGATTCGTGATTTGATCGGCCCCGGCGGTAAAACCATCAAGAAGATCATTGCTGAAACCGGCGTGAAGATGGACATCGAAGATGATGGCACGGTTAATATCGTGTCTCCTGACACGACCACGGCAGAAGCTGCCAAGAAGTTGGTTCGTCAGTACACCACGGATCCAAATGTTGGCGACATCTTCCTGGGTACGGTTAAGCGCATCATGGACTTTGGTGCCTTCATCGAGATCCGACCGGGCACGGAAGGTCTATGCCACATTTCTATGCTGGAGGACCGCCGCGTTCAGAACGTAACCGACATACTGAAGGAAGGTGAAGAAGTCCTTGTCAAGTTGATCGAGATCGACCGTCAAGGCCGCCTGAAGCTTTCCCGCAAAGATGCTCTCGGCAAAAAGCCAACCAGCGCGGGTGAGTAACCTTGATTCATTTGCGATGGCAGGAGGGGCTAGCCCCCTCCTATATGACTGAGCATAGTGCCGCTGCTGATCTCCGCGCTCGGGATGCTGTGTTCATTCCAGCTGGCGAGCGGCGATTAGTCCCCACCGGGGTGTGGATTGATAATGTGGCTTGGGATGCAGTGCCTATGGGCACTGTGCCCGAGCTGCAAATCCGAGCAAGATCCGGGCTCTCGCTCCGCTCAGGCCTCATGCTGGCGAATGGCATTGGCACCATCGACGCGGATTACCGCGACGAAATCATGGTGATTCTGTACAACTCATCCAAACATGATGTGGAAGTTCCACGCGGAGAGCGCATCGCCCAGATGGCGCTGGGACTCTGCCACCGACTTCCAGGTATTGAGTCGGGAGGAGCCAGAACCGGCGGCTTCGGCTCGACAGGCCAGAGCTAGAATGCATTCACGTCGTTGGCTTGACGGTTTTCGATAGAGCTCTTTCTACAAGTTCAGCACCTATCTTGGCATCACCAGCAGCCAGGTGCAAACGCCCAAGTGTGAGCTCAAGATCAGGCTTTGCGCCTTGTGTATCTTGCAGCCTTTCTAAAACGGCAATCGCAGTCTTCGGCACATTAGTTTCCAGGCAGATCTTTAACAACATGGCCATGACTTTGTCATCGTCCGGCCGAGCATAGACGCCCCGCTCGAGCCAATAAAGCGACTGTTCAAACAGCCCTAGTCGCCGATATACCATCCCCAGCCCAACCAAAGAGTCAGCATCACATGCCTGACGAGCCAACGCCTTTTTGTAAAAACTTACGGCCTCATCGTGCGAATGACCTCGATAAGCAATCTGAGCTAGTCCCTTGTAGGCTGTAAAATTGCCACGGTCGATCTGAATGGAACGCGAGAAGGCATCCGTCGCGTCTTCGAGATTGCCAATGGAAAGTAAGGCATCACCCTTAATTCTCCAAGCTTCGGCCATCTCGCGCACTTCACTGGCATCAATCCGCTCGAGCAACTGCTCAACCTGCGCCAATGCAACCGCAGACTGTCCTGAACGGACTCGATCGGAGATCAATTCAAGTTCCTCAGATGTCGTCAGCCGATGGCCTGTGTCTTGATCGCGCAGTGACAGCAAGCGATTCACCAAGCCGCTAAACTCCAGTCGCGAACTTGCCAAGGGATATTCCTGATGAATCCAATTTGCAGTAGATACCCGGCGTGATTCCTGGCCTCCTCCATCCTTCACGATCGCATTCAACAAGGCGAATATGTGCTGAAACTGAAACTCATCATAGTATTGCCCAATCTCTCCCAGCATTTCCCGATAGACCGTCTGACCAGGAACAATGGGAATCACACCGCACGCCGCTGCTTCCAAAACTCTCCGCGGTAGCGGCTCATGATGCTCGCGACCTTCCCATCGAGGCTGAACCAATACATCTGTCGCCGAATACAAGTCGCGAATAAACGGAGCCGGATCTTGCTGCAACAACAAAACATTTCGAACCAACCCAAGATCATGCACGCGATACTTCAAATCTCGGGCCATGGAGCCCTCACCAACGTAGATGATGCGCAATCGTTGCATGACATCAGGATGCACGTTTGCCAGCAATTTGACAGCTTGCAGCAACTCTGACGGCCGGTATTCGGTTTCGAGGGGGGCCATGTAGGTAATGACAAACTCGTCCTTGGAGATACCGATGTACTCACGAAATTTCAGTCGCAAATGTGGCTGAAACTGAAATTTATCCGTATCCAAAACCAGAGGAGATCGAATCAACTGACTCTCGTCCACCCCCTCGGCCCGCAACATCGCCAAGGATGCGCCAGACATCGCCCAGTGCTGTGTCGCGCTCTTGAACACATCTTGCTGTACAGCGCGAATATTCGACCATTGCAAATAATGATAGGGATGAAACTCGGATGTCATTACGGCCACGGGAATCTCGCGCTTGCTTGCATGTCGCGTCGCCTGAAAGGTTGAAAGCCGAGAAGCCTCATTGCAGATGACGGCATCAAAATCTTTTAGATGCTCTTCGAGTCCACGCATATATCCCGGCATGTCTGGAACTTCTTCGAAAACATGCACCTTCAGTCCGGTTCGCAGAGCCTGAATCCAACGTTCTGATGCGCTGACGTAAACATGCACATCGCACTGATCTTGGATCGCCTCAAACTGCGTCATCATGCCGTAATCGTCGACGCGACCCAAGACGACGGCGAGTTTCAATCTGCGAGCCTGCATACCCATGTAGCGGTCCTTCCGTCCTAGTGACCGGTTATTGATAGTTGCTTGCGGGCGAAATTTGGATGACTCTTCACCACAAGACTTTGATGTACCGGGGCGACCAAGTTGTCGCCGACGATCTCCACCCCAAACTCTAACCTTGTAGATGAAATGCTAGGACCGGCAGCGATGCCGACATCGACTCTCCGTCGCTCTCCGGCTGGAATGGACGGGATATCCTTCTGCCGACTCTCCACATTGACCTGCTTGCCAGCCAGGTTCAAGATATTCAGCTTCAAGTTATTTAAGTCGTGCATCCCTTGGTTCACCACCGTTAGCCTGACCACGGCTAGTTCGTTCGGCTCCAAGACGCCGCTAATAGAGCCTCCAACCTCACTGACGATTTCCAGCTCCGCGCCCACTTCGCTATATCCTGACAAGTCGAGGCTCACCGGTACTGTCGCCAGTGTCTCATCCCGTGGAACCGCATCGATGGCCATGCCGAAGTGCAAATCAAAGCCTGCGCGGTCGATATGCATTGGCACGCGAACCCGCACAATGCCGAGCTTTGATGACTCCGGTGGAATCGCGCCCACCAAAAACTCCTGAGACTCAAAGCTACCGATAAACGAGCGCGCCACAATGGAAATACGACCTATCATCTGTTTAGACTGGTTCCTAAGTTCGTACTTTACCGGCATCAACGAACCCGGACGAGCTAAGTGGCGATCCGTCTTCTCGATTTTAAGAGACAACGAAGCGCCATTTTGGACACCATAATCGCCCCAGTCGATTCCAAATTCTTTCTGCAAGAAAGCCCCAGCTTCAGAACTATATCGTGCCAATTTTTTGGTGACCGACTCAGACGCAACCGTCAACCAATGCGAGGCACGCCTTGCAGAGGCGGGTAAATCATGCGGATATTTTGCACGAACCTGTTCAATGATCATTTTGGCCAAAGCCAATTCGTCATCCTGTCGAGGCTGAGAGAAGCCACTTTCATCAAGTCGATCCTGCAATGAGTATCCAAGCAACAACTTCGAATACGGAGTAGTGGGTAAAGTGTCATTACCTCCACGATTCAGATGGTTCTCCAGGAACTGCTCCCCGCGATAGCGAGTCGTCCCAAGCATATTGACATTGGTGTCTGATCGATAAACTGGCTGCAGCCAGATATCAGGATAAATTCCGACGTTCTGAATAGAGCGCTCTGCAGGTGTATAGTAGCGCGCGACTGTGAGCTTCAGCGCGCGCTCTCCCGGTAGTTCAAAGATAGTCTGAACGCTGCCCTTGCCAAAGCTAGGTTGACCAATAACTAAGCCTCGATTGTGATCCTGCAGCGCACCGGAAACAATTTCTGAGGCCGAAGCTGTATCCGAATTGATGAGCACCATGAGAGGAAAGTTCGTTTCCGCGTACCCATCATCTGCGGCCTCGACTTCCGTTCTTCGACCTTTGGTGGAGACAATGGTCCCCTTTTCCAAGAAAAGGTCCGAGAGTTGTACAGCCTGGTCCAACAAGCCTCCGGGATTGGAGCGTAAGTCAAGGATGAGACCTGCCAATTCGCCGCCTGAATCGCGGCGCGCTCGCTGAATTGCTGACCAAACCTCTTGCGCTGTACGCATCGCAAAATTTTCGACGACCAGGTGCAAGATCACGCCCGAGTCAGTCTTCTCAACGTGACTCTCAACCGAATCGACGCTAATGACTTCTCTATTCAGAATCATCTCTACGGGAGCCTGATCGCCATCACGAAGCACCGAGATTGCAACCGGGGTTCCTGGCTCGCCGCGCATGTAATCAACAAGTTCATCAAGATCGTAACCGTAGGTACTCACGTCATTGATGTGAAGAATTTTATCCAGACGCTGAATGCCAGCTCGGGCAGCCGGGCTATGCGGGAGTGGCTTGATGACTGTAAGCACCCGATCGCGAATCCCAACCAACACACCCAGCCCACCAAACGCTCCTTCTGTACCCTGGCGAAGCTCTCGGTAAGCGTCGGTGGAAAGCAGCGCGCTGTGGGCGTCGAGAGACCGCAGCATTGCATTCACGACGGTCAAGACTCCAGAGGGTCTGGCTGAGAGCGTGCGCTTCGCTTTCGATCGCAAATGGACCGCATCAATCTCGCCGGCGATGGCCGCGAGCTTTTCGACAACTTCGTGATAGCTAATGACCTTCTTGGGAATCTCAAACTCACGCTCGCCAACCGTCAGCAGCAGCAGATCGCCCGCATCACGCAACTTGCAGAAGTCGTGACGAAGATGCAGCTGCCATACGGCAGCCGACAACAAATCATCCAGTCGAGAGCGCTCTGCATCGACGTAGTAAGTCTGTATGATCGATAAGATACCATCGATCGTCGCATAGTCCGGCGATTCTGCGCGCAAAGTCGGCAGATTTCCACTAAGGGAGTTACGAGGGTTGGGAAACACCGCACGGGTTGATGGCACCGTGAAGTAGAGGAGGACGATGCTCAACACGCCCCATGCAAGGCCCGCCGCCGCACCTATGGCTGCGTAGAACCAAGTTCCACGAGTGGATTTATGATGCATGTCGGTCACTGACGATCCCCCTCGCCCCTCCTATCGGTCCAAGAGCAAGTTGGGTTGAGACGCCCACCCAGTTGGTAGGCGTCCCGCACAGCCGTCAGTACTCACGCGATCGCTTTGAAATTACGTCACTGCACGGTCAACTTACTGTTTTAATTGGAGTAAAGTCCTGCGCTTGGCAATTCATTAAATTTCTCCTAAATCTCCGCGAAAAAGCGCCGATTCTTTAATGGAGTGGGCATACTGCCACGCCACCATAGGAGCCGATGGCATGGATCAACGGACGATCAAGGTAAGCCGCAATTTTCTCGCTCTGGGAATGGTCCTTGGGTGGACAACCTCGGTCACGGGGGCCATCGCTGCGACGATGCTCGTACCCCTGTCTTTGATCGCACAAGGCGGCACTTCAGAAACACCCAACCTGCGGTCAATAGAGATCCTCGTTTGGAGTTCTCCTGCAGAGCAGCTGTTTGTGCAAGAGCGAGAACTGGTACGATATCTGCAAATGCACCCCGACTCTTCGTATGCACATGCGATATTTTCGCACCTTTTGTTGCGGCAGTTCTCGCAAACTCCCGATGATCTCATGCTAATCAAGCGGGCATCGGAGATGGCGCAACAATCCGTGGAGCTGGAACCCATTCAGGAGTTTGGATTTGTAGCTATGGCCGACGTTCTCGACGTCATGAGCCAGAGTGACAAAGCACTGGAGCTATTACAGAAAGCTTCGGCGCATGGGATGAAGGCAGGTTGGAGGACCCACTTTACTATCGCTCGATTATCCGCCAATCAGCAGCCCATGGAGCAGATTCTGTTGCATCTGGAGCGGGCCTTGACCAGTGATAATGCGCTCCCAGAAGTGGTCGCTCCCTATATCATCGCTGTTCTTCAGAGCGTCCAATCAGAAGACAATTATGAAAGCGAATTGATTCGCTGGAATAACAGAACGCCAACAGAGGCATTTCAGCAAGCGATTGCTATCGCCATGTCAGATCGCGGCCAATACGCGGGCGCCAGCAAGCTATACGACGCAATTTTACAGCAACGTCCAAGTGCAGTGGAGGCGGCCATTAATAACGCAATTCTCCTCTATACCCACTTGAGCAACCCGCAACGCGCGCGTAGCTTGCTGCATCTCGCGTTAGAGCAGGAGTCAAAGACCGAGACTAAACTGCATGAATCGACCATTCACTTGCATTTGGCCAAAATTGAGTATCGACTCGGCGATCACAAAATTGCTGAAGACCTGTTCGTACAGTCTGTACAAAATGCGGGAGATCCCGTTGCCGCCTCTGCACTCGTGAGCCGCTCCTTGCGCGATCTAAACGATACGAAGCAACTCGCACGAGTCTTTGATCGGTTAACGAAATCCGTGCCAGGCGTGGGAATTATGCACGCCCTCCTAGGAGAAGTTCTTTCTGAGGAGCTACAGGAGCATAAGCAGGCCATCGAAGCCTTTCGTAATGCCGTCCTCCTGGAGCCAAATCGAAGCGACTTCTATAACGGCATGGGTCTAACCTATTACCGCATGCGCGATTTAGAAGCTGCATTACAGCACTTCAACACTGCGGTGAATGTTAACCCTAGCGATGCTATTGCTCGCTACAATGAGGCTTGCGTTCTTGCGCGACTGGGGAAGACTCCAGAAGCGATGACTTCACTGCGCGAAGCGCTGTCACTTGATCCTAAGCTGGTTGAAACAGCAAAAGTAGATGGAGACTTTGCAGCTGTGCGAAGTCTAGCCGACTTTCAGCGGCTGCTCGTTCCAAGTGCCGATAAGCCATGGAACGACGACCCAAGTGAATCTCTGATTGGCCACTAACGTTCGATTTGAACTCAGTTGGATGCCGAACGCATCGTACGCGGGTAACGCAAGATGGAAGCAACGGAAGCGATATAGCCAGGTATGCCCTGGGTCCAAAATGAATCCCTGAGCGAAAAGTCTGACGCCGACATTCGTTGATGAGCAAGCGGATGGCCAATAACTAGGTCGATGGGCAGCTTCTCAAATTCATATTCGTAGGGCGGTTGTGCCCACGAAAATCGGCCCTCGCCCAATTCAAGAAAAGCCCGAACCAGTGCCAGTCCCAGTTCATAGGATCGGATAGCTTTGGGATCGGTAATCACAAGATGGACGCCATTGCATACCTGTCCCGCCCATTTCTGGGATGTTGGCTGAAAACTGGCTGGCCGTAAAATGACACCCTCTAGGTCGGGATATAGGCGGGAGATGATGCTGACGACGTCCTGCCCATGGCGCACAAATGGAGCGCCATAAAATTGAAACGGCATCGCGGTCCCGCGCCCCTCAGACACATTGGTGCCCTCAAACAGTACGCCACCACAATACACGGCTACGCCATCAAACGTCGGCAGGTTGGGCGACGTCAAAATCCAATGTCGCCCTAGCTCGTGCCAATAGGAATCTGGCAGCCAATTCCGCATTTCGACAATTTCCAGGTCAGCGCTGATGCTTTGATTAAACAAGAGCCCAACCTCTGCTGGCGTCAATCCATGGCGCATGGGTATGGAATACTCGCCGACAAAAGATCGCACCGCTAAATCCAATACGTTGCCCTCAATTGTCACACCACCAAGCGGATTTGGCCGATCAAGCACAACAACTTTTAAACCCTTGCGAGCTGCGGCGCGCAAACAACCGGCGAGCGTGTACTTGTAGGTGTAGACGCGACAGCCGGTAATTTGCATATCAAAAATGATAGTGTCGACACCCGCCAGCATCTCGTCGGTTGGCTCACGGGTTTCACTATATAGGCTAAAGACAGGCAAGCCAGATGCCACATGCCGGCTATGCCCTGTTTCAATCATGTTGTCTTGTACGGTGGATTCAAACCCATGTTGCGGACCGAACAGAGCGACGAGCCGGTCGCCTAAGCGCTCGCGCATTACTTTCCAGGCAGGTGCTAGGCTTGGACTCACGGACGCCTGGTTGCAAACAAGGCCACATCGACCCCACGATTGCGTATCGACTTCACCAGTCGCAACTCTATCAAGCCCAGTCTGCAGTCCCATCATTGCCGATCTCAACCGCGCGCTTCTACTTTTTGAACGAGCTGCTGCAAACAATCATTAAGCGATTTGCCGTTGACGGGATCGATGATGCGAGACTTATCTGTCGAGTGCTCACCATAGCCGGTGAAAGTCCCATCCATAAACTCATCGATCTCAAGAGCGAACGTGCTGCCCTTGTGCATTAAGGTGAAACTGTGAACTTTGAATAGTTTACTGCCGGCGGGCAACTTCACACTGCGCCACTGATCCATGCCAACGTCTCCATTCTCTTCCAGAATTCAATTCATTAAATCTGACCTTAAGTATATCTCGGTCAAAGACGGGGCACAAACCGTGAAGTTGTAGGCAGGGGTGTAGAGAAAATAGGCGTCGAACTAGCGGCGCTTACTGAGCAATGATTGCATCTTTTCATAAAATTGATCGGCCCGAAGTTCTTGATTTGAGAACATCCGCTTGAGGCGGCGCAACTGCATTTCGCCGGATGCGCGCTCGGCCTGATGGGAAACCACCCACTGCTCGGATGGTGATGCTGCTTCTACCTTGATCGGAACCACCTCTGGAGTTATGCCAAAGGCTGCACCGGCGCCGTTTAACATCCCAACCCCGATGATGGCACCCGACCAAACCAACTTCACAATCAGCTTGCGCAGCATAAGATGCTCCTAAAGAGGGTCCTTGGTAACTTAGACCAAATGGATTCCTCTAGGAGTCTTTACAGACATATCTCTGGGTGTATTAAAGCTATCGGCGCTCGGGGTGGTAACTTAAGAAAAAAACTTAACTATGCTACTTCACTGGATTTTTTTGGATCCATAGCGCTTCGGCTTTCGACAAACTGTCGGAGAACCTTTTCGTTTTCCGAGTCGATTTGAACGATTTTGATTGCGATGCCAGGTCCCGTATCAGCAGCTGCTGGATCCTCAGGATAAACGACGCGGGCCATCTTGCCGTTGAAGAAAATCGTCACTCCGGGCTCAAGCTCGAGCCAAACTTCCATGATGCTAGCAGGCGTAAAGGGAAAGCGGCCAGGCTTCTCAAAGTCGAGAAAAAAGCCGTTAACGCTGACGTTTCGAGTCAAAAGATCATAGCGGATGTGAGTCCCAATGGACCCCATCACAACTTTTAGACCTCGTTCTAAGCGCACCCGAACGACTCTTCTATTTTCACGAGATTGGGTCATTAAAAATCCCCTCTCAGCCAACTCCCTTGGGTCTTCGGCAAATGGCTGGAGGGGTTTAGAGGAAGTTTTATGAAAATCTATAATTTCAACAAGTTAACTCTTTTTTTGCTTGCTCATCTCGTCGTCGATCACGCGTCGGAACTCTTCATACGGCAATGCGCCGGACAATTTACGACCATTGATGAAGAAGGCCGGCGTACCTGAAACGCCATACTTCTGCCCGGTCTCAAAATTGTCATCGATAGCTTTGGTGATCGCCGCTGGTGGGGACTTGTAACACTTGTCAAATTTACCTTTGTCCAAGCCAATACTGGCCGCGTACTTCTGAAAGTCCGCGTCTTGCAGGGAACGTTGATTTTCAAAAAGAGCGTTATACATTTCCCAGTACTTGCCTTGTTCCATGGCGCAGCGTGCCGCCACAGCCGCTGGTCGCGCGCGATCGTGGAAGCTAAGAGGGAAGTCGCGTACGATCCAACGAATCTTGCCCTTGTATTCGGTCATCAAACGCTTAACCGTTGGCAAAACTCGTACGCAAAACGGGCACTGGAACTCCGAGTACTCAATAATCGTCAACGCGCACTCGTCACCTTTGCAGGTTGGCTTGGTATCATTTGCTTCTGGGCCATAACGAACGGGATCAGTATCAACAACAGTCAGTTTGTAAACGGGCTCGTTCGGCATCGGATAAGTGACCACCAATTGCTTGGATGATCGCGCGGAAGCAATGATTCCGTCCATCGCTTCACGCTTTTTAGTTTCCTCGAGATAGCGGCGAACTTGCTTGTTTTGCTCATCGGCAGGCAGCTTCTTGAGTTGTGGGTGATCCTTGAATTGATCCAAAGTTGCCTTGATTTCCTTATCGTCAACTTTGGCGTTCTTGTTCAAGTAATCATCGCGCACCGCGTTGACAGACTTGCCTTCCTTCTTGGCACGCTCTTGCCAGAAGTTCTCGAGATATTTCTCCTGAGACAGGCGATCGATGAGCTCAAATTTCTGCTTCTCAATCTCGTAAAAGGCAGCAGCGTCTTCTTTGGCCAGATCCTCGACTGTATAAGCCTTGCTCCCAATTTTAAAGGCTGGTTCGGCATGTGCAGCGCCGGCAAACATAAAAACGCTCATGGCGAAACCGGCTGCTTTCAAAACGCCCGCTGACACGCTCACACCGAAAAAATCTCTTGTAGTCATGCACCCACCTTTACGTTGTATTGCGATTGGGAATTTCGCCATTATGTAAGACCCACTAGCTTAACCCAAACGAATGAGAAAAGTGTAAACCCCTGAGCCAACATCCATGCTAGAATGGAGTATCATAACAACTGTGATAAGCTTGCACTAGCCCGAATTTACATAATATTTTGGCATCGCGACCACGAGCCAGAGGACTCTTTAGTGGCAGATGAAAAGACAGATAAATTGGTCTGGATGGACCTGGAGATGACTGGCCTAGACCCAGCGACCTGCACCATCATCGAAATCGCGACGATCGTGACTGATGGCCAATTGAATGTATTGGAACAAGGCCCAAACTTAGCCATCAGGCAACCGCCAGAGCTATTCGCAACCATGGATGACTGGAATCAACGGCAGCATACGCAATCAGGTCTCTGGAAACGGGTTTTGGATTCGACCATCAGCCTAGACGAGGCTGAGGCCCAAACACTTAGCTTCATTCAAAAGCACGTACCCAAGAAATCCAGCCCCCTATGCGGAAACAGTATTTGGCAAGATCGACGCTTTCTGCGTCGCTACATGCCAAGCGTGGACCAGTACCTGCATTATAGGATGGTGGATGTCAGTACCTTCAAAGAGACGATCGCGCGCTGGTACCCAGGGGAAAGTAACCCTCCGAAAATGGGGTCGCATTTGGCGTTAGATGATATTCGCGAGAGTATTGCCGAATTGAAGTACTACCGAGAAAACTTTTTTCGCCCTGGAAAGTCGACCGACAAAGCATGATTCGCATCGACCACGTCAGCAAAAAGTTTCCAGCTGGAAGCAGTCACCTGTTGGCATTAGACAACATCGATATAGAGCTATCCGGATCGGGAATCATTGCCCTCATGGGTCCTTCTGGATCAGGAAAGTCGACGCTGCTCAATGTGATAGGCGCCCTCGACACACCGACCAATGGCCGAGTGTTTGTCGATACCGCGGAAGTGTCGTCCATGACCGCGGAGCAGCGAGCTGCCTTTCGCAATCGCGCCTGCGGCTTCATCTTCCAAAACTTCAATTTGATTCCTGTGTTGACCGTACTGGAAAATGTCATGTTGCCATCCCAGCTGGGACGTCAGGCTATATCATCAGCCGTCCGCGAATATGCCGTGGAGCTCGTTAACGCAGTTGGCCTGCATGCTCAGATGGATCAAAAGATCAATCGCCTCTCGGGTGGGCAGATGCAGCGTGTTGCAATCGCCAGAGCCTTGATTAATCGCCCAAAAGTGATCTTGGCTGACGAGCCTACCGCCAACCTGGATCTTCAAACAGCCGCGACGGTGTTGGACTTGCTGCGGAAAATCTGCAACTCACGAAAGACGCTCGTCGTCATGGCTACCCATGACCGGTCAACGTTAGATTACTGTATGCGCGTGATTACTATGCAGGATGGAAGGATCATATCGGACAGCACGCAAGCGGCAAAAAACTGATTCAGATGCAATTGCCAAATACCTGCGAACCGGTCGTACGAGTCTCGCGACAAAGGCTGAAATTTAGGTCTATAGTCCTCGCCCTATCCCGATCGCTGTCGTGATACAGCGTCGACGTCTTGATCTCCGTCACCCGCTTTGCTGTAGTATCGATCACATAGGTCGAAGACTTGGCAAAGGGAAATATTCCGTATAAATCGCCGTCACGGTCTTCAGGAATCGTGTACTCAATCACGACATTAGTGCCCGAGGGCTGGTTGTAATCCCGACGAACGGTCGTCATGAGCGTAAACTCTCGAGCTCCACGCACCTGCGTCTGATACGATATCGCCTCCGATTGTAGGACCTGATAGCGTGCCTCTGGCGCTGGAATCACCAGGACAGGCACGGGATCGACATAAACAAATTTTCTCCCTTTCGCATCGATAGTCTCGGTGGCAAACACCAAAAAGTCCAAGTTCTTAAAACTCCCAAACTGCGCTAAGCCTTCGAGCTCTGCGCGCAAAGGCCGAAAGCTCTTGGAAATGCCGGTTGAGTCTTTAAGCCCCTTGTTCACATCACTGACGTTATCACCGCTGACCGCCTGAAAGCGGGTAACGTGAATTCGCAACTCCTTATCGTCGATCTCTGCGATGAAAGCCTGTTGCAGATTCGCCTCACCACCGCGATGCTCCATCATTCCTTGCCCAGCAAACTCGACGGTGGGAGCATCGATTTTTTCACCTTCGATGCTGGTAACGGAAGTTCCCGATGCGCGACCATCGCCAAACTGCAATCCTGCTTGACTCTGTTGATTCGGCAATTTGCTGTTATTGCTTGTCGCATCGCCAGTGCCCTGGCGGAACCCGGTGACTTCCGGAAGCGTACCTTTGCTATTGCAAGCCGTAAGCGCTGCAACACAGACGATGCCTGCGAGGGCCACACTGAATGTTGCGGAAACGAACTGCATTGAGTCGCTTGCCTCTAAAAAGCAGAAATTCTAAGTGTCTTATCGGCAATTCCGGAAAAAACTTGAGCGAGCTGCAAAAGTAGAGGGTTTTATTTGTATTTACAGGCGGCTACACCAACTAAAAGCGGCCCGACACGCTGAAATAATGTAGTGCTGAGGCCGGCTGTTCACCAAATTCCGTCAATTCCTCACCCATGAAGAAAATTGGGCTATAGGCCAGTTCCGCGATGTTGGTTGGAAGAAACTTAATGCTGATGCTGGCAAAGGAACTACGATCGTCCAGATTCGTCAAAGCTGAGAGCATCGCTCGCCATCGCTTCGAGAATTGGTCAGCAATGATGGCAGCGAACGTATAGTTTCGTCCGATCGGCCTAGTAAGAGGATCAGCGACACTGCGCCCTGCTTGCTGCTCGTCTACCTGATGCTGAAAAAATGCCTCGGTCTCGACCGCTGCCAAACCAGACTGATTCTGATACCACTCAGCAACAAGGCTCAAGCGCGCCGGAAGCACGACCCTTGTTCCTAGAAGAAAAGCCAGACTCGAGTCCTCAAATTCGTATGCAGAAAACGGACGTTCGACTTGCAGCGCAATGCCGCGCTGCCGACTTTGAAACTTAACCTCTCCATGCACCTCAACATCATCGGTGACAAAGCGGGAATAGGAAGCGCCGACCGTGGACTTTTCGCTGGCTTGATGTGTCACTTGCGCAATCAGCTCGCCATCTAGCAAAGTACCCTGTATCAGCATCCAAGCCTTTGCATCGGCAAAATCGCGGTTGACCTCCCGAACGAACCCGAGGCCCAGCATCCAGTTTGAAGTCGGACGCCAATCCAGTCGAGTCATAACCACGCCTTCACGCTGGTTGAGCTGATCGATGATGTCCTTTCGTTCATGCAGCAAATCGGAAGGGTTTAAAACAAAGCCAGAACCTCGATATTCGACTTTCTTGCCAGCCAGCAGACCTAGACTGTCACTGAGCTTGGCAACCACATATGCCTGATCCAAACGAAACTCTGTTGTCCCAGGATTATCCCGACGCGTGAAGAACGCGGGCTCGAGATGAACTTGATGGACATATTGATCCGTTCGACGAAGAGCCAGCGAGGCGTAAATCTGGTCGGCAAAATCACGATCACGCTCCTCACGATACAGTACGGAATCAGGACGTATCTGCACGGAAGCCTGGCGGTAGATCAGCTCGGAGTGATGAGTAATGCCCGTCTCTTCACTCGCGTAGGCATTTGCCAGCGGGTACAGGAAAAGCAGAATCATGAGTACGGGCCTGATCCCTTGGATCGAAAGCGAATTCCACTTATGCAACACGAGTGTCTCCATTGCAAAAATTCTCAGATCATTAGAACATGATCCCTGGCTTAAGGTAAGCCAAACTCTAACCAGGATGTGGCAAATTGTCTGCAGCGAGTGCCTCAGTTGTGATCCGCACGATCCCGCTTGGACCAATAACGGCTCAGCTGATGTGGCAGCAAGATCTACCGACGGAAGAAGAATTGACGGCCCATCTACCCGAAGCGATTAACTCTGAATCAAAGGCGATGCGCTCGACTGTTCGGCGGCATGAGTATCTCGCAGCGCGCTGGCTTGTCGGGCAAATTCTCCCAGATCAGAGGCCACTCGTGCGCGGCCCTGGAGGCGCACCTCAGTGGCCCGCAGGAATTGTAGGCTCCATTTCCCATAAACAGGGCCACGTTTGCGCCGCCATTGCCGACGAAAAAGTTTTGGCGGGCATTGGCATCGACCTGGAATCAGTAAGCAAATTCAACCCAGGTATTCGCGGAAAGATATGTAATGAGACAGAGATCGAATTGCTAGGCGGGAATGGCTCCGCTCAACACAGAGACATGATTCGGAACTTCGCTTTGGCCTTCGCCTTTAAGGAGGCCATCTATAAAACTTACTATCCAACAGGAAAAACTCAGTTTTGGTTTGAAGACGCGGAGATTATCAACGTCAGCATCGACCAAGGAATCATTTCTGCAGAGATGCAGAAGACTGTCTCACCCCTGGCGCCCAAAGGCCATCGCGCGACCGGCTACTTTAGGTGGTTAGAGCACCGAGACGAAAATTTCGTTCTGGTAGGCTGCGCAGAGCGCGCGACTCGATGATCAAGCGCCTCACTGCGGAAAATTAAGGCATCTTCATGCCGCCATCTAAGTGAATCGTCTGCCCTGTCATGAATGCCCCCCAATCTGAAGCAAGCATCGAAATCCAAGTCGCCACTTCATCAGGCGTACCAAAACGCTTGATGACTTGGCGCGCCAAAATCTCGTCCTTGGCCAAGCGAATCACCTCGGCCGACATATCGGTTTCGATAACCCCTGGCGCTAAGCAATTGACCGTAATGCCTCGCCCCCCAAGCTCCACAGCCAAACTGCGAGTCATCGCCTCGACAGCCCCCTTCGAGGCCGCGTAGTTTGCCTGTCCGCGACCGCCACGGGTCGCAGCAACGGACGACACATTCACGATTCGTCCCCACCTGGCCGACATCATATCGCGAATGCAACAATGAATTGCATAGACCGTACCCATCAAGTTGGTGCCCATCACCCTCTGCCAGGCATCATCATCCATCATCAAGAACAAATCGTCAGCAGTCACCCCAGCGGCATTAACCAAAATGGACACGGGACCAAGCTTTTCCTTGATCACGGTATGCACGCGCTCGACATCTGCACGAACAGAAATGTCGCCAGCAATCGCCTCAGCCCTGACGTCAAGCTCTCGAAGTAAGCGAATAACCTCGTTGGCTTCATCAGCTCTCGATCGATACATGATCGCCACGTTGCAACCAGCCTTGGCGAGCTGCAAGGCCGTGGCTTTGCCAATCCCACGGCTACCACCAGTTATCCAAGCCACTCTTCCCCGAACATTCAAATCATGCACGAATTGCTCCTTCCACTATTGGCCGCTTTCCCCAGGCTGAGACACGACAGTATTCGAATAGTCGCACGCCATATACACTCATGGCCGGCGGTTGTTGATAACTATCTCCCAGGATCTCTTGCAGCATTGACGTATCAAATGTGCGATCCCTAGATCCCATATAGGGGAAATGCCCACGTAGCATCATCAATATGGATTCAAGTCCGTGATCAAGCCATGGCCGAACAAATGGCAAGCTCAATGCGTGTACAATCCATTGCGGAGCCAGTTTTGCTTTTGGCTGCTCGAAAACAGCGAGTCCGATTCGCAGTATCTCTGCTGGAGATGGTGCTGTTTGTCCCGCGCAGATATGAACGACACGGCTTTGGGCGAAAGGGCTCTCAGCAAGACGCAGACAATGATTGATCACATAGTCGATAGGTATGACATCCACACGCGATCGAATGTCGATAGGAGCCCGAGGTACGCGACCAGAAAGCCAAAGGCGGAACATGCTATAGAAGACGCGAAAGTGACGCACATATCCGGTTCGGCTATTTCCGACAATGACGCTGGGGCGAACAATCGTATAGGGCAATCCAGAATATCTGACCACCTGCTCTGACTCAAATTTGCTTTGTTCGTAATAATTATTGAATGGCCCAGGCGGATCATCCTCTCGAACCATGCCGCGACGGCGACCGCATGCAAATGCCGTCGACACATGGGTAAACCGCCGCAGTCCCGGAAGGCGACGCGCCAAATTGATCATGGACTGTGTTAGAAATACATTGTCGCGTCGGGCTTCGGTCAACGAGATACCAAAGTCCGTAGCTGCGGCTGCATGAAAAAAATAGATCTCTTGATGAATACCGTGATCTTGGAGGCATGACTCCAAATCGGCATAATCGACACATTGTAGCCGCAAGGAGTGATCCGACGCGATGGGGTGAAATGCCTGCCAATGCTTTAGCAGACCTTCGGCTACTGTGTCCGGAGATGCCTTGCCTTTGATACGCACGGGAGCCAGGATGCGTGCATCGCTCCATTGATCAAGGATCGCATGAATTAGTTGCGACCCGACAAAGCCAGTTGCGCCAGTGATCACAACCAATCGACTCAAGCTACGACTCCAAACCCGCCATCAATCGTCAGAGTCTGACCATTAATCATGGAGGAGTTGGGACCAAGCAAAAACTCCACGAGTTGAGCTACATCCTTGGGAGTCACTAAGCGTCGATTCGGTGTATGGGCAATTGTATCCTCAATGATCGCCGTGCGCCCCTGCATGTAGTCAAGAATTCCCGTATCTACCAAGCCCGGACGAACGATGTTGCAGTTGATGCCAGTAGGACCCAGTTCGCGCGCCAGCTGGCGCATGAGAGCCTCTAATGCTGCCTTGCTGATACCCACAGACCCATAGTCTGGCAAGGCTCGCTCGGCTCCCAAGCTCGATATCGCAAGAATTCTTCCACGCTCACCTGCGCCTGCACCTGCGGCCGCGGCCTTCATGCGACGAACAGACTGCTGGCAAAACTCCAAACTGCTTTCCAAATTCACGGCCAGAACTTTTCTCAAACTGTTGCCGGAAAGATCTAATGCTGGTCGATGTACACCCGTAGCCGCATTGATGACCAGAGAATCGATGGCATTAGTGTGCTTATCCAGCTCGCTCCAAAAGTCGCCACGTGTCCCGGCGTCTCCAAGATGTGCTTGGATGGGCACGAACTTTCCCGGCAAATCCGCGAGGGATGCTGAAAGAGACTCGGCCGATTCATGGTCGCTTAAATAGTTGGCGAAAACGGTCGCACCCAACCGGCATAGCTGCTGACTGATGGCACGACCGATGCCGCGAGTTCCACCCGTCACAATCACGTTCTTTTGCATGAATGACTGTTCCATCGGTCCGGCCCAACCCCTCATAGTAAAAGAATTCTAGTCACGACGCGGGCGCAAGAACCATGGCCGCGCAAACACCGAGCTGACTGCGAGTACTGATGAGTATGTTACTGCGGCGCAGTATTTCAGGCTCGCGCAAGATACTCAATTCAGCAAATTCGGCGTCTGCGCCAGAAAAGTTCTGGACTGCCGGCATCACCGTCCGCTCGAGTGCATCGATGGCCGCAACAACATGTAGGGGGCCGCTAGCTTCAACAGCATCGCCTGCATTGCCCTTGACGGTTGAAATCGGCACGTTCACCACGTCTGGCCCCAGCAAACGCACAAACGCTGCCGCCTCCAACTGATCACCCACACGCGCACCACCCCCACCACCAAAGATTCCGCCAAGATCTCCAGGCAATAACTGGGCTGTCTGCAGCGCTTGCCTTGACGCAATTTCAACGCCACGGGAATGCAAACCAGGCTGCCGCCAATTGCCGTCAGCACCAAGTCCTACCCCCAATACGCGGGCGTACTGAGTGGCCCCACGCTTGGCGGCCGAATCCGCCGACTCAAGCACGAAGTAGACAGCTGCCTCGGCTGGGACCGCGCCAACGCGATCGTAGGAATACGGCCGCGCCAAGCCAGAAACTCCATCAGCCATTCCCGAGCTATCCGCCCAAAGACCCTCCCAGTAGCCGTCCATCAAATTGAACGGCTCCATCGTCGCCGAGACGCCACCTGCAACCGCCACATCTAGACGACCAACAGCGACGCTCTGATAAGCCTCGACAAGTGCGCGCATACCCGCTGCCGCATGGTCCATGTAATTGCCATTTGGCCCACGTGCATCTAGAGTTCGGGCACCAAAGCACAACGAGTTGTTTAGCAGCGACTTCATCACAACCATTGGATTGATGGTCGCGAGGAGCCGCGATCCGAACCGAAGGCTGTCGAATTTGCCAGCCTCTGGCTCCACACTATCTCGCACAAGAGGAAAATACGGGGTCAGGTCGCCCAAGAAAGAATTGCCAGCACCGACGAAGAGACCGATTCGCTCGGGCGCAAAGTCCCAGTTACCCGCTTTCGCAGCCTCAACGGCATCGATCATGGTGAGCAGGCTCAGCATGTCCTTTTCATTTAGCGTCTTCTGAAATTTCCGATCAGGCAGCAGCGTCGGATTCACTATCGCGGCCTCCGCCGCAAACCAAACCCTGCAATCACGGGGAGAGAAGCGAGTTATCGGCGAAAAGTTACAGCGTCCATCCCGCCATATCTTGCACACCTGTTCGATGCCAACGGCTGGACCACATGTCGCTGAATATCCGGTGATCACGACCTGACGCATGGCGCTTGGCTCCTGTTATGAGACTCAAGAAGATAGGGCCGTAATCACCGAAGCCTGGGCGTGCGAGTAATCGTCAAGTACTCGGCTGTGCTGACCAACCATGACCCGAAACCCCATCTCAGCCTGCATGACCCGCTTATCATTGGCCATGATCGATGCCCGCACGACCAGGTCATCCCCGTCAGAAGTACAACTTCCCTCGACTAGGTCGGCCGTTAAAATGCATTGATCGCCGGGCTCAACAAACTTTCGAAAGCGAACGTTGCGAATGAAGGTAGGGATCAACGCCCGCTCGCGCAGAGGAACCTGCAGATCTTGCTTGATGAGGTATTGGCAAACTTCGCCCATAAACGTCATGATTAACACGCCCGGCACCACTGGTTTGCGCGGAAAGTGCTCCGTGAAATAGGGTTCGCAACTAGAAAAATTCTTGAAACCCACGACACGGCGCCCTGGTTGATGCTCGATAATCCCGTCGATGAAGCGAAGACCTTCAAGGACTCGCATGCCAGCAAAGGCGGGCAACAACGCCTCGGCATTGCCATTAATGCGAGAAACATTTTTCAGCTCGGGTCGATAGAGATTCCGAAAGGTGCGCTTGACGTCTTCAGGATTGGAAAAATCCTCGATGGGCAGCAGATACCCGCGGCAACACTTAACATCGAGAATGACGTGCCCATTGACCGATGCTTGCGAACGAGTTACGACGACGTCGTCGGCGAAGTCCAACATCTCGACGGATAGATCAATCTGATCGCCCGGCACCGCAAATCCATGATAACTCGTCAGCTCGTCTGCCAGCAGAACAGCGCGCTTGGTGAAGTCTGTTGATGCCATCTTCAGCCACGCCCCCAGCTGGGCGACGGCCTCTGTGACCACGGCTGGGCTCAATACTCGCTTGCCATCTGGCAACCAGTAAAAGAATGACTCGTTGCGCGTGACGTTTTTCAACCCTCGAATGGACTTTCCAGCTTCGTACTCATATATGCGATCGACAAATAAAAAGGTCACGCTTGTGGCACCTCTGCGGAATCTTGACCGCCCTCACCAAACAAATTGCCAGCAAGCTTGCGCTTAACAATGCTGACGAACACGCCAACGGTAAATAGCGACGGAATCTCTCGCAGCGACATTCCAGCCTTGATTTCCCCAGCAGGGATTTCAGGCAAAAGCTCCCGTAGACGTGCCGCGCCCTTTTCCTGAACGATCGAGTCGATCTCAAACTCTTCAGGCTGCAGGCCACCACGCGCACGTCGTTCAATCTCGCGCTGTGGGATCTTGATGTCGAACTCTTTCTCTAATTTGAACATAATGTCCAAAAAGTCGATGGATTCGGCTCCAAGGTCACGCATCAAATTGGAAGTGACTTTGACGTCTTCTAGGTCCACGCAAAGTGAATCAGCGATAACTTTGCGGACTCTCTCTTCGGCAACTTCTGGAGCCATGGTTGTCACGACTACACCTCTCTGCGGTTGAATCTCAATATCTTTGGTAATGTTACCAGTTTAGCAGAGGGTATCCGCAAGCGGCAAACGACGCATGACGACCAGGCAAAATGATATTTGGGATTTTTAGAAATTCATTGAGAATTTAATAGGAAATCCAGTCGATCGAACCAGGTAGGCGCCAGGCTGCTCGCCATTATTGGGGATGCCGATGGATGTTTCCCCGTAGTTAACTCCTGCCTCAATCAGAAAGGGATAGATCACTGGCTCATCACGATCTTTCTTTCCCCTACGGTCGGCTGGCTTGCCAAATGCATGACGATATCCAGCAGCCAAGCTCCAACGCGGCCGTGATGGGGGCGCGCCAAGGCCCGAAATGATATCGGTGAAGCCAAATCCAGCTTTTGCTTCGGCCCCCTGACCACCAGCCCCAACCTCGGCGGGCTCATAGGAGAAACCAGATAAAATAGTGCCATTGGCGCGGATCGGTAGCTCCAATCCAGTATAAGCAGACAGGGTGTCATGCGTATCCTTTGGCTTCGACGAAAAATCGACAAAGGAAAATTCCTCGCGCTGACCTGCACGCTTGTACTCAGCTTCGACTCGCACGACCCCTCGTCGTGGCAATTCAAGAGCAACACCCCCTCGAATCGGGTTCATGAAGGAATTGTCGCTGCTCTTTGGCGGAGCGCCGGCCGCGGCGGGCCCACCTTCGCCAAGCGCACCCTGTAAGGATGAATCAATTGTTAGACTCGTACTTGCTGCGGAGTAAATACGCGTGGTGATACCCAATGAAATTCGCGACACATCCAATTTGAACCCGATGCTTGCACCCATTTGCGTAATATCTGCCGTAGCGGTCGCCAAAGGCTCGGCCGCACCTGACGTCAAGAGGTCAAAAACCCCACCAGCCTTCAAATAATTGGCAGCAAACCCGACACTAAAGCCGTCGACAATAGAAAATCCCACTAGGCCGGTAGCGATAAACTTGGCTTTGCCCTCACCCACCAGATCGATTCTATTCTCTTGCCCCAAAATAATAAGCGGTAGATCCTTGCGCTCAATGCTCGTACCCACCGGAAACGGCACTAAGAAACCGGCGAGTCCGATACGCTTATTCGGCTTCACGACAAAGCCCGGAATAGGCAATCCGTAGAGACCGAGATCGTTGGACTGGTGCGTCGGGAATCCTGGGTAACGCTGGTAGTAGATTTCATATTTGATACCTGACTGAACCTGAACCTGGGTGCGCGGCACGTCTGCTGCCTGTGCTGGATTCAGAGAGGCCCCGTCGACTGACGCTGGTCCCGCAATTCCCGTTTTACCTAACAGAGGATTGGGCGTCCCCATCAGATCCCCCAATTGGCCCAATGCCATGCGGGGAGCCAGTAGGTTTAGGAATAGAATTAGGAGCAGCAGGGGACACTGCAGCATATGGCCTCTGCCGCGGCTAGTAGCGGGACTCTTCGTATACGTCCCAAGTAATCTTAACCGGGCCAAGAAATGCATCACCAATTCCACCAATAGGAGTTGAGCCGCCGACGAGTTTACTAATTCTTGTATGAATCACCATCTTTACAATAGCAATGGGACGAGGATTCCACCACCACTCCCAACGGTCAAAAATGCCCGCATCTTTTCGTGGTACCACTTGAAAACCTGACGCCCGACTCTCCCAATGGATAACTTGGTCGTACGTCTTTCCAAGAAGTGGAGCCGTAAATTGTAATGAATGCTCTACGACATCGAAAGTGAATGCACCTGTGTCTTGTATCACGCCTTGTGGACCAGAAAACGTCACCGCGCTCTGCTCGGTAAAGCGGAAATTCTTGAACTCCTCCACATTCTGCACAACTGGGCCGAGAATAAATGGTCTCGGAGGCGTGAAGTATGCGCCTGCCGCACCTGGCATGGGATTCGGCCCGCGCTGAACGCGACCTGCCTCAGGATACTTCGTGGGATCCATGGGTTCTTTGGCAGCGCCATCGTCCAGCATCGCCCCCAAGTCCTGCGATCCAATCATGACACACTCAAGTGTGCCGGATGGCTTCGTCGCCATATCCGTATAAATCGTCAAGGTCGCATCGCCCTTGCAAAGGTTCATGCCATTTTCAGCATCGACACTGACCTTGAACTTGGCGACGTACACTGGCTTTCTCGCAGCATTGTCACGGCTTAGCGATGTCCCTGCAATTAGCGAAGTAGGCTTTTCCTCATCTCCACCTTGCTGAAACACGGTACCTTTAGCGCAACCCATCGTTGCTATCGCAAAGGCCAGGATCGGCAGCCCAAGAAGATTTTTCATAACGCGCCTCCCTGCTGCCGTTCCGCATCTTCCAAAAATTTAGGGATTTGCTTAAGGCCATCGCTGACGATCTTCAGAAACTGATCCTTCATGATCTCATCCACCCCAAAGGAGTGCATTTCGATATCCGTGATAATATCGAGATAGATATCGCCAGCATGAGGCACAACAAAAACAACAAATTTTGCCTGGCTAATGAGCGATCTCTCAACTGGAGCCGGCTCAACTGTCTGAACTGTGGCGACGATATAACGCTTATCGATCAACATCCCGTCCACAACAAACCTATTTTGGACATCGACGCTGCCTGTATCTTGTTTGCGAGCTGTAAGCTCGAACTCAAGATGCAGTTTGAACTGCGCAGCATCGAAAGCAGGCTCGCCAATGACTCGGATCGCGAACTTCTGTTGCGCGCCCGTACCGGTCGTTTGACCACCGCCACCCAAGACATTATCGCCCTTCTTTTTCAGGGCCGGCAGCAGTGTTTGCACAATTCCAAGAAGTGAACGATTCAGCCAAATTTCCGTACGCGTCTGCAACTTAAGCTTGGCATCGGCTGCATCTGGGCTGGCACCTATCGAAGAGAACTTTTGACCATCGGCGCGGACCGCCGCAAAGTACAAATCAGCCTGAGAGTTCAGAGGCTGAGCGTGGCGACCGGCCTCGGTACAAGCCTGAGGCGCTAGAGAAACACCCTGAAGGTTTGGTGGCTCCGGATTTGCAGCCATACTGTTGCAAAGCTGCAGAACTTTTGCCCCAAGATCCTTTGAACCAGAAAAAATATCACCGACCTCATCTGCAGATTTCAACGGCGCACCGCAGCTACCCATGGCGAAAGCTATGGCTGCGACCTGTAAGCGCTTGTTGCCTGCCATTTGGATCATGGAATCGTTCCTGGGATTTGCTGACCTGGGACCGTAGGTTGTCCGCCAAGGCCGCCGCCAAGGCCGCCGATTCCCCCGCCCATAAAGTTCTTGGCAAGGCTGCCAATCAAGCCGTCACCGCGAATCACCTGGCCGATGATGCCGCCGCCTTGGCCTAATCCGGTTGTGTCGACTTGGTTAAAATTGGAAACAACATTGATGACGATGGACGTGGTGACGTCCAGTGCCACGTCATGATCGAGTGGAACCTGGCCGTTCAATACGCAATCTGGCTTAGTTGGGAAGAAGTCTCGACACAGGCGTGCATTGCGGGCAACGACCTCGACTGAATGCGAGCCGGCCGGTACTTGTGCTGCATAAATTTCTGCGCCCTGCACCTGCATGGACCCGAGCGTCGAGCTTCGTACGCCCATACTGTAGTCTGCCGGATTTCCGCCTTCCAGCGTCAGTCGCAGGCGAATGGGCTCGCCTGTCATGGAGGTTACCTGAGGCGCCAGTTGCATGCCGTTGTCAGGATTCACAAAGCGAACGGCTGAAGCGCGTCCTGCGACGCTAGGACCTGCTGCCCCAGACTTTTTAGCCGTGGTCTTGCTGCCACAAGCTGCGGAGGCGGCCACTAAACACACAAGCATCAGTCGCTGCAATGCGCAACGCCGGGTCGAACGACTCTCATCCATGAAAATCATGAACTTATTTCCTCTAAAAGCCAAATAGGGCTGCTCTTTGGTTCTTATCGGCAAAACTGCAAAAAACTTTAGGACTTTCCTTGCCTTGTTTAGTTTTTCGGCACGCGACCAGGAGATGATGGCGGATTTCCTCAATTTAACCAATAGAATCAAATTGTTGCCCATGGCACTCCGCATGCACCTGGTGCGCACGTTGGTGACCCGGAGGTTGATATGAAGCACTTGATTTTGATGTTGGTTGTAGCTTTAGCGGCCGGCTGCATCGAGGCGGATAACACCAAGCGCGACTATGGCTCCGGCCCTGCGCGCAAGCCCGTGGCTCAGCCCACATATGTCCCCAATATATCCCCAACTCATAACTTGCCTTCTAATACGCAAAATACTCAATATTTCCCTAGCTATACCCCTACACAACCGCAGTGTTACGGTCCTGTGGATGCAAACATCTGCGCGGCGGAATTGCGTATCTTTGAACTAACGAATCATCTGCGCCGACAGCGAAATTTGCCTGCACTTCAGCTGAGTTCAAAAATCAGTTTTGTCTCTCGCGACTGGTCGATGCAGCAGGCCAATGGAGGTCTATTTGGCGGTGGTCAAATCGGCCATCTGGGTTTTCCTTCGGCGAGGACAGCTCTCTATCAACAAACGTTTTCTTCTCGCCCGCGACTGTTGGCAGAAAACGTGGCCTACACCTATAGCTCGTCACCGCAGGCGGCCGCCGAAAGACTCTATGTGCTCTGGGAGGGTAGCTCTGGCCACTTAGAAAATATGCTGGGCTCATATCAGTCAATCGGCATCGGCATCTTTGTCCGCGATGGCAACCGATACTATGCGACGCAAATTTTTGGTCGCGACGGGTAGGTACCGCGCTCTAGCGCGAAAGGTAATCAGCTGAAAAGACGTCCAGCGGAAATTTGCTAAACTCCATGCGCTTTGTTTTCCAGAACGACTTCCTGCCGCTCGTGACCTGGTCTTCCATGATAAATTCCGATGGCCGTGATCGATCGAATTCGGCCCATTTGGTGATGGTCAGAGTCTTTAGCTTCTTGCCGGATGCCGAATAGAAATTTGCGGTCACCGGATTTCGCCCTTTGCGACTGATGAAGTAATCCACAGCTGCATACGGAGCATCCTCATGCTTGGCTTCTAACCGTACTTCGTATACATCCATCGATTCCATCGTTGTCTCTCGCACAATCTTTGCGGTGTAATCCTTGGCAACATCGATCTGAAAGAGGTCCACAAGCTGAAATACGCTATTGCCAATCATTTCCTTTCGCGAAATATGATGCACCCGCCGAGAGTCCGGAAATTTTGCTAAATACCGATTCCCCTCGACCAGCATGCGCCTCCCGACTTCCTCGACAGGTGCGAGAAACTCCACATATGCCTTCTTGCCTGAGCCCCGCCAAATCTTCATATCATAGATGATGGATTCCTTACCCGGAGCTTCTGTTCGCAAGTCGACGTTAAGTATACCTGAATCTATGCCGCGCTTGCTCTCGGCTTCCGTAACCACATCGCGCGCCAATTCTGGTGTCCAGGCGAGGGTCGACGCGGGGGTCGACGCGGGGGTCGACGCGGGGGTCGGCGCGGGGGTCTGCGCCCGTAGAATAGGTGACCATGCTGCCGTAAGCAAAGCAATGGCCGCGAGAATGAGCTTCATCAAAGATCCTCAGAAAGATTAAAAATTCAAACACTCAATCTTCATGTGATCTGCCCACGAAAGGCGGTCACCGGCTCGACGCGACTGGCCCTGCGTGCCGGTGGAATCGCCGATGCGACGCAAATCAACAATCCAATAAGCATGATGATGAACGACAAACCTATGTCAACTGACGGAAAGACGTCAATGTAGCCAGAGCTGAATGGGTTCTTGAACGGAACTCCAACCATTCCCATGACCACCACAGCAATGTTACCCAGCAGAGCGCCAAAAATCCCCCCCACAATCCCAATGAGCGATGATTCGAGCCCCACTAAAAGCATTAAATCCATTGGAAATGCACCCAAAGCCATCAGCGTCCCCATCTCAACAGTACGTTCTGCGACCATCATGTAAATCATATTCAGCACCGAGAGCCCGGCCGACAGAAATAGGAGAAAACAGATAGCTCCGATCACGGAATTAAAAATTTCTTCCACATCCCGAATGACCGGCTCAATTTCCCACCATCCGCGCAGCTCTGCACCACTCTCAGCAACCTTAGCGCGCGTCTGCTCAACCCACGCATCAATAGCGTCCCAGTGGTTGAGACGAACAGCCAGTTCGTTGTAGCGTTCCGGCATGCGCAGCAGCTTCCGCGCTTGATCGATATGCAGATAGACGACTCGCTTGGAAAAGCTTGGCAGTGGCACATTGACAATTCCCACCACCACAACGTCAACCGCATTCACAGATCCTGCCACGGTTTGACTGATCAAAGACGCTTCGTCACCAATCTTGAGACCAAGGGCCTCAGACAAGCCTCGCCCGATGGTGACACCCATCTTATTCTCTGCAGAAATGAATTGCCCAGTATCTGACTGAGGATTGAACAAACGCGGAGACACGACCGGCTCGGCAACTGGATCGACGCCAAGTCCAATGAAGTAGATTGTCTTCTCAGCTGCGGAGATAATTCCTTCGATCTTCAATCGGCGCGAGAACCCAGCAACTTCCGGATCGGAATTCAGCGCGATTTCAGCGCTATTGCCATCCTTCATCGTTAACTTTTCTTCCACACCTTCCGCTTGCTGCCAATACCCCTCAGCATGAATTTGGGCGTGCGCGGCACCGGTGTCAGCGGCACCTTGCTGCCACAGCTGCATGATGGCAGCAGAAAAACGCACCGCCACAATAGTAACAGCGACGGAGAGCGCGACCGTTGCAACCGTTAGAGAGGTTCGTCGGCGATTGCGCCACAAACTGCGGCCGCCGTACTGCAATCCAAAACGCAGGAAGGCTGCAAGAGACTGTTTCATGAGCATCCATTCCGAAAATAGCACAGGAAGTGTCGACTTGAGTCCGTTAGCGGATGCTGCCAGCAACCAGCTGAGGCGCCTTCAGAGAGTTGCGATAGCTGCGCTGCAAATCAGTGATGAACGCCGCCCTCGCCTTCTCGACTGTTTTTGGGTGGTCATTATTGTTCTCATAAGTCTGATCGGCCAATGAGTAAACGGCTACGGTGGTTGGATTGATCGCATTGATGATGATCACGCCCTTGAATGCGACAACGGTTTCATAAGTGCGAGAGAAGCTGGTCGTAACAACATACGTAGAGTTAGCTTTCAGAGTAAGAAAGCTCGTTGAAGCCTCATAATCAACGACGATAAATGGCGCGCTTGAAGTGTTCTTATAGCGATATGCTACCGTGTCTGCGCCCACCGTCGAGGGTGTGTACTGCACGGCCGAATCGGTCTCAAACCCAACTTGTTTGAACTCATCGGGACGCATAATCTGCATTCGCAACATTTCGTAATAAGAACGCGCATCGATCTGCGACGCCAAGCTGGTGCCCAATTGCATCTCAGTCTGTTTATTAGGCCGCTCCTGAGCCAGCAGAAGAAGCTCGGGCACCTCATCCATTCCTCGATACTGGTAAGGTGGTTGGCTCAGCTGTGTCAATTGACCCCGGTCACAAAAGCGTTGAATGAGTGTCGCATGCTGCGACATCAACGCGGTGCTGGCCTTCAAAGTCTGGCAAAGATCTAAAACGCCGGGTACGTTACTTGAAAATTGTGGCGATGGATCGGATGTCGGGTTGGTATTGGATTGGGGTGCCGTTCGTGGCGCTTTGGCACAGGCCCCAATGGCAATCGACGTCGCAATGTAAGTCATCAGTCTGGAAAAAATCAAAACCGCACGCGGCATGTTCATGCCCCCCAATTTGACGACGCTCTCGTTTTACGTTATCGGCAAAAAGAGAGAAAATCTTAAGTATTCCCCATGCCTTTGCCGCATAAGCCAGGAATTTCAACGTAGTATCTGCCGCAACTAAGAAGCTTTTTCCACCACTGATCTTGGAAAGTTAGTCTCCGTCAACGCGAGAGCACGGCGCTCGGCTATCGTCTTTAGCAGCATCTCTGTCTGATCTGAAAAGTGCACGAACATACCCATCATATTCATGGCAAAATCAAATTTTTGCACACCCATCGCCATCGTCTTGCCAGCATTGCGCAAGAAAAAGTGACGAACCTCTGGGCGCTTCATCATCCAGCCAATAACACGGATCAGCCCGAGCAGATTTCTCCGAAGCTCCCATCCTTTGGGCCAGTGCCGACGCCTGGGCTTCAATAGCTTCGCCGTTTCTAACACACGGTCCATAAACGCCTGCGGCGAATATACGGCTTGGATCACTCGAGCATACTCATCCAAAATCTCAACCCGATCGCGCAGCGTCACAAAATTCAAGCCACCGGCTGTTTGATCGGCTCCTTCCACCGTACTACCCTGCAGACTGACGCGGTAAGGTCCGCTGTTGTCTTTGACTAGATGCGCATCCGGAGTCAGCAACCGCCCTTCCTTCTGCAAGCGTCGCGTTAGCTGGGTATTTGGCAACGCAACCAGTAAACCGACCATGGCCATGATCGTGCTGCTTTCTCGAATACAATCAATCATCACTCGATCGACGCCTGTCTTCTCGCCGTCGAAACCCAGAATGTAGCCCGCCGAGACTGAAATGCCATGCTCATAGACGGCGCGGACGCGATCAACGACGGGGCGCATGGTATTCTGCGACTTCTGCGTCTTCAGCAACAGCTCTGGATCGGGGGTTTCGATCCCCATAAAGACATAGCGAAAATCGCAATCGGCCATTAACTCCATGAGTGGCTTGTCATCTGCCAGGTTCATCGAAGCTTCGGTGGAAAAAAAGAAAGGATATTTGCGCCGCTCACACCACGCGCGAATCTCTGGCAGCATCTTCTTGATGTTACGTTTGTTGCCGATAAAGTTGTCGTCAACGATGTCAACCCAGCCTCGATAACCGAGTTGATAGAGCAACTCCAACTCCGTAATCAACTGCTCAGCAGTCTTCCAGCGTGGCTTGCGCCCATACAGCTCGATGATGTCGCAGAACTCGCAATTAAAGGGGCAGCCACGGGAATACTGAACTCCGATATGCACATAATTATCGAACTTCACCAGGTCGAATCTCGGCGTTGGCGAGCGGCTAACATCAGGCTTTTCCGCGCACTCAAATCGGCCCGAGCGCTCTCCTGCTCGCCAACTCTCCAGCCACAGAGGGATGGTGGCCTCACCCTCCCCAAGTACCCGAGCGTCTGCCTCTTCGTAAATTTCCGGCTGACTCGTGGGGTCAGCTCCACCGACCGCCACAAAAATGTTCCGTCGTTTAGCTTCACGAATGACTTCCAAAATTCCCGCTTGCTGCGGTAGCATGCCTCCGACACAAACTATTTCCGCCCAATCCCAGTCCTGCTCGGTCATGGATGCGACATTGAGATCGACCAATCGAAACTGCCAATGTTGAGGCAATATTGCTGCAACGGTTAGCAGCCCTAACGGTGGCGATGGGGTTTTGGCGCCAATGAGTTCGCACGTTGCGCGATAATTCCAGTAGTTTGCCGCTGAGAATGCAGGTTGCACTAACAAGCATCGTAGCTCGACATCTGGAGAGGGAATATTCGTTTTCATGCCGCCACCTTTTCCGCCAAGCACAAATCGTAAACAAACGAGGTATCAGCGATCGTCATCTCTGCGACGGATATACTTCGAAATGCCTTCAGCCAATTTTCATCAGGAATAATTGGCGCGAGGAATCCACGGATCATTATACGTGATTGCGGAGCTAGATTTCTGCTGCACGCTCGCCAGAAGCACGCCAGCTGATCGTCAGTCATGTAGGCGGGTACGTTGCTCACGGACAACTTCACGATTGCATCGCTTCGCCAGGATTGAAGATATTGGCTCAATTCAGCTTCTTGACAAGTCAAACGATCGATTCTGCTCTTGATAATCGCATAGCACTCACGACGCAAGTAATGCGGCCAAGACATCCCATCTTGATAATTTCCCAAGAAGATGAGCTGCAGGAGATGGGAATCGCGAGCCAAATGTTGCTGCAGAAATTGTTCTAGTTTCGCCAGAACGAGATCGGGAACAGAACGACTCGAAGGCGTTCGACGGAACCAACCCCAATTGTCCAGAAAGAGACGAAAGACCCAAGGACTCGTCCCTAACTTTGCCAAGCGACGCCAGCTGGACTGACTCTGAATGGAGGACCACAGGGCTCTCTGCTGCTCCAAATCTGTTTGCGAAAAGAGCGCACGTATACGGGGGCCAATCAAGAATCGCAACCCAGCTGCATAAGCTGCGAAGTGTTTTTCAACTTTGCCTGCATAGAGAAGCGCTCTCTGCGACTGCCAACGGCGAGCCACTGCTGCCAATTGCGGGTCCTTCTGCTGCACTTCAGCCAGCACTCGGCTCCAGGTTTCGCGTTTATTTGCACCGCCCTCGCAAACACCCAGAAATGTCAAAAATTCTTCGTACTCCAAACAGCCAATTGCGATTGCTTTTAGGCGAGTGATAGCTACCTGCAAAGAATTCGCGTCAATGGCGATCACTCTAGCCGCATCGGAAAGAAGTAAACCGATGGCACGTCCACCACCGCCAGCAACAGTGATAACCGTTTCACCGCGCTTTGGATCTAGGCCAGAAAGTTCTGACGTTAAATCCTCGGTGCAACTTGTGTACTGAAGGTTTCTCAGAAAGCGTGACAAGGCAACCAACGTTTTTTAGTTATGGCCGACCAAAGACAAGTGCACAGCTGATGCCAGAGAATGAACGGGCTGTGACGCATCCCAAAGTCGCAGGTAATTCTCTGGACTCCGTGACTACCTCCACCGCCTGAAATTCTCCATCAGCTCGGGTACAGTTCGGCGTAGATGGTAGAATTCCCTCTTGCATTGCTTGGGTCGCCATGATGAGGGACGCGACAGGAGCGGCCTCCGAAAGATCCCCTGTCACTGATCTGGGGCTCGTCACCGCTATTTTCTGGCCGGTGTCCACCCAATTTTTCTCATACGCTTCAAGCTCACTGCGATCGCCGGCAATAGCGCCATTGCCGTGCCCAATTAACCAGCCTAAGTCCTCTCGATGGCAGCGAGCCATACGCGTCGCGCCATCGATCGCTCGTGCCAGGCTTGGTGCAGAGCTGCCCTTGATATAGGCAAACCCACCATCATTGCGCGTTGCATAACCGTGAATGCGAGCCAATATTTTGGCTCCACGTCGCCGTGCGGCTGCCTCTTCCTCGATAACAACGAACGCGGCTCCCTCGCTCAGAATCGTCCCTTGCCGCTCGGCATCATAGGGACGCATGGCATTTTCAATCGCCGAGTTTGGCAACGACCGGGTATCTAGCAGATACCCCATGTCAATGCCTTCGCGCAGGTAATTGGCATCGGGCGCTCCAGAAAGGCCACCGGCTACTGCGATATCGGCCCGCCCAGTCTTGATGGCCCAGAGGGCTTCACCCACAGCGCGTAAGCCCGAAACTTGAAAGTCCATGAAGTTTGCATTCACGCCGCGAATGTCGTGAGCAATACTCGTATAACACAACGTATTGTTCATCAGAGTCTGAAGCATGACCATCGGGTTGACGCTTCCCATCAGCCGCCCACCAAAGGCGTTACTATCAAATTGGCTACCTCGATCACTCGACTTCACCAGCTCGTAGTACGGATGCAAATCACACACTTGCGTACTACCTGCTCCGACGTACATAGCAAAGCGCTCGGCCGCGTGGTTTCCACTAACCATATTCGCGTCACGGATGGCTTCCGTTGCGGCGATGATTCCCAGCACATCCCGCCGAGTCACAGCCTTCTGAACTTTTCGATCAGGCAATCGCTTTGGGTCGACGTCGGGGCAAGTTCCGCATATCTGCTTTTCGCCGCTGAGCCCGGTAATACCTTCTGTATGGAACTGGGTTCGACCTAACTTCCAGGCGTTCACAAGCGCACTGACGTCGTCCCCTTGCGGTGTCAGCAAGGCCATACCAGTGAGGACCACTCTTCGATCAGAAGTCATCTTAAACCTGCTGAAAGAGGATGGAACAATTTGAACCGCCAAAGCCAATGGAATTGGACATGGCTGCTCGCACATTCACCTTGCGGTACTCGCCTCTGACGAATTCGATGTCGTCACCACAATCTGTGTTTTCCAGATTGCGGTTCGGGGGAACGCATCCCGTTTTCACGGCCAGCGCACAAAACGCTGCCTCTAACGCTCCGGCGGCAGAGATCAGGTGGCCCGTCTCAGATTTCGTTGAACTTATCAGAGGTCGATGCCCTCGACTTCCGAATACACGGCGCACGGCCAAAGCCTCGATACGGTCGTTGAGTTCGGTGGAAGTGCCGTGGGCATTGACATAGGTAACGTCCTCATAGGCTAAGTTTGCGCCAGTGATTGCATCATGCATCGCCTCGACGATACCGCGCCCATTTTCCGGCAAATCGGTAATACGGTAGGCACTCTCCGTCTCACCATAGCCGCCAATTTCGGCATAGATGTTGGCACCACGCGCACGCGCATGCTCGTACTCTTCAAGCACCATCATCGCCGCACCTTCGCTGGCAACAAACCCATCGCGATCGCGATCGAAAGGCCGCGACGCCCCCTGCGGGTCGTGATTACGGCGACTAAGCGCTCCGATGAGACAGAATCCTGCCATCAGCAATTCACCTGCAAGTGAGTCAGCTCCCCCAGCCAGGATGGCATCTGCCTCTCCACGAGAGACTTGCAGATAGGCTTGACCTAGGGACTGACCACTGGACGCACAGGCGGTATGAATCGTGGTAGCTGGCCCCAGGGCATTCCAGCGCGCACTCAAAACGGCAGCCAGCGTTCCGGGGTGATTTTGCAACACAACATGGCTCCCCTGCATCTGGCCAATTCGCGCCACAAGATCAGGCATGCCCGGCTCAAGCCGCATTCCAGCCAGTAACTGTGCCAAGCGATGGGGATCTATGGCACCGATGCCAGCACCGATGCTGACACCCAGGCGCTCGGGATGCACTTGTGAGGCAATTCCGCTGTCCAGCATGGCTTCCATAGCCGCCTGCATGCCAAACTCCGAAGGACGATTGAGGTAGGCGCGATGCTCGGACAAAACGGCCGACTCGTCGAGTTGAAAATCCCTGACTTCACAGGCAAACGTTGTCGGCCAGGTTTCCGCCGCAAACTGAGAAATGGGGCCCGCGCCGCTCTTACCCGCGAGGACACTCGACCAGGTTCGCATGGTGTCTCCACCCAGCGGCGAAACGATTCCAATTCCGGTCACAACGACCCTACGGCGCATGCGTCCCCCATTCCTTAGTCAAGTGCACGGCAGAGAAAAATTTTTTTGCTCGGTTTATCTGACGATTATAACCCAATTTCAGTCCTTTCGGGTTTTTTCAAACCCGCCAGGTCGACTGCGTTGATTTTCTTTACAAGCAATTTGTTTTTCCCTGGTCCAACGTTTGGTAGAATGTGAATAAGCTCCGCTGGCGAAGGAGACCTTCGCTAAGAGCTTATAGGCTATAAGCCTAGGAAAGGAGGTGGTGCATGGTGTCTTTTCACTTATGCACCTGTAACATGGGGGTGACGAAGCGCTAACGCGACTTCTCATCTCCTAGCAGGTGCAGCCGGCGCCACCTCAACCTCGTGGGCCGGCTCTTTCTTTTCCAGAATCATCACGAGTGTGCTTCTTGCGTTTGCTGACCCGCATCTGGCTTCCGCTTCTTTTGGTGTTCGCCAACTCCTCCGGGTTGGCTGCGACTAACTCTGTCCTATCGACACTAGATGCTCGATCACTAACAACAATTTCCACACTACTAAAGGCGCCGGAGCTCCGCTCTCTACGACAGCGCGAGATTCTGCTGATCCGGCACAGTCATGTCTCGAAAAAAAACAGCCGATTGGCTAAAGATCGCACCGTGCAGTTTCTCGTCCAAGGTGGATTGCATGGTAACGAAAAGCTTTCCTCGTCCTTTGTGTTTTGGCTGGCGGATCGCTTTCGCAAGGGCGAAAGCCTCCTCAATAGCCTGAACGCCAGCCGCATCACCATTGACTTCGTTCCTTCGGCAAATCCCGACGGAGCCGCCATGAATAGCCGCTACAACCATCGCGGTGTGAATCTAAATCGGAATTTCGCTATCCTGTGGGGTACTTCGCGAGAAAATCCAGGCAAGGAATCCTTCAGTGAACCAGAGGCACGGGCGATCCGAGCCTTGCTCCTAGCCAACGATTACCACGCCGCTGTTGACGTGCATGGCTATATCAACTGGCTGGTTGCACCATCATCGCCACAATATGTTGGTAAACAAGATGATCCTGTTGCTCAACGCCGATGGAGCCGCTGGCGCGACACACTCGAGCAGAGCATGAGTCTTTTATCGGGGTATCAATTAAAAACCGCTGCCGAGCTCGGTGACGGCGGAGCCTTCGAGGACTGGGCCTTCTGGGCCAGGGGAATTCAGTCCTTTTGCCTCGAAATGGCATATCGTCAGCGTCATGTTGACGTCCAGCGCGGTTTGAACAACGTGTCGATGGACACCTTTGCTACCTATGAAGAGCTGGTTGCTAAGGTGTTTAGCCTATCTCTGCAACCATAGTTGCAGCCTGCCTCGAACTAACGATTACCGTTCTTGCGCTCTTGGCTTCGCACGTACTCCAGGAAAGCAGCCTTGTCATCCATGATCGTCTGATACCGAGTGTGGTTCATACGACCGCGGCCACCACCGCCACCACCGCCACCACCAGACTGTTTACCACCACGATTGTTTCCGCCGCGGGAATTGCGATTATTACCGGATTGGGATTGCTGTGGTTGCTGAGGGTTCGGCCGATTTTGGTTGGCTCGCATTCCAGCGTTACGCTCTAGGATTTCCCATGCTCGAAGAGTTGCACCCTCAGCTAGAAGCTCAGCAAGGTATTCATCGAGGCCAACACCTTCTTCGTGCGCCTGATCAATGAGACGCTGATGCAACTTACGACTCACCTGCAGTGAGATGCGTGCCGTAGCTGCGACTGGCTCGCGGGGTACATCGACTTCTTCCATTATCGGCGCATCGTTCTCAACATGCGCCAATTCGCCCATTTCAGCACCAGTCTGCATTTCCATGTCGCTCTGCTGCATCATCTCCTCTCCAGCTCCTTCGACGGAGCCTGGGTTATTTTCCTGATTTGAATCCGCACGATTCCGACGTGTTCGAGACCGTGACCGTGGTCGACGAGGACCACCACCCTGTTCCGTCATAATCACCTACAATGTTTTTCAGACCATGAATGGGGGCGCGACAAACGACAGGGCGTTTTTGGATTAGTCACGCCAAGCTAGACCTTGATAAATAATAACGCTGAATCTCTTTGCTCTAGAATATGCTGAACTTACCTTAGAGGCAAGCCGGACCACATCGGATTGATGTGCATAAGCTGTCCGCGATGAACCCTTTCTGCCCCATAAGCCAAAGTCAGGTCAAGACCAAAATCATAAACACCTGCATCCAGGGCCGATATATCGACAAAAACCGCTAGATCGCCGTCAATGCGCCGCAACCACGGCCAATTCTGCGCCATCCTCGCATCCGCTAAGGCCTCTTTCTGTAGCAAATAGGGTGGAGGAACCTCGACCAGGGCACGATCGTCAACCCGTACGTCAATATGCACGGAATGCGGGTCCCGACGGCCAGTCGCGTGAAACGCTGGGGCCACATCCTTGGCTCGATGCTTAGCCAGACCAGGCTGCTGTGGCAGGTCCGGCAAATTACTGGTTATGGTCCATTGCGCTGGATCGACAAACTCAAGAGCGTAAGCAACCCCGCTCCCGGCCTGCAGATGTTTGCGTGGCGAAAACACAAACTCGACCACAGTAGGGATCCGTAACGAACGTGGATAAAAAATAAGTTCAGAGAATAAATGCAAATCAAGCAGCGATAGAAAGCCTTTGAACTTGGCACCAACGGCGACAATGCTTCGAACAGGGCCAATCCGCCAACTTTCAATCTCGGAGCGCACATCAGCATCGGTGAGCACCCAGTTAGGCAGATACCAGCGCGTACGCATTGGCATCAGGAAGCCCCCACGCAGAATGGCTGGCCGGTACTCCTTACCATCGAATAAATCGACTTGCCCCAGAGTCGAGGCATTTTCGCGAGAAAATTGATAGAAGTAGTGCTGGGTACGAACACTTGCTGCTTCCGGATCAAAGGCAACGGCTGGAGCGAACGTGGTCGCTGCGCCCGGGCTTAGATAGCCAACGATCAACGCGTGGCCGAGGACAACGCCATCAGCACAGGCGACCAGCTTTTGCGCAAACGCAGCTCCCTTGGTCAATTCACTTGTCACCTGCTCTGCGGTGAAGACATCCCCAAGGTCGTCCAGCATCAGCACGAGTTCATCATTCTCATCAACGAATCCGTCATCCGTGTTCGCGGTAAACGGCTGCCCACCTTCCAGCACAAAGTCCCCACGAGCGTTAACCTCATCGACCTGTACGGGGATAGGAGCCCACGATTTTGTGTCCTGACGAAAGACAAATGCACCAATTCCATTTGTCCTCCAGCCCAAGAAGGGCGCGGCGCCACGCATAACTAGCGGCCCCGTTGCGCGCTCTACAGGCCCAAGGCATGCGGCGGCATGATAAGGCGCTGTTGATTCAGCGCCCATCGCGATCGAGACCGATCCGATCCCCGCCACCAAGATGAGAAAGCGCGAAATTTTGCGATGAAATCGAAGAATATGCTTTCGCCCTTGCATTGGACAACGATGAGTCAGGCTGTTATCCTATGTAAATGAAATCATTGGCAACTTACCTGAATTCCAATATTCGTCTCGTGCGCGGTTGCCGACTTGCTCGAGGAGAAGTTCCATCATGAGCTCACGCATCTTTATCCGATACATCACCAGTATGACCTCGCTGCTGATCAACGTGCAAGTTTTCGCGACCACCAAAAATCCGATATCGATCGCATGGGAGGCACCACCACGAACTTTGGATCCACGCTACGCAGCTGATGCCAACAGTCAATACCTGGAAAACCTAACCCATTGCGCCCTGATCGCCTTCGACGCCGATGGTAAAGCCGTCGGCCAGCTGGCCGCGAAGTGGACTTGGAAATCTGCGAAGCAGCTGGACGTCGAATTGCATCCGGACTTCAAGTTCCGCGACGGCACGCCAGTTACGGCCGCGGACGTTGCATCCACCTATAATTTTTTTAAATCCAAGCATGAACCCGCATCACCGCGCGCCGGAGCGTTTCGTGATGTCGCTTCGGTTGTGGCGCCATCTGCTCACAGAGTCGTGTTTGAACTGGCAGCACCCGATGCCAGTTTCGTCACCAACTTGGTGGTCGGTATCCTGCCAACAAAACTAGCACAGGGACCCATGCTGGAGAGTCCCGAGGCGATCAACGGTTGCGGTCCGTATCACATTAGCGCCGTTTCAGTTAGCGACGTGCAGCTACAGAAAAATGCGAATTTCAGCCGCGCCAACCCAAAGGCGCCAGACACGCTTCTGATTAAGATCGTTAAGGATGAACAGACCCGCTATGCAAAAGCCATCACGGGTGAGCTGGACTTAGTACAGAATCTCATCGGTCGTGACAAGTTAGACGAGATTGCGAAAAAGTATCCAGCACTGACCGTCCATCGTCGCCCGGGACTGAATGTGACGTATCTTGGCTTCAACATGCGCGATCCCATTCTCAGCAAACCCGAGGTGCGACGGGCCATCGGCCTCGCCATTGATCGAGAGGCCATCATCAAGCATCTATTGCGCGGGTACGCAGTGCCGGCAGCCTCGATGCTAACACCATCCGATCCCTACCTCGATGCGAGTCTAAAGCCGGTAACGATGGATCTCGCGCAGGCCAAGCAGCTTCTGGATCAGGCTGGCTTCAAAGATCCGGACGGGGACGGCAGCAAGCCACGATTTACCATTGAATATAAGACCACGACAGACCTGACGCGGGTCAGTATCGCCAAAGCCATCGCCGGACAGTTGCAGAAGGCAGGAATCAAAGTCAAAGTACAGGCCTTAGAGTGGGGAAAATTTAAGGCTGACGTCGAGGCCGGACGCGTGCAAATGTGGAGCCTTAGCTGGATTGGCTTCAAGGACCCTGACATTTTTCGCTTTGCATTTGGCACGGAAAACTTTCCGCCAAACGGGGCCAACCGCGGTTGGTATAGCAATCCGGAGCTCGACAAGGTGCTGACCGACGCCCGCATCGCTATTGATGACAAAACCCGGAGCGCTTTGTACAGTAAAGCCCAGGCAATTGTCGCCAATGAGTTGCCCTACGTTTTTCTTTGGCACGAAGATGTCGTGGCCGTGGCATCAAAGCGGCTACCAGAGTTTCGCCCCTATGCCGACGGGCGCCTATCCGGTTTGTTTCAGCCATAGTGCGGTAGCGAATTTGAGAGTGGGAACACTGTGCTCTTGTTTTTCTTGAAACGCATGCTCGCCGTTGTGCCCGTTGCACTGAGTGTGCTCGTTTTAACTTCGCTCATGATTCACATTGTCCCCGGCGATCCCGTTGATTCCATTCTTGGTGACCAGGCCTCAGCCGAAGACAAGGCCGACCTGCGACAAAGGTTGGGATTGGACGCTAGCATTGCCAGCCAGATCGTTCATTACACGACTACTGCCATCCGTGGCGACCTGGGCACCTCTCTCATCAATCATCGTCCGGTAACTGACTTGATCTCTGAGCGCCTTCCAGCCACCGTTGAACTGGCATTGTGCGCGATGGTATGGACGATACTTCTTGGCGTGCCCATCGGCATACTTAGCGCCGTGCGCGCTGGTACTTGGGTCGATAGCGTCGCCATGGCTATTTCCATGTTGGGGGTCGCCACTCCCAGTTTCTGGATCGGACCGATGTTGGTTTTATTCTTCTCAGTTTACCTAGGGGTATTACCGGTCTCTGGTCGTGGCGATTGGACGACGTACATCCTACCATCCATGGTACTCGGCACCGCCCTCATGGCCATTATCAGCCGCATGACTCGAAATTCCATGCTCGATACCCTCAAAGACGACTTTGTGCGCACCGCCCGCGCCAAGGGCCTTAGCGAATCGGTTGTCATCGGTAAGCATGCTTTCCGTAATGCGGCTCTGCCACTCGTCACGATCATCGGTCTGCAGTTCGGCGTTCTGTTAACTGGGGCCGTCATTACCGAAAAGATCTTCGACTGGCCCGGCGTCGGCACCTTAATGCTGGAAGGTCTCTTTACCCGTGACTATCCAGTCGTTCAAGGCTGCGTCGTCCTCTTTGCCATGACTTACGTCATCGTCAACCTTATCACCGATCTCGCCTACGGGCTGATTGATCCGCGCATACGGGTGCGATGATGAGTCGCTCCAACTATTACCCATCTTCGATATCCATGCTGCGGCAGGATCCTCGGTTCATATTCTCATGTATCGTCATTTGCATTTTCATGTTCTGCGCACTCTTTGCCGATGCGCTCGCTCCCTACTCCGCCGACGATCTGGATATCAGTCGACGGCTGCTTTCACCTAGCGCCGGGCACTGGTTTGGTTGTGATGCCGACGGCGGCGATGTGTTGACGTCCATGCTCTTTGGTGCTCGCACCTCTCTAACGATCAGCTTTCTGACGGTCGCGCTCTCCATGGGTTTCGGCGTTACTATAGGGTTAATCAGTGGTTACTTTGGCTCCTGGGTCGACACCACGTTAATGCGTCTAGTCGACATGCTGATGGCGTTTCCTGGGCTGCTGGTCGCGATGGTATTGGCCACGGCACTTGGACCATCCACCGGAACAATCATTTTGGCTATCTCTGCAACAGGCTGGCTTAGCTCCGCACGCGTAACCCGGGGGCAGGTATTGACTCTGCGCGAACGCGACTATGTGATGGCCACCCGCGCTCTTGGTGGAACTCATCTGCGACTTCTGCTAGTTCATATTTTGCCAGCGACTTTGACGCCGCTAATGATACAGGCAACATTTTCTTTGTCGGGGGTTATTATCGTCGAAGCAGGCCTAAGCTTTCTCGGACTTGGCTCGCAGGATGGAGCTCCCAGTTGGGGCGGCTTACTCTCACAAGGGCAGCGCTTTATTCAAGAAGCTCCACACTTAAGCATATTCCCTGGTTTGGCTATCGTTTTCATTGTCTTGGCTCTCAATATCGCTGGCGACGCCATTCGTGATGCAACGGACCCAAAGCGCCGTTCCTGATTGCCCAAGAGGAGGTCTTATGAAGCTAAATTTCTTGCATATTGTTGTCGCCGCTTGGCTAGGTGCAAGTGCAAGCGCGCACGCCCAGTCGACTAAAGGCTTTTTCGACTGGTGTCGCGACACCCAGGCTGAACCTAATGCGCGGCACACGACACTGCAGGTTATGAGTTCACTTGGATTTAGTTACGATGTGGAAAATCCCGAAGAAAGCTGCCGACAAGCTGCGCAGCTGGCGCAGCTGCGCACTGGACTCTATCTCGTCAATGCCAATATTCGCGACTTAAGTCCGATCACGGCATTGAGTCACCTAGAATCCCTGCACCTGAGCTTCAATCAGATCGATAACCTTGCACCACTTACATCCTTGCGTGAGCTACGAGTTCTGGACGTGGAGCGTAATCAGATCCGAGATCTTGCCCCCCTGCAAGAACTTCCTAAACTCGAGTTTCTCAATATCTCGGACAACCCCATAGACGACTTGGCGCAGGTACGAGACCTGGATCAAGTTCAAGTCATTGAAATGCGAAATGTCACCGAGAGAACCTCGGCGGTTGCTGCGACATCTGCGCAGCGCAAGACACCTTCTAGCTATCCCACAAGCGCGACTGCATCACCGCGCATCGAGATCCCAGTCTATTATGGTTACTACGGTTACTGCGGCTATTACATCGGCGGGTATCACTGCCCCTTTTGGCCGCACTACTATTACCACCGACCGACACACGTGGTTGGGACGATCATTACCGGCGCCGTCATCTACTCCACCTTGAATTGGATGTTTCCGTAGAATTCGAAGCCTATACGTAAACTTCATTGTCGGCGCACAATTGAATCTCGCCGCGTTCTGAAAGAGACTTGGCGACTGCAATGATACTTTGTTGCGCTACCTCTACATCCGATGCGCGGACTGGCTTCATCGCCGCAATATCCTCGCGCAACCGCGTCGCGGCTCGCTCTGACATGGACGCAAATATTTTTCCAGCCACAGATTCACTACACCGTCGCAATGCGACCATCAAAATCTTAATCTCGACGGAACGCAGCAACAACTGCAGGTGCGGCAACGACAAGTTCACCAAATCATCAAAGGCAAAACTGAGTTTCTCGATTTCGTCGGCCACATTCGCATCGCGTTCTCGCAAATTCGAAAAAACCTGGCGCTGACTGGAGCTATCCATATGACCCAGGATTTCGGCAACTCGCTTGGCCCCTCCAAGCTGCAAGGATCGTCTACGGCCCACCGCTTCGAGCTCCTTCTGCAACCAATCGTTCAGTTCAGTCAACATCTCGGGATTGACGGCCCCAAGGTTCGCTAATTTCAACAAGACGTCGAGGCGCTGATTTGGATTGAGCTGTCGGATAAGTTCAGCAGATTTTACTGGCTCCAAATGCGCCAAGACCAACGCCACCGTCTGCGGACGTTCGTCAGCTAATACAACAACGAGCGAGTCCACCTCGACATCATCCAAAGCACTGAGACGGGGAACCTCTTGGGCCACAGCCCGCACAAGATCATCTGCAACCTGTCCGGCGCCAAAGGCACGCCGCACCATGCGCTCGGCGGTCGAGTGTCCCGCCTGCAGCAAGGCAGCTCCTGGCTTCGTCAACTCTTGGCGAAACTCATCGAGCACCTGATCCGCCACCTTGGGATCCAATCGCTGCATTCGCCCCATGGCCCCGATGATGCGTCGAACTTCCTCGGGGCGGAGTTTTTGTAAAATAGCGGCAGCGAGCTCTTCACCGAGCATCGTCAGGATCACCGCAACTTTTTCTGCTCCCGTTCGCATGCTAAGTTCCCATCCTCGCCTTAGTTTTCGACAAATTCAGAGAAAACCTTGAGCCATGTTGATTGCATACTGTGCTCTGGGTAGACAGCCGATGTTCCACCGACACTCCCACTATAAAAATTGTCAGCAATTACAACGATATGCGCTTGGCAAGGAACTTGTAGTTAGGTGGCCGTCGTTATGTATTTGACTGTTGAATTGGCTGAAATGGTGTTGCATGCGTCGTCTTGAAATCATGCCTAAACGTCTAGCTTGGATCGCAGTCGTGGCCGCTGCAACGTCAGTGACGAGCTGCCGCAAATTGGGCTCAGAGCTTCGCACGATAAAGACTGACGAACTTAGCTTTACCCAGTTACTGCGCCGCGGGCGAAGCCCAAGCCATCTTGAGGGCGTGACATCGCGTCCGCGCTTTGACATGGCGCACCCGCAAAATGGCCGAATCATCCAACTTGAAGTCGATTCCGTCTCACAGGCGGCGACGTTTCTAGCCTTCCGCGCTGGCCAGCAAAGTGATGTCAGCAGTGATAATGAAATTGATTCATTTGCTCGGGCTTATGTTCAATCCAACCGCGACTTACTCGGCATCGATTCCTCTGAACTTGTTCCAGCACCCTCATTTTTGGTGCAACCGACTCCGTCACTGATCGTCGCCAACTATTTGCGCCAAGTTGAACAACAACCCGTCGTCGGGGCTATTCTTCAACTTTCCTTCGTTCGACGCCAGGGCGGTGGCCTGCTGCTGCGAGATATTTTGAATCAAACGCATGGTGGCTTACCCATTGCCAAGATCCCAGCCGATCAACAAGTGGCATTAGATGACATTATCAGCAAAACTGGCTTGAGCAGCGACACGGTGACTTCTACGCGCAACGTGCTGTATGCAGCCGGCGATCGCCCAACACAATTGACGAAGGCCCTTGAGCTAACGATGACCAACCCGATTTCCGGCGAGCAATACACTGTGATCGCAGAGCCATCGGGAGTTTTGCTGGAAGCTTCCTCGGACGTCGTGGAGATCAATCCTTCGCGGGTGTTGGGAACGGCTTTTGTCTCGTCATATGTCGATCAACAAAAGCAGCAGGTGCCGTTAGCAGGCATCACTGCGCGAACAGCTCAGGGAATTCAGATCAAGGCGGACCAAGAGGGGATCATCACCTCAACGGGAGAGTTTACCAGCGCGACAATTACGTTACAGAGCGACTTCGCCCGCATCTATGATGGCAGTGCCGACAGCAGCTCCGTGTATTCCGTACAAGCGAGTCATAGCAACGCGACGATTCTCCTCGACGCTCCGCAGGCGGATCCTGCCGCAATCAATGCTTATGTCGTTTTGCAGCAGGTTCGAAACTTTGCCTTAGAACATCTTTCGCCGTCGGACACTCAGTGGTTCGCGCGATCACTCCCGACTACGGTCAATGCAACCGGCTCCTGCAACGCATTTTATCGCGGCGCGAACGGCGGCTCAGTTTCCCTTTATGGAGCAAGCAATAACTGCGGAAATATGGCTCTCGTTAACGGCGTCGTCATGCATGAATGGGGCCACGGACTCGACCACCACACGGGGCCGAGCCGAAACATGGCCGATGGCGCTTTCTCTGAAGGCATCGGCGACATCATCGCTGCCTACTATTATGGACGTTCCGATGTCTTTCCCGGGTTTCGCACAAACAACCCGAAAGGAATTCGACAGCTCGACAACAATGCAACGCATCCGCCACAAACCCAGGCGGAATTTGAAGTACATCGGCGCGGCCTCATCATCGGCGGTGCGTTCTGGCATATGCGAGAGTACTTTGTAGCGAAAATGGGACCAGAAGCCGGCGCGAAGAAGGCATCTGAATATTTCTTTAAGCATCTGCTGATAACAGACACCTATCAGCAGTCGTATCGGTCGATTCTGCGTCTAGATGATAATGACGGCGATCCGTCAACGCCGTCACCTAATTTCTGCGAGATCAACGCGGCGTTCTCTCGGCATGGCCTTGCGCAAAAGGACAGCACCTGTAACGTGGCAGATCCTGACGACACACAAACTCCAGTGATCGTTCCCCGAGATGCCGAACTTCGGCTTGCCGTCACGGACCTAGCCGGTCAAGAAGCTGTACTTTTTCACGCTCTCGCAAACAACGCCGAATATATTGATGTTTGCCTCGGCGACCGTTCCACTTGCTCAAAAACAGACGCTAATATCGCGCGCCGCTTGACTCGAACCGGCAAGAAAATCGGAAATAAGGAAGTTTTCTCTCACGGTCAGCCCTTAACGCTCACCGCAGGGACATCGATATCAATCATCTCACGCAATGCAGCAGGCGCACCCATCGGCCGTCACTCGGTGACCTTGCGCGCCCGCACCACGCCGTAATTGGTATGAACTTTCGTGCTAGTTCAGCGCCCGACCATGGGTGCTTGAGGGCCGGACTGCCGTTTGGCAGATCGCCAGGACTGCGGGTTCTCGACCATAAATTTCAACAAGCTGTGTTTGATCTGCTCGTCGAAAACTTCCGGCTGCAACCGCGACTGAACTTCCGACACTAGCTTTCGCCGAGTTGGCTCCAAACTATTAATGTATGCATCTCGTAGTTCGCGATAGCGCATGCCATCGGCCTGGCGCATTTGGGTGAGTTCCTCAGCCGCAATTTTGCGCAGGTGGGCACTGACGGCAATTGGAGCCGCAGCTGCCGGAGATGCTGACACTGATGGCGTCGACGACGCCGTGGCACCAGCCCGCATACTGAGATCCGGTTGTGACCGAAATGATGGCGGAGAAATAGGGCGGGCGACTCGCTGCAAATACTCGCCCAACTCTCGCGATGATGCCGAGGCATCCGATGCCATCGAGGCCAAGGGCTGCGACTTGATATAGGCCACCAAAGCCGAATGATGCATGACGCGGTTAGCGAATTGATGAAAACGTTCCGCGACCGGCAATGGCTGCTCTAATACCTGTGCCGCATCCGATTGCCGCAAGTCCTCTGGCAGCGGCAGCGGGTGCCCCCGGTCCAGACGCGCAGACCATTCAAGAAAGAGTGGCCCCATAAAGATAGGATGACTCGTTGCCTCTCCTAGCACAACCGTGTCCACCGCAGGCTCCGCTAAATCTTGCAGCTCCTGCCACCCGCGCAGCCCTTCCGACAAAAGCGAACCAGGACGCGCCCCGACGCCGGCGGTTAGCACCTTCTCCACATCCGCGATGGCACGGGCAAAGACATGCTGAACCAAGAACTTATGGGCAGACGCAAAGAATACCGCACGCTCAACCTCGTGCAATCGTGACTGCGTTGCTTGCCAGACCAGCAGGAGCTCATCACTCTGTTCTTTGGCGAGTGCAAGATACTGATCGGCGACATGAAACGTCAACAAACCGTGGTCGTTAAGCTTCTTGCCCACCTTTTCTAGAACTCGGCTTTTATCCAGCATCGACGACCGTGGCGCCACGGCAGCGCCGCGTGCGCCTGGCACTTCCAGACCGCCAAATATGGCCTCCAAGGACTGACCAAAGATGCCCTCAAGTTGCAGCCAGCGGAACTCCCACTGCATCGCCCGCTCTAGGCGCAAGAGCACCGCCTGTTCAACGCCCTGCAAGTCCAGCCACGCGGCTCGCCACATGATAAGTGGCGGCTCGCTGCCAATGAAACTGCCCATACTAGGTTGCGCCTGCGCCCGCCGCACAAGGTCCATGTACGGTTCATACATACCGATGAGGAGCTCGGCGCTATAAGGGGTCAGACCCAGTTTTTGTCGGTAGCTATGCCCACCGGCAATGCGCTCCCAAGACTCATGGAGAAAGAAAGGTACTGCCCGATACTCGTCGAGTCGTTCGCGTTCACGGGGCAATAAGCGCAGACCTGCAAGATCTTGCGCCATGCGCTCAAACGAAAACAGCTTGGCGCGGCTGGTACTGGTGGCATGTTTTGCGTGCTTGCGTGGATCGACGATGACCCATTCGGGAGTCTCATGGGCTAGAATTTGCTTTTGCAATGCCGCCAAGATATCCGCGAGCCCATTCAACTCGTTGACACTGAGAGCCGGCACCATGCCCGAAAGGAGCGAGTGCTGCATGGCATCTCCGGACTGTGGCTGTCGGCTGGCCGCGCAATCGTACGCACGCACCCACCAAGCCGGCAACGCAAAGCGGCTGGACAGACAATCTCGGATGCTGACTCGGGACTCTCCCATGAAGGCGCGCCTGATGCTGATTCCAACGATCTGTGGACCTGAGAAAACTCGACCTGGATGGATACTATAGGAGCGGCCAATCGTCGAACCTAATCGAAAAAAGCCAGGCAATCGGGCGAAATGGAAATCACAAATGGATGAATGGTCTAATGAGAATAGCGACTTGGAGCTGGTGAGTTGCCTAGCGTCGTGGCCAGACGTCGCAAGGAAACGACGCGACTGGAACGCAGTCCTTTAAATAGCTGAGCTGTCACGCGATCGATCGTCTCATCGTCGATTTCAATCAACATTCCAGCACGGTAGTAGCTCCGCTCCAGGTCGTCATCGAGGCGACCATAGCGTTCGCAGTAAACGTCGGCCAAGCGTAAATCTTCTGCCGTTAGGCTCGACGCAAGCACCAACAATAATTTGCGAATTTCATCCTTATCGACTTCGGAGATGGCCGCTCCCGCTGTCTTTGCCTTGGCATCAACGGCGCTTTCAACCAAATTCGCGACATGTTGTTTTGCTGATTCGCGCCCATTCTGCAGGGCTAAGGCTAAGCCATCCTTCAGGGGAAATTGAACCGTGACCATAACGGTGACCCCCATGCCGGCGGCGACAGCTCGGTCAGCATCCGACGCGTCCCACCATGGCGGCGCTGCGAACTTACTGCGCTCCAGCAGCACAGATTCCCCTTCAGCGGGCTGCCGGAAGTGTTGGCAACCTGCGGCACTGGAAAGGATCACTCCCGCGCAAACCGCGGCTAAAAACAGCTTCAAAAGTATCCTCAACGACGGCACCGATGCTCCGCGCCAAAAATGAAAAATAAACAGTCAATCTAGACTGTTACTCCGTAAATCGCTTCTTGTTCTCGCCTTCTTTTTCCTGTTTCTTCCGCGCCGAGTCAATAGGTGATTCCTGCGCGGTCTCTTTCAGGTAGCGCAGCCGGTCAAATACTCTTTGAGCCAGAGTCCTATTTTCAAAGAGAATCATCTTCAGCACTTCAACTTCGTCTGCTGTGCCCCGCTTTGCTTTCTTGCGCTCCTGACGCTCTCTGTCGGTCATCTTCTTTTCGACGGGGTTTGCCACACCACACCTCCCTGGCTGAATGGACCCACATGCGAGTTTTCGGCATAGGTGCTAAGAATTATAAGTGTTTTTCGTGAAAATGTCGTAAGGGGTGGTTGCCGACGGATTGCAATGTAGCAACTTCACGCGGCATTAAGGGTTATATATCGACAGCATCAACTCGATATCGTCTGGACTAGGTATACGGCGATGCTCGTTAACGCCAATGACCGTCTGGGCATGCATCACAGAGTCCGGATCGACTGAACGAGCGACATGGTCTAGCCCAAGCAAGTGACCAAGTTCGTGGACCATGACCGATACCGTGTCGGCGACCAACTCAGGCCGATTGGCGTCCAGTGGCGGCAAGGTAGAGTCCTGAAAGATGTAGGTTTCAGCATTGAGAATGATATCACCCTTGCTGATCGCCGGAGTCCGCAGAGCATTCTCCCAGACCGTCGTCGCCAAAGTTGTTTCTGGTTTCTGCGTATGAGCAGCCCACTGCGTATCGAAATAGACGATAGTCTTGTCGTCGTCGAGTGGACTGTATAGATCGGTTTGAACAGCGCCATCGGCTCGACCACCATACTCCACAATCTTCATGCCGAGTCCATCGTTCCAGGCAGCAATAGCTTGCTCGAGTGCATCCGCAATCCGGGGCGGTGCGGATCGTGTCAGGTGGATTACAACAGGTCGCTTCACCCATCCTTCCTCACTATGAATGGAAGCCTTGCTAATGCCCAGTGACCGCGCTGGCGCCGTGCTGGTCGTCACGACCGACGGATCGTCAGAAATTTCGTTCTCGCGGCTCGAGCCGCAGTTAGCCAGAACCAGCTGCGAAGCTAGAAGCGCGACGGTTGCCATCTGCGACTGAGTCAGAAGCATTCAAAATCCCTTAATAGGACAGCCTAAAGCTGCTATGGATCAAGATTGCCTCTAGAGTTGTACTATCCTGTAATAAAGACCCGGTCGGAGTGTTCAGGTGGGGGCTTTAGTAGAGTTTAAAAAAAATTGTTTTTGACTGTTATTTCAAACAGATAAGAGCATCCTATTAGAGCAGATGGTAAGTAATCCCCAGTGTCATCCAACGGTCTCGACGAGAAAAAACAGAGTCCAGTTCCAATCCTGTGACCCGACCTGGTCGAAAATAGGTTGCGACCCGATCATGGACCTCCAATCTAACCCCCCAAGTCAACAGCAGAAAAAGATCGGCTGCGGCATAAAGGTCGACAGTTCGCAGGGTTACGGAGATGTTTGGATCCATCCCAACCCCGTCCTCCTCGCCCACACCCTCATATCTCTCTAAGTGGTAGTCAACGGCGACGGCTCCGCGGATGCCGGGATTGAAGTTGAATACAAAGCCGGCGACCAGCCCCGGAAAAGCGGTAAAGGCGGCCTTACGCGCCGCCCCTTCGCTTCCCACGTCATAGCCGTAGGACACCGACGTACCCAAGACGCCACCAAAGCTATCGATGATGGGCGCGTGAAAAGAATATTCAAATCGGGCGACGTTGGTACGCACTTTCAAGGATTCGTCGCGAATCGAACCCACTCGTTCGAAACGCCATGTACCTTCAGCAACACCCGCAACCAGCGCAAAGTTGTGATCGCGGCGAAACCCGCGCACCGTCTGCTCCCACTCGTGGAGATCGGCGCGAAAGTCTTCGACGCGACGAATCCCTTCTCCCAATATGGGGACGTTTTCCAGAATCTGAGCTTGCGCGCGAGCTGCCACCATGGTGCTCAGGGCCCAAAGAACATACGCAGAGATTTTGACAAAGGGGTGTTGCATCAGCGACGCTCCGCGTTCAGGCGCGCCACGGCCGCGACCATCAGACGTACGGCCGCCGCGTCTTTAATGCCCGGGCTTGACTCCACACCCGAACAAACATCTAAGAGCATGGGCTTACATCGAAGTTTCGATACCTCGGGTATGATTTCGGAGCGCAATCCACCGGCCAATCCCCACGGTATCGGCGCTTGCCAGGACTGCAACCAGCTCCAGTCAAATCGTTGTCCCGTCCCGCCAAAAAGACCAGCGTTGGCTCCGCTCGCTCGATGATCCAGCAAGAGAAGGTCGATTCCAGGATGGACCTGCTGCGGTAGGTCAGCGGGCTGCGCCACCTGGTGCGCTTCCCAGAGCTGGCGCTCCGGCCCGGCCCCGAGCTGGCGACGGGCATCTTTCAGTCCATGCACTTGCAGAACAGCAATCTCGGGAAAGTCAGAGACGGCACTTGCCACCTCATCTTGAGTAGGCTTGACCATCACCGCTACAGGTACGGGTAGACCGCGTTGCCCAGATTTGAGATTCGAATGCAGGCGACAGGCGGCAGCGGGTGAAAGGTAGCGTGGGGAACCGGCGAAAAAATTGTACCCGATGTAGTCTATCCCCAAGTCCGCGACGAGCTGGGCATCGTCCGCGCGGGTGACGCCACAAATTTTCAGAGCAATTGCCACGGTTTTCCCTTGAGTCCGCGTTTAAATACTGTTTTACCGTATATTCACCCTTTCGCACACTGCTAACCAGTGACATTGAGCGAGGCTTCCTTGGATACGGAAAAAACATCTCCCGACTTTTTCTCCTCAGTCATGGGTACAGCGGAAAACTTTCTCTCGGCCCCCGAGACATGGCTGATGATCGGCGGCCCGTTTATCGTGCTAGCGATTGTTGGCGTGATCATGGCTGCTATGTACCGACGTCGGGTGCGCGCCCAGCGCGAAGCATTGGCGGCGGCGGAGCAAGATCAAACGCCAGTGGAGCCCAGCACTTTAGCGGAAGAAGAAGAGCCCGCCGAACCAGGTTCTTGGGCAGAGGCTGCAGCAAAAATCGAGGGCGATCAGGGCTGGCGCGAGCGACTGCGCCAAGGGCTGGCTAAGACCCGCGACGGCATGAGTTCGTCGTTCAAGCGCCTATTTAGCGGCAAGACTGCAATCAACGATGAGCTGATGGAACGCATTCACGAGGTGTTGTACAAGGCTGATGTCGGCGTGCAAACATCTGACAAATTGATTGAAGCGTTGAAAGAAGACTTGCGGGGACAAGACTCCGTGGATTGGCCGACCGTGGCGCAGAGTCTGCGGCAACAAGTTGAAGCCATTGTTGGCCAGAGCTCTGGCCCCATGCACGAACCCGAAGATGAACCTCTCGTCATCCTGATTGTCGGCGTCAATGGCGTCGGCAAAACCACAACCATTGGCAAACTAGCTAAGCACTTTATCAGCGATGGCAAGACTGTTTTATTGGCAGCGGGTGATACATTTCGCGCGGCTGCCAGCGAGCAATTGAAAGTGTGGGCCGACCGCCTAGGTGTCGAATGCGTTTCCCACAAAGAGGGAGCTGATCCTGCGGCGGTCGCCTATGACGCGGTCAAAGCAGCCATGGCTCGTAAGGTCGACGTGTTGCTAGTGGATACCGCCGGGCGCCTGCACAGCAAAAAGGAACTCATGGCAGAGCTTGAGAAAGTTAACCGCGTACTGGGCAAGGATTTGCCCGGCGCCCCGCACGAAACCTGGATCGTCGTCGATGCCACAACCGGGCAGAATGCAGCGATGCAGGTGAAAGCATTTCGCGAAGTTTGCGAAGTTACCGGTATCGTCGTCACCAAGCTGGATGGCACAGCCAAAGGCGGCGTCGTCGTGGGCATTGCCGACCAACAAAACATTCCCATCCGTTTCGTTGGCGTTGGGGAAAAAGCCGAGGATTTACGGCCATTCTCCGCCCAGGAGTTTGCCGAAGCCCTGTTCGAGTCTTGACAGGGCGCGAGCCAGAAAGTAATTATAAGGGCTCTTTTATGGGGCTATAGCTCAGTTGGTTAGAGCGCTACGTTGACATCGTAGAGGTCTCCTGTTCGAGTCAGGATAGCCCCACCACTCTAAAATTGGTTGTGCTCTCACTTAGATACTTATCGCTACGGCAAGAACCAGAAGCACGCCATGGCGATGGCAGTAAAAGGCAGGGCGCTCAGAAAGAGCCCCATGGGGCTGATACCTTCGTCACCAAATTTGGGACGCAAGATCGTAAAACCAGCGGGGTTCGGAGCGTTGGCAATAACGGTCAATCCACCGCCGGCCACAGCGCCTGCGACCAGGGCATATTTTAGTCCTTCGCCAAGATTCGGCACCTGGGCTCCGAGATAGGTGAGCGCAGCGTTATCCATAACACCGGTCAGGAAGGTCGTGCCGACAAACAGTGGAACCTCGGCCAAATTCAGAAGAATGGGCTCAATCCACCAGCGCTGCATACTGCCGAGCACCACTAGGCCAGCCAGAAAGAATGCTACGAGCAAACTCTCCTTTAGCTTTAACTGCTCCTGATGCTCTTGGGAAACCGTCGTTAAACCAATGAAAAACAGAAAGAAACCAAAGAAGACGAGCGGATGATGTGAGGTAAAGACGACCACGGCTAAAAAGCCAAGGTGCATCGCCACGAGCCAGAGCGGAGCGCGGCTGTCGGGCTTCGTCGAAGCGGTAATCTGTAGATTTCGCAGATGGTCACGAAATACGTAGGTCAGAATCAAGGCATTGGCGACCACCGCAATCGCTGCCTTCCAGCCAAAATGAGCGAACATGAACGGCGTATCCCAATTCCAAGTACTCGCGACCATAAGCACGGGCGGCGCGGCGAAGTGGGTCAACACGCCGCCAATGGAAATATTGACTAATAATACACCCAGGGTCATGTAGAAGAACTTCTTTGGCCCCTCGCGATTGTAAAAATTATCACGCAGGATCAGCGCCGTTACCGTCATGGCAGCTGGCTCCGTGATGAAGCTTCCCAGTAGGGGGCCGACAGTCAGAATTGTCAGATAAAATGCCACACCGCGGGAAAGTGGCAAAAACCGCGACAGCTTCAGAATCAAAACCGTCGCCGCATGGACCACCGGGCGAGTTGCGGCAATCGTCATGATGGTGAAAACAAACGCCGGCTCGGTAAAATTCAAGCTCTCGAGGTATGCGGTTGCCGCATCGAAGCTGACCATGACGGTCATGATGGCGAGAAACAGCCCAGCCCAAAGCCCAAAGACAACCTCAACCTCACCCATAAGGTGAAAGAAGCGCTGCCGCACCGACCCTGAGCGGAATTGATGGGCGAGGTGTTCAAATCGCTTCACCGAAAACGTATGCAAAACAGCAACGGCAAAGACGATAGCGCCCGCAATTTCAATTGAATGATCCATGACCAAGGAGATTAAAGTAATGGAATCAACTAATCAAGCACGACCGGCTATGATAAAAACTTGAGCATTCGAGATGAGCCTCACGGAGAGCACGTCATGCATCAAGGAAAAGCGATTCTGATCACGATTCTGAAAATTATACTTTTTCCTCTTCTAATCATGGTCAATCCCAAGATCTACTTCCCGTATAAAGGGGCTTCAGAGGATGAAGATGACTCCAGCGCAGCCAAGCCAAGCGCTGACCGGTAGATTCACTCCCCGCGCCTGTCTTCCAGCCAAATGCTACGGCACGGACTGCAGCGAACTTAAGATCTGCACATCGTCCAGATACCCGCGTTCGCGATAGTAAGACGTCAGCGAATCCAGTTGCGCCAGTCGTTCCTTATGTACGCGCGGCAAATACTCAGCGAATTCACGTCCGCGCTCGTGATTACCCAGAAGGAGGTGAAGAGAAGTCAGCCTTTCAACGACAGCGACATCTTGCGGGTATTGCAGATAGTAAGCCTCAAAGGCCGCAACTGCAGATTGCCAATCGCCCATCGCTTGCGCCAACTTACCCTTAACCCGCTGACCGTAAATGCCGCATTGGGAAAAGTCGAACTTCTTGCTGTCTCGGCGCAACGCCTCGATGGCGCGGCTATCGCCCAACTGGACGAGAGCCTCGACATAGTAACAACTAGCATAGTCACCGGCGCGAGCGGCATGTTTTCGGTAAAGATCCGCCGCATCAGACCAACGCCGCATTTCGATAAGATTTGCCATCTCAAAGTCGAGTCCTTGCGAACTTGGGGCAAGCTGCATGCTACGCGTAAGGTAGAATTGAGCCGTCCCATAACGCTGCGCACGCATCGCCAAATAGCCAGCGCTCTGAAGGTCTGGAGCCGATTCGCCAATCAACTTTTGATAGGCTTCGTAAATAGAGCTGAACTTGAAGAACTTAGACTGCTGCTGCAGCGAAAGAAGTGTTGCGTAATAAAAGTTCTTGTCGCCACTTGGAAAGTTTGTGGCTACTTCGTGCAAGTTGCCGCTATAGATTTTCGACAGATAGGCTTGAGGCTTGCCCGCAACTTCGTCAGCCAGGTAGAACAGCGCACTCTGATTCACCTCTGCATACGCATTGACGTCCGTGTTAATCGGAGCGTCAGCGGTGGCTGCTAATACGGCGGCACGCGTCGTCGCAAAGTTGGAGACAAAATCCTCCGGACTCGAAAACGGCAACCCTACCAATGACGTCCGCAACCCCTCATCGGCGGTCAACTGGGCCAATCGCTGAATATCAAATTTCACGGGCGCCAATGAGCCGATCATGATGAGTTCTTCATTGTTGCGATCGGTGAAGACGAATCCGTGCGGGAAGGTCTCAAAGAATGTGCGCATGATGCTGCGCAGGACTCGCTCGTCCATGTTGTAGAGATTCAACCACTGGGAAAAAACTCCACGCTCGGTCAGGTTGCCGCGAACGATCTCAAAGAATTCTCGGGTAAAGAGATTGGCGACGCCCGATAGCCACGAGTGAGAGGGCTGGGACAGAATGATATCGTAGGGGCCGCCCTGCTTCGTCGCCATTACGAATCGCGCGTCTTCGATCGTCAACTTAAGATTGGGGCGCTGCAAAATAGGATTCTTGCCCTGATAGACGTGTTGTGCCGCCGCTATAATACCCGCTTCGAGTTCTGCAACATGAACGTTCGGAATACCTAGCCGAGTCAGCAGGCCAACCGTATAGCCACCACCGTAACCGACAACAAAAGCGTTCTGTACGTTTTCATGCAACGCGTACGGAAGCATACCCAGCAGACCTTCGTACTTGGGCACAAGATCAAGATTCTGTCGGTTATAAATGGATTCATTCAGACCGTTGGTCTTCAGTCGGAAGTAGTCCTTGTAGTTGGCGCCGTCCTTAGGGTCCTGACTAAGGCTAATTATGGCGGTTTTCCCTTCGTGAATCATCACGAACTCTTCGTAGTCGCGAGCAAAGTACTTCGTCACTTCAGAAAAAGACAACGCCGGTTGTAGTGCTTGGAAGTAGGCTGATTTGATAATGTTACGAAACTCAATATTGCCAAAAACTGCCGCAAATATTGCAATGGTTGCAAGAGCAGCTGGCCCGATGCGACGAGTCCAAGCTGCCTGGCCCAATACCGAAAAGGCTAAGGCCGCGACGAGAGCTAAAAGCACCACGGCGACGCTAACAGCGCCGGACGAGCCGAGCAGCGGGATAAGCACCATGCCACCCAAGTATGAACCTATAATCGCGCCAACGGTATTGATGGCGTAAGCCAATCCGACAACGGCGGGCGCATCTTTCGCGGACGACGACAGCAAATCGACGCCGAGAGGAAACAGTGCGCCGAACACGAGCGTAGGTGGAAAGATGACGATGGCGCTGAGTAGCGACTTGATCGTAAGGAGGTTGACCGCGCCAGCACTGTAGTAGGCAGCAATATTCGCTGCGAGAGGCAGATAGTTCAGCGCGTGACTGGAAGCGATCAACGTCAGGACGGCTGCTGTCAGGAGCGCCAGAAAAAGTGTCGACTTGGACGAAACCACATCGATCATTCGAGACAAGGCCAGGGAGCCGAAGGCAATACCCGCCAGGAAAATGGAAAGTATGATTCCGAGCCCGTAAATGTTGGTGCCGAAGAAGATCCCAAGATATTTGTTCCAAACAACTTCGGCAGCGATGGAGCTAAACCCCGTGGCAAACGCCACGAGTAAAATGATGGATTGGGATGTGGACAGACTACGCCATGACCACTTTTCAGCGGCAGAAATAAAGATGGGTGTCACCTTCGCTGCGGATGACGACGTTCCCCGATCCATAAACCAGGCGACAGCCAAGATAGCAAGATTGCCACTCGCTGCTAGGTGATTGGAAGCCACGACGCCCAGAGTTGGAATCAGCAAGAAACTACCAGAAAAAGCGCCGAAAACGGCGCCAAGCGTATTGATGAAATAGAGCACACTAACTTTACGACCGACAGATTCGGAGCCTTCGCGAAAGACACGTACCAAAAGAGGCAAGCTGGCACCCATGCCGATGGTTGGCGGCAGTAGTAGCAATGCAACGACGATAAGTTTTGTTGCGGTTCCGACCCAGGCCCATGTTCCTTGGTGTGGCACGTACGTCAACGGTATGTGCAAATTTAAGAATACGTAGACCAGCGCCAAGCTATAGATGCCGATGGCACCTTCAATTAAACCGTAAAGACGAATCGGGCGCGCCACGCTGGCACTGATTCGACCGGCGATAAAACTGCCGAGAGCCAAACCAAAAAAGAAAATTGCCAACACCAAGCTAATCGAAGCCGAAGTTGAACCGACGCTCAAGGATAATAGCCTTACCCACACGGACTGATAAACCAGACTTGTGGCTCCGGAGGCGATGAACAATAGGTAAATCAGAAATTTTCGACTTTGCTGCACGCGGGTCTCGTTGAAATAGTTCGCGGGGCATAAGCCCCGCAATGGTGAAAACTAAAGGCTTGGCCTTATTAGCATTAGAGAGATGGAGCTAGCAACTCCGAGGCGGCACCAGCGGCAGGTGCTGGCGAACCGAGTATGGCGTCCAGATCAGCGCCATCGCCCATTCCCATCCCCATTCCAGGCATCGGTCCGGGGCCAGGGCCAGGCATCGGTCCAGGGCCGGGACCAGGCATTGGTCCAGGGCCGGGACCAGGACCAGGCATCGGTCCGGGGCCGGGGCCAGGCATTGGTCCAGGGCCGGGACCAGGACCAGGCATCGGTCCAGGGCCGGGACCAGGACCAGGCATCGGTCCGGGGCCGGGGC